>JBDXGZ010000028.1:0-45035 GCA_039989855.1 Maricaulaceae bacterium | reverse complement strand
GGCCATTAAAAATGAGACGACAACCAAACCCCAAAACCAATAGGTTCTGAAAAAGGCTTCCTGGTGCCAGCTCTGTGTTCTTACCTCTGATTCATTGTCAGTCATGCACGCCCCAAATAAAGTGTAGCTTTTATAATTGTTTTTGTTTTTTGTCACATCTCACTACGGAGAGGCGACCTTGTTTCTCTCTTGAACTTTCTCCAGCACTCTTTTCAAGCTCTTTATTCTGTTTATCTCAAACACAGCTGTCTTGGATGGGTAATTTATAATATAATCGAAGTTATCTATTATTGTTCCCTGAATACCGTTTCCAAATGTGACGGTTTTATTTAAATCGATTGGGATTTCTTCACCCTTTTAAAAAAAAGAATTTGTGAAATAAATTTCTCTCTCTTTGAAAAAGAATGGCTCTTTGTAGGATGTGCTGTCTGGGAATGAGGTATTAAGATGCTTACATACTAAATTATTATGTTGCTCACTCCAAAAAACGCCGATTGTTTGTCTATAATCAGGGTCAGTATTTGAAACTTTTATGAAGTCTAAGATTGCGCCTTTTATCATTCACAGCTCGCCAAAGATAGGCCATCTTTCCATTTATCTTGGTATAGATTTTATCCAAGTGCCAGACAGGTGGGGGGACTTCCACTCGTAATTTTATTCGTTTTGCATAAATAGTTCTAAATTTATCAACCCAACGTCGGATTGTTTCGTACGAAACGTCCACACTGCATTCGACCATTAGCTCTTCAACATTGCGACAACTTATATTGAACCTAAAATACATCCAAACAGCCCACCGAATAATATCAGGATGGAGGCGATGATGAGAATAGATTGATGTTTTCATGCTGATCAATTCTATTTTTTTTAATGGTTTTTCCCAATTTATTAGCCTTTATTTTTGAACAAAGCTTTCACCTCGATAGGCGCAGGATTTTCATTATTGTCTTCAGAGCTAATAGAGATATTTAGCTTATCTTACCTTACCTTGCCTCTCATGGAGCGAAAGATGAGAAGATATAAAACAACTCCTGGCGAACGTATCGTCAAGGACGTCAACAATCTCTTTATTTGTAATATCCAGAATAAAGCCCTTAAACATTAGTAGCTTCATGCACTTATGTATCGAGCGCAATGGTGCGCCCCGCCACCATCACGCCCACCTCCCTCTATGACAGTTGACATCATGTGTCCTCCCCCAGATGGGGGAGAAGGCCCAAAAAATTCTACAAATATTTTTTGACTGTTAAATCAGTAAGATATAGAAAAAATATATTGTATCGGAGAGCAAATATAGTGGCGCATGATCAGAACAATATTGAATTACATATGAAACAAGCAGAGGCCATCAATATGGTCTATGAACTCATTTCTGAACCAAAATTATTCAAAACCTTTGTTGAAAAAATTGTCGCCTATAATGATATAGACCCTGAATTAAGTGGTATTAAAACGGCGTTGAAAAACTCAGCTGATTTAGCTACTAAAATTGTAAAACCACCTGATATTGACCTTTCACGCGACATTGGTGTTATTGTTGTCGGTCTCGACCATAAAAACCAAGTATCTCATGTCCCTCCAGGACTTTCAGATTGGGTTGGTGCAAAGTTCATCGGTGATAAAAACGGTATTGGTTGGGTTGAAATCGAACATGATGAAAGAAAAAATGTTGCCCATATTCTCGATATAGATGCCCATGATCATCTCCCCATTCATAAAAGTCTACATGAAGCGTTTCAAAAGAACCAAATTTCTAAGCTCATTATTTTACATCAATTTGTTTTATCAAGTGTCGCTCTAAACGCGCTTAAGCAGCTTTACAATTTGACGGATTCAGAAATGCAACTTTGCAATCTCCTGTCAAAGGGGAACACTCTTGCTGAATGTTCTGAAATTACCAACGTTAAAAAATCAACAAGCCGAACCCATCTAAAAAATATATTTTCTAAAATTGGCGTAAACAACCAATCTGCGCTTATACGAATTTTAACCCAAATATCTGCAGCCGCGGCCATTCAAGATTTTGGTCGTAAGAAAAATATTCCTTTAGCGCCAGATTGGCATAATGGATTAGTTTCGCAACAAACCCTAATTTTCAAATCACGATTTAATACCAAAGTCACATACTCAAAATATGGCGATCCGAATGGACGCCCCGTGCTGTTTTTTCATTGTGGCTTCGGCGCACGCCACCATTCTCGACAAATGGCACAAGCTGCGAAAGACAAGGGCTTACTAATTTACAAATTTGATCGGCCTGGTTTTGGTCATTCAGAATTAGTTCCCGATATGAGTATTAAGTCTATTGCCGCCGTGACCGAAGACCTCTTAGAACATTTAAACCTAAAATCCATAGACGCCATAGGGTTTGGAATAGGCGGACGCACCCTAATTGATTCATTGCAATATCTTTCGGGTAGAATAAAAAGTGCAACTCTCTATTCCTTTCGTGGTGTCATTGAAGGTTATAAAGGCTCTTTAATGAAAAGGATGAGCTATTTAATATGGCATCGTCCAAAAATATTTATTCAATTTGTAAGAATTGCCCGACTACATTCGAGTAACGGTGTAGCAGCTGGGCATTTACGCGAATATTTTCGTGATTCAGAAGCGGATAAAGCCTATTTGAGTGACGATGACACTTTAACGCAAATGTTGACTGAGATGCATTTAGCCACGCGACAAGATTTTCAAGGCTCTTACTTTGAGCATCTCAATTTAAAAGCACCACTGCCTGAATTCTCTCTCCCTGCATATGATATCCCCATAAACTTTATTTACGGTGATAAAGATCCTTTCAATACATATGAGGACAATCAACGATTAATAGACCTTATTCCTAAAGCGCAAATAAATACTATCAAAAATAAAGGACAGCTTTTTATAACTCATAATTTTAAAGCGTTTTTGAAAGAAGCTAAAATATAATTTTTAGGCTTTGTCATGTTAACTCCACTTTTTCGTTTCAATGCTAATTGACGCTTTGTTAAGTTAACTGAGCGGGCTTTAGCTTTGTATAGATAAGTGATTTGCGAACAAACTTAAGCCATGACTAAATTCTATTTAGCTTTAGTATTTGACTTAACCTTTCCTGAGCTTTGTCACGTTAATGAGTGAAATCGAGCTTTCTGGGTTTGCAAAGTGTTGTGGGCAAGTTGGTGGGTAACTAAATTCCACTCGCTGTGAGCATTTAATCTAAATTTTTGGGCCTTTCGTTCTCTTCGTCGCATTGGAACATGAGAACATTCTGCGCGATTGTTTTTCCGATTTCCGGCGTCTTGCAAATATTTCAAGCCTAAGCTTGAGAACAACGCCATAGGGCCCAAGCTGATCTGTAACGATCCGATTGGGTATAATACTTCGGTTTCTTAGGAGCTTTCGCAGTAAACAGTTGAGCTGCTTTGGTGTTTAGACTTTCTTGTATAACGACATCAACAACCTTACCTTCTTCATCAACGGCTCGCAAAGATAGGCCACCTTACTATTTATCTTGGTAGAGACTTCATCCAAATGCCAGATAGGGGTGGGCACCTTCACTCGTGATTTTATGCATTTGGCATAAATGGTTCTAAATTTATCAATGCCACCGGCTGATTGTTTCGTACGAAACGTCCACACCACGTTCGACCATTAGCTCTTCTACATCGCGAAACTTAGATTGACCCTAAAATACGTCCAAACGGGATAGCTAATTATACCCGAATGAAAAGGATGGCGGGAATAGATCGATGGTTTCTCTCGGTGCTCTAGTATCAAGACGGAAAAGGGAAATTAACGTGATAAAGCCCTAGGGACACAGGACTGCGAGGTTTTAGTCTCTTTCATAGGTGTTTGAGTGTCCATTTTAATCTCCGTAAGGGCGACCACGATATGTGATCGCTACTACTGAGACAATGCACTCAGATACAGGGCCTTGCAGACACTGACATATCCTGTGCACGGCAAGTCCAGTGGTTTATGGAAGATAAATGAAAGGGGGATTTATCCCTAAAGGAGGCTGTAGGCAGGTGTGTGAGACCGACGGAATTGATTATGATATAGGCTGCCCAACCGCTGCACGGTCTTCGGGGTTTCGTTTAAACTTCACTTCAATATAAGGGCAGCCGGGGATAATTTTATACCCCTCGGCTTTGGCGTCGGCGATCATGGCGTCGTAGAGTTTTCCCGCGACACCTTGCCCGCGTAGGGCCCGGGGCGTGTAGGTGTGATTGGCATTAAAAACGCCGTCACTTACGCGCGCCAAAGTGAGTTCGGCTTCGCCCGCTTCTGTTTCAATCACAAAGCGGTGACCTTGTGGCGTGTTTTGTTTTTGAACGTCCATGTTTGTCTTTCTATTGCGGTGATATCTGCAACCTTGCGCGCCTATTATGTCCTAAAATATTTTTAAGTAAACCGCACGCAACGCGTATGTTTATACTGCAACTATCTGAAAACGTTTTAGGAAGTATTCCGATTATATCGGATTTAATTTAAGGTGAGCTTTCCCCGTTAGGCTTTGATCACTCCGATGAGTTTCTTTATGCCAATTATGCTAATCATTCTTAGGATATTATAGGCGAGAACCTATAGGCTCATCTCTGCTTGGACGTTTTTGAGGCGTTCAGTCTTAGCATCAGCCGCATCGCCTTCCTGTAAATTAGTCGCGTCAAGTGCTTGAATATATTTCTCAATAGAATGTTCGATCTGAGCAATGCGGCGCATGAGTTTTCCTTTGGTGAGGTTCTCCTCTCTCGTATTTATTACCTTGAAATTAGTTCCATCAATCGCGACCATCGTTCGTGCAAACAGACCCAAATCGGGGCACAGGGTTACGAACTGGGAACAAACGGGTTGGATAGCTAGGCCGTAGTCTTTTCTAAAATCTGCTATGGTCTTAAAACTTTGTGCAAGATTTCCTGTCAGCTAAATCAGTTCAACATTCCTCGCCGCTTCGCGTTCAAGCCGACGGCTCGATTGGATGCAATTCAGATAACAGTAAATATAAAGCTTGAGAAAAATAGACGGATGATACACAGAACGTCCCATTGCTTTCAGATTGATGCGCTCAAAGTCGATTGCAAACAAATCCAGCTCCTCAACATAAGCATGGACAAGGCGAACCGTATTATCATCATCGATGTATTCGTCGAGACTTTCAGGAAATAAGGTTGGCTGGCTGCGCTCTTACCCAAGAATAAAGCGCTTCAAGATACATCTCAGATTCAATTATCAGAACTATATTATAAAATACCGTTTTTACACAGCCACTTCCCTTAGCAGACATTAGTGAGAAAAGATGTTTATTAGGAGAATGTAGAAAAGTTTGCCGCGCTAACGCGGCAAACTTAAAGAATGGCTCAGAGGGGCAGAGCCAAACTTATTTTTTAGTTTAAGTGATTAAGGTCCAGGAACTAGAAAGCCTTCGCCTGGTCCTGTTGCAATTGTCCAGTCATCAAATTGAGAGGCATTGGCAGGATTTCCGCTACGCGAAGCCCCAACATGAGTAAGGTCATAGCCAAAAGTATCAGCTGCAACATCGCCATTAAAGAAACTATCACTAATTATGAAAGGTGATCCATTATCAGAGGCGTTTAAGACGCCGTCATTATTGGTGTCCCCGTCCAAAAAACCATTTAAGATATTGGTTTCGGTTCCCAATAAGCCATTCGCGATACCGCCAATGTTATTTAAGTACCAATTGGCTGTGAAGCTTTCAGATAGGTCTGTAAGCGCTCCTGAGAATACAATCGGGTTAGCTGCGCCGTTGTAATAAACAAGGCCGTCGCCATTGGAATTATTCGGGGCAACTGTACCTGCTGGAAATCCTGCTACTGCTGAAGACCGGATGGGCCCGAACCCGCCATTGCCGCCATTATTATTGGCACAATGCACACCGTCTAAATAATTTGGCCCCGGGATGTTTGTATCAATATTTGAGAGGTCAGCGCCGTCGTTGGCAATGAAACACCCATTGGTGAAATTGGCAATCAGAACGTTTGCCATACGAATTTGATCCGTATTATCAGCAAATAAAATCCCGACTTGGCTGGCGGTCTCATCATTCGTCGCATTGATGCTTTGCGACGCACGACCAACGAGTGTGGCGTTAACAATACGAGGGTTTGAATCACCTGCAATTGTTTCGCTGGCATAGATACCTGCTCGGCCTTCATCAGGATTATGAATAACCATAAGATCTTTGATGAGTCCCGTGAAGTCACGGTACCAAACACCGTCGCGTGTTGCTGCTGTTGAGAGGAGCCACGACATGCGCGGATCACCATTTAGGATATGAAAACCATCACGTGCTGAGTAATGCGACTGCACAAATGTCAAGGTTGTAGAGCTATCAACGCCATTAAGCACGATATTATCCTGATATTGCACAGTGTTGCCATCAATCGTTACATCAACAGGCGCGCCTGCTTCGGCGACAACGACATAATCAAGCACATTTGAGCCTTGCGTGCCCGTTAATGTGGGTAGCCCGTTAAAGCCGCGTAGGAAAAGCCCGCCCCATTCACCTGTACCAGACGTATCAGCATCGTCCGATAGCATTTGGATAGGCAATGCGGATGTGCCATTGGCCAGTATAGCTGACCCAGGCCAGACAAGAATATGGTCTGTTCCAGAACCGCGGATTTGCGTTCCAGCTTCGATGCTAAGGCTAGCGGTGAATTGGTTGTTTCCGACTTGCAGACGATCATCCAAGAACCATGTCATATCAGCTGTAAGCGTTGCATCTTGATCAAGAACGCCGGTTATTGTGCACTCGCCTGGGGCGATTTCAACTGGCTCGATGTTACCAACTGTTGGGCAATCCCCTTGAGGACTCGCCGCTGGAGGCGGAGGCGGAGTAACTTCGGCAACTTCTGGAGTGTTATTGAGAGAACTGCTATCGCTACAAGCTATAAGAGCGACTGCAGCGACTAAACCTGCCGCGCTATTCAATAATGTTTTTCTGATATTCATGTGACTGTCCTTCATTTCGGTTTTGACCTTGCAGATCGTGATTTGATGTAAGACAAAATAAGAGGAATAATTTTGATCTTGCTATAATCAGACGTGACAGCGGCGACAAAGGTTCAAACATATTCAAAATAATTTAGTTAGAGCAATTATAAGAGCTCAAGCCGTGCTTGATGTTAAAGCGAAAGTCAGCCATGTTTAGGAAAAGATAATTGTATCTGCAGATAAAGCGCGCCATTCATGCAACACACAGATTCAGACAAAAGACGGGAATTAGACAAAGCTCTGATTGTAGGTATTATTGACGGCAATAAGGGCGCCATGAATGAAATTTATAAGGCCTATGCGCCGGCTCTAAATGGCTTCATTCGGTTATTTCTCGCAGACCCAAATGACGTGGCTGATATTATCCATGATACAATGCTTGAGGTTTGGCGTAAAGCAGAACGCTTTGAAGGTAGATCCTCTCTTAAAACATGGATATTTTCGATTGCTAAAAATAAATCCATAGACAGAAACCGAAAACATGCGCGCCTTAAATATTCGGATGAGGTCATAGATATAAAGGATGAGGCATTAAACGCCTCCGAGTTATTCAATCTTTCACAAGAGAAAAGCGCTGTGCGAGCGGCGGTTGAGCAATTAAAACCCGATCATCGCCGCGCGATTCATCTCTCATTTTTTGAAGATTTAACTTATAAAGAGATAGCCGAGATTGAGGGATGCCCCGAAGGCACTATTAAGACGAGAATATTATATGCAAAACGTAGTCTTCAACACATCTTACAAAATTTAAAAAAGTAAATTTTTATTTGAACCTTTTCTATAATTAAATCGACAGAGATAATGTACGGACTTATAAGGTAGAATGATGACACGAGAAGAAACATTTTCATTGCTTGTTCCTCGTTATTTACGCGGGGAGCTTTCGCCTGAGCAGACCGTAGAGTTTGAGGCCTACCTTAGCGAAAACCCCGATTTTCAAGCTGATATAGAGTTCCAGCGCAATCTCATGACGGCAAGAGAAGATGCGCCAGAGGCCCCGGCTCAGGAATTTGGCTGGGCACGCCTATCGCGCAGCATAGATAATTTAGAGACACAAACTTCCGAAGTTTCAACCTCTGAAGCAAAGCCTAAAAGCGCATCTATGTTTGGAGGGATGTGGAAAGTCGCGGCCATAGCGCTGGCCTGCGTTTCAATTGGTCAGGCTTTTTACATCACAAATTACGACGCGCCCAAACAGTATCAACTCGCAAGCGAGAAAGAGGCGCCGGGCGTGTCTTTGCAATTAAGTTTTAAAGCGAGCGTTAGTTTTACGCAGCTTTCAGATTTATTAGCCCAGCATAATTCCCAAATTATATCTGGTCCTAGCACATTAGGTATATATACTTTGTCATTTGCAGATAAAGAAGATTGCTTGTCTATGATTTCCGCGCTGACTTCGAAAGAGAGCCTTGTCGATACTTACACATCTTGTGCCGCAAATTCGCAAAGCCAATAGCGTCCTAAGTTCTGGTCTTTTGGCCTTACTATTTTTTACGCAACCTGCTTTTGGTCAAGACGGTTTTGAGCCGTTTAAGCTCAACAGCTTTGGTGATGCCCGCTTGAGGTATCATACAATTGACCAAGACGGTTTTGATCAAGCAGCCGAGGCTTTATCTCTGCGGGTAAGATTAGGACTTGAATTTAATGTTTTTGAAAACTCTACAGTCTTGATCGAACTTGAAGGGTCTGAGAATTTTGTTGAAGATTTCAACGACACCCTAAATGATCAAATAGACCGTCCCGTTATTTCCGATCCTGCAAATTTTGATATTAATCGGCTGCAATTTCAAACCAGCATCACCCCCAATACGCGGTTAACTTTGGGCCGCCAAAAGATTGCCTTGGATGATTGGCGCTTTATTGGGCATTGGGATTTTCGCCAGAATGAGCAAACTTTCGACGCGGCAAGAGTTGAAAGCAAAATTGGCCCTGGACTTTTAGACGCCGCGTATGTGGGGCATGTTGAAAGACAATTTGGAAATAATAGTCCCTTCGGTGAATTTGACGGGGATTCTTTTATTTTTAATTATGGTGTTATCACGCCTGCCGGCCGCCTCGTGGCTTTTTATTATGGGCTTGATCTTGAAACAGGACCTGATGAGGGCCGTGTCTCAGATTTAAGCTCTGCAACAGCAGGGCTGCGCATTAATGGCCGCCATAAATGGACAGACTGGGGACTTAACTGGGACGCGTCGGTTGCGCAGCAAACTGATTTTGCAGATAACCCTAATGATTATTCGGCCCTGTATGCGTCCTCTAAGTTCGGGGTGGAATATCGCAATTATGACTTTGCCATCAAAGCCGAGCGCCTTGGAAGTGATAATGGCCAAGCGGTGCAGACGCCTCTTGGGACTTTGCATAGGCTTAACGGCACTGCTGATCAATTTTTAACCACGCCAGATGAAGGCTTGCGTGATTTTTCTTTATCTGCAGGATATAAGCTCAGAAGTATTGGGGTATTTGAAGATGTTCGCGCCCGCGCAACCTATCATTGGTTTGGAGCTGATGAAAACAATGAAAATTTCGGGGAAGAATTTGATATCGCGCTGAGTGGGAAGTGGAAAAATATACGCTTTGGCTTAGAATATGCAGACTATAGTGCGGATAATTTTAGTACGGATGCTCGGGTCTTTATATTATCGACGGAATTTAATTTTGATTGAACCTTTTCGGGGGCTCGCACGTCAAAGGAATTGACTTAGGTATTAATTATGAAAATTTTTCAATCCCCTTTATTAATATGTTCCGTTATGGCTTTGTTTCTGGTTGGCTGCGAAACGGCACCTCAAACTCAGAGCGCTCCGAACGGCATTCTTAGCGCTCACACAAGCGATACATCATCTGAATTAGTCAATCGCTCACAAGTTGTCGCCACAGTTAAGAGCAAGGCCGTGGCTGTTGATTTGGAGCGTCAAGCTTTGGAATGGGGCTACACTCTCCATAAGCAAGAAAAACTAGCCGGGCTGAACCTCTACCTGCTCACATTTGATTGCCCCCCTGGCGTTAGTCCCAAGGATGCCTCGCTCGAGCTTGAGCGGTTGCAGCCTAAATCGTCAGTAGGTGAGCTAAGCAAATATTCGCTCAGCAGCTCAGAGGTAGACTTTACAGCGTCGCAAGCGCCTAAAACATTCGCGAATGAAATGCTAAGCTGGCCAGAGGAGGGATGCGACGCGACCGTTAAAATCGGCATTATTGACGGCGGGTTATCAGAACAATTCAGAGAGCAAACAACTGCGAGAACTTACGCGCGCTCATTCATTGATACAGCGTCCTCGCAGACCGCCTTGCGCCACGGCACATCTATCGCCGCCATACTAACAGACCCCGCCCGCCTTAAAGACGTCATGCTCTATTCCGCTGCTGTTGTTGAACAGGACGAAAATGGGAATGATTATTCAAGCCCGATGGCTATTTTAAAGGCCCTTAACTGGATGCTTTTAAATGATGTGAAAGTCGTCAATATCAGCCTGTCAGGCCCGCCAAACAAAGTTTTAGAAGCAGCGCTTGATGCGGCTTCTGACAGGGGGCTCTTGATTGTCGCCGCCGTTGGAAACCAGGGGCAAAATTCGCCGCCTAAATTTCCAGCGGCCTATAATACGGTCTTGGCGGCAACAGCTGTTGATGTTGAAGGGGGTATATACGAGAAAGCCGTGCAGGGAAATCATGTGGATTTTTCAGCGCCTGGCGTTGATATTTATATCAATATTGAAGGCCAAAATCGATATATCTCAGGCACCTCTATAGCAGCGCCCTTTATCACAGCCGCGATAGCTTCATCATCAAGCATGAAGGCTTATAAAAATCGAGAGGATATCATCCAATATTTTTCTGACTCAGCCACAGATTTAGGGCCAAAAGGAAAAGATAGGATTTTTGGTATTGGGCTCATTAACGCAAAGTCCATTTGCAACTTAGATCCTGCAAAAATCTAGAAATAATATAACGACGTCAAATCAGTTATCCAGTTTTCTAGACTACTTTTAGGTTTTAAGCTCGCTGTCACTAATGTCTGTTTTACCTTGTGAGTTCAATGAGTCGTCGCAACGGATTGGTTTAAACGCTTGGCCGGTGCTTCGTAATCGAAGGTCTTTTTGGGACGCTCGTTAAGGACTCGTGCTATCCCATTTTATTTGTTTGTATAAACGGTCCCACACTTATCAACTCATCTTCGGATAATATCCAAATGAAAACGATGACGGGAATAGATTGAGGTTTTCATTTCTGTGCTCTAGTGTCAATTCGGAAAAGAGTAATTAACGTGATAAATCCGTCGTGTGAAATAGAGACAAAATCAGGTAAGGTATATATCACTTTTACTAGAGTTGGACTGTTTGCAGCCGGATTTATGATAATCACATTTCTTATAATTGGTGTTTCTAGGCTTATATGAAGCGATTTAAATTCATTGTAATAATAGAGAAATTGGGGGGTATTAAGTGTTAAGCTGGGCGCATAAAATTTCAAGACATATCAAGATGGTTTTACCCATTTTACCTTTATGGGCATGTTCCTCGCTAGAACCGCACAACGCTTATAACCCTCATACTTTATGGCAAGAAACCTCGTGTGAGACACCTCTTATTATACGTCATAAAATGACAGGCGATATTTTAACACAACACAAATTAAAGCGCTTAAGCGCTATAGGTTTACAGGTCTATGACAGCTCAGCGACAGGCGAAGACCTTGCGGGCAATATCGTGACATATACCGACATCAATATTCCAGCAAAGGCATGTCAATCGAAGCAAATAACAATTCATACTTTAGAAGGTTTTGACGGTATTGAAAGCTATATATCTGCAAACCGAAAGCTCGTGCCGATATATGTAAAACATATGGTATCAGAGGAAATTAACCGTGATTCAACTATCAAATGTAGCGGAGTGTTTAATTATCATAAAAAGCTGGAAGAGGGCGGAACCTACACATTTAAACCTACAAATAATGAAGAACTTTGCTGGAAAGACATGAGTTCAACAGGCAATAAAAATACTCAAAGTAGACGTAAATTATGACGAGTATTATACTCGTTTCTATCATAACGGGATTTATTGGTTTTATTTATTTTGGCAACACACAAGAAAATCTTGCGTATGCGCTAAAGACGTGTTCCAGTCGTGATAAACCAAATGTAGATACGATTGAAATCCTAGCAAACCATAAGCATTTCAAAGTCATAAAACTGATATTTTTCTTCTGCTTGTTTTTATATGACGGCTTGGCAGGGTTTTATGCTGATGTGTTAGATTGTTTTGACTATAACGAGGACGCACCTACCCGAACGAGTGGAACATCATTTTATCATAGCCTCACCAAAGCTAGATTAACTTGATGATCCGGCCAATAGAGAAACATTCCCTCCTGAGGCCGTGGTATCAATACTCACATGGCGCTCAAGAACACATCGCTCTTCCATATCCATATCGTCAAAAATCGGAATTATCGCTCCGTTACGGGCCGCTATAGCCATACGGATAAGACGGGCGTCATCTGGCCTTCCCCAAAAGGCAAGCCCATCAAATCCATTTAAATGCGTGAGATCATTAAAATCTATAACACCTCTCAGGCCTTCTCCGGTTGGCACGCCAGCACATATAACCAGTGATGAGCAACCCGCTTGCGTAGCCATTTTGACCTGATCCTTAGCGTTTTTTACGGTTGGACCAAGACACAAAATTTTCCCTCGCGGGTATGTTGATAGACGATTAGACTCCCCCGTTGGCCCTGACATTTCTTGCGTAGTCAATGCTATCGTTTTAGCAGTCTCTAATGCGTCTAAAGCCTCTTGAACAGCATCTATTGAGAGTATTTTCCCCTTAGTCAATTCATGCGGCCTTCCCCTTTTTATAGGACGCGTAAACCTTTTTAGGTAATGTGGACCACCAGCTTTAGGCCCGGTTCCCGATATCCCTTCGCCGCCAAAGGGCTGAGAGCCAACAATCGCGCCTATTTGGTTGCGATTAACATAAATATTACCAACACGCAGAGACGCTGTCAGGTGTTCGACGCGCTGATCTATGCGCGTATGAAGGCCGAATGTGAGACCATATCCGCTATCGTTTATATCCCTGACAATGCTATTGATTTCATCGGATTTAAAAGTTGCAATGTGCAATACTGGCCCAAAGACTTCTTTATTTAAGGCCTTAAGACCTGAGACGGAAATGACAGCCGGGCCAACGTAACTCCCCTTGTCGGGAGCTTCCATATATTTAAGCAAACGCCCGTCTTTTCTGGCCGCACTGATATGATTAACAATTTCGTCTTTGGCTTCATGCGTGATGATGGGACCAATATCGGTTGAATTTTCCCATGGGTCTCCGAGCGTTAACTCATCCATAGCGCCGAAAAGCATATCCATAAAACCGTCGGCGATATCGTCTTGGAGATATAAGATGCGCAGCGCAGAACAGCGTTGACCAGATGAGCGAAATGCTGAGTCTACAATATCTTGAACCGCCTGTTCGGGTAGGGCTGTCGAGTCCACAATCATCGCATTTAACCCTCCTGTTTCCGCAATAAGCGGCGCGTAGGGGGCAAGCTTATCCGCCATTGATCTATGTATTTGATGGGCCGTTGCCGTTGACCCTGTAAAACAAACACCTTTAATTGATGGCGACGACGTAAGTTTAGCCCCAACGATGCGGCCATGCCCTGGTAGTAATTGCAAAGCTGATTTGGGCACGCCTGCCTTATGCAAGAGCTTTACAGCAAGGCTCGCGATTATAGGTGTTGTTTCTGCAGGCTTAGCCAAAACCGCATTCCCAACAGCCAGAGCCGCTGCAATTTGTCCAGTAAAAATAGCTAACGGGAAGTTCCAGGGTGAAATACAGGTGAACACGCCTCGCTCCTCACGGGCATCTTTATCAGCTAAGGTAAGAATTTGCGCAGCGTAATAACGTAGAAAGTCCACGGCCTCGCGAAGCTCTGCAATGGCATCTCGGGGGACTTTTCCCGCTTCGCGTGTTAAAACAGCGAAAATTTCTCCAAAGTTTTCTTCATATAAGTCCGCCGCATTATTTAATATATCATAACGTGCCTCCGCTTTAACTGACCAAGGCTTGGCTTTTGAAGTAGCGAGTTCAACATCCATTTCACTCGCGTCAACGACCGTGCCTACGATGTCTTTATCATTTGCAGGATTCATAACACGTTTTGCAGCTATGCCTTTATGCTTGCCTGCAAGAATAGGCTGAGCGGTCCATTGTGTTTCTTTGAAACCTGATCGGGCCTGCTCTATGGCCTCAATATCGCTGGCATTATGCAAATCCCACCCCTTCGAGTTTACACGAACTGGCGCAAAAAGATCTTTGGCGTTTAGAATATGTGAGGTTTTACCTGTAGTGTCTTGCACAAGGGTTGCGAATGGGTCGCGGGCAATAATGTCAGGACTAATTTCATCATCAATAATTTGGTTAACGAACGAAGAGTTTGCTCCATTTTCCAGAAGGCGACGGACGAGATAAGCTAAGAGATTACGGTGTGCCCCGACTGGCGCGTAAATTCTGCACCGTGCGTTTCCGTCTACCATAAGTTGACGGTAAAGCACCTCACCCATGCCGTGCAAAGCTTGGAATTCAAAGATCGAGTAATCGGGTGCGAGCTCTAAAATGCTGGCAACTGTATGGGCGTTATGAGTTGCAAATTGCGGGTAAATGCGATCGCTCATACCCAAAAGTTTTTTTGCGCAGCAAATGTAAGATACATCCGTAGCAGATTTATAGCTATAGACTGGGAAGCCAGATATGCCTTCCACTTGCGCCCGTTTAATTTCAGTATCCCAATAGGCGCCCTTAACAAGACGAACCATAATTTTACGGTTAAGTGTTTTTGATAATTCATAAAGCCATTCAATGACGGCAGAGGCACGTTTGCTATAAGCTTGGACCACAACGCCGAAGCCGTCCCATCCAGCAAGACTATCATCTCTAAGAACCGTCTCAATGACATCCAAAGACAGGTCTAGTCGGTCCATCTCTTCTGCATCAATATTTAAGCCCATATTCGCCTTCTTAGCCTTCACAGCTAAAGATAAGACACGCGCGGTCAGTTCCGTCATAACGCGGTCTTTCTGGCCAAGCTCATAACGCGGATGCAAGGCTGACAGTTTTATGGACACCCCTGGATTTGTTCGAATGTCTTGTGATCTGATCGTCGTAGATAAATAATCAATAGATTTTGAATAAGCATCGTAGAACCGTTTAGCATCCTTTGACGTGAGCGCGGCTTCTCCGAGCATATCATAGGAATAGGTAAAGCCCTGTAATTGTTTCTTCTGTCCTCGCCTAACGGCCTCTTGGATCGTTTCTCCAAGAACGAACTGGTTTCCCATTTCCTTCATAGCTCGCGAAACAGCGGCTCGAATGATAGGCTCACCTAATCGCTTCACCGTTCCGTGCAATACTGATGCAAGACCAATGGTTTTATCACTGTCCAAAACCTTACCCGTCAGCATCAGTCCCCATGTTGATGCATTTACAAGTGAGGATGAGGATTTACCCAAATGCTGCCCCCAAGAAGAAGGGGCGATCTTGTCGTGAATCAAATCATCAATCGTTTCAGAATCCGGGACACGCAGCAGAGCTTCTGCCAAACACATAAGTGCCACGCCTTCATCTGTTGAAAGGCCGTATTCCCCCAGAAACTGCTCCATGATGCCAGGTTTATCATCTGCCCTAATATCGTTCACCATTTTCACAGCTCGCTTAGAGAAGGCTTCTCTTTCGGTTTCGTTGATCTTGGATTTATCAATCAGAGCCTGAATGACGGCTTGATCATTAGCCAAATGTAACTGTTGAATATCACGGCGTAATAAAGATAATTTATTCAAGAAGCCTCACAAATGCTAAGCAGGTTTGGGAATATCATCGTTGTTAAATATATCGTTGTCAGGTCAGTCTGTCAGACCTATTATAGGTGTATAAAAATCGATTTGACTTATTTTAGAGCAAAGGAGATGCAAGGTGGACGTAAAATCTCACAATTCAGACAAATTAGACCGCATAGATAATCAAATATTGAAGATTTTATCACGCGAGGGTCGCTTACCTGTATCTGAGATTGCTCGTCGCATCGGTACATCAAAGACTCCATGTCAGACGCGTTTAAAACGCTTACAAGACAAGAAATTTATCCTTGGGTTTAGGGCTGTCTTAAATCCTCAAAAATTAGGCCAGCAGCACGTAGCCTTCACTGAGGTCAAGCTGTCAGATACAAGAGAAAGTGCTTTGAATGCTTTCAATGAAGCCGTTCAGTCTATTCCTGAAATTGAACAATGTCATATGATAGCGGGAGCCTATGACTATCTTTTAAAAATTCGAACTTCAAACATTAAGGCTTACCGAATGGTCTTAGGTGAAACAATCTCAAAACTTCCACATGTGGCGAATACATCCACCTTTGTCGCTATGGAGTCCGTGAAAGATTTTAGTTTTTAAATTCAGACTTAGCTCCAATTGCCCTTTATAGCTTGCAACAGTTTTGTCTGTACCGACGGCGTAAAAATCTACAAACGGCTCAATTTGAAACCAAGGGCGTTGAAGTTGACTTAAACTGGGCGGTACCTGATGATCTTATCGTTGGGTTCGCGCAACAAACTGTACTCCCTCCTTATGCGTCACAATTGCCATATAATTGGTAATTAAATGTTTTAGAGGTCAGAGTATCGCTAAGTTACGGCTAGAAAGTAAGTGCTTTAAGTCTGCTGGAATAATGTCTCAGTGGAATTACACCATTCATCTGGCTGGGTTCCGTAGCTGCGACATTGTTTATTGGGAAATATATTGATTTGTATCAACCCACGTCGGATTTTTGGTCGAGTGGTAGGGGACGGAAAAGGGCAATTAACGTGGCAAAACCGTTTTGTTGGCGATTATCTAATTGTAAATCATTATGCAGTAGGTGTGTCTCATAATTAGAAAAATATCTAAGTGTGAATGTGACCGATACAATTAAAAATAAAGCCGGCAAGGCTATAAAATCGCCTGTGTGGAAAACACTCTCATCTATGCGCAAAGCGTGGGTTGGCGTGGGTGTGCTCAGTTTATTCGTCAATGTTTTGATGCTGACGGGGCCATTATATATGCTTCAAGTTTATGATCGTGTCATAACCTCACAGAGCATGTCGACTTTGGTCGTCCTCTCTGTTTTGATGGTGGCGATGTACGGCTTTATGGGTGTCATGGATTTCCTAAGGTCGCGTATTCTTGTGCGTATTGGCAATTATGTCGAGAGCGAATTAAGCGCCCCGATTTTCAAATCATGGTTAGCTCAAGGCGTGAGAGGTAAAGTCGCGCCGGGGCAACGTCCGCTTCAGAGTCTTTCTGTTTTAAAGCGTTTTTTAACAGGCCCATCACCGACAACGTTTTTCGATATTCCTTGGACGCCTGTCTATATCGCCGTCATCTTTATGATTGATTGGACACTTGGTGTCTTTGCGATTGTCGGCGCTTTGCTCGTTCTCGCTATCGCCATTACTGCGGAGCTTCGTACCCGTAAGAGCGAAGCCAAGTCGCAATCTGCGCGCTCTAATAGTAACCTCTTCACGCAGAAAATTTATAGCAATTCCGAATCTGTCGTATCAATGGGCATGGTGGGCGACTTAACAAAGAGATGGAACGCTATTAAAGACTCAGGGATTGAAAGCGACCTGTCCGCCAGTGATATTTCAGGCGGTGCAACTGCGGTTTCTAAAGCGTTTCGCATGTTTTTACAGTCAGCTATTCTTGGGCTAGGCGCAGCTTTAGCGGTTCAGCAATTAATCTCCCCCGGTGCAATGATTGCAGGGTCGATCATTTTGGGCCGCGCGCTTGCACCAATCCAAATGGTCATCAGCCAATGGAGAAACTGGATTCAAACGAAGAGCGCTTACCGCGACTTAAATAAGTTCTATGAGACGCTGCCTGCTGCGGCAGAAAAAGTGGCTCTTCCAACGCCAACAGGTAAGATAAGTGTCAGTAAGGTTTCAGCGGGTCCGCCCAATGCGAAGCTTGCAACACTTAAAGGAATAAATTTCGACCTCGTACCTGGGGATGGCCTCTGTATTCTAGGGAATAGTGGGTCTGGTAAATCATCATTGGCCCGACTTCTTGTCGGAATTTGGATGCCTCAAATGGGCTCTGTCAGGCTGAACGGCGCAACATTTGATCAATGGGATAATTCTGACCTTGGAGAGCATATTGGATATCTTCCGCAAACGGTTGAATTATTCGACGGTACGGTTGGCGAAAACATCTCGCGTTTCAAATTAGGGGCGTCATCAGATATGATTATCCGCGCTGCCCAAATTTCGGGTATCCATGACTTTATTCTTAGCTTGCCTGAAGGATACAATACGAAACTTGGTACGGGTGGAGTTGTTTTATCCGTAGGTCAAGTTCAACGTGTGGCCTTAGCGCGTGCGCTATTCGGTGATCCTTGCTTGATTGTTCTCGACGAACCTAATTCCAATCTTGATAAGGATGGTGACAAAGCTTTAAACGCTGCCATTCAATATATGCGGAGTAAAAAGAAGACGGTTATCATTGTCTCACACCGTAAAGTGGCACTCGCTGCGGTGAACAAAGTGCTTGTTTTGAACGGTGGACAACAAGAAAAGTTTGGTCACAAAGATGCTGTGCTAAAGACTGAAAACCCTGGTCCAAGCAAGCAGGCGTTCTCACAAATAAAACAGGCCCAACAGCGCGCACGTCAAATGCAACGCGCACATGCCAATGGCCATGGGGTTCAAAGCCACGGGGCTACGAGCCAAGCGGCTAATCCCCAAGCAGCTAGTCCTCAAGCTAGGCAACCACAAAACCCATATCAGAATAAGCGAGCGTAAAAATGGCGCAAGATAATTCACATATGCAGTTTCAGTCGCTGAAGACATATTTGCGCTTTAGCTACGCGAGTTTATTTTTACTGGTCGTCGTTTTTGGCGGCTGGACCGTTCTGGCGAAAATCCAAGGGGCCGTTATTGCTGCGGGTCAGGTGGCCGTTGAAGGAAAGCCTAAAATTGTTCAACATTTAGAGGGCGGTATTGTCAGTGAAATCGCGGTTAAAGAAGGTGACTATGTCACGAAGGGCCAAAGAGTCTTGACGTTGGACTCGACAATTTTAAACGCTAACCTTGATGCGGCGCAGACAAATTACTTTGAAAACCAAGCTTTCATTGATCGGCTTGTGGCTGAAAAATTGGGACAAGACAGAATAGTTTGGTCTAAGGACTTAATGCGTAAACGCGGCACGCCGCGTGTGGGCCTTGCGATGAACGGGCAGGAGCAATTGTTTCAAGCTCGCCGTAGCGCTCTTATTGGGGAAATCAATCAATATGCACAACGTATTGAGCAATTAAAAGATGAGGACAGAGGCTTGATCTCTGAAATCGAATTTACTCAATCTGAACTGGCGTTAGTAGAACAGGAATTTAATAAACTTTCAGACCTCTTGCGACAAAATTTAGTATCTCGAAATCGAGTAACAAGTTTGGAGCGTGATAGAACACGTTTGCAAAATGCCGTTGCTAAATTAGAGTCAGGGCGGGCTGGAATAGCTAACTCTATCACTGAGGCTAAGATTAGCATATCTCAAGTTCAACGTCTTCGGAATGAAGAAGTTTTGACGGAGTTACGCCGCGCGCAAACACAAGCGGAAAGCTTTTCTGAGGCTCTCAAGACAGTTTCTAGCAAAACAAAATGGGTCAAAATTCAAGCGCCTGTATCGGGTGTTGTCCATGAAATGACAATCTCGACGGTTGGCGGTGTTATTGCGCCGGGTCAAGAGATTATGAAAATAATTCCAAAGCAGGAGAGCCTCATTATCTCGGCACAGGTGATGCCGGGGGATCTTGATCAAGTGAGTTTAGGGCAAGAGACCAATGTTATATTTTCGTCTCTAAAGCAAAGTTCTGCGCCTGAGCTTGACGGTATTGTTTCATATATCTCAGCAGACAATTTGGTTGATCCTTTGACGGGCTCTTCATATTTCCTTGTTGAGGTTGAGATTGAAGATAATCAAATTCCTAAACTTAACGGTCAATCTTTGATCGCAGGGATGCCAGCGGATATTTTTATTCAAACGCAAGAAAGCTCTGTCTTGGATTATTTATTGGGGCCGCTTAAAGATACACTCAAAAAGACGATGCGGGATGGTTAGACCTGTGAAACGTCTAATAGAAAACCCAAGATTAAAAGTACTTTTGGCCGCTAGTGTCGCCATGAGCTTCCCTATCTGTATGTCCTACGCGTCGGGGACTGATCTCGATGGTCAGGTGTTTGAACAGGTTGCTGCGGCGAGCTACATGCCGACATATACGGCTAAAACGAACGCGCCATTACCGCCTGTATTGGTGGTTGAAAATATTTCTGTTTCGGAATTGAGAGGCTTTTCCCCTAACCCTCAAGCTTTTCGGGATAGCTTTAAAAAACAAACCGTTGCGAGTGGGAAAAAGGTCAGCCACCATCTTGATACGGCTGAAGCGCTACCAACTCAACGTGTCGTTCCAGCGGCTCCGAAGTCCAATAAGATTGTGCGTGCAAAGAGAATGAGCCACCACCTTGATACGGCTGAAACGTTGCCGATCCGACGGTTCGTTCCTGCGGTCCCGAAGTCTAGTAAGATTGTTAGCGGGAAGAGACTGAGCCACCATCTTGATACGGCTGAAGCGCTGCCGACTCGACGTTTCGTTCGGGCGGCCCCGAAGACGAATAAGGTTATGAATGTTAAAAAAATGAGCCATCACCTTGATACGGTCGACAACATTCCGCCTGTTCATTTCCGTCCTGCAGCTCCAAAAAAATTGTCTCATAGTCTTGATACGGTTGCGACAGTGCCGTCTGGACATATCAGGTCGAGACATCAAACAGTGACTAAGCCTAACCGCGTAGCACTTGTTAAGCCCGCAACGTCAAAAATTGTTGCGCGGCCTACAACTCGACTGCTAGTTGACAATAAGAAACCGAGGCCTAGTCTCCATTTGACAGGGCTGCATCATTTGGATGAAACCCGCCCATCTAGTAGATCTACCTTGTCTGTTTCAAAGTCTTCTTTACCTCTGGTGTCTTTACCTTTGTCTCCTGTGCCTCGAGTTGCTTTGTCTCAAGCTTCTGGACCAAAAGTACAAAATTTGCCTGGAGCCTTTGTGAATTCAATCAATCAGTCTGTCAGTAAAGCGCGGAGTCAATCCACGCGTTTGGCGATTGAGAATTTGAGAATAAAAGAAGCAGAAGAGGGCCTTATTCAGGCTAAAGCTCAAGGTGGATTTAAACTTAGTCTCGATAGTGCCGTTGGTCTTGGTCAATATGAAACAGATTTTAATGTTGTTGATAGATCGGAAACAGACACAAGATTACAACGTGCGGCTAGCCTTGATCTTTCGCTACCTCTTTATCAAGGCGGGCGTATTAAAGCTCAAAAAAACATTGCCAAGACGGGTATTAAATCGGCTCATGCAAATTTTAATGTTGTTGCAAGTGACGTGACTCAAGAAACAGCGATTGCACACCTGAATGTCATTCAAGACCGCGAACTCATTAAAGTTTACACGCACAATGTTGAACTTTTGGAAAATCAAAAAAAGACAGTTCAGACCCTAGTTGGCGCGGGTGAAAACACAGTTACTGATGAGGCCCTTATTGATGCACGATTGGCATCAATAAAGGTCAGGTTAGAACAGGTAAGGGCTAGTCTTGCGGCAAGTGAAAGTAATTATAAGAAGCTTGTCGGACGTCCTGCGCCGGCCCTAATGCAAGGCGGCGCTGTGCGTTTGCCAACTACGCTGCAAGAGGTCAAACAGGTCGCGCAGAAAAACAATTCACAAATTAAAGTCGCAGAAGCAGACGCTGAGTCAGCGTTTCATAATATTGCTGTGGCGAAATCCTACGGACGACCCAGCCTATCATTACAAGGTGTTGTAAGAGGGGCTGAGGATCAATCTGAGACTATACGTCGAAATACGGGCGCTGAAATTTTGTTGAATTTCAAAGTCCCATTATGGTCTGGCGGTGAAAATAGCTCGCGTGTCCGCCAAGCCGCTTTGGCTCAATCTCGTGCTATTCTTGAAACGCGTGAGTTACATAATAATTTAAATGAGAGGCTGGAGCAGATCTGGGCTAATCTAGAATCGGCGCAGCGAAGTAAAGCGCCTAATCTTGCTCAAAAAGTTGCCGCGCAAAAGGCTTATGAAGCTGTGATTAAGCAAAGAAATGCGGGCCTAGCCACGTCGCTTGATGTTTTGTCAATTGAACAAACATTGATTGATGCTGAAATAAACCTCATTCAAGCTCAAAATATAGAAGATGTTTCGCGATTTCAATTGTTAGGGTTAATGGGCGTGCTTTAATGAGCATAATTTATTAACTGGCACAATTATTGCTCTTTGTAAGTCGATATAAAACGATTTAGGAGTACTTTAGGGTGACAGTTTTTACAGATAATGCAGGAAATAACACATATAGAGGGAGTGCGGCTGACTATGATCAAGTTGATTATGATGCGCACTTATCAGAATATTCAATTTTTACTAATGCTGATGGCAGCGTTACAGTTAGCCATCCGACTTTAGGGACGGATACCTTATTTGACATCGATGGTATTTGGTCTATTGCCGATAACTCTTGGTATTCAATCGAGGATGCCATTGCATTAACGCCAGGGGCAACTGTAGCGGTGCCAGCTCCTATCCCTTCACCTGGCCCGACATCACCAGATGCAAATGATTTTGTTCTCGATGATTTTGGCGTTTTGCGCGGGACGGATGCCAATGATTTGCTACTCGATACGGCAAATATCCATTCATTATACGGCGGAGAGGGTAATGACACCCTTATCGGGACAGCAGACGAGTATAGCCAAGCTGAATATGACGGCTTTGCTGCTGAATTTTCATTCACTCAAAACAATGACGGTACACTTACAGTGAGCCACCCAGTTTGGGGAACGGATACATTGAGCGATATTGACGGTTTCTGGTTCCAAGACGAACAGCGTTGGTACTCTGTTGATGACGTGATTGCTCTCGGTAATGACAATACTGCCGATGACAATACTGCTGACGACAATACTGCTGACGACAATACTGCCGATGACAATGTGTCTAACGATGGCGCTGTTATTACTGGCACTGACGAGGCAGACGCAATTGAAGGCGGTGATGGCAATGATGTTATCAATGGCGGACGCAGAGGCGATACACTCTTTGGCGATAATGGTGCTGATACGTTAAATGGTGAAAATGGATTTGACACCATCGACGGCGGTAATGGTGCTGACATCATCAATGGCGGCAATGGAAATGATTTTCTTATTGGTGGTAATGGTAGTGACACGTTTACGTTTGCTAACGGAGAGGGACACGACAACATCGCAGATTTCAATGTAAACGAAGATAAAGTAGATTTATCTGATTTAGGTTTATCTTTCGACGAGTTGTTTATTACGACGAATACGGATGGTCATGTTGCGATCTTTATTAATGAAAACCAAAGTATTGCTTTTAGTAATCTTTCTAATCCAGCAGACTTAGATGCCTCTAACTTCATTCTTGAGGCGGGCGAAACTCCTGAGCCAACGCCAGAGCCAACGCCAGAGCCAACACCTGAGCCAACTCCAGAACCAACTCCGGAACCAACTCCAGAGCCAACTCCGGAACCAACTCCTGAGCCAACTCCGGAACCAACGCCAGATACGGGAACGACGATTGACGGTGTTATAACAGGGTCTAATGATGTTGATGATTTCTTGAACGGCGACGCAGGGAACAATACGTTCTTCGCGGGTCGCGGAACAGACGTCATCCAAGGCGGAGCGGGCAATGATACGCTCATCGTTGATGGTGATATTATTGAGTGGACGTTCACGACCAATAATGACGGGTCAGTTACAATGACCCATCCAACTTGGGGCGAGAACACGCTTGTCGGCATTGAGCAAATTACATCTTTGCGCGGCGGCGAAACAGTCTCCCTCGGTGACGCTATTGCCTCAACAGCTGGACTACCAGACTTCCGCCTTGATAATGATAATGTTATCAACGGAACGAACGGCGATGATGTCCTTGAGGGCGGCGCTGATATTCAAGGTTTCTACGGCGGTACGGGTGATGATGTCTTCTTAGGCACTGATGACTTTGTACAAGTCAATTATGACGGTGCGCGTTCTGAGTATAATATTACAGAGAACGGTGACGGATCTATCACAGTGGATCACCCGATTTGGGGAACAGATACGCTGTTTGATATTGATGGCCTTGTCTTTACGGGTGCAGAACCTGGTGTTGGCGGCGCGGTATCTGCTCCGTTCGAATTTATCGCTACGGATGATTTATTCGCCTAAAAACTAAGACTTATCATTTCAACAAAATAAAGCCGCTCAGGGTTCTTCTGAGCGGTTTTTTTATAGCTATCACGTCCTGCTGCGACTCATGTTTGCCTATATTAATCAGGCAAAAAATAGTATTTTTGTTCCCTAGACCTAAAGCTTGGCGTGATTTTTGCAAATTGTTAGGCGTAATTTGAGGAGTATTACGGCATGACAATGATCACCAATTGGACAGACGAAAAAACTGAAGCATTTCGAAAAGAAATATTCACCTTTTCGCATGAGCTTGCATCTACAGATTTGTTTAGTGATGATGCCTTAATCAAGTTAATTGGCAAACACCCGGCAGAACTAACAGACGTTTGCACGATGGGGCCAACCACTGATACGCGCTATCCCAATAAGCTACGTACCTGCGACTTTAGAGGCTGTTCTGCAGAAGACCTTTTTCATGCAGCGAAAACTGGCCGCGTTTGGATAAATTTACGCAAAGCGATGAATGTGCATTCTGAATACAGCGCTGTCCTCGATCAGATGTATGGGGATATTGCGAAGAATACTGGGACAAAAGCGTTTAACGCCAATGGCGGGATTTTAATAACATCTCCAGTAGCGAGAACGCCGTATCATTTTGATAAAACAGAAACGATACTTTGGCATGTTCGCGGCCCCAAACGTATCTTCCTTTACCCTGTTGAAGATAAGTTTATCTCTGATGTGTCTTATGAAAAGGCGGTTGCAAATATGATTGAGGATGATCTTCCTTACGATCCGTCATTTGATAAAGATGCAACGATTATTGATTTACAAGAAGGGCAAGCGGTGACGTGGCCTTTAAGCGCGCCGCACCGCGTGGATAATCATGGATTTTGTGTTTCTGTTACAACAGAATTCTCTTCGCGTGAAAGTGCGTTGAAAAATTCAGCTATGATCGCAAATGCGACAATGCGTAATAAGTTGGGCCTCTCGCCGAGTTGGTCAAAACAATCTCAAATTAATCGTCTGAGCCGTTCGGTTCTTGGAGCTGTTTTAAAGAAAGCAAAATTGGCCCAAACTGTGAACCACACAGATTATGTAAGCTATAAAGTTGATCCTAAAGTTCATGGCGGGCTTTTAGATATAGAGCCTTTTGCCAGAGACTTTTAATACTCATTTTTGCAAAAACTTCGTTTAAACGTTAAACATGTTAGCAACATTTTGTTCTAGAATTTATACGTTTCGCGTAAATAATTTCCACCTTATAATTTCACCTATGAATAGTTTCATAGGAAACATAGACACGTGTTAGATCACCAACTCCTCAACATCGCGAAAATTGAGGTTGAACCTAAAGCACATCTGGAGTGCGCAGCTAATAACATCAGGGTGGACGCGATAGCGGGAATAAATTAAGGTTTTCATGCGGCTAAATTAGTACTGAGATTAAAAAGAGACGCTAATTTTTTAAAGTCTTTTTAATAGAGCTTCACCTATTGACAACCTTGTCAATTTTACTGTCTATATTGGTATATACGTATCAATTTCGGAGCTGATTTGAAAAATATTGTTGTTATAGGCGGTGGTACAGCGGGCTGGATGACGGCTGCTGGTCTTGCGAGTATGATGGAAGGATTAAATCTTAACATCACACTCATTGAGTCTGAGGCTATTGCAACAGTTGGGGTCGGCGAAGCAACTTTACCGCATATCAAATTTTTTAACGAGGCCATTGGAATTGATGAAGCGGAGTTCATGCGTGCGACATCAGCGACATTTAAGCTCGGTATTGAATTCGTAGATTGGGGACGTAAGGGGCAAAGCTACATCCACCCTTTTGGTGAGTTTGGTTTGGCAAATGCAGCAATCCCGTTTCACCATTATTGGCGTAAACTAAGTGATGATCCTCGAGTGGGGTCGTTACAAGATTATTCTTTGCCTATTATTGCCTGCCGATATAATAAATTTGACCGTCCGTCTGATGACCCGAAATCCGTTAAGTCAACATATCGATATGCGTACCAATTCGATTCACTGAAATATGCGCCTTTCCTTCGCCGTCATGGTGAGGCTCGCGGCGTAAAACGGATTGAAGGGAGGGTTGTTGATGTCGATTTATCCCCAGAAACAGGTGATATTCTTTCTGTACTTCTAGAGGACGGGAGCGTCATTGAAGGTGACTTGTTTATAGATTGCACTGGATTTTATGGGCTCCTTATAGAGAAGTCATTAGAAACAGGTTACGATAAATGGACAGAATGGTTGCCAGTTGACCGCGCGGTTGCTGTACCGTGTGAGCATATAGGTCCATTACGCCCCTATACACGCGCGACGGCAGATGAGGCTGGTTGGCGGTGGCGTATCCCGCTGCAAAATCGCACTGGGAATGGCTATGTTTATGCCAGCGATTTTATATCAGATGATGCGGCTGAAGAGAGGTTGTTGAAATGTCTCGAAGGGGAGCCGATGTCTGCACCGCGAAGGCTTCGGTTTACAACAGGGAAGCGTAAGAAGCTATGGCACAAGAATTGTGTCTCCATCGGCCTGTCTGGAGGATTTTTGGAGCCTCTTGAGTCTACATCTATTTATCTGATTCAAGAAGGGATTACGAAGCTTTTAGAGTTATTTCCCGATGGTAATGATTTGGATGTATCTAGACGCGAGTATAACAGGCTTATGGACCTTGAATTTGAAAGAATTCGAGATTTCCTAATTCTTCATTACCATGCAACCAAGCGTGATGATACTCCCTTTTGGGATTATGTGCGTACTATGAAGATTCCAGATAGTCTCGCTGAGAAAATGGAATTATTCCACCAGTCTGGTCGTGTCGTAAAATATGATTTTGGTTTGTTTTTAGAGCCAAGTTGGATTGCGGTTTACATGGGGCAAGATTACCATCCGGTGTCTTATGATCCCCGTGTTGACCTTTTATCAGAAGCGGATATTGCTCAGCATTTATTAGGGTTGAAACATTTAATGCACAATACTGTTTCAGCTATGCCAAGCCATGAGACGTTTATTGATGATCATGTGTTAGGGTAATCTGTAAATGCCGTTATTAGACTCCATTCAAAATATTGCCATTATTGCAGACCCTCTTTCGGCGGGGGTTATCTCAGCTATTATGGCAGCGCGTTTGCCAGGGAAGAATTATACATTTGATGTTTATACGCAAAACGACCCATCTTTTGAGCCTTATGTATATGCACGGCCTAATATTCGTCACATCCATCAATTACTGCAAATAACAGAAGGTGAGTTGATAAAATCAGGTGCAGGAAAAATGGTTATGGCTTTACCTGTGGAGGCCCAATCAAAGCGGAGTTTCATGTTGCCATTGGGTCACTACGGGATTGCAAAAAACGGATGTGATTTTCAACATTTTTGGCACTGCGCGTTTGAAAAAGGATTGGTAAAAGATCTGGAGCATTATAATTTTGCTCTTAGATTAGATCAAGTGGAGGGAGCCTTAGACCGCTCCCCCGAAGGCTGTCCGAAAGTCGACCCTGGCTATAAATTTGATCGTGAAAAATATGGTCAGTATCTACTTAAACTTGCTCTTAATTCTGGACAAATCCATCAGAGGGGCGGGGATGTACAAGTGAAGTTTTCAAATGATGGAAATTGCTTCCTGAGAGCCGATGGTCAGAAAGACATCCATTATGACCTTATTCTAAACGTTTCACATAAAAGGGCCGATGAGCCGAGTGGGTGGACAAAGAATTATATTAATATTGTACCAGATTGTTATCTCTCTGGGATGTTTCTTTATCAACTCCAATCTGCTGTCACACGCCTGTTTGAGCTTTGGCCGAGGAAGGCTGATATGAATTTAGAGGCCAGAGAATATAATCGACGATTAAAAGCCGAACGTGAACATATATCTGATATGGTCTATTTATGTAAAAATGGAGCGTCAGAGAATATGGGGGTTCGCTTGGAGCGTAAAGTGGAGCTTTTTCGAGCTAAAGGGCGTATTGCCTTTGAAGACAATGATGCTTTTTCAGTGGCCGAATGGATAACGGTTTTAAGGGCGTCTGGTGTAAAAGCAATCGGGCATCATAGACTTGCAGATCGCCTACCGATTGGCAATATTGTTGATTGGTTACAAGGGCTTGATAAAGTCATGTCTAGGCATGTGAAACATGTGACTACGGGGCAGTTATGACAGAAAATATACCTATGGGCATGCAGCCTATTAAAACCATTGTTATTGTTGGGGGCGGTACAGCGGGTTGGATGAGCGCTGCGGCCTTATCAAAGTACCTTAATAAAATGGACGTTTCATTGACTTTAATCGAGTCTGATCAAATTGCGACTGTGGGTGTTGGGGAAGCGACCATTCCTGCGATTGGAAAGTTCAACCGTGCTTTGGGGATTGATGAGGACGAATTTTTAAAGGCAACGCAAGGGACGTTTAAACTCGGAATCGAATTTGAAAATTGGGGTGAAATCGGAGAGCGCTATTTCCACCCTTTTGGAACCTATGGGTTTGATCTTGAAGGGTTGGATTTCCACCATTTTTGGACTTATATGAACCTGAAAGGAAAAACCTCTTCGCTTGATCATTATTCGGTGAGCGCAAGATCAGCTTATGACCATAAATTTATTCGTCCTGATCCTAAGCACGGGGCTATAATAAATAGGTTGGAATATGCGTTTCATTTCGATGCTGTTTTATATGCGGCTTATTTGCGAAAGTTTGCTGAATCTCGTGGCGTAAAACGTTGTGAGGGGCTTGTTGAAAGGGTGGCGCTAGATACTGAAAAAGGATCTATAAATGCCGTACACCTTCAAGATGGTCGCATGTTTGAGGCGGACCTTTACATAGATTGTACGGGATTTAGGGGCGTGCTGATCGAGCAGGCTTTGCAAACGGGATATGTTGATTGGCATAAATATTTACCTGTCGACCGAGCTGTTGTAGCAACTACGAGGAAAGAGGATGGGCTACGGCCCTATACGCGTTCAACAGCATATGATGCAGGCTGGCAATGGCATATACCTCTTCAGCAGCGCGACGGAAATGGGTATGTTTATTGTAGTGAATATCTTGATGCCGAGCGAGCGGAGCAAGACTTTCGATCCCGCCTTACGGGTGACCTGCTCAAGGACCCACATCACCTTAGATTCGTGACGGGGCATCGTAAAAAGTTTTGGAATAAAAATTGTGTGGCGATTGGTCTCTCAGCTGGCTTTATGGAGCCGTTAGAATCGACGAGTATTCATATGATTCAATCGGGTATTTCTAAGCTTATTGCTCTTTTTCCTAATAGGGACATGTCATTATCCGCTTCAGATGAATATAACCGTTTAATGCGTGATGATTTCACGCATATACGCGATTTTCTAATTTTACATTATAAAGCGACTCGTAGAGACGATAGCCCATTTTGGAACTATGTGCGGACAATGGAGATACCTGATAGTTTGCAAAACAAAATGGAGCTTTTGATCGAGCAAGGTCGGTTCTTTAAATATGATGCGGAGTTGTTTGATTTAACGAGTTGGCTTGCTGTCGCGGCGGGGCAGGGCTTCGCGCCTGAAACCTATAACCCTCTTGTGGCTGGTTTGTCTGATGAGAACATTGAGCAAAGCCTTAGTAATATGCAGTCTGCAATTGATAAGGCTGTAAACGCAATGCCAAAGCACCAAGATTTCATCGAACGCTATTGCAAAGCAGGTGTGTCACATGGTTGATCCTATTAAATCAATAGTCATTCTTGGCGGCGGGACATCGGGCTGGATGGCGGCATCTTGTTTGATGACGCTACTTAAGGGGACGGGTGTAAAGATATCTCTCATAGAATCTGAGCAAATTGGAACTGTAGGTGTTGGTGAAGCAACGATCCCCCCACTTATTGCTTTCAATCAAATGCTTGGAATAGATGAAAATGAATTTGTTCGTGAAACGCAGGCGACATTTAAGCTCGGTATTGAATTTATTGATTGGTATAAAAAAGGCCAGTCTTACATTCACCCTTTTGGTGATTTCGGAATAGATTTTGATGTTTTACCATTTTACCAATATTGGGCGCGCTTGCATGCAAATGGTCTAGGGGATGATCTCTTTGATTATTCTGTGATGGTTCAAGCCTCTCGGCAAGGGAAATTTATGCGGCCATTAAGCGATCGTCCGCAATCGGCCTTGGCGGGTATAAATTATGCCTTTCAATTTGACGCGGGACGATATGCGGGTTTTCTAAGGCGGCTTGCAGAGGCTGGTGACGTGGAACGGATCGAGGGTCGCGTTGATAAGGTTGAACATGATGCCGAAAACGGGAATGTTAAGAGTCTGCACCTTGAAGATGGCCGTTCGGTTGACGCTGACTTTTTTATTGATTGTTCTGGTTTCCGCGGACTTTTGATCGAAGAGGCTTTGAAGACAGGTTATGATGATTGGAGCGAGTGGTTACCTTGTAATCGCGCGGTTGCAGTTGGGTCTGAAAAAACCGAGGCGCCTATTCCATACACAAAGGCAACAGCCAGAGACGCGGGTTGGCAATGGCGAATTCCACTTCAGCACCGTACGGGTAACGGTCATGTTTATTGTAATGAATTTATGAGTGAGGATGAAGCGGCTTCGGTTTTACTATCTAATCTAGATGGCCAGGCGCTTTCTGATCCAAAGTTTCTAAGGTTCACGACGGGGCGTAGGAAAAAGTTTTGGAATAAAAATGTTTTGGCTTTAGGGCTCGCTGCTGGGTTTATGGAACCGCTCGAATCCACCAGTATACATCTCGTACAGACGGGTTTGGCACGATTTATGTCACATTTTCCGGATAAACGATTGTCTAAAGTAGACATTGATGCCTTTAATGAAAAGACGGCACTTGAATATGAGCGAGTTCGCGACTTTCTAGTCCTTCACTATTCTGCGACCGAGCGGAACGATACAAAGTTCTGGCGTCATTGCCAAAATTTACCCCAGTCGCCACACTTAAAGCGTAAAATTCAACAATTCGTGCATTCTGGGCGTATTTTTGAATCTCAAAATGACCTTTTTAGCACAGCGAGTTGGCTGGCTGTAATGTTTGGGCAGGGCATCAAGCCTATTTCTTATAATCCCGTCACGGAAAAGGCTGAGCTTGAAAAGGTCGTTGAGCGTGTGAATTATATAAAATCCGTTATATTAGCTGCTGTGGATACTATGCCGTCTCATACAGATTTCATTCTTAAAAATTGTGATTCTCATTCATAATTTGTTTAGCTTGAATTAAAATAAATTAAAATAAATTACTAAGTCTATCGATTGTACTCTAAGCCTTTATGGTCGTGTGAAATCAAATAAATACGAATTATCTAACTGTTTTATATCCATTTTCACATGCTTTCTACGAGTGAAAATGTGTGCCATTATGCTAATATTGACCGTCTTTAACTAAATTTGTCTTGTCTATTGACATCGTTGTCAAAGGTGCATACTAAAATAAACAACAAGCGTTCAAAACGTTGAGCGTAATATAATATAGTGCTGAAGGGGAAAGCTATGAAGCTCGATGGTACAAAAAAAGACCGTAAAAATTTATGTAACTTAATGATGGGTGCTTCCATTTTGGGCTTAAGCCTTATGATGTCATCTGCCATTAGTGCTCAAGACGATGACGTCGCAACCGATGAAGTTGTTGCGACGGGTATCCGTCAATCAATTCTTGATGCGCAAGATATTAAGCGAAATGCGGATACATTTGTGGATGCAATTACGGCGTCTGATATTGGCGCGCTTCCAGATCGGTCAGTTTCAGAAGCTTTGCAGCGGGTTCCTGGTGTTAACATCCTACGTTTCTCGTCTCCAAATGATCCAGATCATTTCTCAGTAGAGGGCAGTGGTGTTGTTATTCGTGGTCTCCCTTTTGTTCGTTCTGAGTTAAATGGGCGTGATGTTTTCGGCGCGAACTCAGGTGGTGTTCTTGGGTTTGAAGATGTGTCGCCAGAGCTTTTGGGTGCGGTTAAGGTCTTTAAAAACCAATCTGCTGATCTCATTGAGGGGGGCATTGCGGGTACGATTGATCTGAACACGCGCCTTCCTTTTGATGATGATGGCTTTAATCTTTCCTACTCTCTAGAGCTTAACTATGGTGATAAGGCTGAGCGTACAGCGCCTACAGGCTCTGTTTTATGGTCTAATACGTGGGATACAAATGCGGGTCGCTTTGGTCTCTTGGGTAATCTTTCAGCATCTGAGCTTATTTCACAGGCTGATAGCACGCAAATTTCAGCATTCAGTCCTGCGACTGATGCGGCTGGAAATGATGTGTTTATTCCAGCGGGTGGTGGTATACGTCGCCAAGATTTTGAGCGAGATCGTAGAGGTATAGCGCTAGCGGGTCAGTGGGAGAGTCCTGATCAGGCGTGGCTAGCTACAGCTCAGTTCTTACGTTCTGATTCTACCTTGGAGTGGGGTGAAAACGTTGTTCAAACGCAGGCTGATGGGACGGGGGACCGTAACGGCTTTGATCAATCTGATTTTGTGTTTGATGAGGATGGAGTTTTTCAAACGGGAACAATTGTTGACAATAGTCAGTGGCGAGGCCCTGCGGCTACGGCGGCTCTTCTTCCAAGTACTGGAGGGCAGCAGCAGGCGAGTACACGTAACTTCCTAGAAGAAAATGAAACTGACGACTTTGGGTTTAATCTTAAATATGTAGCTAGAGATAATTTGCGCTTTAATTTTGATGCTCAGTATGTCCAGTCTGAGAATGAAGTAACGGATACGGAAGTTATTCGATCTTTCTTCTCGCAAGTTGCGATTGGTGCGGAGGATAATAGTGTTCCAACGGTAACATTCCTTCCGTCTGAGGGGGAGTCTGCTGATTTCTTTTCTAGTCCTGATAGTCAATTTATACGTGCCTTGGCAGAGCAAAGAACGTCTAATGATGCGGAATCTCTGTCGTTCCGTGGCGATGTTGAATATGACTTCTCTGGCGATGGTTGGTTGAAATCGGCACGTGCTGGTGTCCGCTATTCGGACCAAGATACAGATATTCGTGAATCTGATTTTAACTGGGGTAATATATCCGAAGTTTGGACAGGGCGCGATATCAATAATACGGCTATTCAGCCTGATGGTAGTTTTAGTTTTGATGCCATTGAATCAATATTCTTGCTGGGTGGAAACACAAACCCTGCTCTAAATGATGCTGTGTCTGGATTTTTTGGCGCCGCTAATTTTGATGGCTTTCAACGCGGTGATACTTTAGGCGGTTTAAATGGTCTTCAGGTCTTCACAGGGCCGGATGCGTCTAATTTTGAGGCCTTTGAAGATTTCCGCCGTCTGCTTCTGGATGTAACTGGTGGGTCAACTGGCACTCGCGCATTCTGTGGTGCTGAATTTGTTCCTCTCGCTGATCGGGTTTGTACTAATGGTGATCAAATCATACCGGGCACACCGTTTACTGAGGCCGAGGTCACTAGCGTCACGCGTGAAAATTTTGCAGCCTACACACGTTTAGACTTTGGAACGGAAGATTTAGCTGGAAACGGCATTACCTTAGACGGTAACATTGGTCTTCGTGTTGTAAGAACAGAGCGGGTTGCTGACAGTGTTCAGTTGCTACCAACGTTTGCTGGGCTTTTCGATCAAACGGTACCAGAGGCGCAACCCGACGGATCTGTGTTTGATCCGTGTGATGCAGTGCAAGCGGCCGAACGGGATTCTGATATTCCTGGGGCCTGCGCATTGGACCTTGCAGCTCTACAAACATTGTTTGGTACGGGTAATGTGGTTCGTGTTCCAGTCGAGGTGAATTACACCGAGTTTTTACCGAGTTTGAATTTGAAATTCGGTTTGGATGAGGATCGCCTTATTAGACTGGCCGTGTCTCGAACGTTGACACGCCCAACGACCGATGAAATCAATCAGAGACCGGCTGTCGGGACTTTCCCGGATGTCGAAAATTTAGACGGTACAAATACTTTCGGCGGGTTTATTGGTAATTTCTCAGGAAACGCACAGCTCTTACCGCAGACGGCATGGAATTTTGATGCGTCTTATGAGTGGTACTTTAGTGACACGGGGTCCTTAACCTTGTCGGGTTTCTATAAGACTATTGATAATTTCGTTACGCAAGGTGCCTTGTCTGTTCCTAATCCTGATGGAGGTGACTTACTTATTGGTGGTCAGCCTGTAGCGTTTAATACGAATATAAATTCAGATGAAACGGCAACAATCAGCGGTTTTGAAGTGGCCTATTCGCAATTTTATGACTTCTTGCCGGCGCCATTTGATGGGCTAGGGATTCAGGCGAACTACACATATATTGATGCTGACGGCGTCTCGTCACAGGTTGATGAAGGTCTCTTTGTCGGGCCAGCAAGTGATGGATTAAACCCAGCAGGGCCAAACTTTGCAGTTGATGATGGGATTTTCCCACGTGTATCTGATCATAATGTCAACCTTGTTGGTTTATATGAAAAGGGTAGGTTCCAAGGTCGTCTCGCATACAACTGGCGGAGTGATTTCCTACTAACGCCAAGAGATGTCATCTTCCCGTTCTCGTCAATTTACCAAGAATCGACAGGTCAGTTAGATGGTTCCGTATTTATTACGCTTAACGATGCTTTCAAAGTAGGTTTCCAGGCAGTTAATCTATTGGATGATGTGACAGAAACAACGCAAACGATTAGCGAAGACGGATTGCGTGCGCCGAGATCATTCATTAGAAATGACCGCCGCTTCTCAGCAATCTTGCGAGCGTCTTTCTAGGTTCCAAGCGTCTTTACGCTTGGTGTTTAGTCCCCCTCTCATTCTCAATGTCCCTAAAATTTGGGTTTGATGAGGGGGACGTTATTAATAGGTCTGTCTGGTGGTTGTTCCAGTTATGATTGTTTATATTCGAGACGTTGTATCAAGATATTTGTAAGGTCAGTGTAATATGTTTTTAAGTGCATTAGATTTGATTGTTGTTGGGTTATACGCGGTAATATTATTTGCGATTGCTCAGTGGGTGTCTCGCGAGCCAGTTGGGTCCGTTAAAAGTACTGAAGACTATTTTCTTGCAGGTAAGGCTTTGCCGTGGTGGGCAATTGGTGCGTCACTCGTGGCAGCGAATATCTCAGCTGAGCAGATTATTGGTATGTCAGGAGACGGTTATAAAATAGGCTTGGCGATTGCTGCGTATGAATGGCAAGCCGCGATTGTTCTAATCATCGTTGCGAAATATTTCCTACCGATTTTCCTTAAGCGTGAAATTTATACCATGCCGCAGTTCTTAGAGACGCGCTACGGTGAGGGCGTAAAAACGATGATGTCGATCTTTTGGATCGTGCTTTATACGGTTGTAAATCTGACGGCTGTGATGTGGCTTGGGTCTCTGGCCGTAAACACATTAACAGGTGTTCCTCTCTTTTCCGGTATGTTAGGGCTTGCGGCATTTGCCTTGGCTTACTCTATGTACGGCGGTCTTAAGGCAGTTGCTTTAACGGATATTCTTCAAGTGGTTATTCTCGTGATTGGAGGATTTATCATTGCGTGGCTGACTATGGGGATGATTGGTGGTGATAATGGTGTTCTCGGTGGGTTTAAACGCCTCTATACGGAGCTTCCGGGCAAGTTTGATATGATCCTAGATAAGGATCATGATGCATATGGAAAGCTTCCGGGTATTTGGACCCTCTTAGGGGGGCTTTGGGTTTTACACTTTTCCTATTGGGGTTTTAATCAGTATATAATCCAGCGGGCCCTTGGGGCGAAGAGTGCGTCAGAAGCGCAAAAGGGTCTAGTGTTTGCGGCGGGGCTTAAATTGCTTATGCCCTTAATTATTGTATTGCCTGGGATTGCGGCTGTTATGCTCGCCGCGCCTGAAATGGCCGTCATTGATAAATCTGTGCTGGATAGTGCTTCTGATCGTGCCTATCCAGAAGTAATGAAGATCATGCCGAGCGGTCTTCGTGGGCTTATATTTGCAGCACTTATCGCGGCGATAATCTCCTCACTGGCATCGATGGTGAACTCAATATCGACTATTTTTACAATGGATATTTACCGCGATAAAATCGCTCAAGGTAAAGCTGAGAAACATTATGTGAATGTCGGGCGCGTTACAGCTATAACAGCTATGGTCATTGCTGCCATTATCGCAAAGCCGCTCCTAGGTGATATGGAAGGGGCCTTCCAAAAGATTCAAGAATGGACTGGTTTTGTTGCCCCTGGGATTGTCGCAGTCTTCTTGATGGGTATGTTTTATAAGCCGACAAATGCGAATGGTGCCTTTGCCATGTTGTTTACATCTGTTGTGGTGTCTGTTGTGTTTTACTTTGGATTCCCTAACTTCCCATTTGTGAACCGAATTTGGGTGATCTTCCTTGGATGCCTAGTGGTTGGAGCTGCAGTATCCGCGGCAACGGCGGGGCCAAAAGAGGGACAGGCCGTTGTCTTAGGGGATATAAATTTCAAGACATCCAAGAGCTTTAATCTTTGGACGGTAATCATCGCGGTGATCCTTATCGCTCTCTACGCTGTCTTTTGGTAGAGCGAGTAACGTTAAAACTATGACCTTATCTTTCTGGTGCAGATATGTTGATTAAATCTTTTAAATTTAAATTGGTGATTACAGCCTCAGTTTTAATGACTGTGTCTGCTTGCACTTCTGGTGAGCCTGTTGAAAGTTCTGACGTAAAAGCGCGAGAGGGGACTTTTATTGAGACAGCTGATGTCAATCCTAACAATTGGCCTGAAGCAAAAAATCCGTTTGGCGCACAGGCGGAGTTAGAGGCGCGCATTACTGAAATCATGTCGCAGATGTCGTTGCGTGAAAAAGTAGGTCAGGTCATTCAGGCAGATATTGCGTCAATTACTGTAGACGACCTTAAGGTCTATCCGCTTGGGTCTTTATTGAATGGAGGCAACTCTGCTCCGAACGAGGATAATAGATCTCCCGCGACGGATTGGGTGGAATTAGCAGACCAGTATTACGAAGCGTCTAAGCTCGCCTATTCAGATGAAACGCGGTTCATTCCTATGATTTGGGGAACGGATGCTGTTCATGGGCATAATAATATTCCCGGAGCTACTATATTTCCGCATAATATTGGCCTTGGAGCGACACGAAATCCAGACCTTTTGCGGCAAATAGGAGAGATAACTGCTCGTGAAACACGTGTGAGTGGACATGAATGGACTTTTGCTCCGACCGTTGCCGTCGTGAGAGATGATCGATGGGGGCGCACATATGAAGGTTATTCAGAAGACCCTTCTGTCACTGCAAGTTATACTGCTGAATTAATTCAAGGAATACAGGGCGTTCCAACGGAAGGAAATTTCCTAAAAGATGAACATGTGATTGCAACCGCGAAACATTTTTTAGGAGATGGCGGAACGCAAGACGGACGGGACCAAGGCGATAACATTGATAGTGAAGCGGACCTAAGGGATATTCATGGTGCCGCCTACCCAATCGCTATTGAAGCCGGTGTACAGGCGATTATGCCGTCATTTTCAAGCTGGCATGGGCGTAAAATAACAGGTCATAAGGGCTTATTGACTGGTGTCTTGAAAGAGCGAATGAATTTTGATGGATTCCTTATCGGGGACTGGAACGCGCATGGTCAGATCGAAGGTTGCACGGTAACAGATTGTCCTGAAGCTCTTCATGCTGGCTTGGATATGTATATGGCCCCCGATAGCTGGAAAGGTCTGTTCGATAGTCTAATGCAACAGGCTAGCTCAGGTGAGCTTGACCTCGCTCGTCTTGATGATGCCGTGCGGCGTATCCTCCGCGTTAAGCTCCGGTCCGGTTTGTTTGAGGCTGGTAAGCCGTCATCGCGGGCCCATGCGGGCGATCTAACTGTCCTTTCGGATAAGCAAAGCAAACATGTTGCAAGGCAGGCCGTGCGTGAGTCGTTGGTGTTGTTGAAAAATGATGGAATACTTCCGCTTAACCCTCAGCAAAGAGTTTTGATTGCAGGGGACGGAGCGGATAATATAGGTAAACAAAGTGGGGGGTGGACGTTCTCTTGGCAGGGCACGGGGAACTCTAATGATGATTTTGCTGATGGCACTTCCATGTATGATGGTGTGAAACGTCATGTTGAGACAGCAGGCGGTCAAGTTATATTATCACAGGACGGTACGTATAGTGAAAAGCCAGATGTCGCTATCGTTGTATTTGGCGAAGACCCGTATGCAGAATTTGTCGGGGACCGAGAAAGCTTGGCTTATAAACCATCCGACGAGTCGGATCTTAATATATTACAGGCTTTAAAAGCGAATGGTATTCCTACTGTCGCTATGTTTTTGACGGGACGGCCACTTTGGGTGAACCGTGAAATTAATGCGTCTAATGCTTTCGTTGTCGCTTGGTTACCGGGGTCTGAGGGCGGCTATGCCATGGATGTTATCTTTGCCGATAAAGAGGGTGTTCCTGTATCTGATTTCAAGGGTAAATTGTCTTATTCGTGGCCGCGAACTGTCGTGCAGACATCTTTAAATGTTGGTGACGAAAATTATGACCCACAATTTGCCTTTGGGTATGGTCTTACTCATGCGGATGATGGGAGCATAGCGTCCCTATCTGAAGAGGCGGGGGCTGTAATATTGGGCGCTAACCTTAAGGATTTTCTTAGAGCGGGCCGGGCTGTTGCGCCGTGGCAGCTGAGTTTGATGGATAATCAAGGACGTAAGTCTGTTGATACGGTGCCAGAAAGTTCGCCTGCATCGCTGCTGACATTGAAAGCTATGGATGATGGTGCTCAAGAAAATATTCTTACGCTTGAGCAAAGTAAAAAAGGCGAAACTAAATTTAGCGTTGATGGTAGAGCTGTCGATATGTCACGTCAATTAAACGGCGATATGGCTATTAATATAAAAGTTCGCCCTGAGAAACTAAGTGAAGACGTTCGTTTGAAGCTAGCTGTTGGGTGTGAAACACGGTGTGAGCGTGAGTTTGATTTTTCAAAGTATTTAAAAGCCAAACCTCTCGGAGAGTGGGTTAATGTTCCAGTGTTATTATCATGTTTTGGAACGATTGAGGATTTAGACCAGCTTAACTCCCCATTTGTTCTAAAGGCTAATGGGCCGTATAAGTTAAGTTTATCTGACATACATCTTGTTCCAAATGATGGGTCGAAGACGTGTCTGCCCCTAGTTGAATAATTAATTGTTAAAGTCATTTTCTGTCAAAAAGGGGAAAGAAAATTCAACATAAACGGTTAGAAAAACTGTCTCTCAAGGAACTCATCGGTTATGGGTTAGGTGATGCAGGGTTCAATTTTTATTGGGCTATTATAGGGTCATATTTGGTTTTTTTCTATACTGAAGTTTTTGGTATAACTGCAGCTGCTGCGGCAACGATGGTTACAGTAACAAAAGTTATTGATGCTTTCACAGACCCAGCTATGGGAGCTCTGGCGGATCGTACAAAAACACGGTGGGGGAAATTTCGACCTTATCTTCTATTTGGGTGTGTCCCTTTGACGGCGGCAGGGATTTTAACATTAAGCACTCCTGACTTAAGTGATAGTGGGAAGCTAGTTTGGGCTTATGTCACTTATAGTTTGCTGATGCTAACTTATACAGCAGTGAATATACCCTATTCCTCTCTCTCCGCAGTCTTGTCTGCTGATGGGGAAGAACGAAATCGAATAAATAGCTCACGTTTTTTCTTTGCCTATTTAAGTAGTATAATTGTGGGAGCGGCGACGCCAGATATAGCAAGTTATTTTGGTGGCGGAGATTTAAATAGTGCCCGTGGATGGCAGATCACGATGATGATCTACGCGGCGATTGCATCTGTCTTATTCCTTATTACGTTTTTGACGACACGAGAACGGGTACAACCGTTGAAGTCTCAGAAAGCAGCGAGTCCTATTGTGGATTTAAAGGCATTGTTTTCTTGCTTTCCGTGGTTGGTGCTTTTTGGACTGGCGATGATATTTGTTATCTTGGGAACGCTTCGCTCCGCGTCGGCCGCATATTATTTTAAATATTATATAGGGCGTCTGGATTTGTTAGGACCGTATATTGGGTTGCAATTTTTTGGTCTTATGATTGGCGCTTTGATGGCCAGTCCACTCGCAAAGTTTATCGATAAGAAAAAGCTTTTAATGGTGATGCTTACGATAGGAGGGGGACTCAGCATTTTGCTAACATATGTGCCGCAGCCTGATAATTCTGGCGTTCTACATGTTGATGAATATACGTCAGAGACAATTCAAGCCTCTTCGCTACTTGAGGCTGATAGTGCAGGTCAAATCGAATGGTTTTCTCATGAAAAAGGGTTTTGGAAGTTTACAAAACGCGTAAAATTAGAAGAGACTGCAACTTGGCTTCAAACGAGCGATTATACGGATAAAATTTTAAGCGTCCGCTACGTAAAAGCTGATGGGACGATCATTGATAGCGGAAAAACTCCCTCTGAAATTTATATCATATTTCTTTTAAACTTTCTAATTAGTATTGCGTTAGGCGTTAAGCCTCCAATTACATGGGGTATGTATGCTGACCTTTCGGACTTTAATGAATGGGAAACGGGTCGTCGTGCAACAGGTATGACCTTTGCGGCTACAACCTTTTCGCAAAAGCTAGGAAGTACGATTGGCTCCGCTGTCCTTTTATCAATGCTAGCTTATTTTGGTTATGAAGCGAATAGCATCCAAGGCGATGCGTCTCGGCAAGGAATTGTATACCTTCAAACTTTTATCCCAGGTGTCCTAGCGATTGTAACGGCAAGCACACTTCTGTTTTACAAATTAGATCAATCAACGTTGGATAATATTCAGCTGGAATTAGCGGCCAGAAGCGACAGAGAACAATAGATGACGTCTAACTTGAAAATGACGCCGCAGTTGCTTGCGGTTGCCCAGAAGGCTGCCTCGTGCACTTCTGAAACTATTTGCCAACCCTCTGAATGTGGGAATCGGTACAACTTATATTGTCCGCAAAGCATGCCTAAAGCATCGACGTTTTTGTGGAACCAAAATATGTTATTGCAGGTTAATTGCCGCGGTTATGTTGTGGCGAAATATATGGATGTAGATGTGTCCCAATATTCCTATGCACCGAATATAGAAGCAAGAACATTCTTCCAGCCAGAGCAACCTTTTTATGCTCATCATCCTGGTCGGTTTTTTTACTTACTTGATAATGATACAAACGAACTTTTTTCTGCACCCTATGAACCCGTCAGGAATATTCCAAAAAGTTTTACATTTTCTGCGGGTGCATCGGATGCTCGGTGGTACTTAAATTTTGATGGTATTACTGTTGAGGTGAAGGTCGAATTAGCAGAGGATGACGTACTGGAAATTTGGTCTGTTAAACTTAAAAATGAAAGTTCAAAACGTCGATCTCTAAAACTTTTTCCATATTTCACAATTGGTTTTATGAGCTGGATGAACCAGTCGGCACGCTTTGATGAAGATCTAAACGCACTTATAGCAGAATGTGTAACGCCATATCAAAAGCTAGACGATTACGCACGTGTGAAAACATTTAAGGATAAAACATTCTTACTTTGTGAGAAGGTGCCGCAAGGCTGGGAAACAGGGCGTGAGCGGTTCGAAGGCGAGGGCGGTCTGTCCAATCCAGATGGTATACGAAATGGATTATCTAACAAAGTCGCTAATTATGAAAGCCCTGTTGGTGTTGTCCAACACGACGTGTTGTTAGACTCGAATGAGGTGCAAGATTTTAAATTTCTTTTTGGCCCGGCTCAAACGACTGACGATATTAAAAATTATCGCGACAGATATTTTGGTCAAAACGTTGTTAGTCCACATACCCCTTCAAAGCTGGAGCGGGAGATTGTGCTCTGCAAGCAGCAACTTCAAATATCGTCGCCAGACGCTAAGTTTGATAACTTTGTAAATAATTGGTTGCCGCGTCAGTTGTTTTTGCATGGAGAAACTAACCGTTTAACTCATGACCCTCAAACGCGGAATTATTTACAAGATAATATGGGCATGAGCTATTTATATCCAGAGGTCATGAAAAAGGCTCTATGTCGTACTTTGTCTCAGCAAAACCTTGATGGCTCACTTCCTGATGGCGTTTTACTAAATGAACAAACATCTTTGAAATATATCAATCAAGTTCCTCACACGGATCATAATATTTGGTTGCCCGTTTGTCTGGAGGTTTATCTGAATGAAACGGCTGACTATGATATTTTAGATTTATCGATTAGCTCAGTTTGTGGCACTCATACCGCGACGATTGGTCAGCGTATTACACTTGCAATGAAGTGGCTGATTAATAACAGAGATGAACGGGGCTTAAGTCTTATTTCTCAAGGGGATTGGTGCGACCCTATGAATATGGTTGGGCCCAAGGGAAAAGGGGTGTCGGGCTGGTTGACCATAGCGACGGCACATGCTGTTCATATTTGGTCAAAAATTTTAAAGCATGTAGGCCATAACAGAATATCCGAACAGATGCTTGAAGCCTATGATAGTTTAAAATTAGCCGCGCAGACTCATCTATGGGATGAAACGTGGTTTGTGAGGGGGATTTCTGACGAAGGAAAAGTTTTTGGTAAGGCTAGTGATGATGAAGGCAAGATATTCTTAAACCCACAAAGCTGGGCTATACTTGCGAATATAGTATCTGATGATCAGCGCGAGTCCCTTTTGGCGTCTATTGATACGCACCTAATCACACCATATGGGCCTGAAATGTTAACGCCACCTTTTACTAGGATGCACGAACATATCGGGCGTGTGACTCAAAAGTTTCCTGGGTCATCAGAAAATGGATCTGTTTATAATCATGCGGCTATATTCTATATTTATAGTCTTTATAAAATAGAAGACGCTGATCGCGCATTTAAACTCCTAAAAGCTATGTTGCCAGGTGAATCTCATGCGGATCTGATACAGCGGGGACAATTACCCATATTCATCCCCAACTATTACCGCGGGGCTTATAAACTTATCCCAGATATGGCGGGTCGCTCAAGCCAAATGTTTAATACAGGTACAGTCAGTTGGTATTACCGTTGTGTCCTTGAGGGACTAGTTGGATTTGAGGGGCATGCTGATGGAGTATCTATTCGTCCATGCTTACCATCGGACTGGAATTATTTGCAAGCGCAACGAAAATTCCGTGGAGCAAATTTTGATATTAAAATTGAGCGCGGCTCTAAGAAGGAAATACGCGTGAATGGCGAACTCATCAAGGGCTCAGATATTACTGATATTAAATCAGGTGAGACCTATAATGTGTTGATCAAAATTTGATCTATGTCTCAAAAAAAGTTAATAGTCATTATGGGAGTGAGTGGAAGTGGGAAAACCACTATAGCTCAACATATTTCTCAACATATGCCGTTTAAGTATATGGAGGCAGATGCTTTCCATTCACTCGAAAGTAAACGGCACATGCAAAATGGTCGCCCACTGACAGATGATATGAGATGGCCTTGGATTCAGAATATATGCGCCGCAATTCAAAAAGACCCTGAAGATATTGTTCTTGCGAATAGTGGATTAAAGTTCTTACATCGTAAGTGTTTTCGTGAACTGGGTCGAGTATGTGTTTTTATTCATTTGCAAGTGCCGCGTGATATTCTCCAGACTCGTTTAGAACTGCGGACTGATCACTTCATGCCAGCGACGTTACTTGATAGCCAGTTTGATGATATGGAAGAGCCTTTACCTAGTGAGTCAGTTTATAACGTAGATTGCCGTAATTCATTATCCGAAACTCTGGCTGCATCATTATCGTGCGTGCAAAATGTTCTATATAAAACAGAGAGAAACTGTTCTGAGGTTAAAATATGCGATTAAATAGACGTCATTTTTGTGCCATGAGTGTTGGTTTGTTGTTGTCATGTTCCGAAACTGAAAAATCACCTTTTTTATTCGAAGATATTGATCTCGATTTTTATGTTTTTGATGATGATTTCCATGATTTAATTCGTCCTGAAACAAAGGCATCAATTTTATCTCAAGGCTTTCAATGGTCAGAAGGCCCATCATGGGATTTAAACAAACAAATTCTCTACTTTACAGATGTTCCTAAAAATGAAGCTTACTCGTGGAGCGCATCTGAGGGGCTGAAAGTTTTTCTAAATCCGTCAGGGGCTGCCAATGTTCAGGGGTTCCGTGAACCTGGAGCCAATGGATTGTTTTTTGATTATCAATCCCGCTTGTTATTATGCAACCATGGTCGAAGAAGTATCGAATTTGTCCAAGGCAATGGAAGCGTTAGAAAGACTTTAGCAGATAGTTTTGACGGGCATAAATTTAATAGCCCAAACGATATTGTTGCAACGCGTGACGGTCATATATTTTTCACTGACCCACCCTACGGCCTTGAGGGATTAAATCAATCCGAATTGAAAGAGCTTCCTCATAATGGTGTATATTACCTAAACCCACATGGAGTGATTAGTCTAATTGATAAAAGCATGAGCTTCCCGAATGGTGTTGCGGTATCACCAGACCAGACAAAGTTATATGTAAGCCAATCTGATCCCGAAGAACCTATTATTATGTGTTTTGAATTAGATGCCTCGTATAAGGTGGTTAAGAAATATGTATTCTTTGATTTTTCAGCATATCTGGTAGCGGGCGCACATGGTTTACCTGATGGAATGACGCTAGATTCATCTGGAAACCTATTTGCAACGGGACCTGGAGGGATATTTGTTATCAGGCCCGATGGACAAATATTAGGACGAATAGGTTTAGACCGTGCGAGTTCAAATTGTACATTTGGTGAAAATGGAAAGACACTATTTATCACCAATCAAGATCGATTACTCCGTATAGAAACACAGGCTTTAGGGCTTAGATGGCTTTAGCTTCTACTATTTTATATTGAGCGA
>JBDXGZ010000027.1:0-204838 GCA_039989855.1 Maricaulaceae bacterium | reverse complement strand
GAAATGGTTATGCCTGGCGATAATGTTCATGTGAATGTTGAGCTGATCGTGCCAATCGCCATGGAAGAGAAGCTTCGCTTCGCGATCCGTGAAGGTGGCCGTACAGTCGGTGCCGGCGTCGTCGCTAAAATTATTGAGTAGTAATTCTTTACCAGACCGCGAGTTATCTCGGTCTGGTTTGTTGTTTGACAGTGTTGGTATAAAAACAATACGGGCATCGGAAACTGGATAAAGTTATGGAACGTCAAAATATTCGCATCCGGCTTAAAGCCTTCGATCATCGCATTCTGGATAATTCCACTGCGGAAATCGTAAATACGGCAAAGCGCACAGGCGCCACAGTACGTGGACCTATTCCGCTTCCGACTCGGATTGAAAAATTCACGGTGAATCGTTCGCCACACGTTAATAAAAAGTCTCGCGAGCAGTTTGAAATTCGCACGCACAAGAGAATGTTGGATATTGTCGACCCGACACCGCAAACTGTAGACGCGCTGATGAAGCTCGATCTTGCAGCAGGTGTTGACGTTGAGATCAAGCTGGGAGCTTAATTATGTTGCGCTCAGGTGTAATTGCTAAAAAATTGGGTATGACCCGTGTCTATGATGAGGCCGGAAATCATGTTCCTGTCACAGTTCTCTCTCTAGAGGGTTGTCAGGTTGTTGCTCATAAAACTGAAGATCGTGATGGTTACACGGCGCTCCAACTTGGTGCGGGTGAAGCCAAAGTTAGGCGTGTGTCTAAGGCGGAACGTGAGCGTTTTGCTAAAGCGTCTGTCACGCCAAAAATGAAATTGTGCGAATTCCGTGTTGATGCAGAAAATGTTATCAATGTTGGTCTTGAATTGACAGCGGATCATTTTGTTCCAGGTCAAAAGATTGACGCAACGGGCACATCGATCGGTAAAGGTTTTGCCGGTGCTATGAAACGTCATAATTTCGGCGGCCTTCGAGCGACGCATGGTGTTTCTATTTCGCATAGATCTCATGGTTCGACGGGTCAGTGTCAGGATCCGGGTAAAGTCTTCAAAGGTAAGAAGATGGCGGGTCACATGGGTGCACGTCGTCGTACAATGCAAAATCTTGTGGTTGCGCGTGTTGACGCGGCTGATGGCCTTCTTCTTGTTCGGGGCGCGGTCCCTGGTTCAAAGGGTGGCTGGGTTGAAATTCGTGACGCTGTTAAAGGTGTTAAGATGGACGGGATTCCTGTTCCAGGTAAGTTCCGCGAAGTCGCAGTCGCGGCTGCGTCGGCCAAAGGTGAGGAAGAATAGTCATGAAAATGGATGTTCAAACACTTGATGCCAAGAAGTCTGGATCTGTTGATCTTGACGATGGTGTTTTCGGCCTAGAGCCGCGTAAAGATATTTTACACCGTTTGGTTCGCTATCAATTAGCGAAACGCCAAGCGGGTACACATCACGTTCAAGAACGTGGTGAAGTTAAAAAGACAACCAAGCGTATTGGTCGTCAAAAAGGCGGCGGTACAGCGCGTCACGGTAACGGATCTGTTTCTCAGTTCCGCGGGGGTGGTAAAGCCCACGGCCCACGTGTTCGCTCCCACGCTCACAAATTGACAAAGAAGTTTCGCGCCCTTGGATTGCGTCATGCGCTATCTGCTAAAGTGGCTGCGAAAGAAATCATCATCTTGGATGATGTGGCTTTGAAAGTTGCTAAAACGTCTGATTTGCAAAAATCATTGACGAAATTAGGAATTATCAACGGTTTGGTTCTGTCTGGAAATGCTGTTGATGAGAATTTCGCCAAAGCAGCGCGTAACATTCCAAATGTGGATGTTCTACCAAGCCAAGGTGCTAATGTTTATGATATTCTGAAGCGTCACACACTTGTGCTGACAAAGCAGGCTGTCACTGATTTGGAGGCTCGACTAAAATGAGTACTGCTCCGCGTCATTATGATGCCATCGTAGCGCCGGTTATTACCGAAAAGACGACTATTTTGGCTGAACATAATCAGGTTGTTTTTGAGGTCGCTATCTCCGCAACAAAACCTGAAATTAAAGAAGCGATTGAAAAATTGTTCAACGTAACAGTCACGGCTGTGAACACAATCGTCACTAAAGGTAAAACCAAGCGCTTCCGGGGCATTGCCGGTCGTCGCAAAGATATCAAAAAAGCCGTTGTTACTCTTAAGGACGGCGACACAATTGATATTGCAAGCGGTCTATAGGGTAGGGTTATGGCGTTAAAGACTTTTAATCCAACATCACCGTCTCGTCGTGCACTTGTGCAGGTCGATCGGTCTCACCTTCATAAGGGGCGCCCTGAAAAGTCGCTCACTGAAGGTTTGACGAAAAAAGGTGGTCGTAACAATACGGGCCGCATTACTATGCGCCGCCAAGGTGGTGGTCATAAGCGCCTTTACAGAATGGTTGACTTCAAACGCCGTAAATTAGGTGTTGAAGCGACAGTTCTTCGTCTTGAGTATGATCCGAATAGAACAGCTTTCATCGCGCTTGTTGAATATAAAGATGGTGAAAAGTCTTACATTCTTGCGCCGCAGCGTTTGTCAGAAGGCGATAAAGTTATCGCGGCTGAAAAAGCTGATGTGAAGCCAGGTAATGCGATGCCGCTGCGCTCCATGCCTGTTGGGACAATCATTCACAATATCGAGTTGAAGCCAGGTAAGGGCGGGCAGATTGCACGTTCAGCTGGTACATATGCTCAGCTTGTTGGTCGTGACGGTGGTTACGCGCAGGTTCGTCTAAAGTCAGGCGAGATGCGTATGGTTCACCAAACATGTATGGCGACTGTTGGTGCGGTATCAAATCCGGATCACATGAATATTAACCTTGGTAAGGCTGGCCGTAAACGCTGGTTAGGTAAGCGTCCTCAAGTTCGAGGCGTTGCCATGAACCCGGTCGATCACCCTCACGGTGGTGGTGAAGGTCGTACATCTGGTGGTCGTCATCCTGTGACACCTTGGGGTAAGCCAACGAAGGGCGCACGTACGCGTTCTAACAAAGCTACCGACAAATTTATTATTCGTTCGCGTCATGCGAAGAAGAAACGTTAGGGAGGGCTGAGATGCCTCGTTCAGTCTGGAAAGGTCCGTTTGTTGACGGATACCTCTTGAAGAAGGCGGAAGCGGCGCGCGCTGATGGCGGCCGTCCAAAGCCAATTAAAACGTGGTCACGTCGTTCGACTATTATGCCGAACTTCGTAGGTCTGACATTTCAGGTGCATAATGGACAAAAGTTCATTCCTGTTTTGATTGATGAAGATATGGTCGGTCATAAGCTCGGCGAATTTTCACCAACGCGCACATATTACGGCCATGGTGTCGATAAGAAAGCGAAGCGGAAATAGTCATGGCTAAAGCAAAGAATACACGCCGTGTGGCCGATAATGAAGCATTCGCAAAATTGCGTATGATCAAGACGAGCCCACAAAAGCTCAATCTCGTTGCGGCTATGATCCGCGGTGCAAAAGTTGATAAAGCTTTGGCTGATTTGGAATTCTCACGTAAGCGGATTTCAAATGACGTTAAGAAGTGCTTAGAGAGCGCAATCGCTAATGCTGAAAATAACCACAATTTGGATATTGATAGCTTGGTTGTTTCTGAAGCCTACGTCGGTAAAAACCTTGTCATGAAGCGCTTTCGCGCTAGAGCTCGCGGTCGCGGTGCACGTATCTTAAAACCGTTTTCTGAACTGACGATTGTCGTCCGCGAAGTTGAAGCTGAGGAGACTGCGTAATGGGTCAGAAGGTCAATCCAATTGGTTTGCGTCTCGGTATTAACCGGACATGGGAATCACGTTGGTATGCAAATACAAATGAATATGGCGATCTTTTACATCAAGATCTCGCCATTCGAGGCTTCCTTTTTGAGGCGCTTAAGAATGCATCTGTTGCACGTATTATTATTGAGCGTCCTCACAAAAAATGTCGCATCACAATCTACACGGCGCGTCCGGGTGTTGTGATTGGTAAAAAAGGATCGGACATCGAGAAGCTACGTAAGAAAGTTGCAACGATGGTTGACGGTGAGGTCTTCATCAACCTTGTTGAAGTTCGTAAGCCAGAAGTTGATGCCAACCTTGTCGCTGACGGCATTGCGCAGCAGCTTGAGCGCCGGATGTCTTTCCGCCGTGCTATGAAGCGGGCGATGCAAAGTGCCATGCGGATGGGTGCTCTTGGTTGTAAAATCAAGCTTGGTGGCCGTCTCGGTGGTGCTGAGATTGCGCGTGTTGAGCAATATCAAGAGGGATCAGTTCCTCTTCACACGCTTCGCGCTGATATTGATTACGGTGTAGCTCGGGCTTTAACGGCCATGGGCATCATCGGTATCAAAGTATGGATTAACAAAGGCGAGATCATGGAACATGATCCGTATGCGCAAGAAAAGCGGATGAATGCTCAAGGTGATACGCGGTCTCGCGGTAATAACCAAGGCGATTCGCGTTCTCGCGGCGCCAGAGCATAGGTGGAGGCGTAAGAGATGTTACAGCCAAAACGTACCAAATTTCGTAAAGCCCATAAGGGTCGGATCAAAGGGATGGCCAAAGGCGGCTCATCTTTGGCATTCGGATCATATGGCCTTAAGTCACTCGATGCTGAACGTGTTACGGCACGTCAAATCGAAGCGACACGTCGTGCGATTACGCGTCACATGAAACGGTCAGGCCGTGTGTGGATTCGGATTTTCCCGGATGTACCTGTGACGAAAAAACCGACTGAGGTTCGGATGGGTAAAGGTAAGGGTTCTGTCGAATTCTGGGCCTGTAAAGTAAAACCAGGACGCATCATGTTTGAAATTGATGGTGTGTCTGAAGAGGTCGCGCGTGAAGCGCTTCGCTTAGGAGCTGCGAAGCTTCCAGTGAAGTGTAAAGTTGTCACGCGTCCGGGTGAATAGGAGAGCTTCATGGCTGACGATACACTCAAAGCAGTAAACTTACGGGCGCTCACAGAAGATCAGTTAAATGATAAGCTGGTAGCTCTCAAAAAAGAGCAGTTTAATCTGCGGTTCCAAAAAGCTATTGGCCAGATGGAAAAAACAGCACGCGTTCGGATTGTTCGTCGCGGCGTAGCCACGGTGAAAACCATTCTGGCTGAGAAAAAAGCAGGTTAGGAGTTAGCTATGCCAAAACGTATCCTGCAAGGAACGGTTGTCTCTGACAAAGGCCAGAAAACGGTTGTTGTCAAAGTTGAGCGGACTTATCTTCACCCTCTGTTTAAGAAAACAGTTCGTCGGTCGAAGAAGTATCATGCGCATGACGAAACAAATGCGATTAAAGTGGGTGAGATGGTTCGTATTCGCGAATGTCCGCCTAAAAGTAAACTCAAGCGGTGGGAAGTCTACACAGCTTAATTGCTGTTAGCCCCATTTTCTAAAGGAGACGTCGCATGATTCAAATGCAGACAAATCTAGATGTGGCCGATAATTCCGGTGCCCGCCGTGTTCAGTGCATTAAAGTGCTGGGTGGTTCAAAGCGTCGTTATGCTCATGTCGGTGATGTGATTGTTGTATCCGTGAAGGAAGCTATTCCACGCGGTAAGGTGAAAAAAGGTGATGTTCGGAAGGCTGTAGTCGTCCGTGTTCGTAAAGACATCATCCGTCGTGATGGATCAGTAATCCGCTTTGACGGTAATGCTGCTGTCATCATCAATAATAACGGTGAGCCAATCGGCACACGTATCTTTGGTCCAGTACCGCGGGAACTCCGCGCGAAGAACCATATGAAGATCGTGTCCTTGGCCCCTGAAGTACTTTAAGGGTGGGCTGGTCAAATGGCAGCTAAAATCAAAAAGGGCGATTACGTCTTAGTCTTATCTGGTAGAGATAAAGGCAAAAAAGGCGAAGTCTTGAAAGTTATTCCTAGCGAGAAGCGGGTTGTTGTTGCAGGTGTACACGTTGTAAAGCGTCACATGCGTCCAAGCCAAGCTGATCCTGATGGTGGCATTAAGACGTTCGAAGCGCCTATTCATGTGTCTAATGTTTCAGCGATTGATCCTAAATCAGGTGCGGCAACCCGCGTAGGATTTAAGACGTTGAAAGATGGTAAAAAGGTCCGCGTGGCCACAAAGTCAGGGGAGCTTCTCGATGACTAAGCCATATACACCTCGTTTATCCGAAAAATATCAGAGCGAAATTCGCGCGACGATGAAAGAGAAATTTGGGTATAATAATGACATGCAGATCCCTGCTGTTGAGAAGATAGTTCTTAACATGGGCTTGGGTGAAGGTGTTGGAGATCGTAAAAAAGTTCAGGCGGCGATTGCCGATCTTGAATTGATTGCGGGTCAAAAAGTTATCCCAACAAAAGCTAAGAAATCAATTGCGGGCTTTAAGCTTCGTGATGGTATGGTTATCGGTGCGAAAGTAACACTCCGCCGTGATCGTATGTTTGAATTTATGGACCGTCTCGTTAATATCGCTTTACCGCGTGTGCGAGATTTCCGTGGACTTAACGGTAAAAGCTTTGACGGCAATGGTAATTACGCTATGGGCCTTAAAGAACATATCGTTTTCCCTGAGATTGACTATGATCAAGTTGATTCTGTACGGGGTATGGATATTGTGGTGCAAACAAGCGCCACGACTGATGAAGAAGCCAAAGTACTGTTGGCTGAGTTTGGTTTCCCTTTCCGGAACTAATCTAACGCAACAGACAAAGCAGGCGGGCCGGTTAATCGGTTTCGCTCTTGCAAAAGGAGTAAAATAAATGGCTAAAGTAAGTGCAACAGAGCGGAATCTGAAGCGCCAAGAGCTTGTCGCAAAATATGCGGGCAAGCGGGCGCTTTTGAAAGATATTGCTCGTAATAAAGACCTTCCTGTTGAGGAGCGTTTTGCAGCTCAATTGAAGCTCGCTGAACTTCCACGCAATTCTGCACCGTCTCGTGTGCGTAATCGTTGTCAGGTTACAGGTCGTCCGCGCGGTTACTACCGTAAAGTTAAAATGTCTCGTATAGCCCTTCGTGAATATGGTTCCGCTGGGTTGATACCGGGCCTTGTTAAGTCAAGCTGGTAGGGGAGTAGACCATGTCATTTAGTGATCCTCTCGGAGATATGCTCACACGTATCCGTAATGCTATAATGCGAAGCCGTTCAAGCGTTGTAACGCCTGCGTCTAAGCTTCGCGGTCGTGTTTTGGACGTTTTAGCTGATGAAGGCTTCATCCGCGGTTACGCCGAAGTTGAGCAAGGTGGTTTCAAAGCATTTGAAATCGAACTTAAATATTTTGAAGGTGCGCCTGTTATTCAGGAAATTAAACGCGTGTCCAAGCCGGGCCGTCGTGTTTATTCTTCTGTCAAGACATTGCCGCGTGTTCGTAATGGTTTGGGGATTTCTATCCTCTCAACACCACAAGGTGTGATGAGCGACCATGCAGCCCGCGAAAAGAATGTCGGCGGCGAAATCCTCTGTCAAGTATCGTAAGGGAAGGGCGGAAGATATGTCACGTATTGGTAAAAAACCGATTGAAGTGCCATCTGGTGTCACTCTGACCCTGAATGGACAAGCCGTAACTGTTAAGGGTGCGAAAGGCGAGATGTCTTTCACAGTCCCAGATAATGTTACTCCAAAATTCGAAGATAACACGCTATCTCTTAACCCTGTTGAAGGTGATAAGACAGCCAGCGCGATGTGGGGCATGAGCCGCACAATGATTTCAAACTTGATTGAAGGCGTGACAAGCGGCTTTAAGAAAGAGCTTGAGCTTCGCGGCGTGGGTTACCGGGCACAAATGAAGGGCAACACGCTCTCTATGCAGCTTGGTTTTTCTCATGATGTTGAATATCCAGCACCGGACGGCATTACAATCGCTGCTCCAAAGCCAACTCAAATTGTTGTCGAAGGTATCGATAAGCAAAAAGTAGGTCAGGTTGCTGCGGAGATTCGTTCCTATCGTAAGCCAGAGCCTTATAAAGGCAAAGGTGTTCGTTATGTTGGCGAATTTGTCCGCTCTAAAGAAGGTAAGAAGAAGTAAGGCCATGAAGACTTCACTAGAAAAAATGAAGCGTCGCGCACAACGTGTTCGCCGTCGTCTTAAAAAGAACGCTGATGGTCGTCCTCGTCTATCAGTTCACCGTAGCTCTAAGAATATTTCTGCACAGATCATTGATGATCTAACAGGAACAACGCTTGCGTCAGCCTCCACTCTTGAAACTAAGGGCGGCAAGGGCGGAAATGCTGAAGCGGCTACAAAAATCGGTCAGTTAATCGCTGAGCGTGCTTTAAAAGCTAAGGTCGAAACTGTTGTGTTTGACCGAGGTGGTTATCTTTATCACGGCCGAGTGAAAGCTCTGGCTGAGGCGGCCCGTTCGGCCGGACTGAAGTTTTAGGAGTTATTATGGCACGCCCAGATAATAAAAACGGAAATAATAAACGTCGCGACCGCGAAGAAGATAATGAATTTATCGATCGCTTAGTACACATTAATCGTGTTGCTAAAACAGTTAAGGGTGGTCGGAACATGTCATTCGCCGCACTTGTGATCGTTGGTGACGAAAAGGGCCGCGTCGGCTTCGGTAAGGGTAAAGCCCGCGAAGTTCCTGAAGCGATCCGTAAGGCAACTGAAGAAGCTAAAAAGACAATGATCCGCGTGCCTCTTCGTGAAGGCCGCACCTTGCATCATGACCTTCGGGGTCGCCACGGTGCGGGTAAAGTGATCCTACGCTCAGCCCCTCCGGGAACGGGTGTTATTGCCGGTGGTCCAATGCGGGCTGTTTTGGAATGCCTTGGTGTTCAGGATGTTGTTGCCAAGTCTTTGGGAACACAAAATCCGTACAATATGGTTCGCGCCACATTTGATGCTTTCAAACGTGCTGAAAGCCCACGTATGATCGCGTCGAAACGCGGCCTTAAAGTTGGCGATCTTGTCACACGTCGGACCGACGGCGCGAGTGCGCCTGAAGCCATTGAAGCCTAAGGATAATTATCATGGCTGCAAAGAAAACATTAAAAGTACGGCAGACTGGATCTTCGATCCGTCGCTCGAAAGATCAGCACCAAACTCTTATCGGTTTGGGTCTGGGTAAAATTGGCCGTGTGCGGGAGCTGGAAGATACAGCGTCTGTTCGAGGCATGATTAATAAACTAAGCCACATGGTGGAGATTGTTGAAGAGTAGAGTTCTTTACGTGTTGTAAAGCGCTAACCTCTTGGAGAAGAAAAATGCGACTTAATGAATTAAGTGATAATGCTGGTGCGACCAAGGCCCGTCTACGGGTTGGCCGCGGTATCGGTTCCGGTAAAGGTAAAACTGGCGGACGTGGTGTTAAAGGTCAAAAGTCTCGTTCGGGTGTAGCCATTAAAGGCTTCGAGGGCGGTCAAATGCCAATCCATATGCGTCTTCCAAAGCGTGGTTTTAATAAGCCGAACCGGAAGCGCTGGACTGAATTGTCTATTGCGACACTAAACCGTGCTATTGCAGCTGGTAAACTTGATCTTGCAAAAGATGTTGACGCTACCGCTCTTGTTCAAGCTGGCGTTATTCGCCGCGCCCATGATGGGGTTCGCCTCATCGGTGGTGGTGAGCTGAGCAAAGCTGTAAAATTAGTCGTTGCGGGTGCAACACCAGGTGCGGTTAAGATCGTAGAAGGTGCTAAAGGGTCTGTAACGATTTCTGAAGATAAGCCAGAGCGTACTAAATTGATCGCTGAAAAAGCCCCTAAAGCTAAGCCTGCTAAGAAGGCGGCCGCGCCTAAGGCGAAGGCGGCACCAAAGGCTACTGCTGCTAAAGCTGAAGCCGCTCCAAAAGCTGAGAAGAAAGCGCCAGCAAAGAAGGCCGCTGCAAAGAAATCTGGCGAATATGATAAGCATCTTCCTTATTGGGAGAATATCAAAACACGTTACGATGCAGATGCTCCTGAAGATGTTATCATGACGCTTACTAAATATCTGGGTGCGTCTCTATCAAACCGTGATGCAAAATATGTATCTTGCAGCGATGAAGAAGAGCGCAGCACAGTACGTGATTCATTCTTGAAGAAAAAATTAGGTCTTAAAGACGATAATGAGGTTCTTGACGCCAAGGTTATGGCTGTCTGTACAGAAATGAAGCCTCAGCGTATGAAAGATCGCGTCAGCTTTTACTATTTGCTGGCGAAAAACGAAGGTATGCTCAAAGACCTTTAGTGGGTGCCCTTTAAATACTTCTAACAGACCCTTATATAAGGGTCTGTTTTATCCGTTAATTGGACTTAGGTTATGGCGTCTGCATCAGAACAACTCGTAAGAAACTTTAATCCGTCGACCTTTTTTAAGGCGAAGGAATTACAGCAACGCCTCCTTTTCACACTTTTCATTCTTGTTCTTTACCGTGTCGGGACATTCGTGCCGGTTCCAGGTATGGATATGGAGGCCTTCCAAGCGGCGTTCCAAGGACAAAGTGAGGGGCTTCTAGGTCGTTTGAACTTATTTGCCGGCGGTGCGGTTGAGCGGATGGCGATTTTCGCCCTTAATGTTATGCCGTATATCTCGGCTTCGATCATTATGACCTTGATGAAAGAATCGATACCGTCTCTTAAAGAGCTTAATAAGGACGGCGAACAGGGCCGTAAGCAGATTAACCAATATACACGTTACCTCACAGTTTTCTTAGCGGCGTTCCAAGCCTTTGGTATCGCTAAAGCATTACAAGCTAGCCCTGGCGCGGTCATCAACCCCGGCCTCTTCTTTGAAGCCAGCACGGTGATTACCCTGGTAGGGGGTACCATGTTCCTTATGTGGATGGGTGAGCAGGTTACAGCACGCGGCGTGGGTAATGGTGTGTCCTTAATTATCTTCGCGGGTATTGTGGCTGAATTACCTAAAGCGCTTTTTGCCGCTTTTACATTGAACGCAACGAATTCAATCAAGTCGTATGAATTAATTGGATTGTTAGTCCTATTTGTTGGCCTGTCATTCTTGATCGTCTTCATCGAGCGCGCGCAACGTCGTTTGTTGGTGCAATATCCCAAGCGACAAATGGCGGGTGGTAAGACCTTTGGTGGTGAAAGTTCTTTCATGCCGCTAAAGCTGAATACGGCTGGTGTTATTCCACCGATCTTTGCTAGCTCGCTTTTATTGCTTCCTGCAACGGCGGGTCAGATTATGCTTGGTAATCAAGCCGGAACTGAGGGCGCCAGTAATGGTTTTCTAACAACGATGCTGGCTTTGATCGGTTATGGCTCTCCGCTATACTTAACGATGTACGGTTTACTGATTATCTTCTTCTGTTACTTCTATGTGCCTTATGTCTTTAAGCCAGATGATGTGGCTGACAACCTACGCAAGAATGGTGGCTTCCTTCCGGGGATACGTCCAGGTGAGCGTACTGCGCAATATTTGTCTTACGTTTTATCTCGCCTGACCTTCATAGGTGCTTTCTATGTGGCTTTCGTTTGTGTGCTTCCAGAAATTGTCATCGCACAAATTGGAAACATCCCAACTCCGATCGCCCTTATTATCGGCGGTATGTCATTGTTGATTATTGTCTCTGTGACACTCGATACAGTGGCGCAAATTCAATCCCACTTGATTGCTCATCAATATGAAGGGCTTATCAAAAAATCACGCATGCGTCGCCGTAAGGGCAAAGCATAGGAGGGTATGGATATATGTTGAACCTAATTATATTCGGACCACCTGCCGCGGGTAAAGGTACACAGGCTAAAAAGCTTGTAGAGGAACGTGGGCTTATTCAGCTTTCAACGGGTGATATGCTTCGGGCAGCTCGTAAGTCAGGAACGGAGCTCGGTAAAAGAGTTGCAGGTATTATGGACCGTGGTGATCTTGTCTCTGATGAGATCGTTGTGGCTTTAATCGAAGAACAGCTCGACCTTAATAAAGGTGCAGCAGGTTTTATCTTTGACGGGTTTCCTCGCACAGTACCTCAAGCCGAATCGCTTGATAGTGCTTTGACGGCTCGAAACATGAAAGTGGACCGTGTTGTTCGCTTGCGTGTTGATGATGCGGCTTTGTTAGAGCGCGTCAGTAAGCGGTTCGAAGAGCAAGGCCGTAAGGACGACAATCCTGAAAGCTTCAAAATACGCTTGAGTAATTACAATAATCAGACGGCACCTTTGCTGCCATATTATACGGAACAGGGTAAATTATCCGAAGTTGAGGGTATGGCGACGATTGAAACCGTGGCCGCCTCTATTAAGCGTATTTTGGACATGAAGGCGCCGATTAGAAAAAAAGGGTTTTTCGCCCGTCTTTTTGGCGGAGCGTAAAATTAAAGATTCTTGTGAATCGCGCATAAGGGTGCTTGACGCCGCTATGTGCAAGGATTAAAGGAACCGCTTTCGCGGATGTTGAGAACATACCGTGCGTTTCAACTCGTTTAAACGCACAACAGGTGTTTTACTCTCAAAGTGACGGCGAATAGAGATTTTAAGGAGGCCGATTGTGGCACGTATTGCGGGTGTAAACATCCCTACTAACAAGCGCGTAGTTATTGCTCTACGTTATATTCACGGTATCGGCCCTGCAAAGGCTGTTGAAATTTGCGAAGCTGTTGGCATTGCTGCTGAGCGTCGTGTTCAGGATCTAACAGATTCAGAAGTTCTCAGCATACGTGAGACCATTGATGCGACACTTCTAGTTGAAGGTGATCTTCGCCGTGAGACATCGCAAAACATCAAGCGCCTTATGGATATGGGTAACTATCGCGGTCTTCGTCACCGTCGTGGTCTTCCAGTTCGTGGGCAGCGTACTCATACGAATGCACGTACACGCAAAGGCCCTGCAAAGGCCATTGCTGGTAAGAAGAAATAGGTAGGGTCAGATGGCTGGTAAAGAACAAGGTCGCGTTCGTCGCGCAGATCGTAAAAACATAACCTCTGGTGTTGCGCATGTTAATTCGACATTCAACAATACGATGATTACAATCACAGACGCTCAGGGTAATTCAGTGGCTTGGTGTTCTGCGGGTATGATGGGCTTTAAAGGCTCTCGTAAGTCAACACCATATGCGGCGCAAGTTGCAGCTGAAGAAGCGGCTCGCAAGGCGGCTGAACATGGTATGACTACGCTTGAAGTCAATGTTAACGGACCGGGTTCAGGTCGTGAAAGTGCTGTTCGTGCCCTTCAAGCGGCTGGTTTTACGATCACAACTATTCGTGACGTAACGCCTATCCCGCATAACGGATGTCGTCCACCAAAGCGTCGCCGCGTCTAAGAGGGGTTTGAGCTCCATTTAGGAGCTTTGCCGTAATAAAGAGATAGATGTGCTGTGGGCATATTTTTCGAAGATAAAGAGGTCCCAACGTGATCGAAAAAAATTGGCAAGAACTTATTCGTCCTATCAACCCTGATGTTGAGCAAGGACATGACCCGTCGCGTCAGGCGGCTGTCATTGCCGAACCGCTAGAGCGCGGCTTTGGTATGACACTTGGTAATGCGCTTCGCCGTGTGCTTTTGTCATCCCTTCAAGGCGCAGCTGTAAGTGCCGTTCAAATTGATGGTATTGTTCATGAATTTACATCTATTCCGGGTGTCCGCGAAGATGTAACGAATATTATCCTGAACTTCAAAGGCTTGGCTGTGCGTATGCACGCTGAAGGTCCAAAGCGTCTGCTTCTTAAGAAGTCGACGGCAGGTCCTGTAACAGGCGCTGACATTGAAGACACGGCTGATGTTGAAATCTTAAACCCAGATCATGTTATTTGTACGCTTGATGAGGGTGCTGAAGTTCGTATGGAGCTGACTGTGACGACGGGTAAGGGCTACGTCCCTGCGTCGGCTAGTCGTCCTGAAGATGCGCCAATTGGCTTGATTTCTATTGACGCGCTCTATTCACCGGTCAAACGCGTGGCTTACCGCGTCGAGGATACGCGTGAAGGACAAGTATTGGATTATGACAAGCTAACCATTGATATTGAAACAAATGGTGCTGTGACGCCTGAGGACGCTGTAGCTGTTGCTGCGCGTATCCTTCAAGATCAATTCCAAGTCTTCGTGAACTTCGATGATCCTGAAGATAGCGCCCGTAAAGAAGAGAAGCCAGAACTTGACTTTAATCCTGCGCTTCTGCGTAAGGTTGATGAGCTTGAGCTATCTGTCCGCTCTGCTAACTGTCTTAAGAATGATAATATCGTCTACATTGGCGACCTTATCCAAAAATCCGAAGCAGAAATGCTTCGTACGCCGAACTTTGGTCGGAAGTCTTTGAACGAAATCAAAGAAGTCTTGGCTGCCATGGGTCTTCACCTCGGTATGGATGCGCCAAATTGGCCACCAGAAAATATCGAAGAGTTGGCTAAAAAATATGACGACCATATTTAGGTCGAAACTGAGAATAAGAGGATAACGCCATGCGCCATCGCATTGCCCATCGTAAATTAAACCGTACAGCGAGTCACCGTAAGGCGATGTTTGCTAATATGGCGTCTAGCTTGATCGAGCATGAGCAAATCGTAACAACTTTGCCAAAAGCTAAAGAGCTTCGTCCTTTCGTTGAGAAACTTGTGACGCTGGCGAAAAAAGGTGATCTAACAAGCCGTCGCCTCGCGATTGCTCGTACTCGTAACAAAGAAATGTCAAAAAAGCTGTTTGACGTTCTTGGTCCGCGCTACAAAGAGCGTAGTGGTGGTTATATTCGCATCATGAAAGCGGGTTACCGCTATGGTGATAATGCGCCGATGGCTGTTATTGAATTTGTTGAGCGCGATGTTGACGCCAAAGGTGCAAAAGACCGCGCCGCTGTTAGCGAAGACGCTTAAGACACTCGGCCTCTAAAGGCCCGATTCACCCGCTTGACGTTTGGCTTATAGCCTAACGCTTGGCGGGTTTTTCTATGGCTTATCCTCAGTGTAGCTGTGTGTTTGGGTATCTATCCGTGCTCTATTATTATCAGCAGATCAGTCTTGTGAACCCGTACAGCTGTTATTTATAATTGTAGATATCCTGTTTTGGCTTTAGATTTGCATAGTCCAGACCGAATATTATGGAGCAAAGGGGATATCATGTTAAATCTTCGCACAATATTAGCCGTTTCAATCTGTGCTGCGGGTCTATCAGTCCCAGTTGCCGCACAAAATTCGGCTGTGAGTCCAGTGCTACTGCTTGAAAGCGGGCCGTCTGATAATCCAGAGTATCGCCGTATGGTTTTTACCAAATATCTGCAAGGCAACCGCGTAACGGTCAATTATAAAGCCTATAACCGTAGCGAATTTATTCAAGTCTCGCCGCAAACACCCCGTGAGCTTGTGGAGCGGTGTACACGCGGTACGGCAACGGGTCTTGGTGATTTACAAGCTTTTGAGCGTGCTGAGGCCCAAAGAGCGCGCCGTGGTCAAGCGCCAGAGGTTGCACGTTTCTGCATTAAAAACGTCCGTAACTGGGACGAGGCGACGCGTCAGCGCTATCTCGGCCCTATCTTTAACGGCATGCCACCTGCACCGACCGCGCGTTAAAGCGGCTCTATACCCTCAAGGTCCTGAGGATTATATTCTCTCCATTATGCCAAGGGGGTAATAGAGGGAGCCATTGGCCTATTCTTTTTTCGGAATGTGAAACCGTTTATCATCGGCTTTGGGCGCTAAGTCGGGACACCGGCGAACGCCGCGTTGGACAGGGCATTTCTTATTGACGCCGTGTAGCGAATCCCAGAAATTACCGTCAATGGCAATGCCGGGTAAAATGACGAAGGCATTATCTCCTGCAATGGGAATAGCGAGTTTTTTGCGAATTTCGCGTTCACTCAAGCCGTGCAAATCTGAGGATGTGAGGCCGCTATGAGCAAAGCTCTCTGTCCAGATTAAATCTTGTTCCGAGAGCTGATAGTCGGCGAAAACACTTGTGCGTAAGTCTTTACAATCCTCTGATAAGGAGCGAATACATTTGATGTCCTTCTCAAACCCCTCCCCAAAAATACCTTCTAACCTATGTTTTGATAAGGCGGGTTCAAGCGCCCACCTTGAGGGAATATAGACTGAGGAGACTTTATCCTCATCATCATCACCTTGATGGACAAGGCCTGCGATAATATGGGGTGATGTCGTTATGGGGGCCGTTACAGTTGGAGCTTGAGCGCGTTCTGGCGGCGGTTGAGTTAGTTGAGGGTCTGGCACTTCATTAGAAGGTGCGGTGCGGGGCGGGGGTGGTAAAGACTGAGCAATTGGCTGCGTTTCAATAACTTGTTCGATCTCAACTTGCGGCGCTGTAGTTGGGTTTGTGGAGCGCTCCTCGACGATTCGTACGGAAATAGCCTCATCGATTATGGGCAAGCTTTTAATCGTTGGGGCTACAAGTAGAGTTGCATAGATGATGATATGTAAAGTGGATGCGAGAGCGATAGGCAGTAAGGCATCGCGAAAGCGCTGCTCATCCTGCCAGCTAATTATTCTTGTGTTCATAAGGTGATGTGCGTGGAATGCGAAGCTCTATCAAGTTACATTCGCGTTAGGACGTGTTAAGGCTAACCCTGCAAAAAGGCTTTATAGGCCATATTATCGGTTTCGCACTCCATCGGATATCCTGTCTCTCTAAGGCTGTCCTCAAGCGCGTCAATGTCATTATTAGGCACTTGAAAACCACAGAGGACTTGCCCTGAAGAGGCTCCGTGATTGCGATAATGAAATAGCGAGATATTCCAACGGTTATTCAATGCGCGTAGGAAATCAGCTAGGGCTCCTGGGCGTTCGGGAAATTCAAAACTATAAATCACTTCAGGGGAATCGGCGCTGCCGCGTCCGCCGACCATATGCCGTAGGTGACGTTTAGAGAGGCGGTCATTGGACAGATCAAAGGTCTCAACGCCAGCAGCCTGCATATCGGCGAACACCGCGTCGAGTTCATCTGTATGGCTAATTTTAACCCCGACAAGAACATGCGCCGTCTCCGTTGGGCGGTAGCGGTAATTAAATTCGGTTACGGCGCGCGTGCCGAGTGCGTTGATGAAGGAGAGGAAGGCGCCGGGCTTTTCAGCAAGGCTCGCCGCGAAAAGCATCTCGCCACCTGCGCCAAATTCAGCCCGCTCAACAATGTGACCGACGCGGTCAAAATTGACATTGGCCCCAGATATAGTCACCACAAGGTCGCCTTCGGGCGCTGTGCCGTTCGCGATATCTTGGAGGCATCCCGCGAGCGCTTGCGCGCCTGACGGTTCCACAAGGGTCCGCGTGATTTGAAAGACTTGCCGAACGGCGGCAGAGATCGCATCGTTAGACACAAGCTCGCTGCGGTCAACGACTTGCTTTGAAATCGCAAAAGTAAGATCGCCAATGCGCCGCACAGCGGTTCCGTCGGCAAAGCCGTCCACAGATTGCAATGAAACAGGCTGCCCGGCCTCAAGCGCTTTGGCCAGTGTCGGCGCACCTGCCGCTTCGACGGCGATGATTTGGCTATTGGGGGACTTGGCTTTGACATAAGCGCCCACACCGCTGACCAGGCCGCCACCACCTGTGCAAACATAAACAGCCGCAGGATTTGGCACGGTTGAGAGGATTTCTTTTCCGACAGTCCCTTGCCCTGCAATGACGTCGATTTCATCAAAAGGGTGGACGAAAACCGCACCTGTGTCTTTGGCGTATTTTATGGCTGCGTCACAGGCCGCGTCATAATTATCGCCCACAAGACGGGTTTCCGCGCCGAAGCTTTCCACCGCGTCGACTTTGATACGGGGTGTGGTGATAGGCATGAAGATCACGGCTTTTGTACCGTAATGTCTTGCCGAGGCGGCCATGCCTTGCGCGTGATTTCCCGCACTGGCGGCGCAGACACCTTTGCCGAGTTGTTCAGGCGTGAGCCGCGCGATACGGTTGGCCGCGCCGCGGATTTTGAATGAAAACACATCTTGCATGTCTTCGCGCTTTAACCAGATACGGTGTGTTGGCGTGCTGATCTGCGACGCTAGTTCACAGGGTGTGCGTTTCGCCAAATCATATATCACCGCACGGTCGATGCGCCGTACAAGATCGGGTAGATCAGGGTTTATATGGTCAGGATTAAGCGGCTCGGACATGTTCCGCTATCCAGTCGCCTGTGGCTTTGGTTCCGAGTGACCCGCCGAGGTCAGCCGTGCAATGTTGGCCTTTAAGCGCGGCGTCTACGGCGGCTTCAATGGCTGAGGCTTCTACGTCAAGACTGTGCGACAGGCGCAGCATCCACGCGGCGGATAAGATCATCGCAAGGGGGTTGGCCTTGTCTTGGCCTGCAATATCAGGGGCGCTGCCGTGTATCGGCTCATAGAGGCCCATAGAGCCGTCAGAGATCGAGGCCGACGGGACAACGCCCATTGACCCTGCGAGGACAGAGGCTTCGTCGGTAAGGATGTCGCCGAACATATTTTCCGTCAGGATGACATCAAAATCGGTAGGTCGCGTCAACATATGCATGGTCATAGCATCAATTAACAGATGCTCAAGCTCGACGTCGGGATAGTCTTTGGCCACCTCATTAACGGTCTCCCGCCACAGACGCGATGTTTCAAGCACGTTGGATTTATCGACGCTTGTGACTTTATTCTTACGGCCTTGGGCCAGCTCAAAGGCTTTGATCGCAATGCGGCGCACCTCAGACACGCTATAGCGGCACATATCGTAAGCGCCCTGTTCGTCGCGGCCTTTATCGCCGAAATAAATCCCGCCTGTTAGCTCGCGCATGACTATGAAATCAGTGCCTTCTAGGGTGCTTCGTTTGAGCGGCGCTCGGTCGAGTAAAGCTGGGTGCGGTGCACAGGGACGAATATTCGCGTAGAGTTTTAGGTTCTTACGCAGCGGCAAAAGCGAGCCTAGCTCTGGACGCTCTGGCCCTTTGAGATGATCCCATTTCGGGCCACCCACAGCGCCGAGAAGCATTGCGCCCGTTTTCTGACACGAGGCAAAGGTCGCGTCGGGCAGGGGCTTATCGCCGGCGTCAATCGCTGCACCGCCGATGAGGTGATGCTCTACGTCGAGTGTATGGCCGAACTTATAAGCAACAGCTTCAAGGACGCTCAGCGCCGCCGCGCCCACTTCGGGGCCAATCCCGTCGCCGGGAAGGTATGTAAAATTAATGTTAGTCATGTTTTGCCTCAAACGCATTCAGTGCTGCGTCTTGTGCTTGTAGGTATCCCATCTCGTCAACGCCTTCCATTAGGCAGTGGCGAGAGAAGGCGTCGATTTCGAAATTATATGTGCCGCCATTTTTCGGTAGGCGGACTTCTTGGCGCTCAAGGTCTACAGTGACTTCTTCGTTAGGATGATCGAGTAGCCATTCATGCGCGCCCTTTTCAATGATGATCGGGAGCAGGCCGTTCTTGAGAGAGTTGTTTCTAAAAATATCGGCGATCTCTGAACTGATAACAACGCGGAAACCGTAATCTGTTAGGCCCCACGGCGCATGTTCGCGCGATGAGCCGCAGCCGAAATTATGCCCTGCGACGAGAATTTCGCAAGCCTGTCCCGCTTCGCTATTCAGCTCATGATCGGTGAGCTTGCCCTCTGCGTCATAACGCAAATTCGCAAACACATGTTCCCCGAGCCCTGCCTTGGTTGTCATAGACAAAAATTTAGCGGGCATGATCTGATCTGTGTCGATATTCGTCGGGCTTAGGACGAGCGTGCGAGAGGTGACGGTTTTCAACGGCGCGAAACTCATGCGGCGTTCTCCTTAATATGGCGCGGGTCGGTGATAACCCCTGCAACGGCAGTCGCTGCGGCGGTTTCAGGGGAGGCGAGGACTGTGCGCACGCCCGGCCCTTGACGGCCCATAAAATTACGGTTGGACGTGGAGACAACCAAGTCGCCCGGCGCGCCAATGTCGCCGTTCATGCCAAGGCACATGGAGCATCCCGCTTCGCGCCACTCGGCACCCGCGTCAGTGAAGACTTTATCTAGGCCTTCATCCTCGGCGAGGGCTTTGATGAGAACAGAACCCGGAACGATAATCGCTGTTAGCCCGTCAGATACTTTTTTCCCCTTAAATACACTCGCGGCGGCGCGGAGGTCTTCGAGCCGTGAATTGGTGCAAGAACCAATGAAGACTTTGTCGACGGGCGTGCCTGCAATTTTTTTACCCGAAGAGAGCTGCATATAATCTAGTGCGCCTTGGTCGGCGTCACTTTCCGCTGCAGGGATAATTTCGTCAATCGCCATGCCCATGCCGGGGTGAGTGCCGTAAGTGACCATCGGTTTAATGTCTTCGGCGTTGATGTTCACTTCTTTATCAAAGACCGCACCTTCGTCCGTTTGTAACGATAGCCAGTCTGCACAGGCAGCGGCGTAATCTTTTGGCGCAAATTTACGCCCTTCAAGATAATCAAAGGTCGTTTGATCTGGGGCGACCATGCCGCACCGCGCACCCGCTTCGATAGACATGTTACAGACGGTCATGCGCCCGTCCATGCTCATCTCTTCAAAGACGTTGCCGCGATATTCAAGCGCGTAGCCTGTCCCGCCGCCGACACCGATTGTCGCAATAATATAGAGGATTACGTCTTTCGGCGTGACGCCCTCTGCGAGGGTGCCGTTGACATTAATTGCCATGGTTTTGGGCTTACGCATCAGGATGGATTGATTGGCTAAAACATGCCCGACCTGGGTTGTGCCAATACCGAAAGCAATCGCCCCAAACGCGCCGTGGGTACTGGTGTGGCTATCGCCGCAGACGATGGTCATGCCGGGCTGTGTCGCACCAAGCTCTGGCCCCATGACGTGGACAATGCCGCGATTTTCGCTCTCCCAGCCGTGGGTTTCAATGTTGTGGGCCTTGGTATTGGCCAGCAAAGTCTCGACCTGCTTTTTGGCTTGCTCTGTGACATAAGGGCGAGAGCCGTCCTCATTAACAAGAGTCGGCGTAGAGTGATCAATCGTCGCGAGGGTTCTGTCAGGACGGCGCACTTTCAGGCCACGCTCACGTAGAACCGTAAAGGCCTGCGGGCTTGTGACCTCATGGATGAGGTGAAGATCAATATAAAAGGTCGCAGGATGCTCCGCCGTCTCAGGAATGACCAAATGGCGGTTCCAGACCTTATCGAAAAGTGTTTTCATCCTATTACCCACCAATCTTTGTTTGTTTCAGAGTTGATAATGAGCAGTTCCCCATGCTGTTTTGGGTCACGCCAAATAACGATAGGTTCGGACATCCCGGAAAAATATAAACTACAAGATAACTCATTTTTAGCCAACTCGAACTTTTCCAAATTCTTTTCAACATATGTCCATATCTTTGCTAGGTTAGGAGGATTGTCTCCTAAGCCATTTGTAAAATCTTCCGATGGATAGAAATTTATATCCCAATTGGTCGCAACGCGATAAGATAAATATTTCTCACCTTTTTTTCCTGAAAGGCAAAAGGTCAAATCAAATTTCCCCATTCGAAAGGAATCCAATCGTAAACCTATCAAATTGTCCATTATGTTCATTAATGCTGCGCCGCGATGGATTTTTGCCGCACGGCTCTGCGTTCAATTCTATTGATGACGTCGAGATAAGCTTTCGCGCCTGCGAGAATTGTATCGGTACTTGTGCCGTGGCCTTGATAGGTTTCAAACTCAGTCGACACGCGCACCGTGGCTTCGGCCATAGCGTCTTTACCGCCTGAGACGGATTGAGCTGAAAAGCTTTCGAGTTTTAACGGCACGCCTGTTATGTTTGATATGGCTAAAAAGGCGGCATTAATCGGCCCTGCAGCTTCGGCGGCGGACTGTTTTTTATCGCCGTTATCATGCACCAAATGGACAGTCGCTTCGGGGTTGCGGCCTGCGTCAGACCCTGCGGAGACATAAAGGCTGTCGATGCTCCACGGCCCTTGGGTTCCAACAGCTTCGCCCATGATGAGGGCTTCGAGGTCGGCGTCAAACACTTCCTTTTTCGCGTCGGCCAATTGCTTAAACTCAACAAAGACCGATTGTAATTGATTATCCGACAAGGTGAAGCCGAGCTTCTCCGCGCGGTTTTTAAGGGCCGCACGGCCTGAATGTTTGCCTAAAACTAAATTGTCGGTTGAGACGCCGACATCTTCGGGCTTCATGATTTCATAGGTTTCACGGTTGGCCAACACGCCGTGCTGATGAATCCCGCTTTCGTGGGCAAAGGCGTTCTTCCCGACGATAGCTTTATTGCGCGGCACAGGATTGCCCGTCAATGTCGCGAGGAGCTTTGACGCGCCGTAGATACCTTGGGTTTTAATACGGGTGGAAAGCCCGTAAAAATCTTTGCGCGTATTAATCGCCATAATGACTTCTTCGGTGGCGCAATTGCCTGCGCGTTCGCCAATCCCGTTGAGTGCACATTCCACTTGGCGTGCACCGCCGCGTACGGCCGCCAAGGAATTAGCTACGGCAAGGCCAAGATCATCATGGCAATGAGCGGAGAAAACGGCCCTTTCTGCGCCCTCGATTTCCGTTGTGAGGAAGTGGAACAAATCTTGGATTTCTTCAGGCGTGGTATAGCCCACCGTGTCAGGGATATTGATCGTCGTCGCCCCTGCTTTGATCGCGGCTTCGACCACACGTTTGAGGTAGTCGCGTTCTGTGCGAATGGCGTCTTCGGCGGAAAACTCCACATCGTCTGTGTAATTTCGCGCTAGCTCAATCCCTGCGATGGCACGCGAAACAATCTCGTCCTTGCTCATTTTAAGCTTAAATTCGCGGTGGAGCGGTGAGGTGGCAATAAAGGTATGAATACGGCCAGAGCGCGCAGGTTTAATCGCTTCACCCGAGGCGCGGATGTCGCCGTCATTACACCGCGCGAGGGAGCAGACCGTACTGTCTGTCACCGTTTCGGCGATGGTTTTAATCGCGTCAAAGTCGCCAGGAGAGGCGGCGGCAAATCCCGCTTCGATAACATCAACGCCGAGCCCCTCAAGGGCTTTGGCCATGCGGAGCTTTTGCCCTGCGGTCATAGAAAAGCCGGGCGCTTGTTCGCCGTCGCGTAAGGTGGTGTCGAATATTTTTACTTGGTTTGTTTGAGTCATTTTAATCTCGAAAATTTCAGGTTTTTCTCGATGTGCCTTAAGCGCGTTCAGCATGTCTGCGGCGGCCGACCTTTTCGGCGCTAACCACATTATAAAGCCTCTCGAGCTGCTTACATAGCGTATCCAAATCGCTCGGCCCGCCTGTGTCTTCAATATGAATTAACAGGTCAAAATCGCCGTCCACACGTTGGGTACAATGCACATCACGGTAGTCATATCCACGGCGCTCGATCGTGCCGAGCGCCCTGATCAGTGTACCAGAGACATCATGGAGAACGATTTTCAACTTTCCCTGAACGCCCGAAGGCTCAAATGTTTTATCGCGTTGTAATTGGGTCATAATATATCCCTGTCGGTCGCTTACGCTCCCTCCACGCCTCTTGTTGTTTTTATATTCATTGGATCTATTTTACTGGCTGCAAAAAGACAGAGAAGGCCAAGGGCAAGAAAGCGTAACATCGAAACTACATCTGCCATGTATAAACTGACAGCATGATGTTTGAATTGAATAATCATATCGATGATCGCAAAAATAGGGAGTAAAAACCCAACAATAATAAGAGCTCTTTTTAACACGCCTACCGCTCCATCATATCGGCATTACTTCTTCCCGGCGGAACAAGCGGCCAGACATTTTCATTCGGGTCGATTTTGACATGCATCAAGATCGGCCCTTTGGCGGCGAGCAGGCGGTCAATGCCTGCGTCGACCTCGTCAACGGTGTTGACGGTGAAAGCATCAATCTGGAAGGCTTTGGCGAGGACAGCGAAATCGGGATTATCATCCAAAGTCGTCTCGGAATAATTCTTGTCAAAGAAGACTTCCTGCCACTGGCGCACCATGCCGAGCACAGAATTATCAAGCAGCACAATCTTGAGCGGAATGTCATAGCGAAACAAGGTCGCAAGCTCTTGGATATTCATCATGATAGAGCCGTCGCCTGAGACGGTAATGACGGTACGGTCTGGCGCGCCAAGTTTTGCGCCTAATCCTGCGGGAAGGCCAAAGCCCATCGTGCCGAGGCCGCCGCTTGTGATATGGTCTTTCGGCTCATCGAAATAGCAATGTTGCGCAACCCACATTTGGTGCTGCCCGACGTCGCAGGTGAAGATGGCTGAGTCAGGCGCGCGGCGTGAGAGGTCATGCAAGAGCTTCGGCGCGTAAATGGTCGGGGCTGCATTGGCCTGTCCGCCGTCATAGTCCCATTCGTGCATAGCGCGGCGGGAGTAGCAAAGCTCAAGCCAATCATTGATACTCGGCGCAGGGCCACCGTCAAACGGGTCAAGGGCTGCGAGGTTCTTTTTAAGGCTGCCGTCCAGTCCGACCTCCACAGAGCGAAGCTTATTAATCTCCGCAATATCAATGTCCATATGAATGACTTTGGCGTGCGGTGCGAAAGTGTCGAGCTTACCCGTCGCGCGGTCATCAAAGCGTGCGCCGACGACGATCAAAAGATCACATTCCTGCACAGCGTAATTGGCCGCTTTTAACCCGTGCATGCCGAGCATCCCGAGATAATTCGGATGATCGGACGGCAGGGCGCCGAGGCCTTTTAGGGTCGAAACCCCTGGAATGGCTGTGCGCTCAACAAGTTCGCGAAGTTCTGCAACACCATCCCCTTGAGCCACACCGCCGCCAATATAGAATAATGGTTTTTTAGCGTCACGCATGAGCTGTTCAGCCTTCGCAATATCCGCGCTCTGGCTCATCTCGGGTTTTTGTTTCGGATAGGGTCGCCATTTATGACGATCTGTTGTCAGGGCGTTTTGCACGTCTTTTGGAAGGTCAATCAGAACGGGACCCGGACGTCCTTCGGCTGCGATGAAATAGGCTTCTGCAATCATGCCGGGGAGGTCGGCTGGATCGCGAACGATATAACTATGTTTGACGATAGGCATGGTGATACCCATGATGTCGACTTCTTGGAAAGCGTCCGTTCCCATGAGGTTTGTCGGGACTTGGCCTGTCACAAAAACAACAGGAACTGAATCCAGATAAGCATCTGCAATGGCGGTCACGAGGTTTGTCGCGCCAGGGCCAGATGTCGCGAATGCCGTGCCGACTTTACCTGTCGCGCGGGCATAGCCAATGGCGGCCATGCCGCAGCCTTGTTCATGGCGGCAGAGAATATGACGTAGCTCTGGGTAATTTGGCAGCTCGTCATAGACAGGCATAATTGCGCCGCCGGGGTAACCAAAAATGATGTCCACACCTTGCGCTGCAATGGATTCAAGTAGGAGCTTTGAGCCAGACTTCGGCGTGCGGTCCGCGATGACTTCCGTTTCTTGACGGTCAAACTGTTTGGCTGTGGTCATTATATTTCCCTGTCGCGCCTGCGGCGCTCGTCGCCTCTTGTTTATACTTCCCTGTCGCGCCTATGGCGCTCCACGTCTCTTGTTTATACTTCCCTGTTGCGCCTATGGCGCTCCACGTTTCTTGTTAGTTTAATCCTGACTATCCCGATTTCCATCGGGATAGTCAAAACGAGTTTTAGTTTTTGTCTTTATCGACAATTTTATTGGCAGCAATCCACGGCATCATTCCGCGTAGTTTTCCGCCGATTTGCTCGATTTGGTGAGCTTCCATGTTGCGACGACGGGCTGTCATGCTTGGATAGCCGAGCGCGCCTTCTTGAATGAACGATTTAGCGTAATCGCCATTTTGAATGTTTTTAAGCGCTTGACGCATAGCCGCGCGGGAGCTGTCATTAACAACCGCTTCGCCCGTGACGTATTCGCCGTATTCCGCATTATTGGAAATTGAGTAATTCATGTTGGCGATACCGCCTTCATAGATCAAGTCGACGATCAGCTTTGTTTCGTGCAAACACTCGAAATAAGCGAGCTCTGGCGGATAACCCGCTTCTGTAAGCGTCTCGAAGCCCATTTTGATGAGTTCAACAACACCGCCGCAAAGAACAGCTTGTTCCCCAAAAAGGTCTGTTTCTGTTTCGTCCTTAAAGGTCGTGAAGATAATCGCTGTGCGCCCGCCGCCAATAGCAGAGGCGTAGGATTTTGCGAGTTCTAGCGCGAAGCCGCTATTCGCGTCTTGGGCGACGGCAATAAGGTCGGGAATACCGCGGCCATTTGCAAATTCATTGCGAACCGTGTGACCCGGCGCTTTCGGGGCAATCATGATGACGTCAAGGTCACGACGCGGCGCGACTTGTCCGTAATGGATGGCAAAGCCATGACCAAAGGCAAGGGCAGCGCCCTCTTTGATATTCGGTTCAATGTCTTCGCGGTAGATTTTCGCCTGTAATTCATCAGGCGTTAGAACCATAACCACGTCCGCACCTTTAACCGCGTCGGCTGTCGCTTTAACAGGAATGCCGTCAGCTTTGACCTTTTTATTGGTTGAGCTATCAGGGCGAAGTCCGACAACAACGTCAACGCCGCTATCTTTCAAGTTAAGCGCATGGGCGCGGCCTTGGGAGCCGTAGCCAAGTACGGCAACTTTCTTGCCTTTAATGATCGAGAGATCACAATCTTTATCGTAGAATATTTCGAGTGACATGACGTGTCCTTTTAGTCTTTAGTCTTGTTCAAATGGGAAGGAAGTGACGGCGCCCTTTGAGGCACTGCCCACTAATTTAGCAAATTTCGCGTAAGCGCCGCTTGGATAGCGAGGCTTGGGAGCTGTCCAGCTTTTGGCGCGCTCAGCCACGTCAAAATCCACATCAATAATACGGGCTTCGACATCAATCGTGATTTTGTCGCCGTCTTGCACAAGGGCAATCGGGCCGCCGTGAGCGGCTTCGGGGGCTACGTGGCCAATAACAAAGCCGTATGACGCGCCAGAGAAACGGCCATCCGTAATTAGCGCCACATGATCGGCCAAGTCTTGCCCGACAAGGGCGGCAGTTACCGCGAGCATTTCGCGCATACCGGGGCCACCCGCTGGGCCTTCATTGCGGATAATCACAACGTCGCCTTTTTGGATGCCGCCCGCTTGGACGACCTCAAAGCAGCTTTCTTCACTATCGAAAACACGGGCTGCGCCTTCAAAGAATAAGGCGCCGTGGCCTGCAAGTTTAACAACGCAGCCTTCAGGGGCTAAGTCGCCGTATAAAATACCGTAGCCACCGCGTGACTTGACGGCGTTGTCCCATGTACGGACAACCTTTTGGCCGTCTGTTTCTGGGGCGTCCATAACCTCTTCGAATAAAGAGCGGCCTGTAACGGTCGGGCTATCATCAATACGCCCCGCTTCGACAAGGCGGCGACCTACGAGGGCTGACCCGCCTGCGGCGTAAAGATCATAAGCCATATATTCACCGCCCGGCTTAAGATCGCCAATCACAGGTGTGCTGCGAGAAATATCATCAAACGCATCAATGTTGAAATCTTTGACGCCTGCTTCTGTCGCGATGGCAAGCAGATGCAAGATCGCGTTGGTCGATGCGGCTGTGGCGGACAGGGCCGTGGCGGCATTCATCAAGGCGGCTTTGGTTATCATCTCGCGCGGGAGACGGTTCTCGGCCACACATTCAACCACGAGCTCACCTGCTTTAAAGGCGGCGTTGATCTTATCTTCGCCAATCGCGGGGACATCGTTGAGGCCCATGGGAGACAATCCAAGGAAGGTCATGGCCATTGCCATTGAATTAGCGGTAAATTGGCCGCCACATGCGCCGGCTCCGGGGCAGGCAGCTTTTTCAATCTCGGTCAATTCTTCTTCAGAGATTAATCCTGTCGCGCAGGCCCCAACAGCTTCGAACACGTCTTGGACAGATAGGTCTTTGCCTTTATGGTTGCCGGGCATAATAGAGCCGCCGTACACCACAACACCCGGAACATTCATACGGGCGAGGGCCATAGCTGCGGCAGGAATTGTTTTGTCGCACGCGACCAAAATAATCACGCCGTCAAGTGAGTGGCCTTTAACCGCCAGTTCAATGGAGTCGCAAATGACTTCGCGCGACATAAGCGAGGCGCGCATGCCTTCACTGCCCATTGTAATGCCGTCGGACACAGCGATGGAATTAAAATCAATCGGCGTTCCGCCTGCGGCGCGGATACCCGCACGGACAGGGACCGCGAGCTTGTCGAGATCCATATTACACGGGCCCATATTGGTCCATGTATTAAAGACAGCAATCATCGGGCCGTCGAAATTCTCATCTGTCATGCCAGTGGCGCGCAACATAGCGCGCGCAGGGGCGCGGGAGGGGCCTTTAATAATAGCATCTGAGCGTTTTTGGCTCATCTGTTTTTCCTTTCGTCGGCGTGGACAGGGTGTCCGTGCCATAAAAAAACCCGCTAATCTTTCGAGAAGCGGGATGAGTTTTATTTTTTATTTTATTATTATATCCCGCTCGCGTTTTCAATGCCACCCAGTAGGAGCACCACATCCACAATAATCACCACAGACGGAGCCTGTAATTCATTTGTGACGTTAATGTTCACCTGTGCGGTCATTGGTAACTGAGTCCTTCCCGTAAGAAATTCTGTTAAAGCGTATATTTATGCCTAGGACAAGCAAAAAATTGCGTGAAAGAAGCGATTGTGCTTATTGTTAGGTGAATCATTCTGCTTTGTTTTGTTTATCGGTTAAATTTACCGATAAATCCGCAATTAGGTCGTCAATATTCTCGAGTCCCACAGAAATACGAATAAGATTTTCTTTTAACCCTGCTTTGAGGCGCGCTTCAACGGACATGGCGCGGTGGGTCATGGTCGAGGGTTGGCATATCAAACTCTCGACGCCGCCTAAAGACGCAGCGAGCTGAAACAGCTTTACGCTTCGCATAAGGTGTGCCGCACGTGCCGGTGTGTCGACTTCAAAGGAGAGCATCGCGCCCGGCCCAGATTGTTGCTTTTTCATGAGGTCATATCCGACATCGCTTTTAAGACCCGGATAGTAAACATGCGTGACGGATGCGTGCCCGTGAAGGAAGCTCGCAATCGCTTGGGCATTGGCTTCTTGCACGTCCATACGCGTCGATAGAGTCCGTAAGCCGCGCAGGGTTTGCCAGCTATCAAAGGGGCTACCTGTGACGCCTGTGCAATTCGCCCACCAATCCAGTTGCTCGCCGTGTTCCGTTGATTTGGCAATCACCGCGCCGCCGACCACATCGCTATGACCGTTTAGGTATTTGGTTGTAGAGTGGACGACAATGTCACACCCCAAATCTAAAGGCTTTTGGCGCACGGGTGACAGAAAGGTATTATCCGCGACGACAATCGCGCCGACAGCTTTCGCAGTGCTTGCAATTTTGGCCAGATCAACAAGACGCATGAGCGGATTAGACGGTGTTTCAATGAGGATCATCGCAGGTTTTTGTGCGAGGGCAGCATTGAGCGCGTCTTCATTGGTTTGGTCAACAAAATCGACACGGATGCGGCCTTGTTTCGCGCGGTTCTCAAGCAAGCGGTATGTCCCGCCGTAGCAATCATGCGGCGCAATAATAAGGTCATCTGCATGAATAAGGTTCAAGCAGAGGTCAATGGCAGCCATGCCAGAAGAGGTCACAACTGCGTGTTCTCCGCCTTCAAGTTTCGCCAAAATACGCGCTAACCCATCGCGGTTGGGATTATTGCTGCGGCCATAATCATAGGGGCCTTTTTCATTGGCGTTGGGCCAAAGATAAGTCGTACTTGTATAAAGCGGGGGGGCTACAGCGCGAAACGCTGGGTCAGCGCCTATCTCGGCTTGAACGATCTGGGTTTGTATGTCGGGTTTTTTCGTCATTATACTGAGTCCACATATGTGTCGCAAAAGGTGCTGAGCCGTGGCCCGATAGTATCATATTCTTTCAAGAACGCATCATGGCCAAAAAGCGAGGTGAAAGTAAAGAGCTCGGACGGGCCATTGAGACGGTCACATAGCTCGCGCATTTCAGGGAGCGGCGCGATTTGGTCTGATATCGCCGTCATCAAAAGTGTCGGTGTACTAATAGCTTCAGGCTCTATGCGGTGTAGGTCAATGGATTCGGACATAACCAAGAAACGCTTGGCGTCAGACGTTTTGGCAAAGACGTCGCCGCGCGCGCCGAGATAATCGCAAATATCAAACATTGCCGGATTGGAGGATGTTTCATCCAAATCAAAGCGGTGGGCAAATTCTGTGGGCGTGCGGTAAGTCGTCATGGCGAGTTCCCGCGCGAGCCTTAGCCCCTTTTCGGGGGTTCCTGCCTCTAGGGCGAGGCGGACAATACGGCGCTGTATACCGCGCCAAGCGACACCTATCGGAAAGGGGCGGTGGGCAGCACTGATGATACAGAGGTTCTTCACGCGCTGCGGATGATATTGCGCTAGAGCTAATCCGCACATGCCCCCATATGATGAGCCAACAAGCGCGTCGAGGCGGTCGATCTTAAGAGCGTCAAGCAATGCGGCTATGCGGTTCGCTTGATCGCGTGTGGTGACAGGGCGGAGATCGCACTCTGCGTCAATGTTCGGCGCGAAGTCATAGCCAATGACTTTGTACTTATCTAAATCAATCGGGCCGCCTGCGTGAACATTTTGTCCCCACCATCCACGGTCATAGCGTCCACCGTCCGCAACAAAGCGGTCAGCGGATATGCCGCCGAGCACCATGATTGTCTTACCGTCAGGATTACCAATCCACCGCCCACGGACGATATCGTCGACAAGTTTTCCGCCGCGTTCTAGCGGGGTTGATCCGACTTTAACTACTATGTCGTGCATAACGACATCTCCATATATTCGGAGCCATATCTTTCGGTGCATTGGAAGAAGAGGGGACAGCGTGTCCGTCTCTCATCTTCCGCAAAGCAGCGTAGGATTTGGCACCAGCTGCTCTTGGCTTTCGCCTGTAGCAAGGTTGCCCCGACGGTTAACGGGCCTATCCCTCGCGTCGGTCTTGATGAGTAGTCTTGGCTATGGGCTGATCAGCCTTTTTGGTCAAGAGATTTGTGGAAGGACAAGTGGTTTACTTTGAGGTGCCATCCGAACTGGCGATAACATTGGATGTACTTGTTGGTGCGCCTGTGACCCAAACGAGCCCAATAAACAGGCCTTTCATCTTAGGTAGAAAATAGAGTGACATAACAATAGCTAGTGAGCAAAGAATCGTCGCAGGAGCCCATGACGGGAGGGTCTCATTAAAAATCAAAAAATGAAAAAACGGTGCGAGTAAGTGACCGACAACAATCATGGTCGCCCACGCAGGGCCATCATCGGCACGGACGTCGACCCATTTCATGCCGCAGCTATTACATTGATCCACAGGTTTGAGGTAGGCACGAAATAACGGGGCTTTGTTGCATTTTGGGCAACGGCCTTTAAATCCTCTAAACATAGCGGTACGTTTTTTCATAGCCATCTCCTTAGGGGGCATATACGTTCTTCGGCAGTTAATTCCACTGTGTCTATCCGACGCATCTAAGCCGAGCCAGAGATTGACTCTGGTTGCACTCCTGCCTAGTGACGCGCACAATAAGCCTTTAAAATGAAGGCCGCGTTAAGTGTAAGAGAGTCGTCATGCCAGTACCCGTCATTGTTTTAAATTTCGGACATAGTGTTTTACGTACGCTAGATGATTACACCGAAGCGGCGTCAGAAATTTACCGCCATTACCGTCAGGGGCAAAATGTTGTCGCTGTGACGTCGGCACAAGGTGACGAGACGGACGTGCTTATGGCCGAAGCTCGCCGTATTGGCCCTGATGGTTTGCCAAAAAATCTTGCTGAGCTTATTCAACTGGGAGAGCGCCGCTCTGCTGCGCGTTTGGCTCTCGCGCTTGAACGTATCGGTGCGCCAGCCTTTGTCCGCCAAGCCCGTGACTTGGGCCTTAAAGCCAAGGGGCCGCGCATGGACGCGGAATTAGTTGATCTTAACGTCCCGCAGCTTGAGCAAGACTTGAAAGATCATGATGTCGTTGTCATGCCGGGATATGTGGCGATTGGCGACAAAGACCGTCCTGCGCTCTTAGGCAATGGCGGCGCGGATTTATCGGCCCTTTATGTGGCACACCGTCTCGGTGTTGAAGCGATCTTGCTAAAAGACATCGACGGTATTTATACGCATGACCCGAAGCAAGGGGACGCGGGGCGCTTTACAGACATAACGTGGGATGAGGCTAAAGCAGTGGCCGGGCCATTGATTGCCCCCAAAGCGCTTGATTTTGCCGCGGCAAATAAAGTGCCGTTTCGCGTCGGGACGCCGGGTGTGCCGCGCTATACACGTGTTGGATCTATTTCCAAAACAGCCTCCGCAAAGCCAACGCTTAAAAAGCTACGTATTGCGATGATGGGATTAGGCTCAGTTGGCGGCGGCGTGTTCCGCCGCGCGGCCGCGAATAGTGACCGATTTGAAATGGTCAAAATCATGGTGCGTAATAAAGATAAATACGTTGACCAAGGCTATCCAGAAGCCCTTTTGACGACCGACTTCGAAGCAGTTTTAGCGGCGAAACCCGACGTCTTCATTGATGTGTCTGGCCCTGTTGATCCCTGTTTGGAATTTTGTGAACGGGCGTTAGGTTTAGGCATTCATGTGGTCAGCGCCAATAAGCAAGCCATTGCATCAGGCGGACAAGGGCTGATTGACTTGGCGGCCAAAAATAAGGCGCAGCTTTTATTCTCGAGTGCAGCAGGCGGCGGCATGCCCGTCCTTGAAATGTGCTTGCGCGAAGCGGGACGTATTGAGCGGGTTGAAGCTCTCTTGAACGGAACGACAAATTATATGCTTGGTGAAATCAGCGGCGGTCGTAGTTACGCAGAAGCCTTGAAAGACGCGCAGGACAAAGGCTTTGCTGAAGCCGACCCGTCGTCTGATGTGGGCGGGGCTGACGCAGCGGCTAAAATTCGCCTCATCGCGCTACTTGGGTTTAGCGAGACGGTCGGGCTGGATGACATTCCGCGTGATACGATAGAGAACTTTGCGCTTGAAGAGACACCACAAGGGTCGATGAAACGCATTGCGACATGTTGGAAAGATAAAAACGGATTTTCGTCTCAGTTGGAGTTGAAAGATGTGTCTTTAAATAATTTCCTCGCGCAAGCGGACGGGGAAGAAGCCCATGCGGTTTTCACTTTCACCAATGGCGAGCAATATAAAATTCGTGGTAAAGGCGCGGGGCGGTGGCCAACTACGGCTGCGGTTATGGCCGACCTTTATGATATTTCCGCAAGCTATATCACCTTTTAGATAAATCGTTTATAAGTGTGACTCGTATAACACGAGAAAGACGCTTTATGACATCAAGCCCTATTATAGTTTGGTTCCGCCGTGATTTACGGTTGGAAGATAATCCTGCTTTGGATGTCGCCGTGCAAAGCGGCAAGCCGATTATTTGTCTTTACATCGATGAGACAGACCGCGCGCGCCCTCTCGGGGCGGCGTCTAGATGGTGGCTGCATCATAGTTTAGACAATTTACACGATAAGCTAACGGCCATAGGCGGGAGCTTGACCCTTCGACGCGGCGAGCCCTCTGGGGTTCTGGAGGAGCTTATAGATCAAACAGGCGCGGATCATATTGTCTGGAACCGCCGCTACGAAGAGGATGCACGCACGCGAGATGGGGATATTAAATCATCTCTCATAGAGCGTGGCCTGACGGTGCAGAGCTTCAAAGCGAATTTACTGACTGAGCCGTGGGAGCGTCAAACCAAGACAGGGGGCTATTACAAAGTCTTCACCCCCTATTGGCGGGCCGTGCGCTCGGAGCTGACGGTCATGCCGCCTTTGCCTGCGCCGACTCAGTTGAGTACCTATAAAGGTGAGGTAGAAAGTCTTGCGCTTGAAGGGTTAGCGCTTCTACCTCACAGTCCAAACTGGGGCGCGAAGATGAAAGCTCATTGGCAAATTGGGCCTGAAGGCGCGAAGGCGGCCCTTGCTAAATTCTTGGAGAGTGGTCTTGAAACCTATACGGATGATCGTAACCGACCTGATAGGCCGAGCGGGACGTCGCATCTATCCCCGCATCTCGCCTTTGGTGAAATATCGCCACGGCAAATTTGGCACGCGTGTCGTGATAAAGGTGGGTTGGCGGATAAGTTTCTCTCCGAAATTGGGTGGCGGGAATTTTCTTATGTCTTGCTCTATCATAACCCCAAACTCGGATCAGAAAATTTCAAACCCTATTTTGATAGTTTTGACTGGGATGATAATCCAAGCGCGTTAGAGCGGTGGCAACAGGGGCAAACGGGATACCCCTTTGTCGATGCGGGGATGCGCCAGCTATGGGCAACAGGCTGGCAACATAACCGCGTTCGCATGGTCACAGCGAGCTTTCTGATTAAACATCTCTTGATTGATTGGCGGCGCGGGGAGCAATGGTTTTACGACACACTTGTGGATGCTGACCCTGCGAGTAATGCCGCGAGCTGGCAATGGGTTGCGGGAAGCGGCGCGGATGCTTCGCCTTATTTTCGCATCTTTAATCCCTTCACGCAGGGCGAGAAATTTGACCCGAACTGTGAGTATGTTCGGCGATGGGTTCCAGAGCTGGCGAGACTACCAAAGAAATATATTCACCGTCCGTGGGAGGCTCCGCCGAATGTGTTAGCTCAGGCCAACGTAAAACTCGGAGAAGATTATCCCCACCCAATAGTTGATCATAAATTTGCACGGGAACGAGCCTTATCAGCCTATAAAGACACGCGTCATCCATCATAATTATAGCCCGTCTGTTCTCGCGAAATTGTGACGGGACAGTGACATCATGTACCGTTAAAGGACGTGTATGAAAAAATTAGCTCTTATATTTACGGCCACCTTAAGCCTTGCGGCTTGTGCGCCTTCCGCCACCACAAGCTCGCTTAAGACGAGCGATACCGATAATGCGACGACGACAGTCTCTCAAACATTGCCTGATAATGTGAAAACAGCAGTTTTCGCAGGCGGGTGTTTTTGGTGTATGGAATCTGACTTTGAAAAGCTTGACGGCGTGTTTGAAGCGGTCTCTGGCTATACGGGTGGCCGCACGGATAACCCGAATTATAAAACTGTTAGCTACACAGAAACGGGTCATTATGAGGCGGTTGAAGTGACTTACGATCCGTCTGTTGTGAATTATGGACAGCTACTAGATTATTACTGGCATCACATCGACCCTACGGACCCGAACGGTCAATTTTGCGATAAAGGCTCGAGTTATAGAACAGCCGTCTTCGCTGACAGTTCACAGATTGCAGAAGCTGAGAAATCTAAAAATGATATTGCTGTTTCAAAGCCTTTCGACGGGCCCGTAACGACTGAAATTCTTCCTTTGAGCGCGTTCCATATTGCCGAGGAGTATCATCAAGATTATTATAAAAAGAACCCTGCTCACTACAAGCGCTACCGCGTTGGGTGTCGACGTGATGCACGGCTTGAGCAATTATGGGGTAAATCCGATGCTCAAGGTGGTAAAGCTGTACAGTCGTCAGGTTCTTACGGTAGCGGTAAATAGAAATTTTGCATCGCACCATTAGTGGAGGCGCGACATATGCCGTGCCTCCACTAATTGTGAATTGCCCCAATTGTGATTGCCCCACAAAGTACAGTTATATACTTACGTCATTTTCTAGTTAAGATAAATGTTTATTTGTACCCCCCAAAAGAGGGGGGGGGAGGCGCTTTAATTAATTTAAAGCAGTATTTGGCCTGACATGATCCCAAGGGTCACGGCGTGAGCGCGATTTGTCGCGCCAAATTTTATAGAAATGTTTTTCATATAGCTTTTTACGGAATGCTCAGACAGCCCGTATATTTTCGCAATTTCCCAATTGGTTTTTCCTGCTGCGACATAATGCAAGATGTCGCTTTCGCGGTGCGTTAACGTTGGAATATTGATTTTATCTTCAAATTTTGCAAGCGTCATGAGATTGCTATAAGCATGTGTGCAAACTAGCTGAATTTCGCCCGTTTCATCAGGGCTAAAATCACAGCTCCCACCTGAGAAAGCAATGCTTCCAGGAGGGCGTTGGGGAAGATGAACGGGTATGCTTATGCCGTTCTCTAGACCATATTCAGCCCCTTCGTCCAAGATGCGTTGCCCTTTTTTAGACGCTGTTTTGTAGCTTTCCTGCCATAATAAAGGGGTTTGGCTGACCAGAGCGCGCTGACTAACTGGATCATGAATGATATAGTTTTTAGCTATCCATTTTTCTAAAAATTCAACCGGCCATGTCGATCTGCCTATAGTCGAAATATCTATATTCATTAAAACGGGATTAATTAACGGAGCAATGCTGATGGTCTCAAACTCAAGGCTTTTGCCATAGGCTACTAAATGGTCAAACATATCATCAAGGGTAACAGCTGAATTAATAGCCTGAATGATTGTGATAGTATTTTCTATTCTATCTTCTATCTTACTCATTTGTGATTTTACGTAGCCCTCTAATTTATCTCCGCAACAATGATAAGTTTCAACTATGTGATTATATTGTTAAATATATCATGAACTTTGTTCGAGCCAAGGTAAATTTTTCAAAAAATGTTAAAGTGAGCCAGATGCCTTTAATCTCATAAATTGGAGATTTTGACTTAAATTTATTTAAAGAACAAATCTTTTAATTTCTCATTATCTAGCCCCGTCTGCTTGATGCTTGATAGAGTTGAGATGTAATTATCTTTACGGGTGATAAGGTCGGGATGGCTGCTGGATTGCGTCTCTCCACCGTCAAGTAAATCAATTTGTTCCGCCCAAAAGGCGGCTAAATCTTCGGGATTATATGCCGCTCGCGCTAAAATTATAAGACCGTCTCGGTCGGCTTCAAGTTCAATATCAGGTGTGTATATATCTGCGTGATGTCGGAGGGCATGAGCCATTTCGTGAGCCATGATATAGGCGACGCGGACATCGTCTTGAATGTTTCGCAACAGCGCAGATGTCATCCAAATTTCACCATCAAGTAAATGCCCATTAATGTCCTCGCTAAAGAAAAGAGTAACAGGAATTTTGCACTTCTTTGTCAGGCTTAGTTCCGCGTTGTAGGTCTGGCTCCCGCGCTGATATTCAATCTGTGCGGATTGCGTTAGGGCTAGATTGTCGAGCGCTAAATGAAAGGCGGCTTTTGCTAAGGCGCCCGCCAAATCAGTCTCAGTAAAAAGCGGGTTGTCTATGAGGCTTGTTTCGTTAATTTTGATAATTCGGTCGCCAGCTCTGATACCCGCTTTATGGGCAGCGCTCTTAATACGAACGGTTCGAACGCTCAAATTCTCATCGACCCTGAGGTAATGTCTTGCCGCAGACCGAAGCTCATCGGGATAATCATTGATCGTGTGCGTAGATATCCCAATATCATTTTCAGTCGTTTCACAAAGGTCGGCATTAGCAATTTTGATGCGGGATGCAATACGATCGAGTCGTTCATTGAGTCCCATAAATTCATTGAGGACATCACGAAATTCCCTGTTATTGAGAGGGGTACTCGCGTCGTTTTGACGTGCGTGTTGATCTGAACCTGCCTGACTACTAGAGGCGGTCTCTTGAATTGATATATCTTGGGTTTGTTCAGAATTCGTGGGGAGACAGGCCGCCGTAAGCGTCATGAAAAGCGCCATGCAAAGCCTCATGCTCATGGGACGTAAAATGAACAAATAACGGGAGACATTCACGATTTTGAGGCATCCGAGGATTTGAAATTAGGTAAGAGCGCCTCACTATTTGTGCGTTTGGATTGTATCTCATCATAAGCGGCTTTGAGCCGCAAGAAACGATCAGGTGTTGTTGGGTGCGTTTTGGCGCGTCCAATATTGCGCGGATGTCGCGTACCAATTCGCCGCCATATATCCTCAACACCTTGCATATCATACCCCGCGCGGACGGCGTAATAAAGACCAACATAATCAGCTTCTGATTCAAAGCTGCGTGTATATCGAGTGGCAAACCCTGTAATGATCAAATTAGTGGTAATTTTACGAATATGGCCAAGGGTATTATGGGCGAGTTCATGGCCAATAATTGCGGCGAGTTCTTCATCGCGGGTCGTGAAGTCCATCATTCCCGTTGTGATGATAATCGCACGACCTGTCGCGTAAGCGTTGACAGTATCACTACTGCGGAGCTGAAGGACGTAATCACAGGCGGGTATGGTCTCAACCGTCAATGTGAGGATGTCACCCCCGCGTTTAACCCTTATCACTGAGGGCCCATTATCAGCCGTCTCCTGTTTGCGCAGCGCTGATGCGGTCAGAGGCGTGTCATCATCACCGAGAATGATATCGCCGCCTTGGACGCCTGCGCGAGAGGCAGGGCTATTGGCTATAACATTGAGGATGCGGGGCTCTTCTGTGAGGTCAAAAATTTTCGCAGCGTCATCGCGTATATGTTTTGAATAGCTTGTCGCGGCGTGAGTGGTCAGGCCGTAATAAGGGCGAACGCGAGGGCAAATCTCAGCATTTTTAGTCAGGATAGGTTTGGCAATTGTGGCAAGCCGTTCCAAATAATCATGTCGGTTTTGAAGAGCGGCACTGACTTGGCTACGACGTTCTTGAGTGACATTAAATTCTGCGATTTCAGGTAATGTCGTAGTCAAACTGGCGCAGGAGAGTAATCCGACTCCACTAAACCATAATAATTTTCGTCCAATTAACATACTCAACTATATGGCGAGTCTTCCTTCCGGCGTCAAATCACGAGACATTGTTTTCACATTTAAAGAAATAATATAGAGCTGAGCCGAATTGCCCCCTTGCGAAATGCTCTAATGAACCTCATGTGTGGCGTAACTTATAATGGAGACATATATGTTTATCCAAACTGAAGACACGCCCAATCCGGCAACGCTTAAATTCCTTCCTGGTAAGGACGTCACAGGCGAGGGCGTTCCTCCGCGCGAATATATGCGCGGCGGTGATGTTGCGGATGCGCCGTTGGCAGAAATGCTATTTATGATCCCCGATGTTTCGCGAGTGTTTTTTGGCAGTGATTACATCTCTGTCACGCGCAGTGATGAGAAAGATTGGAAATTTTTAAAACCTGCCGTGCTTGGCGCGATTATGGATTTTTACGTGGCAGGCGGCGTTCCACTGCTGGATCAAATTCAAAAGGAAGCCGAAGAAGAGCGCGTTTATGAAGGTGACACGCTAGAGATTGTTGAACAGATCAAGGAGCTGATCGAGCTTCGTGTTCGTCCTGCGGTGGCGCAAGATGGCGGTGATATTGTGTTTAAACATTTCAATGAAGACGATGGCACGGTTTACCTTGAGATGCGCGGTGCGTGCGCAGGTTGCCCAAGTTCAACCATGACCTTACAGCACGGCATTGAAAATTTGCTCAAACATTATGTTCCAGAAGTGACACGGGTTGAGCCGTCAAACTAAGTGATTGCGCTGTCTCTTGATACGACAGGGCGGTCTTGCAGCGCCGCGCTTGTGACGCAAAGCCAAGTTCTGGTGCAGCGCTCTGATGACATTGGCCGTGGCCATGATGCGCATTTAGCCCCGATGGTGGCGGAGATGTTTGACGCCGCCAATCTGACGGTTGCGGATATATCGCGCATCGCGGTTTGCACAGGGCCGGGGAGCTTCACAGGCCAACGGGTCGGATTGTCTTTTGCGGTGGGATTAGCCTTGCCGCGCAACATTTCTGTTCTCGGCTTTTCTTGTTTTGATGTTTGGGCGGCAGAGGCCGACGCGCATCAAACTAAGACCGTTTTGACCGTGGCAGACGTGCGCCGTGGACAGCTCTGTTGGTCTTACTATGAAAAGGGCGTACTGAAACGCGGGCCACAAACAGATGATATAGCGAGCGCCGAAGCGGCGTTCAAAACGCTGCCCGATCATCAGCGCCTTCAAGACAGGCCTATTTCTGGGCCCATCTTAGCGTGGCTCGGTCTTGACCGCGACCCGAAAGACTACCCTGCGGCCCCGCTTTACTCTCGTCCGCCTGACGCGAAATTGCCGGGCGGAAAATCTTTGCCTGTTAAATGATAATACGCCGCCTTACGCATGAAGACCTTGTATCGGCGGTGACATTGCACGGCGTAAGTTTCGAAGCAGGATGGTCAGAGGATAGTCTTAAATCCCATTTTGATAATGATCTATGTTTGGGGGTTTTTGCGCCTGACCTTGCAGGGTTTATTGTGGCGCGTCTTGCAGCTGACCAAGCTGAAATCATTACAATCGCCGTTGATCCCAAGCGCCGCGGGCAGGGCATTGGACAAAAATTGATGCAACAAGCCTTTACGCACTTATGTGGTAACGGCGTGGACCTGCTCTTTTTAGAGGTCGCCGAGGATAATTTCTCTGCTATCACCCTCTATAAAAAATGCGGATTTAACCCGATAGGGAAACGCCCCGCCTATTACCGCCGCGCGGGTGGGCGTGTTGCGGCTCTGACTTTTCGAAAAGACCTTTAGATAAACCTATCAGAGTGTTGGTTTTTATAGTCTGGACGTATGACCCTTCAAAGGGTAGGATTAATAATAGATTCTATACTGCCTATAGATGATGTTTAAGGTGAGAACATGACAAGCTGGATTGAGGAAAAATGTACCAAGCAAGGTCTACGCATGACCGAGCAACGTAAAGTCATTGCCAAAGTTCTGTCTGATGCAGAAGATCATCCCGACGCGGAAGAGCTTTATCGCCGCGCCTCAGCGGTGGATAGCAAAATCTCCCTCGCGACGATTTACAGAACCGTGCGTCTCTTGTCGGATGCAGGCATTATCGAAACTCATGATTTCCGCGATGGTCGCGCGCGTTACGAAACCGCAGACGCAGAACATCACGATCACCTCATCGACGTGCAAACAGGCGACGTCATCGAATTCGTCGATCAAGAGATTGAAGAGCTACAGCACAGAATCGCAAAAAAGCTCGGCTATGAATTGGTCGATCACAGGCTAGAGCTTTACGGGAAGAAGTTGGGTTAGAGGCTTCATATGAAGGTTCGTAGACCTATTCGAGCCTTCTTACTTACACCGTTAATCTATATATTTTTATTTATAACCTTATCGTTGCTTCCTGGGTTCATTTTTTCGAACAGTGGTTTTGCATACGATAAGAGTTGGGAAAATATAATAACTTGGGTTTTGATCTACCTAGTTTATGGTCTGATTGTTATTTACGTTTGCCTTATCCCCTGCATTCCTATTTATTTTTTGGTTCGAAAAACAAAATTTGAGCATCCCTTATTACCTATATGTATAGCGTTTGTTTTTAATGTTGTCGTTATTAGGTTAGTTGGAGGTGAGTTTGCGTTTAGTCAAATTGTGCCTGCTATAATAAGTATATTTTCTGGCCTCGTATTTTGGCGTTTATATAGCGGGAAATGGTGGTCAAGGGTTGTAAATACATAAGGTAGAGTAGCGGTAATTTACAATCCCGTAAGCTACCTCTTGCTCCCCGCGCGTTCTATGCTTATAAGCCGCGCAAACTTAATATAGGTAGATCCCCATGACCGTTCTGTTACCGCGCGATAAAAACGCGTCCCGTAACGGAGGTAAAGGCAAAGCGCCAAGCGCCGCCTCTGACTCTGTTACCTCTGAAAAATCCCGAGATATAAACACGCCGTATGTTGCTAAAGGCAAAAGCGATACGGGTGGGCAAAATACGAAGAAAGTATTTATCAAGACCTACGGCTGTCAGATGAATGTCTATGACAGTGAACGCATGGCGGATGTACTCGCCCCGATTGGTTACGCGCCTGTGGACGCGCCTGATAATGCCGATTTGGTCATTCTCAATACCTGCCACATTCGCGAGAAGGCCGCCGACAAAGTCTATTCAGAGCTGGGCCGTATTCGTAAACATAAAGAGAAAAACAAGCTCGACATGACTGTCGCTGTGGCGGGCTGCGTGGCCCAAGCCGAGGGCGAAGAGATCATGCGCCGCGCCCCTGTGGTTGATATGGTTTTGGGGCCGCAGACCTATCACCGCTTGCCTGAAATGATCGCCAAGGTCGCGCGCGGCCAAGGCCAAGTGCTTGAGACCGAATTTGACACCTTAGAGAAATTCGACGAGCTGCCAATTAACCGCGAGGTCAAAGGCTTCTCGGCGTTTCTGACCATCCAAGAAGGTTGCGATAAATTTTGCACATTCTGCGTTGTGCCCTATACGCGCGGCGCGGAAGTCTCTCGCCCTGTCAGCCAGATCATTGCCGAAGCCCGTCACCTTGCGAGCAAAGGCGTGCGTGAAATCACGATGATCGGGCAGAACGTCAATGCTTATAGTGCCGAGGGGCCAGACGGCTCTGATTGGGGGTTAGGCGAGTTGATTAAACATGTGGCGCTGATTGGCGGCATCGACCGTATCCGCTTCACCACATCCCACCCGCGCGATATGGATGATGAGCTGATTAAAACATTGGGCGAAGAACCGAAGCTCATGCCCTATCTTCACCTGCCCATCCAAGCGGGCTCGGACAAGGTTCTGCACGCGATGAACCGTGGCCATACCTACGCCCATTACAAAGAGCTAATTGCGAAAATCCGCGCCGCACGGCCAGACATTGCCCTCAGCGGGGATTTCATTGTCGGCTTCCCCGGCGAGACGGATGCAGACTTCGAAGCGACGATGAAATGCGTTGAAGAGATTGGCTACGGCAGCTCCTTTAGCTTTAAATATTCCATCCGCCCCGGAACGCCGGGGGCGAGCCTCCCGCGCCAAGTGGATGAGGACGTGAAATCAGAGCGCCTCAAGCGCCTACAAGATTTGCTCTATACCCAACAAGAAGCGTTTAACAAAAGCCTGATCGGGACGGTGCAAAATGTCCTCGTGGAAAACACAAGTAAAGGCGAAGGCGAACTCTTTGGCCGCGCGCCTTACCTCCAAGGCACGCACTTCAAAGGCTCTCCTGATTTGGTCGGGCAGATCGTTCCTGTAAAGATCACAGATGCAGGCCGTAATAGTCTGGTGGGGGAGCTGGCTTAGTTGATCACCCGAAAACATCCGCGCCTCTTACGCTACATTCAAGAGTTGCAAGGGGAGCGCCCGTGGGGGCGCTTTCTGGACGCGGGAACAGGCGTTCAATCTATTCGCTGGGTCGCTGACCTTAAGACGGAACGGTGGACCGCCGTATCGGCCTCGCCCCCTCACGCGGAGCAAGTGCGCCACGCCGTCCAAGAGGTGCAACGGGCGGATGATCGCATCGTCGTCGGGAATTGGGTCGACCCCAATCTTCTTAAAGACGAAAGCTATGACACGGTCATGGCGGATTATTTGCTCGGGGCGGTCGAAGGCTTCTCGCCCTTTTATCAACCCTATTTGTTTAAACGCCTCAGGCCGCTGACGCGTAAGACGCTCTATGTCAAAGGCCTAGAGCCTTATGTGCCGACCATGCGCCCAGATGACAGGGCGGGGCGCTTGCTCTGGGAAATTGGCCGCTTCCGCGACGCGTGCGCTCTGCACGGCGAGGCGATCCCGTACCGCGAATATCCCGCAGGATGGGTCGTCGATAATTTGCACATGAGCGGCTTTAAAGTGCGCTCGGTCAAGCATTTTGACATTGGCTATAAAAGCCGCTTCGTCACCGCACAGATTGATATTGCCACGTCGATGCTCGGGGCTTTAACGGACCGCGACTTGGCAGACGCGTTGAAAGCCCGCGGCGAATCCCTACGCACCGAAGCGCTAGAGCTTATTAAATCCCAAGGCGCCCTCCGCGCAGGCCGCAATTATGTGATTGAGGCAGAGCCTGTTTGAGGGTTTTGTTTTTGGGGGATTAATTTAGGGTGAGTGATAAATTTAACTAAGGCCGTGGTAGGGCTGTATCGATGATTCATTTGAATCAAGGAGAAATTAGTGAGTAACTGTGCAAAAGGTAATACAAACTATATAGCTAAAACCTGTTATTTAGCTTTCGCCATGCTTTTTGTTGGTTCGTGTGACTTAGTTCAAAGTGACACACGTAAAGTTAATAGTGTTCGGGAGCTCTATGTTAATTCTCCATCAAAATTAACAACTTATATTTTAGAGACGCGGCCTGATTTTTGTTCCGAAGAGCATCGACACGTTAAAAGGTGGGGTAAGTTAGATGTTCTGCTCGATCAGAAAGATATATTTAGAGATTTGACGGTTGATGCAATCTGCCTTGACGGGCTTAAGCATGGAGACGATGGTTACGAATCCGCGCTGAAGGTCGCCCTCTTTGCACATACATATGACTTAAATTTTGAATATGAAAATTTACTCTATTTAACCATTGCGACTAGCTACAAAGCGACAGAGGCAGAGGTCGCTTGGGCTTACGATGTTTTTGATCGTAAAGGTTTAGAGATGGTTATTGATGGGCGTACAGGGCGACCATTTGCTGGGATTCATCCTCGAGGAAGTGTTCTGTGGTTGAGGGAAAAATATCTTTCCCTTACGCATGTTAGTGATGAGGGCTAGTATTGTGTGGATTATCTTACAAAAAATATCGCTTAAAATAAGATGCTGATTTAAGGTCTGTACGCTAAAGCTAATGCCCCCCAACCCGCTAAGGCGCGTAAACCGTATAGCTGACTTCGGCCCCAATCGTTCCTGAGCCGAGGGAGAGGTCATAGTCATTGACATTCGCGGCGTCGGCGGAGCCTGACAGGGAGTAGCGAATATTAAACGACACGGACTGTTCGAGTAGGCTTCCGCGGAGGGCGGCTGTGCGGCGTCCACCGTCAAATAGCTTCACGGGGCCAGAGCTCATATCGCCAAGGTCATTGATCGTCTCGTCGATGCCTTCGCCGCCAATCGCGGGGTTTTGCGCGCTGTCACCCCACCGTCCTGCGCCGCTGCCACCGCTACGGTTAAGCTGTGCGCGAAAGCCGATGTTTTCATAATCAAGGTCTGTGAAATCTCCTGTGCGTGTCAGCTCCGTGCTTTCGACAAATATATCGAAGGCGACATTGGACGCCACAAGGAAGCGCGAGACATTACGGGCGTCTCGGGTATTTACGTCCGTATCCCCGTCAAGTTCAAAGGCGGCAAGCGAATCCGTCGCTTCAAGATAGTCTATATCACCGCCACCGGGGTTGCCGAAGCTACCACCGGTTATTTCGTCGTTAACGTCGATGCGCGTCGCACCGCCTGAAAAGTCATGACCCGCATCAAAGCCGCTGTTCGAATTTACAACAAAGCCGTCGCCCCGTATGAGGTCAAAGGCCTCGGAGCCGCTTGGCGTAAAATCTAAGAGTGCGAAATCGACGACAAAAGGCGCTTGCCCGTCGTTGGCTTCATCCTCTGTTCCCGCAATAACAACAACGAGGGCGTTGGCGCTAAAGAAGGCACGGTCTGTAATTTGCGCGACCGCCGGTTGCACGAACCCACTCATGAGTGTGCATCCTAAAAGAGCAGAGCGTATTTTTGTCAGTCGTTTCATCACATAATTATCTCTCTATAACTATAAATATCAGATGTTAAAGCTAAGTCGTGAAATGCGGTTGATGGAGGGTTTAGGTTTATAGTGAATAGATATTTAAGAGGGGCGTGAACAATATAGGCCGTAATCCATATTTTGTGATCTCTGCACATATCTGATAAAGAAATCTATGGATTGCTCTTGGTAGAGTTTATCTAGATAATTAAATCTTAGACGAGATGAATTATGAAAAGGATGCTCCCATGAAGCAAATTGGCCACTTTATTGACGGAAAAAACGTCGCGGGAACATCTGGACGGACGAAGGATATTTTTGATCCCAATACGGGCGAGGTTCAATCGCAAGTGAATATGGCGACGCCGTCAGAGCTTGACGCGGCGGTGGCCTCTGCGGCGGTGGCTCAAATTGAGTGGGCGAAGATGAACCCACAAAAGCGCTCGCGGATTATGTTTGCTTATAAGCAAGCGGTCGAAGCTGAGATGGATAGTCTTGCGGCTATGCTATCATCAGAGCACGGCAAAGTCCTTGCTGATAGTCGCGGTGACGTCATGCGCGGTATTGACGTGATTGAATTTGCTTGCGGTATTCCGCACAGTCAAAAGGGCGAGCATACTTACGGCGCAGGGCCAGAGATTGATGTTTACTCCATGCGTAAGCCGCTCGGCGTCGTCGCAGGCATTACGCCGTTTAACTTCCCGGCGATGATCCCCATGTGGATGTTCGGCATGGCGATTGCCACAGGTAATGCGTGTATTTTAAAACCGTCTGAGAAAGACCCAAGCGTGCCGATGCGCTTAACGGAATTGTTCGTTGAAGCGGGCGGCCCTGTTGGTCTCTTGCAGTGCATTAATGGCGACAAAGAAATCGTCGATGCGATTTGTGATCACCCGACCATTAAGGCTGTGAGCTTCGTTGGCTCGTCTGACATTGCGCAATATGTTTACGGACGCGCGACGGCTACGGGCAAGCGCGCGCAATGTATGGGCGGGGCGAAAAACCACGGTATCATCATGCCAGACGCCAATATGGAGCAAGCGGCGAAAGACATTCTCGGCGCGGCTTACGGCTCGGCGGGTGAGCGCTGCATGGCGCTGCCCGTTGTCGTTCCTGTGGGCGAAGGTACAGCGGAAAAATTCCTCGAAGCCTTTATGCCAAAGCTCGAAGCCATGACCGTCGGTACATCCAATGACCCTGACGCCGATTACGGCCCTGTGGTCACGGGCGTTCACCGCGACTCGATTAATGCCAATGTCACCAAGGCTGTCAAAGAGGGCGCGACCTTGCTTGTGGATGGACGTGACTTTAGCCTGCAAGGCTATGAGGATGGATTTTTCGTCGGGCCGAGCCTGCTCGATAATGTGACCCCCGATATGGAAACCTACCAAGACGAGATTTTCGGCCCTGTGCTGCAAATCGTCCGCGCTGATACGTTTGAAGACGCGTTAAAGCTTCCAAGCGATCATCAGTATGGCAACGGCGTTGCGATCTTCACCCAGAACGGACGCGCGGCGCGTGAATTTGCAGACCGCGTCGAAGTCGGCATGGTCGGTATCAATGTGCCTATCCCTGTGCCTGTCGCCTACCACAGCTTCGGCGGCTGGAAGCGTTCAGCGTTCGGCAGCGCCAACCAATACGGCATGGAAGGGTTGCGCTTCTACACGAAGGTCAAGACGGTTACCCAAAGATGGCCCGAAGGCGAGACGGATGATAGCGCGTTTATTATCCCGACGTTTTAGGGGTTAATATGAATTTCCAGCTCACCGAAGAACAGGTCATGATCCAAGACATGGCACGGAGTTTCGCTGCGAGCGAACTCGCGCCGCATTCGTCGCGGTGGGATGAGGAGAAAGTCCTCGACCGCGCTATTTTCACCAAAGCGGCCGAGCTTGGATTTTGCGGCATTTATACGAACGAAGAGCACGGCGGCACGGCGCTGTCGCGGCTTGATAGTGCGCTTGTGTTTGAACAGCTTGCGGCGGGGGATGTCTCTCATACGGCGATGCTGACCATTCATAATATGGCGACATGGATGATCGACACTTACGGGTCGGATGAGCTGCGCGCGCGCTTTGTCCCGCGCCTCACAGCGGGTGAACTCATTGCCTCTTATTGCCTGACGGAACCAGGCAGCGGATCTGACGCGGCCTCGCTCTCGACAAAGGCGGTTAAGGACGGCGATGACTATATTCTCAACGGTACGAAGACCTTTATCTCGGGCGCAGGATGGTCGGATGTCTATGTGGTCATGGCGCGCACGTCTAATGACGGGTCCAAAGGCGTGTCTTGTTTCGTCATTGAAAAAGGCACGGACGGATTATCTTTCGGCGCGAATGAAAAAAAGATGGGTTGGAACGCGCAACCCACCGCGCAAGTGATTTTGGAAGATTGCCGTATTTCTGCGGCCAACCGTGTCGGCGCTGAAGGCCAAGGCTTCCGCTTTGCCATGAGCGGCCTTGACGGGGGGCGGATTAATATTGGTGCCTGCAGTCTCGGCGGGGCGCAAAAAGCGCTTGATGCGACCTTGCAATATACCAAAGAGCGCAAACAATTTGGCAAGTCTATTTCGGATTTCCAAAATACGCAGTTCATGCTCTCCGATATGGCGACAGACCTAGAAGCCTCCCGCATGTTGATTTACCGCGGCGCAGATATGATCGATAAAAAGACGGCAGGTGCAGGGGCGGCCTGCGCGATGGCGAAACGCTTTGCCACGGATATGTGCTCCAAAATTGCCAATGACGCGCTGCAACTCCATGGCGGTTACGGCTACCTCTCGGAATATGGTATCGAGCAAATCGTCCGCGACCTGCGCGTGCACCAAATCCTCGAAGGCACAAACCAAATTATGCGGGTTATTATCTCGCGTGAGTTGACGCGGCAGTAGTGATGTTAGGGTTGCAAAATTTACGATATGGTATTTTAAGATTGATGCCGTTTCGTTTAAATTTGTATTTGCAACTTCATGTTTGGAAGAAGGATATTTACTTCGGTGGGATGAATGATGCTCAACGTGATATAGCATGGAAAGAATTTTCTGAATTAAACTCTCTTCCTGAAGCCTATGTATACGGCCCACCGTTTGAGCCGCCATGGGTGGCATTCCCAGATTGCTCACAAGGCTCCATGGGCTTCCGAATGGGAGCAGGTGAAGATTATATAATGCAATTCAAAAAATGGTATAAAGCCGCCGATAATGCCACGATTTTTCGATATAAAAATAAGAACCCTGAACCGGATGATTATCAATGGTTTTATCAAGAATTAGATTTTCATCGGGCTGATAATCAATTTAATTAATTCGAATATTCGCATATTTTTGCATCAATAAAACCTTGGAATGGAGAACATCATGGCCAATATTGGATTTATCGGACTTGGGAATATGGGCGGCGGTATGGCGGCGAACCTTGCCAAGGCGGGTCATGCTGTTAAGGCGTTTGACCTCTCTCCAGAAGCCGTAGCGCGCGCGGTGGAGGCGGGTTGCGCGGCGGCGGAAAATCTTGAGGACGCGGTGGCGTCGGCGGACGTGATCGTCTCTATGTTGCCCGCGGGAAAACATGTGCGCATGGTCTACGCCGAAGTGGGCGGGGTGTTCCATTTCGCCAAGCCTGATACGTTGATGATCGATTGCTCGACCATTGATGTGGACAGCGCACGCGCCGTGATATCTACGGCGATTGACCGAGGCTTCGCTATGATCGACGCGCCTGTATCTGGCGGCGTGGCGGGTGCTGCGGCAGGAACGCTGACCTTTATGTGCGGCGGCGCAAGTGAGAGTTACGCGCGCGCCAAGCCTTTCCTTGATATTATGGGCAAAAATGTCTTCCACGCAGGCGATGCAGGCAACGGACAAGTCGCCAAGATTTGCAATAATATGCTGCTCGGCATTCATATGATTGGCACATGCGAGGCGTTTAATTTGGCCAAACAACTCGGCCTCGACGCGCAAACATTTTACGATATTTCCTCAACGGCGAGTGGGCAAAATTGGTCGATGACGAGTTATTGCCCTGCGCCAGGCCCCGTGCCAAACGCCCCGTCTAATAATGATTATAAGGCGGGATTTGCGGCGGCGATGATGCTGAAAGATTTACGCCTCGCGCAGGCGGCGGCAAACTCGGTTGAGGCCGACACACCGCTCGGCGCACAGTCCGAGGCGATCTATGAACGCATGGAAACGGCCGGCAAAGACGGGCTCGATTTCTCCGCCGTGATGAAGCTTCTGGACGGGAGCCTGTAGGGGCGAGAGTAAGACCTAAATTGGAAAGTCTTTCACCACATTAATCCCGTAAATGGGATCAAGCTTTATATGTTGCAGCGCGGGAAGTTTTGACGCCGTTGCGAGTTTAAGATTGCGGACAGCGCAGCCTAGCTTGCTGGCGTCGTGAAACAGTTTGGCATTGCCGCGCGAGATGGCTTGCAGTTTAGTTGCTCGCGCCTTTCGCGCCAACTGATAGGATTTGAGGGCTTCGGTTGGGTTCGAGGTGGTCAGTAGTTTTTGCGCCAGCACCCACGCATCCTCTGTGGCCATAGCGGCCCCTTGCGCCATAAAAGGCAACATGGGATGGGCGGCGTCTCCGATGAGGGCGACCCGTCCCTGCGTCCAATGAGGCAGCGGGGCATGGTCAAACAAGCCCCAAAGATAGCAATCGGACGCGGCCTTAATTAAGTGTGTGACACGAGAGTCCCACCCCTCAAACGCGGCGAGCAGGTCGGATTTCTGGCCTTTATGAGACCAGCTTTCTTCCGTCCACTGACCTTGTTCTTCGACGGCGACGAAATTAATGAGCGCGCCGCCGCGTAGATAATAGGCGACGAAATGACGGTTTGGCCCCATCCAAACATTGGCGGCAGGTGGCAGCATATCTGAAGGGAGGTCATGGGCCGCGACAGTTCCGCGCCACGCGATTTGCCCCGTAAACCGCGGAGCCATATCCCCGTGGATATGTTCTCTTACCACGGATCGTATGCCGTCAGCGCCGATTAAAACATCGCCTGTAAAGCGGCCTATGTTGGTTTCAACGGAGACGGCGCTGTTAGATTGGCCGATGGTTTGCGCGGTGCACCCAAGGTGGAACGTCACCCCTGCGTCTTTCGCCGCTTGGACTAATAGGCTTTGTAAATCGGCACGGTGAATATGAATATAGGGATGGCCGTAGCGATTTGGGCAGAGACCTTGAAGCGGTGTTCTAAGATAGGTTTTTCCTGTTTTAAAATCTCGAAGTGCGGCGAAGTCGGGCGTGAACCCAGCCTCTGATATAGCGGCGGCGGTTCCGATAGCCGCGTGAACCTGCATGGCATTGGGGCTGAGTTGAAGGCCTGCTCCGATTTCAGTAAAGGCCGAGGCTTGCTCAAACACATCAACCGTGCATCCGTTCTGTGCCAAGATAATCGCCGCGCTCAGCCCGCCTATCCCGCCGCCGACGATTAAAACATGTAAAGATTGGCTCATGAATTTGGGAAGATGTGCCCGCAAATTTTCTCGGAGCTAGACAAGGGAATATTTTTTACAATGTTGAGCATTGCTACCGCGATATCGTCCTTTTTAGCCTGCATCGCGGTTGTTGTTCCAGCTGCGGCAAGGGCAAGGCTATAGCTGGGTGTAGTGGTGGGTAGGGGGACGGCAATTCCTGCTGTTCCTTTGGCGTCAGGGCCTTCGGAAAAGGCGAAGCCGTTACGGCGTGTTAGGGCTATGTGATGAAGAGCTGTATTGGCCGTGTCTTTCCAATAATTGTTATCGGTCTCGGCTTGGGTGCGCCTTATTAGCTTTCCAATGTCGTCGTCATTGTCGCGCGAGAGCATGGCCCACCCTGATGAGGAACAGACGAGCGGGCGTAGGGAGCCTGTCTCTACATGCTGCCTGACGGTAGGCTCAGTCGTTTCGACCATGATATATTGCGAGTAAATGCCGTTACGTAAGGCCAAAACAATCGGCTGATCAAAGCGGTTAGCAAGCTGACGCATTTGGCCTACTAATTGTGGGATGATTTGACTATCGCGGTCCATCCAGTCTGCGAGCATCGATAGCCTCATGGTTGGGTAATAATAACGACTTCCGTCAACTTTTGCGAGGTAGCCCGAATCGACTAAGGATTTCACAAGAGCAGAGGCGCTCGATTGAGGTATGTTCAAATTGGCACTAATATCACCAATGGTCGCTTTGGTTTGAATGTCAGCAAAATATTCAAACAAGGCCATCGTGCGAAAGGAGCTTTTTAAAATCGCTTCTGTTTCATCAAGGCGTAACATGCCGTTTTGTTTTTGTCGTCCCATGAGGTTTAGCTAACGTGCTATGAGCAATCTATCAAGGGGAGGCTTTGAGCTAAATTAGCTCGCCTATCACATATGCTATAATGAGCGATGGCTTTTGCAACAGTATGGAAACTGGTTTAAGGTCTAATGATAGTCGCAATATCGTGCTAAACAGAGGTTTTATGTTTTATCGTTCACAACTTTTTGTCCCCGGAAACCGTCCTGACCGCTTTGAGAAAGCCTGCCAAGCGGGAGCTGATCTCATTTGTATAGATCTTGAAGATTCCGTCGGTGCGAATGATAAAGACAGCGCCCGTGAAACTGTTTTAGCGTGGCTCGCGCAAACCGATCATGAACATGTGTCCTTACGGATTAATGGGATCGATACGCTTGAGGGACAGGCGGATATTGCGGCGTTAAAAAGCTCTGGGTTGAATTTGCCCTTTGTGATGCTCCCGAAAGTGGCATCCCGTGATGAGGTTGAAGCGTTGGCGCAGGATTTACCCGAATCGTTAGGGCCTTTTTTTGCTATCATTGAAAGTGCGCTCGGGCTTGTTAACGCGGAGGATATTTTTGCCTGCGACCGCGTGAAGCTCGGTATGTACGGCGCGATTGATTATGCAGGGGATGTTGATTGTGACCTCGCGTGGGACACCCATCTTTACGGCCGTTCAAAATTGGTAGCAGCGGCGACAGCTTTTGACGTGCTCTTATTTGACGTGCCACATGTGGATGTCCGAAATTTGGATGATTGCGAAGCCAGTACACGTAAGGCTAAAACATTGGGGATACATGCAAGGTCCGCTATCCACCCTGCGCAGGTCGCGCGCATCCATGCGGCTCTTGCCCCGTCGGATGATGAGGTCACATATGCGCAGCGCGTTTTGGACGCCTATGAGGCCGCGAACGGGAATGTTGTCTTGCTCGACGGGAAATTTGTTGAGGCTCCTGTGGTAAAACGCGCTGAACGTATCTTAGCCTTCAGAGACCGAAATCTAAGCTAACTATTTAAAGTTCGGTTTTCGTTTTTCCATAAAAGCGGTAAATCCTTCTTTGAAATCATCTGAGTTAAAACTGCTGTGAAACCAATCAGCAGTCTGTTGAGTGTCGCTGCGAACACCACTTTGGTAGGTTTTGAACATTTGCTTCATGATCTCTAGGGACTGCGAGGAAAGCGCTGTTTGGGCGGTGGCGTAATCCATCACCGCCTTTTTCAACTCACCAGAAGAGAGGCTGAAATTAATTAACCCCATCTCTTTGGCTTCATCATTTTTTATAAGTCGGGTCGACAAGACCATGTCTTTTGCATTGGGCAGACCAACCGTTTCGATAAGCCTCGCAATGTCGTTAAAGGGATAGACTAACCCCAGACGCGCAGGGGTGACGGCGAATTTAGCGGTATTATCAGCGAAGCGAATATCGCAACATAGGGCGAGCGCGCAACCCCCTCCGACACAGACTCCGCGGATCATTGCAAGGGTTGGAAAGGGGAAGTCCGCGAGCGCATTCATGGCGTCGGCTATATAACGGCTGATTTGCGCGGCGCTCTCGGATGTTGCGTAGAGCGTCTCAAATTCTGAGATATCTGCCCCAGCTGAAAAATGTTCGCCGTCTCCCTTAATGATGAGAGCTTTAAGGCCCACCGTCATTTTTATGGTTTTAAGGCATGCGGGAAGGTCACGCCACATGGCGGCGTTTAAAGCATTTCGTCGTTTGGGCTGGCTGAGTGTGAGTTGCCCCACATCTGCAGTGACCATTTCAAATAGGAAATTTTCGTTCATTGTTTCATTTTCGCACAGACTTGTCTTGATTTTGAACATCTAGGCCCATCAAGTGGGGTGTAGCAAGCCATATAAGGTGATTAACCGCGCTGCGGCCTTTGAAAAAGTTGGCACGTAGATTGCAACATTAGTTTTGAAAAGATGAGACATCGTTTTTTCCACTAAGACGCCGCTCCCACGGAGGTCTTAGGTGTTCAAGTTAAATATCCAAGCTAAAAACCTTCTCACATTGTGAGGAGGTTTTTCTTTGCATAAATCTCGTTCATCTGGCATTTCGTTGTCATTAGCATCTTTTTTAGGATTGATATTTTGAGAGACGAAAAATGGGCATTTTAAAAACAATAGGACGCGAAGCACGTTATCTTAAAAAAGTCACGCGCGTTCTAAAAGCGGTGAAGCATCTCAACCCTGCATCCACACGCCTCATTACTGACGAGATTGAAACATGGGTTGATAAACATAGCTCTAATGTTGCTCTTATAGAAGATGATCGTCAATTAACCTTTCAGGAAATGGATGATTATGCCAACCGCGTAGCGAATTGGGGCTTGGGTTTAGGCTTAAAAGCGGGTGACACGGTCGCTATATTTGCGCGCAATCGTTTGGAATATGTCCCTCTATGGTATGGGTTTACAAAAATTGGCGTTATTCCCGCGCTGCTTAATTTTCAGCTTGCCGACAAAGCGTTAGCCCATTGTATGAATTTATCGAGTGCTAAAATTCTGATCTTAGATCATGAAATGGCAGATCAATGGGAAACAGCGAAAGAAACAGTTGAGCATGATGTGGAGGTCTACGCGGCTTTTGGTACGGTCGACCCTTATCCGCGTCTTGAAAATACGCTTCATGACACGGTCGCTCATCGTCCTAACCGCGAATTGCGTAACGGCATTACAGCAGGAGATGAGTGTATAAAAATGTTCACCTCTGGCACGACGGGCCTGCCGAAAGCGGCGAAGGTTACGCATGTGCGCGCGGGTAACTACCTACTTGGATTTGGAGCGGCGGCAAATGCAAAGTCTACGGACCGTATGCTCATGGTTCTGCCTATGTATCATGCAACAGGCGGTTTGTGCGGGGTGGGGGCTGCTTTGTCCAAAGGCGGGGCTGTGATTGTTCGGCCAAAATTTTCGGCCTCTAAATTTTGGGATGAAGCGATAGAACACAACGCGACAATGTTTATGTATGTTGGCGAATTGTGCCGTTTTCTTTTATCGAGTCCGCCGCATGAAAAAGAGCGGGCCCATAATATACGTTGGATCATTGGCAATGGTCTGCGGCCTGAGGTTTGGAAAGGCTTTGTCTCGCGCTTTGATATTCCGCACGTCATTGAATTTTACGGCGCGACGGAGGGGAATGTAAGCCTCATGAACCTTGATGGCCCTATTGGGTCTGTGGGTCGCGCGCCTGCATATCTGCGCTCACGCTTTAATTGTGACATCATTCGGTTTGATGTTGAGACGAATACCAATATTCGTAGCTCTGATGGATTTTGCATTCGTACAGAGGCAGAAGAAGTCGGGGAACTTATCGGCGAAATACGTATGGACTCAGCCCGTTTCCGCTTTGATGGCTATCAAAATAAAGAGGCGACCAAGAAGAAAATCTTGCGAGATGTTTTTAAGAAGGGTGACGCGTGGTTCCGCACAGGCGACCTTATGAAACGTGATGAGCATGATTATTATTATTTCATGGACCGCGTGGGTGATACATATCGTTGGAAGGCTGAAAATGTAGCAACGGGAGAAGTTGCGGCTGTCTTGTCCGATTTCCCTGGGGTCACTCAAGCGAATGTCTACGGTGTTGAGATAAAAGGATATGATGGTCGGGCGGGTATGGCCTCTATCGTCACCGAAGGTGATGTGGACCTCGCGGCCTTAAAAAGCCATGTCGAAGCTGCATTGCCGCATTATGCTAGGCCTGTATTTATTCGTATGTCTCAAGAGGCGGAAACGACAGGAACGTTTAAATTTAAGAAAATCAATTTAGTCAAAGCGGGCTTTGACCCGGCTAATATTGATGATCCGCTCTATGTCGCTTTATCTAGCGAAGAGAGCTATAAGGAGATTACACCTGACGTATATGCTGACATATTATCAGGAGATCTACGTCTTTGATTTTATCGTCTGAACAGGTTCATCAGATTTTAGACTTCTGGTTTCACGAATCTGGAAAGACGAAATGGTTTAAACAAAGCGATGGGTTTGACGCTGACGTCAGGCATCGTTTTGAAGTGCTATCTATATCGCTTGCGGCGCAACCCAAATTGGTTCCAGAGTCTAGCGATATGGGACTTGCGATGGTTTTATGTCTCGACCAATTTCCTCGTAATATGTACCGGGGTACACCTGCCGCTTTTGCGTGGGACGATAAGGCTCTTAGTTGTTCCGATTATATGGTTGAAAAAAAATGGGACCTTAAGCTTGGGCAAGAGAGGCGCGCCTTTGTCTATATGTCGTATATGCATGCAGAAAATTTGGCGATGCAGAAAAAATCCGTCGAGCTTATTGATCGTGGCCTTGATAATGAAAACACGCTTTTCCATGCACGAGCGCATTTAAAGGTGATAGAAGAATTTGGTCGTTTTCCCCATAGAAATGAGATATTGGGTCGGGAGATGACTGTTGAAGAGCAGGCTTATTTAGCGGACGGAGGGTATAGGCCGTGACAAAAGGACGGGAATGGGTCGAACGGCTTAAGGTGCAAGTGGAGCAGTTTCGGCCTCAACTTGATAAATTGCCGTCACTGGATGATCTGCGGCCTGAAAAATTATCTGTGCAAGCGCTTCATCAGACGATGCGCCGTCTGACGCGGCAATTTGATGAGCCCGGCCCAAAGATGAAAGCGGTTAAAGATATTTCCTTTCCTGGGCCTGTAGGCGATATATCCGCACGGCTTTATACGCCGCACGGTGCGGTCACAGAAGGTGGCCCCACATTAGTTTATCTGCACGGTGGGGGCTGGGTGACGGGCTCGATAGACTCTCATGAGGGGATTTGTCTTCGGGTTGCGAGTGGGTCAGCTTTGCGTGTCTTATCTGTCGAATACCGCCTTGCGCCAGAGCATCCTTTTCCGGCGGCGATTGATGATTGCGAAGCGGCCTTGCTTTGGGCGCTGGGCGGTCATGGTCTTGATTACGGAATTACACCAGACCGAATTGCTATTGGGGGAGATAGTGCTGGCGGAAATATGGCGGCATATTTGGGACAGAAATACCGCAAGCAATTAAAAGCGCAAATTCTTTTCTACCCTGTTATGCAAATGCTTGAATTAAAACCGCAAAACCCGGGGCCGCAAGACCGACTTCAACTTGGGTTTGTCGCACTTAAATTTATTGAAGAGCATTATCTTGCGGGTGCTGATAAAACGGCTCCGATTGTCTCGCCTTTAGTTGAAGACAATTTGTCTGGCTTGCCACCCGCCTATATCCTCACGGCGGGCCTTGATCCACTACGTAAAGAAGGGCGCGCCTACGCAGATAAAATGAAGGCGGTGGGCACACATGTTGAGTATCACCATGAAAAAACAATGCCGCATGGTTTTTTAAATTTCGCGCGGGCCTTCCAACCGGCTAAACGTGTCGCAACAGATACGGCGACGTTTCTTCGCAAACATATTTAACACTCCGATCTTAAGCCCTAAAATTTTATAACAAGGTTTGCCATGACAAAAATTTATTACCACCCTCTATCATTTCCGTCTTTAACGGTTGTCTTTGCGGCGGAAGCGATGGGGATAGACTATGAGCGAAAAATTATTGATTTACCTGCGGGTGAGCATAAGAGCGAGGCATATTTAGCGGTAAACCCTTATGGTAAAATTCCAGCGATGAGCGACGGTGATTTTAATTTATCTGAGACCTCTGCTATCGTACGCTATTTGGCTTTGCGTGAAAACTCTTCGCTTTATGGCGGCGATCTACAACAGCAAGCTAAGATTGATCAATGGGTAGATTTTATTGTTCAACATATACGTCAAAACGTTGGACGAGTTCATTTTAACCGTGTGATTGGCCCTATGCTCGGGGCTACAACTGACTCGAAAATGATTGACCTTGGCCTTAATTTTTTGGCGAAGAATTTACCGATTATCGAAGCTCAGCTCGAGGCCGGTAAATATGTTTGCGGCGATGACATGACCCTTGCAGATATGACGCTGATCGCGAGCCTTGAGCCTGCGGATATGGCCGAGATTGATCTATCCGCTTATCCTGCGCTTCAAGCTTACCTAAAGTCGGTGCGCGGCGAGACATTTTACACAAATGTTCATACCCATTACGGCGCGGAGATAGGGAAATAACCTATACTGCCAGCCCTATAATTCATGAGCTTGGGCCAGCGTTTTTCGACCCTGTTGTGGCGGCCGATTTTCCTGAAACGGTTGTAAGGTTTCGCGCTGACAAAGCCGCAGAGTCAATTGGCTTGGACGACATGTCTGACGGGGATTGGGTATCGCACTTTGGGCGGTTTAACCCACTTAAGGACAATCTCCCCAACCCTTTAGCTTTGCGGTACCATGGCCATCAATTTCGCCATTATAATCCTGACATTGGCGATGGGCGTGGGTTTCTCTTTGCTCAGTGCCGCGATGGGGCAGGGCGCTATCTTGATCTTGGTACAAAAGGCTCTGGGCAGACACCTTATTCGCGCAGAGGCGATGGGCGCTTGACCTTATTGGGAGGCATCCGCGAGGTCTTGGCGACAAATTATCTTGAGTACCTTGGCGTTAACACATCCAAAAGCCTGTCTTTAATTGAAACGGGTGAAGCTTTGCAGCGTGGGGATGAACCGTCACCAACGCGCTCAGCTGTATTGGTGCGCTTGTCTCATTCACATATTCGCTTTGGTACGTTTCAGCGCTTAGCTTTTCTGGAGCAAAGCGACAATCTTGCGCGCCTCGTGGAGTATTGCTGCCGCTATTTTTATCCTGACCGTACGACTGCGCAAGATTTATTTGAGGCCGTTATTCGTAGTAGTGCCGACACGGTAGCTAGTTGGATGGCCGCAGGTTTTGTTCACGGTGTGATGAATACGGATAATATGAATATTACGGGTGAGAGCTTTGACTATGGCCCGTACCGCTTTCTACCGACCCTCAAGTCAGATTACACGGCTGCCTATTTCGACCAAACGGGGCTTTATGCTTTTGGACGGCAACCCGAAGCTATGCATTGGAATCTCGGGCAGCTCGCGCAAAGCCTGTCACTGATCAGTGATGATAAGCCGTTGATAGCGGCCTTGGAAACGTTTGCGGATCATTACTGCGAACGCCTTTGCCACCATGTGTTTAGGCGTTTGGGACTTGAGCGAAAAGAGCTAGAGCTCGATACGGCCTTTGTCTTGGGTACGTTCAAATTTTTAGAAGAAAGCCAAACCCCGTGGCCGCAATTTTGGCATGACTGGCAAGGCGGGGCCAATCAAAAGGCGCGCTGCGTTAGCTCTCCAAATGCAAAATTTTATCAAGGGGATAGGTTCGAGACATGGTTTACGACATTAAAAAATGTTGCGCCAAATCAAGGCCCATCTGTTGGGGAAGGCCCGCCAAGTCTGCTCTATGATGATATTGGTGCGCTTTGGAAGCCGATTGATGAGCAGGATGATTGGACAGACTTTCACGAAAAAGTTAAGAGCTTTACGTAAGCTTATGCACCTATGGTGACGCTTTAGGGTCGGCATGACGCGACAAGATTAAATTAGAGGGAAATAGAGGATTATATTATGACAAAAATATCAAAGAAATTATTGATCGGTTCAGTCGCAACGGTTGCCTTGGGGTTGAGCGCCTGTTCCGCAGCGAGCAACGCTGCGAGTGATGCGGCGTCTGCTACGAAAACAGCGGCGGCGGATACTGTTAGTGCCGTCAAAGATGTGGCTTTAAAGCCAGCAGCCAATATTGGTGACGCACCATCAGGTGTCTATAAATCCGAAGCAGGTCATGCCTATATTGCTATGTCTTATAACCACCAAGGCTATGCGAAGCCTATCCTACGCTGGGGTGCGTTTGATGCGACAGTAAACGTTGATAGTGAAAATCCAGAAAATTCTAGTCTCTCGGTTGAGATTGATGTGGCTTCAATTGATAGTGGTGTTGATGTGTTTGATGACCACCTCAGAGCAGAACAGTTTTTCAATGTAGCTGAGTATCCAACGATCAGTTTTAGCTCCACAGATATGAAGCAATTGGTTCAAGGCCGTGGTCAAGTGACAGGCGAGCTTACCATCAAGGATGTTACCAAACCTGTGACACTAGACGTAACGCTGAATAAAGTTGGGCAACATTTCCGTAGTAAGAAAGACATGTTTGGTATTTCTGCGACAACAATGATCCGTCGTGATGATTTTGGCGTCGGTCTTTACGATGTCGTGGGCCAAGAGGTTGAAATTCAAATTGAAGTCGAATTTGTTAAAGCTGAATAGGCTTAGTCATTTAATTTTCAAAACCCGCACTTACGGTTGCGGGTTTTTTTATGACCAGAAGTTCATTCGACCTTTTATCATCTCTATGCTTATGAGGCGACCATGATAAAACGTCTCTCATTTTTTCTAGTAGCTCTATCAACACTAGGTCTAAACGCTTGCGCATATTCCAAAGCGTTGGAGACTTATAATTCTAAATCATGCAAGGAACTTCGCAAAACCGCGCAAGAACAGTTTTTGGGACGGACTCCTATAAGCCAACCCAGCTCCCGTGATGATGATACGGCCAACGAAATTTTAGAGGCTGTTTTTCAAGGAAATGAGCGGATAGACAATCAAGCTAAAAGTAGATCTTACAATCGGCGTTGTCAGTAAATAGACGATACAGTCCCTATAATCAGGCATAAAAAAACCCGCGTCTGAGACGCGGGTTTTGTAAATCTATGTGTCTTAATTTACTTCCGAATTGGAAGGTAAGTTGTAGATGACGTTGTTGTCGTCGGTGTGTAGCCACTTGTGCTACCGCTGTAGATTGTTACGTCACTACCTGAATATGTTGAACCAGAGCTGTAGCTAGAACTTGATGACTGCAAACATGTTCCGTCACCTGCATCTGTTGTTCCGGCTGGGCAGTCAACAGCGCCGCCAGAGAATGTAGATCCAGAGCCGTAGCTTGTTGAACCAGAATAAGTTGTTCCAGATCCGTAGCTTGTGCTTGAAGAACTGCTGTAGCTTGTTGAGCTTGATGACTGCAAACATGTTCCGTCACCTGCATCTGTTGTGCCAGCTGGGCAATCAATAGCTCCGCCCGAATAAGATGTCGTGCTGCTGTAGCTAGTTGATGGTGTGCTATAACTTGTTGATGGTGTGCTATAGCTTGTTGATGATGAATAGCTGCTAGAGCTTTGTAAACATGTACCGTCACTAGCTGGTGTTGTTCCCGCAGGGCAGTCTGCCGCAGTGCTGAAAGTTTGCACTGGAGCCGAATACGTTTGTACAGGAGCTGAATAAGACTCAGATACGACAGTAGACGATGATCCGCATCCTGCGCCAAATGTTTGTGCACAGTCTACATACACAGGTGGCGCTGCAACTGGAGCCGGAGCATATGCTGGGGCTGGTGTATAGGTTGGAGCAGGTGTATACACTGGAGCAGGGGCTGCTATAACAGCTGCTCCGCAAGATGGCCCTGCATTGCAATCTCCGCCACTTTCGTAATCATAAACATTGCCGCCGTACCGTGATCCTGATTGATCAGTGGCACATGCTGTTAAAGTCATACCTGCAACTGTGATAGCTGCGATAGACGCTGTCTTGTAAAATTTCGTCGTGCTCATGTTGAGCCTCCCATTTTGAAACACTTTGCTCTGTTCGGTGCAAATATGAGGCCAAAACAGGCAAACATATATGAACCTAGTCCGTTTTTTGAAGAATGGCGGCGAAAAAACCGTCCATACCCCCTAAATCTTTCCAAAAATTGGGTTGAGTTCGCAAAACTCCGTCCCCAATCATGTCCGTATCCAGACTTAAGCAGACTTTGGTTAAAATGCGATTAAGGCGAAAATCTGTCCGCTTCTGTAAAAATTTATCAATTTGCCCCTCTCCCTCCTCTTTTTGTAACGAACAGGTACAATAAACAAGATAACCATCCTTCTTGAGTGTATTGCTCGCCGCATCTAACATTTTAAGTTGTAACCTCATAAGAGCGGCTTGATCTTTAGGTTTGCGGTTATAAAGCACCTCTGGATGACGGCGAAATGTACCTGTGGCTGTGCAAGGGACGTCCAATATAATGTGATCTGCTAGACCAAGGTCTTCAGGAAGCTCGAGAACGTCAGCTGCCATTATATTAGCGTTCAAGCGGCAGCGTGTGAGATTCTCTCTTAATCTATTGAGGCGTCCACTTGATTTATCAATCGCTGTGACTTTAGCGCCGTAACTGGCGAGTTGGAGTGTTTTCCCGCCCGGAGCTGCGCAAAGGTCGAAGACAATTTTGTCTTTAAGCCCGCCTGTTATGTCCTCAAGAATTTGTACTGGCAGGGACGTGGCGACGTCTTGTACCCACCAATCGCCTGAATCAAATCCTTCTAATTGAGTAATATGACCTGCATGAGGACGTCGCACACTGGTTCCAATAAGAGGAGTTGCTTCCAAGGATTTTGCTGTCTCTTCCATATTTTTTTCAGGTTTTAGTGTAATATCTAAAGGGGGGATGTCCATAATTTGACGGGCGATACGGCGCGCCTCCATTCGGCCATAGTCCTTTTCCCAATGTCTTAAAATCCACTTCGGGACGTTCACATGTGGTGGAACGTCACCAAGATGTTGCTGTCCTGTCTCTGTTAAACGTCGTAGGACGGCATTGGCCATACCTGCGAATCCTTTCGCCGATTTAACGGCTTTTAGAGCGGCGACAGATTCGCCAACAACAGCATGTGCTGGTGTTTTCAAAAATAAGCTTTGTGTCGCGGCACTCCGCATAACTGCCATTATAAAAGCTGGAGGTTCTTTTTTGAGATATTGTTTGAGGACGTGATTGACCTGACCCCAATGGCGAAAGGTCATAGCAATAACATTTCTTGCAAAGGCGCGGTCCCGATCAGAGAGACTATTATAATGCTCTTGCTGTTCTAAGGCATCTTCAATGGTGATGCCTTGCCCCCAAACTGTTTGAATGGCACGGGCAATTATTAAACGGCTTTGCACCCCATTAGCCAAGGGCCGCTTTTGCTCTCTGGAGTCTCTTGGCGTGCGTTCATGCAGGGCAGAGCTGCGCCCGCGAGACGTGGTTCTGTGGTCTTTATCTTCATCGGTATGTTTTTTTATCATATGCGCGCCCTATCAGAGCGAAGCCCTGATGAACAGGGGCAAGATGAATAGATACTAATGACTCTATATAAATAGAGATATATGGAGTGGGAAACCTAGAGATTAACAGCACTTTACGCTTATGCTTAATAAAGGGCAAAGGTGCGTTTAATCTTATTTTATCTTAGATAGTATACCACCATAATCCAGTGACCTGTTAATGATGTATAGGTTTGACGACATTGCGTTTGCAGCGTAAAGACTGGGTATGAGTGACACATCCCCACCCAATGCTGCACCGGGTAAAGTTTTAAGCCCGGCCGCGCAACGCGCTTTAGACGAAGCGGCCAAGCGCCGTGAAGCCAAAGAGCTGTCAGAGCATCCATCAGAAACAAATGGTCCCAAAGGTGCTGAACCCACTCGATTTGGTGATTGGGAACGGGGTGGTATTGCGTATGACTTTTAACGGGTCAACCCTACTAACCCGCAGCAAATAATAACGGACTTTTTGTCCGTAAATATTTTGTGCTGAGACCCATTAAGGGCCGGCGAAGGTGGGAGTACGCAGATGCGTCGGTTTCAATATGGCCTAACAACGGTCAGTAGTCTTGTATTTATGATGTCTGCACCTGCAGCATTGGCAGGAAATTGTGATGCTTATAGTGGGCAAAACTGTAATCCAGGCGTTGTATATAATGCAGGGAGTCATCAATATTTCGATCCGCTAACAATTAATGTTCGGCAGCCTCTACAAGAGTTACGCTCGGTCAATATTCATACGGCACCAACGGTGTCTATCACACGCCTTTATGGCCAAAAAACATTGGCGAGTGTCGGTGACAAGCCAAATGGTTTTAAAGGCGGGTGTCATCCGACAACGACAAGCTATTGTCGTCAAGATGTAGGAACGCCCGTTAGCGTTTCACTTCACCGCCCTGTGGCTAGACCCGTTATAGCGGCTCCGATTGTTGCGCCTGTGTTGAGACCAACAGTAAGATTTGGCGGTGGGTTCAATCCAGCATCTTATCAGCCGCGGCAATATGGTGAAAATACATTCACCCCAGGTATTGCACATGTCCCAACATCATATGTAGACCGTAGTCCTGCAACAGCAGCACGCGTACTCGCCTCGGGTGTAACGCGCTCACACAATACGCTGTCGTATAGTAATAGCTCTTATACTACGGGGTCATCAAGCTACGTTGCGGCGCCCTTACAACATACCGTAAGCACATCGACTTCGACGTCTCCTGTTGACGCAAATGGTGGTTACTGGGAGCAAGTGTCTGGCCCAACTCTGTTTGGTGATACATTAGCGACCCAAGTAGTCTGCCGTCGCCAAGCACCTGTGCAACCCGTCCAGCACGTACATATACAAAGACAGGTAGTTCGTCCTATTATTGCGGCTCCAGTCGCTGTGCCGACATATTGCCGACCAGAGCATGTGACTAACCGTTATGGCGTTAGAAGCTCACACTCAAATTTTGGCGGGGCCTCAGCAAGACGTTGGACGTACTAACCGTTCAGTCTTAATAGTGGCATAAAACGCAGTCATTTATGGCTGCGTTTTTTTTTGCTTAAATAAATGTTGTCGTTTCTTTTCACCATATTGATACATGTGGCATAGAATTTGCTTCAGTACTGTAGATTGTATCAAAATGTGAGGAGGGACATCATGGCCCATCAATTTACGAAAAAAGTCGGGGTTCTAATTCTGAGTTCACTATCGATATTGGCTTATGCAGGGAACGCACAAGCTCAGTGTAATGATAATGTTTGTCGATCTGGCACACATCCAGCTTATAATCCACCATCAATATCTAGCTGGTCAAGTCAGCACAGCCATAACACTGTAAAGGTCTCTGCACCGGCGTACCGCACGAGCGGTGTGACATATGCGTCGACACCTCGTTATAGCTCAGCTTCGAGCCTATCAACAGCAGCCTGCCCTGCTGGATCAAGCAAGCAATCTGACGGCACATGCTTGTTAAGCGGATCTAGCTCTTTGGCGTCATCATCTGTTGTCAGATCAGGATCAACTCTTGGGACGTCTTACAGATCATCAACTCAATCCGGATCTGGATCTATTTCCCGTACGTTTTCAGATTATTCTGTCGCGCCTTTAACCTCGTCTGTCCTCTCTGGATTAGGTGCAAATGAAAGCTTGCAGTCAACCACATGTCCTGTTTCAGTTCATAACCCAAGCGGCGCGAAAGTGTTAGGTTGCTACAATGTTGTTAAGCCAGCTCCAAAACCTGTTGTTCGGACTGTCGTGAAAACGGTTCCAACCGTTTACCGTGTTGTCCGTCCTGTGGTTTATGTTCGGACTCCTGTGCCAGTTTGTAACACATGTTGCTCCCCTGAAACGGTTTATTCCCGTTACGGCGGCGCTGCGTTTAATGGCGTGCAAACTTTTAACGGTGGCAATCGCTGCGGGTGGTAATCACGCCGTACATAATAATAGAATTTAGCCGTCTTTTAAGACGGCTTTTTTTATGGGGAGTACTAAGTCGCCGTCGCAATATTTTTGAGGACGCGTAATGCGGCAGCTCTTGGATCAGTTGCTTGCGTGATCGGACGTCCCACAACAATATGAGAGGCCCCATCAGATAAGGCATTCGCCGGTGTAGCAATACGCTTTTGATCTCCAACATCATCACCTGCCATACGAATTCCCGGCGTTACGACAAGAAAGTCGTGAGGCACATTAGCTCTAATGATGGCCGCTTCTTTCGGACTTGAGACAACACCGTCAATCCCAGATGCGAGGGCTTGCTTAACGCGGCGCATGACCAGTTCTTCTGGGGTCATATAATAGCCAATTTCGTCGAGGGCCGCTTGGTCGAGTGAGGTTAAGACGGTGACGCCTAAGATTTTCAAATCACTCCCGTCACGCCCTTTTGCGGCGGCCACCATAACGTCTGGCCTCGCATGAACGGTGAGGAGGTTTGCGCCAATCCCTGCAATAGAGCGCGTTGCTTTTTCAACGGTGGCGTCAATATCGTGGAGCTTGAAGTCAAGGAAGACGTTTTTGCCTTGCGCGGCAAGCTCTTTTCCAAATTCAGCACCGCCGAGCGGGAGAAGCTGCAAGCCGATTTTATAAGAGACAACACTATCGCCGAGGGTTTGCACCATCGCACGCGCGTCATCTATTGTCGGTAAATCAAGTGCAACATATAGCCGTGGGTCTGATTTCGGTGTGGCCATATTATTCACTGCCTTTGCGGATACGGTTAGAATTTTTAGCCATTAGCGCCTCGGCAAGAGACTCTGGGATTAACCGCGCGAAAATGGCGAGACCTTTATTAACCCGACCTGTAATGTGAACGGCTTTATTGCGCTCACAGGCTGCAACGCCGCTTTCGGCCACCTCTTCGGCGGACATCCACATATAATCGGGGAGGCGGCTGACGGCTGTTCGCGTTTTGTTAACGTCGTGAAATTCGGAATAAGTAAATCCAGGACAAAGCGCACTCACATGCACACCATCGGCTGCAAGTTCAGCATTGAGGCTTTGAGAAAACTTAATCAAAAATGATTTTATCGCCGCGTAAGTTGTGTGCCCCTTACTGCCGGGCATGTGTCCTGCAAGACTGGCGACATTTATAATGCGACCAAAGCCGCGCTCAACCATGCCTTTGGAAAAGGCATGAGATAACTCACAAGGCGCACGGAGCATAACTTGTAGCGAATGCGCGTGATCATCCCATTTACTATCCAGATAATCCCCAGGGTGGCCAAAGCCTGCATTATTTACAAGCCCGTCAATCTCGATACCTTTTTTGTTGATGCGCTCCATAAGATCATCTGTGGCGTTGGGGTCGGACAGATCAAGCGGGAAAATATGAGACGTTGTGCCGAATTCATTTTTAAGTTTAGTCGCGAGTTCGATCATAGGAGCTTCACGACGGGCGGTGAGAGCAAGGTTCCACCCTCGCGCCGCATATTCTCTTGCTATAGCTGCGCCAATACCGGCGGACGCGCCAGTGATTAAACAAATATGTCGAGTTTGGGCCATGAAGCTGTCTCTTTATTGTTCTATTTAAACAGGTAGGAAGCCTGTGACGTTGCCGCGTTCTTCACTGGCATTATAGCAACCAATAACCTTGAGGAAAGAGGTGGCGTCCACAAGATCCGATAGCACTTTCTCTCCGTCATTAGAATAACGGTTGGCGGCAATGTCGACATAAAATGTTGGGGCAGCCCTCATACCAGAGACCATATAGGTTTCAAGTTTGATGATGTTTGCACCATGCGCCGAGACGGATGAGAGGGCTTTAAGCAAAGCGCCTGGCGTATGAGGGACTTGGAAGATAACCGTCGTAATCGCTTTGTCACTTAGCGTGGCGGGTGATGCGGCTTGTTTTTGCAAAACGTGAAAGCGCGTTACATTTTTATCAAAATCTTGGATATTGTCACGGAGGACGGTTAGCCCATATATCTCGGCTGCGCGCCGTGAACATATGGCCGCTTTTCGTGGGTTTTTTTCAAGCGAGATACGTTCAGCCGCGTCTGCTGTATTCGCTGCTTCGGTTTGTTTTACCAAAGGCAAATGCGTGCCTAACCAATCACGGCATTGCATGATGGCTTGTTTATGGCTGAAAATATGTTCGACATGGGATAGATCGTCGGGTTGTTCACCGTCTTCTGTATGGGCCGTGAGGCAATGGCGAATTTCTACGAAATGCTCTGCTGTGATTGATAGATCAATGATGTCCAAAAGTTGATATAATTCAGCGACCCGCCCGGCCGTAGAGTTTTCGACAGGGACAACGCCCGCTAAAACTTCACCGAGTTCTATATTTTTAATAACATCAAAGATGCTTTTAAATCCGATAAGTTTAGCATCGGGATAAAGCTCTTCTGCTGCTTGATGTGTGTAGGATCCAGGCACGCCAAAATAGCCGATAATTTGTGTTCCAAAACTCATTTATCTTGCCCTTTAATTATTTGCTTTAATCTTAATCGTTCGCTTTGAGCTTCACGCATTAATTCTGTAAGACTATTGTCATTATCTGATAGTATAGCCTCTCGGTAGGTCGTGAGGATAGACGAAAAAGCGTCTAATTGTGCGACAATATTATCTTTATTTCCGAGAAAAATATCACGCCACATGGTTGGGTCTGATGCCGCTATACGTGTAAAATCACGGTAACCGCCACCTGTTAAGTCTTGATAATCCGTTGTGCCATTATTTCCGCGAGCCGCCAAGTTGACAAAGGCAAAGGCGAGCAGATGTGGCAGGTGAGACGCGTAACCCATAAGGCGGTCATGCTCCGATGCGTCATCAATGCGCAGAGTTCGTGCGCCGAGCTTTTGGTAGAAGCTTTCCGCTGCTTTAGTCACGGCGTCCACTGTCGCGCGGGCCGGGGTTAAGATCACAAGCTTATTATCAAACAGAGTTGCCAGACCGTGTTTTGGGCCAGAAACCTCACGGCCGGCCATCGGGTGAGCTGGAATGAAACGCTCAAATTTGGGGTGACGGTGATTAAGTGCGTCAACAATCAGAGCTTTGGTTGATCCGACGTCGCTGAGCATTGTGTTGGGCCCAACCGTCTTGATAACCGTGTCGAGCAAGGCTAAACTAGCTGCAACAGGGGCCGCTAATATGACCCAGTCACAGTCTTTGGGAATGTCCAATACTGACGTTGACCCTTGATGGCAAAGGCCCGTCTCTTGCGCGTAGGTTAGAACATCTTGGCTCGGGTCAATCGCCGTAATATTTAGGCTTGCTCCATAGGCTCTTTGGGCTGCGCGCGCGAGTGATGAACCGATAAGGCCAAATCCGACGATGGCGAGCTTCATGAGGGCCTAGCTAAGAAAAGGTTTTTGCATATTGGCAGCAGGATATTGCCGCATGAAGTTTAAATCATAGAGGTGCTTTGATGCAGGTGTGAAAGACGTTTTAAAGGCTGCAATGTCGGTGAAATTCATATCAAGTTGCACAATATTTCTGTCCTTCGTTGTTCGCACAATGACACGGTCAAAGTCAGAGACTTGGTCGAAATATAGGGGAACTGAGACATCTCCACATTCAACCGTGCTGCGAAGGGATGAGCTTTGTTGCAAATCAAACGGCTTGAAGCGCTCATCTGTGTCAAAAACATGACCAAGGGCAATGCTCGCTTCCGCAACTTCGAGATCTTTGGATGATAGAACTTGTCGTGAGCAGGTTTTTAGAAAGTTTTCTACATCGGCAAAACGTGTCATACCTGAAATATTGTTTCGTCCATCAAGGCCTAAAGTTTCGCACCATGTGTCCACATGACTAAATGCGGCGTATCCGCCAGTTAAGAGTGCGCGGAGATAATTCGTCGTGGCGTAGGATTGTATATCATTAAACCGTTCGCCCGCCCCTACAATATCAATGAGCTTAACAACACGGCCAGAGCTACTGCCCATCAAAAGATAATTTGTTAAAAGCACAGCCGATAAAACAACATCAAGCGTATCTTGTGAGGTTTCCGCGAGTTGGCAGCGTGCGACGAGTAGGCGCGCACGCCCGTCTTTTACGGCACTGAGATCCGTCATCAGTTTCTGGCGTTCACCGTCTCCAAAGCTATTGGGGCGGTAAGAGAGTTCAACTTTGGCCGTCATGGCATTATTCCTAAAATATAAACGGCCCTTTCCATAGGGCATTGCGACGCTAAGAACAAGACTTAGTCGATCAGCAAATGGGTGACGTTTAAAGTACAGTCTTCATCGGCAGTAACATAGGCGAGGGCGCACGGTGAGTCGTGCCTGCGGTTATACGGGTGTTAAAAATAAATTATATTGTCTTTGCTTATATGCTTACCGCAAGCCGCACGGCGGCACATCGTGGTGCTAAGATTTTTTCGTCTCAAACTTCTTGAGGGTGACCGTAAAAACGGTTCCTGTGTCATTTGTTCTCTCAAGGCGTAAGTCGCCGCCTTGATCTGTTGCCAATTCCTTGGCAATAGTTAAGCCAAGGCCTGTACTGCCTTTACCGCCGCCAGAGGCAAAGGCTTTAAAGAGGTTCTTTTTCGCCTTACCAGGCAATCCTCCTGCCGAGTCGCTCACGTAAATCTCGAGGTCACTATCGCTAATATCCGCATAAACGCGCAGATGACGTTTTTCATTGTCATCAATAAGCGCGGCCATAGCTTGTGCAGCATTACGCATGAGATTATGAAAGATACGGTAGGTATGATCGGGATCCGCATCTATTTGTAAGTCGCTTGGCACATCGTTCATGAAGCTAATTTTGCGTGCACCTGTTCCGAACGCGGGCAAGACGTCACCCGCGACTTCCCCAAGTAAGAAGGAAATACGAATAGGTTCACGTTTCATCGGATCGGCTTCGGGGCTTGAAAAATTTAGTACATCGCGGGTCATTTTCACGCCGCGGTCAATGGCGCGCGTGAGGCGCTCTCCCATACGTGAGACCTTAGGATCAGGGTCCATGGAGAGCCTGTCGGACACAAGTTGAGCGGACGTAAGCACATTTCTCAAGTCATGATTGATCTTGGCAACGGCTAAACCGAGTGTCGCGAGGCGTTGCTTCTGTTTCAAGGACGTTCGAATGCCCTGCTGCATATCAAAAAAGGCGCGTTCCAAATCTCCAATTTCATCGACGCGTTCGCTGATTTTAGAATCTGGGCGAGCGATCTCTGGATTTTGTTGAAAGCGTGTGACGTTACGGGCCAGTGTTTGAACGGGCCGAATAATCATAAAGGCCATAGTGAAATAAATCAGACTGCCTGTAATAATGGCAATGGCAAGTGATAGGAAAAAGATACGTTTGAAATAGTCTCGCAGGGCACCTTGTAAATTTTCGCAGGAGACAATGAGTTCAATTGTGCCGCCTTTCGGAAAACTTGCATCGCCGATAACACGGTAATAACCTTCGCCGCGTCCAAAGAATGTCATAAAGGCATCGCGAAATTTTGGTACGCCCGTATGTTCACGGACATCAATAATTTCCATAGGGACATTTGTTTCAGGTGGAGCCCCAAATAAAAGCTTACTCATGCCTTCGTGGCGTTCGGACCCCATGATGATATCTGAATCAATAATAAAGCGCTTCGTGAGTTCTTCACTGGCCTTAAAACCCTCAACCTCGACAAGGGCGAGATTGACAATATCAACTTGACTAATGCGTTCTTCTAACCACGTTTGGCGGTATAGAGCAGCTGAGGGGACAAAGATAACGAGCTCCGCCAACATGACGAAGCCAATCGTCATGAGGAGGAGCTTTCCAGATAATCTGCGGTGGCTCAATCTTCCCATAGTGCGAAAGCCTTAGACAATCTTACTAGTGAAAGCGAGTCCAAAGCTTTGCAAATTTCTTGAACTTGCTACCGTCACCAAAGATCATTTCAGTGTAATATGAACTTGCCGCGCGTTTCACGGCTTCTGAGCGTGTTGGGTAAGGGGAAATAATCTGTGACAGACCACTGATTTTAACTTTGTTCGCCATAGCAACGGAAATCATATGGATCAACTCACCTGCTTGGGGGCCCACAATAGACGCGCCAAGGATTTTACCTTTTTTGCCGCAGATGATCTTGACAGCACCTGATGTCGTTAATTCAGCAATGGAGCGATCATTTTCTTCCATTTCCCAATGGACGACGCGGTCAAAGGTTCCTGCCTCTCGGGCCTGGGCTTCGCTCATGCCAATATTGGCAAGCTCGGGTTCTGAATAAACCACGGCGGGCATACGGTCTGTGATACATTTAACGTTCACACCAGGCGGCATGAAGTAAAAGTTCTTTGAAACCTGACCCGCATGGAAGTTGGCAGCGTGCGTGAGACCGCCTTTGCCAGAGACGTCGCCAATGGCCCAAACTTTTTTATTCGTTGTTCGGAGGTAATCGTCGGTTTTGATTCCACCGCGGTCATATTCAATCCCTGCGGCGTCGAGGTTAAGGCCGTCCATAACCGGACGGCGCCCTGCCGCGACGAGGAGGTGAGAGCCTTTAACTTCTTCGCCGCCGTCAAGCACGATTGTGACTGATGTCTTGGTTGATTTGATCTCTTTAATGCTAGACGGCGTGCGGAAAGTCATGCCTTCCTTTTCGAGTTCCTTGACCAAAATTTCAGCATGTTCAGGCTCATTACGGCCTAAAGGCTTAGCGATGTCAAACACTGTAACCTCGGAGCCAAAGCGTCGGAAAGATTGCCCAAGCTCAAGACCAATGGGGCCCGCGCCGATAACAAGAAGATGTTTAGGTAGTTTTTTTACAGAGAAAATGGTTTCATTGGTCAGGTAATCGACCTTATCTAGCCCTGGAATAGGGGGGGCTGATGCCCGTGACCCTGTGGCGATGACAAAGCGTTTGGCGCGAACTTCGGTTGTGTCGGACTCGACCGTACGAGCATCTTTAAACCGTGCGCGCTCTGAAATGACTTGCGTGCCGAAACTTTCGTAGCGCTCAACACTATCAACAGGTTCAATCGTTTTAATAACGCCGGCAATATGTTTTTTGACGGTTTCGAAATCAATCTCAGGCTCTGCGGCTTTAATGCCGAATTTAGCGCCAGAACGGAAAGCTTGCGCATATTTACCAGCCGCGATCATCGCTTTTGACGGTACACACCCATGGTTGAGGCAATCGCCGCCCATTTTATCGGCTTCAAACAGAACGACATTTAGGTCGAGATTAGCAGCGACCCATGCGAGTGATAATCCGCCTGATCCCGCGCCGATGACGCATAAGTCTACATCATATTGTTTCTTGGACATGATAGGTGCTTCCTAATATTTTAATGAGTTTGGGCTTATGATTGCTATCTTGCAATAAACCCCAGCCCTCTTTGCATTGATTTAAAGTCTATTATTCGTTTGAGCGTAAGGCTCACAATATGGGCCTTACGGTATTTTTTAGTTGGAGTGAAGCTTAAGCTTGCGCTGGGGCTTTCTTGATGAACTTTTTATAGATGATTGGAATAAGTGATACGAGTAGCAGTGCGATAACCGCAGGAAGTAACTCCTTGCCTGCATTTTTTATTAAGTCACTAACTACAATCGCTTGTCCCGCACGCTCGGGGTCATTTAATGTATTTCGTATGCCAGACCCAATAAGTGAGTATGCCACTGTTCCTGGTATAATCCCAAGCGCTGTTGTTAGGAAGTAATCGCGAAACTTTGCACCTAAGAAAGATGGGGCGATATTTGCGACTGCAAACGGAACCGCAGGGATTAAGCGCAAAGTAAACAGGTAAGCAATTGGACTTTCTTTGTATCCAGCTTCCATTTTATCTAAAAATGGCCCAGCAATATCTCTTAATCTGTCTCTTAAAACGGATTTTGAAGCCAAGAATAAACCACATGCACCAATTGTTGCCCCTATAACAACCGCTGGAGCGCCAATATAAACTCCAAATAGAAACCCGCTTGCGATTGTTAAAATACTTGCAGGGATCATAAATACAGTCAGGATTGCATAAAGTACAATGAATCCAACTAAGACGAGCAAGAAATTATTCTCAACTATGGTTTGTAATTCATCTGACTTTTCGACGATCAATTGGGGGTCGACAAAAGTTTTAACAAGATAGCTTACGCCAACAATAAATAGGGCAAGTATGATGAAGGGAAGATATTTTTTAAACCCAGTTGGTTTTTCTTTTGTAACAGTATCGGTCATTTTATATGTCTCTTTTCTTGTGATTTGAGTTCAAGTCAGAACTACTCGTTGAGATCCCAGTCATATTCAAATCCGCGTATTTTAGCGCCAGCATCTATAGCTTTTACAAGCTCAGGTCTAGCATATTGACGTATATGCGCCAAAACACCATCTTTATTTCCGCCAAAATCGCTTTGGTACCATTTAAAGATAGATGAGACCTGAAGGCCTTTATTCGTAATGCGAACGGCGCGGTCTGAATTGACGAACGCTTTGGCCGCCGCTTCACGATCAGCGTCAAGCGTACTTGCTTGCCACAATCCGTCTTTCAAGTTCGGGCATCCAACAGAGGCGCAATTGACCATGTAATGGATAAGGGGTGACGGAAACTTTTTACGCATTGTGCCGTGTTCAATATCATTAAGGCTCATAACTGTTCCGTTAACCGTTACGAAGTCTCTATCCCATGGCCCGATCGAGAAGCCAGAGCGAATTTTACGAATAGAGGTCACAGGATAATTATTGACGATAACGTCGACTGTGACGGCGTTGTAAAGGTTAGCCCAATAAGCGAGCGCTTCATTTTCACTCATTGTGTCTGGGTTCTTTGTTTCCAGATGCGCGATGTAATCCTTTAAGAGCTTACGGTCTGCTTGATTAGCTGTGAGGCCTGCATAGTCAAAGCGCGCGACGCCTTGGCTATCAACTGGCTTAACATAGCCCTGTAGAGCTGTGTCCCAACGGCTGACAACGTTAGATTCCATAGCCGTCGCAGGAACTGCGGTGGCAAGAGAAACGGTTCCAATTGTGCCGAGAGCCAAAAGACCCGTTGCTAACATAGAGTTAGCTAGTAATTTACGTATGAGATCTGTCATATTCTGTCCTTCTAAATTCATATTCAAAATCTTGGCCCAAAATACTTTGGGTGTATCTGTTGTCAGCTTGTTAGCACCCTTGTTTGCAAAAAGCTTTTCACCCCTGTTCACAAAAGGTGGAGCAAATGATGATGATTTTCGTGATGATGTTTACAATTTCGTGAGACTCACCGTGAGAAGGGCTCATTTCCACTATGATTATTAAGATTGTAGTAACAGGACGCGTAAATTCACATCTATATAATGTCCCCTTTAGTGTCGATGTTATGGAGTCTTTATAGAGTCCTGATAGACTTTGAGATTATCTTGCGTGAATGTTGGAAAAGCGGTGAGAATCGCTTGACTTACGTCTCAAGCCGCCGTAGTGAGCGCGCCTAATTGGAATTTGCCACAAAATGTGGTCTTGGAGCCTGTTATGAAACGTACATTTCAGCCATCAGAGCTTGTTCGTAAGCGCCGCCACGGTTTTCGGTCACGTATGGCCACAAAATCTGGTCGTCAGGTCTTAGCCCGTCGCCGTGCGAAGGGTCGTAAAGTCCTGTCTGCTTAAGAACAGTTTGCGGCACCTGCCGTGACATGTCACGATAATAAACTCGGTCGACTCACCCGTCGGGCCGAGTTTTTGTATGTCAGGGACGGGGGCTACCGTGCCATTGGCGCTATTGTTGTACAAGCGCGGCCTAATCCGGATCACTCTCAGCTACGTGTTGGCTTTACTGCGACCAAAAAGATCGGCAATGCTGTCATGCGTAACCGCGCGAAACGGCGTTTAAGGGAGGCTGCACGGCAGCTTTTGCCCGAATTGGGTGTTGCAGGGTTTGACTATGTTTTTATCGCCCGACAAGGCACAGTGGCTCGGGAGTTTACAGGCCTGCTTGACGATACACGTAAGGCCTTGTTAAAGCTCGCGCCGAAAGAATAAGATTACCTGTTTAAATGTGGGATGATCATCCCTATATAGCAATCACAATAAAGACAAAGCCGACTGATAACGGCGCTAAATGATTTAGGTTAAAGAGACGAGATTTTCCTCATGGATGAACAAAAGAATTTTCTTACCGCAATGGTGCTGTCTGGCCTGATTCTAGTAGGCTATTGGTATTTTTACCTCGCACCGACGCAAAAGGCCGCTGCGATTAATGCTGCCGCAGAGTTGGAGCGGGTTGAAGCGCAAGAAAAAATCGATGCGCCTGTGATTGCACCTGTCATTACCCGCGAAGCCGCCTTAGCAGAAAACGGAATTGCCCGTATTAAAATCGAAACGCCGTCCATCACAGGGTCGTTCCGCGTCAAAGGCTCGCGCTTTGATGATGTTGAGCTAAAGAATTATAAAGCTACGCTTGAGGCTGATAGCGGAAATGTTGTCCTCCTGACCCCAGAGAACGCCGAAAAAGCGGCCTATGTCTTTGATAATTGGGTGTCGAGTGAAGGCAGTTCTGGTGCGGATACAAATTGGATTGTCACCTCGGGCGACACATTGACGCCAGATAGTTCTGTCACAATGGTGCATGAGAATAATAATTTCACGGTTGAGCGGACGGTGAGCATTGATGATCGTTATTTGATTACTCTATCTGATAAGGTCACTAACACATCAGGTGGCGAAATTAACCTCACCCGGAAAGGCGCATCGCGTCAGCACGGACTACCTGATGATTTAACTAATTTTTTCATTCTTCAAGAAGGCCCAATCGCGATTGTCGACGGCACTGTTGAGAAAATGAAATATAAGAAACTGTCCAAGAAACGCACGGCGAAATTCTCTGGTGAAAGCGGTTGGACAGGCTTGACGGATAAATATTGGCTCCAAGCTACAGTTCCCCCGCAAGCAACACAAGCCGAGGTTGGCTTTGATTTTAAAATTATCAATAACCGCGATGTTTATGAAACAAGCTACGTCACAGCGCCAACAACACTTACGGCAGGTGCCTCGATTGATTCTGTTGGCTATGTGTTCGCAGGTGCGAAAGATCGCGGCACGCTTTTATCTTACCAGAACGACATCGGTATTTCAGAAATGGAATATGCCATCGATTGGGGCGCGTTGGGCATTTTGACACGTCCTATGACATGGGCTTTGTCAAAGCTTGGGCACGGCCTTGGGAATTTTGGAATTGGGATTATGGTCCTGACCTTAATTTTAAAAATCTTCATGTTTCCTTTGTTTAACAAGCAATATGCCTCACAAGCGAAGATGAAAAAAGTTCAGCCGAAACTGAAGAAAATTCAAAAGCTCTACAAGGATGACCGCGTTAAGTTACAGCAGGAAATGATGGGCCTTTATAAGAAAGAAGGCGTCAATCCAATGGCGGGTTGCTTGCCGATTATTCCGACGATCTTTATTTTCTTCGCACTTTACAAGGCGGTCTTTATTAATGTTGATATGCGCCACGCACCGTTCTTTGGCTGGATCAAAGATTTGTCCGCGAAAGACCCGCTGTCAATTTTAAACGGCTTTGGTCTTTTCCCGTGGGACGCTGTGCCTTTCGGCTTGACGTTCTTAGCGATTGGACCACTCGCGCTGCTTTACGGTATTACAATGGCGCTTATGCAGACTTTGCAGCCGATGCCAGGCGCGAATGCCGCTCCACCGAAAGAAGGCGATGCGCCTGACCCGATGGCGATGCAGGCGAAGATTTTCAAATGGATGCCGTGGTTCTTTATGTTCATTCTCGCGCCGTTTGCGACCGGTCTGTTGGTTTACTGGGTCTGGAACAATATCCTGTCCTTTGCCCAGCAATATGTGATTACGCGTAAATTTAAAGTCGACACACCGATTGATAAGTTTTTCCGTAAAATCACGGGCAAACCTGAACCAGAGGATGTGGTCTAACCCCCACCTTTAGCCATGACAGAAACATCCGAACACTCAGAAACGCAGGTTATAGACACAGCTGCGGCAGAAAAACCTGCCTACAGCCACGCGCAAATAGAAGCAGGACGGCTTTTATTTGCTCGTGAAGTCACCTTCATGTTGAGTGTGGTGAAGCTTGCAACCTTACCAGCGGCTAAGCTACCAGAGGTGTGTTTCGCGGGGCGCTCTAACGTCGGAAAATCATCTTTGATTAATGCTTTGACCAACCGTAAGGGGTTGGCACGCGCGTCTAATACGCCGGGTCGCACGCGAGAGCTGAACTATTTCAATGTTAGTAACCGTATTCATGTGGTCGATTTACCGGGCTATGGTTATGCCCGTGCGTCGAAAACAGACATTGCCAAGTGGACGGAGCTTACACGGGCCTTTCTTCGAGGTCGTGCTCCACTGCGGCGGGTGTTTGTGTTAATTGATAGTCGTCACGGTCTCAAAGAGAGTGACCGAGAGATTATGGCGATGCTCGATGAGGCGGCTGTCACTTACCAACTTATCCTTACGAAAGTCGATAAGTTGAAAAAAGGCGAGCTTGAAAAAGTAAAGAAAAGAACGCTCAGTAAGATTAAAAAACGCCCCGCGGCCTATCCAACGTTGATTTGCACATCATCGGTTAAGAAAGATGGGTTAGACGATTTGCGTGCCGAGATTGCAACATTGGCTGAAAAAGGCTAATTGTGGTCTGTAATTTTTAGGATCTGACCATGCTTAAACGCCGCGCCAATGAAACGGGATGGACGAGCGCCCAAACCTTGTCCGAAGCGCTTCCCTTTATTCAGCGTTATTCTGGACGTACAATCCTTGTGAAATTTGGTGGTCACGCCATGGGTGACCCTGAACTGACTAAGCAATTTGCCCGCGATATTGTGCTACTGCGTCAATTCGGAATGCGGCCTGTTGTTGTCCACGGCGGGGGTCCGCAAATTGGCTCCATGCTGAAGCGGCTTAACATTGAAACAAAATTTGTCGACGGCCTACGAGTTTCTGATTTGGAAACGGTCGAAGTCGCCGAGATGGTTCTATCTGGTCTGATTAATAAATCTCTCGTGCAAGCGATTAACGAAGCCGGCGGACAAGGCGTAGGTCTCTCGGGTAAAGATGCGGCGATCATCACGGCTAAGCCCGTGCGTAAAGATCTCGGGTTTACAGGCGAACCTGTTAGCGTGAATACATCCTTAATAGAGGCTGTGACCTCGGCTGAAGGGGCGTTTATTCCTGTTATTTCCCCGATTAGCGGCGGCGCGGACGGCGGCTCTTATAATATCAATGCGGATACCGCTGCGGGCGTGATTGCAGGCGCACTCGGCGCGGCACGCTTGATGCTTTTGACCGATATTGAAGGGGTGATGGATAAAGAGAAAAACCTCCTGACGAACCTGTCGATTGCTGAAGCCCAAGGGCTCATTGATAACGGTACGGCGCAAGGCGGCATGATTCCTAAACTTGGAACGTCAATTTCTGCAATTGAATCAGGTGTTGAAGCCGTCGTAATTTTGGATGGCCGCCGTGCCCATGGTTTGCTTGTTGAATTATTTACAGATCAAGGCGCGGGAACTTTGATCACGGGTAACAACGAGTGAAGCTGTCGGCTTTTATTCTCGCTCTAGCGTTAAGCGTTTCTTCTCACACGTCAGCTCAAGACACGGCACAAGATACGGTTTTGGTCGAAACGGTGGCTCCCGCCGAAACCCCTACTTATTCCGCTTGGAAAATTTGTAATGAGACCTCTTTTATTTTGCGTATGGCAACGGCACAGACCGAAGGGCTTGTGACCCACATTGAAGGATGGCGCCGCATAAGGCCCTCTGAATGTGTTTCTGAAACACCGCGCACAAATGCTGCACGGTTTTTATATGCCGAAAGTGCCCCCGTGCATAATGGCGGCATAAGGGAGTGGGATGGACAGGTTCCGATTTGTGTTAATCCCGTTGAGGATTTTAAAATTGACGGCACGGTGTCATGTGCTTTGCAAGGACTTGAGACTCGTCGTTTTTTAAAAATCGACCCTGAAGAAACCGTCACAAAACTCATCGAACCGGATAATTTTGGATCGAAAGCTGAGGCCGCAGGGATTCAGCGGCTCCTTCAAGACGCAGGTTACAAAATTAATCGTGTTGACGGTATCAGTGGCCGACGGACGCGCAATACACTTCGGTCTTTCCTTAAAGAACATGGCGTGGAGTCGACGGCCACAATATATGAAAAAATGGAGGCTTTAGCCATTGCTGCGCGTGAGACACAAGAGAGCATAGGCTTGACCGTCTGTAACGACACGAAGGATCAAACATGGCTTGCGCTTGGTTACCGTGAAGACGGGTCGTGGCAATCTCGTGGATGGTGGAGTTTAAATGTAGGGGATTGCATCCGGCCTTGGTCTAAAAATCTTCAAGGGACGGAAATGCATATTTATGCTCAAAAAAATGGCCAACAAGAAAATAGTGAAGAAGAAAGCGGTGAAGAACTTTCGTTGCAGACTTTAAACGTTCCCGCTGGGGTAACGAGCAATTTTTGTATTGCAGAGGCTAAATTTTCTGCATTAGGCCGCGAATATTGTGCGGATCAAGGCTATGTGTCAGATAGTTTTAGACCTGTGATGACAGATGAAAAAGGCTTAAAATTGTCGCTTACAGAGAGCGACTTTATGGCGGGTGCATCCGTAGCACTTAGGCAATAAATATTATGACTGACCTTCGCCATATTAAAAACTGGATCTTTGATCTTGATAATACGCTTTACCGTGCGGATGCAGGCTTCTTCGCTCAAATTGATGTTAAAATCACAGAATTTGTCAGTCGTTATTTAGAGCTACAACCGCTGAATGCGCGGGCGCTACAAAAGGAATATCTTGCTGAATACGGAACCACATTATCTGGCTTAATGGCGGTGCATGGTTTGGACCCAAGCGAATTTCTCGACTATGTTCACGATGTTGATCTGACGTCGCTTGCGCCTAATCCTGATTTAAGGCACGCAATTAAGAGCCTACCGGGCCGTAAATTTATCTTCACCAATGGCTCGCGAGGGCATGCGGGAAATGTGGCGACGCATCTCGGGCTTTGGGATTTATTTGAGGGCAGTTTCGGCGTCGATGATGTGGACTATATCCCAAAACCCCAGCGAAGTTCTTACGTTAAGTTTTGTGATCACTTCGATATTGATCCGAGCCATGCCATTATGTTTGAAGATAGTCTACGTAATCTGGAAGCCCCAAAATCTATGGGCATGCAGACGGTTTTTATTGTGCCAGATAAAGAGCTGCATCATGATATGAATGTCGTCAGTCTTGACGGAGTGAAAAAAGAGGCTGATTGGGTTGATTATATCACCGATGACTTGGCACTTTGGTTGCAAGCCTGTTTGAAGCCTTAACGCGGGCAGCAATGCCACCTAGACAGGGCGGCGAGAGGTGGTTAATAACCGTCGTAATTATTAAGAGGATTTATCCATGAGCTATCTTGTTCTTGTCCGTCACGGACAATCAGAGTGGAATTTAGAGAACCGTTTTACAGGTTGGCATGATGTGGGATTGACCGCAGAAGGAACTCGCGAGGCGAAAAAGGCGGGTAAGCTTTTAGCCAAAGAAGATGTAAAGTTTGACATCGCTTTTACAAGTTATCAAAAGCGCGCGATTAAAACTCTTTGGCTGACCCTTGAAGCGCTCGACCAGATGAGTATTCCTGTCACGAAAGATTGGCATTTGAACGAGCGTCATTACGGCGGCCTGACGGGTTTGAACAAGCAAGAAACGCGCGACAAGCACGGTGACGAGCAAGTCCACATTTGGCGCCGTAGCTTTGATGTGCCGCCGCCGCAAATTGATGTCGAAAATGAATTTCACCCAAGTCACGATGAAAAATATGCAGGGATTGACCCGTCCGAATTACCTACAGGTGAAAGCCTTAAAATGACAACGGCGCGTGTGCTGCCTTATTTTGACAGTCAGGTCATGCCGTTCATACGGGCGGGGTCTAATGTGGTTATCTCGGCTCATGGAAATAGTCTGCGGGGGCTGATGAAGAAAATCTTTGACGTGGCCGATAAAGATATTCCGGGCTTTGAATTTCCAACAGGTAATCCGCTTTTGATCGAACTTGAAACGGGAACGCTGACTGTAAAATCTGCGCGTTACCTTGATGAGAAACGTGCGAAGGATTTACCTTTCCTAGGTAAAATCTATACAAAAACAGCGCTTAAGAAAATGAAAGAAGCTGAGTTAGTTGAGCTAGCGCAATCGCGCGGTATTGAGTGCTCAACCGATGATTTGAAAGCTGATACCGTCCAAAAAGTCTTGGACGCGCAACCTGCCAAATAAGTCCCTGATTTCCGATCAAGATATCGACTTTATGCAGCAAGCTTTAGGGCTTGCGCAAACCCATAAAGGCCAGACGGGTGACAATCCATCGGTTGGCTGTGTGCTTGTTAAAAACGGCAAAGTCGTCGGCAAAGCGGTCACGGCCAAAGGCGGGCGACCCCACGCCGAAACTCAAGCTCTCAAAATGGCTGGTCATGATACGCGAGGGGCAACCGCCTATGTCACACTTGAGCCGTGTTCCCATAAAGGACAGACAGGACCGTGCGCTGTAGCCTTGATTAAGGCTGGAATTTCGCGCTGTGTAATTGCCGCTATTGACCCCGACCCGCGCGTCAATTGGCGCGGTGCAGCCATGCTACAAGAGGCGGGAATTGATACGCAAGTTGGGCTACTGTCTGAAAGGGCCGTCAAAATCATGGACGATTTCTTTAAACGTGTTAGAGATAGGTCCTAAGATTACTCACTCAAGAGGTAGGGCATGGCATCTCGTTTTTTAATTTTAGTCGCTAGTGCGGCTGTTCTTTCCGCCTGCACGCCATCATCTCCGCCTTCAAATGAAATTGACGCGGCGGATATGATTATTTTCGGCGGCCCAATTTATACAGGGCTAGATCATGCGCCCAAGGCCGAAGCGATTGCGGTTGATGACGGCAAGATTATCGCTGTCGGCGCCTTTGCCGATATTTTAATGCAGCACGGCGACGGCGCGAAACAGATCAGCCTCGACGGAGCTGCTCTTTATCCAGGCTTTACGGATGCCCATGCGCATTTAATCGGTCTAGGGCAGCGGGAGCTAAGCCTTAACCTTGAAGGCACACGCTCAATCGCAGATTTGACAGCTCGCGTTAAAAAGGCCGTGGAGGGGCTTCCCAAAGGGCAAGCGCTTTATGGGCGAGGATGGATTGAAACGGGGTGGCCCGAAGGGCGCTTCCCTGTGGCTGCTGACTTTGACGGTATTTCGCCCGACAATCCGATTATCCTAGAGCGCGCTGATGGTCACGCGGTCGTCGCTAATAGTGCGGCTTTAGTCGCGGCGAACATTACGCGCGATACAACTGACCCCGCAGGTGGCCGCATTGAAAAACGCACCGATGGTAAGCCAAACGGTATGTTAATTGATAGTGCTGCCGCCCCTGTCTTTGCCTTATTGCAAGCGCCAAGCAAGGCTGAGAAAGAACGCGCCTATAAGACTGGGTCTGATGTCTATACGGCTTATGGGTGGACGGGTGTGCACAATATGAGCGTTAACCCTTCCGAGCTGTCGATGATCGAAACCCTGTCAGATACGGATGTAATTAATCTGCGGGTTTATAATTCGATTGATAAAGATGGGCTAGAGGCGCTTATTTCATCTGGGCCACGTCGCAGTGAAAACGGCGAAGTGATTACCCGCGCTATGAAGCTATATGTGGACGGAGCCTTAGGCTCACGAGGGGCGGCTTTGACGTCGCCTTATAGCGATCAACCCGAAACAAAGGGATTGATTTTACTCCCGCAAGATGAAGCCTATACTCTTATGGGTCGCGCACGTAGTGAAGGTATTCAAGTGACGACCCACGCGATTGGGGACCGAGGGAATAAACTTGTTCTTGATTGGTACGAAACGCTTTTAAAAAGTGATGGTACAGATAAGCGTTGGCGGATTGAACATGCGCAAATCCTCCACCTTGAGGATATCCCGCGCTTTGCGGAGATGGGAATTATACCCTCGATGCAGCCGAGTCACGCGATTGGGGATTTGCATTTTGCCCCTGACCGTTTGGGGGATGAACGTCTTAAGGGCGGCTATGCATGGCACTCTTTGATTGAAAGCGGCGCGATTATCGCAGGAGGGTCTGACGCTCCTGTGGAACGCGGCGACCCGATGATTGAATTTTATGCGGCTGTTGCCCGTATGGACCTTACAGGCTTTAGCGCTGACAATTGGGGCGCGAGTGAAGCCGTCTCGCGCATGGACGCACTTAAAATGTTTACGCTCTGGCCAGCGGTGGCTAGTTTTCAAGAGACAGAGCTCGGCACAATCGAAGTCGGCAAACAGGCTGACTTTAGTGTGTTTGACGCCGATATTCTGACCATCCCTGCCTTTGACATTCCTAAAGTCAAAGCCGTCATGACCATTGTCGGCGGCGAGATCGTTTATGAAAACTAATCCGTAGGTGTTGGGTTAAACCATCCAACATAGGTCACAAGTCGGCCTATCAACGGGACGCAAAGCTCGACGTGGAAATGAAACTTTCCGTTGACCGCCTGCTCATAAACATCGCCGTACGGGCTGAGGAACTTTGGCATAGGAATGTCAAAAGCGCGCCAGCCATTGGTTGCCACCCTATAGCGATCACCGTCTTACGTGTAGGTGAGATTGACCGCGATGGGGCCAAATCGTTCAATGATCATATGGCTGCTCATAAGAACCGTGCTTTTATTTCGGCTGTCGGGACGTAGCAGGCGTCACGCGCGCCGAACCATTGAATACGGTTGCGTGCGATGAGATCGTAAACCCAATCTCTCAAGCCTGTTGGCACGAGACGCAAAAGCGCCATCCCTTTCCACACGCCGCCAAGTGTAGTGAACATGGCGAGGCTCCCGTCGGATTTTTTGCGGACACGCCCTTGGGCGATCAGCAAATTTGTGTCGTAATCTTCGGACTTTAATCCGTAATGGGCATAGAGTGCTTCCCCTAGGGAGCTTTGGGCGACAATGAAATTAAACTTTTTACGGGTGTCGTGTTTGAGAACAAATTGAACCCACCCCGAACACAACGCGCAATGACCATCAAATACAATGATTGGACGGCTGTCATCAAAGTCAGGCACGGTCTGATCTGATCGGTAGCTGTAGGCAGTTTGGGCCATAAACAGACCTTACAATATTCGCTGTTTATTTTCTATGCTCACAACGTCGCAGGAGATTTTTTGATGGAGCGGTGTTTGAGGTGGGCTTTAATATCGAGAGCGATCCGCACCATAAATAGAGCACCCATGCCATAGAGCATGATGTGATAAATCGGGTGGTTCGTTTCAGCGGGTAAGATACGTGAAATGGGCAGAGCCGTATAAAGAAAGGCGAGATAGTAACTCGGAATGATCGGCGCGAATAATGCCTTTGCCGTGGGCCGTGTTTTTCGTCGCCTCCAGAGGCTAACGAGGAATAAAATAACGCCTAGAGACAAAAGCCCATTAAGCAGATCAAATGACGGTAGCTCGCGAATGACGAGATGGTAGATGATGAGGCTGGTGAAATAAAGCAGCATCAGAGCACTGTAAGCGGCCCAACATGTTCGAATACTTTTATGATCCGTTCGAAATCCATCAAACAGAAAGGCGAGGGCAAAGAGGATGAGCGATAGACGCGCGGCCCAACGGGTTAGCTCCGAGATAAGTTCAAAAGACATTGGCTCTCCTTACTTTAAGCCTAACCGAGTTTGCCTAGGTCTTAAAGCAGAATGTAAATTGCACGGACAGCGGCAGTATGCAAAACAGGTCGCATGAAAATATTTTACACTGACGATCATACATTACATGCGCCTGAGAAAGAGCTTCACCGCGGGGCAATGGTCACGCCGCATGAAGGGCCGCACCGTATGACTCTGTTAAAAGCGGGTATGAAACGTGCAGGCTTTACGGATTACCACGTGCCGCAGTCTCATGACGGGGCGCGCCTTACAGGCGTGCATACACCCGCCTATTTAGAATTTTTACAAACGGCTTTTACACGGTGGAAGGCGGCGGGATATTCGGGGGATGTGCTCCCCATGAGCTATCCGCACAGGCCGAGGCGAGCGGAACCTCCTAAGGATATTGACGGCGCGGCCGGTTATTTTTGTAGCTCCTCTGATACGGTGATTACCCAAACAACGTGGCAGGCTGTGAAGGCCATTGCGGACTGCGCCTTGTCAGCGGCTGATCATACGGCGGCCACAGGCGAGGCAAGTTTCACGCTCACCCGCCCGCCGGGTCATCATGCGGGGGCGGATTATATGTCGGGCTATTGCCTGCTCAATAATGCGGCGATTGCCGCGCAAGCTATGAGAGACCAGGGCGCTAAGCGGGTCGCAATTTTAGATATAGATTTCCATCACGGGAACGGCACGCAAGATATTTTCTACGGGCGCGATGATGTTCTTTTTACCTCTATTCACGGTGATCCAGATTATCAATTTCCCTATTTTTGGGGCTATAAAGATGAGACGGGAGAAGGCGCTGGAGATGGTTTTAATTATAATTACCCGCTCCCGCCTAAGACAGGGTTTGCTATTTGGCGAGAGGCTCTGAAAGATGCGGCGCAAAGGATTGTAGAGTTCGGCGCAGACGCGTTAGTTGTGTCCAACGGGGTCGATACATATGAGCATGACCCGATTAGTACGTTTAAGCTTAAGACTGCCGATTACCTTACGGTCGGTGCAGACGTGGCAAACCTTGGATTGCCGACAGTGTTTATTATGGAAGGCGGTTACGGCGTGGCGGAAATTGGCGACAATGCCGCGAATGTCCTGTTGGGATTTGAGGGTAGTTAAGCCTATAGTTCGACGTTTCTACCTCTAACTTTGCCCTATTTTTTCTTACGGTATTTATCGTGGCTTACATCTAATTTGTAGAATGTCGCTTGCACATAATCGGTCGGGTCGCCGCTTTTGTTTTGATTGTAAACACCCGCCTTAAAATACATGTAATCATCAGGGACGTCATAGCCGCTATTTGTCATATCAATAGATGTCTCACCAATAATGTCGTCCGCTGCATTATAAATTGTGACGTCGAGCGTGTGACCCTTCGCATCAATTTTATAAGAAAACTTTTCGTTTAAAGCGATACCGTTTTCGGGGTTCGCGGCTGACTTAGAACGGCTACCGATAATGTCATAATAAATATCATCAGGAACGCTTTTGCTTTCATGCGCCGCGTAGATCGCCCCGTTTTCATTACCCGGTAATTTACGGTAATAGAGACGAATTGGCTCATCATCTTTAGCGTGAATTTGTCCAATGATGACACGGCCCACTTGATTGTCCGAGCCTGTGGTTGTGACGCGGTTTACGGCGAGTGTCGCTTCCATGACGCCGTCAACGCCGCCTGCTGTTTTCTGAGTTCTTTCTGGCGCAGTTGAGAACACCCAATTGTTCTTGTTGGGGGTGCCGTCTTTGTTTTTTGTTTTAATATCCGTATTACCTTTGCGCAGCATTTCGCGCAGTTCTGACCGCGTATAACTTGTGTTTTTAGAGGTTTTAGCGCCCTTGATGGGTGAGGCGAAAACCATCCCGCCGTCCCCACCTGTGTAAAAGAAAGGTTTGGCTTCAAAATCTTTGCTCAGATATTTTTCTTTAATGAGATCGGCTTTCCCATTTTTATCAAGATCTGTTGGAAGTGTAAGCGTCCATCCTTTTAGTTTAAAATTTTTACTCGGCGGTTTCGTCGGAGATAAGTCTTTAGCCAGACTGGTCGGCGTTGCAACGAAAGCTGCCGTGATAAACAAAGTTCGAAAGAGAAAGCGCACCATTTTGAAGTCCTAAGATTTTTTTCATTTTAGACCAAAATCTCTAAATCACTATATCAATTGTCCGTGATTGGTGCAGGTTTTGCGCATACCAATTATTCATTTAAGACCAAATAGCGATTATACGCCTCTAACGATGCGGAGAAAACAATCATCGACGCGGCGGAAAGCCTCGGCAGCCCTGTGATAAAGTATCCCGTCAGTACAGCTTAAAGGCACTCATACAGCGCGTTAATTAAACCGACCGGCCTTGGATCGCCGAGCAAGGAATTGTCTTGGCGGTTCATCGTGTATGCCCCGCTTAAGCCTGTAGCTGGATCTGCGAAAACGCAAGAGCCGCCCCATCCACTATGGCCTAATGTCTCGGGATTGGGGCCAAAATAGAAATTGGGGCTATTGTGCATAACGCCCGCGCCAAAGGTCAGATCAAATGGCAAGACAAGGTTAGGGCCACTGATACGAGAGGCCTTAATTTTTTCAGGAATGTCCTCTGCAAATAACCGCACGTCCCCGACCAGGCCATCATTGAGAGATTGCATCAGGCGCGCGAGGCTATCGGCTGTCGCGTGGCAATTTGAACCCGCGATTTCGGCCATGCGCCACGCGGCAATACCTTGGCCGCCCGGTGATGACCAGCGGTTCATAAAGGCGGCTTTCGTCGCCGCGTTCATCTCGCCTAGGTCCGCGAGAGCTTTCGGCTTTTGCATCTGTGCGCAGCGCTCATGCTCGCTCTCTGGCAGGCCAATCCAAATATCCAAATCAAAGGGGTGGCAAATCTCTTCGCGCAATATTGTGCCGAGGGTGCGCTGATCTTTATCGGCACGGCGGGCTACTTCTCCGATGAGGTAACCATAGGTTACGGGTTGATAGCCAGAGGCAGACTTTGGCGTAAAAATAGGGGCTTGGGCCGCAAGCTCATTGATGGTCTTATCCCAATCAAACCAATCAGCAGGCGTCCATTCGGGGTTTGTAATCCCTGTTAGGCCCGTCTGGTGGGAGAGCATGTCCCCGATGGTGACCGCCTCTTTGCCGTTTTGAGTAAATTCTGGCCATAAAGACGAGACAAGCTGATCATAGCCAATACGGTCTTGATCGACGAGCCATGCCATGACGAGGGCAGCGGGAACTTTGCCTGATGAGAAGACAGAAAATAACGTCTCAGCTGTTACAGGCGTAGTTTTCTTTTTGTCCGCCCACCCCCCGAGCAAATGGATCAGCGGTTGGCCGTCTTTGTAGACAGCAAAGCTTGCACCGATGTCTTGCCCCGTTTCGAAAGATGTTTTGAAAACATCTATAACGGGATTGAATTGGGAGTCGCCCTTGAGGGTGAAGGGTGTGTCGGTCATGATAATATGTCCTGAATGTCCAGCAATTTGGGCTGCGAGAGCTTAGCTTGATATTGGGTGAGGGGAAGTTCGCTATACCGTCCGTGGCGTGCTACGGATAAAATATCGAAAATACTACTGACAGCCTGTTGTTGGGCGGCGCGTGGGGGCATGCCTTGTAGCCTTCGGGCGAGAAACAAAGCGGCGAGACTATCACCGCCGCCGTTGGGAACGGTTTTAAAGCTGTCATGGCCGACATAAGTCGCGGATTGGGCATTGACCCACAGGGCGCCAATTTGTCCGTCTTTCGGGACGGATGTTACAAGCACGTCAGAGCCAATATCTCTGGCGGCACTTATAATCTCTGCGAGACTTGTTAAAGACCGTCCCGTCAAAACTTCAAGCTCATAAAGGTTAGGTGTCAAAATGTTGGCTTTGGGAACGAGTCGCTCTGCAATGGCTTTCGCGCGCGGCTCGGGTATATAAAGTCGCCCATCATCGCCTTTAACGGGATCAACTAGGACTAAGGTTGCGGGATTAACCGCCCGAACGTCCTTTATAATATTGACCGCCAGATCAATATGATCCTCAGCCGCCATATAGCCCGTCATGATACCGTCGAATTCTATGTTTTGAGCGGCGATGGCTGTCCACATGTCCGAAAGCGTTGCTGCAGGTACAGCGTGCCCGCCGGGAGCGCCCCATCCAGGGTGGCGTCCAAAGAGGGTTGTGGGCAGTATCACAACGTCTAACCCTAACCGGCGCAAGCAAAAAGCACTGGCGGTTGCGCCTACTTGGGAGGCGCTGAGGAAAGAGGATATTAAAAGAACCGTTTTCATTATATGTCTTACGACTATATATCAGACGAAAATGCAATAAGGAGCTGTCATGTCATTGACGATTTATCATAATCCACGCTGTTCGAAGTCTCGCCAAACGCTCGGTTTGATTGAAGCCGCAGGGCAAACGGCTGATATTATTCTCTATCTTGAGACGCCGCCCTCCGCGGAGGAGATCAAATCCTTGTTGAAAAAGCTCGGTTTTGATGATCCGCGCGCTCTAATGCGCAAAGGGGAGGCTATATATAAAGTGCTTGGGCTAAAGGATGAACAAAATGCGGACGTCTTGATTAAAGCGATGGCCGAGAATCCAAAGCTTATTGAGCGCCCGATCGTGGTTAAAGGCGAAAAGGCCATCTTGGGACGCCCTCCTGAAAGCGTAAATGCGCTGATTTAATCAAAACATGTGTTAAAATGAGATTTTTTTAGTAAATAAACACCTTGTTAAGCAAAGCAGGGCATGAATCCCGTTAACCATATCGCAAATGTGCGTCGGAGCGGGAATTTATGCGTCTGTTACTTACAACTGTTTCTAGTGCTGTTTTATTAGCTGGCTGTTCATGGTTTGGTGGGGCAGGGTCCCAACAACACCAAGGACAGAATGCTTACGGGCAGTATGGGACTTCACAAGCTCAAGCCCGTGGTCATGGCAATAAATTAGGACCATGTCAGGTTTATCATGCACAACAAGCGGTTCCACGGGGCTGTGATCCAACTCAAGTGACGATTGCGACGTCAGGTGGGCAATATGGGAACTTCCCACAACAACCCAATTTTTCTGCGGGCTACGGTGCAAATACAGCGACGGGCGGCTTCGGTAGCCATACGAGCGCCGTTCGCACCTCAACGGATTATCATGTCTCTGATAAAAACAAGCCGCGCCGTCCGCGTTTACGGGGTCAACTATACCTTGGCGGTGAAAAAAGTATTTCAGGCGATCTTATAAATTTGGCCGATAATGGCGCCTTATTGCCATCAACGAGTTATAATCCGAATAATTTTCGCGAAGGATCTACGTCAGGTACGCCTAGCGGTGGTGTTGTCACCGATACAACATATACATCTGTAGTCGAGCAAGTCAGACAGGGTAATATATCTTTTGAAGACGCTTACAGTACGCCGTTAAATATACGCGGCGGATTTGAATATATTGTTGGGCCGAAAACGACCCTTTTTGCTAATGCGGGCTACGTTTATGCGGAAGGTGAGCGCTCATCGGCTGTCGTTCAGGCTGAATTGCGACGCATTGATGATATTGAGACATTTGCACCAGAAACTATCACCAATCCAACTACGGGTGTTGTTACGGAGACGGGTAATTTTCCTTCCACGGGTACCTCGACGAATATCGGGTTCATTCCAAATGTTGATGTCGCAAGGTTTGATTTTGAATTTAGTGATCTTGAAAGAATTGATCTTGAAGCGGGTGCGCGTCACTATTTAAGCCCGATTTTAACAAAAACTACGGATACGACCATCACGCCATTTGTTGGCGGTGCTGTCGGTGCTGCACGCTATAATAGCCAGACAGTCGGTGTCACACAGTCACAATTATTCCTTGAACGCGCGTTTGAAAGTGGCGGAACGACCTTAGAATTTTTCGATGCTCTGCCTAATCGGGGCGGCGCCGTTATTGATGACGTAGCGCTATTCGACTCGCAGTGGGTTCCAACAGGAACGGTTACGGCAGGCCTTGAATGGCAGGCGACAGAACGAACAGCCATAGCTTTTGAAACGGGCGTAAAGTTCGAAGGTGGGCGTGATGATGTCAATGATGTTAAGGGGGATGATAATATATCTATCCCGTTCACAATCCGTGGAAGCTATAATTTTTAGCCTAGCAAGAGCTTAACATATTGTTTCGGCTGTAAAAACGATTTCTTAAACAAGTTGTGGTTATACAGAGGCAACAAAGTAATTACAGGGAGGGAGGCATAATGCGTCTCGTACTTATCACAGTCTCAGCAATAGCGCTGTCAGGATGTACTTGGTTCGGTGGGGGTTCCCAATCTGGATCATATGGATTTAATGGTCAATCAGCTACAAATTGTGGTTCGCAAGGTGGATATGGCAATGGCTATAACCTACAAAACCAAGCTTACCAAACGCAGGGATATCAAGGACAAGCATATCAAGCACAAGGATATCAGGCAGCTGGATGTGGCGCGGCAGGCGGTTATAGCGTCGCTGGCGGACAACATGGTCAAGCCGGATATGGACAGCAAGGTGCTGGTTATGGACAAGGCTATACAGCAGGTTACGCAACAGGCTACGGCTCACAAACAGGTGTTCAAGGTCTTCGTGGATCTTACGAAGCGGCTGGTTACGGTACTTCGGGTTATAACGGTGCGGTCGGATATGGTCAAACAGCGACAACATTAGGATCTGCAGCCCCTTACGGTTCAGCCGTTGCGGGTGGTCAATATGGCGGTGCAAATGTTCAAACTGTACAAGGTCAACCCGTATATGTTCAGCAACCTTATCCCGTCTACGGTGGTTCAGCAGGATGTGCGCCTGGATTTAACGGCGGTGGATTTAACGGCAATGGATGCGGAGTCGTTGGAAAATCTCAACCTTTCGGCATTGAAGCTGGTATTGGTACAAGTTTTGGCACGAGCCTCTTTGGGACAGGTGATCTCTCACCGACACGCGATGAAACAACAAGTAATGGCTTTGGCTTTGCGACAGACGGCGCAGGCGGTTTATCAACTACGCGTGTAGTCAGTGAAACACCGGCCTTTAGCTATAATGATGCGTTCGATGAAACTGTTGAATACGATATCGCAGCTACATATGACATTAGCCCGAATACAACTATCCTTGCACGTTTTGGATATGCTGAAGCCGATGGTAATGATTCAGTCGAGGCTGGTAGCGCATTTGAATTTGCAACGCCGCAAAATGTGACAGGCCCTATTAATATACCGGCTGGTTCTACAGCGTCTCCGGTAACTGCGTCCTTCACTGATCTGGAGCAATTAAAATTTGAAGCGGGTGTCCGTCAATATGTCGGGAGTTTCGGTAATGGCGTGACAGGTATTCGCCCTTACGTTGGTGCAACAGCAGGTGCAATACGAAACAATAGTGTTGACGTATCATTCTCGTCGGCTGCTTTCTCAAGCCCAGGTGGAACGGATGCTCCTTTCGAATTTATCGATAGCGGATGGAACCCAACAGCCTCTGGTGTCGTTGGTGCCGAATGGCAAGTCGGTCCTGCGTTTGCCGTGGGCGCCGAGGCGGGCCTTCGTTGGCAAGATGGTCTTGACGGAAATACAGCGTCGACTGAAGATCGTATCTCAGTTCCTGTACGTCTACGTGGACGTGTCTCGTTCTAAACAAGTAACTAACACATAGTGATCAAAACCCAGACTTGTTCTGGGTTTTTTTTTGCCTGCGTAAAAGTTGGTTCGAATATTGCAAGTTTTTCCATGAAATTCTCAATCAACGGCAATTGTGCCAATTTGAAACATGGGGACGAGGAAATGAAAAAACTTTTACTAGGTGTCGCTGCCATTGGATTGTCAGGATGTACATGGTTAGGGATAGGCACGGAAAAAACACAGACTACGCCTCAGTATGGTCAATACAACCAGCAAAAGAGCGCTAGTAACGACTGTTGTGTCGGTGGTAAAACTCTAAGCCGTTGGAATGTTGAAGCGGCTGTAGGCCCAGAATTCTTCATCGGTGGCGATGCCATTAGCGGAGATGAAATCAATGATATTCCCGGCACAACGTCCACGGTGCAGTCATTTGGTGATGTATTTGATGACGGTATTCGTTATGACTTAGGTGCATCTTATGCGCTAAATCCAAACCGTAAAGTTACAGGTAATATTTTTTACGGTAACGCAAATGGTAACGAGAGAGACCTTGGTATTGTAAACGGTGAAACTGTTCGAGGGACATTTAGTGATTATGAGCGTTACGGCGCTGAGCTTGGCCTTCGTCAATATTCACGTCCTGTCGGTGTTCCGCTCATAAATTCAATCCGTCCCTATGTTGAAGGTAAGGTCGGCGCGGCGCGGGTAAAGAGTATCGATTTTGTTAATTCCGATGCAAATGCCGTTGCTTTAGCGGGCACGACGCCCTTTTATGAAGGGACTTGGGTTCCAACCGCTGCAGGCTTAGTCGGAATTGAAACACCCGTGTTCAACCGTTTTACAGTTGGTATTGAATCTGGCATTCGTTACACGGGTGGTTTAGATACAGATACGTCAGTCCTCGGCGCTGGTGTACCGCTTGCTGGCACGAATAATGGTGGCGGCGCATGGACAGTTCCTGTTCAGATACGCGGTCGTTACCGCTTTTAAGACTTAACTCACCCTCCATGGAGGGTGATGTTACGGCCCAGATAGGGTAAAATGGGGGATAGCCTCGATCTTTTATTAAAAGGTCGAGGTTTCTTTTGTTTTATGGATTGGCGTCTTGACCAATTATAGGACTGCTATTTGACGTCACCACAGAATGTGACGATATTTTTTCTTCAATCCAACGGTTAATCTTAGCGTCTAAGATGTTTAACGGTACACCCCCGTCAAGGAGGACGGCGTCGTGAAACTCTCGAATAGAGAAGTTTCGTCCAAGGGCGGCCTCAGCTCTGCGGCGTAATTCTAAAATCTTAAGCTCTCCGATTTTGTAGGAGAGGGCCTGACCGGGCCAGCTTATATAGCGTTCGACCTCTGTACGTATATTATGCGGAGCGAGAGCTGAATTTTCGAAAAAACAGGCTTCAGCTTGTTCGCGTGTCCAGCCTTTCCAATGTAATCCCGTATCAACCACAAGCCGGCAAGCACGCCACATCTCATAGGTTAAGCGTCCAAAGTTTTCATAGGGCGTTTTATACAAGCCCATTTCAATTCCTAGCTTTTCAGCATAAAGCCCCCATCCTTCACCAAAAGCTCCTGGATAAAGCGTTTGACGAAATTTCGGAACATTTTTTAATTCTTGCGAAAGACTAATTTGATGGTGGTGGCCCGGAACACCTTCGTGAAGGGTTAGGGAGGGAAGGTTATAAAGCGGGCGTTGAGATAAATCATATGTGTTAACGACATAATTACCTGCGAGGCCTTGCGCCGCATTCCCATTCCAATAACGACCTGTTGTGTAAGTTGGCGCGATTTCTTTTGGCACAGGGATAACCCCATAAGATAAGCGTGGAAGTGTTCCAAAAAACTTTGGCATTTGTCCGTCAATTTGTTTCGCCATCCATGCGGCTTCTTTTAAAAGCTCTTCCTCGGAGGTGGCATAAAATTGCGGGTCTGTTCGTAGAAAATCTAAAAATTCAGCGAAGGTTCCGTCAAATTCCAAATCTTCGCGTATGATAATGTCCATTTCAGACCGAATACGGCTGACTTCTTTAAGACCGATTTGGTGAACCTCATCAGGGCTTAATTCAAGTGTTGTAAAATGTTTGACGAGGACTGGGTATATATCTCGGCCGCCAGCAACGGCGCTCAAACCGGGTTGTTTGCGCGCAGCAGGGAGGTAGTTTTTTTCAAAAAATTTGAAGAGGTTTTCATAAGCTGGTATGACGGCGCTTTCCATGGCCGCGACGCCTAGGTTTTTGAGTCGTTTTTGATCGTCGCTGGAAATCGAGTCTGGAAATTTTGTGAAGGGTAAAAAAAACGGATGATCGGTTACAGGCGTTTCCGATAGAGTTTCAATGACGTCAATAATGCCCGGTACAATTTCTACGGACGCCGTAAATCCTGTTTCTATCCCCCTTTGCATATTCGCGCGGTGTTGGCTGAAAAATTTTGGTAATTTAGTCAGCCGCGCGGCATAGGCTTCATAATCACTGACCGTGTTAAACCGTGTTTGGCGGGCGATATAACTCAGCTCATTAAAAAAGCCGCTATCGTTCGTAAAAGGAATGCGGCTCATGTCATAAGGGATGAGGTTTGTTCTTTGCGACAAAACAAACCCTAGAAGGTCATAATTCAATTGGTTTTTTGAATCATATTGTACGTTCGCGAGGGCGGCGTGACGCGCCTGAAGCTCTATAATCTTATCATTAAAGATTGCGACCGCCTCGGGACTAATATCGGGGAGCTCTCGTAAGGCATCCCTGTCGCCTTCACTCCCAGCTAGAAGCGGGTTGTTATTTAGATCAATACGCTCCATGTCAGCAATGATTTTACTGAGCGTGTCAAGCTCATGGCATATTTGCACACCGTCTTCGACACTCAACTGCCCGTTTGGACAAAAACCAGCAGGGTCTGATTGTGCCCAGCTATTTGTGGCGTTTGTACTCAAAAGTAAAACGGCCCCGAGGGCGGTGATATAATGATTAATAGACAAATGAGGCTCTATATCTATGCGCTTTGTTTAATTTTAAATTATGCCTTAGTCTTCTTTTCACTGTACTACAAGTGCCGTATCGTTGCACGGCACGTGCGACGATACGGCACTCGACAATAAGTTTAAATTGTTTTGAATATTGACAGCTGCGCTTGCATGGCTAGTTTGTTTGTAATTGTTATTATAGCCCTAAAACCATGGGGTAGGAGACGAAATTTATGGCTGCACCTTGGAAAGACTCGCGTCCTATGTCGCCGCATTTGCAAATCTGGCGTTGGCATCCGGCAATGTTAAGTTCAATATTACACCGCGCCTGTGCAATCATTTGCTATGTGGCGGTCATTATAGTGGGTGTTGGCATGCTATTTCTTGCAATGGCAGGGGAATTACCTCTTGAAGGGCTTATTTTTAGCCCACTCGGAGCAATAGGCCTTTTCATCTTTTTGTTTGCTTTTATCTTTATGGCCTTGGCGCAACTCCGTCATGCGGTGTGGGATCAAGGCGCGATGCTTGACCCAGACAAGAACAATAGCCTGACATACGTCATGATTCTTGTGTCGGTCATCTTAGCCACTGCGACAACAGTCTTTGCGACGGGAGCAATCTAATGGCGAGTCACGGAACAAAACATCATAAACTTCATGGATATGTTGGATGGGGGCTGATTATTGGTTTGCCTTTCGCGGTCTTTAGTGCGGTGCGGGCCATTGGTAATCAGTCACAAGGCTTCACTGACTGGCTCAGTACGCCTGTCGCCGGTCTTGGTTTTCTAGCCTTTTTCACGGCTGCAATTTGGTACTGTAAATTAGAATTTGACGAAGTGGTCATGGATTATTTCGACGGCGGGCTAAAATCTTTCGCTTTGCTCGCTAATAAAGCCGTTGGGTTTCTTATTTGGGCTGCCACTGTTTACGCCGTCGTTAAGATGGCATTTTTAGGATAATTACATGTGCGCTAAAGATCAAAAATGGATTGACCATACATATGATGTTGTTGTGGTTGGCGCGGGTGGCTCTGGCCTACGCGCGACACTCGGTGCGGCGCAATCAGGGCTTAAAACAGCCTGCGTCACCAAAGTTTTCCCGACCCGCTCTCATACAGTTGCGGCGCAAGGCGGTATCGCGGCCTCGCTCGGCAATATGGGGCCAGATAATTGGCGCTGGCATATGTATGATACGGTTAAAGGGTCAGATTGGCTCGGTGACCAAGATTCGATTGAATATCTTTGCCGCGAAGCGCCAAAGGCGGTTTACGAGCTAGAAAATTGGGGAATGCCATTCTCTCGCAACGAAGAGGGCAAAATCTACCAACGTCCCTTCGGCGGTCACACAACTGAAATGGGCGAAGGCCCGCCTGTGCAACGGACTTGCGCGGCAGCAGACCGAACAGGTCACGCCATGCTTCATACGCTTTACGGGCAAAGCCTTCGCAATAAGGCCGAGTTCTTTATTGAATATTTCGCGCTCGACCTGATCATGGAAGACGGCGTTTGCCGCGGTATGACAGCTTGGAAGCTCGATGATGGTACATTGCACCGTTTCCGCGCTCAAACGGTTATCCTCGCTACGGGCGGCGGCGGACGTATGTTCTTCTCTGCGACCTCTGCTCATACCTGTACTGGCGACGGTAATGCGATGGTATTGCGTGCAGGATTACCTGTGCAAGATATGGAATTTATCCAATTTCATCCCACTGGAATTTACGGTGCGGGTTGCCTGATTACTGAGGGCGCACGCGGCGAGGGCGGATACCTAACCAATTCTGAGGGTGAGCGTTTCATGGAACGCTATGCGCCGTCCGTGAAAGATCTCGCGCCGCGCGACCTTGTTAGCCGTGCTATGACGATGGAAATTCGCGAAGGCAGAGGTGTGGGTAAAGATAAAGACCATCTCTTCCTTCATCTTGATCATCTTGATCCCAAAATTCTCGCCTCTCGATTGCCGGGAATTTCCGAAACTGCGATGATTTTCTCAGGCGTTGACCTGACGAAAGAGCCGATTCCAGTTCTGCCAACTTGCCATTATAATATGGGCGGTGTGCAGACAAATTATCACGGCGAAGTGGTAACGAAAGAAGGCGATAATCCTGATAAGGTTGTCCCAGGCTTGATGGCCGTTGGAGAAGCGGCTTGTGTGTCAGTTCACGGGGCGAACCGTCTCGGCTCTAACTCGCTGATCGACTTGGTTGTCTTTGGCCGCGCGGCGGGTCTGCGCGTGAAGGAAACATGCACGCCAAACCTTAAGCAAAAACCATTGGCTGCTGATGCAGGCGCCGCTTCGCTCGCGCGTCTTGAGAAATTCCGCAATGCAAGCGGCTCAAAGAAAACGGCCGATATTCGCCTTGATCTACAAAAAACTATGCAGGTTCATTGTTCTGTTTACCGAACAGCAGAGAGCATGGCTGAAGGTCTCGAGAAAGTCACAGCGATTGCGGAGCAAATCAAAGATGTCTCTGTTTCGGACAAGACGATGATCTGGAATACGGATTTGATGGAAACGTTAGAGCTTGATAACCTCGTCGCTCAAGCGCGCGTGACTATGGCGTCTGCGGAAAACCGCAAAGAAAGCCGTGGTGCACATGCCCATGAAGACTTTGGTGACCGTGATGACAAAAAATGGATGAAGCACACGCTCTCTTGGTATAATGGTGAGACGAATAAAGTCAAAATCGACTACCGCCCTGTTCATGATTATACGATGACGGATGGTATCGAATATATTAAACCGAAGAAGCGGGTTTATTAAAGAGCTAAATATTTAACTATAAGTGAATAGATTTAGGTCGCCTGTGGCGGCCTTTTTTTTTAACTTAAAGGTGAAAAAATTTCTCATATAGCGATTGATAAATTAAATGTCGTGCTATTATAGAAAAAACCGCTCTTAAATTGAACATATGTAGTGTTTTCAATGCAAATATATTTTTTTGCTTTATCTTACGAAAAGAATGTTTTTAACTCATAATAGTGCAGGCGAGGACGCTTAAAAAACAAGCGGGTGTTTTATGATACTTTTTTTAAATAGACCTCAGATTATAAATATTGATCCACAGGATGATACACCTATCAAGAAGTTTGTGTCTGGGGCTGAACGTGTGCTTGAAACCTGTTCTCCTATACAAAGGCGGCGGGTAGTTTCAGACTTGGCGCGTCAAATAAATTGTAATCCTCAAGATCTACGCTTCATGATTTCTGAACCTGTGAAAGAGGACGATGTTGTCTTCCCTGATTTTCAACGGATGCTGACAGCTTAACCTAATTTGGTCGAGGAAAGACCTTTCGCGGGGCTTATTTTAACCATTATACGGCCGTAGTTCACGATCATTCGAACTCTATCAATCTTGATGGAGGTTCGTGATGAAACTATTAAACTCAAAATCTTATAGCCTTAAACTTATCATACTAGCTGGCTTAGTTATTTTGATGGCTATACCTGCCATGATAATTTCCGACATTGTTTATGAGCGCTCTGATCGAGCGGATCAAGCCGTTGTCGACGTCTCGAAACGTTACGGCGGCGCGCAGAGGGTCGTTGGCCCCGTCTTAGTCGTCCCGTCTTGGACGGAACGTAGCCTTAAAAACGCGGCGCTTGATCCATTGGATTATAAGCCGAATGCAAGCCAATATGTCATCTATCCTGAAACAGGCATGGCTAGTTTCGAGGATATGAAATTGATCTCGCGAAAACGGGCTTTATTTAAAGTTCCTACCTATCAAGGACAGGCGGATCTGACGGCTAGATTTCCCGCCCTGAGTGAGCTTGACGGGCTTGAAGGGCGGATTTTTAATATGGACGAAGCGGCGATATTTATCGCGATTAGCGATCCGCGCGGGCTGCTGTCTGATCCGGTTCTTGAACTGTCCAATGGCCAGTATTTTACCTTCCGCCCAACGCGGCTTAAGACGGCGACAGCCTGTTGCGATATTGAAGTGATTGACGATAAAATTGTTGAGAAATCGGCCCCGCGTGGTTTGCAATTTAATAGTCATTTGACATTTCTTTATGTGCCGGTCGGAGATATCTTGCCACAAATTCTATCAGGCGATATCAGTGTGAGTTTCCGCCTATCAGGCGCGCAAAGCTTATCGGTCCCGCCGTTCGCACAATCGACACAAGCGCAGATTAAGTCCGATTGGCCGCATCCTGGCTTTTCGGGACATTTCCCCCCGACGGATTTCACAACAAATGATGAGGGATTTTCGGCACATTGGAGCATCCCGTTCCTAGCCCGTGGCATTGCCGCTCATGGCCCTGCTGATAATATGCTCGCACTGACATCAGCGGACCGAACCTTGCAAGTTAACTTCGTCACTCCGCTTAATTCTTACCGGATTTTAAACCGGGCCTTGAAATATAGTATATTTTTCATCGGCATGGTGTTCTTAACCTTTTTCCTGTCTGAATTGGTTCTCTCTGTGCAAATCCATCCCGCGCAATATGGCCTTGTTGGTTTGGCTCAGACTGTATTCTATCTGCTTTTGCTCGCCTTTTCTGAGCATATTGGGTTTAATCTCGGGTTTGTCATATCGGCCGCCGCCACCGTGTCATTAACGGCGCTTTATGCGGCCACGAGTTTCGGGAAATTTGGCTATGCTGTGCGTTACGGCGTGATCTTCACAAGCGTCTATGGTTTCATGTTCTTACTCTTGAGGGTACAGGGTGTTTCCTTGCTAACGAGTGCGATTGTTTGCTTTTTATTGATTGCTTTGACGATGTACCTGACACGTGATCTGGATTGGTACGCAAAAACAGAGGCGGTGACACTCACACCGACCGACGCGAGTCCCCGCAATGATGAAGATTAAATAGCAAAAAGGCTTTGTCACGCGGACTCAATGATATATACAGACCCTGTATTATATAAAGGTTGCACTATGGTTCAGTTGACACTGCCAAAAAACTCGAAAGTCAGTAAAGGCAAGGCATGGCCTGTCGCGTCAGGGGGCGCGAGAATGAAAACTTTCAAAATCTACCGTTACGATCCTGAAGGTGGCGGTAACCCTTACTGGGATACCTATCAAATTGATCTTGATGAGTGTGGCCCAATGTTACTTGACGCTCTGTTTAAGATCAAAAATGAAATTGACCCAACGCTCGCCTTCCGCCGCTCTTGCCGCGAAGGGGTTTGCGGGTCTTGCGCTATGAATATTGGTGGCCGCAATACGCTCGCCTGTACCAAGGCGATTGCCGATGTTTCTGGCAAAGAAATTACGATTGCGCCTCTGCCGCATATGCCTGTTGTGCGCGACCTTGTGCCTGACTTGTCACAATTCTATGCGCAATATGCCTCGATCGAACCGTGGCTTCATACGAATGAAGCCGAGATGAAAACCGAGCATAAGCAATCTGTTGAAGACCGCGATAAGCTTGATGGATATTATGAGTGTATTCTGTGTGCCTCTTGCTCGACCTCTTGTCCGTCCTATTGGTGGAATGGCGATCGTTACCTCGGCCCAGCCGCGCTGCTTCAAGCCTACCGTTGGCTTGTGGATAGTCGCGATGATGCGACCGAAGAACGGCTTGAGAAGCTAGACGATCCGTTCAAGCTCTACCGCTGTCACACGATTATGAACTGCGCCAATGTTTGCCCTAAGGGTCTAAACCCAGCCAAGGCCATTGCCGATATTAAGAAGATGATGGTCGAGCGCTCTTAAAGGGCTCTTTGATATCGTTTAATCAAACCCTGCGTTTCGCGGGGTTTTTTTATGGGCTAAAGACGTTCAACAATAGCGCGGATTTGCGCCGTGGCCTCATCTGCATTTTTAGCAATATCTTTAGAAGCGATAGCGTCGTCAAATGTCAGTTGAAACGGTTGATAGCGCTTATTGAGCAACTCGCGAAACAAGGTGATATCGCGTAGCTCTCCGTTAATTTTAGCAAAGAAATAATAAAGCCAACTATTGCGCGCCTTTAAATGCAACGGAATAATGGGGGCGTTATATTTACGCGCCACCATCGCCGCAGAACTTTCCCACGGCCTATCAACAAGGCCCCGCCACGTCATTTGGGCCAGAGCGCCAGACGGGAAAATAACAAGGCAGCGCTCCTCATTCAAAGCTGCGCGCATATCAACAAGCGTCTGGCGTGTCTTGGCCATGTTGCGTTTGGTTTTTACCCATTCGACGGGAATGATCAGGTCGCGAGATTTTGGCATGACGCGCAAGGCATCGGCATTGGCTAAGAATACGAGATCAGGGCGGCGGTCTTTAAGGCCTTGGTAAACTGCCATGCCGTCCGCCAAACCTGTGGGGTGGTTAGCGATCACGACGCAGCGACCTTTCTCGGGTATATTATGAAGTCCCTTTATCCCAAGACGCGGATTTAGCCGCTCTGACATCATCTGGAAACATTCATTCCCCGTTTTATCCTCCATAGCGTCGGCCATGAAAACGGCGGCGTCATAGGCGAGGAGGCGGTAGAGCAGGGGGCGGATCACCGGGAAGAGATATTTGCGCGACATCAATTTCGTCGCCCGTTCTGCAATAAGCTCTTCAATGATATGCATGGTGGTTGACCCTAAGTTTCAATCAGGCTTTAAGCAGTTTTAACACATTTTGCAATTCCGTTAGGTGATATCATGATCAATGTTCTTTTTCTATGTACGGGAAATTCGGCGCGTTCCATCCTGTCCGAAGCCTTGATGAATGATCTGGGGGAGGGGCGCTTTCGCGGGTTTTCAGCGGGGAGCCACCCCAGCGGACAGCCGCACCCTGACGGGTTGAAAGAGCTTATCCGCCGTGGTCATGACGTATCGGGCTATAGTTCTAAATCGTGGGACGTCTTTAAAGACGGTGAAGAGATGCACATCGTCGTTACCGTCTGCGATAATGCCGCGAATGAGGTCTGTCCTATTTTCCCCGGCGGTCACGTCAAAGTCCATTGGCCCGCCCATGACCCTGCGCATGTGGAGCCCCTCGCGGCCCGCCAGCAAGCCTTTAAAGAGGTCTATGACCTTTGCCGTGCGCGAATAGAAACGCTCATCGCCCTCCCCGAAGCGGCGTTAACCGACCGCGAAAAATTACAATCGATCTCGGAGGTGGTGGTTTAATGAAAAAAAGCATTTTTGGGTTTCTTACCGCTCTTATGCTCACAGCTTGTACAGGATCGGGCACAGAATCTCCTGTAGATATTAATTCAAGGGTGAACTCAAAAACAGATTCAGACGTTGCCCCAAGTGTAAGTGCAGCACTTAAAAACTTTCAAAAAGATGCTGATATTATTCGGCTGAAACATTTACAATATTATGGAAATTTGTTGATTGAATATCATGAGAAGACGGGGACTTACCCGTTTATGGGGGCAGTCGACGTTCCAGTCTATGTTTACGTAGCTTCGCCGCAGCAAGTAGATGATATTCAGGGTGGGCCGCCATATGCGCATAAAGTTGCCAGATTTAAAGATCTTATTCGTGAATTTGAAGCGGTTTTAGGACGTGACATTAAAGAATATTATGATCCGCAATATGAGCCTGATTTGAAACCTAATTTCTATCTTTATGTTGTTCAAAGAGATGTGTATTTTTTCGCAGTTCACACAAGTGAAGCCTATGCGTTTTCTAACTCTGTCTCTCAAGGATATAATAAAACTGAAATTACGAACGCAAAGAATGGGCCGTCTCATTTTATTGAGCCTGAAACTTTATTTTCCTCTGCCGCCTTTAAGCGTGCTACGTCAAAGACAGTGTCTAAGCCGACGTTCTTTGAACAGCGTGAAATAGAGTTCCTGCACGCCACAAAAGGTGGGGAGTAAGTCTACTTATAAAACTGCGTGTGCCAGATAAATCTAACGTATCTTACCCCCACATAAAAAAACCGCCCTTGCGTTAACAAGAGCGGCTTAATTTAAGAGGCGGGGCTATGATAGCCGCGCCTTAAATTTGCGTTGGGTTATTTAAACCACTTTGCGAGCTTTTTACCCGCCCAGTCACGGCCACCAAGACCGAAGGCTAAGGCTCCGCCAACACCCGCTGCGAATGCGGCTGCGCCGAGGCTATATTCAAACGCTGTTTCAACAATACCGCCGCCAAGGTTCATTTGGTTAAGTCCCATTACAACAAATAAAGCGATGGCTAAATATTTGAAGATTTTCCCCGTCATTTCACCCGATGTTTGGGTCATGATCTTTGCAATGAAGTTCGCAATGAAGACGCCAGCGCCAATGATGATCGCACCAAAGACAACACGAGAGCCAATTCCGAGTACGATACCAAAGATATTCGTAAGCTGCGGAACGCCCAAAGTATTTGTGGCGGCTGTGAGACCCATGAGGACAATGCCGATGAACGCAATGCTACCAATAATCTTGGACGGAACGACGTTTGAAGATGTTGAACCGTCGAGACTACCGAGAGCTTTCAGGGAATTATCGACACCGAGAGCAGGAAGCGTGCTTTGTGCCAAGTTTGATACAAAGCGGCCAATAAAGACTGAAATTCCAAGGATAACGGCTGCACCAAAGATAGATGGGATATAATCAAGCGTCGTATTTAACATGCCTGTAATAGGACCTGAAAGTGACTCGATACCTAAAGCGTCAATGGCCGCAACAATGAAGCCAAAGATAAGGATGGCAAAAACAATGTTACCGAGAGCTTTGGACAGACCATTGCTTGGTTGGTCGCCTGTTAGCCCTGATTTAGCAACGAAGCGGTCAACTTGTGCGGCTTCTAATGTGCTGCTTGTTGCTTCTTGTGCAACTTTTGCGACCACACCGCCAATGACGAGAAGCAAGACCGCTCCAATGAGGTTGCCACCATAACCAAGAATACCATTTAGCATTCCAGTTAACGGCTTAAGAGGTTCTTGCAGGGATTTGAACTGACCGAGCGCGATCAGCAATGCGACCAATAGAATGATGTAAAATAGAGCCTTACCGATTGATTTACCGATGTTGCCACCTGTTGTTTGGGCTTTTTTGCCAAGTCCTGTTCTGTTGATCGCCGCGGCGACAGCAATTTTCGCGGCGGTCGCAACAACCCAACCCGCTGCAATGATGAGTATTGCGCTGATCGGCCCGCCTGTGAGCCAGTCAGGTAAATTGTCTAACATTGTTTTTATGAATTTTATCATATTATCCTCCAGAATAAAGCCTCCCTAAAGGAGGTGATTTTTTAATATTACCAGGAGTTAACCATTATGTATATGAACCTAAACCTAACATGAATGAAGTCTTTAGACTTATCCCCAAGGGTTTAGGCTTTCCCCCGTGTGTTGCTTGGGTTAAGGGTAACTATGAAGCCCACGCCAATTGCCAATAAGCCACTTTTTTACGTCCTTGTTGTCGTCTTTTTCTCGCTATTTGCACTAGCGATTTTGCGTTTGAAGGGTGTGGTGTAATGACAGGTCCGGTTACGACGAAGCTTTTGGCCTGTATTGAGAGCGGGGAGTTGTCTCAAGACGAGGCGCAGCTTCGGGCGGTGGAAATGCTCGATGATCTTATCGAGCGCCTTGAAGGATATAATGGTAAGGGCGGGCTTGTCTCTCGGTTGCTGAAGCGCGTGAAACCTCCGATAGGGCTTTATCTATGGGGCGGCGTTGGGCGCGGCAAATCTATGCTCATGGATTGGTTCTTTGACATGGCCCCGACAGAGGCCAAGCAGCGCGTTCATTTTCACGCCTTTATGATCGACGTCCATGAGCGCATAAATATTGCGCGCAAAACCATTGAAGGCGACCCGATAGCGCCCGTCGCCAAAGACATTGCCGCTCAAGCGCAGCTCTTATGTTTCGACGAATTTCACGTCACCGATATTACGGATGCCATGATCTTGTCGCGCCTATTTGAGGCGCTCTGGGCCGCAGGGGTGGTAGTTGTCGCGACCTCTAACCGTCCGCCAATTGATCTGTATAAGAATGGACTGAACCGACAGCTTTTCATGCCCTTTATTGAAACCATGCCAAAGCATTTGATCATTCATGAATTTGCAGGGGAGCTTGATCACCGTTTACGTCAACTCTCTGCCGCACCTGTTTTTTATAGCCCGCTTGGCCCTGACGCGGAGGCGGGGGTTGACGCTGCATGGAAACGGCTGATTGGAACCGCGGAGCCGCGTATCGCCTGCTTGACCGTTCAAGGGCGCGATATGTGCCTTGAGCAAACCGCCGCAGGCACGGCCCGCGTAGAATTTCAACGTCTTTGCGGGGAACCGCTCGGTCCCGCAGATTATTTGCGCCTGTCTCAAGCTTTCCAAACCATAATTTTAGAGAACGTCCCGAAGATGGATAAGAGCATGCGCAATGAAGCCAAGCGCTTTGTCACATTGATTGACGCGCTTTATGAAACCCGCACTAAACTAATTATGTCGGCAGAGGTCGAACCGACTGAGCTTTATGTGGACGGAACGGGCGCGTTTGAATTTGAACGCACCGCTAGCCGCTTGATTGAAATGCGCAGCCACGATTATCTGGCCGAGCGCCGCATATGGGGAACGTCAAAGGAGGCGGAATGATGAAAGAATTAATGTTGGCCTTAGGCCTGTCTGGATTGCTATTCGGATTAAGCGGATGTTCAACTAAGACGGTCCCTTCGCAATTAGCTGACACTTTGGCTAGTAGCTACGTTGCGCCGGCGACTTACGGCGATCACCGCGCGCAACAACAATTATTTGAAACAGGTAGCGGTAAAATCGCCTTTACTGATCACGGCCCGCAATTGGCTGATACACCGACGATTGTGCTCCTCCACGGCGTGCCGACCTCCTCATGGATGTACCGCAAGGTCGTCCCGTCTTTACAACTTAACATGCGCGTCATTACGGTGGATCACCTTGGATATGGCTCGAGCGAAAAGCCTAAGCGCGAAGAGGCGGATTATAGCGCCGCTGCTCAAGCGCGCCGCGTCGAAGCGCTCCTCGCGTCCAGAGGCGTGACGAATTATTCTGTGCTGATGCATGATATGGGCGGCCTCGTGGCGTGGGAAATGCTTGAGAAAAACCCTGACGCGATTGATAATCTTATCGTCTTAAATACGATTGTCGGCGATGAAGGCTTTGAGCAACCAGATATGGAAAGCGGCTTCTTTGTTACGCAATTGATGAAAGCTTACGCGGCGAAACTGACAAGTGCGGCCATATTAGACCGAACTTTTTCCGACCTTGGCCTTAAGGGTGAGTATAAGCTCACGGAGGACGAATGTTACGGTTACGTCCGGCCAATGCGTGAAGGCGCAGATGACGCACTCTATAGTTTTTTTACCAATATCAATGATGACTTATTTGTTGATCTTGCGGCGAAGCACGCAGCATGGCCAGCCTATAAAGGCAAAGTCATGGTGATGTGGGGGGCTAAAGATGAAACGCTCACAACGGGGCAAATCCCAACCTTAAAAGCGGCCTTTAATATCCCTGATAATGATATTCATATCTATGAAAACAATGCTCATTTCCTCGCCGAAGAAATCTCCGAAGAGATTGTCACCAAGGTCAGTGCTTTTGTGAAGTAGGGGGTGAATGCTTCGATGGGCTCAGCCGTGAGAGTGGACGGATAATAACCAAAGCCGTCACCCCGCTGTAGAGCAGGGTCTCTACAACCTTTCATCTAATCGTCATTCTCGGCCCCACTATGGTATTTCTGGCCGAGAATCCATCCCGCAACGCATGATGGACCCTCGGGTCAGGCCCGAGGGTGACGGGTGAAGGTTAGTGTTGGCGTATATGGAAACACCACCTCCTGCCCCTGCTTTCACAGAAATAAACGACGACAGGGGTCTCTGTTCTTGGTGCAAAAAAACAGTGATTATAATGAGGTCCCTGCTTTCGCAGGGATGAACGGAGGGTGAGAAAAACACCGAGATATATCCACGGTTACTGAAACCCCGTTATCTTAATCTCGTTCCGATCACACGGACGGTGATGTGCACGTTAACTTCATTGTGGTTGGACGGTTGGTGCTATGATCAGCAAGTTTAACGAACCTGCCAGAATAGCCGAACGCCTTGTCAAAACATCTTGGAGTCGAAAGGTTCTTAAGGCGCGATGGTCGTGACATACCACTGTCCGAGGCCTTTGAAAAAGCTAACCGTTGCGAAGGACTTACTGCATCTGCGGAAAGGTCAGGCTCAAAGTGCGCCTGATATCCATTGCGTAAAACACATTAGATAATCGGTAGCCATCGTAATGGAGACCTTCGCAAACTGTCCTTTAACTCGCTCCGAAAGGTGCGAGAAATTTCCGCGTGCCTGAATGAAGTCAGTGCCTATGACCTTGCGGTCACAGCGCTTCGCTTATGTTTTAATAAGCGCAATCATTTGTTGGGCGGTTTGTTGTATATCGGACGGTGTTGAGTTAACGCGCGCAAGCATCATGGCGCCTTCGAGTGCGGCGAGATAGGATTTAGCGGTTTCGGACGTTTGAAGGTCAGCGCGAACCTCACCCTTTGATTGACCGTCAGATAGGATGTCCATTAGAACCCTATGTTGATCATCGAAAAAGGCTTTTATTTCTGCGCGGAGTTCAGGTTCGACACTGTTCACTTCGCTGGCTAACATGCCGCATAAACAGAGTCTGTTTTCATGCTTCAATGTGACTTCGAATACATCGGCATAGGCCTGTAATTTAGCCACGCTTGTCGTGTCACTGTCGAGCAAGTCTTGGGTCATTTCCGTGAAGTCTGAGCGGTATTTGGACGCCACGGCGACAGCAAGATCGGTTTTGCCAGGGTAGTAATAATGGATACTGGAACTTTTAATCCCGATGTCGCTGGCGATGTCACGAAAGCTAAAGCCGTTATAGCCGCGTGTTTGTATCAGGCCTTGTGCGCAGTCTAATATTTGGTCGCGTGTACTTAATGTCGCCGTCATCGCGCCATTCCTTATGAAAGTCTATCTACCTATTGATAGGTTATTTTCAGGGGGATTGCAATGCTGTTGTCACAGCCGTTTACGGTATCTTTATCGCTATATAATTATGGAGTGATTCCATTTTTTATAAAATTACGAGTAAGGGGCCATTGGGCGAATTAAAATATGAGGACACTAAAATGTTGAAGGGTATTATCAAAATTCTTTGCGGTGCGTTGTGTCTTTTTTTCGCCTCGAAATTAGGGCCTTATACTTATGGATTATACCAGCAAGGCCAAGCGAGTGAGGCCTGGGTTCCTGTCGAGGCGCAGGTTGAACAGTTTAATATTCGCTCATCGAATGCCAAAGGCAGTAAGTATTCCCGCACGGGCGGCCAAGTGGATAATCCGCATGCGGATATCGTTTATAATTATCAATATGAGGGTAAAGATTATTCGGGTGAGCGCACAGGTTTCGGCCCCTACAGTAAAGGGCAATTAATCCGCCCCAACCGCGGGAAGGCTACAGTTTATGTTAATCCCGATAACCCGTCGGATTCTGTTTATATAAAAGGGGTATCAAAACCCAATATGGGGGCCATGGCTTTCGCGTTGGGCATGGCGTTGGCTGGGCTATTTCTTGTCGGAACGGGGTTGATGAATATTGTGAGGGGTTGAGGTAAGCGTAATATCTAAGCGTTTCCTTGGGCCTGATTCTCCATCTTCCGTTTCTCACTGGCGCGCATTTTTTCCGATTCGGATTTAAGCTGTCCACAGGCGGCGAGGATGTCTCGGCCTCTTGGAGTACGGATGGGAGAGGCGTAGCCTGCGCGGTTGATCATATCGGAGAAGGCTTCGATGGTCTCCCAATCGGAACACTCATACGGACTACCGGGCCACGGGTTAAATGGGATGAGGTTGACTTTGGCAGGTATGCCTTCGAGGAAGCGAATGAGTTGCTTGGCATGTTTCTTTTGGTCGTTAACGCCCTTGAGCATAACATATTCAAAAGTAATACGGCGGGAGTTCGATAGCCCCGGATAATTCAGGCAGGCGTCGCGCAGTTGGGCCAGAGGATATTTGCGGTTAATCGGCATGATCTGTTCGCGCAGATCATCATTGGCAGCGTGTAGAGATATGGCGAGCATAGCCGAGGTGCGCTCTCCGAGCGGGACAATCTCGGGTACAACGCCAGAGGTCGAAACGGTAATGCGGCGACGCCCAACCATCAGGCCATTGTCAGAACAGATAATGTCGAGCGCATCGCCGACAAAGTCCGTATTGTAAAGAGGTTCGCCCATGCCCATGAAAACAATATTGGTCAGCTTGCGGTCTTTGGTACTACTCGGCCATTCGCCAAGGTCATCACGAGCCGCAATGACTTGCAGCACAATCTCGCGCGGGGTGAGATTTCGCACGAGCTTTTGCGTCCCCGTATGGCAGAACTTACAGGTCAATGTGCAACCCACTTGGGAAGATACACAGAGTGCGCCTGTCTTAGAGACATCAGGAATAAAGACGCTTTCGACTTCAATACCCGGTCCCATGCGAATGAGATATTTGCGTGTGCCGTCAACACTGACTTGGCGCTCGACAATTTCGGGCCGTGCGAGGGAGAAGCTCTCCGCCATTTTCTCACGTAGAGGCTTGGCGATATTGCTCATCTCAGAGAACTCCCGCGCCCCCCAATGATAGATCCAATGCCAGACTTGGGTGGTACGCATTCGTACTTTTTTTGCGTCTATACCAAATTCGGAGAGGTGATGCGCAATGGCTTTACGGCCCAACCCGACAAGCAGGATTTTACCGTCCGCATCGCGCGGCGTATCAAATTCTGGAGCGGGATTATCAATAAGCGTCTGAACCATGGGCGCGCCCTTACACGATTAAACTCTGCTTGGCGAGAGGCAAGGCTGTAAAACCCGCGTTTAAGAGGTGAGTCCTTATAGAGGCTGCAATAGCGGCGGGACTGTGCCCGTTGTCCCTGTGGCCTCAAGCGCGAGGAGGGATTTCAGCGGGTTGCTTTTATTCACGGCTCCAACACCGAGGCGGCGAAGGTGGGCGAGAGGGCCACGCTGGATAGCGTAGAGTTTGGTCAGCATATCAGTCGTCATGGCGAGAGCGCGCCCGTCGATGCCGCGCCAATTGGCATAATCGCCTAAGATAGGCCCGCCGAGATCTTGCCCTGTTTGTTTGGCCTCATGCAAAACGGCGGCGAGGCTGGCCGCGTCTCTGAGGCCCAAATTGAGGCCTTGACCGATCAGGGGGCTAATTTGGTGCGCGGCGTCTCCGATCAATGCGACACGCGGCGCGGTGTAGCTATCGGCCACTTGCAAGGCGACAGGGTAGCTATAGCGCGGCGAGAGGAGGGAGATATTTCCGTAATTCCCGTGAAAGCGGTGGCTAATTTCTTGTACGAAATCATCCTCAGATAAAGCTAAGGCGGCTTTGATTGCATTGTGCGTATCAAACCACGGCACTTGCGCGCGGTTGCCTGTCATTGGGAGCAAAGCGAAGGGCTGTCCATTATAAAAAATTTGCCGTGACACGCCGCCGTGTGGCTTTTCAAATTGCACATTGGTGACGACAACGGATTGATTATAATCATCGCGGCGCACGCCGATGCCTGCCCATTGGCGAATACGCGACGGGCCGCCGTCTGCGGCAATCACAAGCGGCGCACGTAGGGCTTGCCCTGTTTCAAGCGTGATTTCTGCAAAACCTGCGGTTTGCTTTAGGCCTGCGGCGGTGGCTTGAGACATAACCGTGATATTCGAGGATGTCTTGATGCGGTCTTGTAGAGCACGTGTTAGAATTTTCGCCTCTAGCATAAACGCGAGGGGAGCGCTTTGCTCATCAGATTGTTTATCGGCGGCGAAGGATAATTTAAACGGCGAGGGCGCCTGTCCGCGCTTGGCCTCTTCGACCTTCATGTCCACCATCGGCTCAGCGGCAGCGCGAAGAGCCTCTATACCAAGGTGATCAAACAAGTTGAGGCTAGAGGCAGAGAGCGCATAGGCGCGGCCATCGCGGGAGGGCTTGGAAAAGTCATTGCGGTCAATCAAGGCCACTTTTAGGCCGTGATGTGCGCTCGTAAGGGCCATCGTTAGCCCGACAATTCCGCCGCCTATAATCAGCGCGTCATAATCATAAAGTGGTGCGTGTTTAACCATAGTCACGCTGTAGCGGCTTTGAGCTTATAAATCTATGGTGCAAATGGGCGCATAAGCCTAAATTTATTCCCAAATCTTTACACGCTCTTAACGGGCTGTTTACGCCTAAGCTTCACTATCTGTTAATCCATTTACCTCCCAAGGAGCCGTCCCCTATGGCGATGACTGATTATGATAGCGCAATGGCCCAAAACTTAGTTGATGGGCCAAATATTGGAGGGCTTGCTGCTTTTCGTAGGGCTATTATTGGTTTGGTCGCATGTGGTGTGAGCATCCTCCTGCTTGGGGTTATTATGACATATAGCCCGTATGATCCAACAGGCGATACGGCAGGTATTGGTAAAGTCAAAAATATCTTAGGTCATCCGGGAGCTAATCTATCAAATTGGATGATGCAAATTATGGGCGCTGGAAGTTATCTGGTTGCGTTAATGATGGGATATGTTGGTCTTAGACGTTTGTTCGTCAAACCAACAGTTCGTACGAAGTTGCAATCATGGGGTCGTGTTTCTCTCATTGCGGGTATTATATTTTTTGGAACCGTTATGTTGTCGGGTTTTCCCATTCCGAAATATTGGCCCATGGGAACGGGCCTTGGCGGTTGGATTGGTGATCTGTTTTATTTGAACTTTCGCGGCGGACTTGAAGCGCTGAATATTCCTTTGTCTGGTTTTGTTGTCACGCTTTGTTTTTTCGTTGCAAGTGCTTTTTGTTTGGCCCGTTATGTTGGCATCGTTGGAAAAGACTTTCTTGAAATTGCTGATGCGGCAGGCCTTATTTGGGCAACCTTCCGTGTGCGCCTTGATCAACTCATTCAGTGGGTCAGCCGAAAAATTAATAGTAATTACGGTGATGAAATTGCACAGGGCGATGGCTTTGAGCGGCGATTCGCCCATGTGCCCGATGCGGCCCCTGCGCCTGTATATACGCCAGCCCCTGCGCCTGTTTACACACCGACGCCCGCCGCAACCCCTGCAGCGGTTGCACCAAAACCAAAGAAGAAACGCGCACCGAAGCCGAAAAAACCAGAGTTTCATTTTCCAGATGGATCAGATTTCATCCTTCCTGGTATTGATCTATTGAAAACGCCGCCGCCGCGCATGGCGACCGCCGATCCAGGCATGTTGCAACGGCAATCAGAGCAGCTTCACCGCGTGTTGGAAGATTACGGTATTAAAGGTGAGATGGGCCAAGTCAGCCCTGGCCCTGTTGTTACCTTGTTTGAATTTGAGCCTGCACCTGGCGTGAAAAGTCAGCGCGTGATTAATCTCTCTGATGACATTGCACGCAATATGAGCGCCCAGTCGGCGCGTATCGCCGTGGTTCCGGGCCGTAACGCGATGGGTATTGAAATGCCGAACCGCCGCCGCGAAACCGTGTGGCTGAAAAATATGCTCGCGAGTGAGACATTTGTGAACGCCCCTGAAAGCCTGCCTTTGATTATGGGTGAAGATATTGGCGGCACGCCGTTCATCGCTGATCTTGCGAAGATGCCGCATTTGCTTGTCGCAGGTACGACAGGTTCAGGTAAATCGGTGGCGGTTAATGCCATGATCCTTAGCTTGATGTATAAGCTGACGCCTGAGCAATGTAAGTTCATCATGATCGATCCGAAAATGCTCGAATTGTCTGTGTATGACGGTGCGCCGCATTTGCTCGCGCCTGTGGTGACAGAGCCGAAAAAGGCTGTTGTTGCCCTGAAGTGGACGGTGCGTGAAATGGAAGACCGTTACCGCAAAATGTCCAAAATGGGCGTGCGGAATATGGCAGGTTATAATGAAAAAGTCGCCGAAGCGAAGGCACGCGGCGAAGTGATGACGCGCACGGTCATGACAGGGTATGATAAAGAAACAGGCGATCCGACTTACGAAACCGAAGAGCTACATTATGAGCCGATGCCTTACATCGTTGTGATTATCGACGAAATGGCCGACCTGATGATGGTTGCAGGTAAGGACATTGAAGGGGCGGTTCAGCGCCTCGCGCAAATGGCACGAGCGGCGGGTATCCATATGATTATGGCTACGCAGCGCCCATCTGTTGACGTGATTACAGGGACTATTAAAGCTAATTTCCCAACGCGCGTATCTTTCCGTGTCGGCTCTAAAATCGATAGCCGTACCATTCTTGGTGAACAAGGTGCGGAGCAGCTCCTTGGCAATGGTGATATGCTGTATATGGGGACAGGCCGTCCGCGTCGCCTTCATGGCCCGTTTGTGTCGGACGGTGAAGTTGAACGCATTGCCGCCTTTGTTAAAGCCCAAGGCACACCTGATTATATGCACGAAATCACCGAAGACCCTGAAGAATCCGCGGCGCTTGACGGCGGCGGGGATAGCTCGGGCGGTAAAACCGAGCTGTTTGATCAAGCCGTGGCCATTGTAGCTCGTGACCGTAAAGCCTCGACCTCTTATATTCAACGTAAGCTCTCCATCGGCTATAACCGCGCCGCCGACCTCATCGACCGTATGGAAGAAGAAGGCATGATCAGCGAAGCCCGAAGCGGCGGCAAGCGCGAGATATTCCTACCCGAGCATTAGATTTACCGAAAGGCTCTTAACACACCGACATATTGTCTTGCCGCTCTTCCGTTTAGCGCGTATCAGGCGCGCGGATAAGGATGTCGTTATGAACGGACTTTTATATGTTGCCCTCGGCGGGGCCATTGGCGCGTCAAGCCGTTACGGGCTTGGGCTGTGGATTGACCGCCTGAGTAGTCATGATTTCTCTTACGGAACGATGAGCGCTAATATCCTCGGCAGCTTTCTCATGGGGCTTTTAGTGGCGTGGTTGGCGTTGAAAGGCGCGGGGAGCGAGAGCGCAAGATTATTTATTGGCGTTGGGCTTTTGGGCGGTTTTACGACGTTCAGCAGTTTTTCATTAGACGCCATAAACCTCGTTCGCGATAAGGGTATCAGTGCCTTTATTACCTATGTCTTAGGATCAGTTATTATCTCACTTTTAGTGATTGCGGTGGGCCTGTGGCTTGGCCGTAAAGCCTTTGGGACCGCGTAAGGTCAGCAGGAAAACGATATGAGTGGTGTTCAACAAATTGAGATTACGTCTGGTGATGCGGACTCCCGCCTTGACCGTTGGTTTAAGCGGCAGTTTCCGCATATCGCCCATGGCCGTGTCGAGAAATTACTCCGCACAGGTCAGCTACGGGTTAACGGCAAACGGGCCAAGGGAAATTACCGTCTCAGTGCAGGCGAAATTGTTCGCGTCCCGCCTCTGCCAGAACCGTCAGAGATTAAAACCGATAGGCCTGTTTCTGACCAAGATATAGGTTTTATGCGCAGCCTTGTGGTTTATGAAGATGATGATTTGATTGTCCTCAATAAACCTATTGGCCTCGCGGTACAGGGAGGCAGTAAAACCATTCGCCATATTGACGGTATGCTCCCTGCACTCGGAGAAGGATGCCGTTTGGTACATAGGCTTGACCGCGATACATCGGGCGTGTTGCTCGTAGCAAAATCTGTGAAATCAGCCGGGTGGTTGGGCCGCAGTTTCCAAAGTCGTCGCGCCGAGAAAATATATTGGGGCGTTACTAATGGCGTGGTGAAGCCGACGGTTGGCGAGATTAAAGGCTATATGGCCAAGGGGCGTTTGGATAACCGCTTCGGCAACAAACACGAAGGTAAAGAAGTTATGGAAGCCGTGCGTCACGGCACACCCGGTGCGAAACATGCGCGCACGCTTTATCAATCTGTGGCCAGCGCAGGCAATAAAGCCGCGTGGGTGGTGATGCAGCCCCTCACAGGACGCACCCATCAATTACGGTTGCATATGCAGCTCCTCGGTGCGCCGCTTGCAGGGGACCCGCGCTATATGACCGATCGGCCACTACCAGGGGGGCTTGATAATAAGCTGCATCTCCATGCCTACTCTATTTCTGTGCCGCACCCTGACGGGCATATGCTTAGTTTTACCGCACCTATGCCGACCCATATGAAATCAGCCTTTGAAACTCTCGGTTTTAATGAGGGACAAACCATTCCTCCATTTGAGGAGGGGTAAGGCGTGAAGCCTTTCGCTATTTTCGATGTTGACGGAACCTTGGTTGATAGTCGTAAGATTATTTCTTTGTCGATGGATGCAGCTTTTGAAAAAGAAGGCCTGGCGGCTCCGGGTTATGATGTAACGCGAACAATCGTTGGGCTTTCGCTTGAGGTCGCGATTGACCGCATTGCTCCGCATGAGGTGGACGCCGACGGAATTGCGCGTATCACACAGCATTATAAAGACGCCTTCATTGAATTTCGTAAACATCCTGAAACTCAAGCACCGCTTTATGATGGTGTGGCCGATTTATTGGATAGGTTGCGCACCGATGGGTGGGAAATTGGCATTGCCACAGGCAAATCGCGTAAAGGCTTGGACGCCATCATCAAACGCATGAAGTGGGCGCCTTTAATCGACGCTCATTATTGCGCCGATGATGGGCCGGGGAAACCGCACCCCTTTATGGTGGACGCCAATTTGAAAGCGCTCTCACGCCGTCCCGAAGAGGCGGTAGTGATTGGCGATACGAGCTTTGATATATTAATGGCGCAAGCGGCAAGTGTCGCCACGATTGGTGTTGATTGGGGCTTTCATACGCGCGAAGAATTAGAGCAAGTTCCCGCCGATGTTGTGGTCTCGACGATGGACGCGCTTGCGGATAAATTATTTGACTTTGAAAAGGTTATGGTCTCATGAGCACGGTCCTCGCAAGACGATTTTATAAAGAGGTGGCAGTCGCCGCGCAAGACGATGGCTATGTGATTACCCTTGACGGCAGAGTTTTAAAAACGCCGAAAAAACAGCCTTTGATTATTGATAGCGAGCGCCGCGCGGCATTAGTGGCCGCAGAGTGGGAGGCGCAGCTTGAGGAGATTAACCCGAGTCTCATGCCCTGTACGCGGCTGATGAATGTAGCGTGTGAGCAGACACCAACACGTCGTGATGCTCTCATTGCAGAAGCCCGCCGCTTTGCTCAGACGGATCTACTCTGTTACCGCGCGGCCGCTCCGTCGGATCTAACCACGCGGCAAATTGAGCGTTGGCAGCCTGTTTTGGATTGGGCGGCTACATTGGACGTTACGTTACAGTCAGTCACAGGCATTATGGCCATCACCCAAGACGAGGCCTCTTTAGACGCTATGGCGACCCATGCGAGAGGCTTTGACAATATTGATTTGACGCTGCTCGTTCATTTTACCTCCGTCCTCGGGTCTGCCGTTTTGGGCCTAGCGGTGATGAAAAAACACCTCACCGCCTCACAAGCATTTGAACTGTCGCGTCTAGACGAAGCCTACCAAATCGAGCAATGGGGTGAGGATGAAGAAGCGACGGAGCGCACGGAGTATATCCGCCGCGAAACATTTGCTCTCGCAGATTTGATTTAGGAGAATTATTATGGGTGCACCTGTGCTTGTCAAAGAACGCCCCGGCGGAAAATATACAAATGATGTAGAAGTTCGCGGACATAAACAATATGTCGATGAACCGCTCGAATTTAATAGCGCCGACCTCGGCCCGTCACCCTTCGAATATGTCTGCGCTGGGCTTGGCGGCTGCACAACGATAACGCTGCGTATGTATGCAGGTCGAAAAAAATGGCCGCTTGAGCATGTGTCCTGCCTCGTCAGTCATGAAAATCGTGATGGTCAGACCGTGTTTGTTCGCCAAATTACCATGACGGGGGAGTTGTCCGTCGATCAACGGGCGCGTCTGGTCGAGATTGCCAATAAATGCCCCGTGCATAAAATGCTGGCCCATTCAGCGCTGGTTGAAACCGTCGAGGTTACCTAGATAATTCGATAGTACGTCTCATACTAAGGTCCTTCATTCGAGCTCTATGCGGTGTTGGTACGCTTTATTGATAATATGGCCTACCGCGGCGTTAAGGCTGCGACAAAAATAGTCTTGCCCAAAAATAGTCTAGCCAAAGACGGGCGCACTTGTTAGGTCGCTGCATGTTCTTGATTAAATCTCTTCTTCACGCGGCAGGCCGCCATGGCCGCAAAAGCTTTATTGTTGGACTTGTGGTCTTTGCGGTTATTTATTGGCCGCAACGATTTATCGTTGAACCAATATTAGGGAATGTTTGGGGCTTCTACCTCTCGCTACTTTTCTTTTGTCTGAATTGTTATATGATCTATTCGCTCTGTGCGAAACGTCTCCATGATATCGGGCGTAGTGTTTGGGCCTTTACCGCGATGATATGCGTTGAGCTTTGTGTGATTATCACCACTATGCTGGCTTACGGCGGGGCAGATTACTTCTCAGCCTTTGCGGTTTATGACCGTAAAGATGAAATTCCAGAGGAGACACGACAGGAGATTATTTCTACTTATCAAGCAGGTATTGAAGCGCATTTGCCCGAGATTACGATTATGTTTTGGGTTGTGCCTGTCTTGTTTTGTTTGTGGCTTGCGGTGGCCAAAGGTGAAGTCTCTGAGAATAAGTATGGCCCTGTTCCTGCCACTTAGCGTCTATTTACCTAGGCATTAAGGCTAAAACCTCATTTCTTATTGATTATCGGTAAATATTGCGATAGTTTACTCCTTGATTATAAAGGGAGGGTAAAATGGGAAATTTATTATTTTCACCAACTGGCCGTATTGGGACAAGTGAATTTTTGAAGGGGATGGCTATTATAGGTATTATTAGCACCTTAATTGCTATTGTGCCGGCTTTTAATTTTAGTCTTGGGAAAGCATTGGGTTTAGTTGCTTTTTTACTTTATATTCCAGCTTTCTTCTTATTGATTAAACGTAGTCACGATGGCGGCAAATCAGGGTGGATGTCTATTGTTTGGTTTATCTTATTGGTTGTTCTAACCATTGCTGTGGCTATATTTGTTCAAAATAAGACAGGGGGTGTACCTCTTGCTGATATGAACGAACTTTTAAAAGCCGCCCGTGAAGAGGGGGATTTTAAAATAATGAGAGAAATCGCAAAGGAATACGCACCAGCTATTTCTAAGAATTCAGCTATTCCTATGTCCATCGCTAGTTTTGTAGCTTGGATGTTTGGCGCGTTTCTTATTAACTTATTCCTTAAACAAGACCCTAATGAAAATCAGTTTGGTGACGTGCCAAGCGCGTAAAATTTACTTATAAAGTTTATATCACCGATTTTGAAAGCCGTCTCTTATGGGGCGGTTTTTTCTGGCTATATTGAAACTCTATCTTGCCCCTGCGCAAGGGGCAGGCCATAAGGCGGTTGAAATGATGTAACCCAATTCACATTGATACAGGAGGCTTCGACATGTCTGACGACACTAATGTCCCGACGACGACTTCTGATGACGTGAATTTTACGCCTCGCCTCGACCCAGGCGATCAAAACCAACTCTTGGCTATCCTCAAAATTTCAGATGCTAGCGAATTTCGCGACGCGCTTCGTCCTATTCATCCGGCTGATTTTTCTGATCAATTTGAGCAACTCACTAACGAGCAACGCGAAACCTTTATCGCGCGCGGCGGCCACTTGATTACAGCGGATGTTCTGGCTGAGCTTGAAGACGAGGTGGTCGAGGATATTTTACCGCTCCTGCCATCTGCACAAATTGCCGAGGCGATTGGAGATCTTGATAATGATGATGCGACCCAGATCGTTGAGGAGATGGAAGAGGCGCAGCGCGAAGACGTTCTCGAGCGTCTTGATGATGCTGACCGCGCGGTACTTGAGGCCAGTCTAACCTTTGATGATGAGACTATCGGTCGCCTGATGCAGCGCGAATTTGTCGCTGCGCCGCCCTTTTGGACGGTGGGGGATACGATTGACCATATGCGCGACACAGGCGGTGATCTCCCTGATCAGTTTCATAATATCTGGATTGTCGACACGGCTTTTCGTCCCATTGGGTATATTTCACTATCGCAACTTATCCGCTCCTGCCGGGAGCAAAGCTTGCAATCTATCTTGTCGGATGAGGTGATTTCCGTTGGGCAAGATATGGACCAAGAAGAAGCGGCCTATCTGTTTGAGAAATACTCATTAATCTCCGCGCCCGTGACCGATAACGCAGGGCGTATCGTCGGCATTATGACCGTCGATGATATTGTTGAAATTATACAAGACGAAAATAAAGAAGATATTCTCGCTCTTGCGGGGGTGAGTGATGCGGGCCTCACTGATACGGCCTTATCGACGGTGAAGTCTCGTGCCCCGTGGCTATTTGTTAATTTATTCACGGCGATATTGGCCTCGATTGTAATCGCGCAATTTGACTTTGCTATTGCTAAAATTGTCGCTTTGGCTGTGTTAATGCCGATCGTTGCGTCTATGGGCGGCAATGCTGGTACGCAGACATTAGCCGTGGCCGTTCGCGCTCTGTCTGAGCGTGATTTGACCTCACAAACCGCGTGGCGGAGCGTCCGCCGTGAAGCTTTAGCAGGTATTTTAAATGGCATTATATTTGCAACGCTTTTGGGCGTGATCGCCTTTGTTTGGTTTGGCGACATACGGCTCGCGCTTGTGGCGTTCTCTGCGATGATCGTGAACCATATATTTGCGGCACTTGCGGGCATATTAGTGCCTTTGGGATTGAAGCGTGCTGGGGCAGACCCGGCTGTATCTTCATCGGTATTTGTCACGACGGTGACTGATATTATTGGCTTTTTTGCCTTTTTAGGTCTGGCTGCGCTTTTCCTTTTATAGAATGTTCTTCCTAAATTTCAGGTGACAGGCGAGTTTTTCGCGTCATTAGCACCGTTTCGGCGCAGTTTTTGCAATGCATCAGCTCATAAGTTTAGCTGTTTTGTAATAGGACGCCCATGACGCATCAATTCACAGTTTCAGACCTCGGTTTCCGTCTGATAAAAGCCTACGAAGGCTTTCGCGCAGAGAGTCGAATACTCATTTCGGGACAGAGTGTGGTTGGATATGGTCATCGTATGTCCGATCAAGATGCTGTTGCTTTGACCCCGGAAGAAGCAGAAAATCTTTTACGTGAAGATATTCAACCCGTTGAAAGCCTCGTTAATGAAGCGATCTTTGCGCCATTAACCCAAGGGCAGTTCGATGCACTTTGTTCACTTGCCTACAATATAGGGCCAGATGCTTTCAAAAAATCTGATATCGTTAAAGCGATAAATAATGGTCGGCCTATCGATGCGGCTAATGGGTTTGATGTCTGGCGTAAGGGTGAAGTGGATGGTCAAACTTTTGTCATCGATGCACTCGTACGACGCAGAACAGCGGAAAAAGCCCTCTTTTTGAAACCAGAACGTCGGTTGACGACATCCCCTAGGGATACATTGCCGCCAGAAAAGGATTATGATTTGGCCCGTCAAATCGCCACAAGGGCGCCTCTGTACGATTTGGACAATGCGAACGGTTATGTGCAAGCCATCCCTTACAATCAACAACCTAATCCCGGGCGCCGCCGTGAAGATGGCCCTGCGGGTGGTTTGGAACTTAGCGAATTTGTTGTTGATGATGGTCCGTCAATATCCAAGGTTCCTCTTGTCGGACCGTCTGTCGATGTTGATGATGTTCCGCATACGGATCAATCTGTTACTATTGAAGACAATCAAGTAACAATAACGGATGAACCTTTGGTATTGTCGTCAATCGCAGAAGCTGCGGCAGAAGTCAGCAATCGGCTTGACGCATTAATTGATGATCATATTGGTGAAGAAACGGACATATCAGATATGCCTAATAGCTTAATCGATGCGCCGTTGCCTGAAACGGTAACCAGTAAAAAACCAGGAATTATTCTTCCATTCCGTGGTAAAAAAGTGACTAAAAGCCCCTTAAATGATGGCAAAACCGCTGAAGGTAGCGAGCGGTTTGATGATCAAGTGAACGAGGAAAATATGTCTCGTAGTAAAAGATCTGTTGCGGAGAGCGCGATAAAAGCTGAGGTGCTGGTTGCCGATAAAGATGACATGGAACGTCAATCTAATGTGCCTTTTATTATAATGCTTGTATCTGGATTAATCATGGTCGCGCTAAGCATGTATGCGTGGATGAAGGGGCCTGTAGAGCTTATGGGGACGTGGGGGCCTATTGCAACGCTTGTTGGGCTTATAATGGGCGGGGTCATAATTTTAGGATCTATTTACTATATAATGAAGTCGTCCTTTTTGGGTCGTTAATTTCAAAGGTTTTTAAATATCTTCTGTGTAACAGGCTGAGTTATGAGGAGAATGAAATGAATATGTTACCTAATTGGTCTGATGACCATTCAGCAGCGTTTCAAAAAAGTGCATTGACGTTTAAACATAATTTGAATTCAACAGGTTTGTTTACAGATGAAGCGTTGATTGCCTTACTTGAAAAACACCCGCGTGAAGAAATGGATGTTTGCGCTATGCCGCTCCCTGGAGACACGGCCTTTCGCACAGGTGACTTTCGGAATGCCGATGGTAAGACCTTGCTTGATATTGCTAAGACAGGTGCGATCTGGATTAACCTACGCCGTGCGATGAACATCCACCCTGAGTATAAGCAGGCCTTAGATGAAATGTACGGTAGCCTCTCTGAAAGAACAGGGCTGAATGCGTTTAATCCGCGCGGAGGGATTTTAATCTCATCCCCGCTTGCGGTTGTGCCTTATCACTTTGATAAGACGGAAACGATTTTATGGCATGTGCGCGGGAAGAAAAGCTTACTGCTTTACCCGCTTAATGACGAATATTTCCCCGAAGAAGCGTTTGAAGAAACGATTATTAATCCGACATCTGATGACCTTCCTTATAAGCCTGAATTTGAAAATGGCGTTCAGACCTTTAAACTTGACGAAGACCAAGCGATTACGTGGCCGCTTAATACGCCGCACCGCGTGATCAATGAAACCTTCTGCGTCTCAGTGACAACGGAATATTCAACAGCCGAGAGTGGCCGTAAAAATGCGGCTATTCTGACCAATGCGACGCTGCGCCGTAAGTTTGGCTTCTCGCCGTCTTACGCTGAAGATAGCGAGATGACACGCTCTATTAAATCCATTCTTGGCCGCGTGCTGAAAAAGACGGGATTGGGCGCAAAAGTGACTAGAACAGATTATGTCACCTTTGAAGTCCGTAAAGGCGATCAAAATATCTACGACGTGACGCCGTTTGAGCGTAATTTCTAACGTCATAAATAGACTTACTGAAAACGGCCCTGATGTGATGTCATCTTGGGCCGTTTTTTTATGCCTGCTCGCAATTCCGTCACTGGACTCTGCCGCCTTGTTACTTATCATGACCTTATGACTGTACATCTCCAAAAACTTTCGGTTGGCTCTGAATCAATCGAGACGCTTCAAGCGTGGCAGACGCTCGTGGCCGCGCGCCGTGAGCAACTAGGCCTCTCGGCCTATCATGAACATGTCACGCGCATGACCCCAAAACGTCGTGAAGAGCTGCTCGACGGCGGCTCGATCTATTGGGTCATCAAAGGCATGATCCAATGCCGCAATGAAATTGTCGGCCTTGAGGTGACACAAACATCTGATGGCCGAAAAGCCTGCTCTATTCTGATGACACCGACACTTATTCCCGTCATACCCGTGCCCAAGCGCGCCTTTCAAGGGTGGCGCTACCTCAAGCCCGAAGACGCTCCCATTGACCTTGAAGGGGCCTCTGGCGCTGAAAACCTGCCGCCGCATATTCGCGCCCAACTCGTCGATATAGGTGCGTGGTGATGGGTGGATTGTAATAAAACACGCGAATATTTCCCGCACCTCTCGGAACAAGTTTAAGGACAGTTTGCGAAGGTCTCCATTACGATGGTTACCAAATCTATGTTTAATTTACGCAATGGATATCAGACGCACTTTGTGCCTGACCCTTCCGCAATACGGAAAGTCCTTCGCAACGGTTGGCTTTTTCAAAGGCCCTAGACAACGATCTGGTCTAGGTCATCACAGCTTTCACCTTATCCTTGGTTTTTCTCCAAGCGATTACAGGGCGTCCGGCTATTCTGGCAGGCTCGTTAGGCTTGCTGATCATAGCACCAACCTCCAACCACAATGAAGTTAACGTGCACATCACCGTCCGTGTGATCGGAACGATTGTATAATATGGGATGTTTTAGAGGCGTGGATATAATTGATGATTTTTCTTCACCCGTCACCCTCGTGCTTGACACGAGGGTCTATCATGCGTTGAGGGATGGATCATCAGGTCAAGCCTGATGATGACGAAAGGGGCAAGGTTCGTAGAGGTCCTGTCTGGAGTTCATCCCTATGAAAACAGGGGTCGGGTTGCACGGAGTGGGTGAGGCGGGGTGAGCGGACTTAAAAAAACCACCCTCATGCTGAGCCTGTCGAAGCATGGCGACGTGATACGACAAAACTCTAAGCCGCGAGAGACCCTTCGACAGGCTCAGGGTGAGGGGGCGGTGAGTTCCTCTCCCCGCCGCGCCGTTCAGTCTTACGTTTCCGAGTTGATAATGACAGGGATAGGGACGCCGTATCTGTAAACCAATAGTCGGGCACGTCCTTTGGATTCGTGGATGAGGCGGTCGCAAACATGTTTTGATGTCACAAGTTCATTGTTGATCGCGCCGACAATATCTCCCACTTGGAGGCCGGCCTTATCCGCAGGGCTGCCTTCTGCAACGCGCCGCACGTAAACGCCTTTGATATTGGAGGAGACATTGTCCTTTGAGGTCACGGGCCTTAGGAACGCGCCTAATTGCTCTAAGCTCTCAACGGCGGGGGCTTTAAAAGGTGTAATTTCAATATCAATTGTGTTTTCAACGCCCTTGTCTCGAATATAGGTGAGTGAATAGGGCTTGCCGGGTGTTGAGACGCCGATAATAGCACGGAGCGAATGGGGCGTTTTGATCCGCTTGTCGCCAAAATGGGTGATGATATCCCCCGCTTGTAAGCCTGCAAATTCGGCTGAGCTTTCGGGGCGCACGCCCGTAATGAGCGCGCCGTCCCAATGGTTTATTCCCGCTCGCTCTGACGCCTCTTCGCTCACTCTGTCCATTTCGATACCCATAGACCCACGTTTGACAGTGCCGTGGGTAATCAGTTGATCTATGACGTGAACAGCCAGGCTGGCGGGGACAGAAAAGCCGATACCGTTGCTTCCCCCGCTCTTGCTGACAATCGCTGTATTGACCCCAATTAGGCGGCCACGGCTATCCAAAAGAGGTCCGCCTGAGTTACCTGAATTAATCGCTGCGTCTGTTTGGATGAAGTCTTGTAGGTGGCTTGAGGAGGCGGAGCGGCCTAGACCACTAATCACGCCGAGTGACATAGATTGTTCCAACCCGAGAGGATAACCCACAGCGAAAACCACATCACCGACACGTAAATTGTCTGAATTGGCGACGCTCAACGCATCAACACGCATATCCTCGGCTTGCAGGACAGCAATATCGGTTGGGGTGTCAATTCCAACAAGGCGCGCTTTGACAACGCGGCCATCGGGAAGGTTGATGAGATAACCCACACCGCCTTCGACAACGTGAGCATTGGTGACAACATAGCCTTTTTCGGCGTCAATGACGGCGCCAGAACCAATGCCTGATAAACCTAATTCGCCGTCACTATTTTTGCTAACCTTTCCGATACGTACAATGGAGGGAAGAACGGTTTCTAATGTGTCCGCAAAGCTTAGGACGTTGCGCGCTCTATCTGTCGGGGCGAACTGGCCACTGCTGACGGTGTCAGTGGATGAAGGTGTCGCGCAACCGACCATAAGGGCGGTAACTATGCCGAGGGTGAAGGTTCTAGATGTAGAAAACATAAATCTCTCTCATATGAGGGTTAGAGAATAAATATCAGATAGGGTCTGATGGCACGCGTTAAAATAATGACTGCCTTGTGTTTGCTTTATCAGCCTGAGTCAATCAACACAGACTTCACTACTTCTTGAGCCCATGTTTACTTCTTGAGTCCATGTTTACGCAGAAGTCCGCGAAAGGCGTGGTAGCTCATGTCGAGGTGAGCGGCAGCTCTGCCTTGATGACCGTCGCCAATGCGCATGGCTTCGTCAATGAGGGCGCGTTCAAAGGCCATGACTCGGTCGTGGAAGGCTGATGTGGTAGAGACGGGTGTGTCTAGTTTTTTTGGTGTTGCGGGTGTGTGTCTATCAGAAACCACTAATGCGTTGCCAGAGGTGGTAAGCGGCGGGGTGACGGCAATGGTTGCGCCGCGAAGGCTTGAAGGAATTTCAAAAGGCAGAGCGGCAGCGGACGGTTCAAGCAGTGGATTGTAAAGGACCGTTTGAATTGGTTGACTTAAAGTCTCATCCGCGAGGAAGCTTTCGGCCACGCTCCGTTCGACGGCGGTTTTTAATTCACCAATGTTGCCGCTCCATGTTTTGCTCTCCATCTCAAGCAGGGCTTCGGGCGTGAATCCAGGGAAACTACCGGCGCCAAGCTCGCTTGCCATATGGCGGCCAAAATATTGCACAAGGGGAAGCAGGTCTTCGCGGCGCTCTCTGAGGGGCGGAATATGAATGTGGGCAAAGGCCAAGCGGTCGAGCAAGTCAGGGTCGAATAGGTCGTGCCGCATCAGTTCCGCTAAATTGTTTCGAGTGGCCGCGATAATGCGGATATTCGCCTCTATAGGCTCGCCGCCGCCCGAGGGCAGGACCTGTCCGCTTTCAAGTAAGTGGAGGAGGCGTTTTTGCACCGACAGGCTGAGATGATCAATATGGTCAATCATTAGCGTGCCGTTATTAGCCTCTAGAATTTTACCGTCTGTCTCGTCATCGCCAAATAGGTGTGAGGTCTGTATCTCTTTATATAAGGTGGAACTATCAATGGCGAAAAACCCTTGCTCCCAACGCGGGGAGAGGAAATGCAGCCGCGCCGCCAGAAGGCCTTTACCCGTGCCGCGCTCCCCCGTGAGGGTGATGGGGCGTTCAAGGCTTGCCAGATCGGAGATTTGATCCATCAGGCGGTGGAAGGCGGGCGACTCGCCGATAAGCTGTGGAGGACGTGCGGCCATATTTAGTTCATTTTGCTAATTTAATATAGTAAAATATACTAAACATTAGCTAAAAAAGCTATATAAAATTTAGCGTCAGGGTTAAAAATACAAAAAATATAATAAAATCAATAATTTAAAACTTGGTGACAAAAGGGCTGGGACCCGTCAATTTAAGCTCATAGCCGGGTCGACAAGAGGTCGCGATGAGAGAGACTAAAGGCCCGGCAACATAAAGGAGAGACCGAATGACATATAGAACTTTTGACATTGAGAATTCAAACGTAGCTCCAGCCGCTGACGCCACAGTCGCCTCAGATGCTGTTCGTAAGCTACGCAGCCGCCGCCACTCACGGGCTATGACATACCGTAGTGCTGGATGCCGTATCGCCGGATTTGGTGTCTAAGATAAGGGGCGCGCGACATGAACCGTTATGATGATGATATGGGACACCACTTTGATGAGCGGACGTCCCGCGTGGAGCGCAACGAAGCGTGGAAAGCCAAAGGCTTACGCTTCCTTCGCTACCTATCAACTCGAGAGATGGAAGTGTGGGGTTTTTTCGCCGCCGGTTTCATCCTCAGCAAAATATTTTAAGTTAACTAAAGGAGACACATCATGGGAATTTTTTCTCGCATGGGTGACATTATCAACTCGAACTTAAACGCCATGATTGACAAGGCGGAAAACCCCGAGAAGATCGCCCGCCTGATCATTCAGGAAATGGAAGATACACTCGTAGAGGTTCGCACGGATGCGGCGCGTAATATCGCGGAACGCAAAGAGTTAAGCCGCAAGGTCGAAGCTTACAAGGTGAAAGCGAGTGAGTGGGCCTCCAAAGCGGAACTGGCTTTAAATAAGGACCGTGAAGATCTGGCCCGCGGCGCGCTTCAAGCCAAGCAGCAAGCCGAGCAAATGGCCGATGTGGTTGAGCGCGAAATGTCAATCCTTGATGACGCTGTGGCCAAGGCCGACGGTGATTTATCTAAGCTTCAAACCAAACTTGATGAAGCCAAGGCGAAACATAAAGCGTTGATGATGCGCGCAGGTGTGGCCAAAGGTCAAATCAAGATGCGCACTGTGATGAACGACAATAAGGTCGAAGATGCCCTCGCTCGCTATGAGCGGATGGAACGCAAAGTCGATGAGCTGGAAGCTCATGTTGAAGCTTTTGATCTCGGCAGCGGCGAAAGCCTCGAGAGCCAATTTGCTCAACTTGAAGCCGATGACGCGGTCGAAGAAGAACTTGCAGCCCTTAAAGCCTCGATTGGCAAGCCAACGAAAAAAGCGTCTAAGTAACCCAATGTAATAGGGGTGAGTGATCTTACCCCGCCATGAACGAGAGAGAGACATATCATGGAAGACATAATAGCCCTTATGATCCCAATTATTGCCATTAGTGGTGGTCTTGGATTGGGGGCCCTTGGAATGCACCATAAACATAAGGAGCGCATGATGGGGCAAATGACCGAAGGTCAAGTTGCGGAGCTGGAGCAGATGTCACGCGTTGCGGACATTCTAGACCAACGCGTGAATGTATTAGAACGAATCCTGGATGACGAGGTTCCAGAATGGAGAGAGAGAAGTCATGACAAAACGATATAAGAATAAATATGAGCGTGGAATTAAAGACGCATATTGGGACGGGAGTGATGATGGCTATAAATATTCAGAGCCGCATAAGAAGCTTCGCCGCAATAAAATAGACGGTCAAATTGGTGGTGTCTGTTCAGGCGTAGGAGATTATTTCGGTCTTGATCATACGATTGTTCGTATCGCCGCCGTGATTAGCCTCTTCATGACTGCTGGCAATAGTTTGTGGGTTTATTTCGGTCTTTGGATTTTTATCCCAAGTGACAAACGCGCGCCTTATCGCCGTGAATACCGCGAAGCGCGTAAAGCAAAACGTCAATATAAAGACAATCCTGAAACGCCAATTGTTGTGACCTCGAGCTTTAAAGATGTGAAATCAAAGTTTCGCTCTCTCGAGACACGCCTCCAAGATTTAGAGCGCTCTATCACTTCAAAAGAGTGGAAGCTACGCCGCGATTTTCGCGACCTTGAAGGTTAGTAAATAAGCTAACCTTCACAAAACCCCAGACTAAAGACTTTGTGGGTCGGGAATTCCTTCCAAGCCGACCCACTTCCCCTAATCCCGCTTTCAATGGCTTCAAAGTAAGCCAACCGGCGGAGCCTTGCCTAATCATAGGCACCTAAGAGACGAGACATGGAGAGTAAAATGATCAAGACAGGACTTATAGCCCTAATTAGTACAGGCGTCATTGGAACGGGCGCGGCAAAAGCCGATTTGGCCCCAAAAAGCGCGGAACTCACGGCAGGATTTTTCATCTTAGAGTTTGGCGGTGAAAATGGATTTGACGCCAGCCTGACAGACAGAATGGGCTTTTGCCTATCTCTAAAAACGGACGACGGCAAACGCCTTAATATTCGCCTTTAGATAATTAATGACGGCTTATAAAATAAGAGAGACCCTTATGACTTATACATACCCTTTCAAAACGAGCCTAATTGCAGGCTTAACTCTAGTCAGCTTTTCTAGCCTATCGACTACGGCCTTTGCACAAGAAACGGTTACATTCGAAATTGAAAATTTCATTGGCCGACTGACCATCACAAATGGCGATGAGGTGTCTATCAAAGGCGCTGATGCGAATACGCTTTCCGAGCAAGGGAATGTTTGGCGCATTGACGGCGATGAAGAGATCAATGTCACAAGTTGCCGTGCCAATAACAGCCGCGTCGAATTATCATTTGGCTCTTGGAGTTGGCTAGGCCGAAGCGGCGGCTATAAAAACCTTGATGAATATCCCCACTTGAAAGTCACCTTACCTGATAATGCAAACCTTAAACTATCAGACAGTGTTATTTACGGTGATATTGCGGACTTAGGCGCGGCTGATATTACACTCAATTATTGTGCAGATATGGTTCTTGGGTCGGTAGAACGTCAGTTAAAACTTGAGATTTTAGGTAGTGCTGATCTTCAGGCGGATACAGTCGGTTACGCGGATGTTACTATTCGTGGGTCGGGTGATCTTAGCCTCGAACAAGTTGGCGATTTTACCCTATCGGTTAACGGATCAGGGGATGTTGATGTTGAGACGATTAATGGGACGGCGCTCATCTCATCTAAAGGGTCAGGCGATATTGAAATCGATGACCTTGTTGGTAATTTTGAGTATCGAAGCCAAGGGTCAGGTGATCTATCCATAGATGAGCTTCGAGGCGATAAGGCCTATATCAGTGTGAACGGTTCGGGTGATGTTGAAATCGACGCAGGTGATGTTGTCGACTTATCTATTAAGACCAACGGGTCTGGCGGAGTGGATTACGGCGGACGGTCGGATAATGTTTTCGCTCGGTCTAATGGGAGTTCTGATATTTACGTCAAAACGGCGCGCGCTGAGGTTACAGCCTCGGCCAATGGATCAGGCTCGGTCAAGGTTGACGGTGTCCGCTATGAGCGGGACTAGGCTCCACTTTTTATTTTAAAACACCCCCATTCGCTAACTTTTGTCCTAATAGGCAGGGGTTAGCGTTTATCGGCGCAGGTTTGGACTCGACGTCTCTCTCGTCTAAACTTGCGCCTTATTTTTGTAATTTTCTTTAGTCATCATCTTCGCAAGCCGTATTAAATAAATCTATTAGATAATTTTCTCTTGGCTCATTTGATATGTCTAGAATGATCAGGTGGTTGATGACTGACTCTGGTGGGTGAAAAATTGAATGTTTTGCAGACCAAAGTACGTCACTCAATGTTTCATCGTCATGCCACGTTGTCATGATCATTTTATTGTCAGGTATATCTCCCCAGTCAAAAGCTTCAAGATGTGCAATATCAACACTATCATCCCAAAGAGTGCCATCTTTGCCCCACGCCATTGTGCAACGGCAGCCTTCCTTAATTAACCACTCACTGACTAAATGCCGCCAGTCTGACGTAATTTCTACGGTGGTCGCAATTACAGCAGAAAATGGTCGCTCCGATATGGTAGCCGAAGGCGAAGTCTCGGGTGCAAGGTGGATATATTGAATGGTCTCAACCATAAGGAAAAGATTAGGGCGTTAATATAAAAATTCAATAGGATTTCTATGAGTAGGCTTAAATCTACCTGCTTGAGAAAGCCTTGTTTAAACCTCTTGCGCGACCGCCACGGGTTGCCCACATAAATGCGCCGCAATCTGCTCGGCCCGTAGAGGCGCGAAGACAAAGCCGCGAGAGCCAAGCCCTGTCATCACCCAAAGGCGCGGGGCTACTTCAACCACTTTCGGCAAAGTATTGGCGGTTGTCACGCGAAGACTGGCGCGGCCTTTGCGCTCAGATAATTTAAACCCGTCCCCCAAAAAAGCTTTCGCCATTGTCAGATTGTGCGCGTCGTCTTCATTTCTTAGGGCATAAGGGTCGCGCCCGTCTAAACGGTCATGAGTTGCGCCTAATAAGATGTCGCCGTCTATATTGACCGCGTAACCGCCGTAAGCGGTGGCCTGCTCAAGCGGGCCGTTGGCCCATGTGAGTTGCCCGCGCGAAAACCGCAAGGCGAGAATGTCCGCAAGCGTGCCTTGATCTTCAAGCTCAATTGTTTTCACGCCTGCACCGCTTGCGACAATCATCAGCTTTGATTGATCAAGACTTTGACCATCAGCCCCGAGCGCGTGCCACATCCCGTCTATTTGCGTGAGTTTGGTCACTTGCGCGGTCATGGTTTCGGCAGGCTCTCGCCATGCGGTGACCGTCTTAACAGGGTCAATGACGAGGGCTTTGGGGAAGTTTAAGCCTTTCGCATGCGCTTGCATGTGATCAGTGGGGAGGGGCGCTTGGGAGAGGATTTTCTCAAACCGCGCCTGTTCTTTTTCGTCTTTAGCAAATTGAAGAATACCACGAGACAATATCTTGCCGCCGTCTTCATAAGCTCTGAGTGCGTGAAGATAGGCCGCGAGGAAAAAGCGGCTCTCGGGCCGGTCTTGCAAATCAAGACGAGGTTTAATCATGGCAGCGGGATTGCCGCTTGCCGCGCGCTGCATCTGCGGGTCATCGTGGATGAGTTTTGCGTTGTGTCCCCTCGCGGCAAAAGCTTTGACCAAGCTCGCTCCGCCAATACCGCCGCCAATAATTAGCGGGGTTAGACGGGTAGGGTTAGGCTTGCTCGGCCCGTTTGGAAAGCGCGCTTCAAGGCGGTGACGTTTGCGGCCAAAGCCTTCGACCTTTTCAACGTCGAAACGGGCCTCGGTTAAGGCGCGGCGCACGTCCCCTGCGACCGTGAAAGTCGCAAGACGGGTTTCGCTATGGGACAGACGCGCGAGTTTTTGCATAATCTCAGGCGACCACATGGCAGGGTTTTTCGCCGGGCTAAAGCCGTCGAGAAACCAACTATCAACAGGCTGACTCATCTGGTCGAGGGCGGGGCCAACATCGTCAATATAAAGCGTGAGACTGACCTGCGGGGAGAGGTTGAGGCGGTGGACGCCTTTCACGGGGCCAGGCCATAATGTAATCAGACGATCTGAAAACGGCTTGAGGTCGGGCCAATGGGACAAGGCGCGGCGCAGCATATCCGTCGTGAAGGGGAACTTCTCTATGGAGATAAAATCTAGGTGTTGATCTGCTTTTAAGATGGCTTCAAACGCTTGCCAAGCTACGAGGAGATTAAGCCCAGAGCCAAAGCCCAATTCCCCAATGGTATGGTCTTCTCCGTTCTCCCACCGCGTCGGCAGATCGCAGCCTTTTAGGAAGACGGTTTGCGTTTCCTCAATCCCGCCGTCGGTGGAGAAATAAATATCATCAAACCCTGTTGCGACGGGCGTGTCCTGCCGCGACCAATCAAGATCAGGTGTCGGCGCAGCCGTCAGCGGGAGAGGGGGCGGCACGGCGAGGCCGCCTTACTCAGCCATGAGTTTTTTGAAGAGCGTTTGTTCCATATAGCCGTCCGCAGGAAGGCCGCGCGCCGCTTGCCATGCGCGAATGGCGCGGCGACTATTGGGGCCAATTTGACCGTCAACGCCCTGGGTATCATAGCCCAAAGCGGTGAGCTTTTTCTGCATGTCTTTTTTGTTGGTGAAAGATATTGGCTTATCATTGCGCGGCCACGGGGTGCGCAATAATGGCTGTCCTTGGAAACTACTGGCAAGAGAGGATATGCCGAGAGCGTAACTCGTCGAGCGGTTATATTTCATGATTACGTCAAAGTTTTTAAAGGCTAACAGCTTTGGCCCCTTATGACCTGCGGGGACGAGAAGCCTCGCTTCGAGCGCTTTGGCGTCCTGCGACCATGCGCGGCCATCCAGAGAATTGACTCCGAAGGCTTCCCACTCTGCGATGGTTTTTTTCAGCCCGTCCGATAGGCTATAATCAAACGCGGCGGGGAGGCGGATTTCGGTGATGACAGGCTCGGTTTTACGCCAGCCATGACGGGCGAGATAATGGGCCGCACTACCGAGTGCGTCTTGTTCGCTTTCCCATAGGTTCTTATTGCCGTCCCCGTCCAGATCAACCGCGTAGTCGCGGAAGGTCGCGGGGATGAATTGTGTCATGCCCATCGCACCGGCCCAAGATCCAGTTAATTGATCGGCGCGAATATCTCCTGCGCGGAGCATATCGAGGACGGCGTAAAGCTGCTCTGTGCCAAATTTTTGGCGGCGGCCTTCAAAGGCAAAGGTCGATAGCGCATCGACGATATTATGATTGCCAAGGATACGGCCATAACTAGTCTCAAGTCCCCAAATGGCGGTGAGGATATTACGGTCAACGGGGTAGCGCGCGGTGACGGCGTTAAAATCAGCGGCGTGATCTGCGAGGGCGGATTTGCCACGGTTAAGGCGGTCAGCGGAAACGGCTCCGTCTACGTAAACCCAAATCGGGCGTGAAAATTCGGGTTGATTACTATCACGATCAAGAGCCCGTTCATTGATTTTCGCAGGATTAATGATGGCGCGGACTTGCGCTTTATCATAGCCTTTGGATGTGGCCTCTTGAATGAATTGTTTTTTCCACACAGCATAGCGTTGGGCTTGGCTGAGTTCGGGTGCGGCCGTCGCGGCTTGTGACGAGACGATTTGCGTACTAGCCTGTGCGGCAGGAATTTCAGGTGCGGTTGGAACCTCCGCAGGCGCGGCGCAAGCGCTTAGAGAAACGCTTGAGCAGAAGAGGGCGGGTAAGATTATTTTTGTCAACATACAAGGTGACTACCAAACCCGCCCCACTTTCGCTAGTGCGATATGCGGCTCTGACTGAAATTTCATTGTGGTTAATCTGGCGTTAAGGAAAGGAGACGGCCCCTCCGCTCCAAGACTTGTTTTTCTTTTGCGTGCTTGGCTCACCGTAAATGGCAATAGCCCCACCAGAGCTTGCATGTCCTTTACCGTAATCAGAGGCATGGCCGCTGAAGCTCCCGCCGCTACTGGCTTTGGCTTCAACGAATTTACATTTTAAGCCTTTGGCATTGACGGAACCGCCAGAACTAACCTTGCCTGCGGCGGCGTTACAGGTTCCAGATATACTTAGACTACCGCCACTATCGGATTTGAGCTTAATATCGCCGACGGTAAGATTGTCGGCCTGTAAGGCCGCGCCAGATGTTGCGCGGGCAAGTTCGAGTTTTGGGCCTGTCACGGCGACCTCTACTCTACGCCGTCTTTTATTCTCTCCAACGCCGTTTCTATAGCTGATCTTTAAGACATCCCCCTCCATGCGGATTTTAACGTCTCTTTCGTCGGCATCCTTGAAGGTCGCGACGACACTGTAATCTTGCGCTTGTTGAAAGGTGACACTGATTCCAGCTGAGGCTTTTACGCCTGTAAAGCCGTCCAGACTATAAGTCTTTGACGATGTGTCGTCCGCCGTGGCGATTGTCGCGCTACAGGCCAGAATGGCCGCCGATGTTAATATATATAATGTTCTCATTTGCATCTCCTGTACTTATCGTTTTACGATAATTATTATCGAAAAGCAATAAGAATTTTATGGAGGCTATTATTTTAGTATCTGTTTCTGATGAATCTTAACGCCTATCGTCCCAAAAGCTATCGACTCGCGCATAAAGCGCTTGACCTTAGGCGCTCCACCCTCTATCTCGCGCTCTTCTTGAGATTTAGAATAAAGGTGTGCGCCATGAAAGTTCGCAGCTCTTTGAAATCATTAAAAGGCCGTCACCGCGATTGCCAAATTGTGCGCCGTAAAGGTCGCCTATATGTGATCAATAAGACCGACCCTCGGTTTAAAGCCCGTCAGGGCTAAAGTATTTTTGCGTTTCGGCGCAAATATATCATATTTCTGTGACCGCCTCTTGCACTCGCGTGCGAGAGGCGTCACTGTATGGACTATGCAAAAAATAAGTCTTTCTATTCTTCTCTCACTTGCTTTTCTAACATTGGCTATACCGGCGAGTGCGCAGATCAATCTTCCGCGCCTCGAAGCCCCAATAGAGGATAAGCCTGAGTTTCTTAAAGATGAAACTGATTATTCTCACCTCTCTGAGGCCGAAGAAAAAGCCGCGCGTCTTGATAAGCTTTTTGAAAAATTGGCTGTCGAAGAAGAGGAAGGTCAAGCCGAACTCATTGCCGAGGAGATATGGGTGCTATGGACCCGTTCAGGTTCGGCCAGCATTGATTTGGCCATGAGACGGGGGGCAAATGCGCAAGCTCGCTTAGATTTTGGCTTAGCGCGCCGCATGTTTGATAATGTCACCACCCTCAAGCCTGATTACGCCGAAGGGTGGGCCCGTTCGGGACGTCTTGCTTTGACGGAAAACAATCTTGACCGGGCTATCGCAGAGTTGACGAAAGCCTTGATTATAGAGCCACGTCATTTTTTCGCGCTTACGAGCCTCGGGCGAGTGATGGAAAACCTTGAGCGTTATGATGAAGCTCTCGCTATTTATAATGAAGCCTATAAATTATATCCTAAGTTAGAGGTCGTCGCCAGCCGCCGCGAAGCCTTGATGTCCTCTGTTGAGGGGGATGTGCTATAGGGGTGTTGCGGTAGGCCCGCTAGATATTTATCATGCGGCCGCCTTTCGTCATAGTGTGTTTATGGGATTAAGTGTCAAAAACCGAGAGGCAAGGTGGTTGTGGCTCTCCTCCCAAGGCTTAGCGGAAACGCCAACAGGGCCGCTTGATTTATTACAGATCATAAAAGACCTTGGGTTCGTTCAACTCGACTCTATTCGAAATATAACGCGAGCTCACCATCATATCCTATGGTCACGTAATCAAAATTACCGAGAAGGGATGTTGTGGTCATTAATGTCTGAGAGGCGTGAGGTTTTTGAGCATTTCACGCATGACGCCTCTGTTATTGCTATGGAGTTCTACCCCATGTGGGAACGTCAGTTCTCGCGTATGAAACAAAAAATTCAGGGGTCATGGTATGCTGACTCTCCGTTCAGTGACGCTGAACACCAAGTGATCAAAGATAGAATTCAAAATGAAGGCCCGTTGAGCACACGCGCTTTTAACACGAAGATTGAGGGCAAGAAAGAGATGTGGGCGCGACCACCGCATAAAAAGGCGTTGGATTACATGTGGTATTGCGGCGAGCTAACGACGTCTCACCGCGAGAATTTTGTGAAGTTTTACGATTTGCCGCACCGTATTATTCCAGCGGAATATCGTGAAAAGCGCTTGCAGGCTAAAGAGCAAATTGACAGCCTGTGTCACGCCGCGTTAAACCGCATGGGTTTCGGTAGTCTTGCGGACATACAGAAATTCTGGGACGCGGTGGATATGACAGAGGTGAAGGCGTGGGCCGACAGGACACCCTCGCTAGTCAGGCTAGAGCTTGAGACCCATGATGGGGGGCAGCAAGAGGTGTTCGCGCCAAAAAATATCGAAACTCGCTTATTGCAGCTAAAGAGGCCTACATCGCGTTTGCGGCTGATTAACCCTTTTGATCCCGCTATTCGTGACCGTACGCGCTTAAAATATTTATTTGGCATGGACTATAAGATTGAAATTTTCGTACCTGCGGCAAAACGGCAATATGGTTATTATGTTTACCCGATGCTTGAAGGGGATAAATTTATAGGTCGCATTGAGGTGAAAGCTGACCGAAAAAAAGACCATATTACTGTCTATAATATTTGGTTAGAACCTAACATAAAATGGGCAGAAAAGCGGGCTGAAAAACTAAAGGCTGAACTCACGCGCCTTGCCAGATTTATCGGAGTTAGCACCATCAATATGGACTGTGATGTGGTCACCACATGAGGTCTGCAATTCTTTAGGTGATCCAGATTTAAGAGGGCTGCGCTCAGTCACGTTCTTTACCATGTCTTAGAGGAGGCGGCTTTCCAGTCCTTTTTCCAGCTTTCAGGACGGGTCTTCGCTGTCAATAAAGCTTTGGGCGGTATGAAATCATAAATGTCTGCATAGCTCTGGGTTACGCCACTATTGACCCGTTGGTTAATATAATCAGGTGTTATCTCGGAGGGGTGAGAGAGGCCTGCGCCGCAAATGATCTTCATCAGGTTCTTAATATTTGCGCCTTGATAATTGGCAACGCGCTGGGCCTTGCTATCAACATCTAAGGCATTAAAGCGTGACGCTTTTTGAGTGGAAATCCCAGTCGGGCAATTCCCATTATGACAATGGCGCGCTTGAATGCACCCAAGCGCTAACATCATCGCTCGGGCTGAATTAATCGTATCCGCCCCTAAAGCCATAAGTCGTAACATGTGAAAGGCTGAAATCGCTTTGCCTGACGCGACGAGGCGGATGTCGTCTCTAAGGCCTATGCCGATTAGAGCGTTATGCACAAAGACTAAACCTTCGCGTAACGGTGTGCCGACGGAATTTGTCATTTCTATGGGAGCCGCACCGGTTCCCCCTTCCGCTCCATCAATGGTGATAAAATCGGGCGTGATGCCTGTTTTAAGCATGGCTTTGCAAATGGATAAAAATTCGGACTTTTTACCAATACACAGCTTAATCCCAACGGGCTTACCGTTCGATAGCTCTCTGAGTTTTGCGACAAAGGATAATAAGCCTTCGGGCGTTGAGAAGGCGGTATGTGCCGAAGGTGAAATCACATCTTTGCCTAAAGGTACGTTTCGTATAGCGGCGATTTCAGCTGTTAGCTTGACCGCTGGTAGAACACCACCGTGCCCAGGTTTAGCGCCCTGGGACAGTTTGATTTCAATCATCTTTACACTATCTCGGATTGATTTTTTTTCAAAGAGATCAGGGTCGAAATTGCCATCTTGGTCTCGGCAGCCAAAATATCCTGTTCCGATTTGCCAAATAAGGTCAGCGTCATGTTCAAGGTGGTAAGGGCTTATCCCGCCTTCACCCGTATTATGGGCAAATCCGCCGATCTTTGCACCTTTATTTAAGGCTAAGATTGCGTTCTTACTTAAGGCCCCGTAGCTCATGGCGGAGATGTTAAGCAGGGCGGAATCGTAGGGCTGCTTACAATCTGGCCCGCCGAAACTAACGCGCGGATTTTCGTCGGTTAAGTCTTTCGGGGCGAGGGAGTGGTTGACCCATTCATATCCGGGGCGGTAAACATCAAATAATGTTCCAAACGGACGAGTGTCTTGCATGTTTTTAGCCCGTTGATAGACGAGGGATCGGTACTCACGACTGATCGGAGTTCCACTTGTGTCAGACTCCACGAAATATTGTTGGATCTCAGGGCGAATGGATTCCAAGAAATATCGCATATGGCCGATAACGGGATAGAGCCTTAGAACCGTCCGCTTCTTTTGCAAGATGTCGTAAACGCCTAAGCCAATGAAGGGCAAAATAACAATGAAGCCAAGTATGGCTTTCGTCCAAACTAACGTCAGTAATGTGACGCTAATAACGGCCAATGTGGAGAGTGTGAAAAATGTGATGCGAGCTGTGAACTCGGATTTTTCAAGTTTAAATTCTTTTGAGAGGGTGGTCTGTGATGATGAAAAATTGGCGTCAGACACCTCTAGGTCACGGTCTATGAAATCTAACATGCTCACCCCCTTTTATTAGTGTGTTTTTATTTACACAATAAATGGTTACATAAAATGATGTCTAAAGACTTAATATGCAGCGGCGCGGAGGGGCCTTCATGTCAGTGCTATCTTTTCGTTGAGCTTAATATCAATCCTAGGGTCCTATCAAAATTTTGTTATGATAGCGTTTTGGACTAGATAAATCCAAAATTGGACTATAGAATTGGTACTTACTTTTGGTGCACAAGCTCGCGCACGCCTCTATTAGTTTTAAAGGACCATCATGCAGAAGACAGTTTTATTGACGTCAGCCCTCGCTCTTTCGCTTTGCGGTGCTTTAACAGCCTGTGGTGGTGGGGGTGGGAGTAGTCCGACCCAAGCTGTCGCGGTTGTGCCTCCTCCGCCGCCGCCGCCGCCCGTTTCATCGGCGCCAACCATTTCATCTGCGCCGCAAGCAACTGTCATGGAAAGCTCCGCAGATGCTTTTTACACTTTGGAGGCCTCTGACCCTGACGGGGATCCTGTTACACTTGTGCTTGTAGATAGTGATGATGCGCAAGCTTTTTCTTTTAATAGTACAACGGGTGAGCTTTCCCCGCTTGAGATGCTTGATTATGAGCAGCCGCTCGACGATAATGAAGACAATATCTATAATCTGTCCTTTGAAGTGTCTGATAATACGGGGGTGACGACGCAGTTCTCTGTAGAGGTCTCTGTCGGTGACATTCGCGATGCGTTTCAATTTGGTCTTGACCCAAATGTTGTTCCTGCTGAGAATTTTGAACTGATCGATTGGCGCTTGGACTTCCCGCTCAATGAAGATGGTGAATTGACAGGGCAGCAAGATGCGCCAAGTGAGCGGGAATTGGTGGGACTCTCTTCAATCAACCCAGCCCTCGGTTCAACATCTGCGCCCGGCGAAGGTTTCGAGCATCCACTTTATTTTCGGACAGGCGCGGACGGCGGCCTTGTGATGCGCGCCCCTGTGATTGGTGCAACCACATCATCCGGCGTGAGATTTACGCGCACAGAATTTCGTGAGATGTTGCGGCGCGGAAACACCTCTATCAGCACCAATACAAATAGTACGACAGAGCGTCCGAACTTAAATAATTGGGCTTTCTCTTCCCAGCCTCAAGATGCGCAGGATGAGGCGGGCGGTGTTGACGGAACACTCCGCGTGACCATGTCCGTCAATAATGTGACGACAACGGGACGCGATAATGAAGTCGGACGCTTAATCATTGGCCAAATTCATGCTCGTAATGATGAACCTGCACGGCTTTATTACCGAAAGTTACCAGGCAATACGCACGGTTCTATTTATGTGTGTCATGAAATTCGAGACGGTGATGATATTACCTTTAATATACTTGGGTCGATTGATGACGATCAGCCTAACCCTGAAGACGGCTTCTTACTGGGCGAAATTTTTACCTATGAAATTACGGCACGTGGTAACTTCATTGATGTCGTTATCATCCAAGATGACGTTGTCGTCGGTGAAGTGACAATTGATCAATCTAATAGTGGTTATGATATTGCCGCCGATTACATGTATTTCAAAGCGGGTAATTACCATGTGAATAGCACGGCTGACCCAGACGAGTTTGCCGAAGTCACACTCTATGAGCTTGAAAACACGCATGAAGGCTATGATTTTTAAATAAACCTAGTCTGGCGGCAGGTTCTCTAGGAGGAACCGCCGGACGTTTCCGCCCATAATTTTCGCAATCACGCGGTCTCTCACCCCTTCATTCCGTAGGGTTTGAGTGATGGCAGCGAGCTCTGACGTATCCAGATGAGTGGTAACACTCCCGTCGAAATCAGAGCCAAGGGCGACGGCATTTTCTCCTAAAAGTTCAACGGCACGGACGGTGCTTTTGGCGATGCCGACGGGTGAGGCGTTACAGACGGCTGGGTGGAAATAGGCCATGCCAATGATGCCGCCGCGCTCGGCAATTTGCAGCAAGAGATCATCGGGTAAATTACGGCTGTTGCTGGCTTCACACGCTCCGCGTATGCCGCCGTGAGAAATGATGATCGGCTTATCGGTCGCCGCTAACGTATCACGCACAGAGGCATGAGAAGAATGGGCCACATCGATGATAATATTTTTAGCCGCCATAGCTCGCACAGCCTCCTTGCCAAAGGGTGTTAACCCGCTTTTCTTAATTCCGTGCAATGACCCGCCGAGGCGGTTGTCGAAAAAATGCTGCAAGCCCATCATGCGAAACCCTGCGCCGTAAAGTCGGTCAATATTGTCAAGCTCCCCTTCGAGCGGATGTGATCCTTCTGTGGCGAGGAGGCCTAATAGCTCTCCGTCTTTCGCGTTGAGGAGATCGCTTTTGGTGCGCACGATTTTGAAATTATTGGGGGGGCGCGCTTCGATTTTATGGAGGCGGTCGGATTGATATTTCGCCCGCTCATATATGCTGTCCCATGTGCGCACAGGCCAGAGCTGCGCCTTGGCAAGTAAGCTAATGTCATCAGGCGCGTCGGCGCTATTATTAGAAAAATTAAGCCCGCGCGGAGATTTGGTCACGGTTGAAAAGACTTGTAGGTTCACCCCGCCGTCTCGCAATCGGGGCAGGTCGGTTTGGCCGTAATCATGGCGGCGGCTTGGATCGCGCCGCCACAAAAGCGTATCCGCATGAAGGTCGGCAATGAATAGCGTGTCGTGAAATTCTTGCGTCGCTTCACTGACTTTATAAGGCGCGTGATCAATGACACTATTAAGGTTACTGTCAATAGAGGGAACTTTATAGCCAAAAAAATAGACCGCACCTGAAAGGATAATAAGCAAGAGCAGGCGCGTGATTTTTTTTAGCATGATGTTCCTTTACTGCGTATCTGGGTCAGTCGAGGTTTCATTTTTGAAAATGGCGACATATCTTTTACGCGGCGTGACGCTGCCGCGGTACATGCCGTCCGTGTTGAAACTAAAGGCGATCTGTCCGTCCTTGTCCATTGTGATAATACCGCCGTCGCCGCCCATGGACGGGAGGACCGTGTGGATGAGGTGGTCGGCGGAGGCCTGTATGCTTTCATCGGTAAATTCTTGGCGCACACATACATCGCGCGCGACCGTGGCGCGTATGAAAAACTCACCCGTGCCTGTGGCGGAGACAGCGCAGTAGCGATTATCCGCATAGGTTCCCGCACCAATGATCGGCGTGTCCCCAACACGGCCAAATTTCTTTGCGGTTAATCCACCTGTTGACGTTCCTGCCGCGAGGTTCCCGCAGCTATCTTTAACCACAGCCCCAACGGTTCCGTATTTCGTTTGAGGGTCTTCGAGCCAGCGGTTGAAACCGTCTTTTTGCTCTTTAAGGCGTTTTTGTTTCGCTTTGAGTTGCTTCCAACGACGTGAGTTAAAGAAGTAGGATTGATCGACAATCTCTAGCCCTTGCGTTTTGGCAAATTCTTCTGCTCCGTCACTTTGCAGCATAACATGAACGGAGTTATCCATCACGGCACGGGCTAATTTGATCGGGTTTTTAACGGTGGTGACACCTGCGATGGTTCCCGCATCGCGGTCGCTCCCGTCCATGATCGCCGCGTCAAGCTCATTCAGGCCTGCATCAGAAAATACGGCGCCCTTACCCGCGTTAAATTTAGAGTCGTTCTCTAAGGAGACAATCACAGCTTCGACGACATCAAGGGCCGGGGTACCTTCGGCGAGTTTCGCTTGGCCAATATCAAGGGCTTGATTTAAGGCCTGCCGGTAAGCGGCTTCAGTTTTCGCGTCGAGGTTTTTGCGGAGGATCACCCCTGCGCCGCCGTGAATAGCCAGAGCGTAATCGCCGCCCGCTGGGCATTCGTCTGCGGATGCTGTGGATAGGTTCGCAAGGCTCAGAGTGCTTATAGCGATGAGGGGTGTAAAATATTTTGTCATTACATTCGTCATTCTCAGCGACTCCATCCACAACTTCTTTATTATATATCAGCGTCAGTGCTTGCACTGACCATCCTAGCTATTATATCTACCGTCCAAAATCAAAAGGACAAGAGCATGTTGAGTGATAGTGACCGCGCCGACCAGATGGGACAAGCCACACGGGAGAAATTAAAGCAATTTATTGCCCGTATCGAACGGCTTGAAGCGGATAAGACTGAAATCGCAGCCGATATCCGTGAAGTTTACGCGGAGGTTAAAACCTTTGGCTTTGACAGTAAAATCATGCGTAAAGTTATTGCTCTGCGTAAAATTGAACAGTCCGAACGTGAAGAGCAAGAAGCTCTGCTGGAAATGTATATGGGTGTTGTCGAAGACTAAAATCGACTATTTTACGCCCTAAAGCTCAAATTTATGGGCTTTTAAATGTTCTTATTATGTTCTATAGTCAGGCATGAGTCAGGATTTTGACAAACAGCAATGGCAGGCACAGCAGGCGGCGCGGGATGCAGCTCTGGATAAAGACCGCGAAAAACACCGCAAGGCGCGTGAGCGGTCTGCTCGTAATGCCCAGCGAAAGTTAGAGCGTCTTCGACGCAGTCTCGGTGAGGCGGGAGAGCTATCGGATTGGGAAGATGAATTTTCCGAATCTGTCACCGAGCGGTTGGATAAATATGGCTCGGCTTTTCATGACCTCCAAAAAGGCCGTCCGGGGGACGCGCTCTCTTTTGCCCAAAAGCGCGTGGTCGCGGGTTTAAATAAAAAGGTCAAAGATCAACGCAAAGCCAAACGCGCCGCGGCACGCGGTGAGGCGGGTGATGAAGAGACGTCAAAATACACGAAGAAGCGCTCAAGCTTTGGGTCGAAGAAAAAGCCAAAATTCACGCCGCGTGTGCGTCAACTTGATGAAGATTTTGAGATTGCGGATACACCGCCGCCGCGTAAAGCTGAGCCGTTTATTCCGACTTTACATAGGTCCAATTCAGAACCAGTAACAGCGGTGCCAATCGCCTCAGAACCTAAAGCGGCCAAGCCATCAGGCGCGAAACGCCCCTTTCTCCGTCTCGTGGTTACTGAGATCGACGAGGATGAGGAGGGCGCTCGTAAATCGGGTTAAGGCTTTAAGCCGATTTTTTTACGTCGACGTCTACGCCGTGTTCACGAACTTTGCGGTAGAGGGTCGAGCGGCCAATGCCGAGGCGGCGTGCCACTTCGGACATATGCCCCGCATAGGTATCAATCGCGAATTGAATAAGATCACGCTCAATATCTTCAAGACGGCGAAGATGTCCCTCAGGATCGACCACAGAGACTCCGCCTATATCAATGGACGTGGCGGAGGCGAGGGCTTCCGTGTCGTCTTGGAATTGAACCACAGGTGCTTGCCCTGAAATCTGCGGGAAATCATGAGGTTTTAAGCTTTCCCCGTCGCTAAGGATCATAGCGCGGAAAATTGAGTTTTCTAATTGGCGTACATTACCAGGCCAATCAAAGTTTTTGAGTATTTCAAGCGTATCTTTGTCAGGGCCTGCAACGGTCATGCGTTCTTGGGCGTTAAAGCGGCGAATGAAATGTTGTGTCAGCGCGGCAATATCCTCGCGGCGATCCCGTAGGGACGGGACTTCGATTGGGAAAACATTGAGGCGGTAATATAAATCTTCACGGAAATGGCCGTCGCGAACTTGATCTTGAAGGTCGCGGTTTGTAGCCGAGATAATCCGGACATCGACTGGAGTCGGGCGCTTAGAGCCAATCGGGTCGACTTCGCCTTCTTGTAAGACGCGCAGGAGCTTAACTTGCATGTCAAGCGGCAGCTCACCGATTTCGTCGAGGAACAAAGTGCCTGTATGAGCTTCTTGGAATTTTCCGAGATGCTTAGCGTTCGCGCCTGTGAAAGAGCCTTTTTCGTGGCCGAATAAGATAGATTCGACGAGATTTGCAGGGATGGCCCCGCAGTTTACCGTCACGAACGGTAGTCCAGCGCGTTGCGAGGCGCCTTGGATAGCGCGAGCAATAACTTCTTTACCAACACCAGACTCACCTGTGATAAGAATTGGAATATTAGCCTTCGCGCCGCGCTCGCCCATAGCAATAACAGACCGCATAGCCGGCGCTTGTCCGATAAGATCTTCAAATTGCAAAGACCCATCGGCTGTTTTCTTTAGGCGCGTGACTTCCACGGCGAGCGTATTGATCTCCATAGCGTTGCGTAGCGAGACAATGATCCGTTCTGGGCTTGCGGGCTTGACGATAAAATCGCGAGCGCCAGATTGCATGGCTGTCACAACCGTGTCGATAGACCCTTTTCCCGTTAAGACGATGACAGGCAAGTCAGGCCGAGATTTTTGCAGCTCAGCCAGCGTATCTAAACCGTCCCGCCCCGGCATGATAAGGTCAAGCAACATTAAGTCTACATTGCCACCATCTGCGCCTAAGACCATATCAAGGGCCGCGTCACCATCCCCCGCTTGGAGTGTCGAAAACCCATGTTTTTCCACAACAGCTCTTAACAAGCGCCGTTGTGTCGGATCGTCGTCTACAATAAGAACAGTCTTCGCCATTTTTTCACCCTTAGTACTGTGTCTTGCGGCTAGTTTCATCTCTCCGGATGGTTCTCTCGCCCCAAATTAGAACGCTCTTCTAAGAGGTTGGCGTAAATTTGCGTTTAAGCGTCATCCTTAATGTGAGGTAAATTTTTTAGTCAGGACGATTTTTTAGAGGGAAAAACTATTCTTTAGAGGGTAAAATGTCGTGTTTTTCTTATTATCTTGCCTTGAGGCGACATATAAAGGGTGTTAAATGTCCGCCATTCCAGATGGACAGACTCAAAAGGGTGAGACATGGCGAGCACAGATTATAAGCATGGCGACATGGAAGTTACGGGCCAAAAAGGCACATTTAGTGGTTTCATGGCGACGACGATTTACGGTGGTGCGGCGATCGTCTACATATTATTATTTCCAATCTTGCTTTTTGCCGTTGGCTTAAGTTGGTTTCCATCCCTTGTGGCGGCCGTAATTATTGCATTCCTAATTGGTTTCGCTCTTAAGCTTAAAGGTTCATGGTATGTCTTCGTCGTGGTCATGGCTATATTAACGGCAATCGGTTCGATTATATTTGCTTAAGCACTGATGAATTAGACCTCTAGGAAAAAATTACCGCAAGAAGCTATTTATTATTGTAATGTCGGTATAAATTGTCACTATTTATAGGTGACGTAGCAATATCATCCAGTTATAAGGTTAATCTCTATTAAGAAAGGGATGACTCGTGGATATAGCTGTCTTGAAAGATATAAAATCCCCCGAAGCACGCGTAGCCGCGACACCGGAAACAGTCAAAGGCTATATAAAGTCTGGGCACTCGGTTACAGTCGTAAAAGGCGCAGGAAGCCGCGCTGATTATGCGGACGCTCTCTACAAAGAGGCTGGGGCAAAAATATCTGCAACTAATGCGGCGGCGGTGAAATCTGCTGATCTTGTGATGTCCATTGCTGGGGGTGATATTAAACTCCTCGGGGCCATGAAAAAAGGCGCAGCGATTACGGGATTAATGAACCCGACGGATCATCCGAAATATGTTGAGGCACTGGCCAAAGCTGGGGTCACAGGCTTTGCCCTTGAATATATTCCGCGTATTTCGCGCGCACAAAGCATGGATGTGCTATCCTCTCAATCTAACCTAGCGGGTTACCGCTCTGTGGTCGAAGCGGGCGGGATTTATGGTCGCGCTATGCCAATGATGATGACAGCGGCGGGAACGGTGGCGCCTGCGAAAGTCTTTATTATGGGCGTCGGCGTTGCGGGACTCCAAGCGATTGCGACGGCGCGGCGCTTGGGCGCTGTGACCACGGCGACGGATGTTCGTCCGGCTACGAAAGAGCAAGTGGCCTCCCTTGGCGCGAAATTCATCGCGGTTGAGAATGAAGAATTTAAAGCGGCAGAAACAGCCGGCGGCTACGCTAAGCAAATGTCGCCCGAATATCAAAAATTGCAAGCGGAGCTAACAGCCTCTCATGTGGCCAAGCAAGATATTGTCATTACAACGGCTCTGATACCGGGCCGTAAAGCGCCTGTTTTAATTACGAAAGCCATGCTCGATACAATGAAGCCAGGATCTGTGCTGATTGATTTGGCGGTTGAACGCGGCGGTAATGTCGAAGGGGCGAAGCCGGGCGAAATTGTTACGACAAAGAACGGCGTTCATATTGTCGGACATTTGAATTGGCCGAGCCGTATGGCGGCTGATGCGTCCAATATGTTTGCCCGTAACCTCAAAGCCTTCTTGCCGCTTGTGACGGCAGAAGACGGTAGCTTCGCTCCTGATTGGGACGACGAAATTGTCAAAGGATGTGCGCTGACCAAAGACGGCGAAATCATCCACGAACGCGTGAAAGCGAAGGGGTAAGCCATGTTATTAACGGGTTTAATTTTAGCAGGCGGCGGCGCGGTTTCGCCCTTTGTCTTTCAACTCGCGATTTTTGTTCTCGCGATTTTTGTTGGCTATTATGTTGTCTGGTCGGTGACGCCGGCGCTTCACACGCCGTTGATGGCGGTGACCAATGCGATTTCGTCCGTGATTATTGTCGGCGCGCTTGTCGCTGTCGCCGCAGGTACACAAGGCGGCTCTAGCCTGTCCACTTATACGGGCGTGGCGGCGGTTGCGCTTTGCGCCGTAAATATCTTCGGCGGCTTCCTCGTCACTCAACGCATGCTCGCCATGTATAAGAAGAAGGAGAAGTAGGATGTTACCATTTGATTTTCTTGTAATTTCAGGGCTTCTGCTTTTAATTGGTTTGTCACTATGGGTTTGGGGTTGGAAGCAAAACCATAATTCATTAATTTTACGGTTAAGTGTTGTTCCAATGTTAATGAGCTCTCTTTTTGTTTTTATCTCTTTAGCTAGTCATGATGAATTCAATCAAAACCTATATTACTACCTATGTTTATTTAACGTTGTGGGACTTGGATTTGTATTGTCGCGTATTGGCCGTGATGCCTTAAAGCTGGAGGCGTAAGATGACGGCTAATCTCGCAGCTCTTTTATATACGGTTTCAGCCGTTCTTTTTATCCTCGCTTTGCGCGGATTATCGTCTCCTGAAAGTTCCCGTCGAGGGAATGCGTTTGGTATGGCTGGTATTGCCATTGCAATTTTCACCACACTGCTTGTCAGCGGTATGGGCGGGCAGGGGCTTATCCTTGCAGGCGGTGGTCTGGCTGTTGGCGGCGTTTTCGGGGCGATTATTGCCAAGAAAATCCCGATGACAGATATGCCGCAACTCATTGCAGCCTTCCATAGTTTGGTCGGCCTTGCGGCTGTCCTTGTGGCTGTAGCGGCCTTTTTCTCTCCCGAAAGTTTCGGCATTATGGTCGACGGTAAGATCAAAGGTTTTAGTCTTTTGGAACTGGCTCTCGGTGCGGGTATCGGCGCGATTACTTTTAGTGGCTCGGTCATTGCCTTTGCCAAACTGAACGGAAATATGGGCGGCGCGCCTATTTTACTCCCCGGTCGTCATTTGATTAACCTCGCTTTGGCGATTGGTGTTGCCGTTCTTGTCGGCATGCTGATGAAGTCTGGCGGCGCAGACCCCATGTTACTCTGGGCCGTGATTGGCTTGACGCTGATTTTGGGCGCGACTTTGATTATACCCATCGGCGGCGCAGACATGCCTGTGGTTGTTTCCATGCTTAATAGCTATTCAGGGTGGGCGGCTGCCGCACTTGGTTTCACATTAGGGAATCTTGCTTTGATTATTGTCGGGGCGCTCGTCGGCTCGTCAGGCGCTATTCTGTCTTATATCATGTGTAAGGCCATGAACCGCGGATTTATCTCGGTTATCCTTGGCGGCTTCGGCGCAACTGTTGACGATTCTACGGCCAGCGGTGGGGGTGAGCAACGCCCGATTAAGCGCGGCTCTGCCGAAGATGCAGCCTTCATTATGAAGAACGCCTCCAAAGTGATCATCGTTCCGGGCTACGGCCTCGCGGTGGCCCAAGCGCAACATGCGACGCGCGAAATGGCGGACACACTCAAAGAGCACGGCGTTGATGTGGTTTACGCCATTCACCCTGTTGCGGGTCGAATGCCAGGCCATATGAATGTGCTCCTCGCCGAGGCTAATGTGCCTTATGATGAAGTTTTCGAGCTTGAGGATATTAATTCCGAGTTCTCGAACGCAGACGTAGCCTTTGTCATTGGCGCGAATGACGTGACAAACCCTGCGGCGAAAACCGACCCACAAAGTCCGATTGCAGGGATGCCAATTCTCGACGTCGACAAAGCCTCAACGGTTCTGTTCGTGAAACGCTCCTTGTCTCCAGGTTATGCGGGCATTGATAATGATCTGTTCTATCAAGACCAGACCATGATGCTCCTCAGTGATGCTAAGAAAATGGTAGAAGAGATCATCAAGTCGCTTTAAACTGACTCTATGTTTCGACTGGGTTTCTTTACGCGTATCTCTGAATATTTTATTTCAGGAAAAGGGAGGTGGACTTCCTTTTTTATACTTCTTGGCTTGCTTTTTTTTGTTGGGAATAGTTTCGATAATCATAGAAACTATAGTGAAGACGCCAAATTATTTGAATATGGCGAAGAATCTCCAGCTATAATTCTCGACAAAAAAACTGTCTTACGGTCAGGATATAGACGCAGCAGTAGAGCCTATTGGGTTTATTACGAATTTGAATTTGATGAGGATAACGTCGCTCGCTTTTCTGACCGTCAACATATGAGCCGCCATGCCTACGACCAATTTAATGTTGGTGATGTGGTGAGTGTCTATCATGGGACTGTTGGCTATCCGCCGCCGTCAATTATTAGTTACGATTCTTACAGTCACCGAAAATTCAAATGGCTTGTTTATAGTCTCAGTGGATGTGTCCTCATTATCTCAATTATCGGGGCAGGCGTCCTGATTGAGCGAAAGTTTCTGCCAACGGAGAATAAGCTATAATTTCACCGTAATCTTGAGTGGCTATAGGCAGGCCAATAAAATGGTGGAAGAGACCATCAAGTCGCTTTAATAAGCGTCTATGAAGTTTTTAAAGTGGATTTTAATTGGGGGTGCGTTGGCCTATTTGGCTATCGCATCCTTTCTTTATTTTAATCAACGTAGTCTTCTGTATTTTCCGCCCAGTATTTACGTGACGCCGCAGACGGCGGGTATCGATATGCGCGAGGTTAAGCACCAATCCTTTATATCATGGTATAAAGCGCCAGAGACCGACACGGCACCTGTGATTATGTTTTTCCACGGTAATGGCAGTGCTATCTATTCGAATAGCGATATATTCGCCGATCTTACGGCGCAAGGCTACGGTGTTTTGTCTGTTGGCTACCCAGGTTATCCAGGGAGCGTCGGCAAGCCAACACAAGGCAATATTGTTAGAGCGGCAAAGTTTCAACGTGATTGGTTAAAGAGTGAAGGCATTGGGGTCAGTAGAATTGTTTATTTCGGGACGTCCCTCGGGTCAGGGATTGCCGCGCAACTCACAGCCCTTGACCCGCCTGCGCTGTTGGTCATGGAGGCGCCGTTTAACTCGACTTTGGATATGGCAAAAATGCACTTACCGTTTCTGCCTCATTCAATTTTGATGAAAGATAAATTTCGCTCGGATAAGGCGCTTCAAAATTATGACGGCCCAATGATTTGGATGCACGGCACGAAAGACGGTGTTGTTCCTTTTGCGCAAGGTCAAAAGCTATATGACGGTTACGACGGGCCGAAATCTGCTCATGTGTTTGAGGGTGGGCGTCATACGAACCTATGGGGGCTCGGCGGACGGGATATCGTCTTAGCGCGTTTGGCTCTCATCTTTCCCGCGTCCCCTGCGAACCTCTTGCCGCAAGATCATGCGGATGTTGAAGGTGGTGAGCAGTAGAACAATGCCGAGCCAGATATAGGCCCAAACGTTCCACGAAAAAATTTTGTAAATACGAGCGTAGGTCGCGAGATCAGAACTGGGGCCACCGTTGAAATCTTGAATGATATAGATCAGGCTCGCGAGGCCGAGGAACATCAACGTTTCGGGCATTAGCCATTTTTTATAGGCCAAAATAATAAGTGTACCGCCAAAAGCAAACAGGGCGAGGGTTGAGAACAGGTGTGAATACCAAATAAGACCTGAGATAATTAAAATAGCGCCAACGACGTAAAGCGCTAGTCTTGCGAGCTTCCCCGCGCGGACGCCGATGTAAAACAATAGGTTGCCAAATATGGCGCTGCCGACATAGCCGCCAATTAACAGGGTTGGAACATGTCCGCCAAGGATAGACGTCTTACCCGACCCGTCCGCATTGATCTGCACATATTCGACCTTGCCGCCTGAAATAATCCCGCCGAGCGCGTGGCCGAGCTCATGTAAAATCGTGACAAATATCCGCACAGGGTAAAGCAAGCCGCGCCCATAATGCCCCGCCAAAAAGAACAAAGCGAGGTAAAGGCCGATGACGCTCGCAAGGCGTATAAGGGTGGTTTTAGTCGTGGGTGTCATAATTGTAATTATGATTAAATCTTGGGGTAAGCCAAGCCTATAATTATTCATAGCCTATTTGATCGTGACCCGCTAAACCCGTTTTATGAAAGAGGCGAGTGAACTCCTATATGATTGCTGGTATTTTGCAGGGCTAGTGAGCGATATCCCAAAGGCGGGATTAATCGCCCGCGAGATTGCGGGTGAGCCGATGACGCTCGGGCGCGGCGAGGGCGGCGTGATTTTCGCGCTTGGCAATGTCTGTCCGCACCGCGCGGCGCTGTTATCCGAAGGCCGCATCACGAACGGCGCAGTGGAGTGCCCCTATCACGGCTGGCAATTTGCCGTTGATGATGGGCGCTGCACCCATATTCCTTCCCTCTGTGAGCATCAGACGATGGACACGCAAAAGATCGGCGTACGCCGCTTCCCTGTGACAACGGACGGGCCGCTGATGTGGGTGTATATTTCCAAGGACGGGAATGATACATCTGAGCCAAGCCTTGCGCCGCCCGACCTTCCGTTCCTACACGGCAAAGCTGTGATGGATGATAAGGTGGTGCTAAACTGCCACGTAGATCATGCGGTGATTGGGTTGATGGACCCCGCCCACGGCCCCTTTGTGCATAAGCAATGGTGGTGGCGTTCGCAAAAATCTATCCATGAAAAGGCCAAGGATTTCGAACCGCGTCGTCACGGCTTCGCCATGGTGTCTCACCCGCCGTCGAAAAATAGCTTCGCTTATAAAATTCTCGGTGGATGGCCCGAGACGGAAATAAGATTTCAGCTCCCCGGTATCCGCACGGAGCATATTAAGATTAGCGAAAAGTCAGTTCTCTCTTTCACCGCCGTGACGCCGATCAATGACAGCCAGACCGAAATTCGCCAAATCTTTTTCTCGGATAAAATTCGCTTTAAATTATTAGCCCCGTTGCTCGGTCCCTTCGCGCGGGCCTTCTTGCGACAAGATTCTCATATGGTCGATATTCAGCAAAAGGGCTTATCCTATAATCCGCGTTTGATGCTGATTGACGATGCCGATCAACAGGCGAAATGGTATTATCAGTTGAAACGGGCGTGGACGGCTAAGGGTGATTTTAAAAACCCCGTCAAAGCCAAAACGCTTCATTGGAGATCTTAGGGGGAGTTCGTAATAAGACCATATTTCGATGGGGTCATAAGGCCGCATCTTTTATGATGGTGAAACCTGCGCCATATTGATAGGGTAGGCAAAAATAGGATTTTAGCATGATTTATATTCTTTATGTTGTCACGGTTCTGGCCTTTGTCGGTGTTGTTGTCTCCCTCGTTGCTGGCGGCATGGCCATGCAAAGCAAAGCCGAAGGCGCGCGTGAACGCTCTAATAAATGGATGCAACGCCGTGTGCAATTTCAGATCGTTGCCGTCCTCTTATTGCTCTTAGTTGTGTATGTGCGCTCTCGCGGAGCTTAGTATTTATGGTCAAGCTCAATAAAATCTATACGCGGACAGGGGACAAAGGCGAGACGGGTCTTGTGGACGGATCGCGGGTGTCCAAGGCAGGTGCGCGGGTGTCCGCCTACGGTGATATAGACGAATGTAATAGCGTTATCGGTCTGGTGCGGCTCCACCTCGAGAGCCGCCGCCTTGATGATATGATGTCACGTATCCAAAATGATTTGTTTGACCTCGGCGCTGATCTCGCCACGCCGCTCCCCAAAGAGGATGAAGCGGATAGCGAGTGGGCCCTGCGCATGGTGCCTGAACAAACCACACGGCTCGAGGAAGAACTCGACGCGCTGAATGCGGATTTGGAACCTTTAAACAGTTTCGTCCTGCCGGGCGGGAGCGCACCATCGGCCTACCTCCACCAAGCGCGCACCGTGGCCCGCCGCGCCGAGCGCTTGATAGTCGCCATGGCGTCCGAGATGGATGTGAACCCCGCGGCCCTAACCTATATCAACCGCCTGTCTGATTTCCTCTTCGTCGCCGCCCGCTGGTGTAATAACCAAGGGGCGTCAGACGTAAAATGGGTCCCCGGCGCGAATAGGTAGAGGTTTATTTGGCTTTAGGGATAGTTTATTTGAGGTGATTTTAAGGCGCTCATATAAGTTAGTTTCATTATTAGAAAAGGCTATTGTATCCAGTTGATAGAAACGTCGAATATTTCTTCATTAGTTTCACCTGAAGCACTTACCATAGTTGAATATTTAATTTTAGTCACCCAACCTGTCGACATATCAACTTTACAATCCGCACTATCTTTTCGATCCATCATTAAGTCGTCTATATCACTTTGTGAAACTGGCATATCTGGAGCCAGTGTTTTAACCGACTGGATTGCCAATTGTTTGAGGCTTTCCTGATCAAATTCCGTTCGGTATTCTATATTAGCTATATTATTTTTAGAGTCTAAGGACGTAAGTTTATATGACACATTGCCCATTAGTACGCCTTCTCCAAATGGACTTGGCTGTTCAGTTGGGAAGTAATTAGTTTCACCAACTATAAAATTTGTGTCTTGGCAAACTGACATAAATGAAGGAATCTTAAAAAACACGTTAGCTATAGTGTCTTCGTCCATCGATTTATAAAAATTCATTACTTGTTCTACTGTTTCAGCATCACTGTTGGCAAAGGCAACGCTATTTGGTAACTCCGCAAATAATTTTTCTCTATTTAATAGCTTTATTGGCCCGCCGTCAGATCCCGTTAAAAAGTTAAGCGGAACCCCCAGAAGCATACTGCCAGCTTGTTCGCTACTCTCATCTATCAAAACTCCATCAACCTGAACAGACTTACTGGTCCAGGATGCTATAAAGCCTTCATCACTTTTAGATTCAATCTCAAGTACAGCTGTAATTTTACCTTCTCGGCCTTTCCCATTTTTTAATTTTCGATGTGTGTATGTGACCTCTGCTTTATTATTTGCTATATTTATCAAAGGTATTTCTACTGGTTCTAAGTCAACGTCTTGCGTTGGAGAGCAATTGTTCAGCAAGCAAAAAGAAGTCGCTAAAAGATAAATCCGTAAAAACTTCAGTGTTGGTAGCCCTATCATAGGTTATTGCTGGTTGAATATCTCATACTTGTCAACCGACTTGATTTAGTATCGAGCCAAAGGCCAATGCCCTATTCTGGGCGTTTTAGCTCCCCACCATATATCTCGCCCATCTCATTCGTTACGCGTGCAGTGGGCATCCGTGTTTGCAACTCGTATAATGAGGGTCAACTATCAATTTTAATCACGAAGCATGTGCAAAAAGTTGCATATAGGTCGTAATCTCGCTCTTGTATTTTTGCGCGGTTTCTATCATATGAATAACAAAGATAATGAGTGCGCGTGTGACGCGTGATGAACCATGACAAAACTGCATGATTGCAGGAGACGTCAATCGTAGGAGAAGCCTTATGAAAGTCCTTGTTCCAGTTAAGCGCGTGCTTGACTATAACGTCAAGGCCCGTGTCAAATCTGACAATACGGGTGTTGATTTATCGAACGTTAAAATGTCGATGAACCCGTTTGATGAAATCGCTGTTGAAGAAGCGGTGCGTCTACAAGAAGCGGGGACGGCGACGGAAACGATTGTTGTCTCTATTGGGCCTGCGAAGGCGCAGGAAACTATTCGTACTGGCCTCGCCATGGGGATTGACCGCGGTGTTCACGTACAGACCGATGATGAGCTTGAGCCTTTGGCCGTGGCTAAAATCCTCAAAGCTGTGGCAGAAGCCGAAGGGGCTGAGCTTGTGATTATGGGCAAGCAAGCGATTGATAATGATTTCGGCGCAACGGGCGGTATGCTTGCGGCACTGCTTGATTGGCCGATTGGCTCAGCCGCGAATTCTATCGCGAAAGACGGCGGTAATTTGAATGTGGTCAAAGAAGTTGACGGTGGTCTACAGACTGTGAAGCTGCAAATGCCAGCGATTGTCACAACTGACCTTCGTTTGAATGAGCCGCGCTATGCGTCACTTCCAAACATTATGAAGGCGAAGAAAAAGCCGATTGACGCGAAAGCCCCCGCCGATTTTGGTGTGGATACTGCGCCGCGTCTCACGGTGGTTAAAGTGACAGAACCTCCGCAGCGTAAAGCCGGTATCAAAGTTGAAACTGTGGCTGAACTTGTTGATAAACTGAAAAATGAAGCAGGAGTGATCTAATGGCGACTCTCGTAATTGCAGAACATGATAATGCGGCCCTCAAAGACGCGACCCACAAAGTCGTAACGGCAGCGAAAGCGATGGGCGGCGATGTTGACGTTCTTGTCGCAGGTAAAGGCTGCGCCGATGTTGGTGCGGCGGCGGCTAAAATTGACGGCGTTCGTAAAGTCCTCGTCTGTGACGATGCGAGCCTAGAGCGTCAATTGGCGGAAAGCATGGAAGCGGTTCTTGTACCGTTGATGAGTGGTTATGATGCGGTGCTTTCACCGGATACAACGGCTCATAAAAATTACATGCCGCGCGTGGCCGCGAAACTTGATGTGCAGCAAATCAGCTCCATCACTGGCGTTGAAGGCGATACATTCATTCGTCCTATATACGCGGGTAATGCCATGGCTTACGTCACATCATCTGATCCGAAAAAAGTTGTTACTGTACGGACGACAGCGTTTGACGCGGCAGGCGAAGGCGGCTCTGCGGCTGTTGAAACAGTTGCGGCGGCGGCAGGCCCGTTCAAGGCGGAATTTGTCTCTGAAGACCTCACCGTATCTGACCGTCCTGAATTGACAGACGCGAAGATCGTTATCTCTGGTGGTCGCGGTATGGGCTCTGGTGAGAACTTCGCACTGCTTGAAGGCATTGCGGATAAGCTAGGCGCCGCCATTGGTGCGTCTCGCGCGGCAGTGGATGCGGGCTTTGTCCCGAATGATTACCAAGTCGGCCAAACAGGTAAGGCCGTTGCGCCTGAGCTTTATATTGCGGTCGGTATCTCGGGTGCGATCCAGCATTTGGCAGGCATGAAAGATAGTAAAGTCATCGTCGCCATCAACAAAGATGAAGATGCGCCGATTTTCCAAGTCGCAGATTACGGCCTTGTGCAAGATTTGTTCAAAGCGCTGCCAGAACTCGAATCTGAGCTTGGCTAGTTTGGCTGCAGAATGATCTTAAAGCCTCGGCTTTACAAACCTCGTCTAAGGCGGGGTTTTTTTATGGGGTATTATTGGCCGAATAGTCTATAGCGGCGTATGGCTGTGTCTCATGATAAATATAGCGCCTTTCGGCATGTATCCTATCAGCGCTATTTCCTTGCCCGTTTTCTAAGTGCCTTTGGGATTCAAATTTTATCGGTGTCTGTGGCGTGGCAAATTTATGATGAAACCGAAAGTGCTCTATTGTTGGGATTGATTGGTTTGGTACAATTCCTACCTGCGGTGGTTCTCGTCGTTGTCACGGGAATAGCGTCGGATAAATTAGGCCGCCGCATGGTCATGGGCGTCTCCATTTTACTGCAAACATTGTGCGCCCTTGGCATTTTGTATCTGGCCGTCACGGGGCCGTTTAATCCTGTCTGGGTCTTAATGCTTTTAACTTGGTTTGGCGTGGCGCGGGCCTTTTACACACCTGCGGCATCATCTTTAGTGGTGAACCTTGTACCCAAAGCAGACTTTGCCAATGCGGTGGGGTGGAATACCTCAGCATGGCAACTTGCGTCCATTGTCGGACCTGCAGCGGGTGGTTTGCTCTATGGTCTATCGGGGCCCGTCGCCTACGGCGTATCGGCTGTGATGTTTTTGATGAGCGCAGCGCTGATTTTTTCTATTCCTAAGCCGCATCAAATTGTTAAAAAAGATGATAGTAATCTCGATATGATCCTTGGCGGCTTTCGCTATATTTGGAAACAAAAAATTGTTCTGGGCGCGATCTCTTTGGATTTATTTGCTGTGCTTCTGGGCGGAGCGGTTGCATTACTTCCGATTTATGCGCGAGATATTTTAGACCTCGGCCCAACGGGGTTAGGCTTTCTGCGAGCTGCACCTGGGATTGGCGCAATAGCCATGGTATTTTATCTCAGCTCTTTCCCCATCAAAGACCATGCGGGCAAAATATTGTTTTTTAGCGTGGCGATGTTCGGACTTATGACGGCGGTATTCGGTGGATCAAAACTCGCATGGCTATCAATTGCCGCGCTGATTGGCGTAGGAGCTTTTGATATGATATCGGTCTATATTCGTGAAATTATCTTACAGCTTTGGACGCCAGATCATGTCCGGGGGCGTGTGAATGCGGTGAACTCTATTTTCCTCGGGGCGTCTAATGAATTGGGTGAGTTTCGAGCAGGCATGATGGCCGCGGTCTACGGCGCTGTGTTTACGGTTGTTGGGGGCGGCCTTGCAGCTGTCGCTGTCGCTGGCATATGGGCGCGAGTCTTCCCAAGCTTAAGGAATACGCGCTCGCTCGATAGCGTTCCAGATTTGAAGAGTGATAGCGAGGCAAGCTAGAGAACTGTAAGCCCTAAGCTTATGGCCTTTACGGCGGCTAAGGTTCTGTTGTTAACACCAATTTTTGCGTAAGCGCGTCGAAGGTAATTATCTATCGTATGATGTGATACGCCTAAAATCTCTGCTATCACGATATTTGACTTCCCTTGTGCGACCCATGATAAAACCTCCGATTCTCGTGTTGTGAGCTTAATGGGGGCGTGAGTTCCCGTTAAATATTGCGAGAATAAAGGGCGTGAGAACATATGGATATCTTGAGAGATGTTATGTCGATCTTCGATGCTTAAATTTGAATTTTTCACAGATGTTAGCAAAAACAGCCCAGTGGTTTGTTGAGGGCCATAAGTTGGGAATAATGTAAAATTTAAATCGGAAAAAGCCTTTGTGATAAATGACATATCCTCGGTAATAAGTGCGCGCCGAAGAGGAAGTAGAAATTCTGGTGTGAGACGGTTTTCGATTACATTTCTAACGTCATTCTTGTTGCTGTGAATAAAGTAGGCATTACGGTCAAAGGCCAACTGAGCCGTTAAGCCAATAAAACTAATAGAGTTGTACCCGTGAGTTTGAAGCCAAAGCTCTTGGCAATATTCTATCTCTGATAATGTTTGCGATATTGCAAGCTTTTCTAATATGATTTGACGTGTATTGACTCCGATTGTCATGTTGCCTTCTCCCCCAAGATAATTATGCTATATAAGCTAGAATCGTTACGGTAAATGTTATGTTGTAAATATATTTTTCATAGGCTGAGGTTGGTTTTTTTGTACACAAATTCGTGTGTGACTGACGCGAAATGTAGAGGTGCTCGGTGACTTTTCTATGAAAAATCAAGCGTGTGTTTATTCCATAAAAACAGGGTTTTTTCGTGCAATTTGTAGGTAATTCGCCTATGTTTGACAGATATATACAAGTTTTTAGAGATTGATTCGTCTATGGCTGATAACGCTGCGACACCTGCCGAATATGGCGCTGATAGTATTAAGGTTCTAAAAGGCCTCGATGCGGTCCGAAAGCGCCCAGGCATGTATATTGGGGACACAGATGATGGCTCTGGTCTTCATCACATGGTCTATGAAGTCGTGGATAATTCCATCGATGAAAGTCTCGCAGGACATGCGGATAAAGTCGAAGTGACATTGCATGCTGACGGCTCTTGTTCCGTGCGTGATAATGGGCGTGGTATTCCAGTGGCGATCCACGAAGAAGAAGGTGTGTCGGCGGCCGAAGTGATCATGACGCAACTTCATGCCGGCGGGAAATTTGATCAAAATTCTTACAAAGTATCTGGCGGTCTTCACGGTGTCGGCGTGTCGGTTGTAAATGCTTTGTCGATTTCACTGAAGCTTAAAATTTGGCGCAACGGAAACGTCCATGAAATGGAGTTTTCCCACGGTGACGCCTTGGCGCCGCTTAAGGTCATTGGCGACGCGCCCGAAGAAACACGGCGCGATGGCTCTGTCAAAGTTTTGACAGGCACAGAGGTTCGCTTTCTGCCGAGTGAAGAAACGTTCACGATGGTTGAGTTTGACCGTGAAACACTTGAGCGCCGTTTGCGAGAGCTGGCTTTCCTCAATTCAGGTGTACGGATTATCCTAATTGATGAACGCCCCGAAGAGCATACTGTGACGGAACTGTTTTACGAAGGCGGCGTTGAAGCCTTTGTACGGCATCTAGATGCGAACAAGACGGAGTTGATTGAAAAACCAATCGTGGTCAACCGCGAAGTTGACGGTATTGGCGTTGAGGCCTCTCTCTGGTGGAATGATAGTTACCATGAGAATGTGCGCTGTTTTACCAATAATATTCCGCAGCGTGACGGCGGGACCCACTTGGCGGGTTTTCGCGGAGCTTTAACGCGAACCATAAATAAGTATGCCGCCGAAAGCGGCGCGGCGAAAAAAGAGAAAGTCTCGATTTCTGGCGATGATGCGCGTGAAGGTTTGACCTGTATTCTCTCGGTGAAAGTGCCCGATCCGAAATTCTCTAGCCAAACCAAAGACAAGCTCGTCTCGTCCGAAGTTCGTCCTGTGGTCGAAAGTGCTATGGGCGAAGCCTTAGCAGAATGGTTCGAAGAACATCCGACTGACGCGAAAAATATCGTCCAGAAAATTATCGAGGCGGCGTCTGCCCGTGAAGCGGCCCGTAAAGCACGTGATCTGACGCGGCGTAAATCAGCCCTTGATATTGCCTCGCTTCCTGGAAAGCTCGCCGATTGCCAAGAGCGCAATCCCGAGTTGGCCGAAATATTCATCGTGGAGGGAGACTCTGCGGGAGGGTCTGCGAAGCAGGCTCGTGATCGTCAGAATCAAGCAATTTTGCCGCTCAAGGGTAAAATCCTTAACGTCGAACGCGCCCGCTTTGACCGCATGTTATCAAGCCAAGAAATTGGCACGATGATTACCGCTCTCGGGACGGGTATTGGCCGTGATGATTTTAATATTGAAAAGCTCCGCTACCATAAGGTCGTGATAATGACCGATGCGGACGTTGACGGTGCGCATATTCGCACGCTGCTTTTGACATTTTTCTTCCGTCAAATGCCGAGCCTAATCGAGCGCGGCTATCTCTATATCGCCCAGCCGCCGCTCTATAAAGTTGAGCGCGGGAAAAGCACACGTTACATCAAAGACCAAGCAGAGCTGGATAGTTACCTGATCGAAGCGGGCTGTTCGGACTCGAAATTGACACTGGCTGACGGTTCACAAATTGTCGGCAGTGATCTCGAACGTGTTTCATCAGAAGCGCTTGTCGCCCAAAGCCTCATTGCACGGTTAAAGCATAAGGCGTCTGATGAAACGATTGCTCAAATAGCCATTGCAGGCGCGTTAGGTGCTGAAGCCGGACAAAGCGAAATTGACACCGCCTGTGAACGTCTTGACCGTGTGGCCGATGAAGGCGAAGCGGGATGGTCTGGCCGATTTGATAATGACGGGGCGATGGTCTTTGAACGCATTGTTCGCGGCGTCACAGAGCGTGTCGTGCTGCGTCCTGCCTTCCGCGATAGTTCTGATGCGCGTCGCCTCCACAAAACTGTCGGCGACTTACGTGAAACCTATGACGGCACAGCGGTCTTTAGGCGCGGGGAAAATGAACCTGCCTATATTAACGGCCCCGCACAATTGCTAGAAGTCGTCCTCGCAGGGGGGCGTAAGGGCTTTAAAATCCAGCGCTATAAGGGCCTCGGGGAGATGAACCCCGATCAGCTTTGGGAAACGACACTCGATACGAATGCACGCTCACTCTTGCAGGTCAGAATTGAAGCGGCAGATGCCTCGGATGAGCTGTTCACCAAGCTCATGGGCGACGTCGTCGAACCGCGCCGCGACTTTATTATCTCCAACGCGCTCGACGCGGATGTGGATACGTAAGCTTTCAGTCCTTAATGGGTAGAAAAAAACACCGTAGAGTCTAGACTTTTTACCTAAACCCGTTATGGGGTCACAAAAATGACCTCTCATCTGGCAAGATATGAACGCCAGACGGACTCAGGACGGAATATCATGGCCAGTTATATTGATACGTTGCGCAATGTCGCTATTGTTGCTCACGTTGACCACGGGAAAACAACCCTTGTGGATCAACTTCTTCGCCAATCGGGCACACTCGAAGAACGCGGAGAGCAAGCCGAACGGGTGATGGACTCTGGCGATATTGAAAAAGAGCGCGGGATTACGATCCTCGCGAAGAATACAGCCATAGGCTGGAAAGCCCCTGACGATACGGATTGGCGCATTAACATTGTCGACACACCGGGACATGCGGACTTCGGCGGCGAAGTGGAGCGCGTGCTCTCTATGGTCGACTCGGTAGTGCTTTTGGTCGATGCGGTTGAAGGCCCGATGCCGCAAACGACATTTGTGACCAAGAAAGCTTTGGCGCAAGGCCTTAAGCCGATAGTGGTGGTTAATAAGGTTGACCGGGCAGGCGCGCGCCCTGATTGGGTTGTCGACCAGACGTTTGATTTATTTGCGCGTTTGAACGCGACCGATGAGCAGCTTGATTTCCCTGTTGTCTATGCCTCTGGCCTGAACGGGTGGGCGTCGAATGATGTGGACACAGTCGAAGACGATATGACGGCTTTGTTTGAAGCGATTGTCAAACATGCCCCTGTCCCGAATGTTGACCCTGACGCGCCGCTACAGCTGCAAGTCTCAGCCCTTGATTATAATAGCTACACAGGTGTGATCGGTATTGGCCGCGTGGTGCGCGGAACCATGACAAAAAACCAACAGGTGATTGTCGCCGCGCCAGACGGAAAGCAACGCAAAGCGAAAGTTTTACAAATTTACGGCTTTATGGGCCTCGAGCGTGTTGAGATGGACTCTGTCTCGGCGGGTGATATTTGCTGTTTCACAGGAATTGATAAACTCGGTATTTCCGACATGATTTGTCATCCTGATAATGTTGAAGTTCTAGAGCCGCTTTCCGTAGACGAGCCAACGATCTCTATGACCTTCCAAGTCAATGATAGTCCTTTTGCCGGCCGCGAAGGGAAGTTTGTTACCTCGCGGAATATTAAAGACCGTCTTGATAAAGAGTTGATCCATAATGTGGCTCTACGTGTTGAGCAGCTTGATGATGCGGATAAGTTCCGCGTTTCTGGCCGTGGTGAGCTGCATCTGTCGATCTTGATCGAGAATATGCGCCGCGAAGGCTATGAGTTGGCAATCTCTCGCCCGCAGGTGATTAACAAAGAAATAGACGGCGAAGTTTGCGAACCGTGGGAAACCATGACCGTTGACCTTGAAGAAGAACATCAAGGTAAGATCATGGAAAAGCTCGGCGAGCGTAAGGGTAATGTCAAAGACATTGTTCCCGACGGGCAGGGGCGCGTGCGTCTTGATTATGATATTCCGACGCGCGGGCTTATTGGCTTTCGCTCTGAATTTCTGACGCTGACATCTGGCTCTGGCCTGATGTATCATAATTTCGACCGCTACGACGTGCGGACCAAGTCTGGCATTGGTCGCCGCCAAAAAGGTGTGCTTGTGTCAAAAGACAGCGGTAAGGCGCTGACTTACGCGCTGTGGAACCTACAAGAACGGGGACGTCTGTTTATAGGCCACGCGACGGAAGTTTATGAAGGCATGATCATCGGTATTAACGCCCGTGAAAATGATCTGGTCGTGAACCCGCTTAAGGGTAAGCAACTAACCAACGTTCGGGCGTCTGGGACTGACGAGGCCAATGTGCTGGTTCCGCCTATCCCTGTAACACTCGAATATGCGCTTGAATTTATCAATGATGATGAGCTTGTCGAAGTGACGCCTGTTAGCATTCGCATTCGTAAGCGCTTCCTGCTTGAGCATGAGCGCAAGAAGGAAAGTCGTAAAGCGGACGCGTTAAACAGTTAGAGTTGGGGGCCGCAAAGGCTACTCTGCTTCAACCGCTTTATTTGTCATGGCGTCTAGGGCGCCTGTCATCTTCTCAATAATTGCGCTATTGGCGCTAATGCCGTGGCGTGACTGCAGCGTTTTCGGCGCGACGTAAGTTAAATATGTCTGACCGCTTGCGTCCGTAAAAGCGAGCGCCTTTAGAGGCAGGTCAAGTCCCATTTGCGGGGTCTCTAACATAAGCGGCGTGCCAAGTTTTGGATTGCCGAAGATAATAAGCTCACTATCCATCATCTCTATATCGACGGACTTCGCCCCTGCGGCATGATCGACGCGGGTGAAAACTTTGAGGCCTTTAGATATCAAGATCTTTTCAAGGCGGTCAATCGTTTGCCCTGCTGTATAGGGGCTGGGTTTTTTAATAATCATTAGGCTCGTGGTTTCCTTTGTTGGTTCAGCTGTTATGTGTGATGTTTCTTGGCAGGCAGAAAGAGCAGCCGCAACCATACACGTCGATATGAGATATTTAAATACCATTGTCTTGCCTCTACTCATCATAAAGTTTCCCCTGATATTAGTTCAAAAAAAAGAATTTTGACAAACCACAGAGAGAAACATTCTTGTGATTAACCGTAGGGCTGAATTAATCAATGACCTTAATGGGTGGGCGATCATAGCCCCATATAGAGGCAGCAGATTTTACAAGATCCGACTCTTCACGTTTATATTCTTTATCGCAGACCGAAATAGCAATCATCGCTTCATAGATATTTTCGACGTGAATATCCTCATTAAAGCGTGACAGGGCGATGAGTATGGCTGTATTTTTTCGCGGGCCTGCTAATTTTTTAGCAATATTGCTCTCATTATCCTTAAACCAGTTGATGACTTTATCTTGACTTAGCGGCGTAAGGTTGAAGAGTTCAAAAAGTTCCACTGCTTGAGCATAAAATTCGGCCATTTCTGGATCACGGATCTTATTATCAATAATCACAGTCATCGCCAGTGGCATTAAAATATGCTCGTGCGTATAATTAGGTGTCGGCGTATCGCTCATGCCTTAATTTCCTTGATGTCTCTCATACGCCCGAATTGAATTACGGCTCCATAGTAAGGTATCATTACGGAAGGGGTCAAATTGTTTATCATCACTATTGACCCCCCATGACCCTATAGCTACGGGCGTAATATGGATAGGAGAATGTGAGGCCGTGAAACCTTATATTATTGGTATTGCAGGGGGATCCTGTTCGGGTAAAACTACATTGGCGCGCCGTATTTGGCACAGGCTTGGCGCGCAAAAGGCCGTGCTTATGAAGCAAGATGATTATTATCATAGTCATACGGGAGGTGCGCTCCCTAATTTTGACGCGCTTGCCGCGATTGATTTTGATCACCTCGCACAAGACCTGAGACGACTTAAAGGCGGGGAAACAATAGCAGCTCCGCTTTATGATTTCGAAACCCATACACGCCGTCCCGAAACGCAAATAATTGAACCGCGTGAGCTTATCATTTTGGACGGGATTTTGATTTTAGCGGTCGATGTTCTGCGTCCCTTATTTGATCATACCTGCTATCTGGAGTGTGATGAAGAGACTCGGTTTCAGCGTCGGTTAACGCGTGATATGTCTGAACGTGGACGCACGGAAACATGCGTGAGAGAGCAGTTCCTTGGACAAGTCGCTCCGGCCCATCAAGCCTATGTCTCACCGTCCAAAGAAAAAGCGGACCGTGTTATTTCTCAACCAGACTGTTGCGAAGACTTACCCGCTCTGACACAGTCAATTATAGATCATTGGCGACACGAAAAGAGTTGCGCCGATTAAGAGGGTCTAAAGAGGGATTTAATATGCTAACTTTATTTGAAATAGCCGCCTTGCTATTGGCTCTATCAGCCTTGTTCTCATGGTTGAACGCAGCCTTTTTTAAACTTCCTCATACGATTGGCCTTTTGTTAATTGCTTTAGTCGTCTCTGTTTTATTAATTGGCCTTGAGGCGGTTGCGCCTAACTTGGGGTTAGCGGACAGTCTCAGGTCAGCGATATCTCAAGTGGATTTCAATGAAACGGTGATGAAAGGCATGTTGGGTTTCCTTCTGTTTGCAGGGGCTTTGCATGTTGATTTCTCTCGGCTGAAGGACGCGAAATGGTCAATCGGCATTATGGCCTCTATTGGCGTCTTGATTTCGACGTTCATTATTGGCGGCGGGTTTTGGTTGATTACTAAACTCCTCGGTATTTCTATTCCGTTTATTTGGGCCTTGGTGTTTGGGGCCTTGATTAGCCCGACGGACCCTGTGGCGGTTTTAAGTATCTTGAAAACGGTCAAAATGCCAAAGGCTCTTGAGGCGAAAATCGCGGGTGAGAGCCTGTTTAATGACGGTGTGGGTGTGGTCGTATTCACCATAATTGTTGCCATTGCGGTCGGGACGGGCGGCCACGGCGGGGAACATATTGGAGCCGCACATATTGCGGAACTCTTCTTCGTTGAAGCGGGCGGCGGAGCTATTCTTGGCGCGCTGACAGGATGGATTGCTTACCGCGCTATGGCGGTGATTGATGAACATGCTATCGAAATTCTCATTACAATCGGAATTGTTGCCGCAACCTATGCGCTGGCTATTCGCTTACATCTATCAGGGCCAATTGCCGTTGTGATTACAGGCTTGATGATTGGCAATAAAGGTGTGTCTTTCTCTATGAGTGAGCATACGAAAGACTTTCTCTTTGGTTTTTGGGAGATGATTGACGAGATTTTGAACTCAGTTTTGTTCTTACTTATAGGTCTTGAGATTTTAGTGATCGGCTTTGCGCTAGATTATTTCGGGGTGGCTTTGCTCGCAATTCCGCTTGTCCTCTTGGCGCGGTTTGTGGCGGTGTCCGTTCCGATTAAAGCGCTGAGTCCGTTTAAGGATTTCACTAAAGGCGCTATTCCTGTGCTGACATGGGGTGGTGTTCGCGGAGGTATTTCCGTTGCGCTTGCTCTATCCTTGCCCGAAAATGAGTATAAGCCGCTGATACTCACAGCGACTTATGGTGTTGTATTATTCTCTATTGTTATACAAGGCTTAACGATAAAAGGGCTTGTACAAAAGGTTGTTGATCCCAAATTGCTCTAAGAAATAGTGGCGATTTTTAATGTGTCCGTAGAGCCAGGGCGGCCAAAGGGAATACCGGCGGCGATCAATATTTGTTCGCCAGTTGTTTTACCCAAGACCTCTTTAGCAAGCTTTTCAGCTTGGACAAGCATATCGTCAAACCCTGTTGGGTCGTCGTTTGTAATGACGGCATGTACGCCCCAAGATAGGGCCAATTGACTTGCGGTTTTAGCTTTAGGAGTCAAACCAAGAATGCGCGAATGTGGACGAACGCGTGACATGCGGCGAACAGTAGAACCTGACAATGTATATCCCAGAACGCCTGTACAGTTTAGGGTTTCGACAATGCGGTGCATGGCTTCACTAATCGCGTCTTCCGTTGTGGGCTGACTTGGTAAGTTAGAGATATCCATGCCTTTCCAATATTCAGGATCGCTTTCAACGCTTTTGATAATACGGTCCATAATCGCAACGGCGGTTGCGGGGTGACGGCCTACGGCTGTTTCCGCACTGAGCATAACCGCGTCTGTTCCTTGGTAAATTGCGGTTGCAACATCAGACGCTTCGGCGCGTGTTGGGGTTGGCGAGTCGATCATGCTTTCCAGCATGTGTGTCGCGACGATCACTGGTTTTCCGAGTGCGCGAGATGTGCGGATGATGTGGCGTTGGACAACAGGCACTTGCTCGAGAGGAAGTTCTACGCCTAAATCTCCGCGCGCGACCATAACCGCATCCGTTTGTTCTAAAATAGCGTCGAGCTGTTCAACCGCAGAGGGTTTCTCAATCTTAACAATTATGCCCGCTTTGTCGCCAATAATCTCTCGGGCCTCAATAACGTCTTGTGCTGTTTGAACGAAAGAGAGAGCAATGTAATCGACGTTCTCTTCAAGCGCAAAAGCCATATCAATACGGTCTTTATCCGTCATGGCAGACATGGGCAGGACAGCGTCAATGACGTTAAGCCCTTTACGGTCTTTTAAAATACCGGGCACGTCGACTTTGGCTTTCACGCTATTGCCGTTAGTCTCGGTGACTGTGACCATTAATTTACCATCGTCAAATTTAAGGCGGTGTCCGGGTTCAATCGCAGCAAATAATTCGGGGTGCTGGAGACGTATAATGCCGTCTTCTCCTAAGTCTTCACTTAGTTCCAGCGTAACCTCTTGACCGTAAGTTAACTCAATTTGTCCATCTTTGAACGGACCAACCCGCAGCTTCGGTCCTTGCATGTCGGCAATGATGGCGACAGAGCGTGTGGAGTTTTTCTCAACATCACGCAAAGCTCTAATGACTTTGCGGTGACCTTCGTGATCCCCGTGTGAGAAATTTAGACGAAAGGCATCAACGCCGACATCATGTAGTAAAGACAGATTGGAGGGGGCTGCGCTCGCAGGGCCAACAGTCGCGACAATTTTTGCAAAACGATTTTTCATGAAATGTTTTATGTCCGTAACAAATAATTCGGATGCGAATTAAATAACATCATACGGGATTGTTAAATTGATTTCACTACCTTTTTTGACAAAACCTATAAATATTTTACGAGGTAGCTTTAGGTTAACTTGTCTCGATCTTTATATTCAGTCGGGGACATATTATACCACTTCTTGAAGGCTTTGGAGAAGGCGGCTTGGTCATTATACCCAAGCTCTAAAGCGATTTCAGTGAAGTTGAGACCAGTTGAAAAAGCTTCTTGAAACAAGGCTTTACGAGTATCTTCAAGATAGTCACGATACTTTATATCATGCATTTTCATATGCTGACGCAGCCTTGTTTCTGATATCTTCATCGAGTCGGCCACAGCGGGTATACTATAGCGTCCAATTGATAAACCTTGCCTGACAGTATGCTGAAGCGACTCGATAAAGGCGGAGTGTGCTTGCTTGGAATCGATGAAGGATTCGAGTGTCGAGATATATTGAGCTTTTCGGACAGGGTCATAGGTCGATAAGGGTTCATCCATTGCGCTGGGATCAAATTCTATACGGTTATAAGGTTGATTGAAATGCACAGGACATTGAAAAATAGTTTTATAGAGCGAGTTATCGACGGGCGCATCTAGCTGTAAATATATGCCTTTTAGCTCTTTCGCGCTACTCCACGTTAACCAACGAAGGGCTGTGCCATATGCGCCAAATACATGTTGTAGCAGTTGGCTTGTTGTGGATGGATCTTCATCATAAAGACTAAAATCTAAAAAGACCTGTTTTTCGCCGTCATCATTCGTCAGGTGAAGGGTTGAAATTTTGGCAATATCAATAGCTAAAGGTTGATAACGCGCATTAAGGTGAAGAACTTCAGTGAGATTTTCGCAGTAGCTATAGACTTTTCCAGTCCCTTTGAAATTTGCAATTCGAAATCCATTACCTACGCGTAATGCAAGACTGGCGTCATCCAAATCTTTTGAGGCTTCTGAAAAGACGTCATTTAGTAAATGTGAAGCTATTCTGTGAGTTGACTTAACGTCTGCAACGTCGGTGATGCCCATGATCTCTAAAGATTTCTCTTTTGAAAAACCTAATTGATCAAGAATTTCGACTTGGGCAACTGCATATGGCAGCGATGCGCTCATGCGTTCACTACCCATGAAAAACCATATGTTGAGTCACAACTAATTCTCCTAATCCCGTACTATCTCTATCTATCAGATAAGGTGTAAGGCAAGGAAAAAAAGCAAATGGACAAGCTATTATGGTGTAAATGGACAAGCATTTTTTTGCTTTTCTTCTTATATCAAATTGGGGGACATAAATTATAGATGGCATTCGCGTGGGGCAATAAGTTTGACATCTATAAATCTGCCTCCTTCTAGACACGCCTTCTAATCCCTAATTGGTGTGTTTTTTGTAACATTAAGGCTCCATTATTGTATAATAATGGAGCCTTTTTAATGGCAATATGTTGAAAGTATTTCTGTTATTTTAACATTTTGAAGCGGGGAGTTGAAGCGTTTGCCCTGCATTGATCGAAAAGTTTTGATCGAGACCATTGAGTGTTTTCAAATCGCTTACTGTTGCACACAAATTGCGCGAAAGAGAATAAATCGTGTCACCCGCTTCAACGATATAATTTCCACCTAATTGACTATAACTATTGGGCCATTGAGATTGCGTATCTTGAACCGCTACCGGGACGATAGATTGTGCTGGTGTGGCAATATTATAAGCTGGCGGAGCGTAAGCTTGCACGGGTAAAACAGCAGGAGCAGAGGGAGCAGAGGCCTCTGCATTTAATGATGCTTGGACCGCTTCATAACCAGGTGTTCCTATTGTATCGGTATTATAGGCACTTTCTGTTGGAGACGGCGAATATCCAGCGTTAGGGCTCGCTTGCGTGTATGTCTGTTGTGAATAGGTTTGGCTTGATGCAAGATGTGTTGTCGCGCTAGGTGAGTAGGCGGGCGTTATAACAGGTGCTGTTGCTTGCGTGTGGACTTGAACAGGATCACAATTTAGAGAGGCATCCCCGAGGCCATATCCAGCGGTGCCGCCAACGGCTGCGCCGATTAAAGTTCCCTTTGTTCCGCCGATAATTTTATTACCGGCAAAAGCGCCTGCTGATCCGCCTAATCCAGCACCAATCAGTGTGCGTGTACGTTCTTGATTTAGACATTCGTGATTAACACGCGTATAAGTCGCTGCAGATGCGTTGTTGGATGTCGTTGTAACAGCAGAAGCTTGCGTAACATATTGTGTTTGTGAAGGAGCCGTTTGAACATAACGAACAGGCGCCACTTGCGCTTGCGACGAGTTATGAGCCGGATTGCGGCTGTTTTGCGCAAAAACTTGCGGGACTTGCTCCCCGTAAGTCGAGCTATATTTATAATTCGGATTTTCTTGTGCCGTTTCGCAGGCGCTGAGAGCGAGTAAAATAGGGGCGATTAAAAGTGTATGTCGTAAAGCCATTGGAGCCTCGGAGGTTAAATGTTTTCATATTATGCAAAAATATGGCTAATTTTGTCTTAACAATACGAGAGGATCATAGGTTTCTTATGAGGATTTATATGTAAATATTTAAGATCACCATTGACCTCTGCGCCTTCGACATTATCTCTCACTCATAGATTTAAAAAAACACATCTTTATAAGGACGTGAAAATGGGAATTACAACGAAACCCCTTGAGTATTTTGATGGCAAGCAAAAGTGTATTGGCTACTTGGCGTGGGATGAGACATATCAAGACCCGAAGCCGGGCGTTTTAATTAATCATGCGTGGGGCGGAAAAGACGGGTTTGCTGAGGATAAGGCCATTCAAATGGCGGCTCTTGGCTATGTTGGTTTTGCACTTGATAATTATGGCGATGGAGCTTTGCCTGAGACCGATGAAGGACGTAATGCTGCGATGAACGGGTTGGTTGAAGACCGTAAAGTTTTGCTCAAGCGCCTCAAGGCTGGGTATAAAGCCGCGGCGGAACTGCCTATGATTGATGAAACGCATATGGCGGCCATTGGCTATTGTTTCGGGGGGCTTTGCACCTTGGATATGGTGCGCGGCGGGCTTGATCTTAAAGTAGCAGCGTCATTTCATGGCTTATTAGGGACCGCGAATTTCAACACGAAGAAGAGTAAAACGAAGCTCCTAATTGCTCACGGTTGGGATGATCCGATGGCGCCTGCAGAAGATGTTGTTGCCGTAGGGAATGAATTTACGAAAGCGGGATGTGATTGGCAGATACATGCGTATGGCCAAACAACTCACGCTTTTACAAATCCAGGAGCGCCTGGAAATAAAACACTTGCCTATAATGCTGATGCAGATCGTCGGTCTTGGCAATCCACAGTTGATCTTTTGGGTGAAGCCTTTGGTTTACACGGAACAGATGCAGCCTAAGTCGTTCTCACCGTCTTAGATGAAACGAACGTCTATCGGCGCTAAACCATCAATTTCACCAGAGAGTTGCTCCCCAATTGTCACGGGGCCGACTCCTTCTGGTGTTCCCGTGAAAATTAAATCACCCGCTTGCAAATCCATATCTTCTTGCAAGCGTGTGATAATTTCGTCGACCGACCATATCATTTGATTAGTAGAGCCTGACTGAACAATCTTGCCATTTCTACGCATAACTATATTTGCATTAGAGACGTCAATCGTTTCGGCTCTGGTAATCGCAGAGCAGGGCGCAGATTGTTTGAAGTTTTTAGCGCGGTCCCACGGGCTGCCAGATGTCTTGGCAATCGTTTGAAGATCACGACGCGTTAAGTCTATCCCCACGGCGTAACCAAAAACACCATCTGGGCCGATTGCAACGACGAGTTCGACCTCATGGTGGACATTTTTTGTATTGGGCGGATATTCAATCTGGCTATCCGTAGAAACGAGGGTCTCTGGGGCTTTGGTGAAAAATATTGGCTCACTGCGTTCAACATCCCCGCCCATTTCTCTCACATGCTCTGTATAGTTACGACCAATACAATAAACTCGCCGTACAGGAAAACGGGCCGTTTCACCGACAATCGGTAGATTAACGCGAGCGGCAGGTGTGAAAGCATAAGTCATATATGTGTCCTTAATGAGAACGGTACGCCCTTACCTTATCAGATAGATAAAATAAGTTTATGGTGGAACATAAAGGCTATTAAGAGCCTTTTTCACGGTGTGATTTTAATTCAACTCTTGCCGTCCACACTATTGGGGACGGTTTTATGAAAATTTAAAGTAACATACAGCGCTTTAGAGGTAGCGGCTGCGATCCCAGACTTGTGAGAACGGTTTTGAACGACCACTCGCTTGAACGATCATAACGTGATCTCGTGTTAGGTCGCGCGGATGATCTACACCGCAACTATGGGCGATCATGGCGACTTCTTTGCGTAGGGTCTTACAATAATTCATCACACGGACGGCTTTGTTTTCAGGATCTAAGCCTTTTTGAAGTCGTTTCTTGTGTGTCGTAATACCTGTAGGGCACGTGTTCTGGTTACATTTTAAGGCTTGTATGCACCCAAGTGCAAACATAAATCCTCGAGCAGAGTTTACAAAATCTGCACCGGCACAAAAAGCCCAAGCAACCTCCGCAGGGGTTAAAAGTTTCCCGGCAGATATAATAGCAATACGATCTCTCAGGCCTTCCTCTCGCAGAAGGTCGTCAATAGCGGGGAGGCTTTCACGAATAGTTAAACCCATATTGTCCATTAAAGGCATAGGGGCTGCGCCTGTGCCGCCGTCACCGCCATCAATGGTCATGAAGTCAGGCGCACTAGCAGGCCCGCGTGATTTGATCTCAGCAATTAGCTCTTTTATGGGGGTGAGATTACCGACGACAAATTTGATGCCGACAGGTCGCCCCGAGGCTTCGCGCACACGATGAATGAGATCGAGAAGTTCTTGAGGGTTTGAAACTTCCACGTGACGGTTAGGCGAAATGGCCGCTTGTCCGACAGGTATCCCGCGAATTTCAGCTATCTCTTGGTTTACTTTTTCTGCAGGAAGAATGCCGCCTTTGCCCGGTTTCGCACCTTGAGATATTTTAATCTCAATCATTTTGACATTCGGGCTCTCACATACTTTCTTTAACTTCTCCACATTCAATGTGGCATCATCATTACGCGCGCCAAATTTGGCCGTTCCAAGTTGATAAACAAGATCGCATTCACCTTCTAGGTGATATGGTGCGACGCCGCCTTCACCTGTGTTAAGCCAGCATCCTGCAAGTTGCGCCCCGTGCGATAGAGCTCGTACAGCAGGTTTTGAGAGCGCGCCGTAGCTCATAGCTGAAATGTTGAAAAAACTTTTCGGGCTATAAGGGTGGGCCGTATCAGGACCAATGACAAAAGCAGGCTTGGGGATATGCTGCCCCTCTAATTTTGGGAACATGCTATTGGCGAAAATCGCCGTGCCCGGTGCAAGGGAACGAGTTGAGCCAAAGGGAACGGTTTCCGATCCTTCCAAGGAGACATGATTGATCCATTCGCGTTCGGCGCGGTTAAACGGCATTTCTTCTCTATCCATTGCAAAGAAATATTGCCTGAAAAATTCCCCTAATTTTGAGAAGAGACTGCGAAAACGCCCTAGGACAGGGTAGTTTCGGCGGACGGCATCTTTAGTTTGACAAATATCCATGAAGAATAAAACGATGATGACAGCCCCTAAAATTCCGATCACAAAGATAAAAACCGTACTTAAAACCTCTAAAACGTTGAGGGCAATGTCTGTCATAAAGGTCATATTTACTCCTGAGTGTCTTCACTCACTGTTGAGCGTGTTTTTAAAGAGGCTTTGACTATGCCGCGCCTTTATTGCACCTTCAAGCAGCAATTTACGACTATGGAGAAAAGGTTTGAAATATTTCATATCATTTATAGCTATAGTCTTTTTCTTTTTCGTGGGGCTTCTCGCATATGGGCGATTTTTACCGCAAACATTTGTCTTCGAGCAATCTATAAATATTTCTTCTGATGCAGATACTGTTTATGATGAGCTTGTTGATTTGGAAAATATCCGGACTTGGGCTCCGTTTCTAGCAAGCTTGGGCCTCGATAATACGGCTCTAACGGGCGCAGAATATGGGGCCGGGCAAATCATCAGTTGGCGTCGCGCGCAAGCTCCATTTGAAACAGGTGTGCAGGAAGTTCTCGCCGTGACATCTCCCTATTTTGTGCAAAGCCGTTTCTCGAGCCTTACTTATGAAGGCAGCATTATTTATGCGGTGAGTGAAAGCCTACCATCGCAAGGCGTAACGGTTCTGGTACGTCTTGATCTTGATGCGGGGGTTTTTCCCTATTTTGACCGTATAAAATTACATCGTTCGAAATCTGCTATTGACGCCGAATTACTTCAATCATTGACGCGGTTAAAAACGGTTGTCGAACGACAAAGATAGAGCTGTTACGGTAATCTTATAACGTCATCTTCATCTTCGTCGTCATCTTCAGGACGTAACAACCAATCATTGTTCGGACCAGACGGCGTGTTTGTTGGAGACGTCGAGTCGATATCACCTTGTTCAATTTGCCATGCGGGGACAGAGGGGTTTGCACTAAAGGCATCCCGCACACGGTTTGGCGTTGGCTCATCACCCGTTAAAGCCCGTGCTTTATTAGAAAATCCTGCGTCATCTAAAAATTGATTAGCCGCACCGATACTACTGGTCGTATCGACACCGCCAATGGTTAGGCTTCGGGCTGCATTGGGGCGGCGCGGCGCGGGCCGGCTTGTATTACGGTGGGCGCCTATGCCCTCAAACCCGTTTGCATCTCGGCCATATTGTTGACGCAGATAGTCAGGGCAATCTTCATGTGTTCGATTGGCTTCACGGCAGCGTATATCGAGGTTAAGCCCTTTAAACCCGGGGCCAGCCGTTCCAATGCCGGATGTGTTGAGGGTCCACCCACCGGCCCCTGTACCCGGGGGAGGTCGGCGTGAGCCGCCCGCAGGCGGTGTTTGAGTTATGGGACGCCCGCCGCCGGGGTTAAATAACCCTCCGCCAGCGCCCTGAGGCGGTTTTCCGCCGCTTGACGGGGGGACTTGTGCGGCTTGTGATTGCGGGACAGCCCGTTCTTCTTCGTCCTCTGTTTGCGGTGCATCTGGCGAGGCCAAAATCGTTGGGGCCGTAGTGATGATGATTTCATCTTCTGGTTCAGGAACGATCTCTTCTGGCGCGATGATTTCAGGTTCGGGCGCGGGTTCGGGTTCAATAATTTCGGGTTCGGGCGTAGGCGGCACAATAGGCTCAACCACAGGATCAGGAACAATCGGGTCGGGTGTTTCGGAAATAAGACCGGCTTGCTCATCAGGTGCAGTTGTTGGGATGTTGGCTGGAACCTCAATCTCTTGGGGTTGCTCAGGTTCAATAGGCAAAGCAGGCGCGATAGGCAGATCGGGCAGCGGTTCTGGGTCAGGCGTGATTGGCTCTGGTAAAGGCTCCAGCTCAGGTTCGGCTATAGGCTCTGGTAAAGGTTCTGGCTCTGGCTGTATGGGTTGGTCAAATATCTCGATCTCTGGCTCAGGCAGTATAGGTTGATCAAAAATTTCGATCTCTGGTTGAGGTGGCAGCGGATCGGGTTGGGGAATTGGCTCGGGTTCAATAGGCGCAACTATAGGCTCAGAGATGGTCGTCTCTGGTATGTCTTGCTCGGTTGCCAAGATTTCTGGCGGCGGGGGCGTTATTGTCGGTTCAGGAATAGGCTCGGGCTCTGGAATAGGTTCAGGAATAGGCTCAGGCTCTGGAATTGGCTCAGGAATTGGCTCTGGGATAGGTTCAGGAATAGGTTCTGGTACAGGTTCAGGAATGGGCTGCACAGGCGGAGGCGGTGCGGGTTTAACCCGTGGGACTCGCGTAGGCGATGGAGTCGGCGCTGCGGCAGGCGGAATAATGATAGGCTCTGATTGAGGCGCGGCCTCGGGTTGGGTGGCTTCAAAGCTAATGATTTGAACCGGAATAGGGTCGGGGTCCTCGGGCTTTAATGTCGGGATAATAAAATTGGACGATAGGACAAAAAACAAGAAAATATGTAAGATAATCGCAACGCCAATAACGCTCGACCATCTTTGACCCTCATCATCATAAAAATCAGCCCAAGGGTCTGGGGCAAGATAAGGGTAGAAATTGTCAAATTTAGGATCGGGATGGTTCACAATATCGCTCTTTGACCCGATTCCAGTTAACTTATCACTCTTTACTAAACTTTTGTAGGGGAATGACCAAGCCCGTTAAGGGGTTTTTGTCACCTAAACGCATGAAAACCCTGTAAGTTAATCGTGTTTACGGCTCAACCCCCGTCTGGCGACTTTGTTGGGTGACTACTTTTCTCATGAGACGTGTTTCGCCATAAGATGATGGAGACGCCTAAAATGGCGATCGCCCCACCGAGAACGAAGTAAAGTGTAACCGGTTCCTTGAGAATAAGGATGCCCATACTCACCCCAAAAAAGGTCGTGAGGACGCCCGAACAGGCGACGCGGTAAATAGGTTGGCGCGCCAGCAACCAATAATAGCTAGCGTGAGCAAAAATAGACACTAAGAGCACTGAATAGAGTAGGGCCGCGGTGAATTTCCAACGATTATCTGGGGTAAAAGCCTCCATTTGATTGTCTTCAATAATAAAGGATAGAGGCGCGAGGACGCAAAACCCTGTGAGGCAGAACCACGCTAATAGTGTGAGAGAGTGAATATCTTTCGTCATTTTTACGGCTACCGCTCCAACGGACTCCGCCAAAGCGGCAAGGGCGATCATGCCAATACCAAGGGCGAAATAAGGGCCAACCTGACCATTGGGGTTCGAGAGGGCGAGAATGATGACACCGAGAAAGGCTAATGCGACGCCGAGAATTCGGTAACGCCCAATGCGCTCCCCAAGAAAAATCACGGACAACATAATCGACAATGGCATATAAAGCTCGATTGCAATCGCAGCGGCGGCTGCGGTGGTGAGGTTAAGAGCTGGGAACATGAGTGCGTAATTCAAACTGCCGAACCCGAGACCACCGATAAAGATATATTTCATTTGGCCTTTTTGCCATTTCAAAAAGGGGGACAAGATCAGCGCCACCAATCCGACACGGGAGGCCGCGTAAAATAAGGGTTCCGCAATATCTTGCACGGTCAAACGGATGATCGTGAAGTGTAAACCCCAGACAAAACAAATGCCGATTAAGACGGAAATTTCCTTCATACTCATAAGCTTGTCATGATGGTTTCATTCGCAGAGTCAATATGATGTTTCGATTGTCGTTTGTAATGTGTTGTGAGATACGTGATATTTGAGGGATTATACTATGTTTGCAAATCATAATTCGCCTCGACAGAAGGGTCGAAAATCGCCATATACAGCGAATGAAAACCATAAAGCCATTTGATATTAATCAGGTCCGAAAAGACATTGACCGTGTTGACACGGCGCTGCTCTCATTGATTGCAGAGCGCTTGGAGCTGGCAAATTACGTCAAGCAGGCCAAACGCGGTGGCGCGATTTGGCGGCCTTCCCGAGAAGAGTCGCATGTGCGGGATTTGGCTGATGCCACACGGCACAGCTCTCCTGCCTTAGTATCGCGTATCTGGGCAGAATTAATGAGCGCGAGTCTATCTATTCAAGGACCATTGACTGTGCATATCGGGATTAAGCTCGACAATAAGGGCGAAGGCTTAAGCCTTGTGAGTGAACGATTTGGAGCCTCACTTCCCGTTGTAACTCATAGCTCAGAAATGTCCGCTTTGGCCGCAGCTTATGGGGACGAAAATGCCGTTGCTGTGGTGGCCGCGCCTGGTAAAAGCAGTCGTTGGTGGACAGCTTTAACCCCAGAGGGGGCGATGGCTGACCTTAAGATCATGGCACGCCTGCCGCGTCATGATGCGACGGATTGGCCAGAAGCTGTGGCCGTGGCGGTTGGGACGCTCGCTACATCTGGTGATGATATGACGCTATTTATCAGTCGTGACATAGGTGCGCTGCCCGCGGGCTCGAAGATACGGGCTGAAAGCGGAGCTTATGTTCTTGCGAGTATTGATGGATTTAAAACGGCTAAGCAGCTTGGAGAGACCTGTGCTTTGATCGGTGTTCTACCTGCGCCTTTATCGTCTCGAGAAGTGTGAAATCAGGGTTTTGGTTTTGGCGGAGGTGTTCCGCGTTGATGATTGTTTCGAATGAAGCTCAAAATTAATTTTCCATATTCTTTGGTCATGCGCTTAAACCCTGCTCCGTTTTTCCACCATGCAGATTGAGAGTTACCTTTGACGGGATATGCGGTAATTCCGAGTCGCCCTGCGGCGGTTCCGATTTCGATTTCTGCTCTCGGCATATGATAGGCCGAGGTGACAAGAATAATATGTTCATACCCTAACGCTTTTGCCCAATTGGCGGTTTGCTGCGCATTTTCAACCGTATCAATGGCTTGATCCATATCGATGCAACAGGCGGCGAGGTCTGCGTCAATATTGAGCGTATTGATAATAGTCTCGCGTGAAAGACCGGCATTGGTTCCTGAAATTAACAGGCGTTCGCCATATTTGGCTTCAAGCAAGGTGACTGCGGTGGTGACGCGGTCACCACCTTTGCCAGTTAAAACGACAATTCCGTCAGCCTTGGACATAGTCTCGGGCGCCTCAAGGCGTGAGATTAAGGCCGTAAAGACAATGAAGCCACCAATAAGGGCGATCAAAAAAAGCCACCCTATAAAGGTAAGTAATTTGAAGAAAACACGCGTAATACGACCTGTCATGAAGAACGTCTTAAAGATTTAGGCGCTCGCCATGCAATAGAGCCAGAAACCAATGTGCAACAGAGTGTAAAGGCTATGACCAGAAGGAACAACCAGATGATTTCTGAAAAATCAATCGATAATCTTTGCATCAGGCTTTCATTACTTCGTAGGATGAAACCATTCCAAAGTAGTGCCATGATCACACCCGCGCCGACTCCTGAAAGCGCGCCGCGAAGAGACAGGCGAAAAAACCGTTGAATGAAAAGTTGCGTGACAAATTGACGTGTTGCGCCTGATCTATAAATTACGGCCAAAGTCGAGCTAAAGGCGCTCATCACCGATTGGGTGGCAAATCCAGCGATCATAGCACTTGTTATCAAAATGAGGGCTAACACTAAAAAAGCGGTTCGGTAGAGTGCGCGCCCGACGGTCTCAAATTCAACGCGCCATTGGTTGTGATCATCAACTTTTACGTCGAGGTTTAAAGGCTCTAGCCACCGTTCAATGTGAGCCGATAAAATGTCACTCTCGCTTTCAAGGGCGAAAAATAGCGGAAAGGGGAGATCTTCAGTTTCTGCTGCGCTGCCGAGCCACGGTTTAAGTCGCTCTACCATATCCGATTGAGAGAGCTGTGTGATACCAAGCTTTGGCGTAAAATGACTTAGGCGTTCGGTTATACGTTCAGCTATGATTTCTTGGTTTTCAGATGCTACGTCAAAGACTTGTAAGCTTGCTGTCCCGTAGAGTTCATTTTGCCATTCGGCGCCCAGACGTAAGCCTTGACGACCAGCCAGTAAGGCGAGCGTTGCCAGAAAGGCCATAATGATCAAAGCGACAATCAGAGGTCTCTCCGTTCGGAATTGGCGCGGTAGGAGTGGCTGCTCATCTGGAAGACCTAATATGTCTGTTATGCGAGATGTCATTTTTTCACCTCATTTGTTTGGAAGACTTGCCCGTCTCTGATGGTGTAAATATCGGCGTCATATTGTTCGAGTAAGTCTTGGTTATGTGTCGCAATAATGACGGTTGTGCCGAGGCGATTCATTTCCACAAATAAGCGGAGTAGTCGTTGCGCCATTTCAGGGTCAACATTACCGGTCGGTTCATCAGCTAAGAGGAGCTTTGGACGTGTGATAATAGCACGCGCTATGGCGGTGCGTTGTTTTTCGCCCGCTGACAAAGTCCCAGGATAAGCCGCCACCCTCGGGCCAAGGCCAACCCAATTTATCAGATCAGCAACATTTCCCGCATAGCTATCACGTCGCGCTCCTGTTACTCGCAGTGGGAGGGCAATATTTTCAAAAACATTGAGGTCATCAATCAAGTTAAAATTTTGTGTTACGAGCCCTATGCGGCGCTGTAAGTTATGGGCTTGTATGGTAGAGGCTTGCGTGACATCTTGTCCAAACAAAAAAATATGCCCACGGTTAGGTTGTCTATCCAGGCTAATAAGGTTTAGAAGGCTGGTCTTACCAATGCCAGATGGTCCCGTTAGAAAGCAAAGCCGACCTTGCGGCAGGGCCCATGTTAGGTCGGAAAATATCTCTGATGTTCGGTCATATCGTAAGCTAACACGTTCAAGACGCAAAATTTCTGAGCTCGGTGACGCAATAGCGTCTGATAATCCGGCCTCTGCTCTAGATTTTTTCTCTGGGTTTTGCATTTTAGGGGCTATAAACGAATCGGAAGCTTTATGATACTCACTTGTCCAAATTGTTCTACACGTTATATGATAAAAGATGAGGCTGTTGGTGATAATGGTAGAACCGTCCGGTGTTCGAAATGTTCAACATCATGGTTTGTTGCAACTAAACCGGATGCGTTAGCACTCGATGATCATGTTCAAGCCGAAATAACAGAGGTCGAAACCAGCGACCACGACGGTGAAGACTCGGACTTGAGTGAAGAATTGCGTAAAAGTGATGAAGTTATGGCGGAGCTGACGTCGGGCGCCCATGTCTCTATTCGGGATAAAGCGGATCAAGAGCGCCGTCGCCGCCGTATTTTTAGCGTGACCATGATTTGGATCACAACTTTGGCTCTCTTAGCGCTTGCCGCTATGTTAGCTTATTTCTTTCGTCAACCTATTGTCGAAAAATTCCCTCAAACGTCAAATATTTATCAAGCCTTTGGTGTTAAGGTCTCAGCCACAGGACTTGTTCTAGATGCACCGCAAACAGCATACATAACTGTTGAGGGTGAAATACATTTGGTGGTTAACGGAACTGTTCAAAATTTAACAAAAGAATCTAAGGTTATTCCTCTGGTTAAATTGTCAATTTTGAATAGAAATGATGAGGAAATCACCCATTGGTTCGTTCAACCTAATCCAAAAAACATAGCTGCAAAGGGCCGTGTAGAATTCGCAGCTGAATTTCCAAATCCGCCTGTTGATGCGGCGTCTTTAACCTATAAATTAGCGGTTGATGAAGCGGAGTGACGGTTTAAAATTGTTTGAGTAGCCTATCAAGATAGTCTTTCTCGGCTTGTTCGCGTTCTTCTTCTGCCGCTCGGTTGCGGAGCTCTTCTAATAATTCCCTTGCCCGTTTTTGACGGTTTTTATTTTCAATATCTGCTTCAGTATCCGTGTCTAAACTACCATTGGCCCCGTCTTCGCGGCCAAAAGGGTCGTCACTTTCGTTCTCAGCGGATTGTTCACCGTTACCACCTTCGCCCTGATTATTTGCATTTTCTGCTAATTGACTCCCGAGGTCACGCAAAGCGTCTATTGCACTCGACATATTTGGGAGGCTTTCTAAAAGGGCTTCATTACCCAGCTTTTCATCACTTAAACGCATGGCCTCTAAGGCGCGCTCCAGAGTCTCTTCAATCGTGTCACCGCTCCCTTGTGCGCTTTGTTCGTCTCCTTGTTCGCCGCCTTGAGCGTTTTGATTCTCATCCTCTTCATCGCCATTGCCGCCGCCTGTGCTGTTATTTGGGTCTTCATTTTCACCAGCGGCTTCACCTTCTCCTAATTCATCTTGCAAGATGGCAAGCTCATCTTGAAGCTCTGCTAGACGTTCGGTGAGGGCGCGTTGTTGTTGTTGTAAGCTTTCAGCTGACTGTCGGTTTTCTTCTTGTCCGTCTGTTGACCCAGAGCCTGAATCTGAGCCTTGCTCTTCACCCCTCAATTGCTCATCGTGTTGATTTTGAGCTTCACGTTCACTGCGTTCGGTTTCTGATTGTAATTCCCGTTGTTCGCCAAGTAGTTCGGCGAGGTCTTCAAGCGCCTCTTGCAATTCTTCTGAGATTTCGCCTTCTTGAGGAGACCCGTCTCCACCTCCTCCGCCCGGAGAGAGTTGGATTTCAAGGTTTTCGAGCAGCTCAGCTAACCGCGAGAGCGCTCGCCGAGCACTGTCGACATCACCGATACGGTTGGCCTCTTCAATGGCTTTTAGGAGTTCTTGAATTTCGTCTTGATTGGTTCCTGAACCACCTTCACCGCCCTCTTGCCCTGTACTGTCTTGGGGGTTCTCCAGCGCTTTGCGGCGTAATTCTTCAAGGTAATTATCAACAGCACCATTATAACGATCAAATAAAGTGCTAACTTCACGTTGCGAGGCGCGCCGTGAAATGGCTTCACGCAGCGCACGTTCCGCTTCACGCATTTCTTCCAGAGCCGTTCCAAGTATGCCAAATTCGGCCCTTAGCGCGACCTTCCATAATTCGTCAGGAATATCTTCAATATCACTCAACTCATCTGCATATTGGAGTTGGGATTTTATATGTGCAAGCCCCATAAAAAGAGCGGGGTCTTCATAGAATCCGGCAGGCTTATCCGTAATGATACCAAGGAGTGTAACAGCACGTTGAATCTGTGGTGAAGCACGGTCGATGCGGTAGCGAGGCTGATATTGATCGAAGACAGGGTGATTTTTTACGTCTGCCCGCGTTAACCGCTTTGGCTGAGCGTAAGGTGTGGATTGTGCGGCCAGAACTAATTGTCGGTTCTCGACAATGGCTTTAGCGAGAGGTTCGACGAAAATTTTATCGGGTATGATGAAATAAGCTAACTCTGATAAGGCTGTGTGCCCATAGCCATCAACTGCGCGAAGATAACCTGAGACTTTTTTACTCGCCCAAACATGTTTTGTAAGATCGAGGCTTGTCACGGCTTGCTGTGCTTTACGTTGCCGCGAAGAGATGGGAACTGTGATGGTGTTTTCTGCTCCAATGCCGTCAAGGCGCGATATGACAAGCTCTAGGCTTTCAATACCGTAATCATCATTCATGGAATAGGTTAAAACAAGTCGGTCACGCTTGTCAGCGGTTGGTGTTTCATCAATCGATAGGGTTGGCGGCCTGTCGGGAATAACTGTGAGACCCCAAGTCTGTGTCGAGGTTCCAAGGCGGTAATTGGCCTGCCCACTCTTCGTAATCACATTACGGGTCTCATAGAGGCGTGGCCCAAGTTTTTCCCCAGAGATATATTTGCTCTTGTTTTTTTGCGTCAGTTTAAGTCGCGGGACTGTCCGCAAACCATTGACCCGTGTGACGAGTGTGGAGCCTTCTGGCACCTCAACAAATTGCGTCGATTTAAAATAAATAGGCGGTCGGCCCGTATAGGCGGGCGGGTCAATCCAGGCTTCAAAGGTGGCATTATTGGCGGACATGCCGTGCTGCCATTTAGGGCTTACCGCATGACGCAGACGTTCGCGGTTATCACCAAGGCCAAAGGCGAATCCGATTAGGAGTAATATAGGGAGAATAAACCGCAGGAAATAGGGATCTTTTGGCGCGAGAACAGATCGCCAGATAGGGCGTTCAGCTGTGTCGGCGGCGGCGCGGGCTTTACCAATATGGGTTTGCCAGACGGCGTCCTCCTCTCCTAAGGCGGGACGGTCTGTGAGGGTGTCAAAGGGGCGATGGTTCAGGCCCGAATCATATTCTACGCGGCGTTTAGCTTCATTTAAGCTCGGGAGGTCAAGTTTCTGGGCGCGCCACGCAGCATGGATTAATAGGCCGAGAGCTATGATTAAGCCGATGAAACGGGACGGATCACCGAGATATTGCCAAAAGCCCACGAATGTCAGGGCGAGAAAGGCAAATGTCAGAGCCAAAGCGAGGGCTAAGACGGGAACGTATCGCTCCCAAATTAATTGCAAACGCGCAATCCATGTCAGGCGACTGACACGCTTAATAAGTAAATCATGTGGGCGCAAATCGCTCATAGATTTATGCTTAGCGCTAAAGCATGTAAAATGGCATTAAAAATCACACAGGTCGCGATAATTTTACTGACTTTTTGTTAGCCATGATGGGATATGCTCGCCGCTGAGGATTTCGTCAATCGTTGGACGTTCGCGAACGACCTCAAATTGGTCTCCCTTAATAAGAACTTCTGGAATTAAAGGCCGCGTATTATATTGGCTTGATAGGACAGATCCGTAAGCGCCAGCCGAATGAAACACGACAAGATCGCCTTGTGCTAATTCGGGCAAATGTCTGTGTTTGGCAAAGGTATCGCCTGTCTCGCAAACGGGGCCGACAATATCGTAAGGCTGTCTTATATCACTCTTAGGTTCAACAACAGGTTCAACTTCATGGTAAGCCTCATAGAGGGCCGGGCGAATGAGATCATTCATTGCCGCGTCTAAAATGGCGAAATTTCGGTCTTCACCTTGCTTGATATAGACGACTTCGCTGAGGAGCACCCCTGCATTTCCCGCAACCATACGACCCGGTTCAAAGATTAGCTCAATATCCATATCGGCTGTGAGTTTCTTGACAAGACGGCCATATTCATCAGGCCCTGGGGGGACATCATTTGTGCTATCGTAAGGAATACCGAGGCCGCCGCCAACATCAAAGCTTTTGATGGTGTGGCCTTGCTCACGCAGGCGCGCTATAAGGCCGCCGACTTTATTAATCGCCGCTTCAAACGGTGCGAGATCAGTGATCTGACTTCCGATATGAACATCAACGCCGACGATCTCGATATTAGAAAGCTGCGCCGCCTCTTTATAGGCTTGCTCGGCGCTTGACCACGCGATGCCAAATTTGTTTTCGGCTTTCCCTGTGGAAATTTTCTCATGTCCGCCTGCACTGACATCTGGATTGACGCGGAACGCGACGGGGGCTTTGACGCCGAGAATTTTCGCCCGTTGATTAAGCACATAAAGCTCAGGCAAGCTTTCAACATTAAAGACCTTGATGCCGGCTTTTAGGGCCATGTCCATTTCATCCGCGCGTTTGCCAACGCCAGAAAAAACTATTTTTTCACCTGGAATACCAACAGCCAGAGCCCGAGCCAGTTCGCCTGCACTCACAACGTCTGCGCCAGCCCCCATCTTAGAGAGGGTGGCTAAAACGCCCAAATTAGAATTGGCCTTAACGGAATAGGCGACGAGAGCGTCGCGGTCTGAAAAAGCTTCTGTGAAAACTTTAAAGTGACGCTCAAAAGTGGCCGTTGAATAAATATAGGCGGGTGTCCCAACTTTAGCTGCAATGTCTCGCAAGGGTACATCTTCGGCGTAAAGCTCGCCGTTTTTATAAGAAAAATGCCGCATATTTTAGTCGTCGAGGTCTTCGAGGATGTCGTTTAACTCTCGATTGTTTTCGATATCTAAATCGTCTTCGTCAAAATTTTCTTGAGTCGTGTCATCTTTTTTATCATCCGTATCCGCTTTGAATTTTTCAAACGACAGTGGCGGCGGGGTCTTAAGGCTACCCGTGACGCCACATCCGCTGAGGGCGAAACAGGTTAGAAGTAAAAAAGCTGAAATAGTCCGTTGCATGGATAAACTCTATCGATTGTTTGAGTGCCATATATCCGCTTTTTTAACGCGGCGTCGAGTCAGTAATGCAATATGACGCAAAATTAACGGGACAAATGAGGGGGAAATTTGCAGAAGCTTTGCAAAAGAGGGTTTTATGACACGACTAACAAGATTGTTGATTGGGGCGAGCATGGTTGCAATCGCTCCGTTGAGCTTCGCGCAAGATAAAGATAAAGATCAAGATAGCGAGACGACGGTGGAACTGCGCGAAGAAATACGCTGTTTTCCCGCCAAAGGCATTCGAGATTTTATGGGACGATTTGATAGTTTGGAAGCCTCTCAGCGCGATACAATTGACGTATTTTTTGAGCCCAAATTTGTAATCAGGGATGAGGGAACTTATCCTGACAGATATTATTTGAAACAAGACGGGGCCGAAATCGACCTGCCTATCAATGAAGAGGGCGAGGTCCCTGATTTTGTTGAAACTGTTAAAAACTCTGCTGAGACGTCAGAAATTTGTTTGCAAGATAAAGCCCGCGCGGGGACGCCTGTTGACCAAGCGGGTGTCAGCTTTTCATTCCCAACAAGTATACGCCATATTAAGGCAGACGGGACTTATGATCTGGCTACACTTAAAGATGGTCTGAAAGACGGTAAATCTTTTTATAAGAAAATGGTGGGCGGGGCTATGGCGCTTTTAGTGCCAAAAATGACCCATATTGTTGTGAGCTATGATGATGAGACGACCGCGCCTCAAATTTTGGCCTTTAAAGATGATGTAGCTTTAGAGGGCCTGGAGAGTGAGTTTTTCGATGGGGCTCATGTTGTCCGCTTCAAGGATTTGAAAAAAATGGGCGCAACCCATTTAAAAATCACGGGTGGAGATCATTCGGTCGCGCCTGCACCGTCAATTAAGACGATGAAGAAATTTGGGATTGGCGGGTAAATCAGAGCTGTAACCTCAGAGAGCTAAACCTCTGAGTTACGTTTGATCAGGCTCAAAACTATGGGTGACTTTAAGTTTGACGATTTGATTGCGCACACGTTCTAGAATTTCAAATCGGTAGCCATAGAAAGAGAAGGTCTGGCCCACATCTGGAATAGTTTGGGCTTCGTGAATAACCAAGCCTGCGAGGGTGACAGCTTCTTCGTCGGGCATCGACCAATCCATAGCGCGGTTTAAGTCCCGCACTGGAATATCCCCCCGCGCGATGACAGACCCGTTTGCAAGGCGCGAGAGGCCTTCTATATCCGTGTCATGTTCATCTTGAATATCACCGACAATTTCTTCGATAATATCTTCTAAGGTCAACACGCCCATGAGCGCACCATATTCATCAACAACGAGCGCGAAATGTTCACGTTTTTGCTGAAAGGCGCGGAGCTGTTGCGCCACAGAGGTAGTCTCAGGCACAAACCACGGTTCGCGCGCAATGCGTTTCATATTAAGGGATTTAATATCAACATCTGTACGCGATAGGGCTTTAAGAATGTCCTTTGCGTGAAGGACACCAATGACATTATCAAGGTCGCCTTTCCACAGGGGTAGGCGCGTATGACCACTGGCGAGAACCTCTTTAATGATCTGCTCTGGCTCACTATCCGCGTCGACCATAGCGAGGTTTTTTCGGTGGATCATCACTTCTTCGACGGTTAATTCGTCCAGTTCAAGCACGCCAATGATTTGGTCTCGAGCGCGTTTGGCCACGCCGCCTTCATGATGGCCGAGGTCAACAGCGCCTCGGATTTCGTCCATTGTCGTATAAGCTGAGGCGCTTGTATCAACTCCAAATAGGCGGAGCGTGCTACTGACAATGGCCTGCACCACGGCGACAATTGGCGCGAGGACTATGACGATAAAATTAATCGGGCGGGAGACATTAAGTGCCATTTTATCAGGTTGGCTGATAGCATATGTTTTCGGCAGAACTTCGGCAAAGATCAAGATTAAGGCCGTCGTGATAATCGTCGCATAGATAATTCCGGCCTCACCAACAATCGAGAGCATCAGACCTGCCATAATTGAAGAAGCGAGGATATTGACGAAATTATTGCCTAGCAGAATACCGCCTAAGAGTCGTTCTCTCATGCCGAGTAGCTTGCTGACTAAGGTCGCACGCTTATCGCCGTCTTTCTCAAGTTGATGCATCCGTGCGCGCGACGCTGCCGTTAAAGCCGTTTCTGAGCCCGAGAAAAAGGCGGAAAAACACAGTAATATAAGCACAATGCCAAGACTTAATAGATTATCTGTTTGGGTTAGTTTATCCCACATGAGTCAGTCTCTTAGAAAGATCATCAAGATATCGGCCGACGGCTTCGCGGTTAGCGTGTTTTTCAATAAAGCTATCGCCAATTTCGCGGGCTAAAATCAAGGTGAGGTTTTGGCCTTCATTTTTTTTATCTTGGTTCATATGCGCGAGTAGGGCGCGAGGATCTTTAAAGAGATGCGCCGTGTCTTGCGCCTGCAGCATGGCTAAAGTGCTCATATGTGCCGCCATGCGGGTGACGTCTTGTGCAGGGCATAGTCCCAGCGTTTGACTAAATTCAAAAGCCATCGTCATACCAATGCTCACGGCTTCTCCATGGCGCAGGTCGCCGTCATATCCCGCCTCTAATTCAAGAGCGTGACCGAATGTATGACCCAGATTTAGCAGCGCGCGTTTCCCCGACTCGAACTCATCTTCGCTAACGATACGGGCTTTAGTTTGGCACGAGGTGGCAATGGCTTGGGCTGTGGCATGCGGGTCAAGATCCAAGACTTTTTGGCCGTTGACCTCAAGCCAGTTGAAAAAGTCTCTATCACCCAAAAGGCCATATTTTACCACCTCAGCATAGCCTGATTTTAAGTCTCTTAGATCTAAGGTCTTTAACACATCAATATCTGCCAAAACGAGCTTGGGCTGATGAAAGGCTCCGACAAGGTTTTTGCCGTAGCTATTATTAATCGCGGTTTTCCCGCCCACAGAGCTATCGACCTGCGCCAAAAGCGTTGTTGGGATTTGGATAAAATCACAGCCGCGTTTAAATACGCTGGCGGCAAAGCCTGTGAGGTCACCAATGACGCCCCCGCCAAAGGCAATCACAACGTCTTTACGGGTGAGACCTGCCTCAAAAAACGCTCCGAGTACGGTCTCAAGCGTGTTGAAGCTTTTTTGCGCCTCACCGGGCGGAAGAATGACAAGACTATAGGTGATCTTGGCTTTATCCAAACTGTCCGTGAGGGTCTGACCGTGAAGCTCGAAAACCGTTTCGTCGGTAACAATAACTGTGCGCATTGTTGGTAGGAATGGTTGGACGAGCTCTCCTGCTTTAGTCAGTAAAGCTTCACCTGTTAAAATATCATAGGTGCGATCTTCAAGGTTAACAGTGACTGTCTTTGTGCGTGTCACGTCTTTTCCTTTTGCTGTTGTGAAGATTTGTTTTTTTGTGTCGCTTTACGGCGTCGTTGCGAGGGGTGACGTCGCCGGTGTCGTTTTTTAGTAGGTTCATCACTTTGTTCGCTTAAGAAAAACTCGATGGCCCGTTGCACACGATTGACGGTTCGCCCATGAGCGCCTTTGGCGATATTAACGGTAATATCGGCCTGAGCGTAGATTGGGTAACGTTCATCCATCAGCTTTCTATAGGTGCCCTCAGGGTCAGGCACTTGTAAGAGAGGGCGTGTATCTTTGCGACGGACACGCTCAAATAATGTGTCAAAATCACCTTTAAGCCAAACGGTGATAGATTTTTCTAATAATATTTTGTGGGTTTTCGGATGTATAAAAGCCCCGCCGCCTGTCCCAATAATAAGGCGGTTGTCATCCAAAATTCTATTAATAACGCGGTATTCACCTTCGCGGAACTCAGCTTCGCCGTGGTCACGGAAATAACCGGCTACCGTACGCCCAGAGGCTTTTTCTATTTCATCGTCAGAATCGAGAAACTGATATCCAAGCTTCTTAGCCAAGCGTCGCCCGACCGTTGTTTTTCCGACGCCCATTAAGCCAACAAGGGCGATGGGTTTGTCTATATCAAACGGCATAATTGCCTTTATCCTTTGTTGCCAAGACCTATATGTTAAATTTTGCCCGATGAGATATCTCACATTTGGGCATATCTTAACAAAAATTACTGGTCTTATCTCTGGCCAATGTTCATATTTTCACTACTATGGGCGTAAATTACCAATCTCTCAATAGATGGTAGTAAAAAATTATCAGGAACCCTGTAATTAAGGGATGTAAACCTATGAAGAAATTTATCGCTATTATCGTTCTGATTGGCCTTGCGTTAAGTGGAGCCTATTTTTGGCTTATGTCTCAAAGTGGGGCTGAGCATGCAAATCAAACAATTGTCACCACGCCTGTTTCACTTGATATAGGAGATTAATGTGGCTCGGTTTCTGTCATCGCTGATCCTTGGAACGGCCTGTCTTATAAGCGGGGTCCATTCTTCAGCACAATCGGTGGATATCTCGCAATTGGCGGCAGCGCAAAGTTACGATACGGGGCCATTGGATTTGGCGAATGGTGGGCTCGACCCATCTTTATGGCAAGGGATATCAGCAGACCGCGCACAGCTTTACATATCTAATATTGACGGCACAAACTTGTCTGAACTGTCATCTGTTTTCTTTCGTCGTGTGATTTTATCCGCAGGTGTACCGCCTAATGGAGATGTAGAGCAAAAAGCCGCTTTTGATAGAGCCCGTACAACGGCACAGTTAAAACTCGGGGACAAATTAGCGTTAGAAACTCTCTCTAATTCGCAAAACCCATTGCAGCGTGACGCTGTTTTTCGGGCACAACTGGCTCTCTCATCGGGTGATAGTGAGGCCGCTTGTTCAGAGGCCGACCGTGAAATTGATGACCGCAGCGCCCCGTTCTGGATGCAAATGCGGATAATTTGTCATATTATACGTGATGAAACAGCCGCAGCGGAATTGACCTTGAACCTCTTGCGAGAGCAAGAAGATGCTGATCCGAACTTTTCAGATTTAGCTGATTATGTCTTAGGACTTCGTAAGGCAGCGCCAACAGATATCCCTCTTGGTGATCCCCTGCTTGATACGCTTCGCGCGCTCAGGACTGGAGACGAGACGGGTGAAAAATCTGGAACGGCTTTCGCAGCGGTTGCTCTATCTGATGCGGCTTCACCAGATGAACGCCTTGCGGCCTTATTTAAGGCTAAAAACCAACTGTCTACAGATCAGGTGACATCCATCTTATCATCTTTGTTAATCTCCAATTTAGAGCTGGCGGGGGGGACAAGTTTTGACATTGATACGACATTGGCTGGATTGCAAGACGAAGCCACATTGACGAAATCTGTGGCCCAAGCCTATAATCTTGCTAAAAATATTGATAGGATACCTACGGCATCACAAGCGGTTGCTGTTTTATTAAATTTCTCAGAATCAGTGGATTATGTCCCGCAAATGTCACGTCATTTAAGCGACGTGATTGCTTTTATTCCAGCTGCGCGTCAGGCTGAACTTGATGCAGAGCGGTTCGCGTGGGCGGCTTTACGGCAAGGGGATCTTTCAACTTTGGCATCTATTTATCGTGAGCTTGCTCAGGAAGACCCTTTGGCAAGTCGTATTGCTCTCGCGGCTGATGCCTTAGGGAATGGGTTTGTTTTAGGGCAATTAGGTGTTGATATAGAAACACGTCTAGACGGGTCTGAAAATGTGCGAAAACAAGCCGTTCGCGATAGTCTCATCGCTTTGGCTCTTGGGGCGCAACTTTCCGATAAAGCGGCCTTAAGTTTAAACCTCGTCAGTTACGATAAGGCGGAGCAGTTAAATCCGCTCAATTTAGCGGAGATCGACGCATTGGCTAAATCGGGTGCACATGCTGGCACACTGTTGAAAGTTGTAGCGTCTATGGGTGAGCGTGAGCCTAAAGACTTATCCAACCTTGAAATTTATAGCTATCTTTCGGCTCTATCTACAGCAGGATTAGCCCGTGAGGCGGGAGAGCTAGCGGCCCATGATTTCCTATCGCGTGCCCCTAAAGCTGAATAAATGCGTAGCCAAATTGTACGGTTTTTAGAGATGATAAGCGCCGAACGGGGCGCGTCTGAAAATACGTTAGCAGCTTACGGTCGTGACTTAGACGATTGGTCACAAAGTTTTGGAAAAGCGGTTGAGGCCGTCCATACAGCTGATATTGAGGCCATACTGGCAAGCTGGGCGGCGTCAGGGTTTTCACCGGCAACAACGGGGCGGAAACTATCGTCGCTGAAACAATTTTTGTCCTTTCTTCAATCTGAAGGGGATATTCCCGAAAACCCAGCCTTTAATATTCGCGGGCCGAAGCGTGGGCGCCCTTTGCCTAAAATCCTCACAGAAGATGATGTTGAAAAGCTATTTGAGGCCGCAGAGCGGGATGAAAGCGCGAAAGGCTTGCGCCGTTTATGTATGCTCGAGATCCTATATGCTGGGGGGCTGAGGGTAAGTGAGCTTGTTTCCCTTAAAGAAAAGGCGCTTTTGCGGGGGGATGGGTGCCTCATGATTAGGGGCAAGGGCGGTAAAGAGCGCCTCGTTCCTCTTACAGAAACGGCCCTAGAGATCATCGCGGAGTGGCGTAAGGTTCGAGGGGAGAGCTTGCCTAAAGAGGTTGATGCTAAAAAACGTGCCACACCCTATCTTTTCCCGTCACGTGGAAAACTAGGGCATGTGACGCGAGAGATGTTTGCAATTGATCTTAAAAAACTAGCCGTGGAAGCGGGTCTGCCGCCATCAAAACTATCGCCACATGTGCTCCGTCATGCTTTTGCAACGCACCTTTTGTCGCGAGGCGCTGACTTGAGAAGCGTGCAAACACTCTTAGGACATAGTGATATTTCAACGACACAGATTTATACGCATATCTTAGATGAGCGGTTGAAAGAGCTGGTCCACACATCTCATCCGATGGCTAAAGAGGGTGAAACGTAAGAGTTTAGCCGCGTTAACTATGGTTTGAGGAGCCTTATCAAATTGTGACAAAGAGGCTTGTTATTCCCGTAAGGGGTAATTATGTTACCAACTGTATAAATAAGGCCTGTAAGCTATGAGTTTTGCCCGTACCTATCTTGATTTCGAGCGTCCAATTGCAGAATTAGACAGTAAGATTGAACATCTTTTAGAGCTCAAAGACGATGAAGTTGATGTTTCAACCGAAGTTGAACAGCTTCGAGAAAAGTCTGTAAAACAGCTTGAGCAGCTTTATAAGAAGATTGGCCCATGGGAAAAAACGCAAGTGGCACGTCACCCATCGCGGCCGCATTTTAAAGATTATTGTCGCTCATTGATTACAGATTTTACGCCGCTTGCGGGTGATCGTAAATACGGCGAAGATTACGCCCTTATGGGCGGCCTTGGTCGTCTTGGGGGGCGTTCAGTGGTTATTATGGGCCATGAGAAGGGTAATACAACGGAAAGCCGTCTAGCGCATAATTTTGGCATGTCGAACCCTGAAGGGTATCGGAAAGCCGTGCGTCTTATGGAACTCGCCGAACGATTTGATCTACCCGTTGTTTCTTTTGTCGATACCGCAGGGGCTTTCCCGGGTCGGGGCGCTGAAGAACGTGGACAGGCCGAAGCCATTGCACGCTCTATCGATAAAGGCCTGTCTATGACGTCGGCATTTGTCTCTGTAATTTGCGGTGAAGGCGGATCTGGCGGCGCGATTGCTATTGCGACAGCCGATAGCGTCATGATGCTTGAGCATTCAATTTACTCTGTGATTTCGCCTGAAGGCTGTGCTTCGATTTTATGGCGCGACGGTGCGCGCGCGCAAGATGCGGCCAAGGCGATGAAAATCACAGCTCAAGACCTTAAAGAACTGGGCATTATTGATAAGATTATCAAAGAGCCAGTGGGCGGGGCACACCGTGACCGCGCTGTTATGATGGAGCGTGTCGGGCAGCGAGTTGGCGCAGAACTTGACCGTCTTGCGAAAATTTCACCGCAGCAGCGTGTAAAATTACGCCGCCAGAAGTTTTTAGATATTGGCCGTAGCTTAATGGAGTAGAGTTAAGGTGGGGGCTTAAGCCGTTACCTATCTATATTGATTTGTGGTTTTAATATTGTGGCATTAAAAAACCCCTTTGCAAAGCAAAGGGGTTTTCTTTTTTAGCTCTGGAGGAGACTAAAAGCTCGTTGAGATGCCTGTTCCAACCCAGAAGAGAGTGTCGTCTGACGTGGTCGATAGATTGGCGATTTCATCAAGAGTTAACCCTTCAAGGTCACCGAATGTTACGAAGTCAAGATTGTCTTCGGAGTTAAGGCTTAAGTTAGCGCCTACATAGAATGAGGCAGCATCTGTAATCGCGTAGGAAACAGCGGCTGAGCCTGTTGCCCACTCATAACTGGCGTCGTCAACATCAACAAGACCAGCTGTTAGGCCGAGGTCTAGGCTTGTTTTGTCAGCGACAGGAACACTATGCCCAACAGACCCTTCAAGCGTGAAGGCTTCAAAATTGACGTCATAATAGGCTGTGATAGCTGGTGATAAAACTGTGTTAAAACCAAGACCAGCATAGACTTCAAGCGTGCTGCCACCGCTGGCATCAATATCAAAGAGACCTCCAGCTTCTGGGAAATGATAGATAGTTGCGCCAACACTTGCAGAAACCGCGTCATTGATATCCCAACCGTATCCAGCGTAGACATCGATCTCGTCGGAAGCAAGGTCAGACGTTTCGCCCAAAGCTGCGGATACCCATGTGCCGACCGTAAATCCGCCTTTTGAAACTTCAATACCAGGCTGAATAGCTGTATTTGCGAAGCTAACGCCGCGGAAGACATATTCTGAGACATAATCGGCAGAGATAGATACGCTGATGTCTTCGGCATTTGCTGTCGTTGCTGTTGCGGCTAAAACACTTAAAGCTACAGTTGATAAGATAATCTTTTTCATTTTCTACTCCTTGCGGGCAACCCCTTGTTACCCTGATTGAAATTTGATCTTTGTTTAGACGTGGCGAATAGGGCGGTCAGCTAGAAGCATAGCTGAAGAACGAATGCAAGGGGGTGTGCCTAACAACTGTGCGCAAAATTTATCATTTGACCGATAAATCAGCAGGAAGAGGCATTTAAGAGATTCGAATGATAAAAAAGCCCTTAGAAAATATCTGAGAGCTTTATAAAACTATTTGCGGTTTTGTTGTCTTTAGGTGCGACCGTGGCAATGTTTATATTTTTTACCAGATCCGCATGGGCAAGGACTGTTGCGTGATATATTCTTTGTCACAGCGGGATCAAGCGGCATTAGCTCTGGGTTTGAGGGAGCTTGAGGAACGGGTTGCGAAATTGCATCCATAGGTCCGCGCGCTAAAGGTGCTTGCCGCATCTGTTGTTGGGCAGCTGGCTCCGGATTTTGTTGCTGACGTTGCATCTGCGCATTAATTAACAAGCGCGTCATGGTTTTTGTCACGTCCTGACGCAAGTCGCCGAGTAAAGTGTCAAACAATGTGAAGCTTTCACTTTTATACTCATTCAGCGGGTCACGTTGCCCATATCCGCGTAGGCCGATAACCTTTTTTAGCGCATCAAGTTGTTGGATATGTTCGCGCCAATTGCGGTCGATCACTTGCAGAAGAATTTGTTTCTCGACACGTTGGACTTCACTGTTGTCAATCCCGTTTGTGAGTTGGCTAAAGGCATCATCGGTTGATTTTTTCAAACGCTCAAGCATTTCTTCATCGGCAATGCCTTCTTCTTGAGCCCATTCGTCAAATGGAATTTCCATGGCTAAATTATCTTTGGCCGCTTGCGTTAGGCCTTCAATGTCCCATTGTTCGGCGTAAGCTTTTTTAGGAATATGAGTTTCAATCATATCCTCACAGACCTGATGACGGAAATCTTCAATCACGTCGGATACATCATCATCAGTCATAAGCTCAAGGCGCTGGTCAAAGATCTGCTTGCGCTGATCATTCATAACGTCATCATATTTTAAGATGTTCTTACGACTATCAAAATGTTGCTGCTCGACACGAACTTGTGCGCGCTCAACGGCTTTGGTCATGAAACGGCTGGTGAGGTTCTCACCTTCTTCCCACCCCATTTTCCCCATCATATTCTTAAGACGGTCACCGCCAAAGATACGCATGAGGTCATCTTCTGTTGAGAGGTAAAATTTAGACCGCCCCGGATCACCCTGACGACCTGTACGGCCACGGAGCTGATTATCAATCCGGCGGCTTTCATGGCGCTCTGTTCCAAGAACATAAAGGCCGCCCGCGGCGAGCGCTTTTTGTTTCAGGTCTGTGACACTCGCTTCGATTTTCTCGCGAATTTGACGGGCTTTGGATTCGTCCGCATTATCGGGTGTTTCTTGTTCAATCAACATGTCGATATTGCCACCAAGCTGAATATCCGTTCCGCGTCCCGCCATATTAGTGGCAATAGTTACGGTGCCAGGGACACCCGCGCGGGCGACGATTTGGGCTTCTTGCTCATGGTGGCGGGCATTGAGAACCTGATGTTCTACACCTTGTTGTCCTAAATATTGAGAAATCAATTCTGATTTTTCAATCGAGACCGTTCCGACCAACACAGGTTGACCTTTGGTCTGACACTCTTTGATCTCTTTTGTGATCGCAGCAAATTTCTCTTGCTCTGTGCGGTAAATTTCGTCGTCTTCGTCAATCCGTTGGATCGGACGGTTTGTCGGAATTTCCAAAACTTCAAGACTGTAAATATCAGCAAATTCGGAGGCTTCTGTGACAGCTGTGCCTGTCATACCTGACAATTTGTTATAAAGCCGGAAGTAGTTTTGCAGTGTGACCGAAGCGAGCGTAACGTTCTCAGGCTTGATTTCAACTTTTTCTTTAGCCTCAATAGCTTGGTGTAGTCCTTCAGACAGTCGGCGACCGTCCATCATACGACCCGTAAATTCGTCAATAAGAACGACTTCGTCTTGCTTGACGATATAGTCTTTGTCGCGGATAAAAATTTTATGAGCTTTGAGAGCTTGGTTGATATGATGAACGATTGTGACGTTCTCTATATCATATAGACTCTCACCCCCTAGAAGCCCTCGTTCGCGCAGGATAGTCTCAATTTGCTCTGTTCCAGCCTCATTAAAGGTCGCAGTGCGCGCTTTTTCGTCAATTTCGTAGCCATCCTCATCAATCAGCGGGATGAGCGTATCTATAGATTGGTAAAATTCGGATTTATCATCCGTCGGCCCTGATATGATCAAGGGTGTACGGGCCTCATCAATTAAAATTGAGTCAATCTCGTCAATGATGGCGTAAGCGTGGTCTCGTTGTAGCATTTCAGCTATGGAATATTTCATATTATCGCGAAGATAGTCGAAACCGAACTCATTATTCGTGCCGTAGGTAATATCACAATGATAGGCGGCTTGACGCTCAGGCTGATAGGCTTCGTAATTATTGATACAGTCGACAGTTAATCCAAGGAACGTGTAGACTTGGCCCATCCATTCCGCGTCACGTCTTGCAAGATAATCATTTACCGTCACAAGGTGCACACCGCGTTCTGAAAGCGCGTTTAAGTAGGCGGCTAAAGTCGAAACAAGGGTTTTACCTTCACCGGTTCTCATTTCTGCAATCTCACCGCGGTGGAGTGTAATACCGCCAATTAGCTGCACATCATAATGACGTTGACCAAGCGTCCGCTTGGCCGCCTCACGGACAGTTGCAAAAGCTTCGGGGAGAAGGTCGTCGAGAGTTTCGCCCGCTTTGTAGCGAGTTTTGAATTCTTCAGTTTTAAGTTTAAGTTGATCATCCGTTAGTTTGATGAAAACGTCTTCCAGCCCATTGATTTTTTCAACGACTGGGCGCAACTTTTTTAGTTTACGGTCATTTTCCGTACCAAAAAGTTTTTTCGCGAATCCTAACATGCGTTATCCTGAATGATTGAGCGGCCGAAAGATATCGGCGTGGCCGTCATTATACAATATAAATACTTGGGGGTGATTTAGGGATGCCTAGCCCGCAAGTCAATGAGGGGTAGTGGGTTTGGCTGTAACTTTCCGTAAATTCTGCTAGGCTATTGTCTGATAACGCAAAAAGGATGGATTTTATGCGCATAAATGGCTGGATTATGACTCTCGTGTTAACAGTTGGCCTATCGGCATGTCAGGGACGAAGTGTTATTGACCGTGAAGCTCCCTTTGGCTCTAAAGTGGTTCGTTTGGGTGATGTAGAGGTTGCTGCGGTTGACGGAACGGCGATCTACCTCAGTGACGTTGAGCAATTGGCGCGCGCGAAAGGCGATTTAACATCCACCCAGAGCATTGACCCAAATACATCGCTGTTTAAGACGACCTTGCGTGAATTAATTGATCAACGTGTCCTTGGCTTGGCTGCCATTACTCAATCTTTAGACCAAAGTGAGTCGTCCAAACGTCGCCAAGCGACAGCCTTGGAGCAACTTTATGGACGTTTTGTGATCGAAAAAGCCTTATCGGAAAAGGTAACGGATGAAGCGATCATGCGTCTTTATGAAGAGCAAAAAGCTTTGAATGATAGAGGCCCAGAGCGGCGTGCGCGTATCATCGTGGTTGCAACACAAGAAGAGGCTGATGACGCGCTTCAGCGTTTGGAAGATGAGGAAGAGTTCGGAGTACTCGCGGGTATTCTTTCTATTGATGAGGCAACACGAAATAAAAATGGCGACCTCGGTTATTTTTCGCGCAATATGCTGGAGGATGATATTGCTAAAATTACTTTTGCAACGCCTCTTAAACAAGTTGCGCCAATTTTTGAAACCGATGCAGGGTTTCATATTCTTGAAGTTGTGAGTGAGCGAAACGTTCCCCAAAGACCTTTTGAGGACATGGAAGCTGAACTGCGTGAGTTTCTGACCTATGAAACGATCAATAATATGATTAGTGATTTGCGAGCAGAGAGTGATATTCGCTTGAATGTTGCAGCCCCCCTTGATACGCCCCAAATCGTCGTGAAGGATATCACGACGGGTGATGAAGGCGTAGATTTGACGGATGTGCCTGCTAACCCTACGACTAAGGACGTTAAAAGTGAGGGCGTTAAGGTCGATCAATAGGTCAAACTTAGGGTTTTGGGAAAACAATCATGAGTCATCTTTCTATATCGCCTTTGGCGCCTAAACGTCATGTGAATTTGCCACCGATAGCAGGTATTGATATGGCGGCTTTTGCAAGCGGTGAACGCTATAAAGACCGTTTGGACTTATGGGCTTTACGGGGCATTGCGGGAACGCAAGTTGCAGGGGTTTTTACAAAAAATACGATTCCCGGTGTTCCTGTAACATGGTCAAAACGAGCTTTGACGTCGGCCACTGATGGACCGCGCCTTGTTATTGTGAACGCAGGGCGCGCGAATGTTTTTACAGGCGAGGCGGGAGAGGCCTTTGCTCATGAAACGGCTAAAAAGGCCGCAGAGCTATTAGGTGGGACCTCTCAAACGGTGCTGTTAGCCTCGACGGGCATTATCGGACAATGCCCCAACATAGGCCCTATTGTAGCGGGACTAGAAACGATCTCAAATGCCATGACCTCCGACGGGTGGGCTGACGGCGCTGAGGCGATCCGCACGACGGATACATTTGCTAAACTTGCGACGATTGAGACAGATATTTCAGGTGTGCCCGTACGGATTAACGGCATTGCCAAAGGCTCGGGCATGGTAATGCCTGATATGGCAACGATGCTGGCCTTCATTGCGACGGATGCGCGCTTATCTCAATCGACCTTGCAAGCGCTTTTGCAAGAGGCAACCGATAGCTCGTTTAATTCGATCACCGTTGATAGTGATAGCTCGACGTCCGATACAGTGATTTTAATGGCAAGTGGCGCTGCGAGTCATGACCTTATTGACAATCCTTCTGCGCGTGAGCTGAATAATTTTAAACAGGCTCTCTTAGAGCTCATGCAAGATTTGGCGAAACAAATTGTCAGAGACGGTGAGGGCGCAACTAAATTTATTGAGGTTAAAATTGAGCAGGCGCGGACGGCCAAAGAGGCGAGACGATTTGCGCTCTCTATTGCCAATTCCCCGCTCGTTAAAACCGCTATGGCCGGCGGAGATGCGAATTGGGGGCGCTTGATGATGGCGATTGGTAAAACGAATATTCCTATCGATTCACAAAACATAAGTCTTTACTTTGGTCCTCATTGTGTGGCGAGTGGTGGGGCCATTCATCCGGATTATAGTGAAAACATTGGCGCGACTTATATGAAGAACCAAGACTTGCAATTGACTGTAAATTTAGGTGAAGGAGAGGGTTGCGCGACAATATGGACCTGTGATCTTACCCATGGGTATATTGATATTAATGCGGATTATAGAAGCTAGACAAATTTTATGTTAACTATCTCTGCACATATATTTTTAATACTTTAGGCTTACGTATGTCTCAAGATGTTTTGTTTGTGGTTGCCTGCGCTCTAATTGACAGAGATGGACGCATACTCGTGACGAAACGTCCAAAAGACAAAGACTTTGCTGGGATGTGGGAATTTCCGGGTGGGAAAATTGAAGCGGGAGAGACACCGGAAAAAGCGATTGTTCGCGAATTATTTGAGGAGCTCAACATTGAACCGTGCGAGCGGTGCGTTGAACCTCTAACATTCACGACAGATCAGCAAGAGTTTCGGTCAATTGTACTTCTATTTTACCTTTGTCGACAATGGGACGGGTTCGTTCGCCCGATGGAGGGCCAAGAAACAAAATGGCTTTATCCAGATGAGTTGAATGCGTGTGAGTGGGTATCCGCAGATATTCCGCTCGTTAATTATATACGCGATCGTCTTCCGAGGGGGTCACGGTTTGTGAGGTAAAATGGGGTTAAAATTTTTATCGACGCAGTTTAAGGCTTTCTTGGACGATGAAAGCGGTGCGACTGCGATTGAATACGCTTTAATCATTGCGTTATTAGGGGCAGGCCTTGTCACGACGATGGGTAGAATGGGTAATGGTGTAAATAATAATTTACTAGTATTAGGTAATACAATTGAACGCCAAGATATCAACACAGGGCATGTTGACGATTAAATAGTTTTAACTGGTGTGACGCGAGTTTTTTTTCGAAAACGCTTTGCTCATGTGCGTTTTAGCACTTCCGGGCTTTAATGGCTTTTGCTGGCTTTCATGGGGCGTCCAGCCGCAAGCCCATAAAATATCATAAGTTATGGGTATTTTCTCATTTGGCTGGCGTAATGTCTCTTCCACATCTTTCCAAAATATTCGTGTTGTTCGAACAGGCTGCGCGGTCACTAACTTGTAGGTCTCGCCCATATTTCTAAGATCAGAAATTAAGGTCGATAGCTTGCGGTAATTAACGCTCACGCGGTCACGGTCACCACTCGTGAGGTTAAACCCTGAACTTGCGAGAATTTGGACGTTTTCTTGTAGCGCAATCATCGGATGAATACGGGGTATAACCCCGCCAAAATGATCTTGATCAACGGTATAAAATGCTTGTCTGAGTTCAGTTAAGCTTTCCCCGCCCAGACAGACTGTTAAAAGATGGGCGTCCGCAACCATATAAGGCTTGAGCGCTTTAAAGAGGCCGACAGGGTCATTTTCGTTGTGATGGCTAAAGACCATTAAAACCAGATCAAACCCCCCTTGGTTTTTAAGACGTGGGCCAAGTTGCTCGAGTGGGGTCGATAGCCATGTTTGCGGCCTCTTATCTGCGGGAATATACGCGTTGAGTTGAGGACGGAAGCCGTCAGGCGCAATCAGCAAAGCAGACGTGAACTGGCGGTTTATCATCGAAATACGGTCGGCCATATCTTGCGCAATCCGTTCAAACAAAAATTGCGAACTCTCCAATTTAGCCCGACGTTTATAGGCACGTGCTTGAGCTAATTTACGCTTTTGAGGGCTAAAAACTTGCGGCGTAGCCGCGTGGCTTGCGTGGCTCTGTATTTTTGGCTCATTTGGCATAGATTGCATATGACTGAGACAAGCAGAAAAATAAAGCGCGAAATAATGCGTGATCACGGGAATCCTATCCGTCAAGTGACGATACCGCCTCAAATCAGACGGGCTGTTAATCGGGGGCTTGATATTGTCTTTCCGCCTCAGCCTTTGTGGATGAGGCTCAAGGCCGACCATCAAACGTCTCTTCATATGATTGATGACCCCCAATGTGACATATGTGGATTTCCTTTTCCGTATGATTTAGGAGACGGCGCGCTTTGCGGAAACTGTGTGGCCGCGCGGCCCGCTTATGATCATGCGCGAGCAGCCTTTGTTTATGATGCCTTTAGCCGAGGGCCGATTTTATCATTTAAACATGGGGGTCAAACTCATGGCTTACAGGTCTTTGCGCGGCAATTAAAACGTGCAGGACGGCATTTTTTGCAAGACACGGATGTTATCATCCCAGTGCCACTTCATCCTTATCGTTTGCGTAAGCGGCGGTTTAACCAAGCGGCCCTTTTGGGTCGGGCCTTATCGCGAATTATATCCGTTCCTCAAGAGAGTCGAAGTCTTTTACGAGTCAAACAAACCGATAGTCAGGATGGTAAATCGGCATCGGGCCGCCGCCGTAATATGCAAGGGGCCTTTAGCGTGCCCGAAGTACGTCAAGAACTTGTGTCTGGGCAAAATATTGTTCTCATTGATGACGTGCTTACGACAGGTGCAACGGTTGAGGCTTGCGCTAGAACTTTAAAGCGCGCAGGGGCCGCGCGTGTGGATGTGCTGACTCTCGCGCGGGTCATTCGTGAGGAGACCGCGGGCGGTAACAACAACACGATTATGTGAGAAGCCTTGCCCTCTGCTCGAATAGTTCTAAATAGAGAGGGAGAAACCAAGGAGGCTATTATGGCTCAACCCAAAATCGAAATGTACACGAAGGCTTTTTGCCCCTTTTGTGTTAGGGCCAAAGGCCTACTCAAAGGCAAAGGCATGAAATTTATTGATATACCTGCCGCGATGAACCGTGAAAAGCGAGCTGAAATGAACAAGCGGTCAGGACGTAATACGTTCCCGCAAATTTTCATTGACGGACAACATATTGGTGGGTGCGATGATATTTTCGCCCTTGAGCGATCTGGAAAGCTTGACGGCCTTTTAGGGTTGTAGCCCACATGAAGCTCGCGGCGGTACAGCTTAGGTCAGGAACCGATATTGACGCGAATGTCGCGAGCGCTTCAACCCTTATACGAAGAGCCGCAAAGCAGGGCGCGAGCTTTATCGCTACGCCAGAGATGACCAATATCATCCAACGCTCACCGAAGCGTCTTCATGCGGCGATTAAACCGATGGATGCCGCGCCAGAACTGACGGCTTTTGCAGCGTTAGCGAAAGAGCTTGAGGTTGATCTATTGATCGGCTCAATGGCGTTTAAAAGCGCAGAGCAAAGAGCGGTTAACCGCGCAGTCCTCTTTAACCGTGAGGGCGAGGTCGTCACCCATTACGATAAAATTCATTTATTTGATGTGACTATATCGCGAGCTGAAACGTGGAAAGAATCCAATGTCTATGATCGTGGGACTAAGGCTGTCAGGGCTGATATAACAGACGCGAAACTTGGCCTTTCCATTTGCTATGATATTCGTTTCCCTAAACTTTACCAAGGCTACGCTCAACAAGGTGTGCAAATCATTGCGGCTCCGGCAGCCTTTACTGTCCCGACGGGTGAAGCTCATTGGGAGACTTTGCTACGAGCACGCGCGATTGAAACGGGCAGTTTTATCATCGCTCCTGCTCAAGGCGGCGAACATACGGACGGGCGCACCACATGGGGGCGTTCTATGATCATTGGCCCATGGGGCGATATTCGCGCCGTGATTGATAATGACGAGCCGGGTTTTTGTATGGCCGAAATTGACCTCTTGGATGTTGAGTCGGCGCGGGCTAAAATTCCCGCTTGGAATTACATCCCTGATTTTACACAATAGCTCTATGATCCGTTACGACCTGATATGCGACTATGAACACCGCTTCGAAGGATGGTTTTCGGGTAGTGCAGATTTTGAAATGCAGCGCGATAAAGGCCTGATTGAATGCGTGGTTTGCGGCTCGACTAAAGTTGACCGCGCGATCATGGCGCCGAATGTGTCGACGTCTCGCAGACAAGAAAAAATCGCCTCTGATCAGTCTAAACGTATCAAAATGGTCAATGACGTCGCCGATAAAATCCGCAAAGAGATCGCGGATAATTGTGATAATGTCGGCACTAATTTTGCCGAAGAAGCGCGCGCCATACATTACGGCGAAAAGCCCGAGCGTGGTATTTACGGCCAAGCCACACCAAAGCAAACGGCTGAACTGATGGAAGAAGGAGTCGGCGTTGCCCCTCTGCCAGACATTATAGCGCCTAAGCTTAAGGATAAGGCTAATTAATTAGCGGCCTTAAGCGTAATCTTCTTTAATCATCTGAGCGCCTTTTTCTGCAATCATAATCGTCGGTGCATTTGTATTTCCTGATACGAGTGTCGGCATCACCGAGGCATCAATTACGCGTAGACCTTTCATGCCGTGAACGCGAAGCCGCGCATCGACCACGGCCATATCGTTTGTGCCCATTTTACACGTCCCAACAGGGTGGTAAATTGTATCCGCGCGGTTGCGAATGTCTTGGCGGAGTTCGGCCTCATTATTACTCTCAGACGCGTAAATGGGTTTTAACTTCACCTCATTAAATTTTGGAGATTTTAATATCTGTTGAGTTAATTTCACGCCTTGAACGAGTTTTTCGAAATCATCTTTATCCCCGAAAAAATTTGGATCGATGAGCGGATGCGCCGATGGATCACTTGAATTTAAAGCCACGCGTCCACGGCTCTTTGGGCGAAGGACGCAGACATGGGCCGTATAGCCATACCCTAAATGTATTTTGCGTCCGTGATCATCCACAAGGGCTCGCATCAAATGGAGCTGAACGTCTGGAGAGCGTTCATCGCGGTCAATATAGAGGAATCCTCCGCTTTCGGCGTAATTGCTCGTAAATAATCCTGTTCGGGTTTTACGGTATTTAAAAAACTCACGGATATTATGCAGCGTTCCCCTTAGGCTAAAGCCCAGAAGGTCCGTTGATTTTGATGTGTAGCACAGGCCGTAATCCACATGATCTTGTAGGTTCTCACCGACCCCGCTCAAATCATGTACGGGCGAAATGCCGTGCGGCGATAGTTTTTCTGGCGAGCCAATGCCTGAGAGCAGTAAAATTTGAGGGGACCCAAAGGCCCCCGCCGAGAGGATGACCTCTTTGCTTGCTCTGAGTGTGCGCGAAGCTTTTCCCTGTTTTATTTTCCCTTGTTTTATTTTCACTCCGATAGCGCGTTTATTCTCGGTGACGATTTTTTCGCAATGGGCTTTTGAAATCACCGTCAAGTTGGGGCGTGCCGTAATAGGGTCTAAAAATGCGCGCGCTGTTGACCAGCGTTCACCGTTCTTTTGCGTCACCTCATAGAGGCCAACGCCCTCTTGCCGCTCGCCGTTAAAGTCAGCATTACGCGGAATTTTAAGGGTGTCGCAGGCAGAGAGAAAAATATCATTTATCTTTCCGGGGCTACGCAGCGGCGCTACATTTAACTCACCGCCTTGGCCGTGGTAATCATCCACGCCGGCCTCGCGGTGCTGCGAGGTTTTGAAAAACGGCAGCACCTCATCATAGCTCCACCCTTCATTACCAAGCGCGGCCCAATGATCATAATCAGCCTTATGGCCGCGAATATAAATCATGGCGTTGAGGCTAGATGAGCCGCCCAAAACTTTCGCGCGCGGTTGGAACCCTCTGCGGCCATTCAGACCTTTTTGCGGCGTGGTTTTAAACTTCCAATTTCGTTTTGAGAAAACATTGACCAAACCCATCATCGGAATATTCACCGACCAATGATTATGATGTCCACCCGCTTCAATAAGACAGACCGAGGTCTTAGGGTTAGCGGACAGACGGTTCGCGAGGAGGCAGCCTGCTGAGCCTGCACCGACAATAATAAAATCAAATGTTTCGTTCATAAGCCGCCTTTCAGCCTAACTATGGCGAGGGAATAGCGTCTTAGCAACGTATGAAATAAGCATGGCCGATAAGCGGTTTTGTAAAATCAGCGCCTATTTCGTCGCGACAGTTACGTAATTTATCGATAGATCATCGGAATATTTCCATACACTCGTCAGCGGATTTAGGCTCATGCCGATATTCGGCTCTACCGTCAGGCCTGCATCTTTCAGCCATCCATTTAATTCGTCAGGCGTAATAAATTTATTATAATGATGCGTACCTTTGGGCAGGAGGCGTAGCACATATTCTGCGCCAATAATGGCAAATAAAAACGCCTTCATCGTGCGGTTGATGGTTGAGCAACTCATGATGCCGCCGCTAGATTTCCCTTTAGGCGGCTTCACCATCGCCGCGCAATCCTTGATAAAATCAGGCGGGTTGGCCACATGCTCAATCACTTCCATGTTCAACACCGCATCAAACGGTGTTTCTCCGCTCGCGACGAGTTGCTCAATCGTGCCGTGGCGGTAGTCAATATCGAGGCCCACAGACTCGGCGTGAGTTTTGGCGGTTTTCAAATTCCGCTCCAACGCATCGACGCCCGTAACCTGCGCTCCGAGGCGCGCCATAGGTTCACATAACAGCCCGCCGCCGCAGCCAATATCGAGGAGCCGCAATCCCTTGAGGGGCAGCTCCGCCTCTGGGTCACGACCGTAATGATCACAAATCGTGCGTTTGATGAAATCAATGCGAAACCCATTCATCTGGTGGAGCGGTTTAAACATGCCCTCAGGGTTCCACCAATCCTCGGCCATGCGGGAAAAACTTGCCATTTCAGCGGGGTCAACCGAAACAGAACTAATCTGTTCGGGGGGGGTATTAGAATAAGCCATGAGGCTGTTTAACGGCCTTCTGGCGTTGCAGCAATGCGGTAAATTGGCCACGGGTGTTTTTTCTCCAAAATTATAGGTGTTCTCCAGGACAAAAAGTCCCGCGCCTTTCGGAGCAAGTTTGGCCCTATGGGTTGGACAGTTCGCGAAGGTCTCCATTACGATGGCTACCAAGTTTCTAACGTGTTTTACGCAATGGATATCAGACGCACTTTGTGCCTGACCCTTCCGAATAAACGAAAAGTCCTTCGCAACGGTTGGCTTTTTCAAAGGCCCTAGACAACGGTCTGGTCTAGGTCATCACAGCTCTCACCTTACTTTGAG
>JBDXGZ010000026.1:0-192330 GCA_039989855.1 Maricaulaceae bacterium | reverse complement strand
ATCAATCTGGTCATAAGCCTTGAAATCACCGAAATATTTCGTGATCGCTGCTGTTAGCGTTGTCTTACCGTGATCAACGTGGCCGATTGTGCCAATGTTGGCATGCGGCTTTGTTCTTTCAAACTTCTCTTTTGCCATTTTCAAACTCTTCCAAGTTCAATATCCCGACACATCATCATGCGAGATAGGTTTCGTATATGACCAGATATCTGGCCGGTGGTCTTCACGCCCCTTATATAAAGGAGCCGTGAAATTCTGGAGCGGGCGGCGAGAATCGAACTCGCGTCATCAGCTTGGAAGGCTGAGGTCTTACCACTACACAACGCCCGCGCTCTATTTTGTCAAAAGGTGGTGGAGGAGGCTGGATTCGAACCAACGTACTCGATGAGATCAGATTTACAGTCTGACGCCTTTAACCACTCGGCCACTCCTCCGAAAACTTATCGGAACACCTTTAAAAAACTTACCTTCCAACAAAAAACACCCTGTGACAGAACGACGGCATTGTGTATACCCGCGTTCACAGCACAGAGCGTGCGTCTAAAACTGGCGGCCTTATATCCATGTCTAAAGAAACGCGCAATAGCGGATTTGAAAGAAAATCACGTCGAAAGTCAGCTTCTGGCCAAGATAGCCCTTTTAAACCCCGTCGTTCCAAAGGAATCATCGCCCCAAAGGTCGAAAGAGCGCCCCGGTCACCCAAATCGCGCTCGAATCGTGGCCCGGAAAACCGCAACCGACAATCAGGCGGCCCAGCGCCGCGTCAAGGCAGCGGCGCGATCTGGATTTACGGCCAACATGCCGCCCAAGCGGCCCTATCGAACCCGCGCCGAACCATCCACGATATATATGTCACCGCCAATGCCCGCGAACGCCTCGAAATTGATGCGCGCCACCCCGAAGCCCGCACAGTCATCCCCTCGCAAATCGACGCCCTCTTTAATAACCCCACGAGCCACCAAGGCATTGCGCTTCGTGTCGCCCCGCTTGAGTGGCCCGAGATTGAGAGCCTGACCGCAGACGCCGCCGAAAAAGAGGCCGCCGAAAACACATCTGGGGCCCAGTGCGTGCTTGTTCTCGACCAAATTACAGACCCGCATAATGTTGGCGCTATGCTGCGTCTCGCCTCGGCCTTCGGCGCCACCGCCGTGATTATGCAAGACCGCAATGCCCCGCCGCTGGGCGGTGCGCTCGCGAAAGTCGCCGTTGGCTGTCTTGAAACCGTGCCCGTGCATCTTGTGACCAATATTTCCAACACGCTTGAGCGCCTCAAGAAAGACGGCTGGTTCGTCACGGGCCTCGCGGGGGATACGAAGCTCACCCTCAAGCAAGCCCTCTCAGGAGCCGAGAAAATGGTCATCGTCATGGGGGCCGAAGGGCCGGGCCTCAGAGATCGCGTGAAAAAGACCTGCGATCAACTTGCCCGCATCCCGATGATGAGCGACGCCGTCGCAGGCGAAGCCGAAAGCCTCAACGTCGCCACCGCCGCCGCGATAGCGCTGTATGAGCTACGACGGGGCTAGGGTTAACCGAGGGGCATAGCTAAAGTGAACGACAATGTTCTAGTGGCTTATTTTGGGCGATTTTAGGCCACTCACATTTCCCATGCTGAGAAAGTACGCCCTATCGGTTCCCAGCACGTTCAGACACACTTAATTCGTAATATCGCTTCCCATTAAAGTCTCTTTCAATGATGTCTCTAGAGTTTTTAATTTGCTCGGTATTATAGTGTTTTCCCGCATCTGGTAGAGATAACAGTCGATCTATGTAATCCAATATTGTTTCGTAATTGCCATACTGATTAATTACGGCAACATTAGGGTTTATCGGGAAACCTTTAGGGTCACTAAAAAAATACTTCTCCAACGCCTCTGACGCAAAACTTTGAAGAACTATACGATTATGAAAATGCTGTGATGGAAAAGTGCTTTCTCCATTTGCAGTACAAATTATTCGATGGCTATTGTCGTTCCAAAATTTGGCTAAATTAAGTTTATAATCCAGTGCATTGGTCTCAATTTGACTGGTCAAAACCAGAAGTCGTTCAATATTAACTGACAGATGAAATTCTTGATGTTCGAGATTATAATCATTTAACAACCTACACAATTTCCCGCTAAGCCTTTTAACTTGCCTGTCCGTCAAATTATACTCAGCATTCGAACTAACCCCATCAGTTTTATAAGACGTCTGCGCAAATGCTGACGTACCCAATAAGTTGAGCATACAGAATGATTGAAGAAGGGATTTTGAGAAGCTGCGCATAACAAGCAAGTAAACGCGAGGTAATAAATTGTCAAACTGGGAGCTAATACCTTAGTAGTATTAAGTTTGAGCCGCTTATTTTGGGCGCTTTAAAACGCTCAGCAATGCTCATCTACGTACCCGCTTAGCACATTCAATTTTTATCGACTTCCGTGTGTTCGTAAATATCTCTGATAGGCACGAATATACACGCCGCCATGAGGCAGGCTAAAACGCCGACGACGATTGAATCGACGACTAATAATGTTGCTAAAGTCGCGCCTGACTGTCCCATCGCGTTAAATCCGAGCCAGTAATGTAAAGCCATCGCCGGGAAAATGGCTGCAATTTGAATCATAAAACCTGGCCCATATAGCGTTTTATTGATGGCTTTATGTTGGGTCGGCGTGGGTAAGGGAAATCCCCATAGGCTCGTGAGCCAATTATTAACGGGTTTTGTAAAGATCATTCCCAATAAGAACGGCGTGAAAAGGATCAGCAATAAAGCTTTTAATTCAGAGAGAGACGGTATCAAAAAAGATAACACAATCGGACCTATAAAAAATGTCCACACGACCATCACAAGGACGACAATTAAGCCTTTCAAAAGAGCCTGTCCATTTTGCCGCGTGAAAGATAATGCGGTTTTCTTATTGCGGTTCATCATGAAAAATCGAGGCAGAACAAGCATGATAAAAAGCAGCGATAGAATTTTAATAGCACCAAAGGCAATTCTTATCGCATGCGCTTTATCGCCAAAATCATCGCCTTTCTTCAGAGCAAACATACCCAATTTATATTCGACAAAATGCTGCAGCCCTTCACCCAATACAGGCACTAAAGCCAATGGCAGGGCGATCATAATAAAGAGAAAAGCCAGCTTGTAACTTTCGAATGTCTGAGACAGCAATTTCGATATTTTGGTCATGTCAAAATCAACCCTTTGCTTGGTTTTGGGCTTGGTTTTGGCTTTGCTTCCAATTCCACCATGAATGGATGTTCCCAAGGATAAGCAGCGCAATTACACCACCTATGAGAATAGGTGCATTTAATTTCCCGAGGATTAAAGATGCCACCAAGGATATAATGCTTATTAAGACCAAGCCTCGTCCGAAAAACCTTTGGCTTTTGCCCCAAAGAGCAGAGTCTTTCACGTTCCAAAATGTCGGAAAGCCGCTTATCCATGTGGTCGATGTTGTCGTATAATTTCCTACCGCGATAAAAAGTAAGTGAAACGCAAGTATAAGGGCTAGATTGAAATAGCTGGGTAAAAATCTCGCCGCACCCAGAATGATAATCGTCATTAGGGCTGGCCCCATCATCGCAACAGAAAAGCCCCGCGCGGAGTTCTTATGTTTCTCAGACGAGATGAGCCAAAAGCCCGCCGCGAATATTGCGACGTTGGCGAGAGGTAAGACTGTTGCCATGTGGCCAATTGGATCCGCTTCTGCTCGCAGGGGCCAGCCTAACCAAATAGAAATGGCCGTAAAGACTCCCGTCCAAAATAATATCTGTTTCGTCATTTTGTCTCGTCCTTCGTTGCGCCGAACATATCAACGACCTGAGCAACAGCTTCTTCGGCCACCGTAATATTGAGATGATAGATGATATGATTGCCGTCTCTTTCGCCTCTAATGAGACCTGATTCCTTCAACGTCTTGAAATGTTCAGACATCGTCGGTTTCGAGACATTATGCAGATCCGCGAGATCGCCTGCCGTCAACGGGCCGTCCCGCAACCGTTTCAAAATATCTCGGCGAATAGGATGGCCAATCGCCTTTATGAATATATTTAATTTCATAATTCTATTTAGGTTTGAATCTAATTAGAGTCAAGCCTAAATAGTTTGCGACTTATTTGAAGCGCTTTAAGCCTATCATCACCGACGCCCGTGAGCCATTAATCAGTAAACAGGCCCATAGCAGCGGCACGGGCTTCGATCTCCGCCTCACTTGCCGACCAGTGAGAATAAACCTCTCTCCCTCTTAGCCCGGTATCAGCGGCCAGAGCAGATATACGGCCCATGCCTGAAAATTGCGTGCGGGGGAGCTGCGTCGCGATTGGGTCATCAAAGGCTTCATCTGGGCTGATAATCTGCCACCCGTCTTGCCTGAGCGCTTTCACAGCATCTCGGGTAAAGTGAGCCGCCAGATCATTTTCATGTAGCAATAGAACCTGCGGCGCACGGCGACCTAACACCTCTTGACCGAACGCGTCATAATGATTGGCCGCATCCAAAACCATATTCGTATAGAGTTGCGAAAGGCGTTGCATATCAACGGCCACGCCCTTGCGTTTCGCCGCTGTCCAAAGGCTCTGTAAATGCCAATCATATGTATCGATCGTGACATATCCACTCATCAAGCCCCGCGCCTCTAAAGCCGCACGCAAGGCATCGCGTTTGACCCCGTCGCGATTAGCTTCCCCCATTCCGCCCTCATCCAAATAAGGAAACCGAAACCAAGGGCGGCGGTTCTCAAACTCTTTTAACTTCAATTCAGCCCGGTCGATATCTGCGGTATAGTCCTCAACAGACGTACGGCTCGCCCACATATGTTTATCGCTATGGTTTGCGATAAGGTGCCCCGCTTGCGCATAGGCGGCAATCCGTTCACGCCCCTCGCCTTCGTCCAAGCCGCGCGTTGTGACAAATATCGCAACAGGCCCTGTCTGTGCCTCGCTGAGTTGATCAATAAGAGCGCGCGTTCTCTCCGCCCCTGTATAAATCGGGCCATTCCCTCGCGGGGCATCATCATAGGTTAAAGCTATTTTTTTAGGGGCAAGCTGCTCAACTTTATTATCAGGTGACGGCGCACACCCTAAAACAGCAAGCGCCATGAGGCTCAATATGAGGTAAAACGTAAAATGCGACTTCATATCATCTGAATACACACGGCGGCCGACATATACAATATTGATATAAGCCGTTGGATAATAACTGCCCTCACCTTGTAACCCGCTAAACCCTCACCACATCACCAAGCATGATATGCCTTATTCGAACCATGAACCTTGTGACGATCACTTTCGCGCAGGCCGTTTTACGAGACGCCGAGATTGAGAGCTTTTTGTTTGATATGAACGCATCCGTTCTCGACGGGTCAACCGCCCTCGTGCAGCGACGCTTGATGATTATTGACGAGGATGAAGACGAGGCCCGCGAGCTTTTAATCGCCGCGGGGCTGGAGAATGAATTGTTGGATGGGTGACCTTACAGGGCATCCTCAAAAAGAATATACCCAGACGTTTTTTCTTACGTCTTTGTTTCTTGCGCCTCTATTTTAAGACCGAACAATCTCGGCCATTTTTTGCAAGACCGTTGTGAAAGATTCTATAGACTGACCTAAATCGGCGGGTGTGGTTTGCGCTTGTCCGCAAGAATAAACCGCTTGCACATGATTCATATAGAGTTTGTTTTTATCCATAGTCGAGCTAAAGAAACTTGCTCGGACGGAGGCGGCGCCTTCTTCCATCATGCTATCAACCTTGGCCTTGTCCCAGCCGTAAGCTTTCGACTGCTTATACGTTTCGGCCATGCCTGCTTTCATCTTCGCCGTTTGCGCATTGGCAAATTTCATCAAGGCCGGTACAATATTATCATGCCCTTTAAAGCGACTATCTTTCTTGACGGTTTCAGCACTCATTTGCGCATAAACCTTGCAATTACCCGGTTTTGCCTCTGTCGTTTGCGGCAGCACCGACGTTGAGATCATGGCGCAAAGAGCGAGTATCCCAGTCGCTATAACATTTGTTTTCATAATCTTGCCCCGTTTAATTTTCCCGCAGGTAATGTTGCGGGGTATCCCGCACCTTACAATACCCAATTCATGGGGGGCGTGTTTACGGTCACGGGATGGGTGAATTTATCCCTTCTTAGGCAGCCGTGGAATAAACCCACTCGTACGTTTCATATACTCCGCATAGGCAGGACGCTTTTTCAGACTCCGTTCGAGCAGATCTTTGCCCGAGACTTTCACTAAAAGTAACGTCATAATGAGAGGTGCGACAATCGTTGCCCACCCCCAAGGCGCTTGGCAGGCGACGAGCCATATGCCCCACCACATGCAGGCATTGCCGAAATAGTTCGGGTGGCGCGTATATTTCCACAGGCCCGTATCAAGGACAGGCTTATCTTCATAGGCGCCTTTATAATCCTTCATACGTTTCATAAAGCGAGAGAGTTGCGCATCGCCAATAGCTTCGAAGAGAAAGCCGATAAGCCAGAGAGCTGCGCCAATTAAAGACAAGAACCCAATCGGTAAAGGCTCGCGCAATTCAGATTGTATTTGCTGTAAACGCTCCGCACTCACCTGTCCTTCACTCGCCGCTTGATCAAAGCCAATTACCGCATCTGGAATAAGCCACCCCGACGCCATTCCCACCCAAACGGGGGCGCTGACAATCATGATCAACAGCCCTTGGCCGAAGTAAATCGTCAGGAGTGAGCGCAGTCGCCACGCGGTCTCGGATAGGCCTTTTTTCTCAGCGCGTTTACGCATAGCGATATAACGTACATCTTCTCCGTGGCCTAAATTTCGCTTCGCCAAATAGAGCGTCAACCGCAGCCCCCAGATAATCGGCAAGCCTGCGAGCAGGAGATGATAGGGCGTGTTGACTGGTGCAAGATACAAACACACAGCCGCAACGAGTAAAAAGCCGAAGCCCCAGAAAATATCGACAAGGCTCGCGTCTTTGGCCGCAAAACTGATAACCCACAAGAGCGCCAAACAGCTAAACACAACCACCGCGGCATGACAAAAATAAATCAAAATATCTGCAAGCATGATGTGCTCCTAGTCTATCTCCGCAAGGCCTTTTAAGGCTGCGACCATATGCGCACCCAATGCAGCGCTTGGTCCCCTCGTAAACGAAGCGACCTTTCTTATATCTATATCAATACTGGAGTTCCGCGCAAGAGGAGGCATCCGTGGCCCAAACTGACAAAACAACAACAGATCATACCCACCCTAAACCCCGTCCCCGCGACGTGGATTATGATAGGCCGCTCGATATTCATATCGCCCCAAAAAGCGTCAGTGATAAAATCGCATACGGCTTTGTGCGGGTCTTGCGGTTTTTTGCCGATAAGTTTTTTGCCAAACGCTATGGTCACCGCGCCGTAGTGCTAGAAACTGTCGCCGCTGTGCCAGGTATGGTCGGCGGATTGTGGCAGCACTTAACGGCCCTACGAAAAATGCGCGATGATGAGGGCTGGATACGCACATTATTGGATGAGGCCGAAAATGAGCGTATGCACCTGATGACCTTTATTGAAATCGCGAAGCCCAATATGTTCGAGCGTGCCTTGATCGTTATTGTACAGCTGATTTTCTATAATGCCTATTTCTTCCTCTATCTTTTTGCTCCGCGTACGGCGCACCGCGTGGTCGGGTATTTCGAAGAAGAAGCGGTGATTAGTTACACGCAATATCTCGCAGAAGTCGAAGCAGGGAAACAAGAGAATGTCCCCGCCCCGCAAATCGCGATTGATTATTGGCAGCTTGATAAAGATGCGCGCTTAAAAGAGGTGATTATCGCCGTTCGCGCCGATGAGGCCGAACACCGCGACGTCAACCATAGCTTTGTCGACGTCATGGATCAGCGCCGCAGCGCTGAGGGTTAGGGCAATCGCCTTATTCTTGCGGCGTCGCGGGCCCAACAACAAGCTTTGAAAAAGTCGCCTGTGCATAATGGCCGTTAGCTTTATCAGTTTCCCAATCACCCGTACCCGGACAGGCGCTTGACCAGAACCCGCCTTTGGTCGAAGTGCTGCACTGATTATAAACGCCCGCTTTGAAATAGTTTGAATCAACCGCATAGCCAAATTTATTGGCATCAGGGTTTATATCACCATAAGCGTCATGTTGACTGATAAGGCTTTTAACAAAGGTCTCTGTGCCTAAACGTTCATTTGTAAAGGTTAGAAACATGTTATTTTTATACACATTAATCGTGTAACTAAACTCTTCGCCCAATGCGATGCCTTTGTCACCCGGGTCGTTCAAATTTTTCCACGTATTGCCAAAGACAGGATAAGCAATATCCTTACGCTTCGGGTCATCTTTCGCCAGATTCAGCTCATAGGTCCAGAAAAGGGATCCTGTTTCATGCTCTGGGAGTTTCTTATAATAAATTTTAATCGGCTCATTACCGTAACCAAAACCGCTGCTTGTATTCTTATATTTCACCGCGTGAATTTGCCCAACAACGACGGAGTAGGCAGTCGCTTTTTCACGGTTGCCCGCTTCGGTTGACACATGATCAACTTTAAGGGTCGCGTCCATACGCCCCCCGATTGAGCCGTATTTAGCCGCATTGGGGTTCGCGGCAACTGTGAAATTATTGGTCGCGCTATGGGTTTTAATGCGCGTATTCGTTCCGCGCTTCATATAACGAAGTTCACTCCGAACATTACTTGTATTTTTCGTTGTCGTACCTTTGTTAGGTGCCGCAAAAACCATATGGCCATTATCATCCAAATAAAAATAATCAGGATGAGAATATTTTTGAAGCTTCTTCACAGAGACACTATCGACTTTGCCGTCTCTATTCTTATCAACAGGAAGCGTGATATTCCAATGGCTGAGATCAAAGTTTTCCGCAGGAACCGCTTTCGATCCTGCCGAAGCCGTTGGCGTTATAGATAAAGCTGCAAAGCTTACCGCTGCAAAACCAGCACAGCCTAAAAGCAATATCTTCTTAGATGCAGGATACTTCACATTAAAGAGGGGGCGATTTGGCATGGTTTTAATCCTTAAATAACTGCAGATGGACTTTATACCTTGATCTATTCGCGATTAAAAGCCCGTAGTGCATTTCTATATCTTTCTTAATCCATAGGCCCTGACTGCTATATGAACAAAGTTTTATGTTAGGTTCAGCTTTTATAGTATAAGATATATGTGCAGATCCGTTGATATGGTGGATGTGCATCTGAAGCGATGTATGAATACATAACGCTGAAATTGCTATATAAGGATGTCCATTATGACATATTTTAAGTCACCGATTAAAGTTACCAAACTTGCCGTCACGGCAACTCTCGCATTAGTAATGACCGCCTGTGCAACGAGCGGAGCTAATGTTGTGCCTGTCATTGACGCTCCCGATAGCCCGCAATTACAAGCTGATCTCGCGCAGTGCCAAACGCTCGCATCCCAATACAAGGGGTCCGATAATGATACTGTACTCGCCGCCGTCGTTGGCGCAGGTATCGGGGCTTTAACTGGCGGAACGATAAACAATCGTTATCGTCGCGACAGTTTTAGCGGTAATAATGCGCTCGCAGGGGCCGCCATTGGCGGTGCGGCCGGCTTGGGTTACGGAGCTTATAATTCCGAGAACAAAAAATCTGATATTGTCTACCGCTGCATGGCGGGGAGAGGTTATAATATCCTCGGTTAATTACACCTAATTATTTTAACCTCATTCTCAGGCGCGTCTTGACCCCACGGGTTGGTGCGCCTATTTAGTTTTCATGACTATAAAACCGATCTTAACTGTTCCCAATCCTATCCTCAAACAGGTATCCAAACCTGTGGCAGAGGTTACAGATGAAATCCGCCTCCTAATGGACGATATGCTCGAAACCATGTATGACGCGCCGGGTATTGGCTTGGCCGCAGTGCAAATCGGTGTACCTCTTAATGTGATCGTCATGGACCTTGCCAAAGAGGGCGAGCCGAAACAACCGCGCTATTTTGTCAATCCCGAAATTCTAGAGACCGTCGAAGATACCAAGCCCTATCAAGAAGGCTGCCTGTCTATCCCCTATGTATTTGATGATGTGGAAAGACCCGAACGGGTGAAGTTGACTTATCTCGATTACAACGGCGAGCGCGTCACGGAGTGGGCAGAAGATCTCTATGCGGTCTGTATCCAACATGAAATGGACCACCTCAATGGTGTCGTCTTCATTGACTATCTCTCGCGCCTCAAACGCGCCCGCGCCGTTAAAAAAGTCCTTAAAGGTGAAAAGCTCCGCGCGGCGGGGTAGTTTCAATCCCCCTCTAGACGGTCGCCCTCTGCCCCGTTAAAGGCAGGCGCAGAGATTATGTCTGGAGTTTTACTTTATGAGCCTACGCATTGTTTTTATGGGAACGCCCGAGTTCGCCGTACCGTCCTTGTCTGAAATCATTAGCGCGGGATATGAGGTCGTGCGGGTTTACACCCAACCGCCGCGTCGTGCGGGGCGCGGGAAATCTGTGACCAAATCCCCTGTTCACCAATTTGCCGAGATCATGGGCATTCCCGTTGAAACACCTGAGAGCTTTCGTAAACCCTCTGTCATTGATAGCCTTGAGGCGGTCGGTGCGGACGTGGCCTGCGTTGTCGCTTACGGCCAAATCCTACCCGTAAGAGCATTAAACGCGCCCAAACTTGGTTGTCTGAACCTTCACGCGTCCCTGCTCCCTCGTTGGCGCGGGGCGGCCCCCATTCAGCGTGCGATCATGGCAGGCGATAGCGAGACAGGCGTGCAAATTCAGCAAATGGAGCGCGGCCTTGATACGGGCGATATTGTCATGAGCGCCACCCAGCCTATTCACCCGCATGACACGGCGCAAAGCCTGCATGACCGCCTGTCCCAACAAGGGGCACAACTTTGGTCGCCTGTGCTTGCGGCCCTCTCGCGCGGTGGCCTGACGGCAACGCCGCAAACGGGCGAAGCGACTTATGCAAGTAAAATTGACAAATCAGAGGCACGGCTTGATTGGAGCCGTTCCGCACAAGAGCTCGATTACCACATTCGCGGCCTAGCCCCCTTCCCTGGCGCTTGGTGTGAGCTTGGCGGCAAACGCGTGAAAATTCATATGGCCAAGGTTGAGGATGCGTCTGGTTCCGCAGGAACAGTCCTCGATGATAATTTACTCATTGCGTGCGGGAACGGCGCGCTGCGCCTCACGGATGTGCAACCTGCGGGTAAAGGCAAAATGAACGCAGAGGATTTCTTGCGCGGCACAGCGGTGGATGTCGGAACGGTTTTAGAGTAATGCCCCGCTATAAATTAACCATCGAATATGACGGCAAGCCTTTTATGGGGTGGCAGGTGCAAAAGCATGGGCCGAGCGTTCAGGGGGCGCTCCAAGACGCCGCCGCCAAGATCAACGGCGAGACGGCTGTGACCGTGCAGGGCGCGGGGCGGACAGATTCGGGCGTTCATGCCCTCGGCCAGGTGGCCCATCTGGATTTGGATAAAGACCTACGTGCCGACAAAGTTCGCGACGCGCTTAATTTTCATCTTGGGGAAAATCCGATTTCGATTTTAGAGTCTGAAGAAGTTGACGCAGAATTTCACGCCCGTTTCGATGCGGTTGAGCGCAGCTATGTCTACCGTATTTTAGACCGCCGCCCGCGCCTTGCCCTAGACCGTGGCCGTGTTTGGCGCATACCTGTGAAGCTCGATGTCGGAGCCATGCACCGCGCGGCGCAAGACTTGATTGGAGAGCATGATTATACCACCTTTCGCGACACGGCCTGCCAAGCGAAAAGTCCAATCCGTAGCGTTGATGAAATTACTGTGGAGCGCATCGACACAGAAGTGCATATTTACGTCCGCGCCCGCTCATTCCTCCACCGCCAAGTGCGGAGCTTTGCGGGATGCCTCGCCGAAGTGGGGCGAGGCTATTGGGATGAGGGCCAAGTCAAAGCCGCCCTCGAGGCCCGTGACCGTACCGCCTGCGGCCCTGTGGCCCCGGCGGAAGGTCTTTATTTATTAGATGTGGTCTATCCTAAATAGGCTAGAAGGCTTGAACGAATAGCATCACAGTCGCGACAAGGCCCAGCGCCCAAACAAGCGTCCGTGCCAACGGCGTCCCAAGCCAATAAAGCACCGCATAAGCGACCCGTGCGCCAACAAATATCTTTGTCCACAAAATCGTTGCCTCATTAGATATCCCTGCCGCGTTAAGCACGAGGACAATCGGCACAAACATGCAAAGCGCTTCGATATGGTTTTTAACCGCACGCGTTGCACGCCCATGCAAAACATGATCTTTCGCAGGAACATCTCGTGGGCTGCTGCCCCACTTCAGGCCGTTATTTAAAAGCCCTACGCCCGCCTGCACGCCGAGCATAATAAAAAGGATAATGGCCGCATAGACCACCATTGTTAATTCATGTGTCATAATTCTCTCACTATTTTTATTTATAGGAAAAGGTTAACGCAATTTAGAGTTTGCAACAAGGATATGAAGTAGAGAATATTTTATGGGTGTTTAATCTTTGGTCCACGGGAAGCGCCACCGCTTCTTTTTGGGTCTATGCTCTTGTGACAACTCTCGGCTCTTATACCAATAAGCTCTGTTTAAATCTTCACTTAAGCGATGTTTACAGGCGTCAGACATATCGTCTTCAACCGTGGCATCTTCGTCGCCTTTCTCACAGTCTAAACTATCATTAGAAAATCCAAAACCGCGATATTCGGAAACGTCTAAATTCATTTGTTTATAAAAGTAAGCGTAAATCAGCGACTCGCTTACCTTATCTTTTATGGATGAATCTGTAGAATAATGCTTTCCTCCGTAATCAGGAAGCACAACAAGCTCAACGTCACCTAAAGTAAAAAAAACGGCACAAGACCCGCTAGACATATTGTGATTAACAGTAATTTCCTTTGGTAGCTCACCTTTTAGAGTTTCAATGACCTTAATTTTTGTCGATACACTATGAAAATCACCGCCAGTAAATTCTGATTTTAAAGGCAGGCCCCAAAAAACGATTTTATCGTCCATCCATTCACTAACAGTTCCCTCAAACGGTTTCCAGCTACAGGCCATAGCCTTGGGGAATAACCCGAAGAACAAGATAAAACATATCAGAACCCCCTTAATCATAAGAGGATTAGTCCGACAAGAAAACTAAAAGGACAAGTTAAAAAGCGTTTAAAGACCGAAGGGCCGCTAAACCCGCTCCACGCAAACGGCTGTCGCTTCACCGCCGCCAATACAAAGACTGGCCACGCCTTTGGTCACGTCACGGGCTTCCATCGCCGCAATCAGTGTCACCATGATACGCGCGCCCGAGGCGCCAATCGGATGACCCAGGACGCAGCCACCGCCGTTAACATTAACCTTCGCGTGATCAAGTCCCATTTCCTGCATGGCAATCATTGGGACCACGGCGAACGCTTCGTTGATTTCCCACAGGTCGACATCGGAAGCGTCCCACCCGGCTTTGTCCAACGCCTTTTTCATGGCCGTCACGGGCGCGGTGGTGAAATAATCAGGTTCGTGGGCATGGGCGCCGTGAGAGACAATCCGTGCAAGCACTTTATGGCCTCCTGCCTTGGCGTCAGATTCTGTCATCAATACAAGCGCCGCCGCCCCGTCATTAATAGAGCTAGCATTGGCGGCTGTGACTGTGCCGTCTTTGGTAAAGACAGGACGCAGGCTTGGGATTTTCTCAGGGCGGGCATTTTGCGGGCCTTCGTCTTGCTCAACAATCGTATCGCCTTTGCGGCCCTTCACGGTGACAGGAGTGAGTTCACGCTCAAACGCGCCGCTGGCTTGGGCAGCCTGTGCACGGGCAACAGATTCGATGGCGTAAGCATCTTGAGCTTCGCGAGTAAATTGATATTCGGCGGCAATCATATCGGCAAAGACGCCCATCGCCCCGCCTTTATACGCATCTGTCAGCCCGTCAAACATCATGCTATCGACGACTTTCTGGTCGCCCATGCGCATCCCGCCGCGTGCTTTGGGGAGCAGATAAGGCGCAGCTGTCATATTTTCCATCCCGCCAGCGATAGCGACTTTAATCGACCCAGCTTTGATCGCGTCGTGAGCCATAATCGCCGCTTGCATACCAGAGCCGCACATTTTGTTGATTGTCGTCGCTTCGCAAGACAGCGGAAGGTCAGCGCCTATCGCCGTTTGACGCGCAGGAGCTTGGCCTTGGCCTGCAGGTAGAACGCAGCCCATAATCGTTTGCTCAACCGCTGCGGCGTCAACACCAGCCTCATTGATCGCCGCTTTAATCGCTGCCGCGCCGAGTTGCGGTGCAGAGACATTAGAGAAAGCGCCCTGAAAGGCCCCCATAGGTGTACGGGCCATTCCAACGATAACAACAGTTTCAGACGACATAACGATCTCTTTTTTCAATATTCAACATCCAAGATATGCAGGGCAAAATTTAAAATAACAAGCCGTGATTATTTGAATTTCTGGCAAAATAAAACCCACACCCAAAGAGATGCAGGTATAATTTTTTATAAGCCGCTGTCTTATTCAGCGGTCACGTCAAAGAAACTAATCTTTAACTTGGAAAGTGACCTGCATGTTCACGCGGAACATAGCCACATCACCATCATCACCAACCGTTGCAGATTGATCATTTACATAGATAGACTTGATGCCTTTGACAGTTTTGCTCATACGCGTAACGCCATTTTTAATTGCTTGCTCGAAAGATTTTGGGCTTTCGGCCATAATTTGTACAGATTTCATGATCGCCATTGGACGGTCCTCCAGTTAAAGTTGAGCATCTAGATGTAAAGATAACTCACCAGAACGGCTAGTGATAAACGCACTTATAAATTCAATTTTTTGTGTAACAAATGGTAAATTCACCGACTATCCGTCAGATTTATCGTCTTTAAGCGCCTGCGCTTTCTTTTGAGCAATCTTACGTTCCAAATTAGCAATCTTCTGCTCTTTGGCCTCACGCCATTGCCGCTGCTTTTTCACATCTCGCCACAACCACCATGAGATGAAAAGGAAACTAACAATAGATAGGGTTATTAAAATCGGCTGCATAATTACTTATTCCGTCTTACTAATCCAACCGCCGCCTAATGTGCGCGCCGCATCTTCACGGGCTTCGTAAAAAACGCAAGCCTGTCCCGGGGAGATACCAAAGTCTGGCTCTGAAAGCTCAACAAATAAGTCCTCACCCTCCATCATAAATTTAGCTGGCGCAGGGGGACGTGTTGAGCGAATTTTGACCGCAATTTCAAGACCGTCCAAATGTGGGCCGTAATCACCCTCACCGAGCCAATTAATCTCTTCAAGATAAAGTCTCGTGCGTTGCAACGCTTCGCGCGGCCCGACTATGACCTGCTTTTTATCCGCATCAAGTCGTACAACAAATAATGGATCAGCCCCAGAGCCATGCTCTAAGCCGAGTCCGCGCCGCTGCCCAACCGTGTAATACATAACGCCCCGGTGCTGTCCGAGAACTTGCCCGTCAATATGAACCATGTCGCCGCTCTCGGCCGCGTCTGGGCGGAGTTTTTCGATCACATCCGTATAGCGTCCAGTTGGCACAAAACAAATATCTTGGCTATCGGGCTTTGCTGCTACGTTAAGACCAAGCTCCACCGCAAGACGTCGCGTCTCAGACTTCTCCATACCGCCTAAAGGAAAACGCAGATAATCAAGCTGCTCTTTTGTGGTGGCAAAGAGGAAATAACTTTGATCCTTACCGAAATCACGCGCGCGGTGAAGTTCTGGCCCGTCTGGCCCCATGACACGCTTTATATAATGTCCTGTCGCCATACAGTCCGCCCCAAGGTCTTTTGCAACTTTGAGAAGGTCTCTGAATTTCACGGTCTGGTTACACCGCACACACGGAATAGGCGTTGCGCCTTTCAGATATGTGTCGGCAAAATCCTGCATAACCCCATCACTAAAATTACTTTCATAGTCGAGGACGTAATGCGGAAAATCCATCATTTCGGACACGCGCCGCGCATCATATATATCTTGCCCCGCGCAACAGGCCTTTTCTTTCTTGATGGCCTCGCCGTGGTCATAGAGCTGCAGGGTCACGCCAATCACGTCATAACCTTCACGCGCAAGCATAGCCGCACAGACAGAGCTGTCCACGCCGCCAGACATAGCCACGACAACACGTGTTTGCTCTTTAGGTTTCGCAAAACCTAAAGAATTGACGGTGTCCTCCGCATTAATATGTGCCCGTTTTGACAGGTTCAGCTCCACTTTTGCTGGGTTTTCATAGCTTAAGTCCACCATATAGGCCCTATCTGGCTATACACAATGCCATAAATCACCCTTCGCAAAGAGTTAATTTTGTCTCTGAATGATACAGGCGAATGAACTCTTCTAGAAATAAATGAAATAGAATCAATTATTTAGAAATCTTGTTAGAATTAGTTAACTATAGATTTACCCTTGTTAACCTTCGTAAACAACTGTTTTTATTGCGTTTTTTGTTTTTCATAAAGATTCTTTTAAGACCCTTTGTGTATATCGTTTTTAACATAAAAAACATAAGAGGGCGCATTAGATGTCTGAGAGAAAAATAAAAAAAGAAAATGTGGTGGTTGGTCCAGAAGGAACACCTTTAACTTTAGCTGATCTTCCCAAGCCCGATACGGTTCGTTGGGTCATTCGACGTAAAGCCGAAGTCGTAGCCGCAGTTCGCGGGGGGCTCCTTACGCTTGATGCCGCATGTGAACGTTATGGCCTCTCAAATGAAGAATTTCTCGGATGGCAGCGCTCGATTGAGTCTCACGGGATTGCAGGACTGAGATCAACACGAATCCAAGCTTACAGATAGATAATATAAATCATTTAAAATTTAAAAAAGTTGGTTCTTTTGAACCAGCTTTTTTTTATGAAACCATATAAGATAAAAGCTAATAAGCTTTGATTCACCTTCCAACAATGAGGTAATCAGGACTTAAACACATAAATTAACCCCCCATTGATTATATTCTTTCACCGAGATTTTAGCCCTTTCTGATATCCAGTCAGCATAATATAAATAGGGTATTCTCATCATGAGACAAGAATTACAATATCAACCAGCAGGGCGCCTCGTGCCTGTCTTCACAGCTAATGACGGTTTAGATGAAAATCGTCTAACGTTGTCGCTTGCTAAAGCTGCCGCATCGCGTGGTGAAACAGTGCTTTTGATTGACGCGCAAGACGGCGCAATGATGGAAACAGCTGGCATTGTATATCTAAAGACATTTGCCGATTTTTTATCTGGGACAGCTCAACTACGTGACGTACAATATATTACGTCGAATGAACATTTTACCGCTATGGCCCTTGGAGACCTAGACTGGACGACGAGTTTAGGCAGCTTGAGCGCCCTCTCTCTTGAATATGACTGGGTGTTTATTTCAACTCCGAGCGGATGCACGCCTGCGCATGTTAATCTAGCCTCAGCGGCAGAGATGGCGCTTATTTTATTCGATACTGAAGACGCTCAATTCATGCGGGCCTACTGGATGCTTGAAGCGATCCGGCAAAGAACCCCTCTATTTGACCCGCTGCTTGTGGCCGCTGGCCCTATGGTTGACGCCGTTGAAACGGCAGGAATGCTCCGTGAAACTGTGCGAAGCTATCTTGGTAGCGCCCCAGATTATATGGGGCATATGAGCCATCCTTCTATGGCCCATTGGCTCTTGCAATCAATCAGAAAAGCAACGGCTGCCGCGCAAGTTGCTTAACTTTTTGTCATAAACAACGGATTTTTCGCTCTGATACGTTTACCTTATTGTAAACACATTCAGAAAGGAATGATCATGACAAAGCATAATAGTTTGACAAAGACAGTTGCAGTAGCTGCTTTAATAATTGGCTTAACCTCAGGTATCGCCTCAGCCAAAGGTGATAAGATAAACCGTCTTGATGTGAATGGCGACGAGCAAATCACACAATCCGAGTTTTTAACTGGTGCTGAAGCACGGTTTAAAAAGATTGACGTCAATAACGACAACTTCATTTCTGATGATGAGCGTAAAGCTCACCGCGAAACCCGTAAAAGCGCCAAGCTTGACCAACGCTTCGAGCGCACGGATTTGAATAATGATGGTGTCATCTCAAAAGACGAGTTGGAACAAGCTCGCAAAAAACACGAAACTAAGAAATCCGAACATAAAGCCAAAAAGAAGGAAAAATTTGACCTGAATGGTGACGGCACGATTGACGAGGCTGAAAAAGCTGAAGCTCGTGCGGCTCGCGAGGCTAAAAAAACTGAAAACCGTGGCGATCGTGAAGGTCGAAAACGCGGGTTTGGTGCTAAAGCTGATGCCAATGACGACGGATTTGTCAGCTATGAAGAACATATGGCCGCATCAACTCGCATGTTCGAATATCTAGATGCTAATGACGATGGTGTTTTGACGAAGGGCGAAGGTAAAACGCGCCGTAAAAAGCATAGAAACAAGCGAGGTTAAGGGGCACGCCCTTAAATCGCTATATAGCTCCAGATAGTTTTAAGTTGTTCCCCCCCTCTCTTGCTATCTGGGGCTATACTCTTCAAACGATAGGTAATAATGACAATTATAAGTCCGATATCCGCCTCAACTGAGACCGTTTCGATTAAAACCGATCCGGATGAAGAGTTACGTTTGCGCATAGCACAAGGGGATCAAGCCGCCTTTGCTGAATTCATGAAACGTCATATGACGAAAATCCATAGTACAGCCTTCAGGATATTGGGCGATCAAATGCTTGCAGAAGACGTTGCTCAGATGGTTTTCCTGAAACTCTGGCAGATTGCTCCCACATGGGAAACAGGTCGTGCAAAAATACTCACCTACCTCTATCAAGTCACAACGCATCGGTGTTTAGACATTCTACGAAAATCACGTGAAAGCCTACCAGGTGAAATGGCTGAAATCATTGATGACAGCCCGAATGCGTTATCCAATATCGCTAAAACAGAACGCGCCTCCTCTGTGCAAGACGCTCTGATGTTACTCCCAGGCCGTCAACGCTCAGCTTTAACCTTATTTTATTATGAGCATCATAGCTTAAAAGCGGCTTCAAAAATAATGGATATTACGCCCCCAGCTTTTGAGTCGCTATTACGCCGTGCGCGCCAATCTTTAAAAACTTTAATCCCTCGCGAAAATGTGGAGTTTTAATATGACCTCATCTTATTCCCTAAACGATGCTGAATTAGCGCTTGAGACATATGGCACCAACTTTGACCTATGGCCCGATCAAGGTCTTGTTGCTTTTGCAAAGAACAATTCCGCTTTGAATACAGCTCTCCGCGAAGCGGAAATGTTGGATCAAAGACTAACAACTCATAAAGTCCCGACAGCAAGTGATTTGCTAGAGACACGGATTTTAAAATTAGCAGCCCAAACATCACAAGACATTCCGGCTCAAGATAGCTCCGTACAAAACACCCATGTCAATCCAACAAGTCAATATGGCTGGATGCGTATTGCGGCTCTTTTCCTTGTCAGTGCTATCATCGGCGGCAGCTTTTACATACAAACAATAAATGAGCCGAGTGAGCTCGTACAATCGACGGCTATTGATGCAGAAACTGACGCTTGGCTCGAGGCGGCCAATGACATGGATATGGTTGATGTGTTTTTATGGGTCGAAACCGAGGGCCTCGCAGGCTAATTAAACTTAGACGCGACGAACAGGTTCATATATTACTACAGGCATAAAAAAACCGGACTAACGCCCGGTTTTTTCCCCACCTTGTAATGTAGAACAGATAATTATGCGTACTGCGCCGTTATTCTGTCCGTTTGTCTGTGCCGCTACCCGCGTCGAGCGAGACGCTTTTCAGCTTGGACCGCCAACTGACGGGCCCGAACACGTTCAAAGCTATCAAGGGCATCAAGAGCTATTTGCAAATCCTTTGATAGGTCAGAATGTTGACTATTAATGTCCTCAAGAGAGTTTCGCAGGTTCCCTTTGCGCGTAATCACCGACTGCGCGTAGGATCCATAAGCCATATATCCCTCTTTTTGGGCATTCGGCTCGACCTCATCTTCAGGAACACTATCGGTTAATTTTCTTATTTGACGCTCAAGGTCACCACGTGTGACCTCCAAGACTTCAACCCTTTTTTGAAGTTCAGCAATCGCAAAACGCGTCTGCTGGACACTCCTGTCCATAGACTTTCTCATAACACTCACCTTCACCAATATTTTGACCCGGTTTTCCGGTGCCGTTGGTTTATTATGAGTACCTTATAGCTGAACTTACTTTAATTTATGTAAACGGCACGAGAAAAGATCGGAACCGAAACAAAATACCTATTTTATAAACTATTAGCGCCGTTAACATTTAGTTTACGGGATTCCCCTAAAGATAAACATAGATTAACCATATTTGGTCACAGGCTGTAATGATTCGTCGCGGGAGGCATTAATATGCGCGTACTTTTAATTGAAGATGATAGTGCAACGGCACAAGGCATCGAACTCATGCTTAAAACAGAAGGGTTCAACATATATACAACGGACCTTGGGGAAGAGGGCGTCGATCTCGGCAAGCTTTATGACTATGACGTTATACTCCTTGACCTGAACCTACCCGATATGCCGGGTTTTGAGGTTTTAAAGACTTTACGCAATGCGAAGGTCAATACACCGATCTTCATTCTGTCAGGAACCTCTGATATAGAGACAAAAGTTCGCGGCCTTGGTACAGGCGCAGATGACTATATGACGAAGCCTTTCCATAAAGACGAATTGATCGCCCGCATTCACGCCGTTGTTCGCCGGTCCAAAGGACACGCACAAAACGTTATCACAACGGGTGATATCCGCGTTAACCTTGACGCTAAAACAGTTGAAGTTGGTGATCACCGCGTTCACCTAACGGGTAAAGAATACCAAATGTTGGAATTACTCTCTCTTCGTAAGGGCACAACATTGACAAAAGAAATGTTCCTCAACCACCTATATGGCGGCCTTGACGAGCCAGAACTTAAAATCATCGACGTGTTTATCTGTAAGCTTCGCAAGAAACTTGCTGTTTCAACAGGTGGTGAACATTATATCGAAACAGTTTGGGGGCGTGGTTATGTTCTTCGCGATCCATCAAAAAATCGACTTAGCGCCTAAAATCAGGGCTATAAAATAAATTTACCCGCTTTAAGGCGGGTTTTTTTATGTCTATTATTAGGAAACAACCGCGCAAAAGAATAAACCAGCAAGCCCTTCGGTGAGGCTAATTTCTATTGCATCAAACTATGATTACAGCGGTCTAAGCCAAGGGCCTATAAACCTACGCCGTCTTTAAGTTAAGAGCTTCAGCTAAGGTCTTTTTGTTAGGCGACTTATCAATATTGCGCTCTTCAAAAAACCGGACTGGGTCAGGATGTAATAATTTGCGCTCATTACGCGTTTTTTCTTCTTCAATGCGAAGCTCTGCTTCTGTTTTCGAACGCTGATAAACATAATCCGGTCCACCAGATGCAATCCAGGGATGAACCGTAGCTGGCAATTTCTCGTTGCTTCCAATAAGCAAATACCCGCGTTCTTTAATGTGTTGAGAAATTTTACGTACAAAATTCACCTGAGATCTTACCTGTAATTTTGATATGAAATTTCGACATAAAATAACATGATATTTCCCGAGATCCTCAGACAAGCGTAAGAGATGGCTTTCACGAAATGTAATTAAATTTTTGAGCGTCTCATTAACAACCCAATCTTCACCGACACGCGTAAAATAAGACAGCATATCCCGTGCGGACAACCCACGCTGAACGTCAAAATGTGTGTAGCAACCCGATTTTGCCCGGTCCATTGCGAGGGATGGATAATCAATCGCCGTAAATTCAACGTTTAAGTCGGGGCATGCGCTATTTATTAATTTATCCGTTAAGATAGCGGCTGAATAAGCCTCCTGCCCACTATTGGATCCAACGATAAGAACTTTAATGGCGCGAGATTTTTGCACCTCATATAAACGTGGCAATAGAAAGTCAGTTAAAGACCGAAGGCTTACATTGTCTTCAAAAAAATGAGTATCTCGCCGCAGCATAGCTGCCACCATTTTTATAGCCAATCGCGATTCGCCCGTTTTGAACATCCCCTGCACCATATCAACAAGAGTCGGATAGCCTTCAAGACGCGCTAAAACCGATAGGCGCGTTTCTATTGTGAAAGGATAGTCGTCATCTAAGACCACGCCAGAGACTTCAGCCGTCAACCGTTTGAGGGCATCATAATATCCCGAGGGCATGGAAAGAACGGCACTCATGCAGTTATCAACCCCGCTTGAAAGAATTTACTGTGAATAATATCTGAATCAAACGGCTTCATGACGTATTCATTGGCCCCAGCATCAAGCGCTTCGGCAATTTTATGAACGTCCCGTTCTGATGAGCAAAAGATAACGGTCGGATTTTGTCCGTCAGTTTCATTGCGTAAATGCTTCACAAAAGTGAGGCCGTCCATCACAGGCATATTCCAATCAAGCAATATAGCGTCTGGCATATTCATGCGGCATTGCTCAAGAGCGTCTAGTCCATTTTCGGCTTCTTGTGAGGCGAAATCTAACTCACGAACAATACGCGACACGACACGACGAACCATACGAGAATCGTCAACAATCAAACACGTTGGTTGGCTCATGACGCTTGCCCTATGTTAAAACCCGCCTCATTAACACGGCGCTTATGGCTTTGAGCATAAACGGCTAAGTCTTTTAAAGTCAGTGTGAAGCGGTCTGCTTCACGTCCTAAAATCACAGTCCCGCCCAATGTCTGCAAACGTCTCCAGCTCGCATGATCAAGGTCATTGGCGTCGATATCACGTCCCGTACATTCGACCACTAAATGCACCTTACCCTGAACCAATGTCGATGTAAGAGATATATGTCCTGCGCCGCTCTCGCGGCGATCACGCCGAACCTCTTGTGTTTCTAAGGATCGACGCACCAAGATAGATGTCAGAACAATAAGTGCGTCGCGTAAAATATCCGCAACCTCTTGTCCAAGACGAACACTATTAGCGGCATATGAAATGCTGACCGTTTTACCGGCGTGTCGCGCCTCTGTTAGAACAAAATTTGTGAGCTCTGGCATAAGACTCTCAAATTCAACACTTCTATTTTGAAGCTTAGCTACCGGAGCTTTTACGTCTGTTTCATGCGCAGACAAATTATGAAGTTTCGATAGATTTTTTAAACTATCACGTTGCAACTCCTTTGGAGCCAATTGTATTAACGGTGCAAGAACCTCTGCTGCCTCAGCAAAAGTCTCAGCTTCAGCCTCAGCCTCAGCCTCAGCCTCAACGGCCACTGAACGCTCTTTCATCTCAAGCTTCGTCTCTGGTAGATCACCCGCAAACGTCGTCTGGAGCTGCATATTCAACGAATCAATCATGTCATTAACAGGAGAAACGATTGGCGTTTCACGAACCAGACTTATAGCCTGATGTGAGGACACTTCTTTGATTTCAGCCTCACTATCCATTGGAGATACATCAACCAACAGCTCATCAAGCCCACTCTTATATTGTTCGACAAGAGAGCGAATAAGGACAAATTCGGACTGAACACGTTGCTCAGAATCCCCTTTATGGATCATATCAACAGCCGTTTGTGCTGCACGGTATATTGAACGCGCGCGCATCGTTTTGGCACGGCTTTGCAAACTCGCTAAATGATTAATCGCGGTCCCATTGCTCAAAGGAGTCGCTGTCATTAAGTCATCAAGCGAATTCATCGATTGACTTACAAACCGCGAGGCCGCCTTTAAACTATCACCCATTATGCCCTCATATACCAATTTATCAGGTAACATCTGAGGCTACCCTTTATTATTTAAGGGTAACATGAATGATATTGGTTAAAAGGTGATAAAAATCACATATAAAAACTGTAATAATTAGGCAATTATTCTAATAATTTTCGGCACTTAACTTTAGCTTTGTGCAGGAATAAACACGACATAGGTCGCCGTTTCCTCAGAGAGTAAATATTCAACTTTACCTTGAACTTCACGCACAAGCATAGCCGTAAAGAACGGTTGGATCGAGTGGCCTTCAAACCCGTCTTCTGGCATACGGCCAGATAAAGTGGTTTTAATCATGTCGCTGATACGGGCGGTTTTTCCAGTCGCTTTAAGTGTAAAGATCGTCGCACCGGATTTCTCTTCAACTTTAATCTCTAGCTCCCCACCGCGCGGAATAGATGTTACAGCCACCATGATGAGGTTCAGCAATATACGGCCATGTATTTTTTCAATGTCTGAAAGTTGTGTCGTCCATTTAAAGCTTTGCTTCGCGCCGCCATATTGGCCTGCCACAAGTGTTTTCAGAAAATCAATCCCAGCTCGGTCGCCCGTCGAGCCCCCTGCCCCAAAAGCCAGACGTAAAAATTGTAACTTACCAGATGTCTGCCCCGTCGAACTTTTAATAAGCTCAATGGCATCCTCATGCATGTCAGTATTGCTATCATCATTCAAGACTTCAATCCCGGCAATCAGAGCTGAAACAGGACTTAGCAAATCATGACAAATACGCGCACACATCAGTGACGACAAACCAGATGGGGTTAATTTGGGCGGGGTTTTAACATCACTCATGATTCGTCTCCGTAAAGCTTATTCGTGTTTAAGCGTCTTTCCACTTTGCGCCAAGTTAGAATTGTATCCAGATAGCATAAAACCTAAAACATAAAAAAACCCGCCAATATGGCAGGTCATCTTATAATATCACGAGAATTGTCTCAAAAGGGTCTATTTCGTTCGCCACTGTCCCGATTGATCCAGCACCTTATGGCCAGAGCGGGCTTTGGCGATCTGTTTTTCACCCGTTAAGGTCGCGACAACCTCAATCGACAAATTTTGTTCCCGCGCAAGGCGCGTATAAACCGACTTTCGACCAATATTAATTTCATTCATGGCATTACGAACGTCTACACTCACGACACCGCCGTCAACAGGCGCCAAGTAACCCGATATAGTTTCACCGATAACGCCCTTTGACAGTGCGTCGTCAACGATTGACTTCGCACTTTTGATTTGAGCATGAGCCGCAGGCGTATTCACCATAGTCACCACAACACCCGTTCCCGATAAAAGGGCAAATGCACCCATGGCAGGAAGAACGTTTTTCATCAGCGTCTTGGGTAGGTTAAAATTATTCATCTTTGTCATATCCATTTCCTAAAACAGGTTAGGGTTATCTGCGATCAGATCATCGACTTCCTTATCCAAACGGACACGGACTTCTTGATCAATCTTTACATTCAAATCAATCCGTATCGGCTCTGAAGAGGGCGCGATTTTGTGCGTAACTGTACACGCACCAAGCGACAGGCTCGTCGCGACTATCAGTAAACTGACATGTATGATCTGTTTCATATGTCTCTCTTACGCTAGGCCCGATTAACTGGGTCTGAACAGGGTTTTCATCCTATGTTGGACGATATAACCTTTATTTATAGAGCAATTTATAACAAAGTCTAAAAATCATTCCTTTGTATGATTATGTGATTGCTCCGCTCTCTCTTTGAGAGCCAAGTCATAATATCCTTCGCTTAATATTCTCTCAGGGTCCAAATTACGCATTAAGTTCATAAGCTCCCCTTCAATTTCTACGTCAAATTCAAAGGGTTGACCCTCGTACACATCTTCATTCGCCCCTGTGAAAACGGTTCGAAGGCGTACGAGGCCATCTAACGGGCCGTTTATATTCAGCTCAAACATATCATATTCAAAATCTTTTAAGGCATCAAAAGCCACGCCAACGGCCTGATTTTGCGCGCCAGCCAAATCTGTGCTCGAATGATTGAACCGTATATTCCCACCGTTAGGAACGCTTAACTGCCCCTCCTCGACATTGACCTGTACACCCGAAACGACAAGGGGCAACCGCCCAGACACCGCGCCTGTAATTTCAAGTTTACTATCACTGGGTCGCTCAATAAAGTTTTGAATCGTCACGTCTTTTACCGCCAAAACCGCACGGTTTTCCGTCGCAGAAAAATCCCAAATTAAAGGCTCAATATATATAGATCCATCATCTATGGTCCATTCCGCGCGGTGGATGTTTATTTTTCCCGGCAAAAGTTCAAACTCGATCTCACCATCAGGCAAAGGAAACCCGGGGTCAAATGACTTCAATTTCAATGTTTGACGACCTGACGTCTCTAACGGGAAAAAGGAGGTGAACGCCAACTCACCGTTCAGACCTTGCACAGTTCCAGGTAATATACCGAAATCCAAATCATCAAAAGTCGCGGTTCCGTAGGACTTCAAATCTTTCCCTTCACCAAATTCAAGCTTTATGGCGGTTGAAACGCTACCGTTCACAGCACCAATTTTACCCCGTAAAGTTTCCACAAGATTTTGAGGCTGTAAGCCTTTTTCGGTAAAGCTGAGCGTTTGGATATTAACGTCAGCTTCCCCCTCACCATCTTCAAATATAAACGAAACATCAATCGGCGTATCAAGGTCTTGAGGCAATCGCGCCACCGACTCTCCCTGCCACTGCGTTCCGATGAGGCGCGTTTGGCCAACCATCGGAATTTGAGGCAAAGACGGATCTGCGAAACGAAACAGCTTGGCATCATAATCAACGATTAAATTATCTGCCGTACCCGACATATGCACGGCTATTTCATCCGTAGAAACAAGATCAGTACTCACAGACGTAACGGGGCTATCTATATCAAAAACAGGGGCACTGCCTTCAACAAGTTTAGTGCTAATCACAGCTTTTGGCGTAAAGATATCCGTGTTTTCAATCGGAAATTCAGCGGACGTCATCTGTCCATCTGTGACGCCCAAAGCCCAGTCTTGGCTGAGGCCGTCAGCTTTTAACTGCAATAAGCCTGTCCCGTCGATAGCCTTAATATCAGCCTGAAAATCACGCACATCGCCGTCATGTATACGGGTGGTGACGTCTTTAAGAGCGACGTCAACCTTCCGCTGTTCTGGTAGCCCCATCATTAGAACGGGAGCCGCAAGAGATAATGTCCCGTCCTCTAAAATCCATCCAGAGGTTAAATCGACGCGACTATAAGACAAAGACTCCTCGGAGCTAAATTGTAAGCGTGAACTCTTAATATTTTGGTCAATGACGACGTTACCACTCCCGCCAAGCTCGGTCACGTAGCCTCCGGGGATTTTCCCCGTAATATTGAAATCGGTCTTTGCCGCGAATTGGCTCGTCTCGCCCGCGCGCTCAAAAGATATATCTGCTTTTTGCACCAATAAAGATGTGGGCTGACCGGCCAGATCGTCCGTCACCCAGTTTTGCGGAAAATGCACACGGCCATCAAAGGCACTCACACCCGCAAAAGCGGTTGGCGAGGTTAAACCAAACTGCATAGACCCTTGCGAAAGTACGACAGGTAAAGGCGCCGGTTTTACAAAGCTGAAATGACTGACCCCTCTATAAGGAACACTCCCCTCACCTTGAGGGCGGATATCAATCAACGGCGCTGACGCGCTTGGCTTAATCTGCCACGGCGTTCCGTCTCGCGAAATGAGAACATCCTCTCGGGCCACGACCCTTAAAGTCTCTCCTTGTTTTGTGATAGTGAGTTTCGCGGCAATATCCGTATTGGATAAGACGCGCCGCACTTGTGATTTAAGAATTGGTGCAAAGTCTCTTAAAATCGGGGATTTCTGCAAAATATCATGAAAGCTGAGCTTGTTCGCTAAAGCCGTACGGGACGGGTCATCAAAGGCGGTTAGATTTTGAGCGGTAATATCAACATCCCCCTGATAGCCGAGTTGATAACCAAGCTCTGCCATTATAGATTTTTTTGCGCCCGTTAACGTCGGAAGACTGATGTTACCAACAGAGGTTATTGATAGGTTTGAAAAATTTGTGTTTCCGCTGACAACATCGTCCAAGACAATAGACATAGGTCCATTGATTTCCCATTGCCCTGCGTCCTGCCGAACCGATAGCTGACTCTTTATATTGGCACGACCAGCTTCAACCGCATCGCTCATAAGCGTTATCAGATTTAAATCGGTCTCAACCGCGTAATCTTCTGTCTCAGCCTGAACGGAGATACGACCGCCAACCACGGAGGATGTATCATTATGGCCAAGCTGCGCTGGGGTGATATCTAAATCGACATCAAACTGGGAGCGATCCCAAACCACCGCATTTATCGATGAGCTCACCTCTCCGTAAGGGCTTTTCACGGTCAACTGACCACCTTTCACGGTGAAGCCGTCTTTTGGGAAGGTAAATTCAGACCCATCACCGGTTTGCGTAGGCGGTACCCATCCCGCAATTATGCGGCCGCTTGCGTCAATTTCCACCACAGCTTTGGGGCGGGTCACGACCAAACCGTCTATTTTGCCCTTAAGTAGATCCTGCCACGCATAATGCGCTTCAACAATATCTGCTGTAAAAAAGGCCGTTTCGTCAGGGGCATCTATCTCGCGCAACTCAATATTTTCTATGCGTAAGCTCGAACTGTTTATAGCGATAATATCCAGATCGCCCATAATATTACGCTCGGCGAGAATTTGTTTGGCGCTCTGCTCAAGGTAATCATATCGCTGCGTCCAAAGGTGAGCCAGTAAAACCGCACCCCCTAACAATAAAAGCCAAAATAACCACACACACACCAGCACCACATGGCGGCGCGCAGCCACAATCCGACTCACCACAGATTTCGGCATAAAATTTGCGTCTGTAGATTTAGGCGTGGTTTTCGACAATTTAATTTGCACAGATTGCAGTCATAGGCTTTACTCTTAGCATAAGGTGTTTATCTCGCCAATGTTTTGTAAAATTAACGAAGCATTAGTCTTAAGATTGACAATAGAGAGCTCGGATGAACATGGGACAAATGCAAGATATGAATCCAAAAATCAATCACGCTAAAATGGCCCTTAGATTACGTTTGAAAGCTCTTTTTGTAATGTCTAATACCCAGCTTTTAAAGTCACGTCGTTTCGCGTTTCTTGTCGCTCTATGCTGTGTCGCCATTGTCGGTAGCGTCTTAAGCCGCAATATAGAGACTGAAAAAACTGGTATAGAAAAAATAGCACTTGAGTCCGTACCAACGACTGATTTATCGCAATTTTCTCAATATTTTGAAGACGGTCACCATGAGCGTTTCATAACCAAACGGGTAGAGGTCAAATCAGGCGATAGCCTCGGGCCTTTATTACAAAATCATGGCGTTTCACCAGGCGAAGCCTATAAAATCACCCAAAGTTTTTCAGACGTGTATGACCCGCGCAACGTTCGCGCAGGGCAGAACTTTAACTTTGTTTATAATAATGACCAAATCACCGATGTCATCTACAAGCCAAATATTGAACGGACGGTCTTTGTTGAACGCGCGGCAAGCGGTGACTTTAAAAGCCGTGATGTTTCTGCCGAATTTAAATTTGACCGCGTCACCGTAAAATCGACAATTGAAAATAGTCTATATCTGGATGCCAACCGCCTCGGAGCACCCGATAAAGTCATTCAGCAATTTGCTAATATTTACGAATATTCTGTCGATTTCCAACGCGACATACAGCCGGGTGATAGATTTGAGATGTTTTTCGAAGTCGCCCGTGACCGCCGTGGCGACATCATCAAAGCTGGTGACTTATTATATACAAGCTTTAGCCCGCGCGGCAAAACCTCAAGCTATTATCTTTATGAAGATTCTAAGGGCCGAGAAAACTTTTATGATGAGAGCGGAAAAACGGCGAAACGTAAACTCCGTGCAACGCCTGTAAACGGGGCGCGCCTCTCAGGACGGTTCGGAAAACGCAGACATCCTATTTTAGGCTATGTGAAAACCCATAAAGGTGTTGATTTCGCCGCGCCTCGTGGCACGCCTATCCTAGCAGCGGGTTCGGGTACAGTTGAGCGCGCCAATAGATTTGGAAGCTTCGGCAATTATATTCGTATCCGTCATTCGGACGGTTATAAAACCGCCTATGCGCATCTATCGAAATTTGCACGCGGCGTGAAAGCAGGGGCTTACGTTCGACAAGATCAAGTGATTGGATATGTGGGCACAACGGGTCGCTCGACGGGGCCACATCTACATTATGAAGTCCATCACAACGGCAAAGCTATCAATCCACGACGACTATCACAATTATCTGGAAAGCCCCTGAGCAAATCTCAATTTCCTAAATTCAAAAGTCGTCGCACCGAGATTGACACTTTGCGAGTCGAGGCTCCTGTACTGCAACGCGAACAAAGCTTGCATGAGGGGCCCGCCGCATCCTTGCCCCCCCAATCTGCCCCGCAATAGGCGCTACGCTTTAATTGGGCTTGCACCCATAATTCTAATTTGTGTGAAGGCTTGCCAAACACCGCCGAGCAAGCTTTAATAAGAAAACATTTGGAGACTAATTGCCATGACGAATATTCTGAATTTCTTTCTCTCTTTCGATAAAATGATGAAAGAGAAACTCGTACGTGCATTTTATTGGTTGGCTTTAATTGCAATAGCCCTGACATTTGGTGCGACCATGTTTGAAAATATATGGCTTGGCCCCCTCGCTGGTATTCTGCGTTTTGTCGGTTTTTTTGTCATGCTTCTTCTGTCGGTTGTAAGCTTACGCCTACTATGTGAAGCCCTCATCGCTCTCTTTCGGATTAATGACAATCTCTCTCCTGACGGTGGCAAAGGCGAAACGGCTGATGTCGATCTACTCGAAGAAGCACGTAAAGCTGCAGAAGTTGCCACCGCTAAAGCGCGTGACGCCGCAAAAACGGCGGGAGAAAAAACCCGCTCTGCTCTTGATAAAACAAAAGATGCCGCAAGTGATTTGGGCGAAAAAGTTGAAAAGAAAACAACAAAATCCGCCGACACTGTTAAAACAAAAACACGAACAAAAACTGTTAAAGCTGAGGACATCACAATCGAGCCGCCTAAAAAGGCTCCTGCTAAAAAGACAACGGCTAAAAAAGCACCTGCTAAAAAAACAACAGCTAAAAAGGCAAGTGCAAAATCCAGTGGCGGCGTTCGGTTAAAGAAAGATGGTACACCTTATAAAAAGCGAGTGACTAAGCCTAAAAGCTAACCCAATAGCCTTAGTTTTATAAAATATAACAGAGCGGGCCTAAAGCCCGCTTATTTTTTTCAAATCGTGACCTTTATGACCTATATACCCAATCCCATGCCTTTTACGGGCTCTCGTCTTGATTTCATGGAGCTTGACCGTTCACCCGAACAGGTCACGTCCTATCTTGAAAACCCAAAGGCGCGCGCGCTCTTATTTGTCGCGGGGCGGCCTGCACTAAATGAAGATTTATCACCGATTACCCCTCACCCAAAAACATTGATCGGGCAAAACCTATATGACCCCGGCCCTCTATTTTTAGGCCTGCACGACGGTGATCCATTATTTGCTTTTAACTTAGCCGAAGATAATCAGGCCGCGCCTGCTGAGAGCTATCAAGAGCTACGCGGGGTTGCCTCCCGCATGACGCCTGATCACCTCGCCACGATTGGGCGCGCGCGGTCTTTTCTAGACTGGCATTATAATAATAATTTTTGCGCCAAATGCGGGCAAAAGAGCATCGCCGTTTATTCGGGCCTCGCGCGTAAGTGCCCCTCTTGCGAGACAGAACATTACCCCCGCGTCAATCCTGTCGTCATTATGATGGTCACACATGAAGATCACTGCCTCTTAGGTGCGGGACATAATTTTCCAGACGGAGCTTATTCAGCCCTCGCAGGGTTCATCTCAACAGGTGAAACACCCGAAGCGGCCGTCCTACGCGAAGTGAAAGAAGAAGTCGGACTGGATGTTAAAAACCCACGTTACATCTTCTCACAGCCCTGGCCCTTCCCGAGCCAACTCATGATGGGATATACATGCGAGGCCAAAAGCCGCGAGCTAAAGATCAATAAAGAGGAACTCCGCACAGCCCAGTGGTTTTCAAAGCAAACCGTTCAAGATGTCTTTGATAAACGCTCGGATGCTTTTCTCAGGCCGCCGCGTTTTACCATCGCTCACCACCTTCTCCGTGAGTGGTTATCACAATAAAGATAAAACAAAGCCCGCATCACGCGGGCTTTTTGGGTCATTTAATCGGTTAATATACCCGGCCATTCTTCATCGGCCTGCGTTATAAAATTCGCACGGTCAGCCGTCCAGCGGTCTTTGATCTTACCGTTATAGTTCAGATATAGTTTTCCGTCTTCAATGTTCCAGTGTTTCGGAGAGCCTTTCGCGAGCTTACCTCCCGCGACTGCCCACGCACAATAGCCTCCATATTGCGGCGCAAAAGCTTCTGGGTTCGCTTCGAACAAATCACGATTGGCTTCGCTTGAGAAGTGCCACTCGGCTCCATTATAAAGCGCCGTAAATTCTGACTTCCCTTCGGTAGGTTTACTCTTAAAAAAGCTAACGGCGTCATAGCCGCCGACAGCTATATTTTTATTCCAAGACGTATAAACAGGTGCTTTATCCTTGGCGTAAGCTTCGGGCGTGGGCGCGGCGAAAGCCATAGTCGCGACAGCAAAGCCTGCAAAAATTGATGTTTTGAGTCCCATAATCAGGGTCCTTTTTCTATTTTTCGTAAGCCTTATATAGTTAGCAATCCTCAAATGTCGCGTCAAACCCCTATCACATGGCTGTGAAAGCTTGGCTTTCAGAGCTTTAAGGGTAATATTTTAAGGTTTCCCGCCTAATGTAGCCTCGAAACAACTAGCGACTCTTAGCCGCAAGGGATTTACAGCGCTTTGTCATATTCCTTTGTTGCAAAATATGAAGACTCTTATAAAAGAACGCTAAATTGACGACTTATAGAGTAACAGACGAGACATAATCATGGGTGACCTCGGGTTTAATAAAATTGCTGCCGCTATATTAGCAACAGGCCTCGGCTATATGATGCTAAAAGAAGCGTCGCACTTGGTTCTCCATGCGGAAGCCCCGTTAGCCCCCGCTTATGCGCTTGAGCTGCCTGAACCAAAAGCCGCGGGCGAAAAAGCCGAAAAGCCACTGCCGTTCCCACAAGCCGATTGGGTTGCCGCGATGGACGTGACCAAAGGTAAAAAAGTTTTCAAAAAATGCCAAGCCTGTCACAATGTTGACAATGGCGGCGCAAATAGCACAGGCCCGAACCTTTGGGGCATTGTCGGTGCGGCAGGCGCGCAAAACTCAAGCTTTAAATATTCTAACGCCCTCAATAGTGCAGGCATTACGTGGGACTATGAAACCCTCGATGGATTTCTCGCTAAGCCTAGCAAATATCTTAAAGGCACAAATATGAGTTTCATCGGTGTTAAAAAAGCCGCTGACCGCGCCGCTGTCATCGCTTATTTGAACAGCAACTCCGGCGCACCGCTGGCTCCACCTGTTGCTGCTATTGTTGAAACAGTTGAGCTTGAAACAGTCGAAACTGCGGTAATGGAAAAAATTGAAGAGGTCATGGACGCCCCGAAAGAGATCATGGAAAAGGTCGACGGCGTGATGGAAAAAGTTGAAGACGCTGTAGACGCAGCAACTGACGGCGAGCACTAAGCCGCACCTCTTAATCTTATAAGCGTTTAATTGCAATGATCGGCCCTTCGGATTTTTCAATCCGTTGGGCCGCTGCTTTTAGGGGCTCTGATTGTGTCCGCATGTGAAACCCGTTGGCGTGAACCATCTGCTTCTCGTCTTGCATAATCCCCACATGGCCGGGCCAAAAAACTAAGTCGCCGCGTTGTAAGGGAGCCTGCAAATCAATAGGCGTTCCAAGCCCGTCTTTTTGCTCTCCAGAATTTCGCGGACAGCCCTGCCCTATCGCCCAAAGCGACGTTTGTACAAGCCCTGAACAATCTAACCCATCAGAGCTTATACCGCCCCAAATATAGGGAAGCCCTATATGACGTTCGGCCACGCTGACAAAGTCAGTTTCATGCTCCGCAGCAGGCGCAATATGCTTTTGGTGAACATATTGCGCCCGTCCAATGCGAATGAAATCACGATGAGAGCTTTCAACGACAAGCCGTGCGCCAAATGGCAACAAAAACTTGATCGGAGATTTAATATTTTTTTTTGAAAAGACCGGTGCTTTCAAACTGGTGATTTTATAAAGAGCCTCAGGGCCGCTCATCTTTAAATCTTTCGCCCGAACATATCCTTGCGAAACGGGGCCGCCTACTAATGGACATAAAGGCACAACCGTCCCTTTAATAAAGCGTCCCTCTTGCCTTTGAGTTAAAAATGCTTGCCCATAAATCAACTCTGTTTCAAGAGAGCTAGAGGTTTGGGGCGATAAAAGAACGGGTGTCCGCGGAACACAACAAACCCCCAGAAAACTCATGGTGCCAGACTCATCTTGCTGCTGATATGGGCACAACAACGGGGCGCGCCATCGCCGTGTGAGCAGGTTTAGGGGCGGGCATATGAGTGCAAATCATATCAGCAAATTCCGTCAGGTAGCGCGTCCCAACAGCGGTTCGTCCTACAGTTATGGAGCGCTTATCTCGCGGATCGGCGCAGCGTTTGATCATTTTATATTTACTCAATGTATCCAAAGCTCGGGTTATGACAGCCTTCGTTACCCTTAACATTTCAGCTAATGATTTAACGGTATGCGGTCGCTCATCAAGATAGACAGCCGTTAAAATAGCCATTTGGCGTGCCGAAAAATCAGGCGCATCAGAGCGAACTCTTGTCATATTTACAGCTTGCCACAAATGAAGGGCATCAACCCGATTATAAGTAGAACGTGCCTGTTTCATACCGTATTTCCCCGAACAAATATCGCCTCGAATCAAGGATTCGCACATTCTCGATTCTTTGGTCAAGTCACGACGTCTGTGTTTTCAGGAAATCAAAGCTAAGCCCTTAAAAAGACTCACAACTTTTTTAACTTTTTGTTAACCATAAATTTTCATCAGCCTAACGGTATAGCTAACGCGTAAGATCTTGCTCTAACCCGCCCGATTTGAGCCAGAAGTAAATGGCGCGCAAGGCGAACATCTCGCCACCTTTTGGATGACCTGGGGCTGACGTGGGCCACCAGCCATAAACGTCAAAATGCATCCATGGCTTGTCCGCAACAAATTTCTGTAAGAAAAGGCCTGCCGTCACAGACCCGGCAAATCCACCGCCAGAGTTTTTCATATCCGCGAGCGGTGAATTGAGCAGCGAATAATAAGGCCGCCACAACGGCATATGCCACATCGGGTCATATTCCGCTGCCGATTGCTCGAGCATAGAGGCAACAGGCCCCTTACGGTTACAATAAAACGGGGCGAGTTCAGGACCCAATGCGACGCGCGCAGCCCCTGTTAAGGTGGCAAAATCCATAATCAAGGCTGGGTCACTTTCAGTGGCCTTGGTTAAAGCATCGCCCAAAACTAAGCGGCCTTCCGCGTCCGTATTATCAATTTCGATCGTCAAACCCGCGCGCGACGATAATACATCCCCCGGACGGTAAGCACCCGCCGAGACGGCGTTTTCAGCAATCGCCACAAGGACATGTAAGCGTATGGGCAAATTATTGGCCATAATCATTTTCGCTAAGGCTAATGTATGTGCCGCGCCGCCCATATCTTTTTTCATCAGCCGCGCGCTTGAGGCGCTTTTAATATTCACCCCGCCCGTATCAAACGTTATGCCTTTACCGACGATTGCGAGGCGCGGATGGTCTGGGTTCCCCCATTCAAATTCGACCAAACGTGGCGCTTCATGCGCCGCACGCCCGACGGCATGTATCATCGGATAATTCTTCGCCAGAAGTTCATCGCCAACAGTTATTTTAACCGTGGCGTCATAGTCTTCAGCTAATTTTACCGTCGCCTTATGCAACGCGATAGGGCCCATATCAGAGGCCGGCGTATTAATCAGGTCTCGCCCGAGGTGAAGACTAGCCACCAAACTTTCCGTCTCATGTGGGTGGGTATCACCGCTGAGCAAAAGCGTTGGAAATTCGGTCACATCAGAAAGGTAACGGTCAAATTTATACGCCCCCAATCCCCAACCTGTCGCGGCGAGGCGTGAGGTCCACCCCTCTGGTAAGCTCTCAAAATAATATAAGCCCTTGGGTAAACGTCCCGCCAATTGACCAACTCTCACGGGGCCTGCGTCATCTTTATGAGCTGGGCCGACGCCATATAAAACGAGCTTAACCTCACCGCTTTCATCTGGAACACGAACAAATTGCCCTGCTTCGCCAGAAAAATTACGCGCTTTTGTAAAATTGCGCTGCATCGGTGTGAGTTGCGTGGAAATATGTGTCCACTCTGATGGCCGACAAATATGAATAGGTTGAGCTTTGTTTTTATCGCCAGACTCAAGACGTTTAAATATAGATATCATTCTGCTGCATATCATGGGCGAGATGTAGGGTAAATCACCAAATTTAGGGTTCAAAGCCTTAGAATGCTAATAAGTCGTTAACTCTATTTGTTTACATTTATTAACGAAATGTACCACGATGCCCCCCGAGAAGGAAATTTTATGTCCTATATGAAATATGCCCTAATTTTAACGGCCAGCTCTCTCATGATCGGATGCGTCGCAGCCGCGCCTCAACTCACAGCCTCAGAAGAAGAAACCAAGAGCGAACTGAGTGCCAGCCAATATCAACCTGCCCCGCGTGAAATTCGTGATAATATTGATACGCAGCAAATTTTAGCGCAAGCGGCTTTCTGGTCACATGAGTATAATTTGAACCCATCGGACCTCGAAGCAGCGATTAAGTTTTCCACAACATTGCGTAAAATGGGTAATCCATCACGAGCCATTGAGGTAACACGGACAACGCGCGCACTTTACCCGCGTGACCCCTATTTAAACGCAGAGCACGCCGCCGCCTTAATTGCGGATCAACAAACAAAACCCGCTTTAAAAATCATAGACATGGCCCTGAGGGATGCCCCCGCTTACGGACGTTTATGGTCCCTCAAAGGGGTCGCGCTTGATCAAATGGAAAAATATGCTGAGGCGCGTCCCTTTTACAATCGCGCCTTACAAATTACACCCAATGACCCTAACATCATGGCCAATATGGGTTTGAACTTTGCCCTATCTGGTGATCCACATACGGCACATCAATGGTTATCTAGAGCGACCGCTCATCCTGACGCATCGGAGAGTGTTCATGCGAACCTCGAACTTGTTAAGGGCTATATGGCTCAAGTTACGCCGCAATCTACGCCGCAACCAACACCCTATGCGAACCGTCAGCCATCAGCCCCAGCCTATACATCACCCTCTCAACATAGGCAGTCTCAACACCCGCAGGCGCAGCAAAGACAGGTTCAACACTATCAAAACCAGGTAGCTGCCGCACCGAAACATGCAGCGCGTCAGCCAAATTATGCCCCAGCGCCAAACTATGTGCCGCGTAGCACAGCGCTGCAGACGCAACAAAGACCACAGACGCAGCAAATACCCCAGGCACAATATAGACCTCAGGCACAGCAACATGAGCAAAGGCCCTTGCAGTATAAACAAGCGCCTGCAGCACAGGCACAAGTTCCTATTCCAACATCTCAGAATGTCCTATCGCGCATCGCACGTAATGTTGGTCCAAAAGCCGCAGCAGCGCCAAACTACGCGCAACGGCCAACGCCGTCAGCCTCCTACGGGAAACCCCCTCACGGGCCTGCTTCGACACCTCAAGATCAAACAGCACAGACCCAGTACGTCCCACAACTTCGCGGCGGCTATCCAGCGCAGCAAACACCTTATTATGATAATGCCCCCCAGCAACAGCAGCAACAACCGATCCAACCTCGAGGCGCCTCCCGTCAACGCTAACGGATAGGAACTGATAAATTTACCAGGGTTTATCTGGGAACATCATAGTTGTTTCGTGATGAGGCTCGGCCATAAAATCGCCCGCGAATAAACATTATATGTGAACGGTCGTCAGAAAGCTTATAATCTCAATACAACAAAAAAAGGCCCAACTTACCGTTAGGCCTGTTTCCAATCACTTTAGACGTTGCCCTCATTAATTGAGAGCCGCCCCCAAACGCATTCCAGCCGGTGTCAGGATAACAATGAAAAGCACGGGCAAGAAGAAAATAATCATCGGTACTGTTAACTTCGCGGGCAAAGCAGCTGCTTTCTTTTCGGCAGCTAGGACTCGCATCTGACGGTTTTCTGTCGCCATGGTTCTTAGGGTTTGCCCGAGTGGTGTACCATATCGTGACGATTGAATAAGCGCCGTAGCCACACCCCGAATACCTGGATGATCATTACGGCGTGCAAGGTTTTCATAGGCTTGGCGAGGGTTCGGCATGAATGACAATTCCGCTGTTGTCAGAGACAATTCTTCGGCTATTTCAACCGAGTTTTCAGCCATTTCTTCAGCCACTTTATTAAACGCCACTTCAATAGACATGCCCGATTCAACACAGATCAATAAGAGGTCAAGTGCATCTGGGAAAACAGGCATAATTTTGTCTGCGCGTTTTTTCGCCAAATTTTTCACCCAAATAGCGGGTAAATAATATCCGAACGTAATCATCCCCATTGTCGCCGCAAGTCTTTGAATCATTGTCCAATCTTTAATATTCAAGACGACAAAGAAAACGATACCAAACAAGCCCAGTCCAATGGGTAAAAACATACGCGAAAAGTAAAATATATAAACCGGGCGGTCGCCTCTCAACCCAGCTTGGGCAAGCTTATCTTTCAAATCAGCTGCAGCGAGTAATTTCTCAAGGCTTAATTGATCAACAAGATTGCGGACAAAGCCTTTCGTATCTTGGCGGAGACCTTTTTGAGGTTCTTGTAAGCTGGCGAGGTGAGCTTTACGTAAACTCTCGCGAGTATCAGCAACAGACGCCATACGTTTCTTCAGCTTATCCCCTCCCAATAGAGGTTGAACAAGGGTAAATACCGTCCCCACAACAAGTAGAGCAATCACGGCAGAAATAGCATCCTGATATAAGGCTAATGTTTCTGGACTCATCATCAGTTCCTAATATTTAAACGCGATCATTTTCTTCATTGAGAAAATACCAACAACCATCATAACAGCGCCGATCATCATATTCTGCTGACCCCGCTCCGTGCCGTAGAGGTCGGCCATGTAATCAGGTGCTAAGACGGTAACAAGCGCACCCACGGCGATTGGCAAAGCTCCAATAATCATAGCTGACATTCTCGCTTCGGCTGATAAGGCCTTAATTTTTTCCGCTAAAAGTTTACGCCCACGCAACACCCCTGACAGATTTTCTAAGGACTCCCCAAGATTACCACCTGTTTGGCGTTGAATATTAAGCACAGTGGCAAAGAAGTTAACTTCCGTTACGGGCATGCGGTCATGCATTTGTTCCAAACACACATCAATCGGAACCCCTAAATTTTCAGCTTCAACAACTCTTAGAAACTCCGTCGAGACAGGTTCTGGTGATTCATGAGCAATAATTTTCAAACAATCGGCTAAAGGTAAGCCGGTTCGAATACCCCTAACAATGATATCCATAGCGTCAGCAAAATGGGAGGTGAACTTCTTTTGCCGCTTATTAATCGCCATGCCTAATATCCACCGTGGAGCACCAAAGCCCATGCCGAATGCCGCACCAGCCGCAAATAATGGCTTTTTAGTAATGATAAAAACAGCCAATCCAATGAGCAAACCAATAACAACACTAATCGTCATGAATGAAGCAGGTGCGACTGACCAATCCGCTTGTATTAGGCGCATCTCGAGCGACATTTGTCGCTTCTTTGCAGACTTCTTTTTATCTTCAAGGCGGTTGAGCGTATCTTCAATTTGTTTACGTCGAGACGAATTATCGCCGTCTGGTTTCATAAAACTGAAAATTCCCGTTTTTTTATCAGGCGATATACTCCCCGTGCGACCAATGGTCTGCACGCGTTTAGACCCTGAAGACGAGCCACCGGATAATAAAGCAAATCCTATACCCAGAACCAAGCCCGCAGCAAGTATAGCCATGAGAGTCGCTTGATCCATACCGTTTAACCTGCCTCGTCTAGAGCTTCAGCTAATTGCCGTTCAAGGTTAAAATAACGCGCACGATCCCAAAAGGCCGGACGGGCAATACCTGTTGATTTATGTTCCCCAATAATATTCCCGTTGGCATCTTCACCATCCATCTCATAAAGGAGGAGGTCTTGCGTCACGATAACGTCACCTTCCATCCCAATGACTTCGGTAATATGGGTAATGCGCCGTGATCCATCGCGAAGACGTGTCGCCTGTACAATAATGTCAACAGATCCAACAATCATCTCACGAATTGTTTTCGCGGGTAGAGAGAACCCCCCCATCGTAATCATAGATTCAAGTCGAGATAAAGCTTCACGAGGTGAGTTCGCATGAAGCGTTCCCATTGAGCCATCATGGCCCGTATTCATAGCTTGCAGAAGGTCAAAGGCTTCGGGTCCACGAACCTCACCCACGATGATCCGTTCTGGACGCATCCGTAGACAGTTTTTGACCAAATCTGACATGGTAATCTTACCCTTGCCTTCAAGGTTAGGCGGACGGGTTTCAAGACGTACAACATGTGGCTGTTGAAGTTGTAATTCAGCCGCATCTTCGCAGGTAATAATCCGCTCATCAGGGTGAATAAAACCCGTCAAACAGTTCAGCAAGGTTGTCTTACCAGAACCCGTACCGCCAGAAATAACCACATTACATTGGCAAGCGCCGATAATTTGTAGGACTTTAGACCCGGCGGGAGAAATTGATTTAAAATCAACCAAATTAGACAGGGTCAGCTTATCTTTCTTAAACTTCCGAATAGTGAGAGCTGGCCCGTCAATCGACAAAGGCGGTGCAATAACATTAACCCGAGAGCCGTCTAAAAGGCGCGCATCACAAATCGGGCTGGCTTCATCAACTCGGCGACCCACTTGCGACACAATGCGCTGACAAATATTCATCAACTGAGCATTGTCACGGAAACGGATATTGGTTTTTATCATCTTACCCGCAGTTTCGATGAAAACATGTTTCGCGCCGTTCACCATAATATCGGCAATATCATCTCGCGCGAGCAAGGGCTCTAACGGACCATACCCTAAAATATCATCACAGATTTCCATGATGAGCTGGGTTTGTTCATTAACAGACAAACGAACATTGCGAATTGCGATAATTTCATCGACAATTTGCTTGATTTCGTCACGCGCTTTCTCTGGACGCATTCCCGCCAAAGCTGATACATCAATGGTTTCAAATAGAGCATTAAAAATACTCGACTTGGTATCATAATAATCTTCTGATGGCTGACTTGCCTCGCGTGCCGGTTCTTGACTACTTGCCATAGGCGGCGCACTCGCTGTTGATTTTGGCGAGAGTTGCGCTGTCGTAGGGGCCGTTGCGGCGGCGGAGGAAGAAGACCGTTTTCCGAACATATGCGCTTACTTCTTTTTCAATTTAGACATTAACGAGCTTTTCAAACTTGTGCCTGATTTTTTACGGCCTTTTCCAAGCATAGACATGTTAGGAAAATTCCCAGTCCGTAATCGAGATGCAAGATATGTTAAACCTTCAACATGCGGTGCGCCTGCTTTTAAATCAGTTAACATCTTCCCGTCATTTGACGCTTCAGTGAATGTATCCGGATCAAAAGACAGGGACAAAGCAGGTTCAATACCAATCGCCGCAGCAAAATCTTTCAACGGGATTTCAAGTTTAGATCGTCCAACTTTATTGACGATCACTAGTGGATCAGCATCATTTGGACGCTTCGCCTTTAAATAATCAATAAGGTTCTTTGTATTACGTAAACAGGCTAATTCAGGCGTTGCGACAATGACAATTTCATCGGCCCCAGTCAAAGCTGTACTCGACCAATCTGACCACACATGCGGCATATCAAAAACATTGAAAGGACTAATAGAGCGTATCCCATCAATCACTTTTTCAAATGTTTCAGGCGCATCAAAAGCGCTACCATTTCCTAATGATGCAGATGATGGTAATATAGAGAGCTTCTTCGTGTGCCTCACCATAATTTTATCAAGCAACGCTTCGTCGAGGCGTTCTGATTGCGACAAGGCTTCTTCAAGGCCTTGAGCTGTATCGTAAGCAAAATCAATGCCTGTCGTACCCCAAGTTTCGTCAAAATCAATAAGCGCAGTTTCTTGACCCATCTTTTCAGCCAAAATCCATGCAAGATTATGTGCGATTGTTGAAGCACCAACACCACCCTTAGCTCCGTAAACTGCACTACAACGGCCTATAAATGGTTTGTCTTCTGTAAGATACAAATCGCTAATAGAGCGGATAATATTCATCGGGTGGAAAGGAGGCACGAGATAATCACTCACGCCTTTTTCCATAAGTTGGCGGTAAAGACGAATGTCATTTGATGCGCCAATAACAACGACCTGAGTACCTTCATCACAAACAGAGGCTAATTGTTCAAGTTGCGTGAAAAGTTCCGCGCCACTAATAGCCGTTTCAATCATGATCAAGTTAGGTGTGGTTTCATTATGATAATAATCCACAGCGGAATTTAATCCACCCATGAAAATATCTACATTCACCCGCTTCATACGCCAATCATGTTGCGCCTTATTGATGATAGAGCCTGTCTCATTACGTTCACAAAAAACGTGAATAGAAATGCCTGGGATCATTTTATCGCCGTCTTCGCGACGCGCTTCCATCTGAGGCATCGCTTGTGGAATAGCGACAGCCGCTGGCATCGCGTGCATAGGCTGTGGTGCCATCTGAGGCGCCATATGCGCTGGCATCGTGTGCATCGGTTGAGGTGCTATTTGAGGTGCCATAGGCGCTGGCATGTGCTGATAAGGTGCAGCAGGTGTCATGTGTTGCGGTTGCATAGGCTGAGGCGGTACGGCTGGGTAAGGCGAAGCCGGCGGAGCCATTGGAACGGGAGCCGTCTGTTGAATAGGACGCGGAGCCGGTGTCGGTCTTGGCGCCGCATAACCATTAGGTGTCGCAGGCGGTGGAGTCTGTGTATGCATAGTCGCTGTCATCCTGTTCGTTTTGACCTCTTAATTGCCAAAAGTTATGCCTTGGCGGCTACCATTTGCAGACGAGGGGTCTGCGCCCTCAATATATGATTCATAAACAGCTGAACGACGAGTTGCATCAGCAGGTGTCTGATCAGCGGGCCTTAGAATTTGACGGTGATCACCGATCAAAGCCGCTTGGTTAGCAAAATGTGAGCATCCAAAGCCACGATAAGCTTGATTATTACCCGTTAAACGGAAGTCTTGCTTCGTATTGCAACGTGGTATTAAGGTCGCAAATTTGCGGTAAGATATTACAACAGGAGCTGGTGCGGCTTGGTGAACCTGATATTGCCCCGTTTGCACATTAGCACCACCATTACCAGATTGTCTCAAGACTGTATTAATCAGTTTTTGAGCTTGCTGTGCCCCAATACTATTTGTTTGATTTGACGGGACATTCATAAATATTTGACCGTCGCCATTTCGTGAAAAATCACGAATAAAGCGGTTAACCGCTTCTTGGTCACGCGGGTTAAGCTGTAATCCATTAACCTGAGGATATAGCTCAAGGCGCTCAATCTGCTCCGAAATTTGAAACTTATTTTCTTCAAAAACATTGCCATGTGTCGGCGTTGCTGTTGAACAGGCCGTTAGCCCGACAAAAACGGCGCTTAAGCATAGTTTTGTGAGAGATGAAACGTATGTCGATTTAAAAGTCATATTATCTTATCCTAATCAACTACATGCCCAAAGGTACCAAATCGACTATCCGTCAAAGCTGGTTTGCTATCTTCACGTTTATATGTTTTGTTTAAACGCCCAAGGATAATGGCCTCTGCGTCAGACGGAGCTACATATCCATCTATCGGTGTTTGCAAATTATCAGGATGCGTTCCGTCAACCAAATAAGGCGTCGCAATGATAACCAATTCAGTTTCTGTATTTAACTCATCACGATTTCGGAAAAGCGCACCCAATCCAGGGATATCTTTAACCCCAGGCGTCCCGTCCGCCGTAGACCGGCTTTCTTGTTGGATCAACCCTGCAATAACAATGGATGACCCTGACGGAACTTCAACAACCGAATTAGCTCGGCGCGTACGAAGCCCCGGAACGGTTCCCGATGCGGTTGTAAAAGAGCCAACCGTGGTCAGTTCAGAAATACCCGTCTCGAGGTTGAGTGAAATACGACCTTCATCGAGCACGACAGGCGTAAATCCAACAGACACGCCAAATTCTTTAAACTCAAACGTATTTGTCACCGTACCCGTTGTCGGGTCAACTGTGCCTGTCCCCGATAAGACAGCAAACTCACCACCCGCTTGGAAACTCGCTGATTCGCCTGAAACGGACGTCAATGTTGGTTCTGCAACCGTACGAACCAGTCCCACTTGCTCAAGCGCTTGTAATCCGGTCGTCAGTTGCTGGAGAGATCCACCCCCGCTATTATTCCACTGAATACCGCCGTCAAATCCCGCGCCCGCCGTAAGGGCATTATTACTCATTAAAGAGATCGTCGCGTCACCGATTTCGCCTGCAACAGCCAAATTAATGCCAAGTTGCTTCGTTACAGAACGCTGCATTTCAACAATGCGGACTTTTAGCATCACTTGATCGCGCGCTTCAATGTTCATCAAATTTACGATTTCACCCGCATTGCCCGTTGTTGTTTCATCGAGCCAGAGAGAGGCGAGTCGTTCAATACGCGCAGCACTCGCTGCATTTGGCACACCACCTGTTAAAAGGAGGTTATTGTTCACAGCTTTGACATTGACGCTATTGCTGCCGCCATGCTCAGACAATAATGACTTTAATCCTGTAATATCACGTTCGACGCGAATATTAAGCGACAGCATTTCATCGCCATTATGATCCATAAACCGTGCATTTGTTTGTCCCGGGCTACGGCCAAACATAACAATTTTCCGAGATGAATGAACCAAAGGCTCAGCAATTTCACGGTTCGCTATAATAACGTCCATAATGTCATTAGGTAGTTCTATCGTCGTTGATTTATTAAACGGTATTGTCACACTGCGTTCTGTTGACCCCTGTCCCGGCGTAACAATATGCGTTTTAGACGGGCTGTAACTTGTCGTCGTCACATCAGAATATGATCGTGTTCCAGCTTCAGATGCCGCAAAACTTACAAAACTTGATACGGTTAAAACCAGACAAGCCTTTAATTTCATTTGATATTTTTTCATCCTATTGACTCCCACCCAAACCAACTTGTTGGGCTTGACCGGCTCTATAAACAGCGATCGTTGCTGTTGTGCCAGATTCACGCTTGATGCCTTCTGAGCGGCGGATAACTTGTCCCCCAGCATTATGCAGACTACGAAGTGTTAGGGTAATATCACCCTGCGTTACCGCTTCTTGCAAATATTCGGCGTCATCTTGTGACAACTCAAACGTGGCTGTTGACCCCAACACCGTCGGTTGGCCTGAAGCTCCTACTTGGTAATTTTGGTCGATCGCCATGACGCGGACATTTTCAAAAATCGTCTCCGAAATACTATAGTCTTGGCGACGCGATATATCGGCGGACAAATCACGGAGTTGACGTGTCAGAATGATATCAACTCGGTCACCAGGCTTAATAAACCCACCCGCAGCTGAAGCGACAGAGATGCGTGTCGTCACCGCACGCATTCCTGGTGCGAGTAGCGCAGACATGATGCTTCGGTCACCTGTCTCAATAAGTTTTCTACTCTGTATCGGCTCACCGAGAAAAATTGGAGCTTGAGAGACGTTTCCTGACAATTCCTCAATTGCCGCTGGACGGGCGTCACTTGTGATAAACCCTTCAGACACGCTTTCCGCAGGCCATTGTATCCACTGAAAATCTTCAGGTGTGACTCGGCGCCCAAATACGACATCCTGTTTTGCCACAAGAACGTCTTTATATTCTATTCGCTCAACCACAGGGGCTGCAACCACGGGCGCAGATACGACCGGCGCTGGCGCGCCAAGCTGACGGACATATACAAAGAGAACACCTGCAAGCGCGAGCATTCCTACGATAATTATTATACGTCTTACGTCCATGATAACTCCCACGAATCAAAACTACTCTGTCGACAGTAGAGTCGGCATGGTTAATTTTTAGGAAAAGCTCCCCAAGAAAGGGTTAACAAAATTAAGAAAGTTAAGATTTTTACAGAGATTTATATAATGACTCTATTCAGAGCCATTAGGAAACCATCAACGAAAGGTATATTTGGCTCTTAGGAAGCGTCATCAAAGCCCCGATTGCCAAAGCAATACCGTAGGGCATTTTAGTTTCATCCTTAAACATCCGATGCAACCACGCAGACGTTAACATGCTGACGGGGATATAGCGGCGACCAATTATAAGAAAGAGTGCGAGAGCCCCCCCAGCTATGGCCGTAACCAGTAAATAGGGAAAAAGATCAGCAGCTTGCCACCAAAAGGCCGTCGCTGCCAGTAATTTGGCATCACCGCCACCTAACCAGCCCACAGCAAACATACCAAAGGCGACAGCAAAGACGCCCAGACCAACAAGAATATGCTCACCCAATGTCGCGAAATCTACCCATGCAAATGGTATTATACAGACAAATCCAGCCAATAGAGCCAAGCTAATCCAATTTGGAATTTTCATAGTTAAAGCGTCATTCACAGCCGCCATTATTTGGCAAATGGCAAATAGGGCAAAGAAAATAATCGCAATAGACATGAACAGGCTCCAAAACCAAACGTCTATATGTCCTAACGGCTTAGGGTTAACAGGGTGTTGCCATCTATCAATAGCCCACAAAAAAACCGCTCCAAAAGGAGCGGTTCAATTCATATCCTTTTACAAGGACTAGAGTGGCTTAGCTACCGTTATTAAGTGCAGCGCCTTCAAGCTCATTTGAAACTTGTGTGAACTTGTTGTTGATACCGTTACCAAGTGCAGATGCACCAGCAATAAGAGCAACTGAAATAAGAGCGGCGATTAGACCGTACTCAATAGCTGTTGCACCAGATTCGTCTTCAATGAAACGCGTAACTAGATTTTGCATAACTTACTCCCACGTATGCTAATTTTACGAAACCCAATGTCTCGTGTCAGGGATGTCCCTGTTGATGATGTGTATAATGAGGCCCAATTAAGAAGCGGCTAAAGAACATGGTAAAAAAGTTATGAAAGTCTATTTTTAGCGAAAAAAATATAATTTTAAGCCGTAAACCCTATTATATATATAGTGTAAAAGCGCATTTTAAGTCGTTCCGCAGAGGCTAATAATAGAAATATGACCTTATGGGGCCCTCTTTTCATAGCAAGATAGCAGAAGCTGTAATAATTCATGACTTGTAAACCCTTCGTTCACTATAATCACTTAGCTGGATTCTATTGGTCTATTTTCATGCCAATAAAGATTTTAAAGTTAGAGATACTAAAGTGATGAAAAATAATACGATGAAATCTATACTAACGATAGCAACACTCGCCATATCAACATCTATGGCGACACCTGTTATGGCTAACGACATTCTAGCTGGGCCTGTTGCTGGACCTCATCACATCATCGCGCCGCCTCAAATTAAGAAAACATATAGTGTCGGCCTCAACAAAACTGAAGTCGTTCGTTTACCCGTTGCTGCCTCTGCCATTTTAGTCGGTAATCCGAATGTGGCGGATGTCTCTATTCATTCCGCTAATACATTTTTTGTTGTCGGGCGGAGCTACGGTGAAACAAATATTTTAATCCTTGATACGCAAGGTCACACAATTTTAGATGCCAATGTACAGGTGAGCAATATTTTGCCACGAAATGGTATCCGTGTCTTTTATGGTGGTAACGAGCGAGAAACTTATAACTGCACACCAAATTGTACAGCTGCACCTGTTTTGGGAGATAATCCAGCCTTCATCGCCGCAAACTCGGCAGGCGCCCCCGCTATTAACAATACAATTGCCCTTGGATCTACAGCGAGTAGCTCGAACTCGAACGATGGTGACTTCCAAAGTGGAAATCAGGTCGATATAGGTGAACAATAGCTGATTATCTAATTGATCACCTATTAACCATATACTCAATCACTTGTTTAAGCATTTCCTTTTAGACTGTAGCTCGACCTGACAGATGGAAGTAAAATGTTGTACCAACAGTTCAAACAGACATTAAAAAACCTTCAAACGCGATGTGAAGGTGCAACAGCTATAGAGTTTAGCATCCTGGCCTTGCCATTCATGGTGCTCGTTTTTGGCATTCTTGAGCTAGCTATCGTATTTTTTACAACAACCTCACTCCAGCATAATTTAACATCAAACACACGCTCCATACGTGTAGGGATGGAAAATTCAATCTGCGGATCAATTGATGATATCAAACAAGAAATATGCAATGATATAAAAACGCAGGGGTGTATGACCAAATTGAATCTAAACATCACGCGCGTTAATTCCAACCAATTTAATGCCGATGTCTTATCACAGTTCCAAGCCAGTAGTTTTACTGTAGATGAGGATGACGACACGATAAGCTTTGATAACCCAGAAGAATTAGCCACGGGTATCAGCGGAAATGAAATTGTTCTCGTGAAAGCTATTTATCAACATGATCTTATACTACCAGGGGAACTAACCCGTTTAGGAAATTTTGGCTTAAGCGACAAACGTATTCTTACAGTAACACAAGCGATTCGAACGGAACCTTTTCCTGACGTCTCCTGCTCAGGTTAAGCTATGTTAAAAGACACACATATCATGACATATTTAAAGACCATATTGCAGTCTTACAGGTCCCAAAAAGACGGAACGGCTTCAATTGAGTTTGTCTTAGTCGCGCCTATAATGATCTTCCTTTATATTGGACTCTATGAACTTTCAGCGGCCTATTCCGTTAATGGTGCCATTAATCGATCAACTGAAATTTCAGCATCATTTCCGACATTTGAGACAGAAGTCGACGAACAAATACTCGCAAACGTTATGACAGCGTCAACCGCAGTTATTGATTACAACTCGTTTAATCCTGACAATCTCGCGATCGAAATTTACTCTATTGAGCAGGTCAGCGCCACACCAACGTCACGCCGTATTGTCGGGCAGGCCTCTTATACGGGAAATAATGCTGCAGGCATATTACCGACCCTAACGGCCTCAGATTTCACAAACAGCCTATCATCTATCACCCCAGGTAAAGGGTTTATTGTTGGGCAAGTTGGTTATTTATATGAACCATCCATTACAAATAAATTCGTCAAAGCTCTCACATTATCTGACAGTAAAATTTTCAATCCGCGTGAGAACGAAGGCGCTGCGCTTATCTTCACCACGCTAGCTGGGCAAGAACGCGCTAAATTAAACTGTAGTCTAAGTCAGGATGATGCCACCTTTACATGTAATTACGCGAGTCAGTTTCCACTCAATCAAGGTCAAAGTGCCAATTAAAACTTGAGGTTCAATGCCTTAGGCCGCAGTGAATTAGCTCACCAAATAATGGGCCTTAATAGCATTTATTTGTCCCAAGCTGATACCGATTACATTTGTAAGGTAGGACGAAATATCACCCATCGCATTAAGAGATTGAGCCAAGTAATCCTCTGACACACTAAAAATCGGGTAAAGCATATCGGGATTATAGTCCCGACCGTATCTTTTTGATATTTGCGGTGCGGCCATCGCCAACACCCCGTCCACGTCAATAGCGGTCATTGTTAGCATATAGTCTTCAATGATAGCATCTAACTCCACGCCTAATATAGACTGTATCAAAGCAACAAGCGTTCCTGTCCTGTCTTTCCCCGCAGCGCAATGGACGAGCGCACTCTCCCCTGTATCGGCCAGATGTAAGAGACTTTGACGAACAAGGTTTTGAAAGGCCGCGTCATTTGGCCGTCGCGTATAAGATCCAAGCATATATTCGCGGGCATCTTGTGCTGTCATCAAATCGTGCTCTAAAAAAGCTTCGTGCGGCGCAACGCTCAATTCCGCCTGCCCTGAGGCAGCTTCAAAGACCAGCGACGTAATATCACGTCCTTCAGGTAAATTATTGGGTTGGCGTTGACGCTCTGGAAGGTAACGCATGTCAATAACCGTAGAAATATTTAAAGCCTTAAAACGGGCCACATCGTTACCTGTTAATTGATTAAGATGCGCGGATCGAAACAAGCGCCCTGCCGCAACTCTCCCTCCAGCTTTAACAGGATAGTCACCAAAATCTCTGAAGTTATAGACAGTTGTAAAGGGAAGAATACGACTCATACGCAATGCTATTGCGTTCTAACGTTTCGCACAAGTCTCAATAAAAAAGTTTCAATGGCTACATAAAAATAACTATCAGCGGGATCACGACATCCCACTGATACCAAATGACTTCCCAGAGACCTTATTGCTAGAGGATTGCAGACTGACGGGCTTTAATGTTTTCAAATTGTGACCAAACACCGTCGTCTCCGTGCCAATCGCCTTCTGTCGCGCCTTTGGAATATTCCGTCGCTCGTGCTTCAAAGAAATTGGCATGCTCGACGCCATTGAGGATTTCCGTCAACCACGGCAGTGGGTGTTCTTTAACGCCGTATATTTTCGGCAACTTTAATTGGCTGAGACGCCAGTCGGCAATATAGCGAATATATTGCTTAATATCTTCAGCCGTCATGCCTTCTACAGGCCCCATCTCAAAAGCCAGATCAATAAATTTATCCTCAAGCTTAACCACCGTCTTACAGCAATCGGCAATATCATCTTTGACAGATTGAGTCAGCGCGCCTGTCTCGGCGGAGAATGTATGGAACATTTTAATCATGCCTTCACAGTGCAGGCTTTCATCACGAACGGACCAAGACACGATTTGTCCCATGCCTTTCATCTTGTTCATACGCGGGAAATTCATCAGCATGGCAAAGCTTGCGAAAAGCTGTAGCCCTTCGGTAAAGCCGCCAAATACCGCCATCGATGTGAGAATATCACTTTCGGTTTCAACACCAAATTTACCGAGATAATCATGCTTGGCCGACATTTCCTCATATTCCATGAAAGCGGAAAACTCGCTATCCGGCATGCCAATCGTTTCAAGTAACAACGCATAAGCCGCGATGTGAATCGTTTCCATATTTGAAAACGATGCGAGCATCATCCGAACCTCAACGGGTTTGAACAAGGGCATGTAATTTTCCATGTAATTCGCCCCGACCTCAACATCAGACTGAGTGAAGAAACGGAAAATTTGCGTCAGAAGATTCTTTTCAGACTTCGTCAAATTATTCGCCCAATCTTCCAAATCTTCCCCGAGCGGCACTTCTTCAGGCATCCAATGAACTTGCTGCTGCTTGCGCCAAAATTCATAAGCCCACGGATAGCGAAACGGCTTATAGCTATGTGATGGGATTAAAAGCCCACTTTTACTTTTCTCAAAATTACCCATGTTACCCATCTTTCTACTCCCGTGTCACAGACCAGTCTTACAGGTCCAACCCTCGTGCCAATCAATATATAGGTTTACTCTCATAAGCATACATGCTCACAAAACCATATATATAGTCAAAATTAACTTTAAGACACAATATGTAGTATTCGCTTCTGAACTCAAGTTTTTTTTCACGCCTTGCCGTTTTTTTTTGGGATAAGTCAGCGGACAAGGCTTAGACTTTAAGATTCGTCCATCATGTGCTCTGTAGTTACACAATAAGAGATGAAAGTGAAAACCGCTGTCAGCGACTTAGCGTCGCCATGTCAGAGAGAGGGCCGCCGCATCTTCCGTATAGGATATAGCCGCATCACCTGGCTCAAGACCATATGAATTCACATCACGACGAATATAGGCCAAGGAAATATCAGCATCTCCGATTTTATATCCAAAACCAGCCTGAGCATCCCCAACAATAATTCTATCTTGCAAGTTAAATTGTCCCGCTGTTAGGCGTGACGCACCTTGCGTAGAATAGGTGAGCGCTTCAGCGTCCGCACCCGCAAATAAATACCATTTATTCGAATCATCCGGATCAATGTCACGAAGGTCTTCGCCAATCTTCACGACCGCGCCGACAAGGGCACTTGAATGCTCATCGCCAAAACTAAGTGACGCACGCGGAATAAGCTGGAGATCAATACCGCCAGGTTTATCCGCATTAAATTTCGTCGAAAGGTTCACACCCACATTGTCAAAACGAGGGCCACATAACGTTTGACCAGCAAGACAGTTCGTCGCGCTAAAATCAGTGGAAAGATTAGTCCCATCAAAAATTTGCGCGGGCAGAGGCACGAAGGCATCGTTTAAAGTTGAGCTGAGAGACAAATAAGGCGTTTCATTATAACGCCCCAAATCCAACTCTATCGTAGGAGCTAACTGTAAGGACGCTGGAATAGAGTCTTTTGGCATCACATCGATAGATGTGGCCTTATCCAAAACCGTTGATTGTGCCATAACAGTAGATGTTGCCATAAGACATAGGGATGCAACCGCCAAACCGCCAAGAATGCGTTTATTAAAGGCATATATCCCGTCATATGGTCTCAAAACCGTCATTGCACTCCTCATTTATTCGCAATTGAAACTTATTTTATAAATATGGCTATTTAATGATTATTACTAGAGCGGACATTAATATTTACTAAATAGTCATATTTAAAACCCGTTTTGCGAGCAACTGCGGCATAAACACCACAAAATAAGGTAAAATTACGTGACTAAAGTCACACTAAATGCATATTTTTTGAACATTCACCCCAAATTTACAGCTAAAAATGAATCACAGCCTCTATTATAGTCAAAAACCTCCAACTTTGGTCGGAGGCAGTTCATCTATAAAATAAGGTATGGTCTTATATTTTATTATTAACGTCTTCAGGCGTTATAACTGCATCCTCAGCGACTTCAGGATAAACAATCGTTGGACCTAGGTTTTGCAACACTTCACGTGCATTATAGGTCTTATCATCATTTGCTCCGCTACCGCGACCAAATTTCACTTCGGCTACCGCACGATATTTCGTAATTTCGCGCACATCGAAGCCACTATGACCAAACCCGAACCCACTGTGACCGAAGCCACTGTGACCAAACCCTCGACCACCAAAACCCCGACTACCAAAACCTCGACGACCAAATCCACGCCCACCAAAGCTATTAAAAGCTGAGAAACGCCCAAAACGGCTCCAGCCAAATCGGGGGCTAAAATAACTATAACGGAACGAATTATGGCCATAACCAAGGCCTGCACCCGTCGATTGCAAACGTGTTTCCTTTTCCGTGTCTGATTCAATCAGTTTAAAATTGTCAAAACCACGTTCAACAGCCAATTCAGCCGATCGATATAAAAGATAGTTTTCAACGGTTTCACGCTCCGTCAACGAATTTCCTGCAAAGCTAACTCGCGCCCGGTCATTTTCAATCATGGTCTGCGTATAGCCGTCAAATGCGCCAGGCTTTGAAGCCTCTTGATAAGGTGTAGTTGTCGCACAAGCCGACAAAACTATTAGAGACACGCCTAAAAAAGCGGCTCTGAGACCTGAGGTAAGTCTCTTAGAGGACTGTGTGCTATTCGGTGTTTTTTCAAAAAATGACATGGTTAGACCTTTCATCTATCCTCAGCCTATAAAACTAGTCTGAGGCCAATTTACATAAAGCTCGATATTAAACCACCGAACTTTTTTAACGCCGTCCCCTGCGTACTTTATAAAAATAGGGAACAAAGCGAACACATGCAAATCACATTGCTGTTGTTTAATATTTGGAAAGGTTTCCGTTAGGTTTTGTTCATGTTCGCGCAGTTTTGAGCGCCTTTTAACAGCTTAAGCGCCGAATTCGTTGCCAGTGAAAGACCGACCACAATGCAAACAGGCCGCTGAAACCGACAGAGGCAAGCCCTAAATAACGCATGGCATTTGGATATGTGATCAAAATACCCCCTGCAACACACCACGGAAGCGATAAAGCAAGCACCCAAACGGCCTGCCGTTTCGTCGGTTTTTTACGGCTACGCTTGAGCAGGCCTGCGATAATGAATAAAGGCCCGTAAGCCAAAGCCCCAGCTCCAAAACACAGAGCAAAAGCCCAGAGAAGAACTTTCGTGCCAAAATCATTTTCAGCAAAACGGTAAAACATATATCCAGACCCGATCAGCACAGCCACCGCTGCAAGTCGCGCGAGCCAAGACAAGATAAAACTACCGAGGTAAGATTTAGTCTGACGTGCTGTCACATCAATAGGCGGCATGCTGGGCGCAATTATAGACGCACGCTCAGCCTGCTCATTATGTAAATCACCTGTGACCATAATCTGGATGTAATCCGATCCACGTATTTGTCTAGTGGTTTTAGAGTCAGCCCCCACTTGTCGCGGCAGCAATCTTTATCAAACGAACAAAGCCTTGTGTCACGCCCAACAAAAAAACTCGCCCCAAAGATAATCCCAAGAGATAATCTCAAGGGAGGGGTTAGAAATTTTGGCCTTGTGACACTCAACGACGTGATACTCAGCGGTGTCAACCACCGCTAAGTGACTATAAGCGTGACGCTATCGCTGAAACGGTTTGGGATAGGCCGTCATGGTCAATATTTTTAACCATTGCGTTGAGCGCCGTTGCAAGCTCCGCATTACCTTCGCCTGCCTTTAATTGAGCCTCGGCTTGATCAAGCGCATTTGATAAATCTGACGCCGCCTCAGCCGTGAGCGTTTCCCCGCGTTGCAATTGATCCAAATAAGCTTTGGCAATGACAGGCTCCGCAGGCCACGTCACAGGGAATTGCTGTTGCGGATTAAACCGCTCGCCTTGATTAGCCAAGCCAGCCGCCGCGATTTCATTCGCGCTTAAATACTCACTTGGGGTCAGTGAAAACACGTCTAACCCTCGCGCAATTTCCGTGCCGTAAATTTTGCCATTATACCAATAGGTCGACCAATAACCGCCGAGGACTAATTTCTTCTCATGGATAGGGCCACGGTCAAAATAAGCGATTTCCACTGGATTTTCCGAGTCTGTAAAGTCAATCACAGACAGTCCGCCTTGATACCACGCTTGCGCAAAAATATCGCGTCCCGGAACAGGAATGATAGAGCCGTTATGGGCGACGCAGTTTTCAGAATCGCTCTGCGGGGCGGGCATTTTATAATAACCTTTGAAAGTCAGTTCGCGGTTTTCAATATCGTAAATCGCATTCGCGCCCCATCCTTTCGGGTCATATACACGGCATCTTGGACGAGAGCCGCCGCCCCACTCATCGGTGAAGAGGACTTTGGTTCCATCATTATTAAAGGTCGCAGAATGCCAATAGGCAAATCCCGTATCGACGACTTCATCAATACGTTTCGGCTTCAGCGGGTCAGAAATGTCAAAAATAATTCCGTTGCCAGAGCACGCGCCTGCGGCGATTTTAGCCTCGGGGAAGACCGTAATATCGTGACAATGGTTAGTATCGCGCGTCTCCTGCGTATCTTCGCCGTGATCGCCGCCTTGCCACAATCCTGCGAGGCGTCCTGTTTTAGGGTCGGCAAAGACGGTTGGGCTATCGATTATGCGCGACTTTGATGGATCCACGAGCGGGATTTCAATCACATCAATACGGAAAAGCGCCGTGCGATCATCGCCGGCTATTTGGCCAAAGCAGCCGGCCAACTCCTCTTCCTCACGGATAGATGATGTGCCTGAATTATAGACAATCAGTTTCGTTTCGTCCTGCGTGACAACCGAATGAGTATGCGACCCACGGCAGGTTTGGACTTGCCCCACTTGAACGGGTTTGGCCAAATCACTAATATCGAAAATCCGAAGACCACGGAAGCGGTCCGCGCTGACATCCTCACTAATCCCTTGTAAGCCACAATCAACACGGCCGCGCGTTTGCTCAACCGACATAATCAAGAGGTCGTCAACAATAGACACGTCCCCTTGCCCACCTGGGCAGACAATAGAGCTATAGAGCACAGGTATTCCGTCGTCTTGAAGTTTATAGATATTAAATCCGTGATAGCTCCCCGTGACCAATACATCTCCTTGAAACGCCATATCCGTATTGGCAAAGCTCAGGAGCGGCGACCGCGCGCCCCATTCCGTATCATCTAGGTCCTGCCCCTCATCACCTCGCTCAGCCGAAGCTTCGCCCTCTTCATCTTTTTTCGAAATAATCGGTGGCAAGCCTGTCGGATTTTGCGGATCAAAAAATCCTACGGGTTTAGACAAGGTTGCAACGCGCTCTACATTCATAGCCGCTTCCCCTGCGTTATGGAACCCGGCCAAAAGGCCAGCCCGTGCATCAGCAGAGAACGACCGTAACATGGCGCTCATTTGCTCAATTTCCGATGTTTGGTCATTCACAATATCATTGGTGAAATCGAAAAGAACAGGATCATAGGCCGAGCCAGGTTGATCTGTCAGCGTGTCAACCATGGTCAAAGCCCCTTCATGATGGGTGATCATCAGGGTTAAAAATAATTTGTCAAAATCAGTTCCTTCTAAATTTGCCAATTGCTGCATTTGTGCAGGAGAGGCCATGCCTTCCATTTGATGATGTGCGCCGTGGTGCCCATGCCCCGCATCCACTTCAAAAGACTCGTTTCGCTCCGCCAGCCAATCTTGCATGAATTTGATCTCGTCGGCTTGTGAGGCTTTTATTTTCGCGCCAATGTCAACGACCTCTTTTCGGTTCGTGCGCGTCTCGATCAAATTCGCTAGCTCTACAGCCTGTGCATGATGCGGGATCATATTTTGCATAAACAACACATCATCAGGAGAATAGCTATTATTGGCAACTTTTATGGCGTCCTCAGCTCCTAATGTTTTTGACGCCTCCCCCGGAGCTCCCGGCAGGATGATCGGTGTTGTGCTCACCGCAGATACGGCAACTACATTCTCAGTTGGCGCATCCACCGTTTGGTCTTGAACTGTCTCGCCCTGTTGCTGACAACTAGAGAGGACGACACTACTGAGAGCTGTTACTAAAAACAAAGTTTTGAGAGTCATAATTATCCTATTCCAGCGGCACATTATGGCACGCCCATATGTCTATTCATTTTTAATAACGAAATTAACGTTTAAAATATAGTAAAATGAAAGTGACACCATCTCCCGTCCCCTCAATAAAAAACCCGCCCTCGAGATAATCCCAAGGGCGGGGTTAAAAGATCTGGTGATATCAAGCTGACTTAGTGCGCGAGGACCGCGATTAAGAGCAAGGCAATGATATTGGTGATCTTAATCATCGGATTGACCGCAGGGCCAGCTGTATCCTTATAAGGATCGCCAACTGTATCACCTGTCACGGAAGCCTTATGAGCGTCAGAGCCCTTACCGCCGTGGTGACCATCTTCGATATATTTCTTGGCATTATCCCAAGCGCCGCCGCCCGCTGTCATAGACAGTGCAACAAACAGACCTGTGACAATCACACCGAGAAGCATCGCACCGAGAGCAGAAATCGCATGAGCATTACTTCCTGAAATAAACTTCACAGCAAAAAACAGGACAATCGGCGCAAAGATCGGTAGCAAGCTTGGCTTGATCATTTCTTTAATCGCTGCACCTGTCAGAAGGTCAACCGCCTTAGCATAGTCAGGACGGCTTGTGCCGGCCATGATACCCGGATCAGCTTTGAACTGACGACGGACTTCTTCAACAATCGCAGCCGCAGCACGGCCCACAGATTGCATCGACCATGCGCCGAACAAATATGGCAACATGCCGCCGATAAACAGACCCACAATCACGTAGGGGTCGGTCAAACTAAAGGTCAAATCACCCATGTCGTGGAAGAAACTTCTCGGCTCGGCGATACGTGCGAAATATTCCACGTCCTTATAATAGGCTGCAAAGAGTACCAACGCACCCAAACCTGCCGACGCAATGGCGTAGCCCTTGGTCACCGCTTTGGTTGTGTTACCCACCGCATCAAGCGCGTCCGTTGTATTACGCACTTCACTTGGGAGTTCAGCCATCTCAGCAATCCCGCCAGCATTATCCGTAACAGGACCAAACGCATCAAGCGCAACAATCATACCCGCAACACCGAGCATCGCCGTTACGGCAATCGCGATACCGTAAAGGTCAGCCGTTGAGTAGGTTGCGATAATCCCGAAGACAATAATCAAAACGGGAATAGCTGTCGCTTCCATAGAGACCGCAAGACCTTGGATAACGTTCGTACCATGTCCAGATTCAGACGCAGCCGCGACGGATTGCACAGGCTTATATTTAGTCCCTGTGTAATATTCCGTAATCACGACAATCGCGCCTGTGATGACAAGACCGATCAGTGAACAGACAAAGAGGTCTAAGCCAGAAAATCCTGTGCCTTCAATCTCGCCCATACCAACCGTTTGCATGGTCACAAGGTAAATCGCACCCGCGGACAAAACGCCCGTTGCAATCAAACCCTTATAAAGCGCGCCCATCACATTTTCAGAGCCCTTACCGAGCTTAACGAAAAACGTCCCGATAATCGATGTCACAATACACACCGCAGCAATCGCCATCGGATAAAGCGCCAAAGAGTCAATCGTTCCAAATAGGATAGACCCGAGAACCATGGTCGCCGCAATGGTCACCACATAAGTTTCAAACAAGTCAGCCGCCATACCCGCACAGTCACCGACATTATCACCAACATTATCGGCAATCGTAGCCGGGTTACGCGGATCATCTTCGGGAATACCCGCTTCGACTTTACCGACCAAGTCGCCGCCCACGTCAGCACCTTTTGTGAAGATACCGCCGCCGAGACGCGCAAAGACAGAAATCAAAGACGCACCGAGTGACAAGGACACAAGCCCGTCAATCACTTCGCGACTATTGGAGCCGTGGCCCATCACACCTGTTAGGATGTAATAATATCCTGCCAGACCCAACAACGCTAAGCCTGCAACCAACATGCCTGTAATTGCGCCCGCTTTGAACGCAATGTTCAAGCCTGCGCCAAGCGATGTGCGCGACGCTTCGGTTGTGCGAACATTGGCCTGTACAGAAACCAACATGCCGACATAACCGGCAATGCCTGACAACACAGCACCAATGATAAAGCCAACAGGGGCAATCGCATTTTTAAAGAGGACGAATAAAAGGATCGCCACAACCACGCCAACAATAGCGATAGTTTTATATTGTTTATTAAGATAAGCCTTCGCGCCTTCCTGAATCGCACCTGCGATTTCATTCATACGTTCATTGCCTGTAGACGCTTTCATTAAGCTGGCGCGCGCCCAAATGCCGTAGAGCACAGCTAAAACACCGGCTCCTATAATTAGATATAGAGTCATAAACCCCTCCCATATAGCCCGGCCACAGGTTCGCCCCACATGCTCAGACTCATTTGTTTATGAAGTTGGCCGAAGCTTTGGCGCCCCGCTTCCCTTCGCGAAAATTGAAGTTGGCCGAATAAATTCGCTTCCCTTCGCGGTAATGACAAAATGGTAAGAATTTAACGCCCGAGCGTCAAGGAGATTCTTTTTTGGGCGTGGGGAGTTGATAGAGAGACATTTTAAATTTTTTCACCAAAAGCGATTGTTCTATTTTCTGAAAATGCAGGACACGCAACTTTTACGAACCAATCTACATCAAATTCAGGCAAGGCTTTCATTTCTAATAATACGTCTTCCCATTCATCGGCCTCTTCATGTAAAAACCACACCAACGGGCCCGTTGCTGAATTTATGGTAATATCGCAACAAATAAGATCAGTCGTCAGCTCGTCGCTTTTATAGAAAACAATTTGAACAACATTATCATCAGTAATGGGAGGTGTTTTGCGGCTCATATAAAGGGAGCATATGACAATTAATAAAATATAGCGAGGTATTTACTTTAATCAAAATCACTTGGCTCCTAGCCTTAAAAATTTTTTCAAAACCCACCCTCTTATTAGCCGTCTACCGTAAGCCTCCTGATGGACCCTTGGGTCAGGCCCGAGGGTGACGTGTGTGGCGGGGTCTTCCTCCTTTCGTCATCCTAGGGCTTGACCCTAGGATCCATCCCGCCACAATGCGCTATGTTTCAACCTTGTGTATATATGATGACGTCAGGCGTTCGCGGCACGATCTATATTGGCGTAACGTCGCAACTCGCGGAGCGGGATTGGCTGCATCATAAATCCACATCAGGGTTTACGGCGCGCTACGACGTTAAACGCCTCGTTTGGTTTGAACATCACGAGACCATGCAATCCGCTATACAGCGAGAGAAAAATTTGAAGAGTTGGCGACGACAGTGGAAGATCGAATTGATTGAAACGCATAACCCCCATTTGCATAGGCTGTGCCCAGAAACAGGTGCGGCGATTGTTGACGGATAGACCCTCGGGTCAGGCCCGAGGGTGACGGGTGAAGAAAGATCATCAAGAAGCGTCTCGCTTTAATGATTAAGCCTTCATAATCACTGCATCATCCCCCTCGCTTTGCTTTTATCTTGGTCTTTTTTAAATTTGATTATCAATCAAATTTCGAGACAAAAAGGCCAAGATATATCCACGGGTGTTGAAAAGGCCCTATCTTAATCTCGTTCCGATCACACGGACGGTGATGTGCACGTTAACTTCATTGTGGTTGGACGGTTGGTGCTATAATCAGCGGGAGTAACGCCCCTGCCAGAATAGCCGAACGCCCTGTAATCGCTTGGAGAAAAACCAAGGATAAGGTGAAAGCTGTGATGACCTAGACCAGATCGTTGTCTAGGGCCTTTGAAAAAGCCAACTGTTGCGAAGGACTTTCCGTATTGCGGAAAGGTCAGGCTCAAAGTGCGTCTGATATCCATTGCGTAAAACACATAGATAATCGGTAGCCATCGTAATGGAGACCTTCGCAGACTGTCCACCTTATGGCTTTAAAACCGTGAGATATTTTCGCGTGCCTGAATGTCACTTACCCCACGCGGCGCGATAGCCAATCCAAGAGGAGGTCGTTTAAAAGTGTCGGCTGTTCCCACATGATCCAGTGGCCGCAATTCTCAATAATATGCCGTTCAAGGTCGGGGACAATCTCGTCCATGTGTGCTGTGGTTTCAGGCGGGAGAAATAAATCTTCCCGCGCAGAGACCATCAAGCTCGGTTGGGGGATATGTAAAGATAGCCCCTCTCCCAAGCGCCAGTTGGGGCTTGTGTTACGGTAGAGATTAAGCCCGCCGTGAAAGCCCGAGCGCTTATAGCTGCGGACGTAATAATCACGCGCCTCGAGGAGCATAAATTGACCGGGCAGGTCTGGCGCACCGGCGGCGAGATATTCGGCGTATTTTTTCGGGATATGCGTATGCTCCGCCGCGAGTGTTGCACCTATTGGGGCGGAGCGAAACATGAGTTTAAAAAAGGCCTCGACGTCACGGGAAAACAGAGCTTCGGCGCGTCCCACATGGTCGCAAAAGTCGACGAAATAATGATCGTCGCCGAAGCGCTTACGGAAAATCTCTATCGGGTCAATCGGGGCTAACTTTACGTGCGGGGTCGATAGGCTGATGACGTGGCTGACGCGTTTGGATAAAAAACGCGCCGCGTGCCAGACAATGATGCCGCCCCAATCATGACCGAGCAAGACGGCCTTTGGAATTTGTAAATGATCCAACAGGGCTTCGAGGTCAGCGACGATTTGGGCAATGCCGTAATGGGGGGCGCCGTGGGGGGCGTCGCTATGGCCGAACCCGCGCAAGTCGACGGCGATAGCGCGGTATCCTGCTTGTGCCAAAACTGGCATTTGGTTCGACCATGAAAAAGCCAGCTCGGGCCAACCGTGGAGCAATAGAATCGGCGGGCCGCCTTTCGGACCTGCCTCATAATAGGCGAGTTTCAAGCCGTCATGGCGGTAGTATTGCGGCGTATTAAACAGTGTCATAGGTCGCTTTTGGCAAGTTATACGATCAAAATCACGTTATTTCGGGTATATAATGATGATTTTATGCCATTCATGGCTTTACGGCCCGATAAAGAGTCGCTACAAGCCGCGCAACAACTGAGCAGGCCTCGCATGTGAGCGAGGCTTTTGACGTTTAAGCATAACGGACTTTAGAAAGATAACGGTTTTAAACATGGTAGAAATTTACGTACGCCAGAACAATGTCGATCAGGCATTACGCGCTCTCAAAAAGAAGCTTCAAAACGAAGGTATCCTGCGCGAGATGAAGGCCCGCAAACACTATGAAAAGCCATCTGAAAAACGCGTCCGTGAACAAGCTGAAGCTGTTCGTCGTGCGCGTAAGCTCGCTCGTAAGCGTGCTCAAATCGAGGGATTAATCCCAAGCAAAAAGCGAAAGCCGCGCACTTAAGCGCTTTAACTTTTTAGTCCGATAAGCCGTCTCTCTTGAGGCGGTTTTTTTTTGCATAAGAATGGTTCAAGACCGGAAGTTAAATAAGACTACGCCAATTGCGCGCGGGCCTCACGGAAGGATAAAAGCTTACCCTTCGCTTCGTCCCAAAGGGCGAGGCGTGTGCAAGCAAAACTATCTTTCAAGCTCAGGCGGTTCATATTGTTGAGCTCTGGAAAGGCCTTCAGCGTCTTATGTAAATTATAAAACGGTACACGCGCTGACAGATGATGCACATGATGAATACCGATATTCCCTGTAAGCCACATCAGCGGCTTCGGCAGGACATAATAAGAGCTCCCGTAAAGTGCCGCATGCTCGCGGGTCCATTCGGGTTTACGTGACCAATGGGTTTCATCAAATTGATGTTGAACATAAAACAGCCAAATACCAATAGAGCCCCCCAAACAAACGATTGGAATTTGCACGATCAAAAAGGCCTTCCAGCCCACAAGTGCGATAATAGCGCCGTAGAGAACTAACATGCCGATATTCGTGCCCATCGTGCTCAGCCACGGCATTTTCTTTGTCCACTGTCCAAAGGGAATTCGTTGCTGAAGTAAATAAAGATAGGCAGGCGCAAGAGCAAAAAGCGTAATCGGACTACGGTAGAGACGATAGCCAAACCGCTTGAACGGTGTCAAAGCGCGGTACTCTTCCACAGTTAGTGTCTTAATATCACCGCCAACACCGCGTAATTCGAGGTTACCCGAGAAAGAGTGGTGCAATGCGTGATCACGACGCCACATATCATAAGGTGTAAAGGTCAGGACACCCAAAACGCGCCCCAACATATCGTTTAGTTTTTTCGTCGAAAGAAAAGAATTGTGCCCGCAATCATGTTGAATGATGAAAAGCCTTACGATCAAGAAGGCTCCTATAGGGGTCCCAATCAAGGCCCAATAATGCCCCGTCAAAACAGCCACATAAAGCGCCGCGTTAAGCAAAGCATAAAGTCCAAACGTCAAAGCAAATTCAAAAACGCCACGCCCATTACTGGCCTTACGGTAAGGCGCTAAACGGTCGAACCAAGCGCGTGCTGTAAGCTTAACATTATCTGGAGACATTCAAGAACCCTACTGGTTAAAAATCGAATCGTATCACAATCTTAAACCAAGGTTTAGACAAAAAAACACCTAATAAATTGGTAACAGATTCGCGATTTAAACAAAAACACCTTAAAGATGTAAATTTTATTAGTCATGGTTGAAAGAATAGGTTTTTTCGACAATTTGAACGTTCGGTGGTCTTTTATTGAGTTCAAACCAATCCCAACCGTCTTTCAGGTTTTGCCAAAATTCAAAATATTGATGATCAGTGTAATTCGACAAATTTTCATCTGTCATTTCAAACGGAAAGATATGCACCCGCACGAAACCTTGTCCGCCATCCAAGGCCTGCTCAAGCAGCGTATAAATCTCTTCAATGCTATCATCCGTCATAGCGTAGCAGCCAATCGAGGCGCAATCGCCGTGAACCATAAGGAAGCTCCCCGTACGCCCATGGGCACGGTCATAAGCATTTGGAAATCCGAGATTGAAGCTAAGATGATAGCTTGAATGAGGATTAAGGCTCGAGCGTTTGACAAAATAAAAGCCTTCGGGAGACTGGCCGTCCCCTTCTTTTAATTTAGGCCCAAGGTCGCCAGAATAGGTGCAAATATCCCACGCTTTATAAAATTGGAATAGTCCCGTTTCATCCTCAACATGGGCTTCAAGACGCCCGAACCCTTTTAAGTCATCCGAACGCTTTATAATTCGAAAGAATATGGGTTCACCTTGATAGGCTTGCCCGTTTGATAATGAAATGGAGCTCGACTTAAGCGTCTCAGTCAAATCTGTCGCACCTGCCTCAACTTGGCAGGCGCTCAAGGTCATAAAGCACAGGCTCATACATATAATGAACCACGCGCGAACCATTACTCAGGAACTGGGAAACCGCGGTCGCGCATTAACGCCCCGATTTTGGCGTCACGACCTCGGAAGGCGCGGTAAGCGTCAGCAGGGTCAACGGCGTTACGCGGCGCGAATAAATGCTCCACGAGTTTAGCCGCAACAGCAGGATCGTAAAATCCGCCGGGAGCTTCTTTAAACGCTTCAGACGCATCCGACGTTAGAACATCCGCCCACATGTAGCCGTAATATCCTGCGCTATAGCCTTCGCCCGAGAAGATATGTCCAAAATGCGGACTGCGGTGACGCATGACAATCGTATCGGGCATACCGAGACTCGCCAGCGTTTCACGCTCAAATTTATCGGGATCAATTGCGTCCGTGTCTTCCGTGGTATGGTAGCGCATATCCACGAGAGCCGAAGCGAGATATTCCGTTGTCGAGAAACCTTGGTTAAAGGTCGCGGCATTTTTAATCTTAGCCCGAAGCTCATCTGGCATCGGCTCGCCTGTTTCCGCGTGTCGAAGATATTTATCCACCACCGCATCGGTCGAGAGCCACCGCTCTAGGAGCTGGCTTTGGAACTCTGTATAATCGCGCACACCGCCGTTGAGGGTCGGATAGGTGACATTGGACGCGAGCGTATGCAGCGCATGGCCAAATTCATGGAAGAAGGTCGTCGCATCATCCCATGACACTAACACCGCTTCACCCGGCGCAGGCTTGATGAAGTTCGAGTTATTACTGGAAAGCGGACGGGTTTGACCATCATAGGTCGTATGGGCACGGTAACTTGTCGCCCATGCGCCCGACCGTTTACCGGGGCGCGCAAATGGATCAAGATACCAAAGGCCCACATGATCGCCGCTTGATTTATCCGTGACTTCATAGACGGTGACGTCTTCATGGAAGACCGGCACAGACCCATCAGGAACCGGCGTGAATGTGAAGTTAAACAGCTCACCCGCCACATAGAACATCGCCTCTGTCAATTTATCCAGTTGGAGATATTGTTTCACCTCGTCACTATCGAGGTCATATTTCGCCTTACGGACTTTCTCCGCATAGAAGCGGTAATCCCACGGCGCGATTTTGATATCCGCCCCTTCTGCGTCAGCAATAGCTTGCATATCCGCTACTTCTTCTTCGACGCGCGCAATCGCGGCAGGCCAAACGGCTTCCATCAGCTCAAGCGCTTGTTCAGGGGTTCCCGCCATACGGTTTTCAAGTCGCCACTGGGCGTAATTATCATATCCCAAAAGCCCCACACGTTCATCGCGGAGTTTGACGATTTCGGAAATCACCGCATTATTATCATGTTCGCCGCCATTATCACCGCGCGAGTAATAATTATTCCAAACCACTTCGCGCAGGTCACGCTCCTTCGAATAGGTCAAGAAAGGCGACATGGATGAGCGCGTATTGGTAATTGCATATTGCCCGGGCTTTTCGCGGTCTTCGGCCGCTTTCGCCATCGCTTTGATGAAGCCATCTGAAAGGCCAGACAGTTGATCTTTATTCAAAAATGTGACGTAGCCTTCCTCATCATTGAGGACATTATTGCCAAATTGTGTGTGCAAAGCTGAAAGGCGCTTATTAATCGCCGCGTAACGGGCTTTATCCTCGGCGTTTAATGTCGCGCCGTTTCGGGCAAATCCGTCATAAGTAATTTGGATAAGCCGCTGTTGGTCAGGGCGCATGGTCGCTTTTTTCGGGCTATCATAGACCGCCTTCACGCGCTGAAAGAGTTTATCGTTTTGTGTGATCTTTGAATTAAACTCAGAGAGTTTTGGTGACATTTCGCGCTGTATACCGCGAAATTCAGGGGAGGAGAGATTGGCGCTCCAAATACCCCAATAAGAGAATACGCGTCCCAATTCGTCACCTGCTTTTTCAAGCGGTAAGATCACATTGGCAAAACTCGGTGCGTCAGGATTATTGGCAATCAGGTCAATCTCAGCCAAGTTTTTCGCCATACCCCATTCAATCGCGGGCTTCAGATCATCAAGGCTCATCACGTCAAAAGCGGGAACACCACCGTAGGCCCCACTATAGTCGGCCAAAAGCGGATTATCTGGCCACGTCTCAAATCCATCCGGCGTGGCGAGCGAAAAGTTCTCACTAATCGTTGAGGCGGCTTTGTCCGTAACGGTGTCTTTGGTTACGGTTTTAGAGTTATCGCTGCCCGTACAAGCGACCAAGGCAAGAGCAGCAACGCCCGATAAAAGCAAATGAGACATACGCATAAATTTGTTCCTATTATATTTATGCGTATTTCTTAGACCAAGTTAAGGATTTTGAAAAGCCATATGACAAAAGCCTTCGTTTTCAGCTTATGTCTCGCTTTCACCCGTCAACTTCTTTTCATTAGCCTCTTTGCGCTTTTCAATCGCCTCGTCTAACAATTCCCGAAATTTCTCAACGCGCTCTTCCCGAGACATAATATGATCTTGCAACGGCGTAATTTCACGAACCGTAAAACTTGTTTCACTTGTTGGTTTAATGGCTAACTTACCGCCCCAAACTGCGACGATCGCCTCACCATTATCGTCGAGCTTATACTTTGTCGTCCGTATGGTTGTTCGCCCTGATTTGTCTTCAAACCGCTCTCTAAAGCGAATGTTTTTATCAAGATTGATGCCCGAAATTTCTCCTGTGAAGTAAAAATCACTATCCAAACTTTGGCCTGTCTCTTTAATATTGGGAAAGGTCACACTGTTCGCCGCTGTCACAGTCATCGAATTTGAATAAAAAGCACTGTCAGCACCTGACCCACTCGCAGGTATAATATTTCCTGTCTTTCGGTTCCATGTCAGACATGTTGTCGCTCGCCCACCTACAAGGAAATTCTCAAGACCCGAAACGTCTACGTCTCCCGGAGAACACCATGCAATTCCATAGCCACCACCACTTATATTGGAGCGGTCGGTATAGCTAGACGCATACATAGGAGATCCCGCTTTTAATAAAACATTTTCACCCCAAATACTCTTAGTTGTGACATCATTTTCTAGCACGCCTGTCCGTCTAAAGTTTACTTTCTGACGCATGAAAACTTCATCCTCATTTCCCGTCAAACTTAGCAACTTTGTCTCACCTTTAACTGCGTCCCATCCCGCATCTCCCTTAAAAGCAGGTGGTGCAGGTAGATTAGGCTGCGGCGGGGCGGCCGTCACACATGCCGTCAAAAGCAGTCCAGATATAGATGTATATATGAAAATACGCATTTAAAGTCCCTCCACTTATAATTATGTACTCAATTTCATTAAACCAAAAAAAAAATCTTTGTCAATTGAGCGAGGCAAATTCCTACAAGCCTGTTGACCCGTTCGCCTAACGGCGTAAAAGACGCTCACAGGCTTTAATAGAGAGTGACCATGAGCGATATTACGCCAACAAAAGAGAAATATGCCGCCGAAATTGACGCGGCGAGCGACCTGAAAACGCTCGACGATATTCGCGTTGCTGCCCTTGGCAAAAAGGGCGAAATTTCCATGATGATGCGCGGCCTTGGGAAAATGAGCCCTGAAGAAAAAAAGGTCATGGGTCCTGCGCTCAACGGTCTTAAAAATGAGATCGCCGCGCTAATTGATACGCGTAAAGAGACGCTCGAGAATGACGCGCTTGATGCTGCGCTCGCGAGCGAGACGATGGATATGTCTCTACCAGTGAGCCAAGCTCAAGGGACGCTCCACCCTGTGCGGCAAGTGATGGAAGAAATGGCCGTGATCTTTTCCGACATGGGTTTTTCTGTCGCCGAAGGGCCAGATATTGAAACGGACTTTAATAATTTCACCGCGCTGAACTTCCCGCCGGGTCATCCGGCGCGTGATATGCACGATACATTTTTCATGACGCCCGACGCTGAGGGTGAGAAGAAAGTGCTGCGTACGCATACCTCTCCCGTTCAAGTGCGGACCATGATGAGCCAAAAGCCGCCCATCCGTATCATTGCGCCGGGGCGCACCTACCGCTGCGATAGCGACCAAACCCATACGCCGATGTTCCATCAGGTCGAAGGCTTGGTGATTGATAAAAACATCCATATGGGCCACCTCAAAGGGGTGCTGATGGATTTCATCTCGGCCTTTTTTGAAACGGATGTCGATGTCCAGTTCCGTCCGCACCATTTCCCGTTCACGGAACCAAGTGCTGAAATGGATGTGCGCTATGAGCGGGTCGGTTCTGAAATCCGTATCGGTAAGGGCGACAAGTGGATGGAAATCCTCGGCTCTGGCATGGTGCATCCGAATGTGCTGCGTAATTGCGGCCTCGACCCCGAAGAATATCAAGGCTTCGCCTTCGGCATGGGCGTCGACCGCCTCGCCATGCTAAAATACGGCATGCCCGACCTGCGCGACATGTTCGCCGCCGACACACGTTGGCTCGGTCATTACGGCTTTAACTCGCTATTGCAAGCAAACTTGGCGACGGGGTTGAGTTGATGAACAAATCTCAAATCAATTTGTTACAAAAAACTATATTAAAATCTTCAATTAAAGCTTTTCAAAAATATAATAAAATAACGGAAGGTGCTTGGTTATATAATACGCCCGAATACTGGTATACGACTCATATCGCTATTGCATTAAAGAAAAAACTTCCTGAGTTTAGTTTTTTTATTGAAAATTCAATCGCAGAAGTTAGGCAGTATGCTACTAAAGGTGCTGGAAGGCCATCTAAGCGCCTAGGCACTGGCCGAACAGATATATCTGTGTGGAAGTACTGGAAATCAAAAGATGATTACACTCCGAAGTGTATAATTGAAGTTAAACGTGCGTGGGCGTGGAATTCGCAAACTATGACCCCTGATATAGACAGATTGTGCGCCTCAATTATGGAAACTGATAAGTCAATTTCTAAGGCTTATTTTGTTGTATTGTCCGATGAAGAAGACCGAGTAACAAAATCAACAAGAAGCTCGCTCAATGAACGATGTACGACTATACATTCAAATATAGACGAATACATAAATAGTAAAAAAATGCCTATTCGGGTTGATAGCGAATTAAAACTCTCAAAATACTACGAAGAAGACGAATCAATGTTCGCTGCTATGCTGTTCACTCTGGCGCTCGATAACAGAAAGAAGTAACATGAAATTCACACGCTCATGGCTCTTAGAGCACCTTAAAACCGACGCGGATATTCACGCCATTGCTGAGGCGATGACGCTGGCGGGTCTGGAAGTCGAAGAGATTGAAAACCCTGCGGAGAAACTCGCAGCGTTTAAAGTTGCCCATGTCACCCATGCAAGCAAACATCCTGACGCGGATAAGCTAACGGTATGTACGGTGCAAACCCATGAAGGCGAGAAGCAAATCGTCTGCGGGGCGCCCAATGCGCGCGCAGGGATTGCCGTCGCCTATGCGGGGCTTGGCGCTTATATTCCGGGTCTCGATTTTAGCCTCGATAAGAAGCCGCGCAAAATTCGCGGCGTTGAGAGCTACGGCATGATGTGCTCCACCAAAGAGCTTGAAATGGGCGAAGATCATGACGGCATCTTAGAGCTTGACCCGAAGGACTTCCCCGTCGGGCAACCGATTGCGGACGCCATGGCGATGAACGACCCTGTGATTGATTTTGAAGTCACGCCGAACCGCCCCGATTGGCTCGGGGTCGATAATATTGCACGTGACCTTGCCGCCACAGGATTAGGCGAATTAATTACGCCTGAGGTTAAACCCGTCAAAGGAACCTTCCCCTGCCCGCAAACAATCGAAATTGACGACACAGACGCTTGCCCTGTTTTCGCAGGGCGTGTGGTGCGCGGTGTTAAAAACGGCCCGTCCCCGAAATGGCTGCAAGATAAATTAAAAGCCATCGGCCTGCGCCCGATCTCGGCCCTTGTCGATATTACCAACCTTTTATCCTATGACCGTGCGCGGCCTTTGCATGTTTATGACGTGGCAAAATTATCTGGTCCCATTCGTGCGCGCCTTGGTAAGTCTGGCGAGAGCTTCACCGCTCTTGATGATAAGGATTACACAGTTAGTGAAGACATGTGCGTCATCGCAGACGATGCCCGCGTCCTCGGTCTTGGCGGCGTCATGGGCGGCACCTATTCTGGCGTTTCGGAAGAGACTACAGATGTCTTCATCGAAAGCGCTTATTTTGACCCGATGCGTACCCGCCGCACGGGACGCGCCACAGGCATTAATAGTGACGCGAAATACCGTTTTGAGCGCGGCGTTGATACGGGCTTTGTTATCGACGGCCTAGAACTGGCCACACAGCATGTACTTGATATGTGCGGCGGCGAGGCCAGCGAAATTGAGGTTGCGGGCGCGGTTCCGACACCGCCCGCTGCTGTTGAATTTGAGCCCTCCCTGAATGAGCGCCTCACAGGGTTGTTCCTCTCTGATGAACAGATGAAGACAATCCTCACCGATCTTGGCTTTGAAATTACCGAAGGCGACGCATGGACTGTCACCGTACCAACATGGCGGCGCGACGTGACCGAAGGCGCTGACCTTGTCGAAGATCTCGTGCGCATTCACGGCTTTCATAAGCTCGAAGCCGTTAGCCTCCCGCCTCTCTCTGGACGGCGTGAACCGACGGCGACATTGCTGCAAAACCGCACAGCCTTAGGGCGGCGTGCGCTTGCGGCGCGCGGACTGTCTGAGGCCATCACATGGTCGTTTGCTTTGCAAAATCACTGTAAGGCGTTTGACGGCGGCGAAGACCATATGCGCCTTGATAATCCGATCTCGTCTGATCTCGACTGTATGCGCCCCTCGGCGCTGATTCACTTGCTACTCGCAGGGCAACGCAATGCCGACAAAGGCTACCCAGGCGCAGCTTTGTTCGAAGCTGGCCCAATTTACCGCAGCACCGATGAGGACGGCCAAGACTTAAGCCTAGCAGGTATGCGCCGCGTTGAAATGGTGCGCGGTTGGGCGAACAATGTGAGTCCTGACGCGCTCTCGGCCAAAGCCGACGCTGAAGCGGTTCTCAGCGCAATCGGCGCGAACCTTACAAATCTTCAAATCTCTAAACCAACAGGAAGCTATTGGCATCCAGGACGCTCTGGCCGTTTTCAAATGGGGCCGAAAAACATTCTCGCAGATTTCGGAGAGCTTCACCCGCGTGTCCTCAAGGCCCTCGGGATTGACGGCCGTGTTGTAGCTTTTGAAATTTGGCCTGAAAATCTCCCGGCTCCACGTAAAAAATCTGCATCAAAAACCAAAAGTGCGCTCACATTATCAGACCTTATGCCCGTGCATAAAGACTTCGCTTTTATTGTCTCTGAGGACACACAATCTGGTGACCTAATCAAAGCGGCGCGCGGCGCGGATAAGCAATTAATAACGGACGTCACCTTATTTGATGTATACCGCGGAAAAGGCGTTGATGAAGGCCATAAATCTCTCGCCATTGACGTGACGCTTACACCGAAAGACGCGACATTAACCGATAAGGATATTGACGCAGTCATGGAAAAGATCATCGCACAAGTCGCCAAAGTTGGCGGCGTTCTGCGGGGTTAACCATATGGCCACCTGTCAACTCTGTGAGGCCGAGGCTAACCTCTCGCCCTTCACAGTCACGGACGCACCTGACGGTTTTGAAGATCAAATCATGATCTGCTCCACATGCGACCGCGGTATGGACGCCTCTCCGCTTGACGCTAATCATTGGCGGAGCCTCACCAACACCATGTGGAATGAAGCCTCTGCGGTTAAAGTTGCGGCCTATAGATTGCTCACCCAACTCTCTGGTGAGGGATGGGCGCAAGACGCATTGACCATGCTCTACCTGGACCCCGAGCTGCAAAGCTGGGCCGACGCTGGCATAAACACGGATGATAGCCCGTTGACACGCGACAGTAATGGAACAGTTCTTAGCGCAGGCGACACAGTGACCTTAATAAAAGATTTGCCCGTCAAAGGGGCCGGCTTCACCGCTAAACGCGGCACGTCAGTACGCGGTATTAGCCTAACTGATAATCCAGACCATATTGAAGGGCGGGTTAATGGCCAAAAAATTGTCCTCGTCGCCGCCTTTTTGAAAAAAGTAAGTTAGATAAAAGCCTTTCTAAGGCACTTATATTTTATCCCGCCCGAGCCTTACACGTGGTGGATATCTCCCTGTATAAACTTCTTTGGCATTAACCATAGGCTATGATAGTAAACGCGTGCAAACCAAATTGGGGCCAAATTTAGGGAGAGAAAAATGACAGATGAGACCACAACCCCAGAGGTAGACGTCACCCAAGCGTGGCAAGCCTCGCAAGACCAAAAATCAAAAGCGAAAAAACTTCGTCTCTTTGCCAGCGGCTCATGGGTCGTAGCCATAGGGACTGAGATCGCTGCGATTGTTTTACTTTTGAAGAACACGTTTGATCAAGGTAATTTGCCTCTCTTAATCGGGCTGTTTGTCGTCATTGCCGTCTTTGCCATCGCAGGGAGTCTGTTTTGGAAAAAAGCCAATCGCCAAGACCCCGCCACTAAATCAGAGCCGTTCAAATTCTTTGTCCAGAATCAACTCGGTGCGATTATCACAATTCTTGCTTTCTTGCCTTTGCTGGCGTTGATTTTCCTCGACAAAGACATGGACCCCAAAAGTAAAAAGATTGCGGGCGGTATCGGGCTCGCTCTCGCCGTCCTCGCCACGGCTGTCGGTGTGGATTTCGACCCGCCGTCCACTGAGCAATATACGCAGGATATGAACGCATGCGCCGCCCAAATTAAAGCCAAGGAAGCCACCACCGCCTGTTCACCAGAGGTCGCAGGGCAAGCGCAACAAATTGCCGATGACTCTGAGGCCGTTGCCGCCGCAACAAATGGCCAAGACGTTGTGTACTGGATTGCGCCAAAGGAGGGGAAAACAAAATCAACCTCTCCGCTTGTTTTCCATCTATGTGAAGATGTTAGCACGTTGCGCGGTAAAGTCGTGAACCAAGGCTCAGTCACAGAGGCCTATTCGCAAGGCGCTATTCGCCTCACTAAACAACTCAAAAGTGAGCAGCGTCAGTGTGGATTTGCGTCTGCCGCAGAATAGGCTTTTAATTTAACGTCTAATAATAATTGGCCTAGCTTGCCTCGCTAGGCCTTTTTTATGAGGTCTAATTTTCCGGAAGCTCAATAATATTAATCACAGGTTCGCCCTGATAAGCATAATAGCGTTTGACCTCATAGCCTGCATCTTCGAGATATTTCAGCAAACTATCTTCACCCAACAAGTGACCGATTCCGACAGCGGCAAAAGACGTGCCCGAATCTTCCATATGACGCGTGAGGGTTCTTGCCCATTTCCGGTTACGGTCCGTAAACAGAGACTGATAAAACTCAGGTGATCGTGTCTTAGTTTTCTTCACATTTTGCTCTATATAATCCGTCCGCCCTATCAACCAGTGATCGGCTGTACGGGTCAAATTATCCGCCAATGAATTATAGCCCTCTAGCGTATCCATGATCATAATCTCTTGAACAAAGTTTGGTTGATCTGCTGACGCTCGAATTTGCCCTTCGACACTATCCAAATAGCGAATATTTTTCTGGCCTCTCTGCGCGCGGCTTTTGAGGGCCTCGTCCGCTGATACGTCGCCGCTAAGACCCGCCTGTTGCGCTGCCGCTAAGGTGATGACCTCAGACGCGAGCCACGGTTTCATATTTTGCAGCACCGCTAAAGGCGTATCACTCGATAGAGCCGCCGCTTCAAGCAGGCGTAATTGATAGCGATCAAACCGGTCCGTTAATAAGGTTCCATTTGTGAAAAAACCTAAAGACTGTGTCAGGACAGTCGCTTCAATCTGGGCGTTACGGTTCGTGTCTAATTCAAAAAATACCGTGCCCGATTTATCAAACACTTCTTTCAGGTCATCGCGCAACCATGACCGGTCATCGGGCATTAAATGCACAGTCCCGAATACATAAAGCGTGCTATCGAAATCCTTAACTTGCCAAATCGCGGGCCCGTCATTTCTCTCTCGCGCCGCCTCAACGCGCTCATCAATCGTGCCCTGCACCCCGCAAGCGGTCAGAATAATAAGACTTAGACTTATGAGAAAGGTGCGTAAAATCATCATGAAATCGACTTACGCATATCAAAGCAAAATAGCAACGACCAAGGCATACTGGCTTTAATTTGACACACAAAAAGATTGCAACCCCTCATCGCTTCGCCTATGAGACGCAAATAAATTAGCACCCGTAGCTCAGCTGGATAGAGCGCTGCCCTCCGAAGGCAGAGGTCACAGGTTCGAATCCTGTCGGGTGCACCACGCTAAATATTGTTAGTAACCGATAAATTATAGAAACAAGCTTGTTGCAAGATCTTAAGTCTTGTTAGTTTTTATTTATTTTGTGATGTTTGTGAATCATTCTACCAGAAAATCACATAAAGAGCTGTTAAAATCAAAGCAATGACAGCCGTACTGATATTGAACATAGAATTAGTTTTGAAACTGACGTCCCCTAAGGCAAGCAAACGACCTTCATCTGGCATCGCAGAAAGCCTAGAGACTCCAATCCCTGCTACCATACATAATAAAAAGACAATCCAAATCCGGTTAACAAACGAGAAGTCAGGAAATGCAAACTTAAATATAAGAGACGCTACAACGGAAATTATCAAGGCTGCAAAGGCCCCGTTAGAGACTGTACGCGGGGCAAACATACCCAGTAGGAACACAGCAACGACTCCTGGCGCAATAAAGCCCGTATATTCTTGCACGGTTTGAAAGGCGCTCTCAAAACCGCCAAGGAAGGGTTTAGCTGCGATGACAGCGATGATCATAGAGACAACCGCCACGCCTCGCCCAACCGCAACATAATGGGTTTCACTCTCATTTGGCTTCATTATCGACTTATAAATATCTATCGTGAAAATCGTCGAAATTGAGTTCACCATAGAGGCTAAAGACGAAACGATTGCAGCAATCAATGCTGCAAAAATGAGCCCTCTAAACCCTGCAGGCATCAATCCCATAATAGAAGGATATGTAGAATCAGTCTTCGCGTTAAGAGCCGCCTGATCTAGGACGCCAAATTCTGGAGCCGCGAGCATAACAGCTGCTATGCCAGGTAGAACAATAATCAAAGGCATAATCAACTTAATGACAGCGGCAAAAACTAAGCCTTTTTGCGCTTCAGGAAGGTCTTTTGCCCCTAATGCACGTTGAATTATATATTGGTTGAAGCCCCAATAGTTCAAATGCAAAATCCAAAGCCCACCCAATAATGTCCATATACCCGGAAGCGTGTCATAGCCTTTTTGATCTGGCTCAAATATCATATCAAATTTATCTGGCAGTTCAGTATATAACCGCTCAAAACCGAATAGAAAATCACCACCTCCAATCATGCTCAGGGTCATTACGGCGATTACAAGCCCGCCAAGAATTAAAATAACCACTTGAATAATGTCTGTAAGCGCAACGGCCTTTAAGCCTCCAACTATAGAGTAAGAAATCGAGAAAGCCCCTAACGCGGCCATCGCCCATATAATATTCATACCCGTCAAAGTCTCAATTGCTAACCCACCGAGCCATAAAACTGTCGTGAGATTAACCAGCGTGTAAAGCGCAATCCAGTAAATTGACATGGTGGTTTTTACATCTCCGCCAAACCTTTGCTCAAGAAATTGCGGCATAGTATATATTTCGCGTTTAAGAAAAATCGGTAAGAAATATTTTGCTACCAGTATCAATACAATTGCAGCTTGCCATTCATAGGCAGCAATAGCGAGCCCAATACGATAGCCCTCCCCTGACATACCGATAATCTGCTCGGCTGAAATATTCGCTGCAATCAAGGACGCCCCAATCGCCCACCACGGCAAAGATTTACCTGCAAGGAAATAATCCGTCGTGTCTTTTTGATGACCGGCAGGTTCACGCGAAACATAAATCGCGACGCCAAACAAAATTACCGCGTAAATACCAACGACCGCAAAATCCAAACCATTTAAAAACATATCTCATTCCCGTTCATTATAATACTTTGCGGTGAAATTCTTGCTTGAGGGCAAACAAGCTGATTTAGGCCTCTAATGGTAGTTAATTAGCTTGGCCTTCATAAGAAAAAGTCTCTGTTAATTTTGCATCAGACGAGCCACCAACAAATACATCAAACGCTCCAGCTTCGGTAACAAACTTTCCTTGAGAGTTATAAAAGCCAAGGTCTTTATCTGTTAGTTCGAATATGACCGTCAAGGAGGCTCCCGCGCCAATATTGATTTTTTCAAAAGCCTTTAGGGTTTTCTCTGGGCGACTAATAGTTGCCACCTTATCGTGAATATACAATTGGACAACTTCTGAGCCCGCCCTTTTACCTGTATTCTCAACACGCACCATGACCTTCACGCCATTAGGAGAATCAACAACCGAGATGTCTGAATATTCAAACTCTGTGTAACTTAACCCGTAACCAAAAGGATATAAGGGCTTATTAGACTCATCCGTATAATGCGCCCAGAAGACAACATCTTTGGGGCCTGGCCGACCCGTATTAAGATGGTTATAATAAATTGGGATTTGCCCTAGTGAACGTGGGAATGTCATAGGGAGCTTACCACTCGGGTTAACTTCCCCCGTTAGAACACTTACTATAGCGTCACCTGATTCATGACCAAGATGCCAAGCTTGAACAATTGCAGGGACATTTTCGTCTGCCCAAGTTAAAACTAAAGGCCGCCCACTCATCACGACAAGGACAGTATTAGGATTGGCCGCATAAACTTGTTCCAATAACTCTTGTTGAAGCCCTGGAAATCCAAGTTTTGCCCGGCTTCGTCCTTCACCTGATTGAAAAGCATCTTCCCCCAAAACGATAATAACTTTATCGGACCTTTTTGCGACTTCCACGGCTTCATCAAAGCCACTTTTATCCGTGAAATTGACATTAACTTCAGTCAGAAAATTCGCTTCGCCCGTTTCGATTGGCGCGCCGATCGCATATTCAGCATTTAGCCCTGCGGTTTCAAAGGCCTCCCTAACAGAAACAGCCGTACCCTTTTCGGCTTGTGCGCGCCAGTTACCTAACGGCGTATCTTTGTCATTAGCAAGTGCGCCGATAAGTGCTATCTTTTCCGTACCCTGCAAAGGCAATATAGCATCTTCATTCTTAAGCAAAACAATTGAGCTTTCTGCGACCTGACGAGATATTGCGCGATGCTCAGGCGTGAACAAAAGCTGCGCTTCACGTTCCGCGTCGATATATTTGTAAGGGTTGTCAAACAAACCTAATTCAAACTTTATACGCAAGACACGTCGAACGGCATCATCCACCATATCCATTTCAATCGTCCCACTTTTGACCAACTCTGGTAAATGCGCGGCATAAATGAAGCTCTCCATATCCATATCAGAACCACCAATCATAGATAAACGTGCGGCATCACGCGCATCGACCGCAAAGCCATGCTCGACCATTTCAATACCTGATCCCCAATCAGAGACAATAAATCCGTCAAACCCCCACTCGCCTTTGAGTACGTCTCGTTGAAGAAAAGCATCGCCTGTAGCAGGCACATTGTTTAGCGTATTAAAAGAATTCATAACCGTGCGAGCATCTGCACGCTCAATCGCAGCACGAAATGGCGCGAGAATTGTATTGTATAGTGTGACCGTACCCACATCTGCTGCATTATAGTCTTTACCACTTTCGGCAAAACCATAACCTGCAAAATGCTTTAAGGTTGCTACGATTGTATTATCCGCAGATAAATCATCGCCTTGAAAGCCTCGCACGCGCGCAATTGCAACCTCGCCACCCAAAAATGGGTCTTCCCCAGCCCCTTCCATAACACGGCCCCATCTCGGATCCCGCGAAATGTCAATCATCGGAGCAAATGTCCAGTTAAGCCCTTGCGCAGATGCTTCAACGGCAGCCACTCGTGCGCTTGCCTCAATCAACTCTAAATCCCAGCTGGCCGCTTCCGCCAACGGAATTGGGAACATCGTTTTCTGGCCATGGATAACATCATAAGCAAAAATCAAAGGAATACCGAGGCGTGAATCTTCAACGGCAACTTTTTGCAAAGCTCGCACCTTCTCTACGCCAATAACATTTAAAACCGAACCAACAACACCCGATCTCACAAGCTTCATTTTTTTATTCGCCTGCTCTCCTTCGAGTACAGGGCCTGTCACATCGCCAGGGTCAGCAAATTGAGTAAGCTGGCCCGCTTTTTCTTCAAGGGTCATCTTAGCAATTAAAGCGTCTATTTTGCGTTCAACACTAGCGTCTCTATTTACGATAGGAGCGTCAGGTTTTTCCGCCACGCACCCCCATATAATTATCGCAAATAATGAAAGTAACGCAAATCGAACTTGTACCATGGCTAAAGTCTTTCCCACCACCTTACTCAGAATTGTTAAATAGAAATATGTGGCGTGGTATTGAGCGAATCTCTCAATAAATAATTATTTAATAGCAATACACAGTTCGTATTAACTTATTAATTACTAGCGACTGAGACGCTGCAGAAGGGGGCGAAGCGTCTCAGCCTAAAGGAAAGCTCTATATTAGAAACTTCCCCTTATTCCGAAAGTAAATCTAGGCGTTTGATCGTTTTCAAACAGGAATTGATCGTCAAACCTACCCGTTTGAGATTGATCCTCTCCGGTAATGTTAAGAGCTTCAACAAATACTGTGAAGTTTTGATTTACATTATAGCTTGCGCTTGCATCAACTTGAATAAAGCTATCAACATTTACGGGCTCACCCGCAACGCGCAACTGATTTGTCGCAAACAAGAAATCATCACGCCAGTTACCCGCGACGCGGACTTGGAACTTCTCATTTTCATAAAAACCAACCAAGTTAGCCGTATCAGACAGGCCAATTAAGCTTTGATCAACCTGGTCTAGTGACAACGGATCAAATTCAACATCAGATGTTACATACGTATAGTTAGCTTGTAAGCCAAAGCCAGTATCCCAGAACAAGTGCTGAAGGGCGACTTCAACGCCGTCTACGTCTGCATCGTTAGAGTTAACGCTTTGAGTAATGTCAAAAACCGCTACTGGGTCCGTTGGGAGTCCGGAAACAGGGACAGATGCATTTGTCACAGGATCAACTACAAGACGGTCTGTAGGGTCTGTTAATGCGTCACCATTGAAGTCCAATACTGGCTGCTGAACTATCTGTGTACCAATAAAGTTTGAAATACTTTTGTGGAAATATGTGACAGCAAAAAAGCTACCTTCATCATAATAATATTCTGCGGCTAAATCGATATTGTCAGATTCAAATGGTTGTAAATCTGTATTACCCAAAGTGGCGTTAAAAGGCCCCCCTGGACGCACATCCGCAATTTGCGTACCCGGACGTAAAGCATTCAAATCAGGACGCGCCAATGTTCGTCCATAAGACGCTCGTAAAACAACATCTTCACGAGGTGAAATTTGGAAGTCAACTGAAGGTAAGAAGTTCGTATAAGATCCCTCTTCTTCAATGAATTGAGTGTTGTTTGGATCGGAATCCACAGTCGCTTCACTATCGCTAGAGACAATGATTTGTGTCGGGAAGCTAATATCTGATGATGATGTAACATCGGTTGTTTCAAATCTTAAACCCGCGGACAGCTTTGTTTCCCAGTCATTAAAGTCTCCTTCCCAGTTCGTATTAAAATAAACTGAAAAAGTTTCTTCGACGGTGCTAATATCACCAAGTTCAGGAAAAACAGAGGGTGCTGTGAACACATTATCGATTGCATCAGCTGCATCGAACGCAAAAATACTTGGGAAAAATCCATCGAAAGATTCTGTGCTAATTTCCTCAAAGAAACTCGCATCGCAAATATTTTCACAAGGAACTAATCCTTGGAACGTAAATGGAAAATCCGTAAATCGTGTTGCAACATCATATTCAATATAGCCCGCACCGAAATCAATGGATTGTAAACCAGCCCCATCATTATCACCGCTCCACGTTCCTTTGAATTGAATTTGGCTTACGTCATTTTCAATTTGCAAGACACGACCAATAGACCCTAGCGGACTAAATGCGTCAGCATCTTGAGCTCCCGTAATATTTGCTAACGGCGCTCCTCCACCAAACTGATCTTCTCCACGGAAAGCATTAGACCCATCAATAGCTATTGTCGGTGCTCCGCCATCAGGATCTAATGTGATATCAACATCAACGCCCAGAGCCCCTTGGAAAATTGCAACAAGATCGTTACTTTGCCCGTCAGGCTGACTTAGAGATTCAGATAAATGTCCATCAAGCTCTAACGTTAAATTATCGCTTTCCCATTTAGCATTGAGGCCAAATGAGTCATTTTCAACGCGTAACGTATTATCCGTTGCGATCGCATCAAAAGCGACGCCTGTACGACTTAACGACGATACGGTCCCATTTTCAGTAACGGCAATATCCGTAATACTGCCAATCGTTCCGCCAAGTAAATTAAACAGTGCCGTCTGTTGACGTTGCTCTTCAAGCTCAAAAATAGACCCTGTATAATCAGCTGTAAGGGTTAAATTTTCAACTGGGCGATATTGACCTACAACCTGAAAGTTTGTTCGCTCTCTTTGATTATCACTAATTTCAGAAATAAACGTACGCGGCGTAAAGATTACATCGTTGCCTGCCAATTGCGGGAACGCTGCAAGTAAGTTTTCAAAATCGCCTGGGCCATCCGTTGCAAGAAATTCTGTCGGTGTATTTACGTCAAAACTTTCTGTCGTATTTGATTCATTACGGAAATTACGACGTGAATAAGACCCTGTCGCCAAGATAGCGAACTTATCATTAAATTGATGTGAGAATAGACCGCCAATCTCAGGTGTAACGTCATCTCCTTGCTCTGTCGACGAGTCAAAAACACCGGCTGCACTAAAATTGAATTTTGTTCCATCATTATCGAAAGGACGTGTTGTTTGAATATCAACTGTCGCGCCAATACCACCTGAAGCATGGTAAGCACGGGATGTTTTAAACACATTCACAGCCGAGACTGAATCAGATGCTATTTCAGCAAAATTGAAAGCACGGCTTTGAGTTGCACTATTAAGCGTTTCAACATCAGGAGATGACGCCACAGGTAATTGGCGTCCATTTAATGTTACCAAGTTAAAGCTTGGCCCTAAACCCCTTACAGAGATTTGATTGCCTTCATTATCTTGGCGATCGATAGAAACACCTGTAATGCGCTGCAATGACTCTGCGAGGTTAGCATCAGGGAATTTCCCAATATCTTCAGCCGTAATTGCATCAACAACGCCTGCCTCTCCACGTCTAATAGCAGCAGCGTCTTTCAAGGATTGACGTATCCCTGTTGCGACTACTTCATCGTTTACAAAGGCTTCGTCGCTACCATCTTGCGCCGTAGCGGTCGAAGATAGCATTAGTAACATCGCAGCCGCTGATGTGCAGCCTAATAAGTTTAACATTTTTATACACTTCATGGTTATATTCCCCTGGTGGAAATGACAAGGTTGTCATGTTTTTTTCACCAAACTACATATATTAATATGGCTGTCAATGACAACCTTGTCATTTTTAAAGAATTATTTTATCCGAATTAATCGTTTACTATCAACGAGTTAATATAAATTTGCCAGTTTGACTGACTTAAAGTTAGTATTTTTTTTACGAGCGAAGAGGCGCTGTTGATTCTGAAATGATGAGCTTATGCGGCAAAATAACTGGCTCGTTACACTTTTTCACCTCTTCATTATTATCAATTAATAGAGAGACTGCACTCTCACCCAGTAAAAAAATCGGCTGATGTATGGTTGTTAAACTTGGCCATATCATACGAGATATAGCGCCCCCATCAAAACCACAAACTGACAAATCACCTGGTATTGAGACCCCTGCAGAATGAGCATAGCTTAAAACTCCCGCCGCAGCCGCATCATTGGCAGCAAAAATTGCCGTAGGCGGATATTCAGTAGCCAAGAGGGTCTTGGCTCCTTCAACGCCTGATTCAAAGTTAAAATTACCACTGACGATTAAACTGTCATCCCGTTGTATGCCAATATCTTCCAGTGCACTACAATATCCAGAAAATCGCTCTCCTGCAGCTCTGTGACCGTCCAGCCCTTTAATGAAACCAATTCGACGATGTCCTAGACCGATCAAGTGATCGATAACTTCTTTTGCCGCTGCAAAATCATCAATACCTATATAGCATTCGTTCTTTCGGGGTTTTTGCGGAGATATACGAACATAAGGCGTATCAAACTCTTTAAACGCCTTTAGAACTGACGCATTATCACAAACGGGTGGCGTCATTAAAACACCATCTAGCCGCGTTTGGCTCAAGAAGCGTGCGGCTTGCTGCCTCTTATTCGGCCCATGCAAAGTCTCAACAACCAAATGATAGCCTTTTTTTCTACATTCAGACAGCGCTCCCTGAAGCACATCCGCGGGGTAATCACCTTGAGATGTTTCATATAGCAACCCCAACACAAGAGAGCGATCTGCGCGTAATCCACGCGCAAACACATTACGTTGATACCCCAAACGTTTAATAGCGCTTTGTACCCGCTCTCGCGTCTTCTCTTTAACTCTGACTTCATTATTAATAACACGAGACACAGTTTTCATAGAAACGCCGGCCTCATTAGCCACATCAATAATCGTTGGCGGGTTTCCCGGCTTTTTTCCGCTCGTTTTCATAATGTTAATATTATTTCCATCAATTCATACACCTTCTGTGACATAATATTCGTGGCGACATGTCAATCATTTTATCTTTATGTGATTCCCAGCTTTCTTTAATGAGTTGAGTCTGGCATTCTGGCAACCATGAAACACTCCCCCCATCAATCGCTTCGTCTTAAATGGCGTACAATGGCTGCTTATGGAGCCGGGGATTTCGGTTTAAATTTTTATTGGCAGAGCGTTGGATTTTTTCTTCTCTTTTTTTATACCGATATTTTGGGTTTATCCAATACAGTGGCAGGAGCCGTATATGCTGTTGGAGGACTAGTCGACGCGCTTAGCGATCCAACTATGGGGATAATCGCAGACCGAGCGCGAACACGAAAGGGGCGATACAGGCCTTACTTATTATACGGCGCAATTCCTTTAGGCTTGTCTTTCATATTATTATTTACAGCCCCCCTAATCGTCTCAGCTCCATTCATGATTGCTGTTGCGGTGATATCACATATTTTTTTCCGTATTTGCTACACTGCTGTTTCAATTCCTTACGGGACCCTTGGGACACGTATAACATTCGACGCGCATGAGCGCACGCGTCTGGCCGGCACTAGAATGTTGTTTGGAGCCTTAGGGGGCGTATGTATTATGTATATAGTCACGCAGCTTCGTGCAAGTTTTGACGATAGTCAGGCAATAATATTAACCAGCTTTATCGCCGCAATTGTTGGGAGCATCTTGATCTTTTTTTGTTATGCACAAAGTGTTGAAAAAAGAATTCTCTCCTCTTCATCCTATACATCAACATCGAGAAATTACTCGCTTCGTAAAATTATACCTCTAATTTTCACAAATAGGCCTTTTCTAATTTTAGTAGCTGCAACGTTTTTACTGACCATCGCCAATATGATTATCATCAAAACAATCATTTATCGATTTGATTACATTCTCAATGCAACGCAAGCGGGCGGAATGGCCATAGTCATTATGACTCTCATACCACTTTTTACAATTCCATTATGGGTGTGGCTTTACTTATGCCTTAGCAAACGCACAGCTTTTGTTGCTGGTTGCATAACAGTCATCATCGGACTTATCGCGCTTTTTTTAACAGGAGAAACGTCCATTATAAAATCCATAATTTCATACGGGTTAATAGCCGCTGGCTTTAGCTCATTCGCAGTTGGGTTTTGGAGTGTATTACCTGATACTATCGACTATGGTCACTGGAAGTCGGGACATAGAATTGAATCTGGTTTAGTGGGCTTAGCTTCCGCCTTACAAAAAATCGCTATCGCTATTGCAGGGCTAGGTGTGGGTATTGCACTTGATATTTTCAATTATAATGCTGGGGAAGTCCAATCGCTAAACACCTTAAATACTTTGCATATATTTAGCACAATATTGCCCCTCATATTGATGTTGCTTTGTGCTGCCATATTCATGCGATATCCCTTATCAGCTCCAGAGCATTCCAGAATTGTCAAACACTTAAAACCCTCCACACATCCGCACAATTAAAGCACACGTCGCTAGGTACATTCCATGATCAATTTGAGCTTTAAGACGACTGACTATACGGCCTAACAAATACTCCCGCATGGTCTAAATCAAGCTGATGGTAAGGCTCTCAATAGAGTCAAAACAAACCCGTTTTCATGACGTTGGTTTTATAAGTTTCAGATCTACTTCTGTGTCACCTAATAGGTTTTTATCTAGAGACATGCCTTTAGATAAAGTCATGCGCGCGAGCATAAATTCGCGCGGGGCATTCACAGCGTCAACCGCCAAAAGTGTCTCGCCCTTAAAGTAGAAGGCGGCAAAGCTACGGCTACCCTCAATATCGCCGCGAATGACAATATCATCATATCCTGTAGACAAGCCTGCAATCTGAAGCTTGAGATCAAATTGATCCGACCAAAACCACGGCAATGAATTATAGGGCTTAGGCTTGCCGTTAATGTGATTGGCAACGACCTTGCCCTGCTCTGTCGCATTGGGAACAGATTCAAGACGTATATGGCGGTCATAGATTACGTTTAAATGCCACGTCACATCGCCCGCCGCATAAATGTCAGGGTCAGAGGTTTGGCAAAATTCATTGACCTCTATACCATTACCCGTATCGAGCCCTACCGCTTCGGCCAGCTCTATATTGGGAATGACACCGATGCCGATAATCACCATATCGGCGTCAAAACTTTGCTCACAAGATGTGTGAACGCTCAGACCATTATCTGTTTGTTTAATCTCGGAGGCCATAACACCTTCGAGGATATTGACGCCTTCCTCGCTATGAATTTTTTTGTAAAACTCGGACATAATGGGCGCGGTCACACGTTGCAATATACGCGGCATAGCCTCAAGCACAGTAACGTCCATCTTTTGCTTTTTAAGCGAAGCTGCGGTCTCGAGTCCTATGTAACCGCCGCCGATGATAACGGCTTTTCGTCCCGCTTTCACTTGGGCTTTAATAGCGCGCACATCTTGGGTGTCGCGCAAATAAAAGACGCCGTCCAAGCCTTCACCCGGAACGGGGAGGCGTCGAATACGTGCGCCCGTGGTGAGCAGCAATTTATCATAAGAGAGGGTTTCGCCCCCATCGGTCAGCACAGTTTTAGCGGCGCGGTCAATCGTTTCCACGCGAGTCCCAAGCTTCATTTCAATGTTGGCCGTTTCGTAAACGGAGGCCGGACGAATAAGAATTTCATCCAATTCTTTATTGCCTGAGAGAAAGTCCTTAGACAAAGGCGGGCGGTGATAGGGCAAATCAGTCTCGTCGCCAATAACCGTAATGGCCCCGTCAAAACCACCTTGTCGAAGCGATACGCTTGCTTGAGCGGCGGCGTGACTGGCACCTATAATTACAATTGAGCGTTTCATAATGTATAATCCACATCGGCTTGGGTTTTGGCTTTGACCTCGTCAACCGTAACCCCCGGCGCGAGCTCTCTCATGCGAAAGCGTTTTTGGCCTTCTGCACGGTCAAAGACGCCAAGGTCTGTAATCACCATATTAATGCAGCTCTGCCCCGTTAGCGGCAACGTGCAGTGTTTAAGGAACTTACTCTCGCCGCGCTTATTTGTGTGATCAAATAAAGCAATGCAGCGCTTTACACCTGCGACCAAATCCATCGCGCCGCCCATGCCTTTGACGACTTTTCCCGGTATCATCCAATTAGCGATGTCGCCGCTTTCTGAGACTTCCATAGCACCCAAAATAGATAGATCAATATGTCCTCCGCGGATCATGGCAAAGCTTGTCGCGCTATCAAAAAAGGACGACTTTGGCAAAGTTGTAATAGTTTGCTTGCCGGCATTAATCAGGTCGGCATCTTCTTCACCCGCATAGGGAAATGGCCCCATGCCCAACATGCCGTTTTCAGATTGTAGCGTAACATCAATGCCGTCGGGAATATGGTTGGCCACTAATGTCGGGATACCAATACCGAGATTGACATAGAATCCGTCTTCAAGCTCTTGCGCAGCCCGAGCGGCCATTTCATCGCGTGTCCATCCTGTCTTACTGTGGGTCATTACACGTTCTCCCGCGTCGTCAATTGCTCAATCCGCTTCTCGCATTTCGCTTCCACAATGCGTTGCACAAAGACACCTGGCGTATGAATGAAGTTCGGATCAAGCGAGCCAACAGGGACAAGCTCATCCACCTCAACCACTGTCACCTTGCCTGCCATGGCCATCATCGGAGAAAAATTACGCGCGGTCGCTTTAAAAATAAGATTGCCTTCCGCGTCGCCCTTCCAAGCTTTGATAATCGAGAGGTCCGCTTTAAGGCCCGTTTCCATGATAAAGGTCTCGCCGTCGAAATCTTTATGCTCTTTACCCTCAGCAATTAAAGTGCCGACGCCCGTTTTAGTATAAAATCCGGGAATGCCCGCCCCGCCCGCACGAATCCGCTCGGCCAGCGTGCCTTGAGGGTTAAATTCAAGCTCTAACTCACCGCCCAAATATTGACGTTCAAATTCTTTATTCTCGCCGACATAAGAGCTGATCATTTTCGCAATTTGGCGCGTTTCTAAAAGCTGCCCCAAGCCAAAGCCGTCAACACCTGCATTGTTTGAAATGACGCTCAGGCCTTTCGCGCCGCTATCGCGTAACGCTGCAATCAAATTCTCTGCGATACCGCAAAGGCCAAAACCTCCTGACATCACGACCATATCATCTTTACAGATCCCATCCAAGGCGGCGGCAGCTGTCTTATAAACCTTACTCATAATCATCTCTAACTTATACGTTAAAAATTGACGTTATCTGGGCATTTAAGGACAAGTATCTCTCTCGCCTTTCGCAGGCGAAGCGGATTCTATGGTGTATATCTGCCAAGATATCTTCACTTTTTCAACATAATTTACGTTGAATTCGGCCAACTTACTAGGCTCAATTAAAAGCATAGTACAAGATAAAGACTTATATTCCAGCCACATCTAAACCCATCGCATATGCGCTCAGATTTATATTAGCACCTGTATTTGGGTCTGTATTTGGGTCTGGGCAACTGCACCGAATTGATATTTAATCCAACCCGCTTGACCGCTATAAGTGAGAGTTAAAATCGTTGCATCTTGGCCGCGCGGTCACCGCGCTCGTCGGCTGAGCCGCAGGCCGCAGTGCGGCCCCATTGATTAGTCTTTAGCGCTCAAAAGTTAGCGAAATTGTCGAGCTCACAATCGGCGTAATACTATCAAGTTTTGCAAGTTCTTTAAGCTTGGCAACCCCCGCTTCAAGACCAAAATCTTCAACATCAAGTAAGAGCGGCGCTTTACTATCAACGCGCACTTCATTGACGCCAAGACGTGTGACCAGAACATCAAATTCTCGCTCATCAACAATGCCGTGCAAGTCTAATTTCATATCTAGCGTAACCGTTTTGCTACCGCCAATCGTCAGAGCGTTCAATTGTTCCATATTTAAATTGGCCGTGACTTTAGCTTCTGGATATTTCGACGTTTCAAAAACAAATTCTTTCATACGCGGATCGCGCGTTTCGTTATTGGTATGAACACTATCAAGCGCGATTATAAATTCAGCTTTTCCGTCCGTCGTAACACGGCCCGAAATGTCCTTGAAGCTATTGACCTCACCGAGAGGCCCGCTCTTAATCGTCACATATGATATGCTAGATTCCAGGGGATTAAGAGTCCAATTTCCGCTGCGTTCCACCTCGCCTTTGGGCGCAGCGTTGCATGCGCTGATGATAAAGAAAACGGGTAAAGATAAGGCTTTAAAAAATGATGTCATGACGGTCTCCTGATTTAACCTAAATCAAAGGCCTTAAAAGGTGAAGCTATATTTTGAATTTACGTCTCAACCATAAGGATGTGTTTTAACCACGCAAAAAAAAGAAGGCCACGAGGGCCTTCTTTAAACAGTCTATAGCTCTAAAGCTTTAAGCGCGAACAGAAGCGCTTAGCTAGAAACGATCCGCGTTCATGACTTTGTTCCAAGCCAAGATAAAGTCATTAACGAACTTCTCTTTTGAATCGCTCTCAGCATAGAACTCAGCCAAGCCGCGAAGAATGGAGTTTGACCCAAACACAAGGTCAGCGCGTGAGCCAGTATATTTGACTTTACCCGTTTTGCGGTCACGACCTGCAAACATCTCTTCGGACGCGTCCATGGGTTTCCACTCTATGCCCATATCAAGCAAGTTCTTAAGCCCGTCATTTGTCAGCGTACCAACCTTATCAACAAAGACGCCGCGCGGGCCGCCGTTTGCATTTGCGCCGAGTGTGCGAAGGCCTGCGACGAGGACAGTCATTTCAGGCGCTGTAAGGCCCAAGAGCTGTGCACGGTCAACGAGAAGTGCTTCTGTTGGGCGCGGGTCTTTGGTGTTCTTATAATTACGGAACCCATCAAATGTTGGCTCGAGAACAGCAAAGCTATCGACATCTGTCTGCGCTTGGCTGGCATCGCCGCGACCAGAAACAAATGGCACATTCACGCCGCTGGCGTCTTCAATCGCTGCATTACCGCCCAGAACGATCAGGTCAGCAATAGACACATTACCGTCAAACTCTGACTGAACTGTCTCTAGCTTTTTGATGACCGCTGCAACGCCAGACGCTTCATTGATCGCCCAGTCCTTTTGAGGCGCCAGACGAATACGCGCACCATTTGCGCCGCCGCGCTTATCAGACCCACGGAATGTTGAGGCAGACGCCCACGCCGTTGTCACAAGTTGCTGAACCGAGAGGCCCGTTGCCATAATCGCTTTTTTCAAGCCTTCGACTTGCGCGTCGCTTAGGGTGGGTCCTGCAGGGACGGGATCTTGCCAGATCAAGTCTTCCGCCGGGACTTCACTTCCAAGGTAACAGGCTTTGGGGCCCATATCGCGGTGAGTCAGTTTGAACCATGCCCGGGCATAGGCATCTGCAAATTCCTCTGGATTATCAAGGAAGTTTTGCGAGATTTTTCTATAGTCTGGATCATGCTTCAAAGCCATATCAGCCGTTGTCATCATAAGGGCTTGTGACTTGGCCTTATCATGCGCTTGAGGGGCTTCGGGCGCGCCTTGACCCGCTTTCGGAGTCCACTGAACGTGACCTGAAGCACTTGTGGTTTGCTCCCATTCATAGCCGAGTAGAACTTCGAAATATTCCATGTTCCATTCGTTAGGTGTCGGTGTCCAAGCGCCTTCAAAGCCCGCAGTTGTGGTATCATCACCTTTACCTGTGCCGTGGCTGTTAATCCAACCAAAACCTTGATTGGCCATTGGAGCGCCTTCGGGCTCTACGCCGACACTCTCTTCGGGGCCTGCACCGTGGCCTTTACCAAAGGTATGACCACCCGCGACAAGCGCAACGGTTTCGTAATCATCCATCGCCATACGACCAAATGTATCGCGAATATCAAACGCCGATTTCAGCGGGTCTGGATTACCATTCGGGCCTTCTGGATTGACATAGATAAGTCCCATTTGAACGGCGCCAAGCGGCGTTGCGAGCTCGCGCTCACCTGTGTAGCGCTTATCGTCGAGCCATTCTGTTTCAGGGCCCCAGTAAATATCTTCTTCAGGCTCATAGACATCTGCACGTCCACCGCCAAAGCCAAAGGTTTTAAAGCCGCACGTTTCCATGGCAACGTTACCCGCAAGGATGAGAAGGTCAGCCCAAGAAATTTTCTTGCCGTATTTTTGTTTAATCGGCCAAAGAAGGCGACGCGCCTTATCAAGATTACCATTATCAGGCCAGCTGTTTAGCGGGGCAAATCTTTGCGACCCTGTAGAGGCTCCGCCGCGTCCGTCATATGTTCTGTACGTGCCCGCACTATGCCATGTCATACGCACAAAGAGGCCGGCGTAAGTTCCGTAATCCGCTGGCCACCAATCTTGGCTATCAGTCATAAGCGCGGCGAGGTCTTTTTTCAAAGCCGCAAGATCAAGGCTTTTAAAGGCGGCAGCATAGTCAAACGACTCGCCGGCTGGATTCACATTGTCTGAATTCTGATTCAGAATTTTGAGGTTTAGCTGCTCTGGCCACCATTTTTGATTTGCTGTACTGCCAGTCGATGACGGGGTGCTTGCGCCGTGCATCACTGGGCATTTGCCTTCATTACTCATGTCGTCTCCATTTGGTTGAGATAGTTTTATAATCCTGAATCTTTTAGCCCTAATTCACCATAGGGTACAATCGAAATAAACAAGAGCTTTGATAGGTTATGCCTATGCTTTGCACCGCAGCCCCATATGCCGACTGCGCCGTGAGCCACGCTCTAGGTAATTGCGCTTTCACGTTAGAGTGCGAAATTACAAGACTAGAAACCCTTGCCTCCGTAAAGGTGAACAGGGATCTATTTCTTCCCCTTCATTACCCCCATGTTGTGGCAATCTTTCTGGTAGCTTAGAACTTTTTTTTCTTGGGGTGTTAGGCGTTTATTCGGCACGCCTACCCCACCGCTTCCCGCTCAGCTCTAACCTCAACCGCTTTGCGTTCCACCTCTGAGACGATCTCTTCGATCATGTCTTCATTGTTGGTTTTGCCTGATTTTTTGCCGGCGTGGTACATCATGCCGTAGCCTGCGGAGCCGCCTGTGAAGCCGAGGTCGGTGAACATGGCTTCGCCGGGGCCGTTGACGACGCAGCCAATAATCGAGAGGCTGATTGGTTCGGCGATATGGGCCAAGCGTTCCTCTAGGGTTTGCACGGTTTTAATCACGTTAAAGCCTTGGCGGGCGCAGGACGGGCAGGAAATAATATTGACGCCGCGCGTGCGAAGCCCGAGGGATTTCAGCATATCAAAGCCGACGCGGATTTCTTCTTCGGGTTCATCGGACAGACTGACGCGGATGGTGTCGCCAATCCCTGCCCATAATAAATTACCCATACCGATAGAGGATTTCACCGTCCCGATACGCGTGCCGCCCGCTTCGGTAATGCCGAGGTGCAGTGGCGCGTCGGTGATCTCTGCGAGCGCATGATAGGCAGCCACGGTCATGAAAATATCGCTGGCTTTGACCGAGATTTTATAATCATGGAAGCCTTCATCATCAAGCATCCGCGCGTGCATCAGCGCGCTCTCGACCATCGCGTCAGGGGTCGGCTCGCCGAATTTTTCGAGCAGTTCTTTCTCAAGGCTGCCGCCGTTCACGCCGATACGAATAGAGCAGCCATTTGCGCGGGCCGCCGCGACGACTTCTTTGACGCGGTGCTGTCCGCCGATATTGCCGGGGTTAATGCGCAGACAGGCCGCGCCGTTTTCCGCCGCTTCGATGCCGCGCTTATAATGGAAATGAATATCAGCCACGAGAGGCACATCCACTTGGTCGCTTATCGCGCGCATGGCAAGACTGCTTTCAGGGTCAGGGCAAGAGACGCGAACAATATCGGCGCCTGCGGCTTCGAGGCGCTGAATTTGCCCAACCGTCGCGTCAACATCATGGGTGAGCGTATTGGTCATAGACTGCACCGCGATTGGCGCGTCGCCGCCCACAGGCACTTTGCCGACCATGATCTGACGGCTCGTACGGCGCTCGATTGTGCGCCAAGGGCGAATTTGATTTATATTAGTGGCCATGGATGCTCCTGATAGCTAAGTCAGTCTAGGCTATTCAATCCTATTGGCATGAAATTGTGACAATATAAAGAGCATAGGCTATCTCTTTTTAGGACCTATGCGTGCAGAGCTTAACGGCCGACGATTTTTGCAGAAAGGCGTGCCTCTAAAGCATCAAAGCTGGTTGCTTCTAGCCGTTGACTTCTATTTGTAAGGGACCCGTAATCATGCTCGCCGCGCTGTAAGTGTAAGGCATGACCATTGCGGGCCATAATCGTAAGGCCGCTTTGCACAGCCCCTTCCCACCGCTCACCCGGTGTGAGAATACGACGGATTAAAACATTGTCAGGTAAGCGGATTTCAACCCAGCTTGGGCCTACTGCTGTTAATCGGTACATATCCGACGGCAAGGGGGCTTCTGCGCGAACGTCAATATCAGCCACGGCCGTTAGAGTCGAACTTGGTTCGATCTGGTCTTCGGCATGAACGCCAAACCAACCGACGAGAGATGCGGCGAGTATCGTCACAGCCGCACCAGATATAATACCCTTAGGCAACATAAAACGACGTTGCTTCACCCGCTGCTTTGGACCTTGATAGGCCGCAATTTTGCGGATCGACAAATCAGCCTTGAAACGCTCAACCACAGCGTCTGCGGGCATACCAAGTACATTTGCATAGGACCGCGCATAACCAATACCATAACTCAAAGCTGGGAAGCTATCAGCGTCAAGCTCTTCGATAGCATTCAAATAAGTCACAGAAATGCGTAATCGTTTCGCTATCGCAGACAAAGTCTCACCACGCTCTAGGCGGCGATTCTTTAATTCTTCTCCAATATGTGCAAAACTATGCGGCACGTTTCCTCCCAGCGTCCAAAAACGCAATTGTTTATGTCGTTAATATTCAGTGATTTCAATATATTAAATCACTGTTAATCAATATTATGTCCTAAAATAATACAATTCTTGCGAAACATTCTCGTTTCAGGGGATAAAAAAGCAATTTACGTGCCAATTACCGCATAATCCTTATGCCACATGAGCAAGTCTTCACATGACAGACCTCTTCCAATTTTCTATAGAAATTCCATGATAAAACGACTTTTAACAGCCAATACCATGCCGCTTTTCGCCCTCTGTGTGTCAGCAGGATTGCTGATTGGGGCCTGGATATTCCAATATGGCTTTGGTTATGTCCCCTGCCAAATGTGTTATTGGCAGCGCCATGCGCATAAGCTTGTGATTGGTGTAGCTATTTTAGGGCTCATTATAAGCTATGCTGGTAAACCCGATATTCGCTATATCAATGCCCTCATCGTGCTGGCCCTGCTGTTTAGCGCGGCGCTCGGCCTTTGGCATATGGGGGTTGAGTATAAATGGTGGGAGGGCCCGAAGACGTGCCTTGGCGGAGATATTGACCTCGACACGATCTCATCAGGGTCTGACTTACTCAATAGCCTGAGCGAACCCGTTAAGCCGCCCGCCTGTAGCGAAGCCGCGTGGCATTTCCTTGGCCTTTCAATGGCCGCGTGGAATATGGTTATAAGCGGCACGGCAGCCGTTTTTACCGCAGGATTTGGTTTGCGAAAGACGACCGTTCAGCAATAAAACTGCGCTTAGGTCGGGAGTTTAAGCCCAAAGCTCTTAAACGGATTATCGCTATTGCTAGCTGACTGGTGACGCACAGCGAGACCCATTTGCAGACTTTGACCGATACGGTTCGCCATTTCCTGCATGGCCCTCGCCTGAGCTTCATCCAAGACGCGATTGGAGACATCAGAAAATAAGCTGAGCCAGCGGGTAAAATGAGCGGGAGTGATAGCGGTTAGACCTGCATGTTTTTGCATGGGCCTGCCCGTAAAACGTCCCGTCTTCAAAAAGATCGATGACCAGAAATCACCGATGTGCTCCATGTGGGCATCCCACGCACTGGGCGCAATTCGCTGGGCAAATACAGGGCCGAGCAACGCGTCCGTTTGAACCTCTGCGTAAAAGGCGCGAACGACACGCCGAATGTCATCTTCCGTAAGCCGCGCTGACATGGCGACTATAGCATAATAGGCACGATAATCATTACGCCAACAATGCCCCAAAAAATCATATTAATCAGCGAGCGGAAAATACCGCCGTCGCTATCAACGGAAATATCCATAGCGTTCAGAACAAGTGTCCCTGGCAAGAGAAACATATTTGCCAAAAATCTTAGAAATGCCATGCTATATCCATTAATACGTATATTATTTGCGTATTATATAAAAGCTGTTTATAAAAAGATCAAGCTTGAAATTTAAAGGACATAAAGCCCCGTGAATATAACCACATTCTCTGATTATACCTTACGGGTTTTAATTTACCTTGCCACCCATGACGGGGAGAAAGCGAGCGCACAGACGATTGCCGAGGCTTACGGCATTTCCTTCCACCATGTCGCCAAAGCCGCGCAGTGGTTGGCACGTGAAGGCTACGTCATATCAGAGCGCGGACGCGCGGGCGGCATGACCTTAGGGCGGGCGGCAGAAACCATAAATATTGGCCACATATTACGAGCCACAGAAGACGGCTCGGTCCTCGTCGATTGTATGCACGCCAACGGCGGAACTTGTTGCATCCGCCCAAGCTGCGGCCTGAAATCTGCCTTAGCCGAAGCGCAAGCGGCCTTCTACGCGACACTCGATAAATTCAGCCTCGCCGATATTAGTGCACAGAGATCAGCGCTAAGAGCGCTTTTGGGTTAAGCGCGTCAGGTTCCATTTTAATTAAAGAAAAAATTAAGGCGTTAAATTATGCAAAATTATATCGAAAATAGCCTCTCTAAAAATAAGGTTGTTATCTTTATCAAAGGAAAACCAAGGGACAGCTTTTGTAGCTATTCGTCTAAAGCTGTAAAAGTTTTGGACCATTATGGTGTGACCTATGGTTATGAAAACATCATGGAGTCAGACGATTTACGCAAAGCGATTAAAACCTATTCGGGCGTAAAGACCCTCCCTCAAATATTTATAAACGGTGAGTATTGTGGCGGCAGCGATGATATTCGCGATATGCATGAAAAAGGGACTTTAGAATCTTTCCTAAAGACCAAATCCGTTCCCGTGAAATTAGATAGATCAGCCCCTAAGCTCGAACTGTCTTCAGTCACAAAAGATGAAATCAAGAACTGCGGTAGCGCAACAAAACCGGGCTAATAGCGCTTTTGGGGTGAGCGCGTGTAGGAGCCTGTTTTAGGGGATGGCCTGCTATTCCCTGTCTTATCTTGGGCGAGTTTAAGCCGTTGCGATAGTAATTGCTCTCAACGTCATTACGGACATCAAGTTCTTATGAGATAAACGGATGCGTCCAAATTAACAGAAACAATACAATGTGCATCATCAGGGCTAATTTGAAAAATGTGGGAACTTTATTCGGCGTTTTCAGCATCTCATCCGAGAATATCTTTTCACCCTTAAGGAGTTCGAAACCACTGTAAAAACCAAGGCCATTTTCGATTTTTGTCACGCGCGCCCACGCCGCTTTAACTTGAAAGAACATAACCAAAGAAACAATCGCTGAAAATATAAGCAGTACAGAAAGAATACATGCTTCTATCACGCCTCTTAGGCTCAAATCATTCCTTGCGAAGTTGTAGTTTTCGATATTTATAGCAAAGAACCCAAGCACTATACCTGCAACAAAAGTAACAATTGCAATTAACAAGCTATCATAATGTTTCAGCCATGCATGATGTGTCTGAAATGACAGTTTCAATATCTCGACTTCCTGATCAATTGTTCTTTTTCTGTCGTTAGAAATCACCCGTGTTCTCCATAATAACAAAGCTGTAAACGTAGCTCCTTCTTAAGGTACAGGCAAAAAATATGGTAGCCTATTCTGCGAGTTTAATTGCTACATCACTCGGATCAACCTTTAGTAAACCTCGTGAACTACCATCTTAGGGGAATCTAACCCTCTCAATCACGCCGCAAATACGGCCTAACCCACCCTACTTCCTATAAGCGCGCTTAATCACAATCGGCGCTTCAAGAAACTGGTTTTCGGTTCCCGAGAGCGGGGTTGTGGCGGCGACGGAGCCTGATTGGATGATTTTCGCCACGTCAAGGCCCGATACGATAGTTCCGAACACAGCGTAGCCTGCGCCGTCAGGGTTGCGCGTTCCGCCTTCGTCGAGGAAAATATTATCCCCCATATTGATGAAAAAATAAGCGGCGCTACCTGTGTTAACGGCGTCGCGCGCCATAGCCACGCTGCCTGTGACATTGGACAGCCCCGAGGCGACCGTGCCTTCATGGTCAACGCTCGGCGTGACGGGCACGAGGTCGAGCCGTCCGCCTTGTATCAGTGCCATGCCCATATCAAGCGGGTCAGTGGCAGGGGTGACAACACGGTAGAAGCCTTGATTATCATAAAGCCCTTCGTCTACATGATAGAGGAAATCCGCCGCCGTCAGCGGGGCCTTTTTTGGATAGACTTCAATCTCAATATTACCCGCGCTGGTTTCTAAAATCACATTCGGTGATGTATCGCTGCACGCGGTGAGGCCCAAAGCAACGAGCGCTATAAAACCTAAAGCCGCACGCATTATTTATCTTTATCCTCACCCTTAGTTTCAACACGAGGCTTCATCGCCATATCAAGACCTAAGGTCGCTGCAACACCAAGGAGCAGAGCAAAGAGAGGATGGCGGAGCGTGGCCAGTGTGGCGATGCCCACGCCGACGCCGAGGATAATTGCATAAGGATGTAATCGCTTCATTCGTGATCTGCTTTCAATTCAATGTCCCAATATAGATAATCAAGCCAGCTCTCATGTAAATGGTTCGGTGGGAATTTCCGCCCCTGAGCCTGTAATTGGTGCATGGTGGGCCGAAACGGTTGTTGACGCAAGCGCATACCCGCATCGCGTAGCAATCGTCCGCCCTTTTTCAAATTACATCTTGAGCAGGCCGCAACAATATTTTCCCAATGGGTCTTCCCGCCAAGCCGCCTTGGAATTAAATGATCAAAGGTCAGCTCATGCGGGCTATCGCAATAAACACATTCAAAGCCGTCGCGCAAAAACAGATTAAACCGCGTGAAAGCGGGGGAGCGGTTCTGATGTACATAATCTTTAAGGGCGACAACGCTCGGAATTGGCATCTCAAAACTCGCGGAACGCACTAATTGTTCATATTCATTGACGACGGACACGCGGTCAAGGAACACGGCTTTCACCGCATCTTGCCACGACCATAATGAAAGCGGAAAGTAAGAGAGCGGCTGATAATCCGCATTTAAAATCAAACAAGGAAAGGTGCCTGCTTTGACGGCCGTCCCCTCACGCACCTCATGGCCTATCAACTCTGGCAAGCCCATATCAACGGCGCTCATCTCCGCCTCCCTATGGCCGAAGACGGCGCGTCGTCGCACTTATAGCTGTAGTGACTGAGAAAATAACGAGGCGTGTTTAAACTGAAAACGATTCTCCTACTGGCGTTGAACAGCTTAAGCTAACCGCATTTATAGGTCGCTGACAAGGGGCAGGCCCTTGGCAAGCGAGTTACGCCCCGAATATAGGCGTCAATTTCGCCGCCTTACACAATTGCTTAAAGCGCAATTTCACCCGCTGAGACATGAGGTTTTTATAGGCCCCATTCGCCGATAAAGAGAGGCTCTCGCCTGTATGCGAGAGGTTTAATTCCGCTAACAAATCCGCTGAATGGCCCGAAGCGACCACAGCGAGACGAATGGCCGTCCCGTAAATACGCGCGGCCAATTGCTCGCTTGGGGTCAATAAATGATCCACCGCAGCCTGATTAGGCGCGCGCTCTTTGCCCGTATAAGACGCATAGAGCATCACCGCCAGATAGGCGCGTTCTTTGTGGGTCAGTCCAGAAAAGGGCGCATAGAGCACATCTTCAAACACGAGCGCCGCTTTGTAATCAGGGTGCAGCCCCTTGCCAACACCCGCCAGAAAGCAAGCCGCGCGGCGAAGCCGGTCTTCATCAACAGTCGGCCACGCTTTCGGGAAAGCGGTCTCGGCTTGCGCCAGAAATTGATAAAGCGGACGCGCGAAAAATTTGTTTTGCAAACTGCCCTGCGCTAAATCTCGGCATCCATCAAAGAGCGCATCCCGCGCTTTAAGATCGTCAGACAGGGCGCGGTAAATCAACCCTTCACGTAATCCCGTCGTCGATATAATCACGGACTTCGGCCTGTATGTTTTCAAAAGCTCATCTAGTAACAAGCCGCTAAACGGCAATGTCTCGGCGCGGCGACTATTCACACCGGGCCAAGTCAGAAGTTCCCGCCGACCCTCCCCGTAAGCCCACTGCGCTAGATCCCGCGCGGCGTCATGATTAAGGCTATAGGCTTGCATAGTTTTAAGCGGGTAACGAACCTTGCGTTGATGCACAGCAAACAAATTTCGCCACGCCCCGCCAATAAGATAGAGCGCATCAGGCGTGCCGTCACGGTACGGCAACGCCTCTTTAAGGTGTGAGCGGATAAGGGGACGTAAGGTCGCTAAATCATAGGCCGCATCTTGAGTGAGGTCGCGTCCTAAAATTTGAAACGGGCCTATTGGAAAACTTTTCGCACTCGATATTTTCTTGTCGCCAATGTGCATAATCTCAAGCGACGCACCGCCCAAATCTGCGGCAATACCTTTCGCGCGTGGCTCTGCTGCAATTAAACCAAGAGCAGAAACTTCCGCCTCTTGCAGACCTGATAAAGGCTGTATTTCAAATCCCGTTTCCTCGTAAATATCAGCGATAAAATCTTGCGCATCTTCGGCCTCACGCAAGGCGGCTGTCGCCCCGATCAAGACCTCATTAAGATCATGGCTCCCGCATAATATTTTAAACCGCAGCAAGGCTTGCCGCGCGAGGATCATCCCGCCGGGATCAAGCTTGCCTGTTAGGCGTAGGCTTCGCCCTAAGCCGGCCAAAACCTTCTCATTATAAACGGGCGTGAAATTCGCGCCGAACAGTTCATAGACAACAAAGCGAACGGAATTAGACCCAATATCAATGACGCCTATCCGCCTTTGCGGCGTCACATAATCACCCGTCATTAAGACTTATCCTGCGTAAGCGTAGCAGCCGCTTTAACAGGTGCCTCATGTTGAACAGGCAGGGTCAAAACTTTCGGCGCATTATAATCCAACGCCTTACCGCGCCCCGATAGAGAGGGGTTATTCATGAAATAGGCATGGGCCGAAAACGGCTCCGTCCCATCATCAACACTGACGCGACTATAGCGCCCATTTTCGCGCATCGCCCAGCTATTCACATTATCATTTAGGTTCGCCACCATGATCTGATCTTGAACTTGCCGCCGTACCGTCGGGTCTTCCACAGGGATAAACGTCTCAACGCGGTTATTAAGATTACGCGGCATCCAATCCGCAGAGGAGAAAAAGATCTTCGCTTTCGGGTTCGGCAGATGCGCCCCATTGCCAAAACAGACAATACGCGAATGTTCCAAGAACCGCCCAACAATAGATTTCACGCGGATGTTCTCAGATAAGCCTTCAACACCGGGTCGTAGGCAACAAATCCCGCGCACGACAAGGTCAATTTGCACCCCCGCTTGGGAGGCCTCATAAAGCCTATCAATCACACCTCTATCGACGAGGGCGTTCATCTTCGCCCAAATCGAGGCCGCGCGGCCCGCCTTGGCGTGAGCCATCTCGGCGTCAATATTCGCGTATATTGTCTCGCGTAGACCGATGGGAGCAATGGCTAATTTCTCTAGCTCTTTGGGCGGCGACTGACTTGTGACAAAGTTAAACACTTGCCCGACATCACGGCCCATAGCTGGGTCGGCGGTAAACAACGCGAGGTCGGTATAAATCTTCGCATTTTGCGCATGGTAATTACCCGTTCCCAAATGAGTATAGGTCCGCAGTTTCTGCCCTTCGCGGCGGATCACCAAGGAGACTTTGGCATGAGTTTTATAATCAACAAAGCCGTAGACCACATGCGCCCCTGCCCGTTCCAAATCTCGGGCCCAGCGAATATTCGTCGCCTCATCAAAACGCGCTTTCAACTCAAGCAGCGCCGTGACGTTTTTACCGTTCTCTGCGGCTTCAATCAGCGCTTGCACAATCGGACTATCATCAGACGTACGGTAGAGGGTTTGTTTAATGCCTAAGACATGCGGGTCATGGGCGGCCTGCTGAAGGAATTGCACGACCACGGAAAACTCTTCATAAGGATGGTGAACCAGGATATCTTTCGCGGCAATCGCCCCGAAACAATCGCCGTCAAATTCACGGATGCGCTCGGGGAAGCGCGCTTGGAACGGCTTGAATGTAAGGTCTCGTCTCTGGCTTGTAATTAATTGCGAGAGGTCACTCATGCCGATGAAATTGGAATTGTCCTGAACATATTCATCCCAACACTCAAAGCTTTCCATCAGGAATTCTCGCATATCGCGGGACATGACCTCCGTCAGCTCAAGGCGGATAACCCGTCCGCGCCGACGTTTTTTGAGCAGGAATTCAAAGTGACGCACAAGGTCTTCCGCCTCTTCGTCAACGGCAATATCGCTGTCACGGGTTACGCGAAACGTGCCCGACTCCAAAATCTCTGCATCGGAAAAAAGCCCGCCTGCAAAATATTTTAGCACATGTTCAATCGACACATATTCTCGGGCTTTCCCTTTGGGCGAAATCGACAGAGGAATAAAGCGCGGTACATGGGCGGGAACAGGTATCAAACCGTAATGATTTTCGTCGTCATGCCCCCCGCGTTTTAATTCGACAACCAGACCAAAACCCAAATTAGCAATAAAGGGAAACGGTTGCGCGGGGCCAACAGAAATCGGAGACAGCAGCGGCAGGACGTTAAGCTCATATAATTGGCGAACTGTCTCGATCTCATCTTCTGATAGGCGGTCAAAATTACGAACGCGAATGTTTTGCTTCTTCATTTTGCTACGAAGGTCAGTCCAGCATTTATCCTGCGCTTTAGTGATTTTATCCACCTGCTTGGTAATCTTGCTCAACTGCTTGCCCGCGGTCATTCCGTCCGCCGACAATTCGGCGTGACCCGCAAGCTCTTGCGTCCGCAGGCCCGCCACACGCACCATATAAAATTCATCGAGATTACTGGCGGAAATCGACAGGAACCGCAGACGCTCCATCAAAGGCACATCAGGGTTCTTCGCCTCCTCAAGCACACGGCTGTTAAATTGCAACCAAGACAGTTCTCGGTTGATATAACGGTTTGAAGCTTTGTCCTGTACGTCCATACCGCCCTCTTAAACGGGGGCGCGGAGGCTGTCATGTGTTTTTACGTGGGTGGGTGGGGGAGCGAAGAATATTTGAAAAGCTCCTACAACCTACGTCAAAACCATAAGGTGAAAATGTCCATTGGTTGTGGAATAAAAAGTAGTTTTAAAATTTCATTTTATGGATGTTAACCTGATGCAGTAGCGTGGGTAGTGTAGCTGACCAAAGTAAAGCAAGGCTCGACACGCAAGCAAAAGCAGTAGCTACAACTTTAAAACCGATGGTATTATAGAGAGCAGGGTTAGCCTTTCCGTCAAAATATATATCTACAAACTTCAAACAAACTGCTAGCATCAAGGATATATAATAAACCCAGAATAAGTACTTCTGCGCTTCAAGCATCGAAATATAATTTTCGTCTAAAATTTTTTGAGCACGTTTTCTATCTTCGGAAGACGCATATATAGCTTCGTCTATTTTAGGCGGACTAGCTAAAACCGCTGAAATAGCTAAAGAAACACCGATTAAAATCGCTATTATTGTTGCCAATAAATCACTCATTGGGATGAACTTGTCAGGACTTTTGAAAGCAACGACAGCAAATATAATAGATATTACAACAGTAATTATGAACCATGCTTTTTTTAATTTTGAACCCATATTTTCTACCAGCTAAAGCTTCCTAAAGCTTTTAACTCATCATAATATTCTAAAAGTGCTAAATGAGCATGCTCTCTACTAAAGGTGTTATTACCTTTTTTATTTAAACTGACTGTTTTATTGACCCGCAATTTAGATGAACTGATTTGATTTCCATCTTCTAAGGTAATGGTATAGTCCTCTACCCCTTCGGATAGGATATCCGCACCAATTTTAGTCAACCACTCATCCTGAGCAATTTCTTCTTTTTTAAATTTTCCGCCACGACTTAAAAATAACCGACCAGTTGATTTTGTGCGTCTTGTAACATCTTCTGGACTTATAGGACTTTGGAAAATTGAGCTAAAAATAGTTCTGTCAGCTTTCTTAGATTTCACATAATCTAACGATGCCAAATAGGAACTTATATCTAGATCTATATGTTTCACGCCAACTTTGTGTACGTGTTCTATAGTGAGTTTATTTGGAACGTCAGATAAGACTAAGTGTTTATCGTCGGCCAAAATATCGCCCGATTTTGCTAAGTCTGTTATTATTGTGCTGATAGCTTTTTCGTTGTTACCAATATTGCAGGCAATTACGTGGTTTTTAACTATGTACAACACTACCTCTGAATCCAACCAAGCCTTATCTTTTGGAACATCGAATTCTTCTACATCAATAGTTTCGTTGGAAGTTTTCGAATCCGCAAGACCGATGGCACTTTCGTCAAGAAGACAAAATCCGACAAAAAACCCTGGTTTTCCGTTTGGTGATGGCTTTACATATGAAATCGATCGAGAGCGAAACAGTTCTGTCTTAAAAGTCCGATCTTTATGATTTGGAAATTTAGTACCAATTTCAGATATCACTGATTCTAGCGAAATGTTAGAACCCAACGGAACCACGCATTGCTTTAATACAAATTTCTTTTTCGTTTTACCCGACATTAATTCCCCATCTTAGAATACAACCTTAATGAGATACTTAATGTTATTCAAGCCTAAGAACTAGTATTTCATAATCCACAGGCAATTCAATGTCCCCTTAGGAGGTAACCATCCCACCAAACGCCCCTTAAGCAGCAACAGTCGCACTATCATCCGACAGGATAATATAGATGCTTTGGGCGTCGGGGGCGGCGCGGAGGCGGGCGCGGGTGTTTTCACGGCGTAATTGACGCGAGAGGCGGGCGAGAGCGCGTAGGTGCGCACCGCCGGCATTTTCAGGGGCGATAATCATGGCGACAAGGTCAACGGGCCGCTCATCAATCGCTTCATAATCCATCGGCTCTTTGAGGCGGACAAAGGCGGCGTAAACTTGCTCGATCCCGGCTACGCGGGCATGCGGGAGGGCCACACCGTGACCGACACCCGTGGAGCCAAGACGCTCACGTTCGAGCGCAGGGCTGACAATATCGCGCGGAGCGACATTTTCAAGTTCAGCCACGCCTTTAATCATAAGGCTCGCCAACTCGTTAAAAAGCTGTTTCTTACTGGTCGCATGCACGCCGTAAGCGACGCGCGAAGCCGTGATTAAGTCCTGCATGTTTATACCCTAGCGGCCTTACCGAGCCATTGCCTGCGGGCGCCCTATAGCATTTTATTCGCGCGGGTCAATCCATCCGATATTTCCGTCGGAGCGTTTGAAGACAACATTTAGCCCGCCGTGCTTGGCATTATGGAACACAACGACCCCATTATCAGCCAAGCCTAGCTCCAACGCGGCCATGCCAGGTGTGAGCGTTCTGACCTCTCCCGTCGCCTCTGCAATCACCATAGGTTCAGCGTTTGCGGCTGAACTGGTGGCATCATCCGACTCATTTTCACTGACTGGGTTCTCTAAGGTAAACATCGAAAAAGACTTGGCTTTTTCCTTTGATTTCGCCGCAGCGTTATGGTCTTTCAACCGACGTTTATAGCGCCGCAAGCGTTTTTCAAGATGCTCCATAGACTCGTCTGCGGCGGCATATGCGTCTTGGCCATTGCCTTGTCCTTCTAAGGTTGCCCCTGACGGAAGATGCACAGATGATAAGGTTCGAAATCCAGACCCCTCGCGGCTCACTGAAACTTGAGCTTGTCCCTCTCTATGTATGTATTTGTCCATCATTTCATCAATTTTGCCCATTATTCGTTCACGGAGGGCGGGAGAAACATCAATACCTTTAGAGACAATTTGGGTCTGCATATAATTTCCTTTGTTATGTTATGGTGTATCTACTGTAGCACACTTAGGCACTGGGCACACCTATATAATAAAAATCATATGCAGCAGGGTAAATGAAGTCTTGCCGCGCACAACGACACCGCCTCACACACATAGGTGAAGGGTCATGCCGAAATCAGGAGTTCAGGCTTACAGTCGGGCTTTCATGATGCGGCGTCGTTCAACAGACGACGGGATGCCCATGCTCTCACGATATTTCGCCACGGTACGACGCGCCACATCAACGCCTTGAGCGCGGAGGAGCGATACAAGCTTATCATCCGACTTTACGGATTTAACATCAAATTCTTCGCCGATTAGAATTTTGATTTTATGGCGAACAGCTTCTGCACTATAAGAGTCCCCACCGCCTGCGGACGGGATAGAGGCTGAAAAGAAAAACTTTAGCTCGAACATGCCGCGCGGTGTCGACATAAATTTATTCGATGTCACACGGCTGACCGTACTCTCGTGCATTTCAATGGCGTCAGCGACCGTCTTAAGGTTCAGCGGACGCATATGATCAAGACCAAAGGCGAAAAACTCATCTTGTTGTTTCACAATTTCGCTCGCAACTTTTAAAATCGTCCGCGCCCGTTGATCAATAGAGCGCACGAGCCAATTAGCATTTTGATGGCATTCACTGATAAAGGACTGAGTCGCGTCATCACTTTTTAAGCTCGAGACTTCCGCCATATATTGATTATTGACCAATATGCGCGGCAAGGTTTCCGTGTTGAGCTCAACCGTCCAACCGCCTTGCGGGGTCTCACGTATGAACACATCAGGCGCGACGGCGGCCGCCATATCTCCGCCGTAAGCCAAACCCGGCTTAGGCGATAGCGTCCGAATTACGCCGAGGCGCTCCTTCAATCTTTCAAGCGAAAGCTGCGCTAATTTTGCCAGCTTTGATAAATCATGGCGCGCCACCATTTCAAGGTTTTCAAGAATAATTTCCATCGCATCATCGAGCTTTTTTTGCTCTTTTAATTGCATAGATAGGCATTCGGCCAAACTTTGCGCAAATACTCCTGTCGGCTCAAAGCTTTTAAGCGTCGTAAGTACAGACTTCACACGTAAAACCGAAACACCAAGCCGTTCAGCTATATCTTCAGGGCTACCGCGAAAATAACCATTTTCATCCACTTGGTCGATAAGGTATTGACCAATCATTCTGTCCTTTTCATCATGAATGGACACCCCTAATTGCTCAGTTAAAATATCACAAAGACTCGTAACTTTCGCCTGATTATCCATCGGATTAAAGCCATCGTCACCCCCGCCTACAGAGAAATCACGACCTAAGCGGTGACGATCTAAACTATCAGACTGACTTGCACTCTGACGATCCGCCACACTGGCTTCACTATCAACTGCGTGATCGGGCGCGTCTAGAGATGTGCTGGCTTCCGCACTTGGTGCATCGAGAGATAAATCGCCATGGGTACTGAGATCTTCTTTACTTGTCGCCCCTTCGTCGCGGCGATTATCCGTCGTGTTTCCGCGCTCAAGCAAGGGGTTCTTTTCCAACTGTTCATCAATAAAGGCTGATAGCTCAATATTATTAAGCTGCAGCAATTTAATCGCTTGCTGGAGTTGCGGCGTCATCACTAATGATTGCGACTGCCGCTGCTGTAACTTAGGGCCCAAAGCCATATTCATTCACCTTAAAATGGGCGGGTTTTCCCGCTCTCATATAAAGTGTTGTTAGCGCAAAACCTTTAAGGAGTAGTTTCCGTCGTGCTTTTTTCTAGAATTGGCCCACTTTTGCTTACGCGCCTCAAAGACAATATAATACGACATAGGTCACAGCGTCGTTACGCTACCATTTGTCGATATTCGTTCTCAAATCCAGCTCGTCTGTCCAACCTGAACGGGGCTGCTTATATAAGTTCACATAAGCGCGTGCAATATGGTCTGGATTGAGGTTGGTCTGTTTTGCAGGATTATCATCCGAAATTTGCATCTCATCACGCGTAGAGCCTTGATCGACAGGATTATCAATCACCACATGAGCAACATGAATATTTTTCGGACCAAGCTCTCGGGCCATTGATTGCGCCAAGGCTCGGAGCGCATGTCTCGCTCCCGCAAAGGCAGAAAGTCCCGCCGCGCCCCGTAAACTGGCTGAGGTTCCTGTAAAAACGATCATGCCTCTTTCACGCGGAACCATATGACGCGCAGCTTCACGCCCCGCTAAAAATCCTGCGAAGGCCGCCATTTCCCATATATTTCGGTAAACACTCGTACTTGTTTCAGTAATCGCGACTTTCACATCGGCGTCGATATTAAAAATGACGACTTCAAGAGAGCCGAGCTCTGATTCAATATGCTTAAATAAAGCCAATACGGCCTCTTCATCTTGCACATCCACAGGAAAAGCAAAGGCGCGCTTACCTTTACGGCGAATATCGGCGGCCAGATCTTCTAATTCCTCTGCATATAACAAACGGTGTGCCATGCACACCGTTAGACCTTCATTCGTAAAGGCATGGGCAATCGCAGCACCTGCCGTGTCACGCGCCCCAATAATTAAACATGTTCTTTTCATGGTCAGGCCCGCGACTCTTAATCAGGTACACTTAGGTCGAATGGATTAAAATTTAATATGTCATGATTGGCTTTATTATACGACATATCAAAAGTTCTACTTTCGAACAGGTAGGTAAGAAATAATAGGCGCGTCGACGGGCACAGGAAAGCTTTGCGGCGGCGTATAAATCGGAGGTGTATAAACGGGCGCAGAAACTATGGGCGCTTCGGTTATCACAATCGCACACTCACCATTGCTGGCTCTATATTGCCCATCAGGACAGGCCTCAATGACGATAGCTTGTGGTCTTGGCTCAACGATTGTGGGGGCTACCACTTGTTCTGTGACCTGTTGTTGGACAATCTGATTCTCGACAACATATTGCGGCTGCGGATGGACCCAGTAACCGCTGGGTGCGCAACCTAACCCTTCAGGCACATAACCATAACGCGATTTGACAACCTGCGTCGGAGCTTGCCCGCCCCGTAGGCCGCCATAACCTTGCGGCCCAGAATAACAAGGTGAATTATTAAAACTTGCCATTTCAGAATAATAAGAGGCGTCCGCATAAGCTTGATTAGCTCCATAAGCTTGATCAACACCGTAAGCATGCTGTACCCCATAAAGGTCCGCTTCATTTCCATAAGCCGAGCATGCTGCCAAAGCCACCGCAGCAACCACAGGAACAATCATTTTAAACTCAAACTTGAATATCATGAAGCTACTCCGTAACCGAATCACTTAGAACAATGTCAAGAATAGCTTAAAGCTCTATTAACCATCCTTCGTAACAAAGCCTTAACCATAATCAATGTGGCCTCCTTGCTTTTTACCTAGCCACCGCGCGCAAATTCGCCTAAACGACACGCAGTAACAGACAGCGTAAGAGATATATTCATGAGCGATCAAAATTTCCCAACAGGCACATTAATGGCTGGCAAACGCGGCCTCATTATGGGCGTTGCTAATAAGAACTCCATTGCTTGGGCTATCGCTCGCCAACTCGCTGCGCAAGGGGCGGAACTCGCCTTTACCTATCAGGGGGAAAAACTCCTGCGCCGCGTCAAGCCTTTGGCCGAGTCTGTTGGCTCTGACACGCTATGTGATTGCGACGTCACAAATGACGATATGATGGACGCGACCTTTGCCACCCTCAAAGAAAAATGGGGCAAGATCGACTTCCTCGTCCACGCCATTGCATTTGCGGGCAAGGATCAACTCGCAGGCTCTTTCATTGATAATACCACGCGGGAAGGATTTAAATCCGCGCTTGATATTTCTGCTTACTCATTTGTCGATGCAGGCCGACGCGCGTCCGAGATCATGAATGACGGCGGCGCGATGGTCACGCTGACATATCTGGGTAGTGAGCGCGTTGTCCCGAACTATAACGTCATGGGCGTGGCGAAAGCCGCCCTAGAGGCCAGCACGCGCTATATGGCGGCTGATCTTGGCCCGCGCGGTATTCGCGTCAACGCTATCTCCGCAGGGCCGATTAAAACCCTCGCCGCCGCAGGTATCGGTTCTGGCCGTCACATGTTCCGCTTTAATAAGGCCACCGCCGCCATGCAGGAAAATACAGACCCGATGGGCGTCGCAGGCGCAGCGCTCTACTTGCTCTCAGACCTCGGTCTGTCTTGCACGGGCGAAACACACCACGTCGACGGCGGCTTCCACGCGATCGGCATGCCGCAAGAAGACTCTCTCAAGGCGAGTTTGGAGGGGTAGCCATACTCCCACACTACAAATGGGCTCTGTCTCTTTGGGGGCTGGGCCTTTTTTTATGCGCGACTTATCTTTTGGGCGCTATGGCTCGTTCGGGGGTCGCGTTTGACGCCCTCGCCGCTCTGCCAAAATCAGCGGTCATTCTTTGGAAACTCGCGGCGGAGGCTTGTTTACTTTTTGCTGTTGTCATCACAGCCCAATCAAAAACGGCTTTGAAGCTTGCCGCCTATGTGGGTTTAATTGTTATCGCCGATGTTATCTTGGCGTTTGGGGCCGTATCATTCGCGGGGCTATTATTCGCCCTCGCACATCTCTATGCGGCTTTTATTTATACCGCCTCATCAATAACGTCCAAGCCGAGGGCACGTATAAACATCATCGCCCTTTTACCGCTCATGGCCGTTCTTGGCATAGTTTTAAATTTAGCCCTAACAAGCCGTTTTCAAATCCTTGCGCTCTTCCCCGTCTTCTCAGCCATCGCCGCGTTTGGGGCGTTACGTAGCCCCTACCCCAAATTATATGTGGGCCTTGGCGCCGTCATATTATGGCTGTCAGATATGGTCTTTGTTCTTGCGATGATCTTCACAGGAGGTGCCACCTCTGTGGGTTGGCTCGTTTGGCTCAGCTTCTCGACCGGACTCTTATTCATCACTCTTGGGTTTATCAAGCACCATTCAATTCCCGTTATAGAGTCGACTAAATAAGGCCAGATCTATTTAGTCGGTACGGTTTTGTAAAAATCTTGACAAAATACAGGCCCCTATATACTTTGCAGAATAGAGAATGGGCGATTACGTTGGGACAATTTCTCTTTGGGGCACATCATGAAATTTACACATATTACCACTTTAGTGGGTTTTCTTCTCATGTCGACACATGTCGCGCAGGCGCAGGTCAGTGAGGTACGAGTCGGCGCAAATGTTCACGATATTGACTGGACAGGCTTAGGATCGGGCTCAGACAAAGAACGCTCATGGGCAATTAATGGAGAAGTTGTTTTCGATTCTCCTGATTTCTTAAATTGGGCTTTTTCGCCCCAACCCTATGTGGGGGCCACCCTTAACTTGGAAGGCGAAACATCACATGGTGGGGCTGGGTTAATGTGGCGATTTGATTTTGCTAAATCGATCTATTTCGATTTTAGCTTTGGGCTCGCTGTGCATGATGGCACATTAGAAACTGACCCGTCCGATCTTGTTCAGAGTGTTATTGATGATTCTAATATTACGGATATGTTCACACAGGCTCAAACCGCACAGTTCCAAGTTGATTTGGCCGATTTCCGAAATAGACAAGAAACACAATTAGATCTTGGGAGCCGCGCGCTCTTTCGCCAACAAATCGCGCTTGGATATCGTTGGTCCGAAGATTGGTCGACACATATCTTTGCCGAACATCTTTCAAATGGTAAAATTCTTGTTCAAAATGCGCCGAATGAAGGTTTGGACACCATAGGATTTCGTGTCGCCCGTCATTTCTAGGCGTTCATCATTCGCTCTATCTCCACGCCGCTCATCTTCGGCGAAATGCCATCAGCAAAGGCCGCATTGACCGCCTCCATCATGCGGGCGTTCATCGGAGCCATACGTCCATGTTTTTCTGCGAGTCGAACGATTTCTCCCTGAAGGTAATTAATTTCTGAGGCGCGGCCTGCCTCCAAATCATCGAGCATAGAGCTTCGGGCGGACGCATCGATTTTGATAATCCTATCCATGATAATTTTATAGAGCCAATTCGGCAAGCCAAGCACACGCGCCATCTTTGCGGGGCTAACCCCTGTGAAGCCTTGCGGGGTAATCCCCTCAAGCGCCAAAAGCTCTACCCCTTCATTTATCATGCCGCGCAAGCACCGCCGGTAGGCACGGTCCATTAGGCCCGATTTGAGCGTTCCGCCGTGCAGCGTGTTCATCCCGTTATTCAGATTAATTAAAAGCTTCCCCCATTGCAGAGCGGTAATATCATCCGCAGTCCGCGCGCTTTGCTCGCCCGTGTGGAGCGCCGCCAAAAGCGCTTCAAGACGCCCCATAAGCCTCGGGTCATCTGAGGCCTCAATTATAAGGTCGCCTTCTGTCCCCGCATGAAAGGCCCCTGCCCCGCCGCCCGTCACATTAAACGGAACAACCCCGCCTAAAATATGCGCGTCAGGTGCGGCCGTCTTCAGGGCTGGTGGATTGGATACGCCGTTTTGCAAACTGACCACAAGCACACCTTTGGGCGCATGGGCCGCGACCCTCTCCCCCGCAGCCGCGCTATCATGTGACTTCACACAAATAAGCACCACGTCAACGCCCGCGAGGCCTGAAGGCTGTGTGACAAAGTCAAAGTGCTGCGGTGGGATATGAACCTTGTTTTGGGAAAAATGGGTCAGGGTAAGGCCGTTCTCCTGCGCGGCCTGTTGGTAACGCGGCCTGCCAATAAAGGTAACACGCGTCCCGCCCGCTGCGAGCCGACCGCCCACATAGCACCCGATAGAGCCCGCGCCGAACACAGCTATATGAAGAGGTTTATTCATGGGATATAGTTAGATCATCGAGAGGCCCAAGAGCAAATAAGAAATTCAACGCACGACCCAACAGATTTGTATTTCGATTTTCAGCACATGGTTTTTGACTCTGCAATTCATTCGCAAAGACATTGACATTCATTCGCAAGTGCAGTAATAGAATCGCATGATCCATTGCGTGTGCAATAATATTAATACGGCAAAAGTCGACGCGGCCCATGAACGGGGCGTGCGCGAGGCCTGCGGCGTGCAAAAAGCCTGTGGGACGAAGTTCAATTGCGGCGCATGTAAGTCCTCTATTCAAGACCGCCTTGATCTACTCACGCAAGAGCTTTGCTCCGATCTTATTGCCGCCGAATAGGCGCCTTAAAACACCGGCTTTATTCTAATAAAAGAGCGGCAACGCCTTTAGGGTCAATAATCATGGCCGCATGACCACAATTAATCTCTCGGTATCGCCAATCATTACTTCGTTTTGCTATAGCGCCGTGCTGTGGATATCCCATAATATCCGTCCGAGGGTTCACCGCAAGAATATATGTTTTATCAAGGCCGCCGACACCGCCCCGCGCTAACCGTAACGGGTCTAACCATGTTTGAAGCGGAAATCGGTCTGCATATTTATTGACATAATCAATGTCGTCAGGATCGCTCACGCCCGCAAGTTGAGGGGCTGGTGGATTTATCCAAATACCATCTTGTGATAAAGCCCGAAAGGCCGAACGCCTTGCCTTCGCCTGCCGCTTCGAAATGTTTGGAATATGAGACGCGAAATCATCGCCATCGTTCGGTACAGCCGCGTCCAAATATATTACCCGTTGAACATTTTCTCTTACGCGGTCCGCAACCCCCGTCACCACCATGCCGCCATATGAATGACCCACAAGGACGCAATGCCGCAAATCCTCTCGGTGAATCAAATCGACAATATACGCAACGTAGGCTTCAATAGTTTCAGATGTAGATGGAAATGTTGGCGCATATACATTTGCGCCTTGCGATACCATTAAATCTTTAACTCTGTCCCAACACCAACCGCCAAGACCTGACCCATGTATAAGAATATAAGTTGGCTGTATTTTCATTTTTGCACGTTACAATATTTTGTAATTTTCACCTAATGCCCTATTTAATGACCACACTCGATACCGCATATTTTCACGCAATTAAGAGCCAGTTTCATCTGTCATGCAATGCAGTCTTAACTAGGGCTGCGAATGATTTTCAGCCGCGCAAATAATTGATATTTTAGGGGTTTTTCGCCCTCAAGCCTCTTGACCCATCGTCGGTTGTGACCGACTTTAATCATCAATCACTTATTATTAAAATGGAGCGCGCTATGAAAGGCGACAAAGACGTAATTAAACACCTCAATAAGGCCCTCAAAGCAGAGCTGACAGCGATTAATCAATATTTCCTCCACTCACGCATGTTGGCCGATTGGGGCGTGAGCAAGCTCGCGAAGAAAGAATATGACGAGTCGATTGAGGAGATGCAGCACGCCGATAAAATCATCGAGCGTATTCTCTACCTCGGCGGCCTGCCCAATCTGCAAGACCTCGGCAAATTACACATTGGCGAAAATGTGCAAGAAATTCTCGAATGCGATATGAAGCTCGAGGATGTGGCGGTCCCCATGTATAAAGACGCCATCGAAGCTTGCGAGAAAGTCCGCGACTACGGCACCCGTGACCTGCTACAGACTATTCTCAATGATGAAGAAGGACATGTGGATTATCTGGAAACCCAATTCGACCTGATCAAACAAGTCGGCATCCAGAACTATATCCAACTGCAAAGCGCCCCAGTCACAGAGGCGGGGTAGGCTCGCACATACAGATTTAAAGTGATCAACGGCTCCTGATAAAGGGGCCGTTTTTGTTTAATAAGCTACAAACGTAAGCAAAAAAACACCACTCTCCCAAAACGACATAAGTTTCTTCAATTATGCCCAATCTAAAAACCAAGCAACACTATATATGGCAACATTATCTTGGTGCTTGGACGAAACAAGAAAAAGTTTGGTGCAAACTCGTTGATAAAATGGAGCCATTTAACACATCACCATTTATCACTGGAGATCAACCAATCATAAATCTAGCAAACATCAATGATGAAAAATTGACTTTTATTATCCGCTCACACCTCATTTAGCGATGATTTTTACAGCTGATAAACTTTTGTTTCCCAAGAATAGTATTGAACTTAATCGCATGCAGGTTGAAGGTTATAATTATCAAATATACTCAAAATCAGATAGCCAAATATATGGAACCGATCCAAACTATTTGAAAGAACTGTCTAAGTTACCTAAAAGTATATCACGATAAAATATAAAACCTTACTATTCGCCTCACCCCCATAAAAAAAGCCCAGCCAAGGCCGAGCTTTCTACTTCATTATATTTCGCTAGAGTCTAGCAACAACCGCCAACAGGGGCGGCCCCGCCTTCCTCTACCACAGCGGCGAAGACGTCGGGTGCGGCGCAGCCGGGGAAGAGGCCGTAATGTTTGTCGCCGTTTCCGACCACGTCAAAATAAGGCGCGAAGCGTGTGTCTTTCAGCATAGCAAGCGTATTGCCGCAAACAGGGAAAACCCGTCCCGCTTCGATATGGTGTTCCACATCAAGCTCGAACTTATCTTCCATGCCTTCAATGCCGCCCTTATAGATCACGGCTTGGCCGTAATCTTCGCAGGCTGCGTCAAGATTATCGAGCTTCATCAGGCGCGCTGTCACAGAGGCAAAGCGAATATCGCCAAGCTTTTCGAGTTGACGCGGATCAAGGATCGCGAGCGGGCGGTGCTCAACCACGCGTGGGTCTTTAAAGCCTGCGTCCTTAGCGATGGAATTATAATCGCTCCAATAGAGCGCACCCGATAGGCACTCGCCGTAAAGTACAGGGTCTTTAATCAAGCTCTCTGGCATGCGGCGGTCGGCATAGACGTCGGAGAAATAAAGCTCTCCACCGGGCTTGAGGAGCTTATGCGCTGCGCGGAACACAGCAGGCTTGTCCGTACAAAGATTAATCACACAATTCGAGATAATCAGGTCAAATGAATTGGGCTCGAGGTCGAGGTCTTCGAGTTTTTCAAGGTAGCCTTTGAGGAAGCGCGTATTGGGTTTGTCATAGCCAAATTTCTCGGCGTGCCAATCTTCATATTCGCGCGCCACGGCAAGCTGCTCATCGGTCATATCAACGCCTGTGACGTGTCCGTCTGGCCCGACAAGTTTCGCCAAGGCGTAGACATCACGACCCGCACCGCAACCCAGATCAAGAACCTTTAGGCCTTTGATCGACGTCGGCATGACAAGGCCGCAACCATAATAGCGGTTGGCGACTTCATCGTGAATATCAGATAACGCACGGCGCACATAAAGCGGCGGCAGACCCGTGGTGACACAAGCATCTGTTTTCAAATCAGATGATCCTTGCAGGGTTTCGCCATAATATTCTTTGACTATATCATGATCCATAATGGGGTCCTTTTACGAAAATAATTATCTAAGCAGAGCAGCTTGCGCCGCCCAATACACAAAAGCGCGAACAATGGGGATGGTTAAGCGCCACAGGCTTTAAGCTCTCTTTGAGCGTCTTGCCCATTTCAAATTGCGGGTCATCCCATAACAATGTGCAGGCCAGAACCGCCGCGCGGTCTTCGCCTTTGCGGCGCACAACCATGCGCGAGGATGAGCACATCATACTATCGGGGCTAACGTCTAATATGCCCCAACAGGCGACAGAGACTTCGGGGACGTCAACGGTTTCGTCCATTTCAGGGAATAGCAAAAGCTCCATCGGGTTATTCGCGTCAATCGCCCAGCCGTGATCTTTAATGAGGCCACCATAGCCTTCGCGGGCTTGGCAATCGGATTCAGCGAACATCGCGCGGCCTGCAATGTTAAGGGCGAAGCCGTTTTCTTGCAACCAATCAAGGCCTTTTGTTCCGATGGCAAAACTGCCTTGTCCGCGCTCACGATCATGTTCCGCAGGGCTGAAGTGATCCAGGCTGACACGGAGCGTCATCTTACCCGGGAAACGCTGTTTAAGGTCAAGCAATCCCGCTTGCACACGCGGGCGCATCATCGGCTTCATCGCATTGGTCAACACAAGCAAGCTATGACCGCGCTCGAGTGCCATTTCACTGATTTTAATCATATGCGGGTTCAAATAAGGCTCGCCGCCCGTCACGCCGATTTCAACTGGTCCTTGCCCCATCTCGTCAATTTCGTCGAGGTAAGGCGCGACGTCTTCAGGGGTGAGGTAAATAAAATGATCCGCTGTCGGGCTACTTTTAATATAGCAATTGGCGCACTCAATATTACAGAGGCTACCAGAATTTAGCCAAAGGGTTGAAAGCGTCTTAAAATAGACGGACGCACGACGATCACCTTTGGCGGTGACGCGCGGGTCTTTAAACTTCTCTGGATCGATCAAAATAGTCATTTGGGGCTTTTACGGGTTTCTATTAAATTTGGAAACACACTTAAATCACACATTTCTGTTAGGTTAAAGCTCTATCAGCGGCGACGACGCCGTCTCTTGCAGTGATATACGGCGTCTCAGGGCAGGTAGATGACCTTTGGCACATGTATAGATATGAAAAACCCGCTATACGTCACCGTAACAGCGGGTCTTTCAAGCTCTTACAAGCCCCCTCTATAGGGTGTGAAAATGTCTCGCTACTGACAGGCCAAACATTCTTCATAATCGGTTGGCGCGGCGGCTTCCATGGATTTTTCCATATCAGACTTACTGTCGTCTGACCCCGCAAAACCAGCTCTCTGCACAGATTTAGAGCGGCAATAGTAAAGCGACTTCACGCCTTTTTCCCACGCTGTCCAATGCAGCATATGCAAGTCCCACTTATTCGCGTCGCCTGGAATAAACAGATTAAGGCTCTGCGCCTGACAAATATGCGGCGCACGGTCAGCGGCATGTTCAATCACCCAACGTTGATCAATCTCAAAGGCTGTGCGGAACACCGCTTTTTCATGATCGTCCAGATCGTCCAAATGTTGAACAGACCCTTCATGCTCCAAAATATTCGCCCACATGCCCTTTGTGTTAAGACCTTTGCTCTCGAGTAATTCCTCGAGCAGGCGGTTCCTAACAGTGAAGGAACCCGATAAAGTTTTATGGGTATAGATGTTTGCAGGTATAGGCTCGATGCCAGCAGACGTACCGCCGCAGATGATAGAGATAGACGCGGTCGGAGCTACGGCCATTTTATGAGAGAAGCGCTCTTTTACGCCGGCATCTTTCGCGTCAGGACAGGCCCCACGTTCTTCGGCTAATTTTTTAGACGCATCATTCGCCGCAGAGCGAATATGTTTGAACATGCGGTTATTATAAGATTTTGCCATCGCGCTTTCAAACGGAATAGACCGAGCTTGCAACATAGAGTGAAAGCCCATGAGACCCAGACCCACAGAGCGTTCACGGCGGGCAGAATATTTCGCATCATCCATTTCAGCGGGGGCATTATCAATAAAGTCTTGCAAGACATTATCCAAGAAGCGCATGATGTCTTCGATGAAACCCTCTTGATCTTTCCACTCATCCCACTTCTCAGCGTTAACAGACGAAAGACAGCAAACGGCGGTACGTTGACGGCCATATTTATCCTGACCTGTCGGCAGCATGATCTCGGCACATAAATTAGACTGACGGACTTTAAGGCCTTGATCCTTTTGGTGCTGCGCCAAAGCCTTATTCACCGTATCAGAGAAAATCATATAAGGTTCACCTGTTTGAAGGCGCATTTCCAAAATCTTCTGCCATAATTTACGCGCGTCAATCGTCTTGATGACCTCACCCGTTTTAGGGGACTTGAGCGGATATTCAGAGCCCATTTGAACGGCCATCATAAAGTCATCTGTAATGTTCAGCCCATGATGTAAGTTCAATGACTTACGGTTGAAGTCACCCGCTGGCTTGCGGATTTCAAGAAATTCTTCAATCTCTGGATGATGGATATCCAAATAAACAGCCGCTGATCCACGGCGTAAGCTGCCTTGGGAAATCGCAAGGGTCAGACTATCCATGACTCGGATGAAGGGGATGATACCAGATGTTTTGCCCGCTTTACCGATCTTTTCACCAATCGAGCGAACATTCCCCCAATAGGTTCCAATCCCGCCGCCATTAGAGGCAAGCCAGACATTTTCTGTCCACGCATTAACGATAGAATCAAGACTATCGTCCACCGCGTTCAAAAAGCAAGAAATCGGCAGGCCGCGCTCTGCACCGCCATTAGATAAAACGGGCGTTGCCGGCATGAACCAAAGCTGGCTCATGTAATCATAAAGTCGTTGTGCGTGGTCAGCATCATCAGCGTAGGATTCAGAGACACGCGAAAACATATCCTGATAGGTCTCTTCAGGTAAAAGATAACGATCAACGAGCGTTTTCTTACCAAAATCGGTTAAAAGAGCATCACGTGAACGATCTTGACGAACAGTTCCAGCAATTACATCTCGCAGAACAGGGCCTTTCGCTGTCCCAACGGGTTTTGATGCTGCATTTGCCTCAACACATTCTGTATCCATGTCCGCGTCAAAATCCATCGTATCCAATGCTTGGTTCACCGTCGTATCGCTCATTATATACCTCCCTGCTTTCTTACAAACTGCTCGCGCCTAACAAACATAAATCACTTAATTACCCTAAACAGGACCACCTGATCCCGCCAATTTTTCAAAGACAAAAGACCCCTCGCTCGAAAAGTAGCCATTCGAGTCACGCTTTTGACTTTAGAAAGAGTGAAACGACCGCCTCACCACTATATATAGTGTTGATTTGTCCCCTTTCGTCAATACCTTGTGTGCCAAAAAAGGAAATTTTTTGTTAACAGCCAGTTAAGTTGTTGATCTTACCTATAAATTTTTTATGACGCCTCCGAAATGAGCTAAGCGAGTAAGCCTTTGCTATAGTCAATGAACCATATGCTCTGCCAGCTCATAAGGCCTAAGCCCTTGAAAACTGTGAATACTTCAAGAAAGTAGTGAGTCTTTACCCTAGAGACCGCTTAAAAAGAGCTTATCGGCTTTAACCGACCTAATAAATGCACACCGCTATCACAAAGACCATTGACCCACATCCTAGACCCAAAAATTTACGCTCAAAAATACACGCGGCGCTCATATCTTTACCGACACAAGCTAAACTCGATTAAATAAACACAATTTTAAATATAATTTTTTAAGATCAACTAAGAAAACACAACTTTAACTGCAACTCTTAGGTTATATTTCATTCTCGTCACACATAAATAACGTCACTATGGCATATCAAGTTACATATAAAACAATAATCAATACAAGAATGATCGCGCTGTTAGACCTACAATTCTCATTCTTAAGACTCGGCTTTATGATAATAATATATTTATTATCGTTTTGTCTCACGCCCTTTCATGCGTTCGCCCAAGACCACAGCCTCTCTTCAACTTCGCAGACATCGAAAATTGATGTCACCGCACTCCAAATCATGTATAAAGACTATTATAATACGCCCAATGAACTCATCTCTAAAATTGATAGTATCATAGACGGGTTAGACGAGTCTGAACCCATAATAACACGCATAAGGTTGGACAATTGGCGACTGATTGCCCTAACCGATATTATTGACACACGTGTATCCTCAGATTTTGCAAAAAAAATCTATGCAAAATATGACCGTGATGATTATGCGAATGATGAATTATATGCCAAAATAATGAACGACCTTATTCAAGCTTTAACCAAAACGCTTGATCTTGATATATGTTTTGAAATCATTAAAAATCTGCGCACAGCCGCATATGAAAATCCAAGTGTAGCTCTCGACTTGATGATCGATATGAGCTTAATGGAAATATATATTGAGACGTTTGATTATCAACATGCACTCGACATTGAACTTTCAATTCTGAGGAACCCCGAATATGAAACCTTACAGTCCTTCCGGGATTGGAAACCGTCTTTATATAATGAAATTGCTTTCTTATATAACAAAATAGGAAATGGGGTTAAAGCCCGTGAATATTTAGATCGCGCTAAAACCGCATATCAAACCCGCGATATGCTTCCTCATAAACGTCTAAAAGCAGAAGCTAATAATAATGGCAATCGTGGCCGGTCTTATCTTCTTGATGGTCGTTATGCCGAAGCAGAAAAGATGGGGAAAATAACTTTAGACGCTGGGAATAAGCTGAATCAAAAATATGTAATAACATTAGGGTATCGATTAATCGGCAGCGCCGCTCTTCACACAGGGCAATATACAAAAGCCAAAGACATGTTAGAGAAAGGCATTAACATTGCCGATGAATACCATATTGCGACCATGAAAAGGTCCTTATATCACGACTATGTTTCAACTTTAGAAAAGCTCGACATGAAAGCGATGGCCTTCACATGGCAAAAGAAGCTCTTTACCTTAGAAATGGACGCCCAAAAAATCGTCACTAACTCAAGAGAAGCCTTATTTCTTGCGGAAAGCCGTGCCGAAAGTGACCATCATGAGCTTTTAGATTTAAAGCAAAAAAATGAAAGCCAACGCCTGCTTTCAATCCGTGAGAAGTCCATTAACCGCCTATTGACCGCGGTCATAGTCTTATTAATCCTAGTCGCGAGTGTCTTCGGGCTTTTATTCTACTGGAATAACAAACATCAAAAAGTCCTGATTTTGAGCGAAAAAAAAGCACGTAAAGCCAGTCAAGACGCTCAAGAGGCTAATCGAGCAAAATCAGAATTCCTCGCGAACATGAGCCATGAGATCAGAACGCCCATGAACGGAGTTCTCGGTATGACTCAAGTTTTGCAAACAACGGAATTAACAGAGAAACAAGCCTATTATACAAACGTAATATTAGAGTCCGGCAATAACCTTATGAACATAATTGGCGACATTCTGGATTTGTCAAAAATTGAGTCAGGGAAATTAATCATAAACCCTCAGCCTTGTAACTTAGAAACAGTCATCCACAATATTATCGATTTATTTAGTGCAAGTGCGAACTTAAAAAATCTAGATTTGACCTTAGAATATGACCCCAAGATCCCGCAGAATCTGTACGCAGACAAGCACCGTATTCGTCAAATTATTTCAAATCTCGTAGGCAATGCTATTAAGTTTACAAACAAAGGAAGCATCACCCTTCGCGTTTCAGGTCACGTTGAAAACACAATCGCTACTATTGACATCTCTGTAAAAGATACAGGCATTGGCATTCAACCTGACAAAATGGAAACTGTTTTCGAAAAATTCATGCAAGCTGAAGGCTCAACCACACGCCTTTATGGGGGAAGTGGTTTAGGGCTTACAATCTCTCGTGATTTAGTCAGAGCTATGAAGGGGCAATTGAATGTCGAATCAGAATTTGGTCAGAGCACCACTTTCACATTGTCCTTACCCATGAAATTGGTGGCTCCTTCGCAATTTGATAATGTTCCAAAAGACGAGAAATACAATAAACTGCTTACACACATAGCCTCCCCTCTACAAGCGAACCCTCATTCGGTTCCGGAAGATTTAATGGAGAGCCAAAACCTAAGCTTCCTTATTATTGGTGAAGACGGGCCTAAAGCGCAAACTATTGCGCGCCATTTGACTCACCCTAGGGCACATATCACAATAGCGTCCGATAGTCTCGAAGCGGTCAATAGTTTGAAAACATGTCATTTTGATATGATATTCTTAAACATAGGCAACTCTATCCTAGAGAGTGTTTTAACGATTAAAAAAATCCGAGACTTTGAGCAAAGTAATTTGCAAGCCAACACCCCCCTCATATGTTTATTCAAAGACGCGACTTTGGATGATACCGAAATATGTCTCAAAAACGGGGCGAATGAATGTTTGATGTTACCTTTACAAAAGGGCGCGTTTCTCAACGCCGTCAAACCCCATTTATCGTCCACCGCCTCCCTGAACAAAAATGTCCAAGACACGCAGACTTTAGCCTCTTAAGATCGGTCTTTTACAGTTGTTTTAGGGCGTTTAATGTCTCGCCAGCGCTGTACTTCATCTCATAGGACAATGCAGGGAAAACGTAACATACGGCAAAATTGACAAAAATCCGCCCAACTGCGGCCATACACGCTCTCGACAGACAGTTTATTAAAACGTAGCCTTCTTACTCGACGACTGGAGAACTCTTCATCATGATGAAAGCTGTGGAACGAGTCAGCGCCGCCAACGCGTCTGCACAAATCGGCACGGTTAAACTTGACCTTAAAAAGACCTTTTGGATAGGCATGATGATAATCGGGAGCCTACTCGCTCCGTTTTATTTTTCGTGGCCTGCCTTTTTCCTCTTCCTTATCAGCACTTACATTACGCTTTTATTGGGGCATAGTGTGGGCATGCACCGCATGATGATCCACCGCAGCTTCAAAGCTCCTAAGCCGCTCGCGCGGCTTTTAATCTTCATGGGCGTCCTCGTCGGTATGGGCGGGCCGAGCCAAATTATCCGTGTGCATGACACAGGAGATTGGGCTCAACGCCTCCCTGCTTGTCATGCTTATTTTTCTCACACGCATGATTATATTAAAGATGTGATGTGGCAGCTGTTTTGTACATTTAAATTTGAAACACCACCTCACCTTGAGATTGAACCCGAACTACGTGACGATCCTTACATTCGACTTTTTGACGACACATGGTGGATCGTTCAATTATTACTGGCAGGCGCTCTTTTCATGATCGGCGACCTCGGCTGGGTCTTATGGGGCTGCTGCCTTCGGGTTTTCATTAGCATTTGGGGGCATTGGTCGGTGACTTATGTTTGCCATAACCCCGGCCCGGCCCGGCCCGGCCCATTGGCTCGTCAAAGGTGCAGGTGTGCAAGCCTCTAATTTACGGTTTGGAGGATTTCTGACCCACGGCGAATGTTGGCATAATAATCATCATGCTTTCCCCGAATCCGCACAAATTGGCCTCGAACCACATCAGCTCGATACAGCTTGGATCGTCATTCAAAGCTTACAAAAGCTCGGGCTTGCCTATGATGTAGGACGCCCCCGCCCAAAAGATGAGCAAGACGACCTTATGAGAATTACTCAATAATTCTGAAAATACCGCTACACCTAAATTTGAACCCTCAAAGAGTCGCCAAAGCCGCTTAACCATGCCATAGGGCAAGGAACGAAAAATACGGCGTATCAACAAAGGTCAGCTGCATGAAAATTCTATTGGTGACAGATGCGTGGGAGCCACAAATAAACGGCGTGGTCCGTACCCTAAGCCAAACTATGAAGAATTTGCGCAAGATGGGCCATGAAGTTGAGGCCATCACGCCGTCTGATGGTTATTGGACCATGCCCCTGCCGACTTACCCTGACATTCGCTTGGCTCCCTTTGCCAAAGCCGATGTGGAACGCCGTATCATCCGTTTTGCTCCTGAAGCTATCCATATTGCCACTGAAGGCCCCCTCGGGCAGGCCGCGCGCGCCATGTGCCTTAAGTGGGGAATGCCTTTTACTACCAGTTACCACACCAAGTTTCCTGAATATATCAAAGCCCGCTTTCCTTTTATTCCTCTAAGTTGGCCATATAAATTTGTGCGGACGTTCCATAATAGCGGCGGGCGAGTGATGGTAACCACACCATCGATGGTCGAATTTTTAGACGCCAGAGGATTTAAAAACCTCGCCCCGTGGGCGCGCGGTGTAGATCTCGATATTTTCAACCCCAGCCGCCGCGCCGCGCCTGATAATGACTATGAAGACACCTATAAAGACATACCTCGGCCGATCTTTGTCAATGTCGGGCGAATAGCGGTTGAGAAAAATATCGAAAGCTTCCTCGCACTTGACCTTCCAGGATCGAAGGTCGTGGTCGGCGGCGGCCCCCAAGAAGAGCAACTGAAAAAAAAATATCCCGAAGCATATTTTATGGGCTCTAAATTTGGCGAAGACCTCGCACGATATTTTGCCGATGCGGACGTCTTTGTCTTCCCAAGTAAAACCGATACCTTCGGCCTTGTGATTATCGAAGCCATGGCAACGGGAACGCCCGTGGCGGCTTACCCCGTGACAGGCCCGATTGACATTGTTCCTGGCAGCGGCGGGGGCGTTTTGGATGAAGACCTTAAAACCGCCTGCCTCGGCGCGCTGGAATGTTCACGTGAGGCCGCAGCCGTCCACGCACAAAAATTTAGCTGGCTCGCTGTGACCGAAAAATTCTTTGCTTACCTAACGCCTGAGTATGAGCCCGTCTCTCGCAAGCGCTGGCTGCGCATCCGCCGCCTCGGTAAAATCGCTAGCTCCCCTTATCATTTCATCAAGAGAAACATGCGGCGCGCGTGGCGTATATTGCGCGGGAAGTCTGTGCCTTAAATAAGAACATTCATCGTTGGTTATAACTGCCAACCTTTATGACGATTGACTGATAATCCCAATGGTCTGGCATACGTCCCCCCTACTTTATTTATCACATCAAACTTGCCCTCGTGGTTCCTGCGCGTTAAAGGGCGTTTAGAGGATATATTTATGGATATAGAGCTATTTTTATCAGCCTTAGCTGTCTTATTTGTGATCATCGACCCGCCCGGTTGCGCGCCGATTTTCGCGACCCTGACCAAAGGCACGTCGCGCAAACATCAAAACACTATGGCCGTAAAGTCAGTCTTTATTGCGGCAATTATCCTGTTCGGCTTTGCTTATGTGGGCGAATTTCTCTTCGCTAAACTCGGTATTAGCCTTGATGCTCTGCGTATCGCAGGCGGCATTATGCTGTTTATTATTGGGCTGAATATGGTGTTTGAAAAGCGCACAGAAAAACGCAAAGACCGCGCCGAAGACGTGCTTGAAGAGCTCGACGACCCCGAAGATATTTCCGTTTTCCCCATGGGCATTCCCATGATTGCGGGTCCTGGAACAATGGGCTCTCTGTTGATTTTCATGTCCGAAGCCCAAAGCCAAAGCCAAGAATTTGCCATCCTTGCGGCCCTCGGCGTCACGCTCCTGATCACGCTTTTGGCGTTCCTCATCTCTGGCCCCTTGATGAAACTATTGGGGGAAAGCTTCACCGAAGTCCTCACCCGCGTCCTCGGCGTCCTCCTCGCCACCCTCGCGGTTCAGTTCGTCATTGACGGCATTAAAGGCGGGCTGTTAACGGGATTGTAGTTCCCCCGTGAGGCCCTAACAGTCCAGTACGCCTGTACATTCGTGCCAAACACACTATCATAGGTCTATGTCCGCCGCCGTCGCATATCCGCTTTATGATGATGAAGAGTTTTGCGCGGCCAATGATAATGCGCCCCATAAAGTTAGAGGTGATAATGTAATCCCGTTACACCCGAAATCTGGGCCTAAAATCGGTTCCCCAAACCGATTTATTCACGGCCCATCTTTCGGCGCTCACTGCGGTCGCGTCTACAACGCCGCAGGGGCGCTCGTGCATGTGGATGAGGACACAGATAATAAACAGACCGACTATGTCAAAGCCGGCGGCATGGCCGTCGCGCGGGTCACAGGCACAGGCGGCGTGCTTTATGAACATGCTGACCTCCTCGGCAGTCCACGCAGCCTGACGAATGTGTCGGGTAGCCCTGACGAACAAGCCTATTACTCCCCCTTCGGGATGGAATATGGCAATACCAATGTCAAAGACGACCAAGCTGGCTTCACAGGCCACATCAAAGACAAAGCCACAGGCCTGAACTACATGCAAGCGCGATACTATGATCCTGTGATGGGGAGGTTCTTGAGTGTGGATCCTGTTGGGTTTGTGGATACGGGGGATACGGGGTATTTTAATCGTTATGCTTATACGTTTAATAACCCTATAAATAATATAGATCCAGACGGTCAGCAAGTGTTTGGAAATGATGACCCTGATCATCCAACACCACCACCTTTGCCCTTCAACGTTGATGGTCTGATAACCCCGCAAAAAACTTTTTCCCAGAAACAATTGTTTAAGGACGTTGGCTTTAACGAACGAGGGCCTGGCGAGAGAGCTAATGCACTTATGCACCCTGGTAGCATTAATGATGCGATTGAAGCGAAAGATATTGGAAATGCAGCTTCTGAAGACTTTTTTGCTGAAGTCAGTAATGATAATCCATTGACGTTAAGACGAAAGTTCCTGAATGGTGGCCCGGGTGACGCAATGCGTCATGGCGTGGCAAGTGCTGAGCTCACTAAAAGAACAGGCCCTAAGGTCGCAAAGGCTTTTGGTGACGCTCACGAAAGGTCGGTGACTAATACGGCAGGTGCCCGCGCTCAAGATTTAATAAACAACTATAATGGTAGCGTATTAATGCAAAAAAACAAAAATGCAAATGTAAATGTTATGATCAATTTTGCGGTAAATAATGGCTTTATGCAGAATACGACACCTGCTATAGGCCCATGAAAATGAGCGCTCCGATGAAACGAACTTTTGCAGTGACTGCCGCGATTGCCCTGTGTGTTTTAGCTTTGTATTTTATGACAGATAAACACTTGCAGACACATTACATGCTACTTACTAACCAATCGGAGAAGTCCGTCTGCGTTCAATCAAATTACTTTGAACGCGAGACGTTTCTATCCAGTCAGAATAAGAAAATAGAATTTAGAGTTAAGGGTGATGGGGGCTTCACTATAACTAATTGTGACGGTGAAACTTCAAGTCAGAAAATCGGTTATTTTACAACAAACGACCCGCGTTGCCATTTGATTGAATATATTGATGATAGCAAAATTATTTATGAAACGACGGCAGTGAAAGAGTGCAGGTAGCTTTAACGAGTGAGAGAGAGTTGGTTTTATCTGATAAAAAATGAGGAAGCAGGACGGAAAAAGGGTCATAAAGTGTGTAGAGCAAGATAAAGCGAAGCGGCCTTTATGGCCCACTTCGACGCTAAAGCTCTGTTTTTGCGACTTATTTACTGGACCAAAGTGACACCACTTTTACATCACCTTGGGTCATTTATGTGTCCCGGTCGCTACGCTCCTCGCCTCTTGTGGTGACACTATCCCGCAACCCTGTAGAATCCTCTATTTTACTACCTCTTTCCAATCGGGACTCTTGAGCCAAAATCTGCTATGTTGTCCGCATGGCGCAGGATGATGACACCACTGCCGTGGTCTTCTCCACCTATATTCAATCCACTGGATTGAATATTTTGCTACCGCAAACCAGCTCCGAACTTATTGGCGGTCGCAAGACTCGAAAATCTGGCTCACAGGGTTCCCCTAGACCGAGCACATCTAAGGGCGGGGCCGCCTCACATACTAACTTTCCTTTAGTTGTCAGACCTCCCCTCATCCTGAGCCTGTCGAAGGGTGTCTAACGGCTTGGAACTTGGTTGTATTAGGTCGTCATACTTCGACAGGCTCAGCATGAAGATGGAAGATGGTTACCCATCCCGTGCCCCTCTGTTTTCACAAGAGCAGACTCTTGTGTTGGCCATCCATCCCAAGACGCATGATGGACCCTGGGGTCAGGCCCCCCAAATGGCCTGTGGGTGACGCCACCCTTATATTGTTATTCCGCAGGAGCGAAGGCGACATGCGGGAGGTCGATCTTCCGGGTTCTGATTATCATCGCGCCGGAATGACAAATGAGTTCGGTGTCATTTCCGCCCTTGCTTTGCTTTTCTCACTCGTCATTATCGGGCTTGACCCGATAATCCATCATACGTCTTAGTATAGACCCTCGGGTCAGGAAACCAAAATAGCCCGTGGGTGACGCACCCCTATATTGTCATTACCGCCCTCTGTTTTCACAGGGGCAGGCTATTGCGGCGGTAATCCATACCTAAGTTTCGACACCCAATGGATTACCTCCACAAGGGAGGTAATGACGACTAGGAAATAAAACACCTTAGATATATCCCCGCGCCCAATTCCTCCCCTATTCTAATCTCGTTCCGATCATACGGACGGTGCGGACGCGTTATCCCCACTATGATTGGACGGTTAGTGTGGATAGCGCGGAGCGTGGAAAATCGATAAAGTGTATCGATTTCAGCGTAGCGCCGCAGATGCAAATCTGCGGTCAGGTAACTCCCTTTGCGTCCCGCCGCACCCCCTGTTCTTGCTCATTTAGTTGGGTAAGTAGGTTCACGCCGAGATGGTCTAGACCTAATCACTGTCCGGGGGCTGTGAAAAAGCTAACCGTTGCGAAGGACTTTCCGCCTTGCGGGAAGGTCAGGCTCAAAGTGCGTCTGATATCCATTGCGTAAAACACTTTAGCAAATTGGTAGCCATCGTAATGGAGACCTTCGCAGACTGTCCTTTAACTCGCTCCGAGAGGTGTGGGAAATTTTCGTGTGGCTTATTATAATCCGCTCACCTATCCTTCACACAAAATATATTGGTTATTTCAACCCAGCCGATTAAAGACAGATATGAAAATAATTATTAAATATCTGGCTGTGAACGTCAGCCATAGCCCGAGCTATAGTCTATGATTGGCCCCATAGAGCCGCGTCACCATGCAGATTTACTGCGGATGAACGCAGACTTTGTCCATTGGCTGTCTCCGTTGGATACGGACAAGCTCGATTATATTTTACAACGGGCCGCCTATCAGCGACAGATCAATGAGGGCGCGGGCATTCTGTTGGGCTACGCACATGATGTGAATTATCCAGATCATAAAAATCTAACGTGGCTTCGGGGGTATCTCTCCGCTTTTTTCTATATAGACCGTGTGATCATCGACCACACGGCACAAGGACAGAGGCTCGGCCATAAATTATATGAGGACGTCGCCAAATTTGCACAGGCGCAAGGTTATAAATGGCTATGTTGTGAAGTGAATACACGCCCGAACAATCCCGCTTCTCACGCCTTCCACCTCAAGATGGGGTTTGAGCCTATCGGGGAGGCTGATTATCCTGATTATAACGTCGCCGTGCGCTATTATGCGAAGCCTCTTTAATATGACAATGGGTCCCTGCAATAAGAGGTGAATTAACCATAAAAAGTGCTTGCAAGCGCGCCGCGAATAGGGTTTAAGGCGGCTCTTGCAGGCGGGCTTCCCGCAAGCAAACCCGCACCGGTAGCTCAGCTGGATAGAGTACTTGACTACGAATCAAGGGGTCGGGGGTTCGAATCCTCCCCGGTGCGCCATTATTTTTCACTAAAATATTGATATAAAACAGTTTTTTTTAAAGCTTAATATCCAGCGCCTATAATTGTGCCTAGCCGAAATTTAAGCTACAATAATTTCATATAAAACAAACAAATTTAGTGGACTAGATATCTACCGGCCATTAACAATTGTGTAACTATATTAATTGTGAGAACAATCATGGATATCGTTTATGGCGCCATTCCGCTTACAGATAACAGTAAGGATTTGGTAAGAAGGCTTTCTGATCATGAAATGGAAGGTACTTTTTATGTTGGATATCCAATTCTCACCTCAGCCGACGGTAGCGTTGAAATTGACGGCCTCTTAATTTCCCAATCAACTGGAATTGTTGCATTTGATTTAAAGAAAGGCCCTAAGGTAATAGCTGATGACATTCCTGAGCAAGTATTGGACCACCAAGATAGAATTTACGCTGCAATTTCATCAAAACTTACCCAAGATGCGCGTCTCATAAATCGTAGAAAACTCGCCGTACCCATAACGATCTGCACTATCTCACGAGATCGAAATATCGACGCACATGACACATACGTAAGACAACCTAGTAACGTACTTACTTTTCTTCAAAACCTAACAGAAATATCAAGTTATAATTATAAAGTAATAAATTCAATCATTGAACGTACCACAGCGCTGCGTCCCAAGAAAAGTAGATCGGAAATTTCAAAAGAAAACTCGAAAGGAAGAATCCTTAAAAAAATTGAGCAAGAAATTGCAACTTTAGACTCTTCGCAAAAGCATGCCGCCATTGAATTTCCTAATGGACCGCAAAGGATAAGAGGCTTAGCAGGCAGCGGAAAAACTATCGTTCTAGCTATGAAAGCCTCAATCCTACATTTGAAAAACCCTGACTGGAAAATTGCCATATCCTTTTACACCCGATCGCTCTACCAACATCTCAAAGGACTAGTGCGAAGGTTCTCAATCGACTTTGCACAAGATGAGCCCGATTGGGAGCGACTTAAAGTCATGCATGCCTGGGGTAGCTCAGGCTCAATGGGTTTGTACTCTGAAATGGCTGCGAGCGTAAGCGCTCCAATAAGAAATTTTGGGTACGCTAAAAGATTTGGCTTCGGCAAAGAGTTCCAAGGTATCATTGAGGAACTATATAAACATATTATCAACAATAACATTGATGTCCCTAAAATATATGACGCAGTACTAGTTGATGAAGCTCAAGACTTACCCGCAAGGTTTTTTGAACTTTTGTACATGTTTACTAAGCCCCCGCACAGAATAATCTATGCATACGATGAGCTTCAAACATTAAATGAATTAGAAATGCGTTCCCCAGCCGAACTTTTTGGTTCGGATCATAAGGGTAAAACTAGAGTCACTCTAAGTAACAAAAAGGGCATGCCTAAGCAAGATATCACCCTACCTGTTTGTTATCGAAACACACACTGGAATTTAACGGCAGCTCATGGGCTGGGTTTTGGAACTGATAGAACAAATGGTTTAATACAAATGTTTGAAACTCCCAATACCTGGAGTAAGATTGGATACCATGTCACAAATGGAGAACTTCACAAAGGACGCAACGTAACGCTTGAAAGGGCGCCAGACGCCACCCCCACTTATTTTTCCGAATTAATCCAACCTGACGATGCTGTAAATTTTAATGAATTTGATACAGTTGAAAAGGAATTTGATTGGGTTGCTAAATCAATAGCTAAAAACCTCAAAGAAGACGAACTTGATCATGACGACATTTTGGTAATTATGTGTGACGCAATGAGAACTAAATCAATGGCACCATTGCTCATGAAAGCCCTTCAAAAAAATAAAATTAGATCTCATTTAGTAGGTGTTACTGGAACAGCAAATGAAATATTTTCAGCATCATCAATAGCAATCACTCATGTATATAGAGCGAAAGGAAATGAAGCACCAATGGTATATGTTGTTGGAGCTGGGCATTGTTATGCGGGTCTCAATATCGGAACGTTAAGGAACATACTTTTTACATCAATGACACGTTCTAGAGCATGGGTTAGAGTTAGTGGCGCTGGCTCAGCAATGAAAGCATTGAAAGGCGAGTTTTTAAAAATACGACAGAATGAGTTTGCACTTTCATTCAAATACCCAAATACTAGAGAACTTTCTTTATTGAGAACACGTTATAAAGAAGTCGATGAAACTGAAACACTTTCGCAAATTGCTGACCTCGAAAAATTATCGGAACTATTACCCCTTTTTGAAGCAGGTAGATTGAATAAAGATGACCTATCACCTAGTATTGTTGAGGCCTTAAAAGCCCTCGCTCAGAAAATTGAATAATGAAAGTTAACGCACTAAACCTATATTTAGCAAAATTAATAGATATTGGGTTGGTTGTATCATTCAATGCCATTACAGATAAGAAGCTGCAAGGCAACAAGATTGAAATTGAAGTCGGAGATACATCTCAAACTGCTGATTTTAATTTAGCGCACGAAGGTTCAATACAGCATTACATAGATATTGTAAATTCATCCCAGTATTCAGCATTATTATTTGACGGTTCATTACTTCAGTTAAAGTACCGTATTAAAAGCAGAACTATTATTTGGCATCGTTTTGTATTTATTCCTGGCCTAGCTGAGCAAAACTTAGACAATCCTTTCCATGAGTTTGATTTTGGAGGAAACCCAATACTAGAACCACGAAAAACTTGCTTACGGTTTGAATACGACCCAGAAGAAAAGGCCCCCAACCACCCAGCCTCTCACTTACATCTGAATTCAGGAAATTGCAGAATTCCTATCAACACTAGACTTGGCGTAAAAAAATATATTTGGATACTATGTGAGTTATTTTACCCTGAGTTTCTTCCTGAATTAGAAGATGAAAGATTAGGTAGGAACTTTAATGACAATTCAGCTACAGATAAACTAAGACCGAATATACTAATCCCTCAAAATAATTCATAAATTTTTTAAAGTTTACTTTAAACTTTTTCTCCAAAATATATATTAAATTACCTGTCATTTTTGTATGGCAGAGGATATACTTAGAAAACATCAAGTTTCTTTTCAATTTTCGTCATATTTTTTCTTTAAAGCTTAAGCTTATTCAATTCAGATTGAAACGCGCCGATGCCTTTATTCATTTTCTCATCAAGCCACGTAAAGGCATCTGGCCAACTATCTTCATCATAACTGTCAGTGAGCTTTTCAACGAAAATTCGAGATGATTTTTTATCATCAAGCCGGCGCCAATCCAAGGCATCTCCAAACGCCGTTTCCAACTGTTCTTTCTTCGCCAATAAGACATCATATATATGCTTGTTATAGTCGTGATCTGAATTGCCTATGTATAACTCATAGCGAATACGATCTTTTAAAAAGTGGAAATTATGATTTATGCCAGAATGGCCTGTTGACCCAGATAACCAATGATCTTTCCCAGGGCTTCTGTTTGAAAATAGCTTTTCAGCTTCCTGCGATAATGTCGGCAATAATTGCCCCCAAAATTTAAGCCTACGGCGATGTCGCTCAACATTTTCTGTTCGGCCTCGCTGCTCTTCAAGTTTTTTACGGCCAATACGAACCATAAACTCTTGCGCTTCCTTTGGCGGAATGACTTGCTCCACATTCAACAGAACTTTGTCTTGGTAGCTAAAAGGGGTAATACGTTTGCACTGAACATCAATACCGTGATCAATTAGCCAAAGGCATGTGGCTGTAACTTCTTTCCGGAATTTTGCTGCTGTTAAAATGAGTCGCTGGCTCGTCCCTTCACTTATTTCAACATCACTCAAATCTTCAACTTCAAGAAACGTCGCCATATTTACCTCAGCATCACTGCTTTCTTCAGGACCTAAATAATCCTGATAAAGTTTGATGATGTCCTGTCGGGTTAATGAAGAGCAATACGCAGCATATTTGAGAGCTTGCCAGACAACATCCTTTCCAGAGTCGTCCAACTTATTTTCTATAACGACTAATCTACCATTCTTGTCCATGGCTAGAACATCCAGTCGCTCTCTCGTTTCGTCCCAACCGTCAAACTCTTCCTGGAGTATGAGTAATTCCTCTCCAAGCATTTCAGGATGATCCAAAATCCATTTTTGCAAATGATTGCGTTCACTTAACTTTAAGCTTGTGAATGTGCGTCGCTCAAGAGGACTAATCGTGTTGGATGACTCGTTTAATACATACATTAAATCAATAAACTTAGAATGGTATAAAATTGCAAGGAATATTAGAATTTTGTAAAAGCCTGATTTTTCAATTGTGGATGCGAGAAATTTTGAGAGCCACCGGTGTAGTTCTTTAAAACCCCTAACTTTTCATAGCCCCCCTCTAGACTATGCAAGCAACTCTTAGTTCAATGCTCTTATTCAAGTGTTTTTTGGGGGAGAGTTAGGAGTGAAGCAGGCATAGGACGAGCCTAGCCGGTGAAGCTAAAGCTTACCGAGCCCGTCCCTTGTCAAAGCCGTAACTTCCGTTTTTTGCGGAGCCGTTTGTCGGTCATTGGCCTCTATACCCTTAAGCGCGGATATGGAGTTTGGTATCTACTTTATGACCATGCGCGATAGTCGAGAGCAGCCCTCATACCATTAGGACCGGGCTGGAAGCTATGCTCTCGCCCCAGGTAGCTTCCTTTAGAAAAATGCATGACGCCTGCGTAGGTAATCCCGCCCGCCATACTTTCATATAAAATTCTTATTGAATTTCAGGCAGGTTATTTAACCAAGCTTCAGCATCAGTTCTTAAGATCAGAGTCTTGCGTCCCAGCTTTCTTGGTTTGATACGATTTTCTTTAATTTCTTCATATAGTTTTGTGCGACTGATACGTGCCCAGGCTAAAAACTCTTCGACGGTAAATGCGCCGGTATCGAGTGTATTTGTCATCCCACGTTCTCCTGTGATTCGGTGAATGACAGTGAACTATCGGCAAAAACCCCTAAATTACAAATAGCGCAATTGATATTTTTATATTTTAAATTTGTTCAAATATTAATTATGTACTCGATGCATAAATCGGCACGACATTACTAGACGATGATCCTGTGCAAAATTGATCCCATGCCTCCATCAATGACTTTCGTTTTTCTAAAGCACTCTGTCTTCGATAGGATCTTTCGACTGTATCCCCAATTGCGTGAGAGAGAGCGGCTTCTGCAACCTCACGAGAAAAATGCGTACGGTCTCCAGCCCAGTCTCTAAAGGTCGATCTAAAGCCATGAACCGTTATGTCTTCATATTCCATTCGTCTTAAAAGCATGGACATTGACATGTTTGATAAGGGCCGCTTCGCTTTATTACCTGGAAAGATATATTGAGATATTGATGAAGAGCGCATCTCAGTTATTATTTCAACAGCCCTCGGGGACAATGGGACTGCATGAGAACGACCCGACTTCATACGCGTCTCAGGAAGCGTCCAGATAGCGTTTTCTAGATTAAACTCATCGATAGTCGACTTTAAGGCTTCACTTGTCCTTGTCGCTGTTAGAATTGTAAATTCAAGTGCTCTGGCTGCAATAGCTTCACCTTTTTGGAGTTCTTTGAAAAAATCAGGTATCTGATCATATGGCATAGCGGCATGATGCTTAACCCCTTTGCGGCTGACAGGTTTAAGAACAGATTCTAATCCACCTTTCCAAATGGCGGGATTTTCTCCCTGTATCCACCCACGCCCTTTAGCATAGTTAAATATTATTTCTAATTGAGACCTTACGATACGACCCGTTTCCGGCGTCTTATTCCATATTGGTGATAAAACCCTATAAACGTCATCACGGTTTAAGCTTTCAACCGGTCGATTTTGCCAAACCTTACAGTGCTCAAATGCGGTTCTTTCCCATTTACGCTTAGTTTTAGGGTTCATATCTTCAAGTTTTCGTTCAGCCATACAGGCGAGAGCTGTTTCTTTAAATGTTTGAATCGGTACGGGCCTCAAAATACTTCTAGGATCTTCGCCAGCCGCCAAACCTTCACGAGCAAGAGAAGCCTTTGTCCTTGCCAGTTTCAATGATGTATCTGGAAATGCGCCTAAACCAATTTCACGCTGTAAGCCTTGTCGTTTCCACATAAATGACCAAGACTTGCTACCACTAGGTTTTACACGGAGATACAACCCTCCACCATCACTATGGCGACCTGGCTTCGTAATTGCCCTTACACCTACTGCGGTGAGCTTATCTCTACCTGCCATATCTTATTCTTTCAGCGTTACTTATGCAGTCAGTGCCTAGCGCCGTGCCTAGCGCATAATTACGCTGCTGGCAAACACAGAAGAACAATGAAAAATAAAAACCATACAAATACAATTACTTAGATGTAAATTACAGATAGAGGGAAACAAACACAAACAGTTATTATACGCATCCCCGGTGCGCCATTATACTCCTACCACGCACATCTAAGTTATTGAAAAACATATGTTTGCCCTTGGCGGTCTTCAACAACTCGGAATTTGTGCAACAGATTGTGTAACAACAGCGTGGTACTACATGGCCAAGGTGAAGGACTTAGACCAACGGGTACAACGGCGAAGGCGGGCGTTGTCCATTATTTTGTTGCAGCACTGGGCTCTTTGCGCCTAGCATTGAATTGAACATGAATAGCTGCTTCTTCGAGAGTAGATATTCCAAAGATTATCAGTTTGGGAAGAATGAACCATCATCGCCTCAGAAAATACATCATTAAGTTAAATAGAGGCCGTAATGAAATGATGACTTATTTAATTTATACAACGTAGCTAAGTAAAACGACCTTAGCTGTCTGAAATCCAGCTTCCATGAAAACCAGCGGGAACTCTGGCAGGAAGATGAATTCTACAAAGAGGCTCATCCCCAAATTCCTTAGCGTTAAAGATGACTAACTCACTTTTATCATACTCTGGGTCATAAACAAAACTCATAAGGTAGCCGTCATCCTCAGCGGTCGCGTTTTCAGACGGAATAAAGCTGGCTTCACTCCCCGTACGGCCATTCTCTAACATATGTGCAGTGCGCTCTCCTGAAACCAAATCATATTTATGATAGCCAAGAATCCAAGGGGACCCTGAAGTTTCAAACTCCGCTGTATAACCATAGCGAAAGGGTTGGCCAACAAGAGACGGGGGGACTTCGGGGAAATCGACGCCCACATCATCTAATTGTGTCTCTTTTACTTTCCCCGTTTTGAGATTTATGGTCCATTGATTTAGTTTAGGAATAGGCGGATTGGCCATACCAACCGAAGTATACCCAACTAGCTTTGGAGCGATGAAGATAATTTCATCAAGATACTCATAGGCATTCATTGTATGATATATGTAGCAAGGGTCAATTTCGATCCATCTAACATCATCACTCTTTCCATCCCGAGGCATGACACCCAGGCGGGCCCCATACGACTCATCGTAACTCACGGGTATGCCGGGCTGCAGAAACTTCTTCATGTCCCACAACATAGGTAAGTCGAGAAAAATCACATAGTTCTCAGTGACCACAAAATCATGGACCATGGTGGCTGCTTTCACATCAATGATTTCTGACTGCACCATCTCGCCCTCCGCAGAGACGCGGTAATAGGTGAGGAAAGGAGGCATGACACCATATCCAAAAAACAGCATCTCTCCTGTCTTGGGGCAAATTTTAGGATGCGCGGTCATGTTTCGACCGAGCTTACCATCAAAGTTATAAGGCCCTACGGTCTCCATATCTTTGGTCAGCTCAATCGGCCCATGCATTTCTTGCAAAGCAAAAACTTTATCTGCATGAGCTACGACATGTGTGTTCGCGAGAGAGTTACCCGGTATGGAGGTCAGCTCTCGTGTTATAACATCTTCCTTTAGAAGAGGCGTTTGAATATAGCGGTTTTTATACCACAGCGCTTTGCCGTCTTGAATTCTTACGCCGTGAATCATGCCTTCCCCAAGGAACCAGTCAGAGCTGGTTGTTACTCTTGGGTTGGCACCATTTCTAAAGTAACGCCCATTAAGGTCTTTAGGTATTTCGCCCGTGACCTTTAAAGTTTCTGACGTTACCTCTTTACCGACTGGACCAAAGTTTCCTTCCATCCAGAACGGTTTGATATTCGATTGTTCACCCATTTAACGCTGCACCCTAAAATTCGACCGTTGCATCAAGACCATATACGGTAGTTGGAACACCGACACCAAACGTAAAGATACCAGGAATAACAACAGACGTCCCGAGTCTGCCTGCGTCACTGTCAAAAGCATCATTGATGAAACCCGTTAAAGTTATCTTTGGACCCGCGCCTAGGTTAGTTACAGACGCAGAAAAATCAAACCCTTTATTGCCATCAACGCGGTCACGGCCAAGACCCAGCGGGTCCTGTAGCGCAGATGTGACGATATCACTTTGGAAATTATAGCTTGCGTCCAAAGTCATGCCAAGTTTACCGTCGAATATAAGTCGGTCATAAGTTGCTCCAACCGTGAATGTTGTGTCAGGGCCAGCACGCAAATTGCGTTCATCCGACACATCAACAAGGTTATCACCAAGAATTGGCGCGCCAGTTGTAGGATTTACGCCAATAACCTCCGGCGCAAGAAACTCATCAAATTCCGCATCTACATGACCAAATGTACCCTGAAATGTCAGATTTTCGGTAATACGTGCAAGAACTTCCAGTTCAACACCTTTAATATCAACCTGAGAAACATTATCTACAATTGCGGAATTAACGATGTTCGCTCCCGTACCTGTTGTAACCAAAGTATCTTCCTGCTTGTCGTCATATATCGCCAGGAAAGCCGTTGGATTGATACGCAATCTATTATCAAAGAATTCCGTGCGAGCCCCAATTTCAAAACTATCAACAGTTTCCTCATCAAAGGATGTTGCTGCGGCTTCTGCTGTCGCGGCCCGTCCATTAAAGCCCCCGCTCCGGAAGCCGCGTGTATACCCACCATAGACGTTGATGTCGTCAGAGACGTCATACTGTAATGTAGCACGCCAAGTTGGAGCTTGCCAATTATCTGATGCATCTGCCGATGTTCCAGTAATAGGGCTAGGATTCCCAAGTGCGTCAGGACCGCGGAAAAGAAAGTCAAATTGAAAGTCTTTTTCTTCATAAGAATAACGGAGCCCACCAGATAGCGATAGCCGATCAGTTAGCGGATATGTAATATCAATAAAAGCAGCATAAGCATTGGCTTGCTGCGCAACGGTTTCGTTATTGGGAGGGGTTTGATTAAAAGGACGGGCTGTACCAAATACGCCTGGCTCAAATTCTCCGCCTACTAAATTGTAATCTGAATTTAGATAATAAAGACCTGCCACAAAATCAAATTTATCGCTAATAACACCTGAAAGACGAAGCTCTTGACTGAATTGTGATGACTCAAAATTACGGAAGTTAAGGCCAACGTCAAACGGCTGATCCCCGAAAATAAACAATGGCGGAACAAACGCAGGGGGGCCTACTATGACCGGAGAAGGTATAGCCAATGCACCATCAGCCGTACTATTAGATTGCGTATCATTGGTCTCGCGGTACCCAGTGACAGACGTAAGCGTAAGGTTCTCGTTAAGGTCATATTCAATATTCGAAGTTAGGGACCAACCATCAATATTGGTAACAAAAGGCGTGGCCCTCGTGAATTCTTCAAAATCTGAGGCCTCAGCTACATCAATTGATGTGCTGGCACAACCTGCGCCGGTTTGTAAGGCCGTAGGTTGACCGGCAACTATTATACCGCCATTGGCAAAGTTACAAAAAAGATCGCCGCCTTGGGCAAGCGGGAGAGCTGAATTCAGATTAAATCCTGGAGGTCCAAAAGAATCATCATCAAAGTAATCAAATGAAATAAGGGCCTCAAATTTATCATTCGGCTCAACTAAGAGTGCCCCTCCAAATTGTAGCAAATCTTTTTGGTCATCTTTTTCACCTGTGACTGTATTGGTCGCAAATGTATCATGCTCCTTAGAAAATGCATATAATTTTGTAGACAAGACATCATCGATTGCAGGCAAGTTCGCTACTGCAAAGTACTCTCGCCCACTATGATTTGTGATCCGCGTTCCAAGTTTAAGGCCGGCTTCCCCTGTTGGTCGTGAGCGCCTCACATTAATAACACCGCCAACCGTATTCCGTCCGAACAATGTACCCTGCGGTCCGCGAAGCACTTCAGCGTATTCCAGGTCAAAAGCATCAATAGCCGCGCCAGTATTAGAGGCCAAGAAGACACCATCAATGGATAAGCCGACAGTGGGTTCAAAGGTTTTCTCGGGGTCCGAAGAGCCAATGCCGCGGATAACCGCCGCAAGTCCAAGACCCGTAAAAGGGTTGTCACCCAGGTCAATATTGGGAACCAATCTGTCGATACCTGTAATTGTCGATGTATGCAGGTTATCAATCGCCGCTTTATCTAAAGCTGTAACGGCGAGAGGAACGTCTTGTAATGATTCCTCGCGTTTACGAGCTGTAACAACAATTTCGTCAATTTTGAATGCAGATTCGTCTTGGGCGGATGCGAGTTGCGGCGTTACAACAAAGCTACTCGCGATGAGTGAAGCACTTAGAATCAGTGAGTTTTTATAAGACACGATTTCCCCTTTTTTTCAAGTTGCTGGGGAATCGGCAAGAAAATTCGTTGCAATTCCTATTCCCCAAATGGCCGCATTTTACGACTCTTATCTTGATTGTTAAAGGAAGGCTGAGCGTGCCTATTGAATAAATCGGGTGCCCCTATGAAATTTGTTAGGTATAGACACGGGATGCTTCTGTCGGTGTAACACCAAACATTCGTTTCATTGTTCTATTAAAATGGGCCTGATCAGCAAAATGACCCGCCAAGGCTGCATCTGATAAATTTGCCCCACAAGATAGAGCTTTATTGGCTTTAACAAGTTTTCTCCACATTACCCATGTCGAGAGTGGTATGCCTATTTGTTCTCGTGCCAAGGTCCTAATACGAGAGCGTGATAGGCCACATCGCTTAGCGGCATTCAAAATTGATGGGTTATCAAGGTTTTGGTTCAAATCCTCCAAAACAGCCAAAAGACGCGAATCCAATCGTTCAAAGGATGATTTATCAAGTTCATCCAATGCCACTATGATTTCATCACGTGAGTCAGTTGCCTTAAACGGCAATCGTTCGGCATTTTTCAAGACGTGAATGTTCTCCTCGCCAACAAAATTTTCTAAATCTAATGCAATACTGAGTCGTCTGGGGGAAAGGTATAAATGAGTAACCTGTCCATCACATTTAATCTTATTCTTTACCAAAGGCTTAATTAAAATAACGCGGCCAGAATATTCATTCTTGTGTTCATCAACAATACTAATGTCATGATTTGCACTCAGAACAATTTGAAAAGCTACATTATGGGAAAATACATTTTGACTCGATGCAGGAAAAAAGATGGCGTATGAATTTCCGAAAATAAATTTAGGGTCTGATGTCATACTTAGTCTATTTCCAAATAAGTGAATACCATAAACTATAAACTCGGAAATAGCTACTCATGTTTACACAGAGCCTTAAAGCTAAAACACTTATCCCTATCCAAAAGCGACCAAACGCTACTTAAGTTAGCGTCTCTTCAAGCAAAGATTTACACTCTCATTCAAATATAGGTTTGCGTTTAGCAATGAAGGCGGCAATGCCTTCGCGGCCATCATTTGAACGCGCACACTTACTAATCGCTCTTCCTTCAATTTCCATTTGTGTTTCGAGGCTATTATTGAAAGACTGTAATAGAAGTTTTTTAACAGCGGAATTTGCATTGACCGAGCCGTCTGCTAGTGTTTTTGCAACCTCCATTGCTCTTTCCATTAATTTATCATCCTCAACGACTTCTGTGATAAGTCCCCACTCTAAGGCTTGCTGCGCAGAAAGTTTTTTGTTTGTCAACATAAGGTCTTGAGCGCGCCGCAATCCTACGAGTCTAGGCAAAAAATAGGACGCACTACCATCAGGGCTTAAACCAGACTTAGTATAGGCCATCATAAAAGAAGCTTTATCACTGGCCAAAACAATATCACCTGTAATGGATAGGCTAAAACCTGCCCCCGCAGCCATTCCGTTTACGGCCACCACGACCGGTGCCCTCATTCTGGAAAAAGTCGAAATGGCCGTATGTAGATCATCCGCCAAGTCTTTAATTTTGGCCCCTAAATCTGCTCCATAAGACGCCATTTCTTTGATATCACCTCCCGCAGAAAAAAACCGTCCCTTGCCCGTTAGAAGTATAGCTTTTACAGCGCTGTCATTATCACATTGTTTGGCAACATATGTTAACTCTGAGGCCAATAATTTATTGATCCCGTTTGCAGCCTCGGGTCTATTCAAGCTAATGACCGCAACCCTATCGACAATTTTAAATTCTAATGTTTTCATCTTTTCACGTCTATTCCTTAAGGTAATAAAACAGCTTTAACACATAGGCCTGCGTGCTGATCTGAGACGGCCTGATTAATATCTGATAGGGCATAGGTTTTGATCATTTTATCAAATGGAAGGCGCCCTTCTCTATAATACTCAACTAATTGAGGAATAAAAGTATCTGGACTACTATCACCTTCTATTATGCCTTTAATGGTGTGCCCCTGCCCCATCACTTGTAACATATTGCCAGGCACAGGCGTATCAGGCGGCGTAACGCTTACGACACCCAGCGTGCCTTTCACGCCAAGACAGTTCATAATCGCTTGTAGAATATCTGGCACGCCAGAGGTATCCAAAGCATAATCCACACCGCGCGGATCAATGGCCCGAACAGCCTCAGCCAAATTGTCAAATTGCGCGGGGTCAAGGGTGTGGGTCGCACCAAATGACGCCGCCATTTCACGCCGCTTAGCTTTGGGTTCAACAAGAATAATTGTTTTACATTTTGCAATCTTTGCCCCCATCACGGCAGATAAACCCACAGAACCACCGCCTGTAATTAAAAGAGATGACCCTTCTTTGGCATCCAAAGAGTTCAAAACAGCCCCGACCCCTGTTTGCACACCACAACCGATGGGACCCATAAGTTCAAGTGGGACATCATCTGGCACTTTCACGACATTGCGTTCATAAGCCAGAGCGTAGGTCGCAAAGGATGATTGGCAAAAAAAATGACTGCTGACTTCATTATCTCCATCATGAATGGCTTTAGAACCATCCAGCCGTTTGCCTGCAAAATTATACGCTCTCCATTCCCGACAATAGGCTTCATCCTCGTCGCCACATCTATCGCAATGTCCGCAAGACCCAAATGTTATGAGGACACGGTCTCCCACGTCGACTTTAGTCACTTTACTACCGATGGAATGGACAATACCTGAACCTTCATGCCCAAGAACAGCAGGGAGATCAAAAGCTGGAAGACGGCCTGACGCAAATACAAGGTCCGTATGGCACAAGCCCACGCCAGATATCTCTACGCAAATTTCATTTTCCCGCGGCGCGTCAAGTTGCAGACTAGAAAGTTCGAAACGGGAATTTCCCCCCCGTACGATTGCGGCTGTAATCTCCATTATACATATTCCCTATACATATTTCCTACGGTAGCAATTCTCAACTTATGCCAACATTAAGCAGAATATCCTCTCTTGACCACTGACAGAAAGCGCAGGCCCAAGGGATATAATAAAGGGGTACAATAAAGGGGTAGAATGAACGTCGAAATAAATACCCCACTTGCCCCGTAATACTACTAGTTTCTACGCCCCTCAAAACACTATACGCAATATGTAAGATAATGGAGATAAATATGGACTTAGGTCTCAAAGGTAAAAAAGTCATTCTAACGGGGGGCAGCCGCGGTATTGGCCGCGCTGCGCTTGAACATTTCGCATCAGAAGGTGCCGATGTCGCTTTCTTTTCGCGGAGTGCAGACGGCGTGAAAAAAGCCGCCGATGAGCTTGCTAAACATGGCGGGAAAGTTTTTGCCGAAGCGCACGAAGTTGACGACATGGAATCCTACGCGGCATGGCTTGAAAAAGCGGCTGGCGAGCTCGGCGGCTGTGATATCTTTGTTCACAACATTAGCGCCTCTGGCGCGGGCGCGACAGGAGATTGGGATAAGGTCTTTAATCTTGATGTGAAGTCTGCTGTGACGGGCGTTGAAACGCTCCAGCCGCATCTAGAAAAATCAGGTAACGGGTCTATTGTCCTTATGGTGACAACAGCGGCGGTTGAAACCTTCTTCGTCCCGCAAGCCTATAACGCGCTTAAAGCCTCTTTGATTACTTATGGTTCACAGCTCTCACAGGCCCTAGGCCCCAAAGGCGTGCGCGTGAATATGGTCTCCCCTGGCCCCATCGCCTTCCCTGGCGGAAATTGGGCTAACATTAAAGAAGGTAAGCCAGAGTTCTACGCCGCCACCGAAGCCAACATGGCTTTGGGACGCTTTGGAACGCCCGAAGATGTGGCCAAGACCGTCGTCTTCCTATCAAGCGATGCCTCTGGTTATACGACAGGAACCAATGTCGTCATTGACGGCGGTTATACAAAGCGCGTTCAGTTCTAATATAAACCAAGACTATAACTTGCTCATAAGGCCACCCCAATCTGGGCGTGGCCTTTTTTGTGGCTTGGCGTGTTCAGGGGATGGATTGCTGAAATCGTGAGCGGTTTACCGCGCCCAGAATAGGACACTCAGTTTATGAACTACTTACTGCTAAAGCGTGGGTTAGTGCCTCCAAAGTTAATATGCTATGGTCTTTCAGATGTAACGTCGATGCGATCGAATTAAGTCACAAAAGGAGAGATTAGAATGAAACAACATACCGGAGGATGCCTTTGTGGAAATGTGCGAATTGAGATCACGGGTGAGCCTATGACTTCTGGTGTTTGTCATTGTGGGCAGTGCCAAAAAAATTGCGGTGGCAATGCGGCCGCACTGATGGTCTTTCCGACGACAGCTGTGAAAATCACAAAAGGAAAGCTCCGTTATTTTGATACTATTGCAGATAGTGGAAATAAAATTTCTAGAGGGTTTTGCTCGAATTGCGGTACGCCCATTATGTCGAATCTAGAGCGGACCGACGAAATTATCATCGTCAAGCTAGGGGCAATGGATGACCCGTCTTTCTTTACGCCAACGGTTGTCTTCTGGACCTCTGTAGCCCATAGCTGGGCCACGTTCCCAGAAGGTACTGTTCAGTTTCCCGAAAACCCACCTCCTCTTGGTTGAACTATATGTTGCATTGGCCTTCCAGACTTAAACCGAGCGTCTTAAACTCGCCCAATTAAGGACGCTCACAAAACTAGCTCAAATCACTACTGAGCTCTACTCCAATTCCCCCTCTACACCCTCAGCCGCCATATTCTGTTTCTTGAGGGTGTCTTGGCGGAAGGCGATATAGAGCCCTGCTCCGATGATAATGGGCGCGCCAATCCATAAGGATGGACCCGGAATGAAGCCCCAAATCAAGAACCCGTATAAGGTTGACCAGAGAAGGTTGCTGTAATCCATTGGCGCTATCAACGACATGGGGGCGTATTTAATCGATTCAGATAAGGCCACTTGGCCTAATGCGCCCAAAAGTGCGATTGAGACGAGGAGCAACCAAACCATCGGCGGATGGGGCTGCGCGACAAAGATCATGACAACGCCCAGCACGGGGATTGCTAAAAGCGTGTACCAAAAGACAACCGAGGTCGAGCTTTCTGTGGTGCTTAGATATTTGATGAGGATGAAAGTATAAGCGGTTAAGACGACCCCGCCCATAGCGACCAGAGAGCCTTTTATAGGAAGGCCTGAGCCGCCGGGCTGCACCACTATTAAAACGCCGATAAAGCCAATGATGAGCGCGGTCCATCTGCGGCGGCCTACGATTTCGCCCAGTAAAATGATCGACATGATCGTCACAATGAAGGGCGAGGAGAAACTAATCATCGCTAGTTCTGGCAACTGTAGCAAGAGCGCAGCCCAAAAGCTAAGCCCCATAGCAATGGCCCCTATGAGCGTTCTAAATCCATGCAGGCGCAAGCGCTTGGTTTTAATCACCGACAGCCCCGGCCCATTTATGAGCCATAAAAACATGAGAAGAAAACCAAAGAAAAAGCGGTAAAATAAGCTCTCAAGGACATGGACTCCCATATCCCCCGCGACTTTCACTATCATGAACATTGAGCCCAGAAAGAAGATAGCCAGTAAGCGCAGAAGAATCCCGTATAAAGGGCGCGGCTCTATCGTGGATTCAAATTTGCTAGCCAATGGGCGCGCTTTTAAATGTGAGGGTCTTAAGCCTCATTAAAAGGTCGTGACATCACTAAGGCGTCCACCCTCATTTGCCAGCTTTACAAGCAAAGGAGACGGGGTGAAGTCAGCGCCATATTTAGATTCAAACTCTCTGAGCTTAGCAACTATTTTTGGTAATCCAATTGTGTCCGCCCAAAACATAGGCCCGCCGCGATAGACTGGCCAATTATAACCTTTAATACAGGCCATATCGATATCAGACGCACGGAGGGCTATGCCTTCATCCAAGACCTTCGCGCCCTCATTGATGATCGGGTATATTTGCCGTGCGAGAATTTCATCTGCGTCGGCCTGATAAGGTTCAACCTTCTGATAAGCCGCGACCTCAGCGAGAACATCGACCGCGATAGGTGATAGAGTCCGTGAACGATTATCGTCATAGTCATAAGTCCCGGCCTTGTTCTTTTGCCCAAGACGACCGCGCTTCACCATTTCTCCCCAAAAGGTAATTTCATCAGACCCGCGTCCCAACACATCCAGACCAACAAGGTCTAAGACTTGAAACGGCCCCATAGCAAAACCATAATCATAGATCACTTTATCAATGATCTCTGGTGAGTTCCCTTGCAAAGCCAGCATCGTCGAATGGGTTCGGCGAACAGACATCACGCGGTTGGCAATAAAGCCGTAACCGACGCGCGATAGCACGGGCGTTTTCCCTATTTTACTCGCCAATTTCATACTCGTATTGATGATGTCTTTGCTTGTTTTATCCGTCCGAACGACCTCGAGCAGCTTCATCACATTTGCCGGTGAGAAGAAGTGCAATCCAACAACATCTTCAGGGCGGTTTGTCGCCTCCCCAATTTCATCAATATCGAGATATGACGTATTGGAGGCGAGTATCGCACCCGCTTTAGCAACCTTATCTATCTTGCCAAAAACCTCTCTTTTAATAGGCATAGTTTCAAACACAGCTTCGATGATGAGGTCAGCCTCTGAAAGGTCTGCGTAATCCGTTGTCGGCGAAATTAATCCCATACGGTCTTCAACTTGCTCAGCCGTAATACGTCCCCTTTTCGCAGACCTTTCATAATTACGTCGAATGACTGAAATGCCCCGCTCAAGGGCCTCCTTGGTTTGTTCAACCAAAGTCACTGGCAAACCAATATTGAGGAAGTTCATCGCGATACCGCCGCCCATGGTTCCGGCGCCTATAACGCCCACGCTCTCGATTTTTCGCGTCGGTGTATCTTTAGCTATATCTGGGATTTTATTGACAGCTCGCTCTGCAAAGAAAGCATATTTCTGCGCGTTTGCGGCATCAGATCCATGAAGTTCCTCGAAGAGCTCACGCTCACGTTTTTTACCCGCATCATATGGAAGCTCAGCGGCGGCTTGCACGGCTTTGATAATGTTTTCTGGGGCTGGGAAACCTCTGAACTTACGCGCATTTTTCTGGCGAAAATTATCATAAATTTCTGTATTTCCGCGGTATTGTTCGACCATATCTTGACGGTCTCGTACGCGCGTCACAGGGATCTTTTCATCAATGACTTTGCGGGCAAACGCCACCGCGTCGCCGCGTAGGTTATCGACGCTAGCAAGAGCGTCTATAACGCCAAAACCTAACGCCTCTGTCGCGCTAAATTGACGACCACTGGTGATAAGATCCAACGCGACAGGCACGCCCACAAGTCTTGGCAGTCTCTGTGTCCCACCAGCCCCGGGTAAAATTCCCAAAAGAACTTCAGGTAAGCCCATACGCGCGGACGGTACAGCTATTCTGAAATTACAATGCAGCGCCAACTCAAGACCGCCGCCTAAGGCTGTTCCGTGAATGGCCGCAAACGTTGGCTTATCCCCCTCTTCCATGAGTTTCAGCGTTTCAGACAATCCTGGACTTTGCGGCGGTTTACCAAATTCTTTTATGTCAGCCCCCGCAAAAAACGTACGGCCTGCACAGATAAATACAATCGCTTCTGCGGAATTATCCGCCCATGCTTTCTCTAACCCCGCAACGATAGCCTGCCGTACTTTAATGCCCAATGCATTCACAGGTGGGTTATTGATTTCAATAATAGCAATGCCGTTTTCAACGGCATATGTGGAAACGTCCGTCATAATGAAATGTCCTATTGTGTTGTTTAATTGCGCAGAGCGAGAGACTATCTTGGAGCCATTTTAATCGCGCCGTCAAGGCGAATAGTTTGGCCGTTAAAATAGGTGTTTCGAATAAGTGTTTCCGCTAAGTCAGCAAATTCATCTGGCTTCCCCATACGCTTTGGAAAGGGTACGGACGCATTCAGGCTATCTCTAATTTTATCAGAAACACGCGCCAAAGGCGGCGTCTCGAATATGCCTGGCAATATCGTATTTATACGCACACCTTCATTGGCCAAATCACGGGCGATCGTCAGCGTCATGCCGCATATACCGCCTTTACCCGCTGAGTAGGCGACTTGGCCGACTTGGCCTTCTACAGCTGCCACAGAGGCCGTATTGACGATGACGCCGCGCTCCCCGTCCTCTAGAGGGTCAAGGGTCAGCATCCCTGCTGCTGACGCCGTAATCATCCGAAATGTCGCGATTAAATTAAGCTGTATGGATTGTTCAAAGGCATCAATCGGGTGGCGTCTAATCTCGCCTGTTTTACGGTCCCGCGAGACCGTCTTAATCGCGGAGCCTTTGCCCGCACAATTAACAAGAATACGCTCTTGCCCATTAGCCGCTCGGGCTTTTTCAAATCCTGCGTCAACCTGCTCATCTGAGGTTATGTTCACATGGCAAAAAACCGCACCTATTTCCTTAGCGACGGCCTCGCCTTGCTCAGCATTCATGTCGAAAATGGCAACTTTTACGCCCGCTTTGCGAAGACGTTTGGCCGTGGCTAGTCCTAGTCCAGAGGCCCCGCCCGTTATGACGGCTGACATGTTATGATAATTTTTCATAAATCTATCCAATCGTTCCTGAACTGCGTAGCGCAGCTATAGCGGCCGCGTCATGGCCCAAGGCCGTTAGCACATGATCCGTATCGGCCCCTGACTGCGGAGCTATTTTAGGTTTAACTGAGGGCGTCCCCAAGAACCGCGGCGAAGGCGCAGGCTGCACAACACCATCAACATTCACAAAGGTTCCGCGCGCCACATTATGCGGATGATGCGGGGCTTCGGCCAGTGACAGAACAGGTGCAAAACACACATCTGTCATTTCCATAATTTCGCACCACTCATCGCGAGTCTTCAAAATGAAAACACGCGTCAGCTTTTCCGACAAAGGCGCCCACGCCGCCTTATCACGCTGAGCTTCAAAGGCAGGATCGTCGGCAAGACCCGTTTTCTCTAATAAGAGCTGATAAAATTTAGGCTCTATAGACCCAATAGAAATATATTTTCCGTCTTTGGTTTCATAGGTGTCGTAAAAATGAGCGCCGCCATCAAGTAAGTTGACACCGCGTTCATCACGCCACAAATCATCCGCATGCAATCCCCAAATAGCGGCCATTAAGGTGGCCGTTCCGTCTGTCATGGCGCAATCAATAACTTGTCCGCTCGCGCCGTTTTTCACGGCTAAAAATGCACTTACCATACCAAAGGCGAGCATCATGCCCCCACCGCCATAGTCACCTACATAATTAACGGGAGGCGTCGGCTTTTCGCCGGCTCTCCCGCAACCATGAAGCGCGCCAGCCAAAGCAATATAATTAATATCATGTCCAGCCACAGGCGCATAAGGTCCGCTTTGACCCCACCCCGTCATACGACCGTATATAAGCTTCGGGTTATCTTTTAGTAATTCTTCTGGCCCCAACCCTAAACGCTCCATAACACCCGGGCGCAAGCCTTCGATGAGACCATCTGCCGACTTCACCAACTCTTTTGCAAGAGCGATAGCATTTGGGTCTTTGAGATTAAGCGCAATAGATTTGCGAGACCGTAGCGTAGGGTCAGATGTCCGCGTCTTGCTCCCAATACGGTCAATACGTATGATTTCTGCCCCGTGATCGGCCAGCATCATCGCGCAAAAAGGCGCAGGCCCTAAGCCCGCAAATTCAATTATGCGTAATCCTTTTAAAGCACCAGCCATAATAATTCCTATTTAAATAAACAGCCCTTAGGCCGACATGTTTTTCAACCGAACCGATAAGATGTCATTCGCCTCATCCATAATCTGATCCAAAAGCTCTTGGACAGACGGAATATCATGAATCAGGCCCTGCACCATTCCTGCCCAAAACATGCCGCCTGACAAATCGCCACTTTGAAGGACTTGCTTGCCTGCGGCCCCGCTCACCAGTTTAGCAACGTCTTCAAATTTAGCATCAGGTTTGGCGAGGCGTTTTACGACTTCATCGGAAACATCGCTTTTCCCAACTCGCGCCGTATTTCGGAAATTTCGGAATATTAGATTTGTTCCACGCTCATCGTTTTCAACATATTTATTTTTAACATTGTCATGAATAGGCGATTCTTTAGTCGCACAAAACCGTGTTCCCATATTAATACCTTCGGCCCCTAGAGCTAACGCTGCGACAAGCCCACGTCCATCACCAAAACCACCCGAAGCAATCATAGGGATTTTGACCTTATCTGCAGCCGCAGGAATAAGGATCAAACCTGGTATGTCATCTTCACCCGGATGACCTGCACATTCAAATCCATCAATCGAAATAACATCAACGCCATTTTTTTCGGCAGACAACGCATGTCTGACAGAGGTGCATTTGTGAATAATTTTAATATCGGCGCTTTTAAATACTTCCCAGACATCTCTGACAGCAGCAGATCCCGCCGTCTCGACGACTTTGATACCACTATCAACACAGACTTGTGCATAAGCATTATAATCAAGTGGTTTGATCGTCGGAAACACAGTCAGATTAACACCGAAAGGCTTGTCAGTCATGCCCTTGCAACGCTCAATTTCAGCAGCCAGCGCGTCAGGAGATGATTGCGTGAGCGCCGTTAACATACCAAAACCACCGGCGTTGGATACAGCTGACGCAAGCTCTGCCACGCCTACATTTTGGAGTCCGCCTTGAACAATCGGGCGTTCTATTTTGAGCAATTCTGTAATGCGAGTTTTAATCATGGGGCGGCAGTCCTTTAAACAAGAGCATGTTCTTATCTTATTAAACTAAGTTAGCTAAGTTGTCTATGTTTAACACTACCACAAACGCTAGATGTCGCACAGCCATACACTGTGTATAAAATAAGCATAAAAAGGAGTGCATAATGAGTATTTCAAGGCGCGGAGCATTAACATCACTCATCGGCGTGGGAGCGGCAGGTAGCTTGGCGAGCTGTTCTCAAAACGGTCATAAATCCACACCTTCAAACACAAAACGCCTTGACCTGCCTCAATCACCTCAATCGTTATTGTTTAACCGCGTCAGAGCGGCTGAATTGATGGAGAGAGAAAAAGTAGATCTTATTATCTGCGCGAACCCAACGAATATATATTACCTGACCAATCAAAGACCTATGACTTATAGGCTCGGCATGAATGATTACGCCTACGCAACGCTGTCATCCGTTCCTATGGAAGCACCGACATATATTGTTGGCCGCTTTGGGGTCTTTCTCGGCGGGGCCGCTGACACGGATATTATCGATCAATTAAATGTAAAAATGTTCTCTATACCCGCCGACCCAGAGGCCTTTGCCAAATTAACTGATATAAATGATATTATAAACGCTCCTGTAAACCAACATTTCTATCCAAGACTGCATCAAAATCATGACTTGGCTCCGCATATACAAAGAAAACGAGACGAAGATGCAAAACTGCTGGGCGAGCATTATGCATCAGCAGAAGCGGCGCTCATAAAGCAAATTTTCGAAACGGATTTACCGAATAGAACCATCGCCATTGACAACCCCAAATTAAGAGAAACAATTGCAAAAAGTGGTCTCGACGTGCGTATTGTCGACGGGGAACGTTTGGTTAGAAAAATTCGGTTACAGAAAACAGCCGCTGAGCTTGAACTCATCCGCTACGCCGTAACCGCAAATGCGCAGTCAGCCCGTGAAGCAGCGCAATCAGTTCGCGCTGGCGCAAGCTTACAAGACATACGCTCTGCCTTCGCTGCGTCATGTGGAAATAAAATGTCCTGTCCTGTCTGGATGGTCGTAGACGGAATTGTTCCCGAACTTATTCCAGGAGAAATAAAAGACGGTAGAACATTGATGGTCGACTGCGTCAGTCAATTTCAAGGCTATCATGGTGACTTTGGCCGCACAGTCTGCGCTGGTGAGCCCAGCCGAGAGATGCAAAAAATTATTGATACATTATCTCACGTCTGGGACCGAATTTTGCCAGAACTTAAAGCCGGTAAAAAATACTCAGAAATATATGCCTTATCAGCTAAACTTTTTGCAGAAACTCAAGTTGATGCAAACTTTGCAATTAACCCGCATAGCGTTGGATTAAATCATACAGATGAACCCAGTAAGAATGATTTTGGCCTTTGGGAAAAGGACGATATTGAGCTTGTTGAAAATATGGTTTTAAGTGTCGATATGCCCGTTTTGGATAACGGCCTTGGCGGATCTGCTCATCTTGAAGACCTTGTACTCATTGGCAAAGATGGCCCTGAACTACTCAATACAAGCGAAGATAGGTTTATCGTGGTTTAACGCCCAGAAGACGTCTTCATCTAATTTCAGGTAACATTTTTGGATCCGTTACCCATATTTTATTCGTTTTTTCCAAATGTAGTCGCCAATGTGCCTCGGCAGCATCTACGTCACCTTTTTCTATATATTCCACGAGACGGAAAAAAGATTTAATCCCTATTTGAGACCTCTTGCTTTGCTCCGCAGATGTGAAGGGGCGCAAAGACAAATGCCGCAACTGATGAGTTTTCATAATATCATTTAAAAGTTCGACGAGAAAATGAAGCGCCTTATTGCCGCCCACTTCAACGAGGACACGGTGAAATTCAGTCAGACCAATTGTCACCTCTTCATGTTTTTCAGCCTCATTCAGCACTTCAAGTCGCTGAGCCTCTTGGCGCAATCTCTTAACTGTTTCCTTTGGACTCTTTTCAGCCAAACGGCGTACAATAAAAGGCTCAATCGCAAGCCGCGCGTCATAGACATCCGCAATCGTTGTATTATTAGCCCGCAGCACATAACTTGCGTAGCGCGCAACGCCGTCAATTTTTGGCTCATGCACTGTCGCGCCAGTGCGAGACCCGCGTGAAACGCTCAGCAGCTTTTCAGTTTCTAATACGCGAAAAGCTTCTCGCAAGGTTGGCCTTGATATTCCAAAGGCCTCCAAAAGTTGAGCTTCAGGCGGGAGAGAGTCGCCTTCTTTTAACTCACCATTTAAGATACGGTTTCGGATTGTGTCGGCGACTAATTCAGCAACTTTAGGAACACGTATTTTCCCGCCCGTTTTAATAGGGTTAGCCCGCACAGGTGTAAAATCAGTTGCCGATATTTTATCTTTTTCAGCCACTACCCAATTCCACCTTTATAGATTTAAGATCCATATCGTTGATTTACCTAAAAATAGCAAGCCTATCCAAAACCAACTTTACACCTAAATTTTGAAACTCACATTTGCGGCCATACGTTTTTGTCCGTCAGCCCCAATAACAGCAAGATCAAGCCCACCTTCTATATCATTGGCGGCAAGGAACAGCTTTTGATTACAAAAAGCAGGAGCCAATCCACGAAACTCAAATTTATGAATCTTACGGCCAGACGCATGTTCATTCGCAAAACGCAACAACAATGATGCCATGAGCGGACCGTGAACAACCAGAGCCGGATAACCTTCGGCCTGTGTTGCATAATGATGGTCATAATGGATACGGTGCGTATTAAATGTCAACGCAGAATAGCGAAATAACAAAGCAGTATTCGGCGTTAAACGCTCAGACTTATCCCAAGCCGATAAGTCAACCTCACCCGTTTGCGGTAAAATCATTTTTTCTTTTGGTGCGTCTCTGTAAACAATGGTCTGGGTTTCTTTCACGGCCATGATATCATTCAACGATGTAACGTGGTCAACATTTACAAATAATAGAGAGCCTGATCGTCCCGTTTTTTCACTCACTGAAGCAATTTTTGAGCGGCGCTTTATTGGCGCGTTAGCCTTTATGTCAGCTAAAAATTCAACTTTGCTCGAGGCCCACATGCGCCGTGGCAGTGGGCTTGGCGGCAAAAACCCACCTGTCTTAGGGTGTCCATCTTCACCAAGCTCGGCCATAGGGGCGTCTGGTAAACACAGGCACCAATGCAAGCCCTTTGGCGCTATTCCTTCTAAAGACTTTGCGCCAATCACAGCACTATATCGTTCAATAAGAGCGGGCGTAACGACATCCTTTTGATCGTCCGTTTTACCTATCCAATTATCGAAATTGCTTGCCATTATTTACGTTCCACCAGCTTACCCTTAGCAACCACTTGCGCTTGAATTTCTCCCGCGCCTTCGAAAATATTTAAGATTCGAGCATCACATAAAATGCGGCTAATTTCATATTCAAGCGCGTATCCATTACCGCCATGAATTTGCAGAGCGGCATCTGCATTCGCCCATGCTGCCCGTGCTGCAAATAATTTAGCCATGCCCGCCTCAATATCACAGCGTTGCCCTTTATCTTTCTCTCTGGCAGAGAAATATGTCAGCTCACGCGAAAGTAAGATATCTACGGCCATCATCGCAATTTTGTCAGACACGCGCGGAAACTCAATGATGCTTTTTTTAAATTGCTTTCGTGACTGCGCATAGTCTATGGCCAGTTCCATCGCGCGGCAAGCCACGCCCACAGCTCTAGCAGCCGTTTGAATGCGCGCGCCCTCAAATGTCTTCATAAGCTGTTTAAAGCCTCGCCCTTGCTCAGCCCCTAAAAGGCCATTTTCAGGGACTTTGAAATCGTCAAACCCAAGCTCATATTCACGCATGCCCCGGTAACCCAAAACCTCAATTTCTGATCCAGACATGCCTTGCGCAGGAAAAAACTCTTCATCGTTACCGCGAGGCTTAGGCGCAAGGAACATGGAGAGCCCAGCGTAACCCTTTTCATCGGGCTTAGAGCGCGCAAGCAAGGTCATAAGATCAGATCTTACGGCATGGGTAATCCACGTTTTAGCTCCAGATATATTCCACTCACCCGTTTCGGATTGTGTGGCACGTGTCTTTAGAGACCCTAAATCGGACCCAACATCAGGCTCCGTAAAGACCGCCGTTGGCAGTATTTCACCGCTAGCAATTTTTGGCAGCCATTGCTCTTTTTGCTCTGACGTTCCGCCCAGAAGAATAAGCTCGCCCGCAATCTCAGAGCGCGTGCCTAATGACCCCGCGCCAATCCAGCCTCGGCTAAGCTCTTCGGTGACAATACACATAAAGAGCTTGCCCAGTCCCAACCCCCCGAAGTCTTCGGGAATACATACACCAAAGGTTCCGAGCTCCGCCATTTCAGCTACGACTGTATCGGGAATGAGGTCATTCGCCAAATGCCATTCATGGGCATTTGGAACAATTCGCTCCTCTGTAAAACGACGATATTGCTCTCGCACAGCATTTAAAGTGTCATCATCAAAGCTCTCAGTGATGCCCTGACCTTTCGCGATGAATGCTGTCAAACTTTGACGTGTATGAGCTGTATTTCCATTTTCAATAAAATGCGCAACAGATGCGTTAATGGCGAGGGTTTGCGCCTGCGGGCTTAATGATAAATCAGACGGTCTTATAAATTCATTTTGCCCCATAGGAATACCGCCGATTATTTGAGACAAATATTCACCAAAGGCAATATTCAGAGCTAACACGTCAACGTCTTTAAGACTATTTTGACCTTGCAAGCTAACAGCCCATTCAAATACGGCCTTAAGCGCTTCATAGGTCGTATCAATCCAAGCATAGCCATGCACGGCGCGCTGTTCTTGATTGACCAAATCTGACTTGGCGCGTCCTTCAACCACCACCAAACTTTGAACCCGTTCGCGAACTGCGGCCACATAAACCGCTGTAGCTTCTAACGCTTGTTTAGCTTGCTCTAATGTTTGAGAAGACGTGAAATCTTTAGCCATCTATGCAGACCCTTTTACAATACCGCTCTCAATAAGAGAGGTTATTTCACCAGAGCCCATACCTAAAAGCTCAGCTAAAACATCTTCTGAATTTTGCCCGAGTGTTGGCGCTGTTTTGGGCGCCCCGCGTGTTTCGCCGCCCAATGTCGCAACTGAACCCGGTGTTGGGTACGTAAAGCCGCTTGGGTTTTTCATATCTGTAAATATAGGATTACCTTTAACAAGCGCAGGGTCATCAACGGCGTCTCTCAGAGTTTGGTATTCGCCCCAACATCCGCCGACGTCATCAAGTGCTTTTTTAAGAGCTGCTGACTCCCACTTAACAATCTTAGCTGTGACTAGTGGGTATAGAACATCACGATGTTCAAAACGGACACCTTCGTCATAATCAAAACTGACGTGGCGCTGTTTTTCAATCGCCGCGATATCAGCCTCAATCTTTAGCACCTTAACAAGGCCCGCCCATTGGCGCGGTGATATAGCCATAACAATCAAGCGCTTTCCATCAGCCGTAACAAAATCTTTTCCAAAAGCCCCGTAAACTTCATTACCGTAACGGGCGCGGTTTTCATTCGTATAAAGAACCTCGGCAATCTGCCCTAAATTTGCGAGGCTCGTGACGCCAATATCAGATAGTGGAATCCTTACATCCGCGCCCTCACCCGTTTCGCGCCTGCGTCGCTCAGCCGCCAAGATAGCAAAAGCTGTATAAGCACCCGCGAGGAGGTCCCATGCCGGCAGGACATGATTGACGGGCTCATCTCCTAACGAGGCAGGCCCTGTCATATTCGGCACACCAAGCGCGCAGTTCACGGTATAATCTACGGCAGGGCCGCCATTGGCTTGGCCCATGACACGCGCCACAATAATATCCTGGCGAAGTTCTTTCATGTTTTCATATGAGAGAAACCCACCGACTGGAAAATTGGTGAGTAATATACCGCCAGTCTCTCCGCCTGATGCTGCGAGTTTTTTCAAAATCTCACGGCCTTCAGGTGTCTTTAAATTTAGTGAGACAGACTTCTTAGCTTTGTTAAGGCCTTCCCAATAAAAACTAGACCCATTATCAGCCTTAGGCCAACGGTTATAATCAGGGCCGCCCGCAACATGATCGACGCGAATAACCTCAGCCCCGAGTTGGGCCAGATACAGACCCGCCGAAGGGGACGCTACAAATGACGTGGCCTCAATGACTCGAAGTCCTTTTAAAATATTATACATAGCGCCCTAATATGTTCCGTTATATTGCCGTATCATCTGCTTTGCGATGACAAGCTGTTGGATTTGCGTTGTGCCTTCATAAATACGGTAAAGTCGGCAATCTCGGAAGAAGCGCTCGGCTTGATATTCTTGCAAATATCCTGCGCCGCCTAAAATTTGCACCACGCGGTCGGCCACGCGCCCGCACATTTCAGAGGCAAACATCTTCGTACACGCAGCTTCCATAATCGTCTTTTCGCCGCGATCTGCCTTCGCCGTTGCTTCTTTTATCATGCATTCTGCGGCGTAAATCTCTGCTTTTGAATCAGATAGCATAGCTTGAATAAGTTGAAAGTTTGCAATCGGATTGCCGAAAGCTTTGCGTTCCATCGCGTAATCCAAACCATATTCCAGCATGCGTTTTGCGTAGCCCGTCGAGGCCGCCGCAACTGAAAAACGTCCAATATCGATAGAATACATCGCGGCTTGAAAGCCCTTACCTTCAACACCACCAAGTAAAGCCGAAGCGGGTACACGCACATCCTCTAAAATCACATCCGCAATTCGCGAACCTGATTGTCCCATTTTTTTGTCGGACTTGCCAACGGTCACACCCGGCGCGTCCATAGGAATAATGAAGGCGCTGACATGTGCATTTTTTGGTAAATTATCAGCTTCTGTCCGCGCCATAATCAATCCAATTTTAGCAAAAGGCGCATTTGAAATATAACGTTTAGACCCATTTAAAATATAATCATCACCATCACGAACAGCACGCGTTGTCAGGGCTGCCGCGTCCGAGCCTGAATCAGGTTCAGTCAAAGCAAAGCAGGCCACATCTCCTGCCGCTAACTTAGGAAGCCAATGTGATTTTTGCTCCTCAGTCCCGCTATTTAATATCGCAGACGAGGTCATGCCAACGTTCATGGAGATAATTGACCGAAAGGCGGGTAACGCCCAGCTTATTTCTTGAATAAAGCTTATATATTGACTGATATTAAAACCTGATCCGCCATATTCTTCTGGAATTGTGACACCGAACAACCCCATTTCCGTCATTTCTTTGAGTATATCATCAGGCACACGGTCATGCTCAACGGCCTCATCCTCCGCAGGCACAAGGCGTTCACGCACGTAGCGTTTTATCTGCTCCAAAAAGGCGTCAAAAACGTCAGCATCGACTCCTTTTTTGATCATTTTTCCAGACCTACAATTGCAACTGAACTCACATTCTGAAACGGCATGCCGCCAAGGTTATGAGATAAGCACATATTAGGGGGGTCTTTACGTTGTCGATCACCCGCACGGCCAAGTAATTGTAGATAATTTTCATAAATCATCCGTAGTCCTGACGCGCCAATAGGATGACCAAAACATTTTAAGCCGCCATCAATTTGACACGGTATTTTCCCGTCAGCATCAAATTTACCGTCCAAAACATCTTTCCAGGCCTGACCGTCTTTAGAGATAAACAAATCTTCCATTGTGACTAATTCTGTAATGGAGAAACAATCATGCACTTCCGTCAGAGAAATCTCATTTTCAGGGTCTGTTATACCCGCTTCAGCATAGGCTCTCTTGGCCGCCATACGCGTTGTATGCATGTAGCTACCGTCCCAGCCTGAGCCTTGTAACTCCCACCCATTAGAGGTGGCGAGCTGTAGGGCTTTAACCAGAACAAGGTCTGTTTTACCCAAGGCTTTTGCGATTTCAGGTGTCGTAACAATCGCACACGCTGCACCATCAGAAACTCCGCAACAATCAAATAAACCCAAAGGCTCAGCAATCATCGGGGCCTTCATCGCCGTTTCAATATCAATCAGCTTACGTAAATGCGCCTTCGGGTTTTTAGCACCATTGGCATGGCTCTTAACCGATACATGCGCCATTGCGCGCTTAAGATCATCTGGCGAAACACCATGTTTTGCGCGGTATGCAGAGGCAAGTTGCGCAAAATTTCCTGGGGCAGAACCATTGGTCCCAATCATATCCCACTTTGTGCCGCGAGTCCGAACGGGCAAGCCGCCGTACCCTGTATCTTTAAGCTTTTCAACGCCCATAGCGAGCGCGATATCGGCGGCGCCAGACGCAACAGCATAAACAGCGCCACGGAACGATTCGGTTCCACTCGCACAATAATTTTCAACTTTCGTCACGCCGATATTTGGAAGGCGTAATGCGATTGAAGCGGGTATCCCTGACGGCCCAATGTTTTGACCATCAAAACCAACACCCAACCAAGCGGCGTCTAATTCGGACACATCAATTTGTGCATCTTCTAAGGCTTCTTCGAAGGCCTCAACCATTAAAGATGCAGCATCTTTATCCCAGCGCTCCCCAAACCGCGCGCAACCCATGCCTAAAATCGCAACCTTATCTTTAATTCCACGTGCCATTATTTTGCCTCGCTTTTTATAGCTTCACGCACAGGTGTCGCCTTCCAGAAATATTTCGTAAATTTACGCATGTCGTCCCGTGCTTTTATACGAAAGACCATGCGCACATCACGCCCAACAGTGACATCCTCCTCGGTCACATCAGAAAACTCAGAGATCATGCGCCCGCCGCCCTCGAAATCAATCATGCCGTAATATGTCGGCGGGTCGGGAGAATATGTCAGGCGATCAGCTGTGAATGTCGTAATCTTCGCGAGCTTATCCGATAGAGGGTAATCATCTTGTGTCCGTGTGGCCCTATGATTTTGGGCCACTGAAATATCGGTTTTAGGAAATTGAACCGTTCCCGTCTCTCGGCACTTCCCGCCAATAAGACCCAACACAGTTTTGCGGTCGCGCGACAGTGCTGTCCCCGATTGTTTCTCATCATATTCAGCCCGCATTCCTTTTTCAAGATCGAGCTGCCCACGGTGGAAGAGATAACGTAAATAATTTTCATCCGCCGATTTATTTGCAAGACCCCGCTCAAAACCACCCGTATCACGTTTTTGACCAATAGCTTTTGTCGTTTCAAACACCATGACATCTGCACCTTGCCCAAAACTAGCAAGTAAAATCGTCTCATTTGGCTTGGCCCGTTCTAAGGCCGCGGCAAGCATCACAAAGGGATGCGCCGTTCCTGCATAGCCCACATTTGAGTATAATGTATCCGCGACAGAGTCTGGATTAAAGCCAAGACTTTTCACAAATTTCGGCGGCAAAGACTTCCCCGGAAGCGCGATTAAAACATGGTCTATATCAGCCGCCTTAACCCCTATTTTTTCGATAGCTTGCGCCACAGCCCCGCCTAGAACATTTTGAAATCCTTCATCACGGACCCAGCGCTTCTCCCACGCATAATCATAATCTTCACCCGCGGACCTGAAATGATCGACAAAATCTATGGTTATGCTGTGAGACCCGCGAAGCGTAGCAATCGGCTCCCCTTCCCCAACCAAGACAGCCGCTGCCGCATCACCTTGCAACATCTCACCTTCTGACCCCGCTCTCGCCTTACGATTATCCGCCGCCAGGCATAATTGTGTGCCATTTGAGCCAAGCGCCGCTATCAGGGCCGAAGTCCCGGCTCGCTGACTACCTGTTAGGTCAAGCGCTTGTATCTCTTCACTAAGATTGAGGGCTTCTTTCACAACCCCAGAATTCAATCTGTCAACGAACGGAAGTGTAGTTGAGGCAAGAGACAGTGCTGTTACATCTTCTTTTGATTGCCCTGTTAAACAATCACGTGCGGCGTCAACTGCCATTGTGACCGCATCTTCATCCCAATTCACAATCGCTTTTTCACCTCGAGCCAATCCGCGTAAGTTAGGAGCGAACCAACTATTTGCCGCATGAATTGCGGTACGTTGAAGCCGCCGACGCGGAATATACGCCCCGATAGAAATTATACCAAAATCAGTGCTCATTTAGACGACCCATCAGTTTATTTGCCAATTTTTTTACGTTAAATACAAGACAAGTCTTATATTACTTAGTAATATATGTTAGATATGTTAGACTTACAAGATAAATGAGACAAAAATGGAAAGCTTATGACCGATTTCAAATATATTGAGTTCGAAATTAAGAACAATGTCGCCTATATTCGGCTTAACCAGCCCGAAATACTCAATGCAATGTCAGCGAATATGGGTGAAGAAATCATGACCGCGCTCGAAGACGGCGTCAGGTCTGCTCGCGCCATTGTTTTAACGGGCAATGGGCGCGCATTTTGTTCAGGCGCAAATCTTTCAGGCGGCGGCAGTGTTGATATAAGCGACCCTCACAGAGATATGGGTATAAGGCTTGAGTATTTATTCAATCCTATGTTTTTGAAAATCCGTGATTTGCCTGTTCCGTTTATTACGGCCGTTAAAGGCCCTGCTGTAGGCTTTGGCTGTGCGTTAGCGTTGATGGGCGATATTATCGTCGCAGGAGAAAGCGCATTTTTCCTTCAGTCTTTTTGTAACATTGGACTCGTACCCGATGGCGGCGCAGCTTACCTGCTCAGCAGATCAATCGGACGGATCAAAGCCATGGAGCTTATGCTGCTCGGGGACCGTTACCCTGCCTCCAAAGCCTATGCAGACGGGCTTGTGACTCGCCTTGTCGCAGATGAAGAGCTTGAGGCTACGGTGCATACCCTTGCAGAAAAGTTAGCCAGCGGCCCGCCAACATCACTCAAACTTATTCGTCAGTCTGCATGGGCCGCCCTTGATTCTAGCTTTTCCGACCAATTGGCTCGAGAAAGAAATTTACAACGCGATGCAGGGCGTAGCTCTGAATTCACCGAGGGCGTGAGCGCATTTCGAGAAAAACGCAAACCCAGCTATTAAATAGCTAGGGCGCATGAAATATACCAATAGATACCTTAAAGGACACACAATATGAATTCAGTTTTTACGAAAGACGCTTTAAAAAACAAAACGGTTTTTGTTGCAGGTGGGTCATCTGGAATTAATCTTGGAATTGCCCAACAATATGCAGACCTTGGAGCGAATATTATCATCCTCTCTCGGTCACAGGAAAAAATAGATACTGCCGTTAACTCTATAAAGGCTAAGGGCGCTAAGGCTATTGGAATTTCTCAAGACGTTCGTGATTATGACGGCATCCTTGAAGCCTTTAAAACCGCCCATGAAGAATTTGGGGCGATTGATTGCGTTATCTCTGGTGCAGCAGGAAACTTTCTGTCTCCGGTTGTTGGTCTATCTCCAAACGGATTTAAGACCGTGGTCGATATTGATCTTATTGGGACTTACAATGTTTTCCATGCAAGCTGGGAGTATTTAACTAAGCCTGGAGCCTCACTTATTGCCATTACCGCGCGTCAAGCCGTGCAGCCCCGCCCCTTTCAAGCTCATGCTTGCGCCGCTAAAGCGGGCGTCAATATGTTATGCAAATGCCTTGCGCTCGAATGGGGTCAAGCTGGCGTCCGCGTTAATGCCATATCTCCCGGCCCGATTGAGGATACAGAAGGCTATTCGCGCCTAGTCCCAACTCAAGAGGCGGTTGATAAAATGAAAAAAGCCATACCCTTACGCGCGATTGGTACCAAGACTGACATAGCTAATATTGCGACTTTCCTCGCGTCTGATGCCTCATCCTATGTCACGGGCGGAATTTACAACTGCGACGGCGGCAATGAATTAGGCGATGCGTCTGCCGATTTTCTCACCCCATTTAAACGATAGAGTTATTACGTATGCACCCTCGTATTTTCGCATCAACTCACCCCCATAAGCCCGCCATGATAATGGAAGAGACTGGACAGTCTTTAACCTATGGGCAGCTTGAGCCGATTGCCAATCAGGGCGCACACTTCATCCGTAGCCTTGGCATTAAAAACGGTGACATCATCGCGCTCTGGGCGACAAATTCCATAAAATTCATGGAAATTTATTGGGCGGCACAGCGCGCCGGTATATATATTTGTCCTTTGCCAACGCATTTATCGGCTGATGACGCGGCCTACATTATCGGCAATTGCGGGGCGAAACTATTAATAGTCTCTAGCGAAATTAAAGCCGCTAAAGCGTTCTTAGATACAGCCCCTTCTCAGCTAAAAAATATTTTCAGCATTGATGGTGAGTTACCTCATATAGGTCCTTGGGCTGACCAAATACAGTCTATGCCCACCACGCCTATTGATGATGAAGAGGCAGGGTTTCATCTTATATATTCCTCTGGAACGACGGGGCGTCCCAAAGGCGTGAAACTCCCCCTCATTGGCGGCGATGTCATGGAAGATACAATTTGGGCGAAACGATATGAGAGCATTTATAACCTAACAGATAAATCCGTGTTTTTGGCCTGTGCTCCGCTTTATCATTCCGCGCCCATTTTATTTGTCGCCAATACAATGCGCCGCGGCGCAACGATTATCATCATGAAAAAATTTGATGCCGAAGGCACATTAAAAGCGATTGAAAAACACAAAGTCACCATGTCACAAATGGTACCGACCATGTTTATACGTATGCTCCGACTGTCCGATGACATACGGCTAAGCTATGATGTCTCATCACTTGAACATGTTATTCATGCGGCTGCACCTTGCCCAAAAGAAATAAAATACCAAATGATGGATTGGTTCGGTGACATTATTGATGAATATTATGCTGGCTCAGAATCTATTGGCGCCACCACAATTACATCTGCGGAATGGCGAGAGCGCCCAGGTTCAGTGGGGCGCGGTAAAAACTGCGCGCTCCATATTTGCGATGAAACCGGAAATGAACTCCCCACCGGCAAGACTGGTATGGTTTATTTTTCAGGCGGGTATGATTTTGAGTATTTAGGAGAACCTGAAAAGACAAAGAAATCGCGTAATCCTAAAAATTCTAAATGGGCAACTCTTGGCGATATTGGATATGTTGATGAAGCAGGATATTTGTTTTTAACAGACCGTAAGAATTTTGTTATTATTTCAGGCGGCGTGAACATTTACCCTCAAGAAACAGAAAATCTCATCATTCAGCATCCAAAAGTGGCTGATGTCGCGGTTATTGGTGTGCCTAATGCCGAGATGGGCGAAGAAATGAAAGCCGTGATTCAGCCCCTTAACTGGCAGGACGCAGGAGACGTTCTTGCAGAAGAGATTATCACATATTGCCGCTCGAAATTAGGGCCGATTAAATGCCCTAAGTCAGTCGATTTTGATAAAGAATTACCGCGCCAAGAAAACGGAAAACTGTTTAAACGTCTCGTACGAAACCGGTATTGGCCAAAAACTTAGATTGTTCCTAAAGTTAAGCCATCCCTAAAATAAAATCGTCAATGTAAACGTCTACTTTAGGGATGATCGGGGCTAACCCCGCGCGAGGTAAATCGATTGCGGAGATGTATATTCCAGCAATCCTTCCATACCGTTTTCGACACCAAACCCTGATTGTTTATGTCCTGCAAAAGGTACGCCTGCCGACATATTCAGATTATGATTAATCCAAACAACGCCCGTTTCCATCTGGCGCGCAATTTCCATCGCCTTATCAGTATCTTTAGACCAAACAGCGCTAGCAAGTCCATAATCAGACGCATTTGACCGTGCAATAACATCATCAACGTCAGTAAATTTAAGCATCGGTAAAATAGGTCCAAAAGCTTCTTCTTGTACAACGCGGGCTTGCTCAGGTGGATTATCAACGATCGTGATAGGAATGAAGAAGCCTTCGCCGTCTGGTAAATCAGAACATTCGATCACTGTAAGATCCGCTTGTTTTGCATCATTAAGCAAGTTTTGAACGCGGTCATACTGGCGCTTATTCTGGATTGGCCCCATATCAGTTCCTTGCTTTGTACCGTCGCCAATTTTCGTTGCTTTTGCAATCGCAATAAGGCGGTCGCGCAGGCCATCATAAATATCTTCGTGAACATAAAGCCTCTTTGTCGCCACGCAAATTTGGGCTGTATTGAAAAAAGCTCCGAAGAATATTTTTTGAGCGACGTCATCAAGATCAACATCAGGCATGACAATCGCGGGGTCATTACCACCAAGTTCCAATGTAAGCCGTTTTAGGTCTTTAGATGCGCTTTCCATGACACGTTTGCCTGTCGCCGTTGAACCCGTGAATGAAATTTTATTAAAGCCAGGATGAGACGTCATCCAAGGCCCAAGATCATCGCCGCCCGTGATTACATTAAGCACGCCTGCAGGCAGAATTTCAGCAAACATTTCGCCCATTTTTAATGTACAAAGAGGTGTGAAAGGTGAGGGTTTAAGCACCATTGTATTCCCGGTTAGGAGGGCTGGTGCAATTTTCCATACGGCCAAAGACACTGGGAAATTCCATGGGGCTATCGCGCATATAACGCCGAGCGGCACATGATGTGTTTCAACACGCTGAGTGTCTGAATCTTCATGAACATCAATTTCTGGGCGCATCTTGGCAATGGATTTGAACCATTCCCCTGCACTTGAAATTTCCACTTGCGCAAAACCGACAGGACGACCCTGTTCAAGGGTAAATAAGCGCGCCATATCACCCGCGTTATCAATTAACATTTGACCCATTTTATTAAGATAATCTGCGCGCTGATCATATGATAATTTTTTCCACGCAGGATAAGCTTTCCTTGCAGACGCAACCGCTTCATCAAGCTGAGCTTCACTACAATCAGGCGCCTTAGCAAAAGCTTTGCCCGTCGCAGGATTGAAGACATCAAATTCGGAGGCACCGGCAACAGTTTTTCCGTCAATTATCATATTAAAGTTTTGTTGCATGTTCATAGTATATTCCTTTGTTAGGCCCAGCCCAATTTTTACGTAATGACTCAATTAAGTGATGTTCACAACAATCACTTTCATCAGGTATTTATAACCACACCTAAGGTGTTTCAGACAATATCCTGCGCTATATAACGCCGTCCGCGCCAAAAAATAACGGCGGCTAACAACCAAAATGGGGCCAGTGAAATCAGCGCGACTTGCAATCCGCCAGCTTCGCCCATTGTTCCTGCCAATATATCCGACATACCCCCAACATAAACGGGGCCGAAACCTTGCCCAATGGCGCTGAGCACAAATAAATAAAAGGCCGCCGCAAATGCCCTCATTTTGAGAGGTGAGAGGTTTTGCACGAGAGCGTAACATGGCCCCGCGACACTGGAATGCAGCATAAAAACAAAGAATAGAACTACGAAGCATATCGTACTCGAAGACGTCCACATTGCGAAAATATAGAGCGGCACTGAAAGCGTATGAACCACAGCCAGAAAGGTAAAATAATGAGAGAAATCTTTACGAACCCACCTATCGCAAATAGCGCCGCCAGCCAACGTCCCTATCCCGCCACCGACACCAAGACCTAAAGCCAACGGCCATTTAAGTTGAGCAATCGTTAGTCCATGCGTACGATCGATGAAATCAACCATCCACAAATTAAATCCGAATACGGCAAATGAGACGAGTGCAGAACCGTAAATTAAATAGCGGAAACTCTTTATGCCCCAAACGGTTTCAAAGTTTTCAGTCAAGGAAGTCTTGGATACAGGTTCTTGCGGCACAGTAGTCGCATCTATTGATTTTTTTTGCGCTTCAGAGGCGCCTCGCTTTGGCTCTTTCAGTGTTAGTTTAACAAGGAGGCCCAGTAAAATTCCCGGAAGTCCCACAGCGACAAATGTCCAACGCCAGCCTAAGGAGGTAACAAGCCAACCCCCGAGAAGAATACCAAATAGAGAGCCAAGCGGAATACCGAGCGAATATATACCTAGCGCCGTTGCGCGCTCTTCCTTGTGAAAATAATCCGAGACCAATGAATGCGCCGGCGGACTACAGCCAGCCTCACCAATGCCCACACCTATTCTCGCCATTGCTAGGTGCCAGAAATTTCCTGCGGCACCGCAAAGGGCGGTCATTGCACTCCAAAACGCGATGGAGATAGAGATTATATTGACCCGGTTCGACTTATCCGCGAGCCGTGCAATGGGAATGCTAAAAACTGCATAAAACAATGCAAACCAAAACCCCTTTAAAAGACCAAGCTGCGTATCATTAATTCCCAAATCAGCTTTAATAGCAGGAGACAATATCGCGATGATTTGCCTATCAATAAAATTCAACGTGTAGACGACGAGAAGAATACCGATCACATATTTCTTATAGATCGACCATCCCGTTTTGGGCGGCGTCGCTATGGCTGTATCGTCTGCGCGCATGGCAGCTCCCCGAATGTTATACTCTCACGCTTAGCTTATGTACCAAGTTCAGTGATATGATGGCAGTAGACCTGCCTTATTTTAGGTCAATCAAACAGCCTCTGTGGACTTTCGATTAAAGTTTTTAAGCTTTTTAGAAATGCAGCGCCAAGCGCGCCGTCAATCGCGCGGTGATCACACGACAAAGAACAAGAGATATAGTTAGCAAAGACGCCGCCTTCACCCTCTTGCGTCCAAACAGTTCGTTTCGTTCCAACCGCTAGAATAGCGCATTGAGGCGGGTTGATGATAGCATCAAACTGATCAATGCCAAACATCCCTAAATTGGAAAGCGTAAAGGTTCCTGCGGCAATATCCTCGTGGGTGAGTTTATTGTCTCGAGCCCGTTCTGCCATATCTTTCATTGCGCTAGATATATCACGAATGCCGCGTAAATCCGCAGACCTGACGACAGGCGTTATCAAGCCGCGCGGCGTCGACACAGCCACAGCAATATCAGCATGTTTAAAGCTATGAATATCATCACCGTGTAATTGCACATTCACATCTGGGTTTTCAATAAGCGCAAGGGCCGCCGCTTTAATCAACAGATCATTGACGGACACTTTCCCGTTTTTAGCTTGATAGGCTGACTTAGCCTCGAGGAGCGTATCAACACGAATATCTGATCTCAAGTAAAAATGCGGAATTGTAGACTTAGCTTCCGTTAACCGTTTCGCCACAGTTTTCCGCATCGCTGACATCGGGGTGATAGTCGGCTCATTCGAATATGTTTTATTAGCCGTACTCGCATCAGAGGCTTCACTCGAGTCGAGTGTCAACAAGCCGTTTGCAATCGCGCTTTGCTCAACATCTTGCATCGATATTCTACCGCGCTTACTGGTGGACACGATCAAGTCCGGTGCGAGACCTAAAGTAATAGCTCGGCGTTTTGCCGCTGGACTGATTTTAATATTGGCAAAGTCCGCTTCAGAAATAGATCCAATCGGAGCATCAGATTCAGCAGGCACCGGTTCAGAAGCACTTTCCGCCTGCGCCGCAGGCGCTGTTGCCCCTGCTGCCATGGACGTATCTGCCGCCTGAAAAGCGGCGAGGAAAGCTTCAATAGCTTCGGGATTATCACCTTCATCACCTAATATAGCGAGTAATTCACCAACCGTTTTAACCTCACCCTCAGGAACAAGCACTTTATGCAAGACGCCCGGCGTATCAGCTTCCAATTCATTGGTGATTTTATCTGTCTCAATGAGAGCAATCAATTGCCCTTTGGTGATCGTTTCGCCCTCTTGCACGTGCCATTCTGTCAGCGTGCCTTGCTGCATTTCAATACCCCATTTGGGCATAGTCAAATATCTAAGAGACATATTATGAATATCCACTTTTATAAGCAAGAACTTGGCGTACAGCGGCCTGTACTTTTTCACTATTAGGTAAATATGCGCGTTCTAATTCACGCGCAAACGGCACAGGCGTATGCGGTGCCGTGACTAATTCAGGGGGAGCCTTCAAACTTGAAAAAGCCTCAGTGCAGACCAAGGCGGCTATATCTGTCGCCAAGCTACACCGCGGTGTACTCTCATCAACAACAACAAGACGACCTGAAACTTCCACGGAATCTAATATAGTATCTTCATCAAGCGGACTTGTGGTCCGTAAATCGATCACGTCGCATTCAATACCTTCTTTTGCTAGTACCGCTGCGGCCGCTTCAGCGACACTCACCATCAAGCCGCATGTCACGATAGTGACATCTTCGCCGCGCCGCGCCATACGGGCTTCACCGAAGGGGACAAGATATTCACCATCAGGCACCTCGCCTTTACTCGCATAGAGCGCTTTATGCTCCATAAAGATGACAGGGTCAGAGCCACGAATAGCCGTGGTCAACAACCCCTTAGCATCTGCAGGCGTTGTCGGCATGACAACTTTCAACCCAGGAATTTGCGTGAGTAAGGAATAGACCGCTTGGCTATGCTGAGCCGCGGCATTCACCCCTGCACCATAAGACATACGAATAACCGCTGGGCATTCAGTTTTACCGCCAAACATATAGCGAAACTTAGCCATTTGGTTCCAAAGTTGATCCAAACACACACCAACGAAATCCGCGAACATAATTTCTGCAATCGGGCGCTTTCCTGATAAAGCTAGGCCCGCCGCTGCACCGACAATAGCCGACTCAGAAATCGGCGTATCAATAACGCGCTCTGGACCAAACTTAGCGAACAAACCAGGTGACGTTCCCCAAATACCGCCTGTGGCTTCTGGGCCACCTTCCGTGCCCATGCCCCCAACAATATCCTCCCCGAGCATCACAACATTAGAATCTCGTAGCATCTCGTCATGTATCGTTTGTGCTATCGCACCGCGTATCATCATTTCAGTCATCTTGGGCCTCTAATACGAAACGTAGACATCAGTCAGTACGTCTTCGGCTAAGGGTTTAGGCGCTACTCTTGCTTCATCAACGGCTAAGTCTATGAGGCTTAAAACGTCTGCATCAATTTTATCTAGATCAGACAATTCGACTTTATCCAACGTATCAATTCTGGCTCTAAACGCTTTTAAAGGGTCTCGCTCCTCACGGATTCTGTCAAGTTCGCCCTCACCGCGGTAGCGCTGCGGATCGCCTTCAAAATGACCATAATAGCGCTCCGTATCAAATTCTACAGCCGCAGGACCATTTCCTGCACGAACATACTCTAAGACGTCACGCATTGTTTCATAGACATCGAAAAAGTCTGAGCCATTAGCTCGCCACGCCTTCATCCCAAACCCTTCAGCTCGACCCGCAATATCATTGGCTGTACCAACCGCATAGCTGTCGCCTGTCTGCTCAGAATAATGATTATTTTCAAATACGAAAATTGCAGGAGCTTTTGTGACAACCGCCATATTCATGGCCTCGAATGTTGTACCCTGATTACAAGCTCCATCCCCTGAAAAGGCAATGGCAACCTTACCTTTACCATCAAGTTTACAGGCCATAGCCGCACCAACTGCAATCGGTGCCCCGGCTCCGACGATACCATTCGCACCCAACATACCTTTGTCGATATCAGCGATATGCATAGACCCGCCCTTACCCTTGCAAAGTCCAGTCGCACGTCCGTAAATCTCTTGCATCATGCCTTTAACATCACAGCCTTTAGCGAGGCAGTGTCCGTGACCACGGTGCGTCGAAACGATCTTATCATCATCATCTAGAAGTTCACAGACTCCGACCGCGACGGCTTCTTGCCCAGCATAAAGATGTGTAAATCCTGCGATTTCACCCGTCTTAATTTCAATATGTAACCGCTCTTCAAAACAACGGATTATTTTCATATTCCGATAAGCTTGTAGTAATGCGTTTCGGTCTAACTGCATGTTGTTTCCTAAGCCATTTTTAGTGATTAGATTAGCCAGATTTGGGGCTTAATCATCCTATCATAAACAGTAGTCAGCCATCTGCCTGTAAATTAAAATGCCGCGTGAGAGGGCTTCACAAGTTAAAGCTATACACCCAATACCGCTTTGGCGATTATTGTTTTCTGAATTTCATTCGTGCCGCCAAATATAGTCCAAGCACGGCTGTTTAAATACGTAGGCGCTGCATATTGAGCCGCCTTACTATGAATTGGATCTGGAGCTGTATTCCCGTATAGAGGTCGCTGCGTTTCAAGCTGTAGCCCCGCATAACCCACCGCACGGAAAGCCGCTGCATCAACTTCTTGCCTAAGTTTTGAGCCAATGAGCTTTGAGACCGATGCCTTCCCACCGCCCGTCCGCCCTGCAGATACATCAGCTAGAATACGAAACTCTGTCGCCTCTAAAGCTAAGGCCTCTAACTCAAGGTCGATAAGTCCGCGCATGAAATCGCGGTCATCAGATAAATTCCCCGCGTGGCCATTGGCTGTGTTTGCAGCAAGAGCACGCACACGCGCGATGTCAGCTAATATTTTTGGAGCGCGGCAAGATCCCCGGCGCTCATTTTCTAAAAGGAACTTTGCGATGTTCCAGCCCTGGCCTTCTTCGCCTACAATATTTTCAATAGACGTTTCAGCATTATCGAAGAATATTTCATTGACTTCGTGGTCCCCGGCTATCCCTATGATAGGCCGAATTTCAACACCTGGCTGGCGTAAATCAATCAAGATAAAACTTATACCTTGCTGACGGGAGCCATTGGGATCTGTCCGAACTAAACAAAAAATATGCGTGGCATGATGAGCCAATGTCGTCCATATTTTACCGCCGTTGATAATATATTTTCCATCTACTTTTTCCGCCCGCGTCCGCAAACTAGCCAAATCTGACCCTGCGCCCGTTTCAGAAAAACCCTGACACCAATAATCTTCACCACTGATAATTCTGGGAAGTATCTCTTGCTTTTGTTTATCTGTTCCAAATTTACAGATGATCGGCCCTAAGAGCTTAACACCCATGACAGGTAAGAATGGCGCATCATTTAAGGCCAGTTCTTTTTCATAGATATAACGCTGGGTTGGCGTCCAACCCATTCCACCAAACTCTTCAGGCCAATAATACGTTAGCCAGCCTTTTTTTGCTAGAATAGCCTGCCATTCTTGACTTATGTCGGGCTCAACAAATACACCCGGCGACCCTCGAGAGCCTGCGCGTATGCGTTCGGTGAGGTTTTCATCTAAAAAAGTTCTTACGTCCTGACGAAAGACCTCTTCTTCTTCTGAAAAGGAAAAATCCATTTTTATGTCCCGTATCAACTCCTAAGATACATAAGATATTTTCAACAAATAACTGCTGTAACAAGTACTAGGCTAGATCAAAAACTCTAGATTAACCTACGTTTTCTGCCCTTGCTCAACAGCAACAGCCCCTAAATACCCGAGTTGAGATGCTTTAAAAACGGTTTGGCTTCGGCTAACCGCATCAAGTTTTTTAGCGGCATTATGAAGGTGAAACCTTACAGTCGCACAACTCCGAGACAGGATCAAAGCAATCTCTCTATCCGTTTTTCCAAGAGCCGCCCAACTTACACATTGGACCTCCCTTTTACTTAATTTGCAATTTTTAGGTATCCAATTTCGCTGATCCATGACTTTAACATAGCTTATAACAAAGTTTGTCGCTAAACCTTCTAACTCATAGCTATGCTTTTTAAACTCATCACTTAAATCACTCTTTTCTTGATCTGGAACTGAAAAACTTACCGCGCCAATCTGGCCAAAGGGCATATGAATGGGAACACATATTATAGCCGCGGGCCCCACATGGTCAGAGAATTTTGAAAGATCAATCTCCTCGAGCAACACATTATGCCCTCTAGAATGTATAGCCTCAGCATTGCACCAAAATGCTTCAGCTTCATAACGGCAAGCCCTTGGGATTGGAGAATTCAAAGCCATTTGCGGACGCTTCCACCAAATATCATCCGCTTCAACCCAGGTAAAAACGCTAGACGCTAGAATATTCCCATCACAATCAACCATAGGGTCTTTAGCTGCAATATTCGCACACGCCGCAACTTTGTAACCGCCTAATTCTTTCGCCCTATCACGTAAGGCAACGGCCGCCTTGTGAATATCCTCAACCCTACTAATGGCGGTTACTGGTTTGTTTTCACAATTTTTTAGAGCCATAGGCCACAACATCCAGTCCTGTTCTTCTCTCAAATACTGTAGGAGCTTTTATGTAATTACGCCACTAAAATATAAGACTATCTCACATAGTTCATATGGTAATCCCATTGCTTAGAAAAAATGCCTATTAGATTAGGCAGGCGTCAAACCAAGATAAAACTGCTTTACAGTTTACACAGTGACTCTATCAACTGACGTTTTAAGGCCTTTCGAGACAAATATGGATTTAGACTTTTCCGAAGAACAAACCCTTTTAAGCAATTTAGTCGAACGTTTTACAACCGATCACTATGACCTTGCTAAACGGGAAAAATATGTGACGTCTCCAGAAGGGTTTTCTTTAGAAAATTGGTCCATTATGGCCGAAACGGGTATTCTTACCGTTCCTTTTCTCGAAGAGAATGGCGGCATGGGCGGCAAGGCAGAAGATCTAATTTGCGTCATGCGACCATTAGGAAAAGCCGTTGCTGTCGACCCTATGCTCGTCTCGACTATACTTGCAGGTAGCTTACTCGAAAGAGTGGGCACCAAAGCGCAAAAAGATGAGTGGATTCCAAAAATCATCTCTGGACAAGCTCACATCTCCCTTGCCCATAGTGAACCTGCCGCCCGTTATGACTTGGATTATGTAAAAACAAAATTTGAACACGCTAATGGCGCTATAAAACTTACGGGCAAGAAAACCTTCGTCCTAGGCGGCGCCAATGCAAATGCTTATATCGTGACAGCAGTCTCACAAGAATCGTCGACCCTGTCATCCGATATCTCTTTTTTCCTCGTTAATAAAGACGCTCCGGGATTATCAACGAAGCAATATAGGCTTATTGATGGATCAATTGCCTGCGAATTAACCTTTAATGATACGTCAGCAATGCCAATGGATGGTGATTTTGATGACTTGATGTCCGTTATTTGTCTGACAAAAATTGCAGCCTGCGCAGAAATGGTAGGCCTTATGGATTTGTTGTTAGAAGACACTTTAAACCACTTAAAAACACGGGAACAATTCGGACGCCCATTAAGTAAAATGCAGGTTATTCAACATAGGCTCGCTGATGCACATATCTCGCTAGAACTTTGCCGATCCCATTTACTCCGTATGGCGGCAAGTAATGAAAAAGATGATAATTACACTAAAATGACAGCAGGGTCCAAAGCCTATATTTCTCAAGCGGCGATTGCTCTTGCAGAGGAAGCCGTTCAGCTCCACGGCGGAATGGGAATCACCGATGAATTGATTATTGGGCACGCCATGAAACGGATTTTATTACTCTCAAGCCTATTTGGAGATGCCGATGCTGAGATTGCGCGCTTCAGCCAATCAACGCAAAACGTAGCTTAACTCAAAGCAGGAACTTTCGCCCATTCAAGACCTCGTTTTAGAAGCGTGTGAAAAACAGGTAAATCCCAGGCACACCTGTCGACATTAGGATAATAATCCATAAAATCGAGCATATCGTAATGCCCACGGCAATGACCAAGCGTGAGATATAAAACCTCTCCGTCTCCAACCTTATGGGTATAGAATACAGGGTGGCTACTCTTCTCCCAATCCTTCTCAACGAAACCCGTGGCCTCCCCTTCAAATTCGCTATGTAACATCACATCAAGATCACCCTTAACCTCCAAGAGATACAACTCGTCAGTCGTTTCAAAAGGCTCAATACCTTCAACAAGAGGATGGTCTGGCTGTGTGACATGAACGGTGTAAGGCGCGATTGGGGGATGCGCGACGAATTGACTGCCCAAAACCCCCATGAAGGTTGGTGCGACACGCGGCGCATTAATTTCTAACGCCCCTTTTCCGTATTCAACACCTTTAGGTGCTAAAAATTCTAATATGGAGTTCGTTCCGTGCAAAGCATACCAGCGCTTACCCGAACTCACAAAGGCCTTCAAAGCCTCTTGAGTGGGATCGGAACATACAACATTACACGTATAAGAGACAAGAAAATCGGCCTCATCAAAAGCCTTCGCCGCGCTATCATAATCTTCAAACACACGTGTGCGCACACGGTCATCTTCTGCGAGTAATTTTAAAAGCTCTAGACGCGCATAGTCAAAATCATGCCACGCGCCTCCCGCAACAAGAACGGCATTAATATGTTTTTTTTGTCTTTTTTCCATAAGAAGTTTTAGCCTAAGAACCAAATTAAACGTGAACCCATACCTAAACTAGACTTTGAATAAAAACAATCAGGTATGACTTTTTAAATTGAGATTTGTTTTCCAATAGATTTTTTACCAATTTACATTTAGCCCCTACTGAAACCAACTTTAATAAAGGTATATAGAAATGGCACAGGCAAACGCTTTAACCATTCCAGAAGTAATGAGACTCATTGAAGCTAAACTAACCGCAATGAATCCAAATGATTTTGACGATAATACAGGGTGGCAAGAACAAAAGAGCGCGCAAACACGCAAGGCTATTTTAACCGCAGCAGTGAAATGCCTCACAGAAATTGGTTATGCAAAAACATCAACGCAAATTGTTGCAAAAACTGCCAACCTCTCACGCGGGGCTATGCTTCATCATTACGCCACAAAATCCGACCTTATTTCAAGCCTGATAGATTTCATAAATTACCGGCGTTTGCAGACCTTCTATCATGAGGTCAAAAAAATGAATGATACGGAACGCGTTGTGGAGGGGAAGGCTTTTGAAGTTTATTGGGCCCTAAATAAAAAACCAGAATCTGACGCTCATTTGGAATTAACTGTCGCGTCGCGTACGGATAAGGACTTGAAAAAACTCTTTGACCGTAAAGCAAGGCAACATGATAATTTTATCTTGGATACGCTGCCTATTTTCTTTCCTGAATGGAGTGAGGCTAGCCGCGAAAATCTTCAATTGGCGCACGATATAAGCCTTGTCACCTTCACAGGTCTGCGGGTTAAGAGCAACGTCATTAGTAGCAAAGAGCGCCGCTTGGCCGTCCGCAAACTGATTTTCTCTACCCTTCAGCAATTAAGATAATAAAGTTATTGTGCTAAATATTTTTCCAACGTCTGCGCAAAGTGACGAATGCGGCTTTCTTGATAACGCCCCAAATGAATTTGCTTATTCTTAGACGTCTTCAAACCCGCTTGAATAGCGGGTAGGTTTCCAAGGTCCTGATCAAAGACGGCTGCAAGTAATGCGCCCATCTTATGAGAGGCCGCTGAAAATGGTTCATCATTAGGAATGAGGTACATAGGGACTGGGGCCGCTTTGGGGTCGTCCTTTTTGGTACGTTTTAGAACGCGAATTTCCATTATACAGTGATCTTGGTCTTTGCCCGTCGTCCAACGGTAAAGAAGGTTAGGCACAAAACCGCCCCAAGGCGAGAAGTTCGGAAAGATATTATAGGTGAAACTATCAACCATTTCAGTATCAGAGACATCCGAAAAGTCTCTGTCGCAGCTGGCTCCAAAAGAATAACGATTGTTTTCCGCCATAACTTTTCGTGCCATCACAGGGTCATCTTTATCAATACTGGCTTTGGCCTCTTCCATGTCAAAATCATTGCCCTCAAGCGCGCGGCGTCCGCCCGTTGAGTTGAGTTTATCAAGAACTAGGTTTTGATCATAAAGATGAGCCACATGCGGCGAAGCGACAGCAGACGGAGTTATAGCACGGTTCACATGATCGTCATAAAGGTCATATCGTGTATTCGCATCACCCGTAAATGGTAGGATTTGTGGATGGGTGGTAATGGAATGATAGGCTTCCATAAAAGCTTCTGCCGCCACCTTCCAATTACAGTTAAGCTCGCGCCCAACCCAAATCACCGTGCGGCATTCATCCAAGTTCCAACGGTCCCAGTGATTTGCCGCAGAACCAAGCCATTCGCGAAACGGAGCGATATCCTGCTTCTCAGAAATCATAACAAAACCCTGCCAACGCTCTACGCGCAGTTCTGGCAAAGACATTTCATCTTCGTTCACATGCTCGAAATCCCACTTACAGGGTATATTATTTAAACCCCCATCGCGTTTCCAGCTAAACCCATGAAACGGGCATTTTAAGTCTGATGCATGCCCTGAGCTTGTTCGAAGCTTACGACCTCGATGTAGACAGACATTGTAAAAGGCTTTCACGCCGCCATCATCCTGACGCACTATAAGAAATGATTTCCCAGCATTCTCAAAGACAATCGTATCGCCAGGGTTTGGGAAATCTTCTTCCCGCGCTGCAAATTGCCAAACATTTGGCCACATCTTCTCATTTTCAAGTTGAGCGTATTCGGCAGATGTATATCGCTCAGTCGATAATGGCTCATCACCCAAATCAACTTGCGATTCGTCTCTTAAAATTTGCGGAACTGGCCGCGTATCAAGATCTAAGAGATCACTATAACTTAGCCCTGGACATGCCGTGCTAGGAACATCTTTTTTAATTTTATTTTTAGCCATACTGAAAGTCTTTTTCTAAAGTTTGAAATACGATAGAAGCAGCACTAAAAACAGTCAAGCCTGATTGTTTTAATCAATGATGATTTTAAATCCAAATAATAACTAATTTCCTATGAGACAAACCGCCGAAAGACCGGGCGCTCCATAAACCTGACTATATGCCATTTTAGCCCCTTCAATTTGCCGCTGCCCTGCTTCGCCGCGCACTTGAATAACGTTTTCATATATCTGACGAAGTCCAGTAGCACCAATAGGCTCGCCACAAGCAATGCAACCGCCATCTGTGTTAATCGGTAATTTACCGCCGAGACGTGTTTCACCCTCTGCGAGGAGCTTCTCCTGCTCACCATCTTTGCAAAAGCCGTTTTCTGCCATATGCATGATTTCAGCCCCAGATTCAGTGTCTTGAATTTGGGCAACATCTATATCTTCTGGTCCAACTGAGGCCATTTCATAAGCCGCATTAGAAGCTAGAACCGTCGCTGACACGCCACGCTTAACCGATAGTGAAGGCGCATAAACCTCAAACGAGCCTTGTGGTCGCGTCCGTACAGCCGCGCCGTAAATACGCGCGCCTAACTTACCCAATTCACGCGCTTTCTTCTCGTTCGCCAAAATCAGACCAACACCTCCCTCGCCTGGAGAGCAAAACATGAATTTACGCAAAGGATCGCTGACCATTTGTGAGGTCGCGATTGTTTCAGCATCAATCGGTTGGCGGCGCCATGCATGTGGCGCGAGGGATCCATTTTCAAAGGCTTTCTGAGCGACAGCCACAAGGCTTTTATCTGTGATGCCATATTGCGCCATATAACGTTGAATTTTCATCGCAAAAAACTGAGTTGTCACCATCATGCCCGTTTCAGCATACCAGTCAGGCAAGCCATAATTACGGGGGTTTGCCGCAAATGCGCCGCGTGGATGTTTATCAAAACCAGTAACAAGTCCTATATCAAACTCGCCAGACTTAATCGCCCAATAGCCTGACAGCAAAGCTGAACCACCGGTAGCGCATCCATTTGCAACATTGATAAATTGTGTTCCGTTCAATCCCAAATGCGGTAACATCGCATCCGCACTTCCAGCCGCATGGGAGCCGCCAAAAGCAAATTGCATATCGTCCCATTCAACATCAGCATCACGCATGGCCTGCTTAACGGCAAAGACACCTTGCTCTAGCCCGCTCGTTTCATGTCGCCCAAAAGGGTGAATACCTGCACCAACAATATAAACATTACTCATGACGTTACCTCGCGGCTGGGTTGGAAGGCATAAGTTGTCACGCCGCCTGTTCCGTCCCCACGTTCAAACTCTTCGAGCATCAACGTCATTGGCATACCAAGTTCCAAAGATGCGAAGTCCTCTGTCACGATCCGTGTCTCTACTATGACTTCGCCTTCAAGCTCAACATACCCCACACCGAAGGGTTTAAACGCAGCTTTATCTGTGACTCCAACAAACGGACGTCCGGGCGGAAAACGTTGAACCGTATAAGCCCACAACGTACCCTCGCGTTTCAAATGGACAGGATCAAACTGATCAGACAGCATAGGCATTGGAAATTTTATTTCACCGCTAAGACGTGAACGCCCTCCAATAAGCCTCGGTGGGTTAATTTGAATATCTATAAATTGATCGGACACAAGAGTCATAAAACCATCCTATTATACACGTTTAGTGATAATAAGCCCCGCTAAAATAGCACCTCTGACTTTTTATAGCTGGATTGTTATCTTTTAAAGTGTGAGCAATATGACTATGACGACGACTAATGATAATTCCGTATTAAAAGTACTTTCAGACTTGGTTAGGCGGCAAGTTAATGCCCGCCCAAATAAAACTGCGTTTATATTCGAAGATAATAGCCTCACCTACGCACAATTAGAGCAAGGCTCCAACCGCGTGGCGAATGGCCTTATAGGCTGGGGGACATCCCCCAATCAACGCATTGGCTATCTTGGGAAAAACTCTCACCATTATTACGAGCTTCTCTTAGGTGTCTCAAAATCTGGCGGTGTTTTATGCCCAATAAATTGGCGACTAGCAGAAGCTGAGATTAGCTATATTCTAAATGACTTTACGCCCGAAATACTATTCATCGGGCCAGAATTTATGGATATGGCCCCTAGCCTTAAAGCCCAAGTCAGCTCCCTAAAACATATTGTCCCTATGGAAGTTGATAAGGATGGCTCCCAACACTATTGCATATGGCGAGACAGCCATGGTGATAACCTCCCCAATATTGAGCGTCACACCACGGATGATGCCCTACAGATGTACACATCTGGGACTACTGGCCATCCGAAAGGCGCCATATTGACCAATCAATCGCTCCTGACGGCCTATGAAAGATTTCGCGGTCATGACATGCCTAATTGGAACATTTGGTCGGACGATGATGTTAGTCTCATTCCAATGCCATGCTTTCATATTGGCGGAACTGCTTGGGGCCTAACAACCATGGCGCACGGCGCAACAGGTGTGATCATGCGAAACTTCGACCCTGTAGAGGTCCTAGAAAATATTGATAAATACCGCGTCTCTAAATTATTTCTTGTACCTGCGGCGATGAAAATTGTTGCCAATTTACCGCGCGCGAAAGAGGTTGATTTCTCGCAGCTTAAATTCATGCTTTACGGCGCGTCGCCTATGCCGCTTCCATTGCTTAAACAGGCCATTGATGTGTTCTCCTGCGGTTTTGCTCAATTTTACGGCATGACAGAAACATCTGGCACGATTAGCGCCCTTCCGCCTGAAGATCATGACTTAAAGGGAAATGATCGTATGCGCTCCGTTGGCAAAGCGCTTCTAGGTGTTGAAATTGTGATTATGGACGACGCAGGTAATAGGCTGCCTGCTGGAGAGATTGGCGAAATTGTTACACGCTCTTCAATGAATATGAAGGGCTACTGGAACCTTGCAAAGGCCACAGAAGAAACTCTCACAGACGAGGGTTGGCTCCGCACAGGAGATGTTGGCTACCTTGATGAAGACGGGTATTTGTTTTTAAAAGACCGCAAGAAGGACATGATCATCTCAGGCGGAGAAAATGTCTACCCTGCCGAAGTCGAAAACGCTATTTTCGACCACCCTAAAGTCGCTGATGTTGCCGTGATTGGTGTACCCGACGAAAAATGGGGCGAAACCGTAAAAGCCTACGTCGTAATCAAATCAGGCGAAAGTTTGACCGATGAAGAAGTCATTGCTTGGACCCGCGACAAAATTGCAAAGTACAAATGCCCTAAATCCGTCGACTTCCTTGAGACTCTCCCCCGTAATCCATCGGGTAAAGTTTTACGCAGGCTCCTTAGAGCTCCATCTCATTAGGGCGCCAGATCAAATAGCAAATTAATCACGTCCGAACAGTTGGCTCAACGCGGTCCCAATCCGTTGACCCTATTCGGTCAATAATTTTCCACTCGCCCTTAATAAGACGAAGCGTATCACGGTAGCGTCCCGCAACAATCCAGTCCGTCTCAACGCCGTTCGTTACGACAGGGCCGACCTGTGCATGCTCCCCACTAATTCGGTGAAAAGATGAAAAGGTGGCATGGGAATGTGCAAGGTCGTCGTCCACAAATGTTACAATAATGCCGCCAAGATTATGTAGGGTTACATCCATCTTATTAAGAACATTGGATAAGAACCCAACAAAGTCTTTTGCTGTTCCCTTATAAGAGCCATGTTTAATCGTGGCATCTGCCGAAAATGATTTCATAACATCATCAAAACGACTCTCATCAATTGCCCTGCAATAATTATAAATGACGTTTCGAATATGCTCACGATGTAAGTTTTCTTCTGTTGCGTTCATTTCACTCTTTCTATTGTCCTTAAAACTAAGACTGCCAGCCCGTCTATTTTCTTTCAATTAGTAATTATATGAGGCACATCGTTCAATAAGGCATACCCCATAAAAGTCTTAGCTAGTCAAGCTGTTGGGTGACACTGTAAGAAAAATTAAAATAGAAGGATAGGGTATGGCACGTTTACGAAACAAGGTCGCAATCATTACCGGCGGCTCTAAAGGCCTTGGGGAAGCCAATGCCAGGCTTTTTATCAAAGAAGGCGCGACCGTCATTATCACTGATATTGATGAAAAAAACGGGCATAAAGTTGCTAAAGAGATCGGAACTCGTGCAGAGTTTTACAAACAAGATGTAAGAGATGAAGATGGATGGAAATCCTTAATCGCTCAGGTCGTTAAAGACCACGGCAAGTTAGATATTCTCGTCAATAATGCTGGGGTTGTTGAAGCCGGCACAATCGAAAATCAAAAAACTGAAGATTACCGCTTTGTTATGGCTGTGAGTGCGGACGGCACATTTTTCGGAAGTAAATACGCCATTGCAGCCATGAAAGAAACGGGCGGAGGATCCATCATCAACATGGCGTCTATCGCCTCCATTCAAGGCGCGCCAAATGTGCTGGCTTACAGCGCGGCCAAAGGTGCGGTTGAAGCCATGACCCGCACGATTGCCGCGCATTGCGCTGTTAATAAATACGGTATTCGTTGCAACTCTGTCCATCCCTCAGCCATTATGACGCCGATGGTACAAGGTATTCGCGAGAAAATTTCTAAAGCAAATATTCCAAATGCGAAGGAATCAAAAGTTGTTGAAGGCAATAAAATTGGCGACCCAATTGACATAGCCAATACGGTATTGTTCCTCGCCTCAGATGAATCACGCTTTATCAATGGCGCTCAAATACGCGTTGATAACGCAATCTCAATTGTGTCGGGGACGGTGCCCGAATAATCGGGCACTCATCGCTCGACGAGCTTAATCTTCTTTTTCAAGGTAGCGATCAACATTTTCATGGAAAAACCGAACACGGCTTTCCTGATCAGGTAGATAATCACCTTTATATCCCCGCGACCTCAGGCCTTTTTGTTGAGAATTCCAAACTTGAACATCTTGATCGATAACAAACCCCGTAGAGATCTCACCCACCTTCCCGACTTCATGCGGAACTTCCTTCGTCATATCAACGGCCTCATACATAGCTTTGGAGTAATAGGCGGACTCGCCTTCAGGGAACCATGTTAAGTACCACATATCGAAGATGCATTTTTCTGGGTCTGTCGGATGCGGATTCGCCCGCAGCCAAATACATCCATCAGGTTTAAGGCTAAATGAGAGATTTGGGAAAACCGTATAGTGGAAATGATCGACGATCTGGGCATCGTTAAACCTAGAGAAATCAAAGCCTTTTTCTTCACCGAGTTCACGTTTGCGCTTTTGTAGAGCCTCACGAATACCTCGGGGATTGTCTCTAAAATCTTCAGGGTCAAGGTCCCAAAATTCAATATCAGGCGCTAGGCGTTCAAGCACCTCATCTGTTTCGCCCTTCAATGATTTGGTCGGTTGAGAGCCTGGCATAATCATCCGCGTATGTCCTTCAGGCGCATACATATCAAACTGACAGCCTTTATAATGTTGCTCCATGATGTAACGGGTCTGAGGATGGACGAACGGCAAGTGATAAGATTCGTTGAAGTTGTCCTGCACAATTTTCCAGTTGAACTCACCTTCCACTGTTACCCAATGAGTGCGTTTCATGTTTTCCATTTGATAACATTCAAACTGCTCTTTTATTGGGCCCAAATATTCACTCAGCGGGACAACATCTTCATCCATAGAGTACCAGACAAATCCGCCAAACACTTCACATGGCAATTCTTTCAAGCGCAATTTTCCGCATGGGTTACCCTGCGAGAAGTCCTCTGGGCAGGGCACAAGTGCTAACTCTCCATCTGTAGTAAATTTCCATCCGTGATACTTACATGTCAAATGTTTGGAAGACCCTTGCTCTTCATGCACAAGAATATTTCCTCGGTGCTGACAAACATTATAAAAAGCCCGAACTTTACCGTCTTTGTCTCGCGTGCACAAAATAGACTCGCGGCCGATTTCACAGGTGATGTGATCATTCGGATTTGGCATTTGCGACTCGAGTCCAGCAATTAGCCAGACCTTCGTCCAAAGCTTATCCCATTCTTTATCGGCGAAAGCTTGATCATAATAACGATCTCCCGTTATGGGCTTTGTGCCGAGCTCAGGGTCTGGAATTTTATCATTATTAACCCATTTCTTTTGGGCTTCAGCTTTAGATGACGCGGTCTTTGTCGACATAATATTCTCTTTAACGTTCAATTCTATTTGGGTGGTTTAAGAACCCATCATTTCGGGATAAGTAGGCAGACGGCGTAAGTGTATACCGCCACTAACACGGATATTGTCACCTGTTGTGATACACCTATCATCCGCGAGATAAAGCGCAGCAAAGGCAACATCTTCTGGCGTTGCAAGCCGTCCAATTGGCGTCTCCTTCTCAAAAGCGCTTACCATAGACGGCGTATCAAAAATTTTCTCTGTCATCGGAGTCGGCGTTATGCCTGGGGAAATAGAGTTGATCCGAATATTTTTAGGGCCATATTCCACCGCTGCAACTTTAACTAATTTATCAATAGCCGCCTTAGTTCCCGCGTAAGCCCCAAGACCTGCTCCCGTTAATTCCGCCGTAATTGATGATAATGACATGATAGAACCGCCTGGCGTTGAAGGGCTTTTATCAATCGCTGCAGCGGCTTGTTTAATGAACAGGGCTGGGCCTATAAATTGAATATCACACAAGGTTTGTAATGTCTCGCGCGTTAAACCTTCTATGGCACCGGGCATGTTTACACCCGCTGCGTTAACAGCAATATCAACACCACCAAATTTATCTACAGCATGCGTAAATAAATTTTCAATCTGCGCCTCCTGCGCAATATCACAGACACAGGCAGACCCCCCAATATCTTTAACTAAGGCAGAAAGTGCGGTTTCATTACGTCCACTTACAGTAACATTCGCACCTTCAGATACGAATATACGCGCGATCGCTTCGCCAATTCCTTTTTCAGACGACGCGCCTAATATCACGGCTGATTTACCTGTTAATCTACCCACGGGATTTTCCATTAAATAACTCTTTAAAATACAAAACTGCACACCCTCTATAAAAAAGTCAACTCTGACTGTCTTTAAATGACCTGATTGTTTTAAGGGGTGACAAATCCACTAAGTTTCCGTTTAATCAGTGTTAAATTATAATTTACATTATCACCTAGCTGCACTGTAGACAGCTCACGGATATGATAGTGACTTAAGGGGAGACAAAACATGACAACACAATTAACGCCCGATGAAATTCAAGATGTTCGAGACACAATAGCTACGCAAAAAATAGCAGAGATTATATACCGCCTCGCACGCGGGCTTGATCGACGCGATAAAGCCCTTCTTGCGTCCTGCTTTCATGAAGACGCCACAGATGACCACGGGCTGTTTAAAGGATCGGCCACCGATTTTAATGATTGGGTGATTGAGCAGCTTGGAAACTACGAACGCACACAACACTTCATCTCGAATATAAACATCAATATTAATGGCGATAAAGCAGGCACCGAGTCCTATTTTTTCGCGCATCATGTCGTTCCGGGTGAAGACGGAAAAAAGGATGTCATCGCGGCTGGGCGCTATCTTGATAAATTTGAGAAACGTAACGGCGAGTGGCGAATCGCACATCGCAAAGCACTTTATGATTGGAGCCGCGTTGACGAAACTAAAGACGGTTGGGATAATCCGCGCATGGCAGAAATTTTGACCCGCGGAATACAAGGCCCAGAAGATTTATCTTATGACTTTTTAAATGACCGCGTTAAATCGTAATACAGCATTTATGTCTTAAAAGCTGTTTTAAGGCCTTTAACGCAAAACGCGTGAAACTCTCTGGATATCGTCGCGTCAGGCAACATAACGTTAAAGCCGTGATACGCCCCATCAAAGACTTTGGTTTCAACGGCAATGCCCTGCTCTGCCAGCCGTTTTCCATACGCCGCATTCTCTGGCGCGAAAAGATCAAGGCTGCCTGTCGCAATCAACGTTGGCGGCAAGCCTGATAAATCATTTTGACGCGCAGGCACTGAACCTTCGGGAACATCGCTCGACCCAGCCGCACGCCCTAAATAAGAACTCCAGCCAAAGACGTTGTTTTCTGGCGTCCAAATAAATTCACCCGTTTTTTCTGCAGGAGGTCGTAGGCTGCCCGTTCTGTCATCCAACATAGGATAGATAAGAAACTGATAAATAGGTGAAAATTCACCTCTATCGCGCGCAGCAATATTCAAGACGGCCGCATGTCCCCCGCCCGCACTATCACCGCCAATCGCAACACGTGATGTATCTATTCCTAGCTTTAAAGCCTGCTCATGCATCCAGCTCAAAGCCAAGTAATTATCATTTAAAGCCGCAGGAAACGGATGTTCAGGCGCGAGCCTATAAGCGGGCAATATAATGATACAACCAACATCTTCTGCTAAACGCTGCAATGTCGGCAACGCGGTCTCAGGCGAACCAAATACAAAACCACCGCCGTGCATATAAAGCAGAGCTGGCAACCCTTGTTTGGGGACCTCAACTTTAGGCTTGATAATAAGAAGTTTAAGGGCGTCCTTAGAATTCTTTCGTTTTACAAAAACCTCTTCAAATGGCGGTTTATCACGTGCAGGTGGAGTTGGCAGATTACGTAGCATGGGCAATGTTTCACGGCTCACATCAAAACCCTGAAACACATCTAAAATGGGTCGTAATTCAGCATCAACAAGATGAAGAGAGTTTTTGGATAATGGCATATTCATTCACAATATTACGGGATTAAAACGACTTTTGTACACGTCCCCTCGTTATGGTCTTTTATGGCCGTATTTATATCTTTTAAGGGATAAGTTGTAATCAGTCGATCCAGCGGGAGTCGTCCCGCCTTAAAATGTGCGATAAGTTCGGGAATGAAACTATCAGGATGGCTATCTCCCTCAATAATGGCATGGACCGACAGGCCTTTCGCCATAAGGGCCGCGCCACTACAATTGAAATCTGCATCAGGGTTAATCATACCGACGAGTCCAAGTTCACCTTTAGCAGCTAAACTGCCAAGTAATGCCTGCAGGACATCCGCACGCGCTGATGTGTCGAGGGCGTAATTTACGCCAAGCGGACAAATATCTTTAAGTTGCTCGGGTATTTCGCCTTCAGCAAGAGGGTCAATGACATGCGATGCACCAAGTTCCAGCGCTAATTCTCGCCGCGCCGCCACAGGCTCTATCGCGACGATGGCGCTGCATCCTCTTATTTTACCCGCCATGACAGCACTAAGCCCAACAACGCCGCAACCCGCCACGACTAATGACGCGCCTGCTTCGCAATCCAAACTATTCATGATCGCGCCCGCGCCAGTTTGAACGCCGCATCCCAACGGGGCCGCAATTTCAAAAGGAATATCATCTGGAATTTTCACAACATTTTGCTCATAGGTTAAAGCATGTGTGGCAAAACTTGATTGGCCAAAAAAGTTTGAGGCAATATCTTGCCCGTTATGTCGTAACGCTTTTGAACCATCTACCCGTCCACCGGATACGTTAAGTGGTGCAAAATCCTGACAAGACGCAGGCTGTTTTGATTTACATTTTCGGCAGGTTCCACATGACCTAAATGAAAGACATACCCTGTCCCCAACTTTGACCTTAGTAATGTCACAGCCAATCCGTTCGACAATACCAGCCCCTTCATGTCCTAACACGGCTGCAGTGCCAAATTGAAAAACACCGTGCTGCGCCAGGACATCCGTATGGCATAATCCTACCGCTTCTATTTTAACAAGGATTTCATCCGCACGAGGATCATTAATTTCCACATCAGAATATAAAAATTCATCCCCATTACCAGGCGCTATCACAGCTTTAATTTTCATATTAAGTCTTCCTCACCCGATATATTTTAATAAGGCTATCAAAAATTATGGTAGAGCGAACCCATCATAATTACCAATAGGCATACCAACATAATTTCAACTATAGTCAGGCCAAACAACACGAAGAACTGGAACAGCCGCATGAAATTCATCATATATGCCGAAATTGACGTTCAAGATGAAAAACGTTCAGCTTTGCTTGAGGCCCTGTTTCCCTTGATAGAAAAGATACGCGCACAGACGGGATGCGTAAACTATGATTGGAACATGGATAGTTCAAATGAAGGACGCATAAATGTCTATGAGGAATGGGAAGATGAGGCTGCCCTCACCGCTCATTTCGCAGGCGATAATTTCAAAGCCATGGGCGCCAAAATTAGTGAGCACGGTATTCTAGGAGCCAAGGCTCGTAAATTCTCTATCAACCAAGAAGGGTCCGTTTTCAACGCGAGCGGAACCCCTTCCGTGAAATTTTAAGCGGGACATAGACAATGGAAAAATTAGAAAAACCGCACGCTAAAGATTGGGACTCTATCAGAGCAAAAAATGCTCGCGTTTCACTTCGTAAACAAGTCGAAGTCGTGCGCTCAGGCACACATATGGCCAAGGCCCCTCTCCCGCTGCATAAATCCGTTTATACGTCGCAGGCGCGTTTTGAAGCCGAGACACAACATATTTTTCATGGACAACCTTTACTCGCATGTCTCTCGGGGGACATACCCAATATTGGTGACATCTTAGTTTTTGACGCAGCAGGGCCCTCTATCCTCGTGATGCGCGGCAAAGACGGACAGGCACGCGCTTTTTTAAATATGTGCACGCATCGCGGGGCGAAACTCATTGAAGAGTCGGAACCTTGGACAGGCAATGCCAAAAAAATGACATGCCCCTTTCATGCTTGGACATTTGATACGAGCGGCAATCTCATTGGGCAACCCGGCAAGGCGGGCTTTATCAATTGCGACATTGGCAGCCGAAATTTAATTGATGTTCCCTGCGAAGAATATCTAGGCATGATATTCGTCCGTGCTAATGCTGACGGAGAGCCTATTGATGCCAAAGCGCATTTGGGCTCGTTCGGGGAACAGTTAGAGCAATTAGAATTGGGCCGCGCGGAACCTGTAAAAAAAGGAATTCTGCACGCCGATTCAAATTGGAAATTCGCACTCGATACATATGGCGAGAGCTATCACTTTAGCACGCTGCACAAATCCTCAATCGCCAAAGTAAACTATAATGATAAATCGGTCTTTGATCCCTATGATCAACATCACCGTGTTGAGTTTCCAAAATTCTATGTTGGAGATCTTTTAGACAAAGATGAAAGCGAATGGCCTGACACGATCTATAGCGGCGTTCATTTCTTATTTCCAAATTCAATCATCTATTTTGGCGCCGTCAAACCGGGGGTCTTCTTCACGCAAGTCTTTAGGCTTTTCCCCGACGGAGTTGGAAAAACAAAATGCCACTTTGCTGTCTATGCGCCTTTTGGTTTACAAGACGAAGCGCAACGACAAGACTGTGAAGTGACTTACGACCTCACCGCGCGGATTGTTCAAGAGGAAGATTATCACATAGCGTCACAAGGCTATGCCAACCTTCTACATGCACCCAAAAACCATCATGTAGTGATAGGAGCTAACGAAATCGCTCTGCACGACGTTCACAAAAATATTGCTGCCGTCATAGGCATGCCGCTGGATTGTGAAGCCACCTCCTAGCATTAGACATTATATGACCAAGGTAAAAACTACCGCTAGACATATTAACAGCCTAAAAAATGCCTGTAGGACTCACCAGAAACGAAGTCGATAAAAGTTTCTAAGCTGGCGGGTTTTCTTCAAACTCAGGATAAAGGCCTTTAAAGTCCACCCAATTCTGCTTGCTAGCGCACCATATTTCAGCTGCAGGATTATAAGCCGAATTATCATCTAGTGTCCCAACTTTTAGCACAATAATGTCAGGCATATGCGGTAAAGAGGAAAATATCGGAGACCCACAATTTGAACAGAACTGACGCAGAAGTTCCCTTCCAGCCTTGCTCCTATCAACATATGTTGAAAGGCCGCCTTGAAGCTTAAATTGCGATTTTGGGTAAATTAAATTTATCGAAAAAGCGGAACCACTTTGTTTTTGACAGTTTTTACAATGACATAAAAAATTCGCAACAGGCTCTCCCTCCACCTTATAAGTTACGTTTCCACATAAGCATCTACCTGTATTTGACATTATGTTTCTCCCAATACCGAATTTATTTTTGGCGGCTTAATCCATTTAAATTAAAAACATATCACCACTTGCCCGAACCGTTATATCGCCAATTGAAACGCCCCAAGGTTGATTAATAGCATATATAATTTGATCGGCTAACAGGTCCGGAGACAGCATGAGATATTCAATGTTCTCACTATCTGTCCATTCATCCCGTCCCGTTCCTTCAAAGATTGACGTAATACGATTGACGTAATCTTTCATATGAACACCCAAGCTGCCAATCGACGCATTAGGGTCAACCACAGTCGCACTAAGCCCTGTTGCCACAACTCCCGTCGGACGTATGGTTGTCACTTTTATTTTACCCAAGGATTCTTGCCGCAAAGATTCGCTTAGAAAATTTACGGCCGCTTTAGTCGCACCATAAACGGCTGATCCTGCAACGGGCGTATTTCCGTAAATTGAAGATATATTGATAATATGTCCGCGCCCCTGCTTAATCATATGATCATGAGCTGCGGCAATTCCGTTTAAAACGCCTTTAAAATTAATATCAATACAGCGACTCCAAGCCTCCATCGCTTTTGCATGATCAGAAAGAAAGGCCAAAGGCATTATACCTGCATTGTTGACAAGCACATCAACACGGCCATAGGCTTCGACCGCATCGCTCATTACTCTCATCATATCAGCCGCATCCGTAACATCAGCATAACAGGAAATGGCATTGCCACCATCGCTCGCGATAGTTTGAAACGTGTCGTTTAAACCGTCTTCATTAATATCCACCACGACAATTTGAGCGCCAAGTTGAGCCGCTTTACACGCCACAATCCGTCCAAAACCTCCGGCCGCCCCCGTAATAACGATGACGCGGTTTTCAATATGGTTCACTCAGCACTCCCAGTTTTTAAATGTTAGCACAATCTCTTTACCTAATCCCAATTATAAGCTGAGGCCCAGTCTTCAAATGACGTTAGCTCGATAGGAAGTTTTTCCAAAAAGCTAGATGGGTCAATTGCCAGAGGTGATGTCTCTTGGTCATTATAAAAGCGGTAAAACCGCGCCATACCATTATAGACGCTGCCCTCTGGAATTTCGCGTGAGCCCGTTACAAGCTCGCTAATATTCGCTGCAAATTCATTCGGCGATAAGCTATTAAATTTAATTTGTTTTCCTGAAACCTTACTGAGTATTTCAGCAACCTCAAAGCCCGTCATAGGCTTTGGCCCGCCAACTCTGACACGCGTGCCGTCGACCTTATCAGTTTTCAGCGCAGCAGTCATAAGCCGCCCAACATCAGTTAAGGATATAAAGCTAATTTTTAATGTCTCCGACGCAGGATAGGCAAACAGGTTATGATTGACGATGGACGGCTTACACCATGGTGCCACCATATTATTCATAAAAACAACAGGCTCGATGAACACATGATTGACGCCAGAGTCGATAATTGCTTGCTTTATATCTCGGCGACCATCATGGGCACTGATCTCCAGATCATGATCCGCCACGTAACAACTCGTATTGAAAACGATTTTCTTTAGCCCTGCCGCCTTTGCCGCGCCCGCTATATTTTTGCCGTAACTCGCGGCCTTGGCGCGGTTATGCTCAAAAGGCAAATGCATGGCGAGTGCATCCTGACCCGCAAAAGCTTTTTCCAAAGAAGCCTGATCATTTAAATCCGCAAAGACGGTTTCGGTATCTGGAAAAGGCGTTGTCTTCATGGCGTCCAACCGACGCGCGGCAGCGATAGGGGTCAGTCCAGCCTCACTTAATGCAGAGATTAAAGGCACGCCTTGATCAGCGGATGCCCCTAAGACGACAACATTATTGATATCACTGCTCATGAAAGCTCCCCTAGGTCTTTGAGAATATTCGCTGTGTCAAAATAATGCAGATGAAGTTCGGTCATCTTACCGTCGATCACGCGCCCATTTTCCACAACACGATATGACACGCGTTCGCCGGAGACCTTAGAAATAAAGGAAAGGTTCAAGCAATAGCTGACCCATTCAATGCCGCCGCTCATATCAATAGGGTCGACTTGGGGACTATCAAATGTCCCCATGACTTTTGCAAATAATCGCTTGTAAACGCCCTCGCCTGTCCACTCACCACCGAACGGGAGAGACTCGGGTTCATAGGCAATAAAATCATCCGAGAGATAATGATCAGTCTCCTCCCATTCACCCTTTCGAATATGTCCGTAAATCGCTTTCATTGTCTCTACTGGGGTCATGGGCGTAGAACCTTTTTGTCTCTATTCATTCCATCCAACTAACATAAGGGCTGGGAATTTCGAAACTAGTATAACTGCTATAAGTCTACAACAGCACAGGCCGAAGGCAGGCTTAACCATCAGCGGTTAATAAAAAAGGGTTCCGAGCCATGGCTCGGAACCCTAATCATTAGCAGATTTATCCTAATTTAGAATGATTTTCTGACCCGAATACCATATTGACGCGGATTGCCAATTGTACGCTGCGCAAGGCCGCCAAAGGCCGCAATCGCGAAGCCTGTTGAGAAATGCTCATTATCTAAGATGTTCGTACCCCAGAAGGCAACATTAAGGCTATCCCCAATATCGAAGTCGATTTGACCGTTTACAAGTGTTATAGACTCCACAACCTCTTGACCTGGTTCAATTAATGCAATGACTTCTGGACCTGCCAACTCTTGCTCATCCAAGAAGGAAAGCGTAAATTGCGTATTGATTTGGACGTTGTCACTGACATCAAAACTATAACGAGGTGTCGCATTAAATTGCCACTCTGGTCCTCCGACAGGTTCTTCTGATCGGTCAAATTCGAAGACTGAAGACGGGTCTCCTGGAATTGCTAACCTCGGCTCTGTAAACTCCTGGAAACTACCATCCGTGAAGCCAACGCCGAGATTTAGGGAAAAGTCCTTTGTTGGATACCACTGCAATTCGGCTTCAAACCCATAGAGTTCAGCTTCACCAGCATTATTGAGCACTGCGACTGGGACACCAACAGTCCCTACAACATTTTCATCAAGCGAGAAACTTTGAATTTGAATATCAGTGTAATCAGAGTACCAAACAGCAGTGTTAAATCTCAGAGTATTCTCCAAGAAGTCGCCTTTAAAGCCCAGCTCGTAATTTAATACGAATTCTGGATCAACTTCTGTGGCAAGATTGCCGTCGCCGTCAATCCCACCGCTTCTAAAGCCTCTTGATACAGAGCCGTAGACAAGCGTTTCGTCTGACAGTTTGTAATCTAGCGCAGCTGTCCAAGAGAAGCCGTCAAATGACGCATCATTGATGATTGTGGTCCCTGCACCATTGTTCAGAATGACAGAACCGTCATCCAGGGTTGTCGTGCCCACAGCACCGATTGCCTGGGCAACGTTAATTGAAAGACCTTCTGCTTCCAAAGCCCCTAATTGAACTAAATCAACAGCTCTATCTTCATCAGTATAACGCCCGCCTAAGGTCAATGAAAGCTGGTCGCTGAACGCATAGGTGCCTTGTGCAAATACTGATATTGCTTCATTTTCCACGTCAGTAATCTGCCGGCGATTAACGGTATTATTTCTATCACTGCCTTCTTCATTTGAGTAAAATACACCGCCTTGCCATTGTAAATTATTGTGATCACCTGCAAGACGAAGCTCTTGGGCAAAAAGATTTGAGTCTTGACCAATTATAATATCCCCTAATGGTGAAAAGTTAAGGCTTGTCTCGGAATCTTGTTCACGGTAACTTGTCACAGATGTAAGTTCTGCAAATCCTAGGTCAGCTTTTACTGTACCATTAAGATTGAACTCGTCCGCTGTAACACTGTTTGGGCCAGTACGGGGAGCGACAATTGCATCACGAAAATCAGCGCCCCGGAAGAAATCATCAGATGGCGGAAGAGGTAGGGCAATTGGAAAGAATGGTCGCAGCGCCTGTATGGCCGCACCAGTCTCGTCGACCTCATGGTAGTCCGCATTTACTCTGATCGATAGCTTATCAGTGGGCTCAAGTAAAAGCGAAGCTCTATAGAAAATCTCATCATCATCGGCCAAATCTAGACCTGATAAGCTTCCATCACTGAGCACGCCATCTGCGAAGCCATCTCGATTAGTTGAGGCTGCGCCAAAACGGACAGCCCAATTCTCAGCGCCAACGTTAAAGACACCTTCTAGATCAATTTGATCGAAATTACCGTATGTAACCTCACCATATCCAGAAAATTCATTAAGCTGTGGGGCCTTAGTTGTCACGCTCACTGTACCGCCCGTGGTGTTTTTACCAAAAAGCGTGCCCTGCGGGCCTCTTAATATTTCAATCTGTTCAATATCAAAAAGGTTGCCGAATAAATTCGTACCGCGAGTAATGGGCGCGCCGTTGATGATAATGCCGACGGCCTGATCAATCGTCAAATCTGATGTCGTCGAATCTTGCCCCCTTATGTTAACAACAGCTGCGAACTCACCTCGAACGTTGTCTGAACGCACATCAAAGTTAGGCGTTACCTGAGCAATTTGAGGAAATTGCGTCACTCCAGAATCTAGGAGAAAGTCTCCAGGTAGCGCAGTGACCGAAATCGGAACATTTTGTAGATTCTCTTCAACCTTACGGGCTGTGACAACAATTTCATCAATCTGAGCATAAGCTGGAGCGCAATAGACACACATCGCTCCGATCAGCCCTCCGGATACGGCTAATGATTTGAGATTCGATAGATTTGGTTTCATCAAGGTGTTCTCCCCTATAGTGTTATTGTTACGCCCGCGCACATTAGGTTTGCGCGTGACAAAAATTGAATCGCCTTTTGGCATTTAGTTTTTTCAATTATTCAAAATCTACCCAATGCGACGGATGCTACAACAATCACAATTGACAGGTGTTACTTAAATGGTACACTTCGGTAGGCAAAAGTGAATGAAAAGACAGTCCAAAGTTGCCACTTAGCAATATTTTTCAAAAGAAAAACCTGAGTAACAAGTGCGGTCAAAGGCATAAATTCAAGAAACTCGTTTAATCGCGAGCCTGCCAGAGAGGGATCTTGGTTCAACTCCATCTGGCCCCCATTTTCCTAATGCAGGTCGAGGGCACAAGCGAAAAGCCGACACTTTATGTGGCCAATTTAAGCTCTCCCCTTAGCTCAGATCTAACCCTGGGGCTTATGCGTTCATGTCCGATAGTAATACCCACTTTACCAGGCTTTTTGACATGCGGACATACATTACACTTGCCCCTCTAAGCAACGCTAGCGTGTCTTACGGACTGTACCAGAAAACTGTACACATAATCGCACCTACTTGGCCCAAAGCCAAATTTAAGTAAAAAACAATAAACTTAATAGTGCCAAACGCTTAGAAACGGGCTACCGTCATTGATATAAGCTAATGGTGCGGCCGAGAAGACTCGAACTTCCACGGGTTTTACCCCACAGCGACCTCAACGCTGCGCGTCTACCAATTCCGCCACGGCCGCACATTGAGGAAGCCGCCCTATAGCGAGGCTAGACCCACTTGTGAAGTAAAAAATGCGGCAAATATTGATGGACCTCATCTATTGCAATTTCGTAA
>JBDXGZ010000025.1:0-47320 GCA_039989855.1 Maricaulaceae bacterium | reverse complement strand
GAGAGGACCGGGGTGGACATTCCTCTGGTGGAGCTGTTGTCACGCCAGTGGCATTGCAGCGTAGCTATGAATGGAAGGGATAACCGCTGAAAGCATCTAAGCGGGAAACCCCCCTCAATACGAGAGCTCCCTTGAGAGTCGTCCGAGACTAGGACGTTGATAGGCTGGGTGTGGAAGCATGGTGACATGTGAAGCTTACCAGTACTAATAACTCGATTGGCTTGATTTTTCATTATTTTACTTTTGCTTATGCACAGCGGTTAGAACGCAGTGCGCATGCTAACAAACAGTTTCTTTACACATATATCTTGCATTAACCGGGTGGTTATAGCGAGAGGTCCCCACCCGATCCCATTCCGAACTCGGTCGTTAAGCCTCTCAGCGCCGATGGTACTTTGTCTTAAGGCACGGGAGAGTAGGTCGCTGCCCGGTTTATCCAGGATATATTAAATCTATAAAGCACCCTCCATACACCAGATAGCCTCGTTTTCCATGATATCATGGGCGAGGCTTTTTTTATGCAACATCGTAAGGTTCTTAAGGCATAATGCCCAAATTAGGGCTTATGGCCGCGAATTATTGAGTTAATCTGTCGAACTTAGATTTTTTTGTTCATTTAAAAGCTTACAGCATTGACACTCACTTTTATGTGATTAGTTTGTGATGATAACATTAAAGGGGAAGATAATGAAGAATATCATTACTGCATTACTTACAGCCACATTGTTAACCGCTTGTGCGACAACAGCTGGTCCAAAAGTCACAGATTTTAATGAGCAGAGACAATCTGTTAAGGTGGCATTGATGCCTATGGATGTTGAAGTCAAATTCGCTAAAGTTGGATCTACAGATGTTCGTGTTGATTGGACAGAAACCGCGAGAGAGAATTTTGAGACATCTCTAAGAAATGAACTGGTAAATTCAGGCGAGACTGTTGTAGATTTTGAATTTATTAGCTCAGATGAGAGTTCTGAACAATTGTTTTTGTTACAACAACATGTTGAAGAGGCGATTACTAGCCATGTTGTAAGTGTAAACCCTCTAACCTTTAAAGGCACTTTGCCACACAAGAAGGGGCAAGATCAGATGACCTATAGTTTAGGGTCATCTGTGCAATCGTTAAAAGCTCAAACGGGTGCGGACTATGCAGCGTTTCTAACTAACAGAACTGTTGTGGAAAGCGGAGGCTCCATATTTACTAAAATTGCTCTTGGTGCAGTCACTGGATATGCGCCAGGTTTGTCGAGTTTTCGTGGCACTTACGTGAGTTTAGTCGACCTTGATAGCGGTGAAGTCAAATGGCTTAATGCAAATGTAGGTGGAATCAGTGGGGACCCTCGTAGTGCTGAAGTAGCAGACAAAATTGTAGGGAAGATCTTTACCGCGAGCCCGTTTAGTGATGAAGAGTAGTAAGACTTACGCATTTTTTAAATTATTATGTTCCTGCATGCTTTTAAGTGGGTCATCCTTTGCTCTCGCAGATGAGATTGTTGATAGAGATTTTGACAAAAAGTCTGTTGAAGCGGGATTGTGGCATCAGTCAGATCAAATTGAACAAAAATTAAATATGTCTGCGGCTCGGATCAAAGACCCGAATTTAAATAGTTATATAAATAATTTGAACAAAATAATTGCTGGTAATCACGCTGAGCATATTCGCCTAAGCCTGCTTAAAGCGCCTGTATTTAATGCAGGTATACTACCTAATGGTGCGATGTTTGTTAATTCAGGCCTTATGTTACGTGTGGAAAATGAGGCTCAACTTGCGTGTGTTTTAGCACATGAAAACGCGCATTATCTAAACAAGCATAGTTTGCAGCGAGCAGAGGAAGCAAGCAAGTCAAATCAAGCGCATGCATTCGTCAGTATAACAACGCTAGGGTTTGGCAGCATCGTAAGTGCATTTATTGCTGCCTCAGAATTTTCAAATTTTTCTAAGGCTAATGAAAAAGAATCAGATATTGAATCGATTATTCTTATGGGTGAATTGGGCTATGATCAAACGCAGTGCGCCCAAGTCTGGGCAAATATTATTGATGAATCTTTAGCCTCGTCAAATAAAAAAGTTAAAAAAAGAGGGGTTAAGTCTCCGATTTTTGGTTCACATCCAAGCTCTCCAGATCGTGAAGAGTACTTGTTAGAGCAGGCTAAATCTTCAAATGCGAAAGCATTGATTGCTAATGATAACGTGGCTTATCGGAAGATAATTAGACCACATTTGGTAGAGTGGTTAGAGGCTGAGTTAACTCATCGTGATTATGGCTCCATGCTGCACCTTATTGATAGACTTGAAAAATTAGGCGGGGATGAGGGCGTGCTTAACTTTGCACGGGGGCGAGTATATGAGACACGTAAGAGTGATGGAGATAAGGAGCGTATGGATGCGGCGTATCTTGTAGCATCAAATTATGACGATACGCCAGCGGGTCTATGGCGATCTGTTGGTGACATGCATGCACGTGCTAACGAAAAAGAAAAGGCTATTGCTGCTTTTGAGCAATATCTAATTAAGGCGCCTCAAGCACCGGATAAAGACCTAATTAAATTTATGATAACAGACCTTAGGGGAACACCATGAAAAAAATAATATTGATTTGTTCGGCGCTATCGCTTTCGGCTTGCGCAACAACAATGACTGCGGCGCCATTAGGTGCAAATAGTTTCAATAAAAGCGCGACGACTGTCAGTTTAACGCAAGGTTGGACATCTGTGCCTGATGCGTTGCATCTTGCTACGGGCACCGTTCTAACAAAGGATGGTATGTCGCTTAATCGTTTACACATTTTGACCGTTGCTGAAGATAAAACTATGGTGGATAAATTAGATAAATCATCGGAATACCCTATATTTACAGCCGGTATGTCAAAGATACAGCAAATTGATTTTGTGAAATCTAGTCTGTTGCGAACCGGAATTGATGAAATTAATACAGCGAATGTAACGCCTGCTCAGGTGAGTGGATTAAGCGGAGTAACATTTGATATGGACGGAAAATATTCTTCAGGTTTGAATATGAAGGGACGTGTAACTATGGCTGAAAGCAGTGCAGGGTTAAATGTCATTGCCTTTATTGCTCCAAAGGAATATTATTATGATCGTGATATTGGAGAGGTAAATAATATTATAGAGACGTTGCAATTTCCTCAATAATTGCGGTTATATATAGTCAATTGGATTTAAAAGTCTCGCTTACGTGAGGCTTTTTTTATGCCATATTGATTATTGTGTTTATGGTCTATAGTCTCCGAATGGGGAGTTTATATGTCACGTCACGTCGCCAGAGCCGAGAACAGATCTATTTTTCCCGTACTTATTCTTGCAGTGCTCGCGATTACACTTGTTTTGTTTTTCATGAAGCCAAGATCGGTGATTATTACGACAAAGCCCCCTCACGCGAACCTATATGTAGACGGGCAGCTAGTTTGCGATGTAACACCTTGCCATATCGATGCCTTACCGCTGATCTTACCAGAAATAATATCTGACCTTGAGGGTTATAATAGAGAAATTGTCAACCCTGATTATATGGCCCATATTTTTTCAGGTCAGCAAGCGCTCAACATCAATCATGTTCTGATAGTAAGGCCGCCACTAAAGACACCCGAAAAGCACATGCCCATTATAAAGCGTCAGCAAGACAAAAACGGTGAAGGCGAAAGAGATGAAGCGCTAAGGCCCAACAAACTGAAAGAGATAGCGGATGACCCGAGGGAAATACCGAAGCGTGGTGATAAGCCCATAACTAAGAGATATATCAAAGCTGAGTGCATCGAGGCGGCCTCTGACAGGCAACGATACAACAAAAGAGCGGCGGAAATATGCTATGAAAATGACAAGCGCGTTAAGGCTGAGACTATAGGGGAATGTTACGCATTATATACGGTGACTACAGCGGGTAAGGTTGAAGATGTCACGGATTATGGCTGCATGGATGATAATTTAAACGTCGAAGCTTTAGCGGCCTTTAGGGAGAGACAATATTTACCAGCTCTGCTCAACGGCCAGCCTATCAAGTCAGATGTAGAAGGGGTGATTAAATATAGCTCTGCGATTATAGAGACTAGAAAGGAAAGTCAAAGACAGCGTTATTCACGGTTGAAGGATGAAACTATCACAGAGGATACGGTTAATCGTGACGCGAGTGTTTCTGATTGTCCAACGGTTGATAAAGGCCGAAATTTAAGTCGTAGTGGTCATTGTATAATTGAATTTGATGTGAGTCGTGAGGCAAAAATATCTAAAATCAGGTCATTGGCCTGCACGGAAGCACACCTCAAAGACATAGCTTTAGACTTACTGAGCCAATGCCATGTAACAGCAGCCATGTCTGACGAGCAACATGTTGACCGTCCATATTTAAAACACCAAATTGATATGAATATATACAATGAAACCGGCCAATTGATTCCGCCGCCCTCTGCGTTTGGACACAATGTTAAAAACAAACCTTATGTGATATTTGATGCGAAATAGACAAGCGTGATTGACGTTGTGACTTAATCAGCTTGAGATTAACCGCTTTAATAATATCCAAGTCCATGTTTAAAGCAGACTAAATAAAGGATGTTCTTATGTCACAAATTATTGGTTTTCATTATACGCTCAAAGATAAAGAGGGGGTGCAAATAGATAGCTCAGTGGGTCGTGATCCGTTGTTGGTTATGACAGAGCGTCAGCAGATCATTCCAGGGCTGGAAGCGGAATTGTTAGACATGAAGGTGGGTGACAAAAAAACAGTCATTGTTGCCCCGAAAGATGGTTACGGTGAGGTGGATGAGAGCCTTAGAATGCGTGTGCCATTGGACCAATTCCCAAAGGAAGCGGAACTGAAAGCTGGACTTCAATTTCAAACCGATGTGGGCGGCGGACAGATTAAAGTTTTCACAGTGATGAAGACAGATGATGAATTTGCCTATGTGGACGGTAATGATTTACTTGCGGGTAAAGAGCTGCATTTTGATGTGGAAATTACAGAAAAAAGAGCGCCGTCCGAAGACGAACTTGCCCATGGTCACGCGCATGGGGTCGGCGGACATCAACATTAACTCTCAAAGCTAATCGTCTTGTGTGCTTAGGCGGCCTGCAAGAGCCTGCCTATATTTAATAATTGAAGCCTGTCTTGTAGAGGCAAACTAAGATAAGGCTGCACCCATGTGTTGAGTACCGCGAATTTTTTCCCCCTTAAGATAGCAAGAGACAGTATTTATGAGCCATAAATTTTATACCCCTTCCCGTCTAATAATATGTCTAGCTGCGACAGCTATGATGGTGTCGGCTTGTGCGTCGCAGCCCGAGCAACGGGGCTCAGACCGTGGAGAGCGGGCTGAAAGAGGTGAGCGGGGGCCCCGAGCACAGGCGCGTGGGTCAGGTACATTTATGCAACCCGTTGCGGCGTTGTTTATTGGTATGGATAGCAATCAAGATAAAATAATTTCCCGTGCAGAGCTAGAGTCTGGCGTATCGAATGAGTGGTCTAGTTTTGATCGTAATCCAAGTGCGACTTATTTTGCATTGTGGAGCGAAAACACGTTGGGCTCTACGGACGCGTTGCCGAATTTTCTAAGCTTTGATAAGGATTTTAGCGGCGTCATTTCAAAGGATGAATTTTCCGATCAATTGACGACGCACTTTAACGGTATGGATAAAAATAAAGATGGCAATCTTGGCCGATCTGAGATGATCGTGGCTTTCCAAGCACGGTCTGGGAACTCTCGTGGAAATGGCGCCGAGGGTGGCGGTCGGGGCGGCAACCGTAGTGGTGGCCAAGGAAGCGGTCGTCGGGGTGGTGGTCAAGGCGGCGCACGTCCTCAACGTTAGGCTGATCAACCTTTATAAAGATGGTTAAAGGCGGCTTTTATAGCGGTCTTTTTTTTGGATGGTTATATGGCTAGACAAGAGCTGTGCGGGGCTAATTTAGGTTAAACCTAAGTTTTTATTTCCAAGCTTTGACCAATGGTGTTTTCAACCGCCATTTTAGCGAGCGTATCGCGGCTAATGTCGCCTTTGGAATTATACCATGTATGAATCCAGTTGACGGAGCCAAAGAAGAGCATGATTTTAGAGCGCAGGAGCGCGCTCTTACGAGTAAGGTTAGGATTAACGCGAATATAGGCGTGCTCAAATTTTTCGATAATCGCTCTTTGCTTTGTCACGATTTCCGTGCGCTGTGTCTGCGTAAGATTGTTAAGCTCATAAAGCAGAACTTTCTGGGCATCCTCTGCGCCTGCGTAGCAGTGCAAGAGTGCGCGGGTTAAATTATAGAACTCAACGGCCGCATCATCCGACGCTAGGTCGGGGTTAGATATGGCAAGCGTGAGCGCGTCTATATGCCCCTTCATGACGCCGTAGAGTATATCCTCCTTGGCGTCATAATAATGGTAAATCAGTGATTTTGAAACATCACATGCTTTGGAAATATCAGAAACAGACGCTCCGCTAAACCCCTTTTGCGCAAAGAGGCTCGCGGCTTTAACTGTGATTGAGTCGCGTTTATTATTATAATTATCTGCTTTTGTACGAGCCATATTCGAAACCGATATTACATATTATATTATGCCACGTAGTCCTTTAGGTGCGAGTTATAAACAGGTCAACGCCGCCGTCTGCAAAATTACGAAGATCTTTACCTGTAGCTTTATTTTGCTCACTTTGCATAGCAGCCTTAAAACTGTCCTCGTTGGCAAAATAGAGGCGTGCCAGCATATAATGATCGTCTTTATTGCCTGAAAATGTTGCGCTCACCATCTCCGCTTCGGCTTTCACCAATCCGGGAATTGTGAGAGCGAGCGGCATGTGAACCTCTTCATAATAGACGTGAAAGGCGTCACTATTGCTCGGTTTTTTATAAAGGGCATTAAGTATAATCATGAGGCTTCAATCGCATTCATCGTGAGGAGGTCATATGTCGCGACTAATTCATCGTCTTGATTGGTCAATTCAACATCCCATTTCACTTCACCGTAAGTCTCGTTACGTTTCTTTTTAGACTTTGCTGTGAGCTTAACTTTGACCGCGTCTCCGGGGGAGACGGGCGTTAAAAAGCGAAGATTGTCTAACCCGTAATTCGCGAGGACAGGGCCGGGGGCAGGGTCAACGAAAAGCCCTGCGGCGAAAGATATAAGAAGGTAGCCATGTGCAACCCGCCCCGGGAAAAAGGGGTTCGCTTCTGCGGCCTCTTGGTTCATATGGGCGTAGAAATTATCGCCTGTGAAGCCTGCAAAATGTTCAATGTCTTCAAGGGTAATGGTGCGGCTTTCGCTAATTAATGTTTTACCACGGAAGATATCATCAAAATTATAACGGAATGGGTGCGCCCCTTCTGCACTGATGGTCGCGCCTTTCATCCAAACATCTGTGGCCCCAGAGAGCAGCTCAGGCGTTCCTTGCAAGGCCGTGCGTTGCATATAATGTTTAATACCACGAACGCCGCCGAGTTCTTCGCCGCCGCCTGCACGTCCTGGGCCGCCGTGAACCAAGGTTGGAAGCGGGGAGCCGTGACCCGTGCTTTCTTTCGCATTATCACGGTTGATCATGGCAATACGGCCATGGAAAGAGGCGGAGCCCATAACTATCTCTCGTGCGACCTCTGGGTCAAAGGTGAAGAGCGACATAACCAGTGAACCTAAGCCCTCATTACATAATTTTACCGCGTCGCTTAAATCCTTATAGGGCATCAGGGTGCAAACAGGACCAAAAGCTTCAACGCTATGAATATCTGGCGCTGCCCAAGGTGTGTCGCAACGTAGCAAGATGGGCGATATAAAGGCCCCTGTTTCGTTGTGGGCACCGACGGGGTCGAGTGTGTCAGGGTCTCCGTAAACGATCTTGGCCTGCTGGCTTAACTGCGCGACTTTTTCGCGAACATCTTTGCGTTGCGACAGGCTCACCAATGCGCCCATACGAACGCCGTCCGCGCTAGGGTCGCCAATGGTCGTTTTCGCCAATCTGTTGGACAAGGCCTCTTGCACGGCGTCCATCATGTTTTTTGGGACAAATGCGCGGCGAATGGCGGTACATTTTTGCCCCGCTTTGACGGTCATTTCGGTCGCGACTTCTTTGACAAAAAGCTCAAATTCAGGAGAGTCTGTCGTTACGTCAGGCCCAAGAACGGACGCGTTAAGACTGTCTTGTTCAGCAACGAAGCGGACACTGTTTTGAATGACAGTTGGATGGCTTCGTAGCATGGAGGCTGTCGACGCTGAGCCTGTAAAGGAGACAACGTCTTGCCCGATAAGATGCTCAAAGAGGTCGCCCGTTCGGCCAACGATTAATTGCAAAGCTCCGTCGGGTAAGACACCCGATTCGACCATAATGCGAACCGCATGCTCACACAGATAAGCGGTCGCTGTGGCGGGCTTAACAATGACAGGCGCCCCTGCAATTAGAGCTCCGCCTAATTTTTCCAGCATGCCCCAGACGGGGAAATTATAGGCGTTAATATGAAGGGCCAAGCCTTGAAAGGGCGTGTAGATATGTTGGCCCATCCATGTGCCATGTTTTGAAATTTGCTCAGGCGCGCCGTCGATAACGACATGACCGTCAGGGAAATTACGCCGCGCTTGAGAGGAGGTTGAGAATAAAGTCATCGCCCCGCCTTCGATGTCCACCCAGCCATCACGGCGTGTTGCGCCTGTGTGGTGATTTAAAGTATAAAGCTCTTCTTTTCGCTCTGTTAGCGCTAAGGCGAGATCTTTGACCATATAGGCGCGCTCATGGATTGTCATCGCGCGCAGGGCCGGTCCACCGACAGTGCGGGCATAGTCAGCCATGTCTTTAAAGTTAAGGCCGTTAGAACTTGTTTGAGCGACGGTCTCGCCTGTCACAGCCGACTTAATGTTAACGAGGCCAGCTTGCCCCTTTACCCATTTTTGCGAGACAAAATTTTCTAATGTTTGTACGGACATGAAGAGCTCCTATTCGCCAGTAAAGGTCGGTTTGCGCTTTTGCGTAAAGGCGGCAACACCTTCGGCATAATCTTTGGAATAGCCAAGTTCACGCATTGCGTCGCGTTCGTAATCAAGTTCTTCTTGAAGGGTGTTTAAAGAGGATTCGCGGATACGTTTTTTCGTTTCCGCCAAGCCGCGCGTCGGGCCTTTGGCTAATTTTTCGGCTAGGGAGGTAGCTTGCTCCATCAAGGCGTCATCGTCGACGGCTTTATATATCATGCCCCAGCTTTCTGCTTTTTCAGCACTGACGGGCTCGCCTGTTAAGGTGATAGCCATGGCGCGGGCTTGCCCGATGAGGCGTGGCAAAATCCATGAGCCGCCTGAGTCTGGAATGAGCCCAATATTGGCAAAGGACTGGATAAATTTAGTCGATTTGGCGGCCATAACAATATCGCAGGCCAGCGCGACATTGGCTCCTGCGCCTGCGGCCACGCCGTTAACCGCACAAATGACGGGAATGGGTATGTCGCAAATGCGGCGAACCATTGGGTTCCAATATGTCTCGCAAGCTTCGCCCAAATCAACGGCTTCACCGCCCGGTGCGACGGCTCTATCATTGAGGTCTTGCCCCGCGCAAAAGCCGCGTCCCGCGCCTGTCAGTAAAAACGCACGTATATTGGGCTCGTTTTCGATAAAGGTGAGTGCGCGTTGCATCTCTTCGTGCATCTCAGCTGTAAAGCTGTTTAAACGCTGAGGCCTGTTAAGGGTTAAAATGGCAACACCGCTACTAACGGATAGTTTGATTGTTTTGAAATTTTCCATAAGTCTATCACGCTGTTTAAGTCTTGGATTGCCTTTTACATTTTGATCTTATAATAAACCGACTGGACGGTCAATTATAGAGTTAAGGATTAATTATGTCAGTTGCTTACATTTGTGATGCCATTAGAACCCCAATCGGACGATTTGGCGGGAGCCTTTCGACTGTGCGAACCGATGACCTTGCGGCGATCCCGTTAAAGGCCTTGAAGGCGCGCAACAGCTCTATTGACTGGGACCAAATTGACGACCTTATTCTCGGGTGTGCCAATCAGGCGGGTGAAGACAACCGTAATGTCGCGCGTATGGCGGCTTTACTGGCGGGTCTCGGCAAGGCTGTGCCGGGAACAACAGTTAACCGCCTTTGCGGATCGGGTATGGACAGTATCATCATGGCGTCGCGCGCGATTATGGCAGGGGACGCCGATATGATTATTGCAGGCGGCGTTGAGTCGATGACACGCGCGCCTTTTGTTATGCCGAAAGCGCCGCAAGCCTTTTCGCGAACGGCGGAAATTTACGACACCTCTATCGGATGGCGGTTTACCAACCCTGCTTTGGAAAAAGTTTACGGCGCAGAAGGCATGCCGAAAACGGCGGAGAATGTCGCCGAAGATCATAATGTTAGCCGTGAAGATCAAGACCTCTTTGCCAAACGTAGTCAAGAAAAAGCGGAAGCCGCGATTAAATCTGGACGGCTTGCGAAAGAAATAATCCCTGTCAACATTGCGCGCCGTAAACAAGACGATCTTGTTTTTGATACGGATGAGCATCCGCGAAATAGCCCGCTAGAGGTTCTGGCGAAACTCAAGCCCTTTGTTAAGGCGGACGGCACGATCACAGCGGGCAATGCGTCAGGCATAAATGACGGCGCTGCGGCTGTTATCATTGCATCGGAAGCGGGAGTAAAACGTCACGGGTTAACGCCGCGCGCCAGATTTGTCACGGGCGCGGCTGTTGGAGTCTCACCGCGGGTCATGGGTATTGGCCCAGGGCCAGCGTCGCAACGGGTACTCGCGAAGGCGGGGCTGAAAATTAGCGATATGGACGTAATAGAAATCAACGAAGCCTTTTCGTCTCAATCCTTGGCGACTTTGCGCATGTTAGGGGTGGCGGACGATGCGCCGCATGTGAATCCGAACGGCGGAGCCATAGCGCTCGGCCATCCTTTGGGCATGTCAGGGACGCGGATTGTGATGTCAGCGATTGAAGAGCTGCATCATACTCATAACGATAAAGCTCTCGCGGCGATGTGTATCGGTGTCGGGCAAGGCATCGCATCAATTTATGAGAAAGTTTAGTTTGCAAAAATGTCATTCTATATTCATTGACCGAACGGTCGGTTTATAGTAATCTTTGAATCTGATCCAAAATTGAGATATATTATGTACGCACAACTGGTAAAATCGACGGGCACTGGACTTAAGTCACTAGATGATATGGAGCCGAATGAGCGCGCCTTTCAAATTCGAATAAATGCGGGTGAAAAAATTGAACCCAAAGATTGGATGCCTGAGGGCTACCGCAAAACCTTAAAGCGGCAAATCTCTCAACATGCTCATTCCGAAATCGTCGGCCAATTGCCAGAAGGGAATTGGATTACACGAGCGCCAAGTTTAGAGCGTAAAGCTATTCTTATTGCCAAGGTTCAGGATGAAGCGGGTCACGGCCTCTATTTATATTGCGCAGCGGAGACACTCGGGATTTCCAGAGATGAAATGACGGAGCAGCTCTTGAGCGGTAAGGCTAAATATTCGTCAATTTTCAATTACCCCACCTTGTCATGGGCCGACATGGGCGCGATTGGGTGGCTTGTTGATGGCGCAGCGATCATGAATCAAGTCCCCTTACAGAGATGTTCTTACGGGCCTTATTCCCGCGCGATGATCCGTGTCTGTAAAGAAGAGAGCTTTCACCAACGTCAAGGCTTTGACATTATGATGCGCCTTTGCGAAGGCACGGCGGCGCAGAAGGCTATGGCGCAAGACGCGCTAAATCGGTGGTGGTGGCCGTCCCTCATGATGTTCGGCCCATCGGATAAAGACAGTGTGCATTCCGCCCAAAGTTTTGCGTGGAATATTAAGCAGGATTCCAATGATGAGCTACGCCAAAAATTTGTAGACCAGACAGTCCCGCAAGCTGAATATCTTGGGCTGACGGTTCCTGACGCAGATTTGAAATGGAACGATGACACGAAGGCCTATGATTTCGGTGAACCGGATTGGGATGAATTTTTCGCCGTTATCGCGGGCAATGGCCCCTGTAATGTTGAGCGTTTAGCCGCCCGTAATAAAGCATGGGATGACGGAGCGTGGTTCCGTGAGGGGCTTGACGCTTACGCGGAGAAACTGGCCGCTCAAAAAATAGCCGCCGAATAAGGATTGATGACATGAGCAAACGTGAATGGCCTTTATGGGAAGTATTTATTCGTGGACAGCACGGCCTAGCCCATAGGCATGTCGGATCGTTACATGCTCCTGATGCTGAAATGGCGATGAAAAATGCTCGTGATGTTTATACGCGCCGTAATGAAGGCCTGTCGATTTGGATTGTCCCGTCGAATGAAATCATCGCCAGCGCTCCGACGTCGAAAGGTCCTTACTTCGAACCTGCGAATACGAAAGTTTATCGCCACCCGACGTTTTTCAAAATTCCTGACGATGTTGGGAGCATGTAATGACGCAGGTCGATCAAACTCAACTCCAGAAATACGCCTTACGTTTAGGGGATAACGCCCTTATTCTCGGGCAGCAAGTTTCAGCCTGGTGTGGGCATGCGCCTGCTTTGGAAGAAGATATTGCCTTTGCCAATGTAGCGCTTGATTTCATTGGCCAAGCAACGAATTGGTTGACTTACGCGGCGACTTTAAGCCCGAAAGAAACAACAGCGGACGCGCTTGCTTTTTTACGCGATGAGCGCGAGTTCTCTAATGTGCTACTTGTGGAGCAGCCTAATGGTGATTTTGGCCAGAGTTTAATGCGGCAATTTCTATTTGATTGCTGGCATTACCCCTTGCTTAAAGCTTTAACGATGTCGTCTGATACGGGCATTGCAGAGATTGCGAATAAGTCTGTGAAAGAAGTCGCCTATCATCTTGAGCGCTCCTCTGACCTTATTATAAGGCTGGGCGGCGGAACCCAGACGAGCCACAATATTATGCAAACAGCCTTAAATTCGCTGTGGCGATTTACGGGCGAATTGTGTGCGGCGGATGATCTTGATATGCTCATGCAGGCGCAAGGCATTGGCCCTGACTTGTCTGAAATTAATGCAGAGTTTCAAGACCATATAGACAAAGTTTTTGAACGTGCGACGTTAATCTTGCCAGATAAAACACTGATGCGCTCTGGCGGTAAGGCGGGAATTCATAGCGAAGCGATGGGTCGGCTTCTCGCGGAAATGCAATATTTACAACGCGCTCACCCTGGAGCGGAGTGGTAAGCGTGGCTCAGCAAATTTTAAATTTGCCAAGTGATGCACAGATTTGGGATTGGCTAGATAAGGTTCCTGATCCTGAAATTCCTGTTGTGTCTGTGGTTGATCTCGGAATTGTCAGGAATGTGGCGTGGGAAGACAATTCTTTAATCGTTGAAATTACACCGACCTATTCGGGCTGTCCCGCGACTGGCGTGATCGCTTTGGATATTGAAACGGCGCTTCTTAAACGGGGTTTGGATAATATTAAAATAAGGTCTGTTTTATCGCCTGCATGGACAACGTCATGGATTAGTCAGCGCGGGCGTGAGAAGCTAAAAGCTTACGGCATAGTCCCGCCTGTTGAGGGTGACACATGCGCGGGCATGATAAGTCTGACAGGCGCTAAGCTTGCCGAGATTGATTGCCCGAGGTGCGAGTCCAGTGACATTGAGCGCATTAGCCAATTTGGCTCAACGCCTTGCAAGGCGAGCTACCGTTGTAAGAGCTGTCTTGAGCCATTTGATTATTTTAAAGCTTTATAAAGGGCTATATTGTGAAATTTTATCCCCTACGCGTAACTGAGCTTCGTAAAGACACAAGAGATGCTGTCATCGTCACACTTAAAGCCGACGACGTTGACGCGGAGCATTTCGACTATATTCCAGGGCAATATTTGACGTTTAAGAAAACTTTTGACGGCCAAGAATTGCGACGGTCTTACTCCATTTGCTCAAGCGCGAATGATAAATTACTTCGTATAGGCATTAAAAAAGTTGCAGACGGTTGGTTCTCGGGCTGGGCGAATGAGGAACTCGCAGTCGGTGATGTTATCGAATCCATGCCGCCTAAGGGTAAATTTTTTGATATTATCGAGCCTGAGAAAAGTAAGAACTACCTCATGTTCGCGGTGGGTAGCGGGATTACACCCATCCTCGCACTGGTGAAAACGATCTTAGAATCTGAGCCCACATCAAAGATCATTCTGACCTATGTGAACCGCTCTTTTAATACGATTATGTTCCGTGAAGAATTAAGCGAATTAAAAGACAGATTTCTCACGCGGTTCTCTGTGTTGCATATTCTTAAAAATGACGCAGGGGATATTGACCTCTTAAACGGACGTGTTGACGGCGACAAATTAGATCAATTATTTACAAAATGGATGGCCCCTAAAGCCGCAGACAAAGCCTTTATTTGCGGCCCGAGAGAGTTATTATTTCTGATCGTTGACCGGTTGAAAGCACACGGCATGGCGAAAGAAAACATAAAGATAGAACTATTTGCCAGCGCACCTCCGAAAAAACCTAAGCCGAAGCCCGAAGGAGACGCGGTGAAGAAAGAGGTTAAAGCGACCGTGATTATTGACGGTCAAACCCGAAAATTTGATATGGCGAGACAGGGTGAAACGATTTTAGATGCCGCCCTTGCCGCCAATATAGAGCTACCGTTTTCATGTAAGGGCGGGGTCTGTTCGACTTGTTGCGCGAAAATCATCAAAGGCGAAGTTGAGATGCAAACGAATTACGCCCTTGAAGATTATGAGGTCGAGCGCGGCTTAGCGCTGACCTGCCAATCTATTCCGTTGACGGATGAAATCACAGTTTCATTTGACGAGCATTAAATCAATGGCCGCGAACGCGCGGCTATCATGTTGTGTCTAAACTCTACTCTGCAAGTGCGTGACCTTATGGCCAAAGCACCTCTGGGTTCTTCATCGTTTTAATCTCAAGGATATTATTATTCGGGTCAGCAATGAAGAAAGTTTCTTGCTCATATTTATCGCCCTTGAAGCGGCGGTAAGGCTCATCAATATAGGTCAGGCCCGCAGCCGCGATACGGTCTTTGACCCCGTCAAAATCGTCTTGGGTTAAATGAATACCAAAATGCGGGACCAGCACCGCGCCCATATCGACATCGTGACGAACGTTAGGCATTTGCTCTTCGCTTTGGTGGAGCGTTAGCTCATTACCCCAAAAATTAACGTCAACCCAGCGGCCTTCTTCACTATTGCCAAGGCTACAGCCGAGTACATCTGTGTAAAACTTTACAGTTACTGAAAGATCCCCAGCGGGAATTGCCAAGTGTAATATAGCCGTCATGCAGGGCTCCTCTGCTTATATTTTGATCGAATATAACCAAAACAAACGGGTGAAAATGCCTTGTTTTGCACAAGAAAAGCGCGTTTGGGGAAGGAAAGTCGCGTTATGGCAGGGTAAAGGGATGAAACTAGCGCTCGGCGTTTTACTGCGCCAAACTGACATACTTTCGTGGCTCATGCCATTACGAACACTCAGGCGTTTTCGGCGTACGTTTTAAGTTATTGAGTTGGTTTTTTAATAGCGTGACCTGCTCGCAGCTCACAGGGGAGCTGCCAATATTAATGCGGCGGAGTTTGGGACTTGAAAGGAGCGGCGATAGGTCACTGATTTGAGTTCTGTAAAGCGTGACAGTGTTTAGCTCGGCTTTGTCGCTTAAGGCGGACATAGTTTGTAAGGCCTTATTCCCGTCGAGATTGATAATTTCAAGCCCGTTCATATCTTTTACGGGCGTAATATCCATAATATTATTGGCCGATATATCGAGGTCTTTAAGCTGAGTTAGCGCGCTCAAGGCCGAGATATCTGTCAGACTAAGAACGCGGGCTTCTAAGGTCTCAAGTTCCGTTAAACCTTCAAGTCCTGCGAGGGAGGATATGTCATGATTTCCCCCAATATTGAGCTGCCGAAGATTTTTAAACCGCGAGAGTGGACGTAAAGACGTGATTCCATTTCTGGTAATGTCCATATGCTCAAGTGCTGGCATGGGCGGGAGGGCCGAGAGGTCCACAAGCCCGCGGTCGATACATATAAATTGTTTGAGGTGATTAACGTTTGTAATTTGCTCTTCTTTGAGGGCTTCATTCAAGCAGGTTTTAACAACGAGATCATGGCTGACTCCTCTCACATTTTCGGCTGTATCAGGGTAAGGCAACCAGTTTATTTCGTAATAAGCTCCTGTAAATAAGGTGATAGCGCTCCCCATAAAGAGGGCTGTGAACAGGCCAGACTTTTGCAAGACGCCTGTAAGTGAAAGAAGTCCTGCGCAGAGCCAAACCACAGGGTAGAACCAAAACTGCATGAAGCTATTGATACGGGCTTCATTTGGTGCGTCCGTATTGACCCAAACTTTAACCGCACGTCCGACCATGGATTCGCAATGTTGACGTTTCGGGAAATATACAGTTCCAACGGCTTTATACCCCGCTTCGGTGACAGCAATAGGCGCGTAGGAATGGCCACCACGTCGGCCGCGGCTTACCCCTTGAGACCGGCGCGTTTTATATGTTCTATGGCACGCGACAACAGTGGCATCATAGCTTTGCGAATGACTTATAGTTTTCACACGGTCGGGGATAAAGAAAGCTGCAGGTAGAAGCCACATTAAGATGATAATGCTGAAAAGAGCGGTGTGTGCTGTCTTGCTCATAAATTTTTGTGCGAATAGCTTCCCTTTTACCGGGTCAGCCTAAGGTAAAAATTTGAAAGAAGCGTAAACTCTAAATCAAGTGGTAAAGACCTTATTTCACTACGCCGACATTGCCCTCGCGGCGTGCATCGGCGGCCCCGCTGAGGCTGCCATCTGGGTGACGGTAGATAATATGAACACCTGAAATTTCGCCGCGCGACTTAGAGATATTATGCCCCATAGCTTCAAGTTCCGCGACAATTTCGGGCGACATGCCAAATTCAGCTGCAGGGCCTGTGCGGATGATCTCGTTTGTTTCTTCATCAATAAGACCTTTGGCTTCCATGCGCACACGGCCCACACCGTTACGCGGGCGGGCAATGACATTGGGCAGGTCCGTCGCCTCTTGCGGGGTTAGACCCCAATCAATCATGCCGACGATTGTTTTGGCTGTGTACGCAATGATGGAATTGCCTCCCGGCGAGCCGCTTGAGAACAGAAACTCTCCTTCAGGATTAAACACGATGGTTGGGCTCATGGAGGAGCGCGGACGCTTACCTGCGGCTGCGGCATTGGCAATCGGATTGCCTTCATCATCGACGCTCTTAAAGGAAAAGTCTGTCAGTTGATTGTTGAGCATAAAGCCTTTGACCATACGTTGGCTCCCAAGCGGGGCTTCAACGGTGGTGGTCATAGAGACGACAAGTCCGTCCTTGTCGATGATGGTGAAATGCGACGTGCCAGGACTATCGGGGGTGGCGTCTTGACCATTGGTAAAGTCGCCGCGCTCACCCGCATTGTAAGTGCCGAGCGCCGCATTGGGTTTAATCAGCGCGGCGCGGCTTTTCAGGTAAGTCTCATTAAGCATCTGCGTAACAGGCACGTCGACAAATTTCGGATCAGCGACATATTGGCTACGGTCAGCATAGCCGAGGAAGCTGGCTTCGATGAAATGATGCCACCCGTCTGCTGTTGGGCCTTTGGCGGCCATGTCGAAATTCTCAAGCGTGCGCAATATAGACTGTACGGCAACACCCCCAGAGGCAGGGGGTTGCGCGCCGCAAATCATATGGGCGCGGTAGGTGGTACACAGCGCGGGATTTTTCTCAGGCTGATAAGCGGCCATATCGGCCAAGGTTAAGGTGCCGGGGTAAGGCTCGCGGCGGACTTCTTCGATAATGGCTTCGGCGATGGGGCCTTCGATCATCGCGCGCGGATTCGCTTTGAGGGCGTCAAGTACTTCGGCGTAATCTTTGTTGGTGAGCTGTTGGCCTTCTTTGATGGTTGAGCCGTCTTCAAGGAAAAAATAATTCTTGGCGGCCTCTGAGTTCTTTAGAACAAAACGGCCCATGCGTGCGGCGGTGCTGGCCATACGGCCCGGCACGTTAAAGCCGTCGGTCGCGAGGTTATGAGCAAAGTCAAATTGCCCGCCTGCGCCCCAATCCAGCGTGCCGTAATCTTGGTGCGCGCGGTGGAGCATGACCATAGCGCCCGGAACGCCTGTAGAGCGGCCCGAAGCGATGCCGTCAAAATAACGAAGAGGTTTTCCTTCGTCGTCATAAAATAATTGATCGGTGACATCGGCAGGGGCTGTTTCTCGGCCATCGTAGCTCCAGACTTCACCTGTCTTGGAATCGTAAGTCACGAGGAACGCGCCGCCGCCAAGGCCAGAGCTTTGCGGTTCCACAAGGCCGAGTGTAGTTTGCACGGCAATCGCCGCATCGAGAGCTGAGCCGCCAGCTTGCAGAATTTCAACACCGGCTTGGGTGGCGTAAGGGTTGGCCGCGACGACCATGCCCTTGGAGGTGACGGGTGTTTTAGCCAAAGTTACCGTGCCGTTGTCGGTCTTTGTGACAGAGGCCTTATCCTTGCAGTAATAATAGCCCAAACCCATAGAGGCGAGAGCGATAGCGGAGACAGCGAGGATAGGAGCAAAATATTTCATAGCTCTTCTTAGGGGGCTTTCACGCAAAACGGAATGGCAAAGATAGATAAACTCTATGTGATCGCTTTTCATTCCCAACTCATCAGGCTATGGGCGGTAGATGAACCGGTTTTTGAAAATGCTGATACCCCTATGGCTGCGGGTTAAAATGAAATGGGCGCGAGCGGCGTGGGGGGATCTGATTGGGCCACCGCTGCCTCCGCGTGTTCCGCCGCGCCGCCAGACCTTTATTGGCGGGGGTGATTTCGTATCAGTAGGGAATGACTTTTTACGCCAACTTAAAAATCACGGTCTTACGCCGCGAATGAAAATTCTGGATGTTGGCTGCGGACAAGGGCGTATGGCAAGACCCCTCGTGGATTATCTTGAGGGCGGTACATATGACGGTTTTGATATTGTCCGCTCAGGCATTGAGTGGTGCCAGACCCATTATTCCGATGTGCCCAACTTTACCTTTGGACATGCTAATGTACAAAATGCCCGTTATAATAAAGGCGGCGATGTGGCAGCGAAAGATTATGTCTTTCCTTATCCTGATAATCATTTTGACTTTATCTTTTTGACCTCTGTTTTTACCCATATGTTTAAAGATGATGTGGAAAATTATCTATCGGAGATTCACCGTGTTCTGAAACCAAACGGACGTAGTTTGGTGACGTGGTTCATCATGCGAGGGAGCGGAGCCACTGATCTTGATTTTGCCCATGCCTATGACGAAGTGACGTGGACGACACTTAAATCCAACCCCGAAGCGGCGCTCGCTTTTGATAGGGAATTTGTTTTAAGCCTCTATGAAAAGAGCGGCTTTGCCGCCCCAAATATCTTTGAAGGCCATTGGGCTACAGAGGATGGGCCAAGCTATCAAGATATGATTAAGGCAGATAAACCAACGGGTAAACCAAACGGGTGAAGCAAGGTTAAAGTTAAACCGTGCCTTTAAACTCAACTTCGATCGGGCCTGTCATGATAACATGGTCGTCGCTCTCTCGCCATTCGATTTTGAGGACGCCGCCGTCCACATCGACAGTGACTTTGCGGTCTGTTCTCTTTTGCCGCACCGCCGCGACAACGGCGGCGCAGGCGCCCGTCCCGCAGGCGAGGGTCATACCAACACCGCGCTCCCAGACACGTAGGCGGATTTTATCTCGACCGTCGACGCGCGCAAAACCTACATTGGCTTGCTCAGGAAATAGCGGATGAAACTCAATCATCGGCCCAACTTTCTCAGGCTTGGCGTTGTCGAAATCATCGACGAAAAATACGCAATGGGGATTTCCCATATTCACGGCCCCCGGATTCCAAAGGACAGGGTCATCAATTGGTCCGACTTTAATATCCATATGATGCGTGTGCATGGCTTCTTTGATCGGAATTTGCGCCCAATCGAGCTTGGGCGGCCCCATATCGACGGCTATTTCATGTGGCCCTGTTTGGGTGCAAACTAACAGCCCGTCATTGGTCTCTAAGATCATTTCATTGGCGTCTGTTTCTTGCAGGTAAAGCCACGCAATGCAGCGAGTGGCATTTCCGCAGGCATCAACTTCAAAGCCTTTTTGATTCCAAATTTCCATGAACACATGAGCAGAATCAGATTTTGGCGCGCGCATGACAATCAGCTGGTCCGCGCCTTTTGGTCCCATAATATCGCTACCGGGGCTGCAAACCTCTTTGACCTTATCGGCAGGCAAAGAAAAACCCTCCCGCTCGCGCGCATCAAAAACGGCAAACCGGTTGCCAGCACCATTCATAATATAGAACTTCATAAGGGCCATATAGGTAAGCATGAGCAAAGGGGCAATGTCTAAAGCGAGGGCGCAGCTCAGGCCTTTATCTATTTTTGCTTGCTTTAGGTAATATTTTTCGCTTGTGTGAAGCGAAAATTTTGAACGTCATAAATATAAATATTAATGGGAGACACGCATGACTTCGTCTTTTAAAGCTCTTTTTTTAACCACAGCTACGCTTTCGCTTTTGGCTTGCTCTGCGGAGGATGCAGGTCAAGCGGCCTCTGACGTTGCAAATGTTGAAACTGCTCTTGAGACTGTGAAAGATGGCATGGCACGTAAAATGATTGACTATAAAGACGCGGGCAAAACCGACGCAGACCATCTTTACCTTGAAGAGGTTTTAGGGGAGCAAGCTTTGGGTGAGGTTAAGGCGTGGAACACACGGTCTCTCGCGCGCCTCGAATCTGACCCGCGCTTTATAGCGATGCAAGCCGAAGCTTTGGCTATTTTGAACTCTAAAGACAAAATTCCTTATGTGTCGTACCAAAAGGGCCGCGCGCAAAATTTCTGGCAAGATGCGGATCATGTGCGCGGTGTATGGCGGCGCACAAACCTCGATAGTTACCTTGGCGAAAACACCGATTGGGAAACGGTTTTAAACTTTGATGATCTGTCAAAATCAGAAGACGCCAATTGGGTTTATAAAGGGCGAAGCTGCCTCCCATCTGAGCCAACGCGCTGTATCGTTAACTTGTCTGACGGCGGCAAAGACGCGGTCGTGCGCCGTGAATTTGACGCGGCAACGAAGACATGGGTCGAAGGCGGTTTTGTCACGCCCGAAAGTAAAGGCGCGATGAGCTGGCTTGATAAAGACCACATGCTTGTTGGTGTGGACTTTGGCGAAGGCACCATGACGGATTCGGGTTATTCTATGGTGACAAAATTATGGACACGCGGAACGCCACTTGAAGACGCGGTGGAGATCATGAGGGGCGCGAAAGAAGATGTCGGCGTTTGGCCAGGCACGTTAGAGGTCGCCCCCGGACAATATGAAATTATCATTGGTCGGTCTTTGACCTTTTACGAGTCAGAATATTTCTGGCTGCCACGCGACGGCGCGAGTGTTTCGAAGCCTGTTAAAATGCCTGTGCCGCTTAAATCGAACATGGGGGGGCGCTTTAAAACGCAAGTGCTGCTCTCGCTCCAACAAGATTGGCGCGGATATAAATCTGGCGACCTTGTCTCTTTCAGCCCAACGGATTTCATGGAAAACGGCGAGATCGACAAAGTCCATTTGGTCTTCTCTCCAAACAAGAAACAATCCATGAATGGGTACGGCATAACGAAATCGAAAGTCCTCATGTCGATCTCTGAAGATGTTTCCAGTAGCGCCTTTGCCTTTGATTGGGACGGCGAAAACTGGACGTCGAAAAAACTTGATTTCCCTGAAAACGGTAGCGTCAGCATTGGCGCAACGGATGATGAGGAAGATATTGCCTTTATCTCCACCGAAAGCTTCCTAACCCCCGATACGCTTTGGACGTATAATACAAAGACATCGCAAAAGCAGCCTGCGAAATCACTGCCAAGTTGGTTTGACGCGAACAGCATGGTGGCCGAGCAATTCTTTGCCAATTCGACGGACGGAACCAAAGTGCCTTATTTCGTCGTGCGCGGCAAAGACGTTCAGATGGACGGCATGAACCCGACCTTGCTGTATGGTTACGGCGGCTTTGAGATTTCGCTGAACCCATCTTATTCCGCTACGCGTGGTAAGCTATGGATGGAGCGCGGCGGCATCTATGTGCTGGCCAATATTCGCGGCGGCGGGGAATATGGCCCGAATTGGCATCAAGCGGGTCTCAAGACTGACCGCCAACGTATTTATGATGATTTCATTTCTGTGGCCGAAGACTTAATTGCCAAAGACATCACACGCCCGAAACATCTCGGCATTGAAGGCGGTTCAAACGGCGGTCTCTTGATGGGCGTCATGGCAACACAACGCCCTGATTTGTTTAATGCGGTGGTCTGCGCCGTGCCGCTTCTGGATATGATGCGCTATCACACATTACTGGCAGGGGCGTCGTGGATGGGCGAATACGGCGACCCTGATGACGCGGTTGAAGGCAAGTTCCTCCGCTCGATCTCGCCCTATCATAATGTCGATCCCGAGGCGGATTATCCTGAAATCTTCTTTGTGACCTCGACAAAAGATGACCGCGTCCACCCCGCTCACGCCCGTAAAATGGCCAAGCGGATGGAAGATTACGGCCATGACTTCCTCTATTATGAAAATATAGACGGCGGCCATAGCGCGGCGGCGAACCTTAAAGAAACCGCGCGGCGCTTGGCCTTGCAGCATACGTACCTGTTCCAAAAGTTGAAAGACGGGGAATAGCGCGGCAGCACGAACTTTAAATTAAACGGCCTTCGGGCCGTTTTTTATAAGCCCTATTAAAATATCTATGGCCCATTGCTTAATTGATATTTTCCCGCCAAAGTATGGTTAATAAATAATAAAATATTTGGGACGTTTCATGTTTGCTAAAATTCACGATATACCTTTATTGCTCCTCGTTATTGTTGCGGCTGTACTCGCCGTCATTGGCTGGTCGTTAGGCGCGAGCTTCCTTGTTTCGCCTATTGCGATGGGCGATGCTTATTTACTGCCGTCGATTGCGGAACTGGCTAAGGACTCTCTCTTTAAGCCGTTAAAGCCGCTCATGTATGCCTTGATCATCATGTCAATCGGTAGCTCTCTTGCGATTTCGCGCGGCGGGCTTGGGGCAAAATTTGCACGCGTCTTAGTGTTCTTTGTTAGCTTCTCTTTGCTTGGCCTTGTGATCGCCATTATCTTTTTCAATCTCTTTTCTGGCGTGAATGTCTTGCCAGACCCTGCCACAATCGGCGCGGGCGGAGGTGACCTTAAACAAACGCCGTTCCTAAAGAAAATATACGGCGTGTTCACATCAGAGCTGATGATCTCTATTTATGCAGGCGTCATTTTTGGACAGGCGTTGAAGCGGCTCGATTTGGGGCCGCAGGCTGATAAAATTTCAGATCTATTCATCAAGGGGTTTCGTAAATTCTTGCAATATACAATTCCTTTGGCGGTGTTCGGATCGATTACTCTGGCGCTCAGCAATGACGATGGTGTGGCAACGCTCGCGGGGTTAGCGCAAATTCTACCGCCCTATATTTTATCCATGGTTGTGATTTGGTTCGCCATGGTTTGGGTGACTAATATTATCCAAAAGCGCGGTCTTGGCTTTGTGTTGCGCGCCGTCTTACCGCAAGCTCTCGTGGCCTTTTCCACCTCAAGCTCTATTGCGACCTTACCAGCGACACGCATGGCCTGTGACCAGTTAGGAGCGGACGCGGATGAAGCCACGCCGTTTTATACCATTGGCGCGACGGTAAATATGGTCGGAACCTGTATTGGGCTCTTGCTGATTTCACTTTATACCATGAAAGCTTTCGGTATCGAGTTTGGCTTAATGGATATGATTGTCGTCGGCTTTCAATCTATGATTTTAGCGACCGCTGCGGCTGGAACGCCGTCCGCCTCGATTGTTCTCTTGCAAGACATTCTCGTCAGCCAAGGCGTTTCAGCGGAATATGCGACTTATGTTACGGGCCTCATTATCACTATTGATACGTTGATCTTAGATCGTTTGCGGACCGTGCTGAACACGCAATCAGACAGTATGAGTACAGCCAACGGTCTTAAGCTTTATCATAAAAAGCCAAAGATTTTAGAGGGTACTTAAATTTAAACGGGAGAGATTATGCAGTTACGTTTATTGGGGGTTGCAAGTCTGCTAATATTAGCGGCGTGCGAAGCGAAGCCTGAACTGAATGAGGAAACGGTCAAAACACTGGCGGTCACTGGCGTCGGTGAAGTCGAAGTTCTCCCTGATCAATTTGTCCTCTCAGGCGCGATTATTAAACAAAATGACACGTCCCAAGTGGCGATGAATAATGTGGCTGACATCGTTAATGACATGCAGTCAGGCGTGGGCGATATTGCAGCGTTAAAATCCTCTGAATTTAATTTCGCCAGCGTCAATACTGTTGGTGTGAAAGACCCGCAATGCCTCTTGTTTAACCAAGAGGCTGACCGCACTAATAATACGCTCCGCCGCGGTGAACGGCGCGTCAAAAAGCGGGTTTGCGAAGATCAATCCCAACAAGCGTCTCTGACCTTTTCCTTCACAGGGAGTCCGCCCGAGCAAGCAGGTGTGGCCATGGCGCGTTTTTCTAAAGCGGGGGCTATACGTCTGCGCCTTGACGGGTACAGGATCGACAATATTGACGAGATCGAATTGCAAGCGGGTGAGCTTGCCGTGAAAAATGCTCGTAATAAGGCCGACCGATTGGCCGCCGCTGCGGGGGCTAATATTACAGGCGTTCTGGATCTGGACAGTTACCAAGCGACCTATGATCAACGGGCGGCATCTGCTCCGCGTGTCAACCTATCAGGGGCAGGGGAAACCAGTGCCTTGCTTGACGGCGGAGAGCCTGTGGACGTGACCGATATGAACCTTGAGGTCGGGCTGCAAATTGTCTCTGCGTCTATCGCCCTTGAGTTCACCTATGAATAGGCGCGGTGGGGGCTTGGGTTTTTGGCCAGCTCTAACAGGCGCGCTCATCGGGGCGGCGGGTCTTTACGGCTATATGCAGTGGCAGGAAAAAGACCGCCTTGTTCTCGATTGGGGCCACGCGGAGGACTATATTGAATTCCTCGAAGATGAGGGCGACATCGACCCCGCTGAACCGTTTAAGGCGGAACCGCTGACGGTTAAGGCCTCAGCCGAAGTCCGCGACGTGCCCGATATTGCTGTGATTACTGCGAGCATGAGCGCCAAAGATACGCTCGAATCCAGAGCCGTTGATGATGTCGCGACGCGGGTGAATGCGGTGCAAGCGGCGATCGCAAAATTTGACGTGGACGTCAGTGTCACGGACGCGAAAACCACGCGAAAATATGACCCGATTTGCCACTCCGAAAACCAAGAAGCGCGCCAACGGCATGTCCAAATAAATAGTGATCACTGGTTTAATAAACGGCTCGACCAAAAAGGCGACACGAAAACGAAACGGCGAGACCCCAAACCGCGTATTGCCCAGAAAATCTGTAGCGCTCAATCCATTGAAGCCCGAACCGCGCTTGTTATTCGCGTCAGTCCACCCGACGCTGCGGGGAACGTTCTCCAAGCGCTTGCGGATGCAGGGGCGGATAGCTCGCAACTCTATGGTTATGATTTCTCCAACTATGACGCGCTTTACCAAGAGGCCGCGGCGAAGGCTGTTTCTAAAGCCCGTGCTAAGGCTGAAATGATCGCCCGCCACGCCAAGGCCGACCTTGGCGAAATCGTTGAATTTTACGTAGGCCGCCCCGCACGAACAGGGCGCTTTGGGCCGCAACCGACCATCATTAATAAATCCAGTGCGCGCTCAAACCGCGGGCCGTCTTATAGTGTCGGTTTTGCTCCGCCTCCACCAGCAATCGTGCGCGAGGCTCCATCTGTCCAATATTGGGATGGATCATCAGTGGACGAAATCATCGTCACAGCCTCAAAACGAGTCGTGTCAAAATCAGGGCATGATGGAGACAAACAATATGATCTTGATGATGAGGGCGAAGAGGACGTCGTGCCGACATCACAAAATAACGCCCTGCAAATGAGCCTCCTGTCTGGCCCGAAATCCATCCGTGTCAGCGCAAGCCTGTCTTATGATTATAAGACGGTGATTGACGGTTCGGTGGTGCCGCAAGAGGATAATTACAGAAGCCCCTAACCGCCTGTTAGGGTTTTTGCCTTACAGTCACCTCCATGTTTGGTCGATTATTTATTACTGCAAGTCTAACACTCCTTATAGCGAGCTGCGGGAGCACGCCGCCGCCTGTGTCAAAACCCACGAGCGTGAGCGCGCCCGCGCCGACACCGGTGGGCGCTTATACGACTCTACCCGACCGCAATGTGTTTTTACAAAAAGACCCGCGCTGGCAAGATCACACCCTCGGCGGGTCTGGCGAAAGACTTGCCAGTGATGGCTGCCTCTTGACGGCCACAGCCATGACGCTCGCCAACCTTGGATTTCAAACCAACCCGGGTGACCTTAATGCCCGCCTTAAAAAGGCCAACGGTTATACGAAACAAGGCTGGCTGAAATGGGCCTCGCTTGGGGACGTGACAGGCGGCAAAGCCAAAGCCCGCTTTTACACGGAAGTTTCTGATGACATTATAGAGACCTGCATGGCGGACGGTTATTACCCGCTCGCACGGTTTGATCTGCCCAATGGACGCTCTCACTGGGCGATGATTTTGCACCGCGACGCCAAAGGCTACCATATGCGAGACCCGCTACAGCCCTCCGCCCGCCCGCTGATTTTCCCGAATGACGCCAGCGGGTTTAAAGCGGTTCGTTGCGTCGGGTTGGCGCAGTAACGACGGTGGTGGGAGCATGATTAAAAAAATCATATTTTTTGCGGTGTTAGCGGGTCTTTTAGCTGGGACTTGGGCTGGATTAAATTATCATCGTAAATATAAAGCAGGCTATTGTTTCGCAGAGAAGCGTCTTATCACTGATAAAGAACTGGTTGATACAGGCGTGACACAGCTCTTAAAAAATCTGGAAGCCGAATATCAAAGCCTGCCACCCGAAGAGCAAGCTAAACGCATCAGATATAAAGGTTTAAAAGATTTTTACGAACGACAGCCACGATGTTGTGGGTTTTCTGGTAATAAAGGCCAGTCCGTATATCCGCCCCCTCCGTCAAGAGTATTATATAAAAGAGGTTGGGTGAAACTTGTACAGTATCAATTCCGTATTGACGGGGAAAAGAAATTTCGATCTGGGTGGATATTGGTGCCCTTTTGCGGTGGCAAGGCTGCAATCCATCAAAGCACACGGTCAATAATCGTTAATGGGGTTGTAGTTCATTTGCCTGAAGTTGGTGATGCATCGGCTACTGATCCTAATGGTGAAATTAATAAAATGAATATTAGAATTTATAAAGAAGGGGAAGACGGGAAATGAGCCTAGATCAACAAGACACAAATAGCGCGAATAGTTATAATAATGCGATCGTTGACTTTGAGCAATCTCTGGTTTTTAGAGTTCAACGGTAGAAGAAAGTTTAAGGGGGAATTTATACCGCCTTATACAACGTCTATGTGAAACTTAAAGTTCTAGCTTTGTTCTATTTCTTGTGATAATCCTGCCTGCGGGAGTTATTATGGTCGCATCCATTACAACAGTGGCATTTGTTGGCGCAGAGGCGCGGCGGGTTGATGTGCAGGTGCAAATTGCGCCGGGGACACAGGCTTTTTCGATTGTCGGTTTGGCCGATAAAGCGGTGGCTGAAAGCCGCGAGCGAGTTCGGGCTGCTTTTGCCGCGATTGGGCTTGACCTGCCTTATAAACGTATTGTTATTAATTTGGCCCCTGCTGACCTGCCCAAAGAAGGGGCGCATTATGATGTGCCGATTGCGCTCGGTTTGATGGGGGCGATGGGCGCTTTGCCGATTGACGCCATTGCAGGATTTATCGCCATGGGGGAACTGTCCCTCGATGGGAGCTTGCGCCAAGTTCCGGGGGTGCTGCCTGCCGCTATGTGCGCGAGTGAAAGCGGTCTTGGATTTATCTGCCCCCATGAGAACGGCCCAGAGGCGGCGTGGGCGGGAGAGATTGATATTCTCGCGCCGCAAAATCTTGTGCAGTTGATTAATCATTTTCGTGGTTCGCAAGTTATGTCGCCGCCTAAGCCGGGCGATATGCTCGATAGCCCTAGCCCACTTGATCTGCGTGATGTGCGCGGGCAAGAAACCGCGAAGCGTGCCCTCGAAGTCGCGGCGGCGGGTGGGCATAACCTCTTGATGGTCGGGCCGCCGGGGTCAGGGAAATCCATGCTGGCGGCGCGCCTATCAGGGCTTTTGCCGCCGTTAGTTGCGCGAGAGCTTTTGGATGTTTCCATGATCCATTCCGTCGCTGGACTACTTGAGAAAGGGCAGCTTTCACGCACACGCCCGTTTCGCAGCCCGCACCATTCCGCCTCTATGGCGGCGATGGTCGGCGGCGGCGTTCGCGCTAAGCCGGGGGAAGCGTCTTTGGCCCACCGTGGTGTTTTATTCCTCGATGAGCTGCCTGAATTTTCGCCGCAAGTTTTGGATAGTCTCCGTCAGCCCCTAGAGGAGGGCGAGATTACCGTCGCGCGGGTCAATGCCCATGTGTGCTACCCTGCGCGGTTCCAACTAATCGCGGCTATGAACCCCTGCCGTTGCGGGACGGGCGGAGCGGACGGTATCGCGTGTCGCCGCGGCTTGCGCTGCGCGGCGGATTATCAAGCGCGGGTCTCTGGCCCTTTTATGGACCGTATGGATATACAAATTGACGTTCCCGCTGTGACGCCTGCGGATTTGGTCTTGCCGCCCTCAAAAGAAGGCAGCGCCGAGGTCGCCGCGCGGGTGGCGCGGGCGAGACAGCTTCAATATGAGCGTAATGGCGGACTGGCCAATACGGAGCTGCGCGCAGACCGCCTCGATCACGTGGCTGAACTGGACGGGGAAGGGCGTAAACTCCTCTTGCAAGCGGCAGAGACTTTGGGCCTGACCGCGCGGGGCTATCACCGCGTACTGCGGGTGGCGCGAACGTTAGCCGATTTGGTCGAATCAGAGAATATTCACCGCGTGCATATTGCTGAAAGCCTGTCATTTCGGCGGCAACGGACGGGTCAAACGCCCACTTTACCGCAAGGTAAGGCCTCTATGTACAAAAGACATCATTGAGTGAAGCCGCATTTTCTTAATACAGCTTATAGTTAAAGTTGTAAAAAGATGTAATTTTCTCATTATAGTAAGATATTGTTTAGACAAATTGTTGATAGTGCTGAGATGAAACGTTTCAACGCATAGGGTGATTCAATGAATCCGGACGACATGTTGGCTTCCCAACTTTGGCCTTGGCCTGACCCAGTCATTAAGCGCGACATTAATGGTGCTGTTATTTTTGTTAATGCCGCCTTCTTGCAAAGCTATGGTGGACAGGTGTCTGACTGGCATGGCTGTGCGGTTGAGGGTTGGTCCGCGCCTGTTGCGGGTGCTGTGCCAAGTCGCTTCGAAACACGTATTGCTTCACCGTCGGGTGAGCTTGTCTATGACTGGCTTGAGTATATTATGCCGAACGGTGGCGCGTTAGCCATAGCTCGCAATATCACGGGCTTAATCCCGCAAGTGCCCCCGCAAGATCCATCAACGATGGTTCCGAATGTGGATAACTTGACTTCTGACATTAACCAAGTAGGGGTAAATCCTCCGGCTGATACTCCTTTGCCTGTTCACACGCCTGCAGACATAATGGCCTCTGCGCCACCGACTATTGAGCCAGAGGCGCCTGCATATGTTGAGCCTGTACCAGACATGCAGGTCGCGCCTCAGCCGCCAATCGAAACCATGTATGAAGACGTCCCTGTTACTGACAATGTTGGTGCGGGTAATATTGGGTTTGAATATACGCAAGCTGAACCTGTAGCGGAAGAACGTGATTACCAACGACGGGCCTTACCTATCGAAGATGATGAGAGTCTCTTGGGGAGTAATTGGCGTGACGCGGTAATTGCTAAAGCTGTCGGTGCTGATGAGCATGCGGTGCGAGCTGAAGAACCAACGGCTTTAGGCGGCCAATTTGATGATACAATGGCTGGGTCTGCAATAGCTGCGTCAGAACCTTCGATCGGAATAAATTCGACTGAAACTAACGGAGCTACACGAATATTACTAGCTGAAGATAATGCCATTAATGCTTTATTGACGCGAACGCTATTGGAAGCTGATGGATGTTTCGTTGAAGTTGTTGAAGATGGGCAACTCGCGGTGGAAGCGATGCGTAGCAATCAATATGATATGATCTTGATGGATATGCGTATGCCAAATATGGACGGGTTAGAGGCGACACGTAAAATTCGTGCATTGAATGAACATGGTAAGACAATTCCAATTGTTGCTCTCACAGCGAATGCCTTTGACGATGATAGGAATGCTTGTTTTGATGCAGGTATGAATGATTTCATGACCAAGCCCGTTTCAGCGGAAGAGCTTCAACAAATGGCTGAAACATGGACAAAACAACGATCTGCTGCGGCGTAAATTAACACGTTAATATTACAAGCTAAGTTAGCGCGAGAGAGCGCAGGCCTGTTTATAAATCAATGTACTTTATATTTGCCGCTAGACAAAAGTGACGTCGCGCGGCAAGTCATAAATTATGACACAGTCTAGCTTTTCACAATTTTTCCAAACGTTGTTATCCCCAAAAGAGTGGGGTGAATCAGTAAAAGTATATGCGCAGCCGAAAATGTTGGCGATGATGTCGCTAGGCTTCGCGTCTGGCTTACCATTCATGCTGATATATTCAGAATTGGCCTTTTGGATGAAAAAGGAAGGTGTTGACCTTTCGGTTATAGGTTTTTTTTCATGGATCGGACTAGCTTATACACTCAAGGTTTTATGGGCCCCTCTTGTTGACCGTATAAAATTTCCAGCCCCTCTAGGTGGATTAGGACAGCGTCGATCATGGATGCTCGTGGCTGTTATGGGCACAATCATTGGAATGTTAACCATTGCCAGTTCTGATCCATCGCAAGATTTAACGCGCTTGGCATTAGGTGCGGTTATATTGGCAACTTCAGGAGCAACGCTCGATATTTCCGTAGATGCTTGGCGTATTGAAGCGGCGCCTAATGACCAACAAGCGAATATGGCGGCAACTTATGTGTTGGGTTATAGGCTCGCGATTATAGCCGCAGGTCTATCATATATTGTGGCGGCCAAGTTTAATTGGAATATTGCCTATTTGTTTATGGCAAGCGTTATGGCTCTAAACGGCAGCGTTATCTTCTTTATTAAAGAGCCATCCAGAGCGGTACGCCGTAAAGCTTTGACACTTGGGCAAGCTATTGTCGAAAATGTGGTGAATCCCTTCTTTTCATTTGTTGGACGATTAGGAGTATGGACACCCATCGTTTTTCTTTTGGTGGCGACCTATTTGATCAGCGATAAAACTATGGGGCCAATGGCGAAGCCTTTGTATCAGCATATTGGGTATACTGAATTGCAAGTTGGACTCGTGTCGAGCTTTTTTGGTCCATGGCCTGTCGTGTTGGGTGGGTTTTTGGGCGGTATCATCTCAATCAGGTTTGGCTTGATGCGTTGTTTGATTGTTGGGTCTATTTTCATGGTTATAACAAATGCCGCCTTTGCATGGTTGGCTACGGTAGGTGACCCGAAAACGGCCTATTTATTTGTCACAGTTGGAGCTGATAATTTAGCAGCTGGTTTTTCGGCAACGGTCTTTATTGCCTATCTTTCGTCGTTGACGGAATTAAAATTTGCGGCGACGCAATATGCTTTTTTAAGTTCAATGTTTAACCTTGTTGGAAAAACACTCAGTGGGTTTACAGGTATAATGGCCAATAAATTAGGGTTTGAGACTTTCTTTATTTTTACAGCGGCTCTCGGCATCCCAGCGATCATATTGGCGATCATTATAATGCTATTTGGGCCAAATGCGGCTAAAGGTATTCGAGCTGATGAGGAAACCGATATGGACGACAGCTTAAGATCATCATAAGGCTATAAACAAAGGCTTGAACCTATTGTCAGAATGAGGGATTGAAAGAGCCAAATGACCGAACCACAAAAAAAACAAACTGAGGCCCTCAAAGAGCCAAAAAAATCGTCGAAACTGACTCCGATGATGGCGCAATATATGGCCATCAAAGAGACAGCGGGAGAGGATGTTTTGTTATTTTACCGCATGGGTGATTTTTACGAATTGTTTTTTGATGATGCGGTGAATGCGGCGCAAGCTTTGGATATTGCTTTGACCAAGCGGGGCAAGCATGACGGGGCGTATATTCCCATGTGCGGCGTGCCCGTTCACGCGGCGAATACTTACCTGCCGAAATTGATCAAGAAGGGTTTTCGCGTCGCTGTGTGTGAGCAGACGGAAAGCCCTGCGGAAGCCAAAAAGCGCGGCTATAAATCTGTGGTCAACAGAGAGATTGTCCGTGTCGTTACGCCCGGAACTATAACCGAAGATAATTTGCTTGATGCGCGCGGCTCTAATTTCATCGCCTGCATCGCCAAGAGCTTAGCTGGGGATTATGCCTTGGCGTGGGCAGATGTGTCGGACGGTCTGTTTCGTGTGTGCCACGTCGGTGCGTCGCGCCTGTTTAGTGAAGTGGCGGCTTTGTCTGCGCGGGAACTTATCCTGCCCGAAGCGCTCTACCAAACACCAGACTTTATCTCGAAGCTGAACATGCCCGCCGCAGCGTTAACCCCGCTGCCGTCGCCAAAATTTGATAAGCGTAATGGCGAGTCTCGTTTGAAATCCCGTTTTGAGGTCGGCAGTTTGGCAGGGTTTGGGGCCTTTACCCCTGTTGAAATTTCCGCCTGCGGAGCCTTGCTTGATTATCTGGAATTAACACAAGCGGGAAAAAGAGTGGAGCTATCGCCGCCGCAACAACAATCCATGTCGGGTTATATGGCGATTGATCCCGCCACGCGCCGAAGCCTTGAGATTGAGCACACTCAAAGAGGGCAGAGAAAAGGTTCTCTGCTGTCGGTCATTGATAAGACGGTCACAGGGCCAGGGGCGAGGCTTTTGGCAACACGCGTCGCGCGGCCCTTGGTCGATGTGGATTCAATTAATCACCGTCTTGACGCCGTTGATTTCTTTGTCAGCCGCACAGATATTCGTGATGATATTCGCACGCATCTACGAGCTTGCGGGGATATGCAACGGGCCTTGTCGCGCTTGCTCTTGGGACGCGGCGGGCCGCGTGACCTTAAAACGTTATCCGTGACCCTTAAACAAGGGGAGCTTTTATCGGCGCTATTTGCGCGTTATCCCTCCTTAGACATTCCGCATAATGTTCAGGCGGCTCTGAATATGGTGAGCTTGTCCGATAAAGGGGTTTTAGGAAAATTAGTTCAAGATTTAAACAAAGCGCTTGAAGAAGATGTCCCGCTTTTGGCGCGAGACGGAAAGTTTATTGCCACAGGGTGGTCGCCAGAACTGGACCAATTAAAAACACTCCGAGATGAGAGCCGTAAAATCATCGCAGGGCTGCAAGCGGAATATGCGAAAGTCGCGAATGTCCCGACTTTAAAAATTAAACATAATAATGTGCTCGGCTTCTTTATTGAGGTAACGCCCAAATATGCGGATGAGATGCTATCCAAGGGGGCGGATAGTCAATTCATTCACCGTCAAACCCTTGTTAGCGGCGTTCGCTTTACAACAACGGACCTAGCGGAACTCGACGCGAAAATATCAGGCGCAGGGGATAAGGCGCTTGCGATTGAAATAGCGCTTTTTGACGGTTTTGTTGCGCGGGTGGCTGAGCAAGCGGATATGATCCGCAATATGGCGACGGCGCTTGCAGGATTAGACGTGGCCACGGCCGCGGCGCTTTGGGCAGAGACGGCGAAAGCTTGCCGTCCTGTGGTCGACATGAGTTTACGTTTCGATGTGAAAGGCGGGCGGCACTCGGTTGTTGAAGCGGCTTTGAAAGCAGAGGCGAACCAACCCTTTACGCCCAATGATTGCCAGCTTGATACGGACGGCGATATTGGCAATAGGCTTGTCGTGATTACAGGGCCGAACATGGCGGGTAAGTCGACGTTCTTACGGCAAAATGCTTTGATGTTGATCTTGGCGCAATCGGGATATTTTATACCAGCTGAAAGCGCTCATATTGGTGTGGCAGATCAATTATTTTCGCGTGTCGGCGCGTCGGATGATTTATCAAAAGGCCAATCGACGTTTATGGTTGAGATGATTGAAACGGCTGCGATCTTAAATCTCGCAGGGCCGAGAAGTTTTGTTATACTTGATGAAATTGGGCGCGGAACCGCGACTTTTGACGGCTTGTCGATTGCGTGGGCGGCGGTTGAATATCTCTATGAGGTGAATAAATCTCGGGCTTTGTTTGCCACTCATTATCATGAACTCACTGATTTGGCCGAGAGCCTACCGCTCGCGGGTAATTCATGCCTCCACGCTAAAGAGTGGGAAAATGATTTGATTTTCCTGCATGACGTAAGAGCCGGAGCTGCTGATAAATCCTACGGCGTGCAAGTGGCGAAATTGGCGGGACTTCCGAAGGCAGCGGTTGATCGTGCACGTGATGTATTGACCCGTCTTGAGGCTGATCATGACGGCACGGAAGCGCGGCTGGGTAACCTGCCGCTTTTTGCGGCCCCAAGCCCGAGTCTCGCTCCGCGTGAGCCGAGCCCAGTTGAACATGCCCTCGCAGCTCTTGATGTCAACGATTTGTCACCCCGCGCGGCGCTTGATTTACTGTATGAATTAAAAAGCAAGTTAGAGGTAGACGCGTCATGAAACTTCCAAGCCGTAAATCTCCTGCGCCGCGAAAAGCCGGGCGCGCGAAAACTCTGACTATTCCAAAAAACACCGAAATGTTGGATACAGGGATTGACCCGCATCAATTTAGAGTGGCTCTAAGCGCGCGCCATAATGAGGGCGGCCCCAACCTACGACGTGATATTTTAGAGCTATTTAAAACAACCCATAAAGACGCGATGGAAGATGCCAAGCAGCTCTTTATGGCAGGGCGATTGGGCGGGCTTGAAATGGCGCATCTTATTTGCGCTATTCATGATGAGATTCTGACGGCCCTGTTTGATTATACGGTAACCCACATTGTGCGGTCATCCAACCCAACCGAAGCAGAGCGTATAGCGCTTTGTGTGGTGGGCGGTAATGGGCGTGGGGAAATGGCTCCATTCTCGGATGTAGATATTTTGTTTCTTTTAGCCGATAAGAAAGGCTCGCCTTTCACGGAAAGCGTAACAGAACATATTCTCTATATGTTGTGGGACTTGGGTCTGAAAGTTGGCCATTCAGTTCGCACGATTGACCAATGTATTAGTCTTGCGAAAGAAGATCAGACTATATTAACGGCGCTCCTCGATGTGCGTTATATCTCGGGTGATGAAGCTCTCGCCAATGCGCTTTATGTGCGGTTTAGACGTGAGATAACTAAGGGCAGTGGGCGCGCCTATATTGCTCATAAGCTTGAAGAACGCGATCAACGCCATACGCGCGAAGGCAATTCACGCTACGTAATTGAGCCCAATATAAAAGAAGGTAAAGGCGGTCTTCGTGACCTGCATGTGCTTTATTGGATTATGCGCTACCTTGACCGCGACGGACATGTCATAGACGCGCAAGCCACTGAACCCTATGTGGAGATGCAACTGTTTTCTAAAGCGGCAGGGCAGAGGTTCTCGCGCGCGGCAGATTTCTTATGGCGTGCACGTATTCATCTGCATCTTGCGGCAGGACGAGCAACCGAAAGCCTGTCTTTCGACCGACAAACGGTACTGGCCCGTAAAATGGGCCATGCGTCAGGCCCTGTTGAAGTCGCGGTTGAGCGTTTCATGCAAGAATATTTCACCAATGCTCGTGAAGTTGGCGCGTTGACGCGAATTGCCTGCGCTCGCCTTGAGGAAGCCAATGCGTTAAGCTTACCCAAGGGCTTAACGAGCTTATTACCAAACCGTCGACGCGGCATGAAAAATAAGAATTTTAAAATCCAAAAGGGTCGTATTCATTTCACCGATGATATGCAAATTCGTGAAAACCCAGCCCTAATTATGAATCTGTTTGAGGAAGCAGGGAGGCATAATTTGGATATTCATCCAGATGCGTTTCAGGCGATTAATTTTCGGCGCAATCTGATTGATAACAATTTCCGCCGTGACCCTGATATAAGCCAAATCTTCCAAACTATACTGCTTAACGCGGCAGCGCCTTATGCAACGCTAAAGGCGATGAATGAAAGCGGCGTTTTAGGGCGCTATCTCTTAGAATTTGGCGGGATTGTTGCGCGGACACAATTTAATATGCACCATGCCTTTACGGTGGATGAGCATACCTTGTTTTTAGTTTACTATTTCCATGAAATTTTAATTGGTAATTTGACCCAAGAAAACCCAGTCGCGTACAGAATTTCTCAAAGTCTAACTGATGTGGATCGGCTGACGCTTTATTTGGCCTGTATCCTTCACGATACAGGCAAGGGGCAGGGCGACCAATGTATTGAAGGCGCGATGCTTGGCCGCCGCGCTTGTCGTAGATTAGGCGTCAGTAAAGATATAACCGATAATGTCGCGTGGCTTATTCGGAGGCATCTCGACCTATCTGAAACGGCTCAAAGGCGTGATATTTCCGATCCTGATACAATCGCTGAATTTGGTGCGTTAATTGGCTCCCAAGAGCGATTGGATCTTTTATATATGCTCACCATTGTTGATATTCGCGCCGTTGGGCCTGGAATTTATAATGATTGGAAAGGCTCGCTTTTGCGTGAGCTTTACGGGGCGACATCTAACTTCCTAACAGGAAAACCAGCCCTTGCCCCCAAGGCCAAAGCCGCATCTGTGCGGGAGCAATTATTTGAAAAATTACCTGAAAAAATGCGCGACCGCGTTGCGCCGATTATGTCTGAACTTTCAGATAATTATTTTGCCTCGACAGATATGCCAGACCTTATTCGTCATGGACGTTTCTTTGATAGTGCCATCACGGCAGGAACGCTTGATGATGTAGCGGTTGGCACGCGTCGCAATCTGCAAACAGATCATACGGAATTACGGGTTATTACACAGGATCGCCGCGGTCTTTTCGCAGATTTATCTTTGGCGATTTCTTCTTGCGGGGCGTCCATTATTGGCGCACGTCTTTATACAGGACGGACCGGGCGCGTTATGAATATATTTTACTTGCAAAATGCTCAGGGACTGGCTTTTGGGCGCAAAAATGATACGGCAATTGAGAACTTAAAGGCACGGGCCGTTCAAGCGGTTCATGACAAACTTGATGATATTTCAATTCCGTCTAAATTAGGCTCACGGCGTGCGCAGGCGATACCCGTACATCCTACTGTGAGTGTCTCTGCCGCGCCGCAAGGAGACCGTTTCATTATTGATATTCAGGGCCGCGATAGGCCAGGGCTTTTGTGGGAGTTAGCCGCCGCTTTACGGGATTTGGATTTAGATCTTTTATCTGCTCATGTTGAAAATGTTGGAACCATGGCTGTTGATGCTTTTTATGTGCGGTGTGAACGTCAGAGTGATTTAACGGATTCTAAACGACGGGCTGAAATAGAGCAAAAGATGATGACTGTTCTAAACCTTGAAAGCATACCGAGCGTCACATGAGGTTGATTAAGTCGACAGCTATTATAGGCGCCATGACGCTTATAAGTCGTGTTCTCGGTCTTGTGCGTGACATTCTTCTGGCAAATTATCTTGGGGCGAGCGTCATTAATGACGCCTTGATTACAGCCACTAAACTTCCCAACCTCTTCCGACGAATGTTTGCAGAAGGCGCTTTCAATGCGGCTTTTGTCCCGCTCTATTCACGAGAGATCGAAGGGAAGGGCGATGAGGCAGCGGCAAAATTTGCAGGTGAGGTTTTTGCGGCCCTTTTAGTTTTTGTTATGGCCATTGTCCTTGTTTTTGAACTGACGATGCCGTGGTCTCTTAATCTCGTGGGAGGGGGATTAGGCCATGTATCATCTGTGCCTGGAGAGTTAGCAGCTTATGACCTTGCCGTCATTTATGCGCGAATTACCATGCCGTATCTTTTATTGATGTCTCTCGCCGCATTGTTTTCTGGAATGTTAAATGCACGGCATTATTTCGCAATGGCGGCCTTTGTGCCAGCTCTTCTTAATGTATTTTGGATTGGCATTTTGATATTGGCGATGCGCGGTGATGTATCCGAAACGGATCTAGCTCTTTATTTAGCTATAGGCATGACCGTTTCAGGGGTTACCCAAGCTGGAGCTTTGTGGTGGGCCTTAAAGCGGGCAAAAATATCGCTTCCTCGGAAAATGCCTAAGATGACACCTGGCGTAAAGCGCCTCATTGTTTTAGGTGTTCCAGGATTAATTTCAGCGGGTATCACTCAAATTAATCTCGCTGTGAGCCATAGTATAGCGACCATCAAAGAAGGCGCTGCCAGTTGGCTTTATTACGCCGACCGCTTATATCAACTACCGCTTGCTATGATTGGAATCGCGATGGGTATAGCCCTCTTGCCGACCTTGTCCCGCCGGTTGCGTGCAGGAGATGAGCAAGGGGCCATGAACGCCATGAACCGTGGGATGGAAATCGCGGCCTTTTTGACGGTTCCTGCGGCTGTTGCTCTTTTTGTGATGCCTGAGTTTCTTATTGGCGGGCTGTTAGAGCGGGGGCAATTCACTGGCATAGATACGCGAAATGCGGGACAGGCTCTGGCTATGTTTGCACTAGGTTTACCCGCCTTTGTTTTACTGAAAGTTTTAACACCCGCTTTTTTTGCACGAGAGAATACGAAAACTCCGATGGTGTTTGCAGGTATGTCAGCCCTCATAAACCTTGCGTTAGGGGCGTCATTATTTTTTACGATAGGCTTCTCTGGATTGGCATTGGCAACATCAGTTGCTGCGTGGATTAATGTGATATGTCTCGCCTATATTTTATACCGAGATGGATGGTTTAGGTTTGATAAAAGGTTACAAAAGAGCTTACCCCGTATTATCTTGGCTTCGGTTACTATGGGGGCGGCTTTATGGCTTATTAAAGATCACGCTATATCTTGGCTTAACGGGCCGATTATGACAGACTATCTAGCACTTTTACTGGTCTGTGCCTTTGGTGGCATCATTTATATTTTAGCCGCCTTTGGCCTTAGAGCTTTCGTTATCAATGACGTAAAATACCTCTTGAAAAAACCCTCGACATAGTTCCGCTCGCACGGCGTGGTTTTTCATTGCCTTGCCGCGGTGACTTCCGTAAAAGCGCGGCTCAGTATGCTAAGGTTAGATTATGTCGGATACATCAAAAAAAGAGCTGGGCTATAAAGGGCCAGAGCGGGTTTTTTCCGGTGTGCAGCCGACAGGGTCTTTGCATTTGGGAAACTACCTTGGGGCGCTGAAAAAGTTCGTTGATCTACAAGATGGCCATGATTGCCTCTATTGCATTGTTGACCTTCACGCGATTACGGTTTGGCAAGACCCCGCCACTTTGGCACAGCAAACACGTCATATAGCGGCGGCTTTTCTAGCGGCGGGTGTCGATCCGTCAAAAGCGATTATATATGCGCAATCCGGCGTAAAAGCGCATAGCGAACTGGCATGGTATTTTAATTGCGTCGCCCGTATGGGGTGGCTTAACCGTATGACACAATTTAAAGATAAAGCGGGCAAAAATTCCGAGAAAATGTCTGTCGGTCTTTATGATTATCCTGTTCTGCAAGCGGCTGATATTTTGGCGTTTAAAGCCACCCATGTCCCAGTGGGTGAAGACCAAAAACAGCATTTGGAGCTGTCGCGTGATATTGCGGCGAAATTTAATCATGATTTCAAGACGCCTGATTTCTTCCCGCTCCCTGAACCCTTGATTAAAGGCCCAGGGGCACGGGTGATGTCTTTACGCGATGGGTCGAAGAAAATGTCGAAGTCGGACCCGTCCGATATGTCACGGATTAACCTGACCGATAATGCGGACGTGATTGCGAAGAAAATTCGTAAATCCAAGACGGACGCCCTGCCGTTTCCAGACAGTGTTGAAGGGCTTGAAGGTCGCCCTGATGTGGCAAACCTTGTGGGTATATATGCCGCTTTAAGCGGTCAGTCTGATGAGGCGGTTGTGGCGCAATATGCGGGTGGGCAGTTTGGGCCGTTTAAATCGGATTTGGCGGATGTTGCGGTGGAAAAGCTGTCTCCTATAACGGACCTTATGTCACGTTATCTTGCGGCTCCTGATGAGATAGACGCTATTCTTGCACATGGTGCGGATAAAGCGACTGAAATTGCGGAGCCAATTGTTTCAGATGTTCGTGATATTATTGGCTTTTGGCAAAAGCGCTAAATGAAAATTTGAAGGCTTGAGATATATGAAATTAATCTCCGTTTTATGTCTGTCATTTGTAACTCTCATGGGCTGTTCTGAGGGTACGGCGTCCCCGTCTGTTGATAGGCTGAAGTCCGAGCCTATAAGCCGTGTATCGCGTGTCGTTATTTCTGACGCTCGTATCAGACCGCCTTTGCCAGGCCGTGACGTGGCGGTGGCTTATTTTCGACTTGATAGCGTGGTAGGTGACAGACTAGTTTCAGTCGCAAGCCCTGTCAGTGACCGTGTTGAAATCCATAACCATATTGATGATAATGGCATTTTACGGATGCGTAAAATCAACAGCGGCGTGACCATCCCTGTGAACGGCTCAGTCGAGTTTCAACCGGGCGGCTATCATATTATGTTGTTTAACGTTGCGCTTAATGCTGATACGCAAGATGTCGCCTTGACGTTTGATTTTGAAACAAACGAAGATATCACGGTCATTGCTGACGTTGCAGGCGGCGATTCTCATACTTACGGGTCTGGGAAAAGCGGTAATGAAGATGATAAAACATCCTATGGGTCTGGTCACTAAAGTTTACGGTTAGACGGCGTCAGATATGTACATATTAGCACCGCAGTTTTTAAATGTGTTGAATAGATAGGCACAATCATCCCAAGCCTTAAGTTTAACCTACCTTTCTCATATGATTGTTTTTCTCTAGAAATGGGTAATAGGTTGAAATATTAACAATCATGGTTAACGCTTTCATAATTATGGTTAACGGGTTAATAATTATGGCCAACAAATGGTTCATAATCAGTAAGAGGTTAACAAATATGGTTAACAGCTTAATATTTATAGGTTTTTTAGCGTAATTCCCTCTTTTTTTTTCGCAGGATCTTTTGACTCTGTTAATCATATCATGTACCAATGTGACACATGTGGATTATTAATATTTATTAAAAGGGAATAATATGTCACGTTATCCAATTATTGCTTAGTTCAATTGAAAATAGTATTACGTAAGAATTAGGCCCTATAAGGGCCTTTTTTAATGGATATGTAATATATGTAAAATACGCTACGTCTGTGCGTGATTTGATTTTAAAAACTAGCTTTATATTGCTTTGTGTTTTGGTGCTTTTTTCACCAAAACTACATGCGTCTGAATTTAACGAAAACAAATCTGTAGATTTAATTAAGCTCGCAGAACAGACCTTGTCTGTTGAATTTAAAACATTGGATCATAATGATTTATCCGAAACAACTCGCACTGAATTTGAGTTTATGGATGCGGTTCTTGAAAATAAAATTGATAAACTTTTAGCGCTGGTTCAAGAAAATGAATTACAGTCGTCTAGGTATTTACAATATTTTACTGCATATTCTAAGGTTTCAACCTTGGAAAATTATACAGACAATTCAAATTATGAAATACTTTTGCAAGGTTCGGCAAGTTCTGACTGGGATGTGCAAAATATATGTTCGGTTATGTTAGCTATATATCACAGTTTGATTGATGAAGTTGTTGAAGGCCTATACTTCGCAGAGAATGCATTATCGGTTATTCCTAATAATGAAGATATGATTGAAAACAGTGCGCGTTTTAATGCAATGTATGGGCTTTATATTTTATACGCTTATAATTTCGATATAGACGGTATGACGCGAACCTTAGAGAGATCTTTGGTTTTAGCAAAAGAGTCTGGCCGCCATTTTAATAAATTTTCTGCACTAAATAATTTAGCGTCAATTATTGAGTGGAATGGTAATGCTAAACTTGCGACGGACGTCACTAATCTGCTTGTCAATAATTTGGACGGTGCGTCGAATTATGATGTGTTTATAGCCAATTTATCTCATGGTCGGTTTTTACTGAAAGACAACCGCCCTAAAGAGTCGATTCAATATTTAACGCAAGCTATCAAGCAGGCTCCAAATTTAGAATATGAAGCTATTTTATGGATAGATTTGGCAAATGCACAAGCGAAATCAGGGCTTTTGGAGTCCGCAGAAACCTCTTTAGAGCAATATAATAAAATAGCTGAGCAGACGGTCAGTGCACCGCAATATGCCCGCCGTTATAGTGGTGAAACGCGCGCCTTAATTGCGAGCAGTAAACTTCAATATAAGGATGCCTTAGCTGAATATAAAATTTATGTCAGCGAACAAATTAAATATTATAAAGATGGCTTATCTGCAGACCGTCGTGCATCCAACCGTCGTGTGCTTTTAAGCCAGGAATTGGCGGAAAATGAACTTGAAAAGGCCGAGCTGAAGCTAGCCCTCGACCAATCTCGATTAGCCCGCCAACATGTCATTAATAAAATTTATCTGGGTTTGATATTTTTAAGTGCCTTAATTTTAATTGTCGCAGTTATTGTGGCTCGAAAAATGGGCAATTTGAATGCAAAGCTCAGGGTTGCGAATGCGACGGTTATAGAAAAATCAAAAGTGAAGTCCGATCTTTTGGCGATGTTTAGTCATGAAATGTTGACCCCTCTTAATGGTATTATCCCACTTGCAGATGTTCTTCAACAAAGTGAAGGTGATCGCAAAAAGCGTAACCTGCTTAAAATGATAGAGCAAAACGGAGCTGAGCTCACGCGTAAGATTAAAGATATTATTATGATCTCAAATCCTAGCGATCAAAAAAACAACCCCGTATTCTTGGATATAGAAAGCTTCCTCCAAAGCACGCTTGTTGAGTATAGTGACGGCTTAAAAGACGCAGTAAAGTTTAATGTACACATGGACCATTCGGTTCCAGAACGACTACATCTGGACAAGAGCCGTCTTCAAACGGTCGTAAAGGCTCTGCTGTCGAACGCCTTTAAATATACGACGCAAGGTGAGGTTCGCCTGAGTATCTACATGAAAGATGGGACGGTTCCCGTGATGGAAATATCCGATACGGGGAAGGGGATGCCAAGCCATAATGTCGGCAATATGTTGAGGCCGTTTGAGCAAGCAAGCCTATCGATCAATCGTGATAATCAGGGTCTAGGCCTCGGACTGTCAATTGTTCGTCTTCAATGCCTTGTCATGGAAGCGGAGTTGGATGTGAAGTCCGAGGAAAATGTTGGAACGGTTGTTAAAATTTTATTCCCAAAGGGCTTGGCGCACCTCATGGATAACACGGACGACGACACGGGCTTAAAACGGGTCGCTTAGTCAGTTTAAACGGTACGTTTTTCTAGCTTTATATGGAGCGCTTTATACGGCGTGTCGCCGATCATTTCGGCGCGGTGCCCATGTATAGAGCGATCAAATACTACATCTGAATTGAGGTAATCCTCAGCCACATAAAGATCGCCTTGGGTAAATTCGCGAGTCTCTCCTGTGGGCAGTTCAATTCTGATTGTGCCGCTCAGTACAATCAGAAGCGTGGGGTCGCCTGCCACATGATAATCAGAGCTATAGCCTTCGCTGCGACGAAGGCGAAAATTCACGGCTGGAATTTGATCTGATAATTGCCGCGTCAATTCCCCGTTGAGTTCGATGTCACGGGTTCCGAAAAATGAAGCGCCTTCGCCGTTATTAGTAATTGTCGGCAATTGCATGACATGTTTTGCGCTCATGCGCCTTCACCGCCAAATCGCTGCGTCCAGTCCGCTATATCGTCATCTTCAATTTTTGTGAAAAGAACATCTGGGGCCGCAATGTCTAGGCCATGCGGTAGCGCGTCTATGATCTTTGCAATGCCCTCAGGACCATCTCCAAAGCGCCATGTTCGGTTCTCTTCAGGAATATTCATTGCGTCTAAAATCTTAGCCGCCGCATCGGGGACAATCGGCTGCGCGAGGACGCCAAAAAACGCCACAAGGTTTAGCCCGACACGGGTGCCCATAGCGGCTTGGTCTTTATCGGTTTTATAATGAGTCCACGGCGCGGCTTGCGTCAGATATTCATTCCCCGCCGCCCAAATCGCGCGCGTTTCGGCCATCGCTTTGCGGAACTCACGTGCGTTATAATACTCCAAGAGTTGCGGTAGGCGCGTTTGCAGCTCTTTGATAATCCACGCTTCGGCCTCGGTCATCTCGCCGCCGCTAGGAACTTGGCCGTCAAATTTCCCGACGCAATATTTGGTAATGCGGTTGACGAAATTACCGAGAACATTGGCAAGGTCAGAATTTACGGCCGCTTGGAAACCCTCCCACGTAAAGCTCGCGTCAGAACTTTCAGGGGCGTTACTCATCAGGTACCATCGCCAATAATCTGACGGGGCAATATCAATCGCTTGATCCATAAACACGCCGCGCTTTTGCGACGTTGAAAACTTCCCGCCGTACCATGTCACCCAATTAAAGGCTTTCAGTTGATCGACCAACTTCCAAGGCTCATCCGAGCCTAAAATGGTTGTCGGGAAAGACAGCGTATGGAAGGCCACATTGTCTTTGCCCATAAATTGAACGTAGCTTACATCGTCCGCACCCTTATCCGTGCGCCACCACCGCTCCCAGTCATTTCCGCTTTCAGTGGCCCAATCCTGGGTCGCAGCAATATATTCCACAGGGGCGTCAAACCAGACGTAAAATACTTTGCCGTCAAAGCCGTCTCTAACGCTCCCGCTCCTTTGCGTGACGGGAATGCCCCATGACAGGTCGCGCGTAATCGAACGATCTCTCAGGCCTTCATCGAGCCATTTATAGGCAATAGAGGTCGCGAGATTCGGCCAGCCTTTTGCCGTGTCGACCCACGCGCGGAGCTTATCGGCCATAACTGATTGTTTCAGGTAGAGATGGTTGGTGTCGCGCACCTCCACGTCTTTTGATCCTGACACGGCGGAGTAAGGATCAATTAGATCAATAGGATCAAGCAAGCGTCCGCAATTATCACATTGATCGCCGCGCGCTTTTTCATAACCGCATGTGGGGCAAGTGCCCTCGACGTAACGGTCTGGCAAAAAGCGCCCATCTGCATTGGAATAGACTTGTTGGCTGACGCGCTCTTCAATCAAATTATTCGCCTCAAGTTTCTGGGCGAAATGCTGCGTCAACGCATGGTTAGACGGTGCGGATGAACGGCCAAAATAATCATAAGAGAGCTTGAAATTATCACCAGAGGCTTTTTGCGCGTCGTGCATGGCGGCGCAATAATCTGCGACCTCCATACCCGCTTCTGCCGCCGCTAATTCTGCGGGTGTGCCGTGTTCGTCGGTAGCGCAAATATACAGGACTTCATGACCAATGAGGCGCATGGCCCGCGCATAGACGTCAGCGGGCAACATAGAGCCCGCTAAATTACCAAGATGTTTCACCCCATTAATATAGGGCAGGGCAGAAGTGATAAGAATACGGGCCATAGCTCAACTTTATAACGAAGTCATATTGGTAGACGCCTTTTAACCTGCCCGCCAAAAGGTGCAAGCGCTTAACTTGCTCTCCGACCTCACACTGTCCTGAACCGTGGCATATGCATCATAATCTGAATATGTGTATATTAGTGCCAGTTGAGGTCTAATGCTCAATATAAAAAGGGAAGATATACGGGCCTAGATTATTCAATACAAACATAGGCACTGTTTTATTACTTGCGATCATTTTTCATATTCTGCTGGATATGGTACGGACTATTCTTTGTTGAGGTTTGGATCGTGGAAAAAGACATCATACAAGCGGTGGCGAACGTGCGCCGTGAAGAGATGGGCGTGGCCACATGGTTTGTGCCGGCTTTATCGCTTACATTAGGCCAAGCGGTGGGCATTTTGATGGTTATCCACTTCTTAGGGGTAAAAGATTCCTAGCCTGTTTGAGGGCGGCTTTTGGGCTTGTAGTAACAATTGCCTTGCGGCTGTTATGCTACGCCCGTATTTACGGTGGCTATACTTGGATCGGATTTGTCATTGTTGCTGGGCATATTTTGATCGGCTATCTGCTCATGGTGGCCTTCTACGCGGCGGTCCGGGTAAAGGCGCAGAGGACAGCGCATAAGTCTCAAATCACGCCTCTGTAAAAAAAATTGCAACAAGCCCATTTTGGGCTTGCCATTCGCCCCCGTCCGCATTAAATGCCTGCGTCTAATAAGACTTTATCAGTGCCCCTATAGCTCAGCTGGTAGAGCACCTGATTTGTAATCAGGGGGTCCGCGGTTCAAGTCCGTGTGGGGGCACCATTTTTATCTTAATATTCAATAAGTTAGAGGAATTTCGCCTTGGCGCGAATGACGCCTATTTTTATTTGGAAGCAATTTGGAAGCAGATAAACGTTCAATATTCTATCTTTTTAAAACTGTGGATAAGTCGGGTGGTTTAATTCTGATGCAAGTCTCTATTTTTGGTGTAAAAGGTGTCAAACAAGGATTGTGTATTTCAAAAATGTTAAGTTATGACTGGCCTAAATGACATTTTTTTAAGTTTTGAAGGTGTAATCAAGACACTATCAATTGTGTTTACAATATTAAGTGTATGAATTTATTATATTTTATTATCCGTTGTCATCTAAACAACATACTGCGATCAAAACCCGATCAAATGTTTAAGCCCAGTGGGGAACATAGCTAGAACGTGGGTGGTCAGGGTCGGCATGTTTAATCAGACCTTCCTCAAGTGTTTTGCCCAATACAACCGAGGCTTGGGACGCGTTCTGTGTTTTAATACCAAACCGCTCTCTAAGGCTTGAATTGGTCATAGGCGTGTCGGTGATGAGTTTCAGGATGGAATGTTGATAACAAGCTCTAACAAGCTCGTTTGGCGTCATGTCAGCAAATTTGCGTGGGCCGTAAAGGACGACTTGCATAGAGTCTTCGTTTGCTTTGAAGAGCGGGGGTGGCAATTGGTAAACTTCAACAGAAGCTATAACCTTATCAAGACCACTTCCTTGTTCTTCGCAAATGCCCATACGCCGCATAATGGCGGCTAATGCTTCGGTACGTGAGCGCGGCGGAAGGTCAATCATACGGTCAGTTGGAACGAGAGGCCGTCCTGGAGGCTTTATCACGTTAATTACGCGAGGTGTGAAGCTCCATTGGTTGAAGACTTATAGGCAAATTGGTGCGGTCACAATATCCCACTCAGATTGAGCTTGATGTCTAAATTTTCGGAGTGTGTTTCTTGAAATGAGGTGGCGTCGATAATTGAAAAGATTGTAAATTTGAGCGTGAGCCGAAAGCAATTTTTGAGCTTTATGGACTGATCTGAATTTCTGAGACTTTCTTTCTCTT
>JBDXGZ010000024.1:0-134117 GCA_039989855.1 Maricaulaceae bacterium | reverse complement strand
CGATCAAGAACGCACAAAAAATGCTCTCGGTCTTCGGCCTAATTTACAACCTCTTCAATCATCGGCGCCATCTTATCTCAAGACAAATACTTCGAAAATTCAGAGCGCAAGCGCAGATGGAATGGTATAGAGCCACGGCATAAACTTGTGCTTAAGAAAGGCATCCTGAGAAAATTACGACGAGTTCTGTTAACGTGACAAAGCCCTCATACTGCGTCTCTACACAGCTCATAACAGCTAAAGCCCCGTTACTAGGGGCTTTATAGCACGCGACTATAGGACAAGAAAAACCGCAGTGTGCGTGGTAGGGGGAGAGGGACTTGAACCCCCGACCAATCCGTTATGAGCGGACGGCTCTAACCAACTGAGCTATCCCCCCACTGGTCAGACTTTCATATTAGATTCAAATATGAAGCGGGTGTATAGCGTGCAAGCCCCGTAGTTAAAAGAGCCAATTTCGTTAAATTTCGTGCAATTTTCACTTGAATACATTCTAAACGACGTGACCATAGAATATTCACCTCAAATCATGTATGTATTGGTGCAAAGAGGAGAGCTTCATGAAAAAATTTCTATTCACAACACCCACCGTTATTTTGGCGACCCTTATTCTCACGGCCTGCAATTCTGGCGGGCCGACCTATATAACGGCGGGAAGCGCCCCCACCGCTCAGATCACCGTTTCAGCCACGGGCAAGGTTAGCCAAGCCCCAGACCGTGCCAGCGTCTCTGCGGGTGTTGTCACACAGGCCAAAACAGCTGACGACGCCATGGCCGCCAATGCCGCGAAAATGAGCGCCGCGTTTGAGCAGCTCCGCGCCGCAGGCATTGAAGAGACAGATATTCGTACATCGCAAATGTCGCTCAATCCGCGCTTTTCCTATCAAGACCGCAAAAGCCCGAAAATCGACGGCTATGAGGTTCGTAATACAGTCTCTGCGACCACGGATAATCTGGAAAAGGTCGGGCCGATGCTCGATGCTCTCGTTAAAGCAGGGGTGAATAATATTAACGGCGTTAGCTTTTCGATTTCCGAACCCGAGACAGCCAAGACCACCGCGCGGGATAAAGCGATTAAAGCCGCAAAAGCCAAGGCCGAAGCCATGGCGAGTGCCGCAGGGGTATCGCTTGGCGACCTCACATCAATCTCGGAAAATAGTCGCGGTGGGTTTACGCCGCAGACTGTCGCCTTTGCGCGTACAGCGTCAGTTCAGTCGACGACACCCATCGCAGCGGGGGAGCAGAACCTTAGCGTCACAGTCAACCTCACTTACGCGATTAAAAACTAACGCATAAAAAAAACCGCCTTGGGACATTTTAGCCGAAGGCGGTTTATTATCTCTGGGCTCTAAGCCTAATTAACAGGCGGGTGATAGACCTCATTATTCTCATCAAGTAGCACGACGTTCGGGCTGAAATTACGCGCCTTTTCCGCCTCCATTTGGCAATAAGAGATGATGATAATTTTATCACCCAACTGCACGCGCCGTGCCGCAGCTCCGTTGAGGCCAAAGACTTTCGACCCACGCGGCGCTTTGATGGCATAGGTGGTAAACCGTTCGCCATTGGTAATATTGAGAATATCAACCTGTTCATTTGGCAAAATACCTGAGCGCTCTAGCAAATCCTGATCAATCGAGATTGATCCTTCATAATGCAAATCAGCTTGCGTGACAGTGGCTCGGTGAATTTTGCCCTTCATCATCGTCAACAGCATATAGGCCTCCTAAAAAACTATGGGGGTTTATTCCCTCATCCCGAATATGGGATCAAATACTCTAATTTAAACCTTTGCCACACATTTTCATATGATCGTGTAGGGCGCGTTTACCTAGCGTTCAGATTGGGACTGCGCAAGGCTTGTTTCGCGCTCAAATTTCGGGCATCAAATAAACATGATTCCACAACGCGACATATGTATTCTCATAACGGGCGGCACTCTGGATAAGGTGCATGATACCCTATCAGAAGGCCTCGCCTTTGAGGACACCCAGCCCACCCATATGGACGACCTCATGCGGCAAGCCCGTACAGAGATTTCTCACTGTGAGATATTGATGAAAATCGACAGCCTCGATATGACAGACGCTCATAGAGAGGTGATTTTAAACGCTGTAAAGAACACCCAACAAAACGCGGTCATCATCACCCACGGCACAGGGACGATGGACCTTACAGCGCAATATCTATCGAAGCACGTCACGGACAAAACAGTCATCTTAACAGGGGCGATGCGGCCCTTTTCATTAGGTCGGTCGGACGCGCCGTTTAATGTTGGCGGCGCAGTTATTGCAGCGCAGACTCTTCCATATGGCGTTTACGGCGTCATGAATGGTCGTGTGTTTGAGGCGCAGAACCTGTGTAAAAACACCAAGACAGGACGGTTTGATTAGACAAGAAGGGGCACCCCCTCTCCCCAGACATAAGACTCTAGACATATAGCTCATTAGGTCTTATTGTTTTTCGATATATACACATAAGAGACTGTTAGGAAAAATTATGTCCAAGAACAAGCTGCTTATAAGCTCTTGCCTCGCCTTATCCCTTATCGGCTGTAGCCCGAGCGATAACGCCTCTACGGGCCCTGAAAATAGTTCCGAAGCGGAGACAGGCTTAAGCGTTACGTTTGAAAAAATCACACTCGACAATGGCCTCGACGTTATTTTTCATGTTGATAAATCAGACCCTATTGTTGCAATTGATTTGGCCGTGCATGTTGGGTCTGCGCGTGAAGTGAAAGGACGAACGGGCTTTGCTCACTTATTTGAGCATTTGCTATTTCTTGATTCAGAAAACCTCGGCTATGGCGGCCTTGATGCGATGAACACCCGTATTGGCGGTGACGGCACCAACGGCTTTACAACCAATGACATGACCCAATATTTCCAAGCGGTTCCAAAGGACGGGCTCGAGAAAATCATATGGGCCGAAGCTGATAAGCTTGGCTATTTCATCAAGACCGTTAATCAAAATGTGATTGATAATGAAAAACAAGTGGTCAAAAATGAGAAACGCCAACGGGTCGACAATCAACCTTATGGCCATAATTTTTACGTCATCAACAAAACCCTCTTCCCCGAAGATCATCCCTATAATTGGCAGGTCATCGGCTCCCTGGAAGACCTGGAAGCGGCCACATTGGAAGACGTTAAAGATTTTTACAAAAAGTGGTATGTGCCCAACAATGTCACCGTGACAATTGCAGGCGACTTTGATGTGTCTGAAGCGAAAACCATGGTCAAAAAATACTTCGGTGAAATCCCACGCGGCGAAACCATTCAGCCTTATGCCAAACGCCCTGCTGAGTTAAGTGAAACCGTGTCGCTCTATCATGAAGATAATTTCGCGCAAGTTCCGCAACTAACAATGGTCTGGCCTGCGGTAGAGGAATATCATCCCGATAGTTACCCGCTTGAGATTTTACTGCAATATCTAACAGACGGCAAACGCGCCCCACTCAATGAGGTTTTAATTGATGAAGAAAAACTCACATCAAGTGTCGGCATGTTTAACTTTTCCAAGGAAATATCTGGCGAACTTTATCTACTAATTCGCTCCAATAAAGGTACAGACCTTGATGCCCTCATACCAGCAATTGTAAAAGGTTTTACGCGGTTTGAAACCAACGGCATCTCCCAATCTGATCTTGATCAAATTAAAACTGGTATTGAGGTCGGTGTTTATAACGGCTTACAAAGCGCTCTTGGGAAAGCAATTGAACTGGGCGAGTATAATATTTTCACAGGCGACCCAGGGGGGCTAAGCGCAGATATTAAACGCCTTCAATCTGTCACCGTTGAAGACGTGATGCGCGTCTATAATCAATATATCAAAGACAAACCATATGTGGCCACGAGCTTCGTCCCAAAAGACGCACTTGATCTGGCCTTAAGCGGTTCCGTTAAAGCCGATGTAGTGGAAGAAAAAGTTGTCTCTGGCGCTGACGCCCCCATCGAGTTTGACCCTGCCGCGCGTCTTATTGATGAGCCAACGCCGTCAAGCTTTGACAGAGCGACCGAACCTCCGTTTGGCCAAAGCTACACCCTACCTGCCCCAAAGGTCGTCACGGGCAATATTGGCAGCCTTGAATATTACGGGATTGAAAGCGATGAAATCCCACTCGTGACATTCTCGCTGCGTATAGATGCAGGGCGCAACAGAGGCGACACGACCAAGCCGGCTATCGCCGCCCTCACCGCCGACCTTCTTAATAAAGGTACGCAAAGCAAGACAACTGCGGATCTTGAAGACGCGCTAAAAGCGCTCGGGTCTAACGTCTCCATATCAAGTGGCGATACTGCCACCTTTATATCTGGAACAAGTTTAAATAGAAATTTTGCAAAAACTATCGCTCTCGTTGAAGAAATGCTCTTGGAGCCACGTTGGGACGTCGAAGAATTTGATATTCTTAAACGCAACCGCCTCAACCAAATTATCCAATCCGAAGGCAATCCCAACGCAATTGCTAGCCGTGAACTCCTTAAGCTTCGCTACCCTGACACCCATATGTTTCATTACACAGCTTACGGAACGACAGAAAAATTAGAGACCGTCACATTGGATGATTTAAAAGCGTTTTACGCGGCTTACTATGCCCCTTGCAACGCGAAACTACGCATTGTAGGGGCCATAGATAAAGGCTCAGTCACCAAGGCTATGACCCCTCTCGTTAACCGCTGGGAGACAGTCTGCCCGTCCCCGCAAGAGGCTCTGCCCCTTGAAGCGCCTATCGAGGCATCGCAAATTTATGTCTACGATATTCCAGGAGCCAAACAATCTGTCGTCAGACTTCAACGGCCTGCTGTACCGGCCACCGATACTGATTATTCCCTGCTTAATTCCGTAAATTTCCCCTTGGGGGGAATTTATACATCCGAGCTTAATACAGAGCTTCGGGTCAATAAGGGATATACATATGGTATTCGCTCAGGCTTTAGCGGCGATAAAGCCAGAGGCTCTTTTGGTGTCAGTAGCAGCGTCCGAACCAATGTTACACTCGAGTCCTTAGAGCTTATCGAAGATATCGTCTCAAACTTTGGGGCCACCTATACAGATGAAGATGTTACGGCCCTAATCAACTCGTTGATACGCGGGCAAGCCCTCGGCAACGAAACATTGAGCGAGAAATTGGGTGTCTTGGGAAATATTAGCGCTTATGGCTATCCCACTGACTATCAGGCTCGCAATAGTGAAAAGCTAGAGAGCCTCACCCTTAATCAATTGCAGAAGCTTGTAGCCGATCATATGGTGACGGATGAAATGCGCTACCTTGTGGTCGGAGACGCCGCCTCTCAAGCTGACCGATTAAAAGACCTTGGTTTTGGCGACCCTATCATTCTGAACGGTAAGTAATTTATACCCTTAGAGGGAACCTTCGAGACGCCTGATTAGTTGCCTTATCAGCAAGATAAGTCATTACACATCAGTCTTAGCTATAAAAAAGCCGCCTCTCGGCGGCCTTTTCAACTTTATTGATCAAGGAAACTTCGCAGCTTTCGACTTCTTGACGGATGTTTCAACTTCCGAAGCGCTTTAGCTTCAATTTGGCGAATCCGTTCCCGTGTCACGCTGAATTGCTGACCCACTTCTTCGAGCGTATGGTCGGTATTCATCCCGATACCAAAGCGCATACGAAGAACACGCTCTTCACGTGGGGTTAAGGACGCCAAAACCCGCGTTGTGGTTTCGCGTAGATTTGACTGAATAGCTGAATCAATCGGCAAAATCGCGTTAGAGTCTTCGATGAAGTCACCAAGTTGACTATCTTCTTCATCACCAATCGGGGTTTCAAGCGAGATCGGCTCTTTAGCAATTTTCATCACCTTACGCACTTTATCCAGCGGCATTGAGAGCTTCGCAGACAATTCTTCTGGCGTCGGTTCACGGCCAATCTCATGCAAGATTTGGCGAGATGTGCGGACGATTTTATTGATCGTCTCAATCATATGCACAGGAATACGAATAGTCCGCGCTTGGTCAGCAATAGAGCGCGTAATCGCTTGACGTATCCACCAAGTTGCATAGGTCGAGAACTTATACCCACGGCGATATTCAAATTTATCAACCGCTTTCATGAGACCAATATTACCTTCTTGAATGAGGTCAAGGAATTGCAAACCACGGTTTGTATATTTCTTAGCGATCGAGATGACCAAACGAAGGTTGGCTTCGACCATTTCCTTCTTAGCCTGACGCGCTTCACGGTCACCTTTTTGAACCATTTGGACAATACGGCGAAACTCATCGACAGGCACACCTGTCTCTTGCGCTAAGCCTGCGATTTCTTCACGGATTTTCTCAACCGCTTTTCTTTCACGGGCGACAAAACGGCTCCATGCCTCCGAGCGACCGTCCATTTCGTCTAGCCAATTCGGATTAAGTTCTGAGCCCAGATAAAACTCTAAGAATTCGTGACGTGGAACACCGTTACCATCCGCAAGGCGCATCAAACGACCTTCGAGGGAGATAAAGCGCTTATTGATCGCGTAGAGCTGTTCAATCAACGCATCAATCCGAGCATTATTTAACTGGAGTGATTTAATCTCCTGAATAATAGTCTCTTGTAATTTAACATATTCCTCATGCTGAGGCTTACGCATTTTCCGACCCGAGAGGCGGGCGTTGACGAGCATCAACTGAAGCTTTTGGAAGCGGCCAAAATCACGCGCAATAGAATCGAGCGTGACCATGACATCTTCGCGAAGCTCAGCCTCCATGTTGGCCATAGATAGATTAGTTCTATCTTCTTCCTCGTCCTCATCATCATCGATGGGCTTTTCACCCTCTTTATAATTTCGGATTGGCAACTTTGGGCCATCATCACGCGGCTTAAGGTCGTCTTCAGTAGCTTCGATTTCACCGCGTTCAATTTTCTCACGACGAACGGCTGCGCCAGATCGGTCTTCCTGAATATTGCCGATAGAACGGTTATAGGTCGTATCAAGATCAATAATATCGCGGAGAAGAATATCACCTTCTTCGAGTTCTTCACGCCAGACCATCATCGCTTCAAAGGTTAGCGCACTTTCGCACAGACCTTTGATCTTGGTATCTTTACCCGCTTCAATCCGCTTCGCGATGGCGATTTCGCCCTCACGAGAGAGAAGCTCAACCGTACCCATTTCGCGGAGGTACATGCGAACAGGATCGTCCGTACGGTCTAGCTCTTCTTTCGAATTGCCGCCCTTAACCGCAGTCGTCCGAGTCCGTGCCAGCGTATTACGCGACGTGTCACCTTGGTTCGAATCGTCAACGACAGAAATCCCAAGATCAGAAAGCTGCGCGAGCATAATTTCAATGGCGTCAGGCGTCGCCTCTTCCATCTGAATATGCTCATTCAATTTCGAGGTCGGCAGAAGCCCACTTTTCTTGGCCACCGTCAACATTCTCTTGACCTCGATATTATTCATATCAAGCAAGAAGCTATGCTCCGAAGCGCTGTCCGCCTTAGAGGCATCTATGGGGGTTTCGACCTTAGGGTCTTTTGTGTCGGCTGCTTTTGCTGCGTCTGATGCGGCTGTCGCCATACTTGTATCTCCAGTCAGAAAAGCCCGCGGTGACTCGCACGCAGGCTGTTCATCTATGTCTCGCTATGCGTCCCTGTTTCCAGTCACGCAAAATCCCTATTCTTGCGACGCCTTACCGGCGCGCATGAGGCGTTTCATGGCCTCTGAATTCCCAGACCGAAGGGCTTCCGCCATTCGGTTTAACTCATCCGTTTTTGCGGTGTCTGTCTGGTTCTGTCCCTCATGGGTGTCGGCGAGTTCTTTCCACAGCGCCGCGCGTTTAACCAGATCTGCCTCGGCTCCACCAAGCAGTGTCCGTAGTGTAGACTTACCCGCTAAAACCTTCCGCATAGGGCTGGAGAGCCCTTCTGCTTCTATATGGGCATGAAGCGCCTGTTTATCAACAGCTTTTCGCGAGATATAAACAGTTTGTACGGCATCTCTTATAGGATTAAGCGAATCTACCGTAAAATTCAGGCTAAAAAACTGCTCATCCACATGATCAAGCAAGTCTGGCCACTCCAAAATCGCTCCCAAAAGCCGTTTTTCACGTTGAGCCCGAGCGCTATCCACATTCATAGAGGTCTTTAAAGCCCCATCAACGCGGCGTGGCGCAGAGGTTTCGCGAGGTTTGCGAGTCGCTTCCCAGCCAAATTGCTTGTCAAACCGTGCCAAAAGTTCGTTGCGATATTCTTTCGCCACACCGTCATGAGCGATCTGAAAGGTCGCTTGCATAAGTCTGTCTTTCAAACCGGCTCGGTCTTCGGGAGTTCTAATATCGACCTTTTGCAGCTCTGCGCGCCAAACCATATCCACCAAAGGCTTGGACGCGTCCAAAATAGATTGCATCGCAGGTGGCCCTTTTGCTTGTATCAAATCATCAGGATCTTGACCATCAGGCAAAAGCGCAAACCATAGCGTGCGTCCTGGCTTTAAGAGCGGCAAGGCACGCTCGACAGACCGAAACGCCGCGCGCAATCCTGCTTTATCACCATCAAAACAAAGGATCGGCGACTCACCTGCGCGCCATAGAAGTTCAAGCTGCGATTCCGTTAGCGCAGTACCGAGTGGAGCAACCGCTTCGGGAAAGCCTGCACGCACCATAGCAATCACATCCATATAGCCTTCGCAGACGATCAGACCACGGCGCGGATTATTCGGCGCGGCGAGGGCTTTACGCGCGAAGGGGTAATTATAAAGCACCTGCCCTTTTTGGAAAATCGGGGTCTCTGGCGAGTTGAGATATTTCGCTTTTTGATCTTTGCCGAGCGCACGTCCGCCAAAGGCAATCAACCGCCCTCGCGCGTCATGAATAGGAAACATGATACGGTTACGAAAACGGTCCCACGGATCTTTGCCTCGTTGCTCTGGCTTAACCAAAAGCCCCGCCTCTATCAACTTGGCGTCACTTGCCCCTTGTTGGATCAGCTCATCACGGAGGGCTTTGAAACTATCAGGAGCATAGCCAATTCCGAATTTTTCGGCGGCTGTGCGGGTTAGGCTGCGACCCTTAAGATAGTCCCGCGCCTCTGTGCCCACGTCCCGCATCAGGGATTTAGCGAAAAATTCTTGCGCGCGCTCCATCCACGAAATCGTGGCTTTATTCTCTTTGGCCCGTTCCTCGGCGCGCGGATCAACTTTGGGCATATCCATGCCCGCCAACCCTGCGAGGCGCTCCACCGCTTCGGGAAAACTAAGCCCTTCAACTTCCATTAGAAAGCTAATCGCGTCCCCGTGCTTGCCCGAAGAGAAGCAATGGTAAAATCCTTTTTCGTCATTAACAAAAAAACTTGGCGTTTTCTCATTGGTAAAAGGCGACAGCCCGGCATATTCACGGCCCTGACGTTTGAGCTTCACATATCGCCCCACCACATCCGACGGGCGGATACGGGACTTAAGCTCGTCCATAAAATTTTCACCAAAACGCATAGATCGACTTTACGCCGCCTGTAAGTAAAAAGCGAGTCGGGAATGCGGGCTTTTTCGGGCCCCAAAAATACACATGACAGGGTCGTTTTTAATGATAGAGTAGATCTCAACAATGACACGATTTTACCTAAATCATAGCGATGTCAAAGATTTAGGTCTGGACTAAAAGAGACTTTGTTCACCTGTTTCTTGCTATAAAGCGACGAACATTTGCGAAGCCTTGGAAATAAAAAGCATAGTGTGTCAAACACTATAATTGAGGCGCGTATGACTGACAATCAATCAGAGACAATGCCACAGGGCCGGCTCGGGAAAGCATTTTTCAAAACCTATTGGTTTTGGGGATTGGTCTTCATCTCATTTTTATTGCACTTTTCAGAAGCTACCAATTTTGGGGTGATCTCTAGATGGACTGAGCATGATGTTTCATTTGTAACGTTTATGAAATTCACACACATAGGCACGCTAGTAGCAGGGCTTTTATCGGTCTATTTTTTAAGACTACGTCTGAAAGAAACATTGGTCATATATACTTCCGTTTATCTGTTCTCACTCATTTTAATGCAGCTTGGCCCAACAACACAGTCGGTAATTTATTTAGCGGCCGTGTTTTTTAAAAACATTGGCTATTTTGGAATCCTTCTAACAATAGTGGCCGTCTTGATAACCGCCAAACTCCATTTAAAATCATTCCTAATCGCCATTATGATAATTTGGTTTTGGAAAATTATTGGGGAAGCTTTGGGAGGCATTTATAGTTTTGAGCATCGTCACCTTGAAAATCAAATTCACGATTTTTATTACAGCTCAAGCGAAGCAGACATTAAACCTTCCGCACAAGACCTGTTTTTTTATTACTTAACATGCCTTCTCCCTGCGACACTTGCCGTTATTGCTGCCACGCGTCTAAATTCAAAAAAGTTTTTTGGACAATTTATTCCTAAGACCTCAATAAAACCTGCTTTGCCGCTTAACGCGGAGTCTTCAGGCTGGTTATGGCAAGATCTAGTGAGTAGTTATAGGTTTTGGGGGTTAGTTCTCATTTCATTTTCGATAACATTAACAAAAAATGCAGTTTTACCTTTTGGAGAATCTTATCGTGAATTTTTTTTCGATGAATATGGACGAGGCCTCTATACATGTATTACTTACGCCCCTATTTTCATCGCAGGTCTCTTAACAGTTTATTTTGTGAAAGGTCGAATAAAGCTCCCTTTGATAGGGTTCTCCCTTTTGTTTCTTATTTCATTGTCTTTAGAATGTTTAGGACCAGGTCCGTTCTCGTATATGGGGGTAATAACGCTTAAAAATGTTGGTTATTATGGGGTTTTACTGACAGTTTTATCTGCCTTAGTAACCGCAAGGTTACCCTTAAAATCATTCTTTATCGCTTTTTTTATTGTGTGGTTTTGGTTCTACCTAGGCGAAACTCTAGGTTTTGCGTCTAAATATATTGATCGAAGTTATACCCCTATTGACGATAAAGGAACAGCTCCCGCATCATACGTTTTCTTCACACATATTGCACCTCTATTGCCTGCTGCTTTTGCTATTTTAGCGGCCCTGAAGTTGAAACCTGAAATGTTTTTCAGACCTCCAGATATAAGGGTTGAAGCAAAACCCGCCACGGTTCGAGATCCCTTTGAGGTTTTTGTCTGCGCGTTAATCGTCCCTTTTTACGTCCTATATTGGCTGTTCAAACAACCTGGAGAATTAAAGACGCTGGCCCCTGATATGCATCAGCCAAGCCCTCGTGGAGCCTTATGCCTTGCTTTATTTGCCCCGCTAATTTTACCGATGTGGTTTTACGATGTTCGCAAAGGGCTAACACCTCGACTGAAAGATCGCTCAGCAAAACGTATTGCTGTGGCGAGCTTCTTTAGCCCGGCTATAGCTGCGGCAATGGCCCAATCTGACTATAATCAGATTACAAAGAAGGAGGCTGATTCTAGCTGACGTTAAAAGAGCCGCAAACGCATTGGGAGTTTCGCTAGTGTGCCAAGTAAGCTGCAATAAAAGTTTAAACGTGCGTCACAAACCTTAACCGAGTGGTTTGTTTTGGGCTGTTTTAGGACGCGCGACTTAGATTACTAAGGTTCGAACCCACTTAACTGAATCTAGTTAATAGTCATCTCTACGAACACTAAGTATGGAGTCGCACCCATCTTTAAATTGATATTCAAGCCCGACAAGCGGTTCGAAAGAACCATTTAGCTCATTCGGCTTAACAATTCTAACACTTGCAAACAAGTAGGTTTTACGACCCGTGACAGACAGAAAAACTCTGTGCCTTGAAGGCTCAATTTTGTAATCAAGTAGCTCCTCAACATCTGCGAGTATTTGACGGTCAACAAGCTCTGCTGCGCAAGTAAACTTCTCGGAATTAGGATTAAAAATATAACTACCTGACGATGACAGCCATGATTTAAGGTTTGTAGAAAGTAATTTTGAAACTTGATCTTTATCACTCGGTAAAAATTCAATATTAACTTGGGTTGTAATTTTTTCGCTGCTTTTGCATGCGCTTAAGCCTAAAGTTAAGCCCAAGAGCATATGTGATATCATCGATACATATTTCATGTTTGAATCCTAACACTTTCTAGAAGTCGATCTCGCTCAATATCATAAATTGATAGATAGCACGAGCGGCCTATTTTAGGCGACCTAATCCGCCCATCATTGCCCTCTATTTTTCACAAAAAAACCGCCACGGTGGCGGTTAATTTGTCATTTCGTTCAGCGCCAACCACTGCGCTATTTCTGCGCTTTCACCCACGCCTTGATTTTATCCTCTAATACGGAGAGCGGGACGGCGCCGTTCTCAAGTACGGCATCGTGGAAATAACGAATATCGAAATCTTCACCAAGTTCCGTTTCTGCCATAGCACGGAGTTCGCGGATTTTAAGTTCGCCCGTTTTATAGGCCAAAGCCTGCCCCGGCCACGTAATATAGCGGTCGACTTCATTCTCAATATTCTTCAACGATAGGCCTGTGTTTTCGACCATATAATCAATCGCTTGTTGGCGCGTCCAGCCTTTTGAATGCATCCCCGTATCGACCACAAGGCGGCAAGCGCGCCACATCTCATAGGACAGTCGCCCGAAATTCGTATAGGGCGTTTGGTAGAAACCGACGTCCAGACCAAGGCGCTCTGAATAAAGCCCCCACCCTTCGGAAAAGGCCGTGAAGCCGCCGTATTTTCTGAAATTCGGCAGTGGTAATTCTTGTGCGAGGGCTAGTTGAAAATGATGCCCTGGCACGGCTTCATGCAGCGACAAAGCCTCCATTTCATAAAGTGGGCGCTTATCAAGGTTCGTTGTATTGATAAAGTAAAACCCAGCGCGAGAGCCGTCCCCTGCGGGGCGGTTATAATAGGCCGTTGTTGTTTTCTCCGCAATGTCGAGCGGGATTTCTTTCAGGCCATAAGGCATACGCGGAAACTTAGTGAACAGCTCTGGCAAAAGTCCGTCCATCCGTTTCAAAATCACGGCAGCTTTATCCATACGTTCTTGGGCCGTCTTTGGATAAAATTCGGGATTAGTGCGAAGGTAGTTTTGAAACTCTTTAAAGGTTCCGTCAAACCCTGCTTGTTTTTGCACCTCATCCATCTCGGATCGAATACGGGCCACTTCGGACAGGCCGATATTATGTACCTCGTCGGGCGTGCGGTCTGTGGTCGTAAACAGTTTAACGCGGTGCGCGTAATAGGCCGCCCCGTCTGGCATAGACGACGTCCCAACATCCGCGCGGCACTTCGGGGCATATTCCTCAAGATAAAATGTTTCGAATTTTTTAAAGGCTGGCAAAATACCGTCTTTAACTCTTACCTGCGCTTGTTTTTTAAACCGCTCAAAGGCGGCCGCATTTATGCCCTTAGGCTTTCTCTTAAATGCCGACATAAAGATGCTGTCATTAACATCCTCAACAATATGGGTCTGAATAGAAGTTTCGAACCCGCGCATCGGCGCGCAAGGCTGTGACCATCCTGCCTCAAGACCTGCGCGTAAGCGCGTCGTCGCACTCTCCATATAGGTCGGCATAGCGCCTAGACGTGCAATATAGCTCTGATAATCCGCTTCATTTAGAAACGGCAAGCGCGACGCAAGACCTGTCAGGCTCAAATGCGGCCCACCACGGTTGGTCATAATCATATATTTACCACCGAACTGAGAGGCCTCAATATCCGTCTCAAGCTGAAGCACCATCAAACGGTGGTTGAGTTGATTATCCTCACTGAGTTGGGCCGTATTTACGGCTTCGAAATCTGCGAGAAAACTTTTCGTCTGCTCTATTCGCACCGCATAAGCTTCAAGGGAGGGATCGCTTAATTGGGTGTCATAGTCGCGGTTCCCCAGAGACGTGGCAAAGGTTGGGTTTAATGACAGGTTCCATTGCCAGTGCTTATCTAATAAGGCTTCAAAGCGCGCATCCGTAGATTTCTCAGCCTGATCGCTATGTATGCTAGCCCCATCAGTACCCGATGTCGGCCCATTCGGGGCACAACTCGCCAAGACAAAGACTAATGTAAAACTCACTCCTAATTTTAATAAACGCATGCGCAACTCCCATTATATTTTCAAACAGACTAGCAATAAAAACGAATGAGCGGAACCAAATAATGACTAAGGTTAAGCGGCGTCAAAAAAGACTCGCGTAAAAGAACAAATCATGAAACATTAAGTGAATGGAGCCTTTATTCACATATGGTGATCTTTCGATTACGTTAGTCGAGCTTATCCTGGGGGTCGCGCTAATTTTGCTCGGAGCGATTATTGCGCTGTTTTTCTCGCAATTCGGGGCCAAGGCTCTACGGAGACATCTGTCAGATATGTCCGATAAGCATGCAGCGCTGCAAGGGCGGCTCGCGCAAATGGCCGAGGATAGTGTGAAGCGTGAAACCGTATTTCGCGAGAGCCTTGATGCGCGCCTTGATAAAGTCTCTCAACGTGTCGGGCAAAGCCTGAATGAAACTCAAGAACGCAGCTCACAAAACCTGAAACAACTGCATGAACGGCTTGTGGTCATTGACCGTGCCCAGAAAAATATCGAAGCCTTAACGGGTGAAGTCTCTGGCTTGCAGCGCATGTTATCCAATAAACAAAGCCGCGGTACATTTGGTGAAAAGCAAATGCAGGATATGATTGCGGACTTCCTCCCCCCTAACAGTTTCCGCTTCCAAGAAACGCTCTCTAATCATAAGCGCGTCGACGCGCTGATTGACCTGCCCAATGACCAAGGCTCTTTGGCGATTGATAGTAAATTCCCGCTTGAGAGTTGGCGGCGCATGGACGGGGCGGACACTGAATTTGACCGTAAATCTGCCGAACGTGATTTCATCCGTGATATTAAAGCCCACGTCAAAGCGATCTCCGAGAAATATCTCATCCCCGGAGAGACCCATGATATTGCACTCTTGTTCCTCCCGAGTGAGGCGATTTATCTCGATTTGCATACGCATTTTCAACAGCTCATTGATGACAGTTTTCAAAAGCGCGTGATGATCGTTTCACCGACAAGTTTCATGGCCACTCTGCATACCATCCGCGCGGTAATGCGCGACGCGCAAATGCGTGAACAAGCCCATATTATCCAAAAGGAAGTCGGCGAAATGTCCAAAGACGTCGACCGTCTTGATCAACGCGTGGCCAAACTCCAAACGCATTTCAACCAAACCACAGAGGATATGCGTAACATCCGCATTTCTACTGAGAAGATCACAAAGCGGTCAGAACGCATAGAAAGCCTTGACCTTGAAGACAATACAAGCGACCTTTTACCAGATCGGGGCACATCGCAGCGACAGGTGAACTAATGTCTTATTATTATGGCGGACGGCTGTTTAGAACCGTCAAGAATACAGCCGAAGGCCAAGTCAATAGCGACACGATTTTCCAATATCAGCAACATCATGACCGCTTAACCGTGACCTATTCAGGCGGCCCGATTGAATATGGCCATATGCTCGGGTGGATTGGCCCCGGTGGTCACATTGATTTCGTCTATCACCATATGGACCGCGACGGCGAGATATATTCTGGCAAAGGCCGCTCCCGCCCTGAGACTTTAGAGAACGGAAAGCTCCGCCTGCATGAAGTGTGGGAATGGACCTGCGGTAAAGACGGCAAAGGCACCTCCATCGTCGAAGAGCTTTAAGCCAAAGCCCCTTTCCCTAAAACGGTGTCCGCCGATTGAGCGCCGCCGTGATCGTCCCGTCATCGAGATAATCAAGCTCCCCGCCGACAGGTACGCCGTGGGCCAAGCGCGTGATACTTACCCCCTGCCCCTCACTGAGGCTCTCAATATGATCCGTAATATAATGCGCCGTCGTCTGCCCATCAACCGTCGCATTCATGGCGAGGATGATCTCTTTCACCTCCCCCGTTTGAAGACGGCTAAACAGCCCGCCCATATTGAGGTCACTGGGGCGAATACCGTTGAGCGCCGACAGCGTCCCGCCGAGCACATGATAGCGCCCGCGAAACGCCCCCGCCCGCTCCATTGCCCAAAGGTCGCCAACATCTTGGACAACGCAAATCACGCTCGGGTCGCGCCCTTGGGCGCTACAAATATGACAGGGGTTTTGCGTATCAATATTACCGCACGACCCGCAGGGGGCCACACGGTCAACCGCTTGGGACAAAGCATCCAAGAGGGGCCGCATCAAACCGTCCTTCTTCTTAATCATATCGAGCGCCGCCCGCCGCGCCGAGCGCGGCCCAAGCCCTGGCAGCTTGGCGAGTAAGCTAATCAGCCGTTCAATTTCAGGGCCAGCGGTTTTCGGTGTCATAAGCGCTCTCGATTCGCCTTTAACTATAAAGCAGCAAAAGCCTGCGGCAATGAAAATGCGCTGATGCAAGGCGTTGCAAAGAGGGCCATATAAATAGGGCAACGCAGACACGCGAAAATACCCCGCCGCCCTAAGGCCCGAGTTAGAGAATTAAAGTGGACAACCGCGAAGCGCAAACGCTACAGGATACCTAAGTAAAAAATGTTTCGCAGCGCAGACGCTTCGCGACGACATGGTTTTTCACAGTCCGGGACAACCGTGGATCTAGGCCATCGAACCGAAGTACGGCGGTACAGCTAGCAGACATTACCCCGCTACGTTTACCACCCATGCCACACCCTCACAGCAGCCAATGTACACTTGCCTGTCCTCAGAAGGTGGTGAGGGTATAATATATGATGTTTTAGGGGCGTGGATTTAATTCCTGAAATTAGATTCAAAAATCGATTAAGTATCGATTTTCTAATTTCAGGAATTAAAAGCAAAGCGAGAGCGAGTATTCAGTGATTTTGTGAAATGGGTAATTGAAGTGAATTGTCTCTCGGTGATTTTTCTGCTCTGGGGGCTAAACGGACGTTAGCCGAGTGTTCTTAATAAAGCGCTTGGAAGACTCGGTTTAAGTGATCTCTTTGTCAAATTTCTAAAATTTCATCTTAGTTTCTGGATGTAGGAAAGAAAGTGCAAACTCTAACATTATTACTCATCCACATGATCATCAATCCAGCTCGAGTAGTCTGCTAATCGTGTATAGACGCCCGGATAGTTAGTTCTTGCACATCCGTACCCCCATGACACAACTCCGACCTGCCGCGGATCATCGGCAAGGGTGGAAATCGGGCCTCCACTATCCCCTTGGCAGGAGTCTTTCCCGCCAATTCCCGAGCAAAACATACCGTCCAATATCGTCCCACTGTAGTTTTTGTTACACGTTTCAGTTCTGATCACCGGGACCGTAACTTTACGCAGAAGCCGTTCTGCCTGAGTTGAGCCTTCTCTTGTATGACCCCAACCTATAACACTGAGAAGCTCGCCATCCGCCGCTTGAGATTCATGGTCACTTACCGTTTCAAGATAATTAATGGCTGAAATATGATCGGCCTCGAAATCAAATGGAGACGTCACTTGCAAAAGCGCAATGTCGTTTTCATTTGTCCGATCATTCCAGCCCTCATGAATTACGATTCTTGTAACGTTGCGCAGTTGGCCACCTTTTTGCAGGTCATTTGATCCAGCATGAAGCCTTATCGAACCTGCAGCCATATCCTCAACGCAATGTGCTGCCGTTAAGACCCAGTTTTCATCAATTAAGCTACCACCACAAAAATGTGCAGCTCCTGCAGGGTATCCAGCCAACGCGAGTGACACAATCCAAGGGTGCTCTCCAAGTAGGGCTAATTCTCCTCGCACAATTCGCGTTTTTCCTTCAGCCAGACCTCCTGATTTGGAGATTTTAATTTCAGACACAGTAATTCTGGCCGGGAGTGAGCCCTTATTGCCACGGTCAATGATGGCCAAATCTTTGCCTAATGCCTTGAAGTCGTGAAAGGGCGCGGCGCTATCTGCAGCAAGGTTCAGTTCTATACCACCGAGTGCATTTTGTAATTCGCGGACCTCACGAGCATCTAATTTTTCACCAATTCCGGAGGGTCCTATTTGGGCTGTTGCAATCCCTGAAAAGAGCAAAGATGATGTGGCAATAAGAAATAATACGGAACGCATAAAGGCATCCAATCCTTTTAAAGGTTTAATTGTGATGATATATTAATGCCTTTCTATTTTCGCCTCCGTGACGGTGGTCACGGCGTTGCGTTAAAGGCAATGATAAACCTTCTTCATCTTGAATGGAGGCCTGAACATGCATTTCAAAAAAACTCTATCTACAACAAGTTTGGCTATTTTAACTTCCTGTTTGTTATCGACACAAACTTTCGCTGCGGAATTTAACGGTCAACCAATATTGAATGTAGAGCCATGCACTGACTCAACGGATGAAGATCGCTTAGGTTTAAGGGCCAAAAATACTAAATCCCTTTCTGGCATTTTGTTGTCAGCCGCCATAACCGCGGGAATAGATCTCATTGGCCAGAAGCTTACCGAGGGGGCTGAAGAATCTACGGAAGTCAAAACTGTTGTCGTAAATATTTTCCCGAATAGCGAAATAATTTCTGCCCGATGTTTGACATTTAAAACTTCTGAAATGGCTTATCCTAAACGTTCAAGTAATAAGTCCAGAGCGATAGAGTTTGATTTAAGGTTAGATGGTCACGGATACAATGGTGGTGTTCCTTACTATATGAGGCCCAAACTCACAGAATTAAGGTTTCAAAGAACCCTTAGTGGTAAGTTAAATAAAAAAAGAGGGCTAATGATACAGCTTGCCATTTCGGGCCCAGGCACGACTATTAGAGAGAGCCAAACAATTAGTCTTGGAAATTTGAGAACGCAAGATGAGCCATATAGCCGAAACGAACAAGATAATCACATAGAATTTCCTACAATGATAAATCCTTATGTTAGAAAAGGTGCTGACGGAAAAGATAACGTCGGAGGTCCTTTTACGATCACGGTAACCTTGACTGAAGTCAAAGACGCAAACAAAGCTCTAGGGTTTGCAGCTGCAGTCTTTTCGGAAGCTAATGACGATTTGACAGCCACCATCATTGGTGAAGTTACAGGCCCCCCCGATGACGACGGCACTTAACAGCTCGGATGATAACGGTTCCGCAGGGCAACCATGGAAATGCGAGAGTCTTTTGGGTGTTTTCGACCGATGAGCCAACCTCCCCTTCGGCAATAATTCCCCCATAAAAAAAGCCGCGATCACTCGCGGCTCATGTTAATCTAAAACGGCATCTTCATACCAGGCGGAAGTTGCATCCCCCCAAAGGCGGATTTCATCTTATCGGCTTGGGCTTGGTCGAGTTTAACCTTGGCGTCTTGGTACGCCGCGACGATGAGGTCTTCGACGATCTCGGCCTCTTCGCCGCTGAGTAGGCTCGGGTCAATCGTGAGGCCTTTCATATTGCCGCCGCCTACGAGGGTGACCGTCACAAGGCCGCCGCCAGAGCGACCTTCGGCGACGAGGTCAGCGACCTCGGCTTGGGCGGCTTCCATTTTCGACTGCATTTCTTTTGCCTGTTTCATTAGGCCCATAATATCTTTCATGATCTATCCTTCGTCCGTCATGATATTCATTGCACCTGATGTAGGGGCAACATCGCGAATTTCAATGAGTTGCGCTGATTTTAGCAGCGGGTGATTAAAGGCGGGGTGGGCGCGGTCTTTGGCCGCTTGCTCTTTCTGAACGCGCGTGCGCTTTTCTTTCAGCGTCTCTGCGCCGTCTTCATCGACCACATCAATGACCCAAAGTTCGCCCGTCAAATCCGTGAAAGCATCCACAGCACGCCCAATCATCGACGGCGGCGCACTGGCTTTCGGCTTAGATATACGGATATGACCTGCGCGGTAAGTGACCACGCTGAAATAGCGGTCGATATCAGATTTAACGCCTATTTTCTCGCGCGGGAGGGCGTCGATTAGCTCATCAAAGGTGGCGAAAGACTGCGTCGGGGCGTTCGGCTCGGACGGCTCCACCGCCGTTGGTGGTTGGCTATGAATATCTATATCAGACTCAGGCGCAGATTTATCTTCGGGGCTCGCGTCAACAGCTGCGGCGGGCGGCGTGATTGGCTTTGCTGTCCCGGATCCGTTTAAGCGTTTCAGATCCGGGAGCTTAAAATTTCCGGATTTGATCTCCGAGAGTATCGAGGCAATGAGGTCTGGCGGGGGCATAGTCGCCGCCGTTGCTACTTTAATCATCGACATTTCCGCCGCCGCGAGCGGCACGGGGGCCATGCGCACGGCGCCATAATCCGTTGTTAGAATTTGCCAGAGCCGCGTTAATTGGCCGTGGGTGAGGTCAGCCCCGAGCGCTTGCATCCGCGCGATTTGGTCAGGGGCGGCGTTAAAATCAACATCCTCGCCAATCGCTTTCGCACGGGAGATATCATGGCACATCTCGAGGAGGTCGCGCATCACCACAACAGGGTCGGCCCCGTCTTTATATTGGCTGCCGAGTTCTTCGAGCGCTTCTTTCGTGCGTCCGCGCGCGGCGTGGTCGAACAGATCAAAGATACGGCTACGGTCTCCGAGGCCGAGCATATGGCGAATTTGCGCGGCGCTAATCTCGCCGTCGTCTCCTGCCGATTGAACCAAGGCTTGATCGAGCAGCGACAAGCTATCGCGGACAGAGCCTTCGGCGGCGCGCGCAATCAGCGCGAGGCCGTCATCAGAGACGGCGACATTTTCCTTGGCGCATATTCCTTTGAGGTGCGCGGCCAATATATCGGCCTCGACACGGCGCAGGTCAAAGCGCTGACAGCGTGAGAGAACCGTGATCGGAACTTTGCGAATTTCCGTCGTCGCAAAGATAAATTTCGCATGGTCAGGCGGCTCTTCTAGCGTCTTTAGCAGGGCGTTAAACGCACCCGTCGAGAGCATGTGAACCTCATCAATGATATAGACTTTATAGCGCGCTTCAACGGGGGCGTAGCGCACACCATCGAGAAGCTCGCGCATATTCTCGACCCCTGTGCGGGAGGCGGCATCCATTTCCAAAACGTCCATATGGGTCGAGGCCATGATGCGCTCACAGTGCAGGCCCATCTCGCTAAAGTCGGTACTCGGAGAGGTGACGCTCTCGCTTTCATAATTCAACGCACGGGCCAAAAGCCGCGCCGTGGTCGTCTTGCCGATACCGCGCACGCCCGTCATCATAAAGGCATGGGCCACGCGGTCAGCCTTGAACGCATTGGTCAACGTTGTGACCATCGCCTCTTGGCCAATCATATCCTCAAAGGTCTGCGGGCGGTATTTCCGCGCGAGAACCTTATAGGCCTGCTTCGCTACATCTGTGGTTTCTGCACCTGACATGAGGGTCTTATAAGCAGCAAAATGCAGATAAGAAAGCGCTCAAGGTAAAAATATCGGGGATTAAGTGGAAGGTTGAAACTCTGACCCAAAAAAGACTCGTTGCGGCTGCTTCGTTCCCGACCTGACCGGGTTGGCGAGAGAATTGTCCAAAGCCAACCTTCCGAGAAGCTATATGCCGAAGGATGGCCGCTCATGCAAGAGGCAATTGTTAGGTTGCTGTGGAGGTTGGGTGATGTGCCCATCCTTATGCTAACGCCCTACTCCCTCATGCGGTCAGCCCCCGCCCCTCATGCTGAGCTTGTCGAAGCATAGCCGCGTAAATGAACAATTCCACACACCGCGAGGCACCCTTCGACAGGCTCAGGGTGCGGGGTTGGTTGAACCTATTTGGCTCCGTTTTTACGTGTATGCAGGATAGAAATTAGCGACATTATCATTAGTGAGCAGCTGAAGCCGAAGCCAGCAATAAATGCGAGGGACCAATTCATTCCATGTACGAAGCGAAGAGCTAGGGCAATTGCAATCCAACCAATAGAAAACCACCTTAAAAGATGAATTGCCAACTGCTTGTTAGTTTTTTCAGATATCTCACTCATTTTGTTTTTTTTCTGAAATCGTTTTTTTGACTAAACACATCCTAAAGCAGTTGGTACCTCTGTTTCGCAATGTGAATTAGATACCAATACAAAAGTATTTTTTCTTGTGATTTAGCAGATGGGTTTTGATAATAAGAATAGAAGTATTCAGCACACATTTTAGAGTATACAATATCTAGAGATTGGACATCTTCCAAGTCAATACAATTAATATGCCCACTATCCACAAGAAGCATAACCTTGAACATTTTTAACTTGTTTTGGCCTTCCAAAACATTCCCACTTTCCAGATCCCTGACTGCTTCGAAAAAGTAAGATTCGTAGTTTGGGACTTCTGTTGATTTGATGCTACCTAGATATACTAAGCCAGCAGATAGTTTGTCAAAATCATCATCAATAAATGACTGTTCAATCTTTTCTAAATGCTGATAATACTCATTAGATGAAATTTTTTCGGCGGCCTGAACAGCACAGCCGCAAGGCCCAAAGTAAAGAGCCGTTAAAAGTATACACTTAATAGGTTTTTGCATGAACGTTCCTCAATCATCGATCAATGGTTCAGTATCTTCTAATTCTCAACCGTGGGGTATTTGTGAACGGACACAAAACCAATTTTAAAAATTCATTTAGTCTCTTTACCGAGTTCAATGCCAGTTAAATCCTCATCAGGAACTAATTCACCTAAAGCTGTTCTAACATACTCTTTCGAGGGATCAGAAACCGTAAACGCAATGGAAAATTTCAGCTTTCGGTATTTATTAAAATTAAAGCTAATAGCTTCATATCCACGCTTCGTAGAACGTGACATTTCAACATAAAAATATGGGTTTTTATAGCCATCGGGCGTTTTATCAACCCATTCAAAACCTGCGTCTTCTATGATAGGTAACAAGGTTTGTAGCGCATAAGATATTGCACTCTGATAGTCTTCATCTCCTTTCGCACACCATCTAAGAAAGGCTTTTTTGCTTTTTTTGCTGATAGCATATTTTGTCATCTGATTGACTTAACAATTTCCGTTATCTTTATATCGATTATGTGCAGCACATGCTCCGTAGTCAATAGCTGCCCCCGCTCCTCATGCTGAGCTTGTCGAAGCATAGCCACGTAAATGAACACGGCCACACGCCGCGAGGCACCCTTCGACAAGCTCAGGGTGAGGGCTTTATGAAAAACATCGCGACAGTGACAATTCCAGCAGATGAGTACTCTCAATCAGCAGGCTCCACCGCCTCGCATTGCTCTGGCTTATCCGCGAAAATTAGCTTTTGGTAGACGCGTCCAATCACGATCAGCACCAATCCGAGGATGACAAAGGACATCGCCCTTAGCACGCCTTCGAGGTTGGCCATGTCAATCAAGAAGGCCTTAAGCACTGTCACAATAATGACCCCGCCTGAGACCAAGCGGATATTGCGGTTTTTGGTTTTTAAGCCGAAAACTAACATGCCAATCCCAATGAGGAGCCAGACGGCACTCATCATATAAAGCTCCATGCCTTCGGGGGGATGGTTAAAGATATCAATATTCGCACCTGAGAACATGAACCTCACCATGCCCGTTACGAACAGCATAAAGGCGGCAAAGCCCAAAGCGGCGCAGATGCGCGTATAGGCTAAAGGTCGACTATCTTTCGACCAGAGGGAAATAGCCATAAATAAGACCGCAGGGAGAGCGTAAGCCAGCACCAGAGAATTCAGCACTATATTGCCTTTAACATTATAAGCGTCGTTCAACAGTGGGTTCATCATTAAGCATAGGAGAAACGCAAAGATCCCTATGCTGACAGCTGAGAGCCCCATTGAGATAATTGGCAATAATTGCTTATGGCTGGGGCGCTGTTTAAACGGTATATGGCTGTTTCGTTCGAGCCAGCTCCCTCCCAAGGTGAAGCACAGGCCTGTCAAAACAAAGAGAGCGGCTTCTTCAAGGCTAAAGCTTGCGGCCAAAACCTCCCCGCCGTTCATCATATGGTGAATTTGCAGAACCACGAATAGGGCTCCGAGAGACAATGTCGCAGCCTTCAAAATTTCCGACCAAATATCAGATATTTTACGCTCGAGACTATATCCTGCGGCAAAGCTTAAGGCGGCAGGAAGGGCAAGGAAAATCCAAAGGGAATTAAATATCAATTTTTGGCCGACATCGCCGCCAGAAATATGATGGCCGAGCGCGAAAAGGACGGACAGACCAAGCGCGCCCACAATCATTATCCGTACCGACCAAAGCGGGCGTAAAATATAAAGCCCTAGGCCGACGCATAGGCTCAAAAGCCCCGCATAAAACATAATATCTATATTGAGGCATAACAAAAGACCTGCAAGAACCGCCGCCCCGCTCCCCAACGCATATATATTGATCGGCAAAGCTGTACGTTCATTTTTACGCCATAAATATTCTGCGCTTGCGGCAAATACTAAGGCCACCGCGAGATATACCGCCCCTTCAAACGGGCCGACTTTACTCACAGAGAGCCAGCCTGATATCGTGTCTGATAGTCTGCCCTTCGCGAGTAAAAGCCCCATCCAACCAAAGAGAGGCCCGACAACAGATAGGGACGTCCATAATGTGTCACTCTTTGCCGCTTGATGCTCATCTCTACGGCTTTCTCTGAAACAAAGCCCCCAGATCGCCAAACTAACCAAAGCAAAAATGGCGAAGGTCACGCTAAGAGACAGCGAAGCCGCAATCAACGTCAGGAGGGAGAGCGCGCCCCCAATTAAAATATGTATATTGGCCCCGTGCCACCGCGCGCCGTTTATAATAAAGGCTGCGGACAGGCAAAGCGCGGCCCAAATGAGAGGGCTGTTATGCTCATGCCCATAAAGCATGACAGCAAAAACCGCCACGACGGCTAAACCCAGTGTCCAAACCAGAAGCGCTATCTTTCCAAATGACGGGACAAATCCTAATGAGGCCTCTTTAGGAACTTTATTGTTAGCCGCTATATTATGAGCGACTTTAGCCGTCTGCGCCGACCATGTTCCAACCCCGTAGGCTGTGAGGGCAAAGCCTATCCACATGAGCGTAGTGTGGCTGTCTTTTAAGGCCCCTAAGGATATAAATAGCCACGCCAGAACACCAAATAAAGTTAGCGTTGTAATATCATGCCAATCTCGTTTGCGCGCCAATACCAAAGCCGCCGCGCCAATCACGAGTAGGTACCCGTAGAGCGCCAGATAATTCGGCGACCCTGTATTTACTAACAAAGGCGTCACAAAGGCGGCAACAAGTCCGAGAGCCGCTAATTTAGGCCCGTGTAGGAGGCTCAAAGCCAAGCCCAAAAGTGACGTCAACCCTAAGAGTATGAAGGCCGCAGTTGGGCCAATAAAATCATAAAGCACATAGGACGCATAAACCGTCCCTAACCATGTGAATATGCCAATGGCGGTCAGCACGCCAGGGATGTACGCATGGTGTTTAAAAACACGCCCTGCTTTTTTGGCAATCTCGGCGCTCATGTCATTGCGCCGCATCCATTCCCCGCCAGCCAGAGCTGCAAGCCCCATAAAGCCTGCCATCGCAATTCGCATAGCGGGAGAGAACACACCCGCTTCAATGGAATAGCGAATGAGGAAAACAGCGCCGATAGCCAAGGCAATACCGCCAACCCAGACCGACCATTGAGAGCCAATCATTTCCTCAATAGTGACTTTTGGCTTCGGCGGGGTGGCAGGTTTTTGGGGCTTAACAGGTGGCTTGGCTTGCACCGTTGCTTTTATTGGCGTTTTAGGGGCCGCTTTCGCTGCTATAATTTGAGGAGAATTATCTAACGCCGCCGCTTTGACAAGCTTATCAGGAACAGGTTTAACCGTTTGGGGCTTAGACGTTGCGTTTGCTTTAGGCTGACTTACAGATTGGGTGTTGTCCGCAAATTGTAGTTTTTTCACCTCACGACGGAGCTGTTCAACCTCCCGCTTGAGGGACCCTGAATTGATGAGGGCGATGATGGCAAAAACCGGAGATGCAATAAAGAACAGGCCCGCAACAACGACTAAAAGTTCCATGTTTCCCCTCTTTTTTCGATTACTCTATGGCATAGGTGGGAAATTACAAGGCGGATACTTACGCTGGCTTCACCGACAGATTAAACACATCCGGGCGCGTATAATGGCCGCCATTATCCATATCAAAGCGCGCGCGAGCAATGTCGTCTAAATCAATCTCCGCCGTGATCAGCGTTTCTTTATTAAAGACAGGCGCTGACAGCACCTCCCCCATCGGAGACACAATGCAGCTTCCGCCTCGGATCAAAACCGTTGCGTCATCAGTGCCTTGAACGGGATCATACCAGTCTGCGCTCACATGTCCGCGTGTCATATATTGGCAGGCGCTCACGACAAAGCAGCGCCCTTCGAGCGCAATCATTTGCATAGTTGGGAGCCACACATCACGGTCATCAACCGTTGGGGCCGTGTGAATGACGGGGTTTTGAGAATAAAGATGCGCGCGGTAGAGGGGCATATAATTCTCCCAACAGATCGCCGATGATACGCGGCCAAAGTCCGTTTCGGCGACGTCCATGTCTGTTCCGTCGCCCATGCCCCAAATCACGCGCTCCATCGCGGTTGGCATAAGTTTTCTGTGCCATGATAGACACGCGCCCATGCGGTCAAAACTCGCCGTGACACAATAAAGCGTTCCGCCGTCTCGTTCAATTAAACCAAGAACGACATTTATGTTGGCCGCTTTAATCGCTGATTGAATGTTTCGCATCTCATCCGAGTCGCGCTCAACGGCTTGCTCAAAATATTGACGGAACTCTTCGCGACCCTCTGCCGTTCTCGCACCGACAGTAACACCAAAGTCGATGCCTTTCGGATAGCCGCCGATAAAAGCTTCAGGGAAGACAAGCAGGTCTACACCTTGCGACTTAGCGTGATCAAGGTAAGTCACTAATTTTTCAAATGTGGCCTTGGGATCAAATAAACATGTTCCAAGCTGAGCAGCACCGATTATCATACGCGACATAAAAAGCCTTTTCTTTCATGGAACGATAGGCACAGGGCATTGTCAAGACGAACGAACTATTACGGCAAAATAAAAGCCCACATAAAGCGGGCTTAAATATCATTTATGTCCAAAGATGAGGGCTATTCAGCCGCGTCAACTTCAACAGGCTTATCATCCGTTTTCTTACGGCTTGGAGCCTTGCGGCGACGTTTAGGTTCAGCTTTAGGCGCCTCACCCGCCGCTTCAACGGGAGCCTTATCTTTTGGCGCGTCCGCTTTGGGCGTTACAACATCCAAAGCATCTGACGTTGACGAGCTTGCCTCTTTTGTCTCTTCCGTCCCTTTATCTTCACTTCGCTTCACACGGGGTGGATAACGTCGGTTACGACGAGACCCTTCTTTCGCTTCACCTGACTCATCATCATTCGAATTGTCACCGCCGCGCGCAGCTCTCGCCGCTTCAGCTTCTTCGCGGGCCGCTTGTTTCGCCGCTTCTTGTGCGTTGACAAGACGGAGGTAATGTTCCGCATGCTGATGATAGTTTTCGGCTTTGACACGATTACCACTCGACGCAGCATCGCGCGCAAGCGTTACGTATTTTTCGTAAATCGTGCTTGCGCTACCTCGAACTTTTACGTCTGGACCACTACTGTCCAAACTCCGGTTCGAGTTGTTATTATGATTAGATTTATTGCGATTACGGCCGCGTTGACGTTTCATGCCGGATTCCCAGATATGTAATTGTATATAGACCTGTTAGCTTGGAAATAGTTACCCAAATTTTTCAGGATGTTATCAATTCGCGCCCACATGCATCGGATTGCTATATTTTCGTTAGCAAAGCTTTCTCGCCCTGCATAGCTCTTTTTTCCAATTTTATGATTTTTCTACATCACATTTGCTTTTGCGGTTATGATCCTATCGAGTCCCGCTAAATCCATATGACAATCTATGTCCGTAAACGGGCCTGTATCCAACAGATTGCTGACTGTTTGTTTTTGGTCATAGCCAATTTCAAGAATCAGTCTCCCGTTTTGTTTAAGGTAATGAGGTGCTTGGTTTATAATCGCGCGGTACGCCTCGAGGCCATCAGGCCCACCGTAAAGCGCCAAGCTCGGATCATAATCTTTCACTTCTCGCGACAACCTCTCCATATGAGTCTTATCTATATAGGGCGGGTTGGAGACGATCAGGTCAAATTGCTCGTCCACCCCGTCAAGCCAAGAGCTTTGTAGGAATGACACGCGCCCTTCAAGTCCGTGACGGTGAGCATTTTCAGAGGCGATCTCTAATGCCGCCGCCGATAGATCAACACCAAGACCTGTCCAGTTCGGACGCTCCGCCAAAAGGGTCAGTATAATCGCCCCGCTGCCCGTCCCCAAATCAAGGCACTTAATATCACTCTCTTCGCCGTATAAAACCAAAGCTTGATCAATCAGCCCTTCTGTCTCTGGGCGTGGTGACAGCACATCTTTACTGACCTTAAAGCTACGCCCGTAAAATTCACGGTGGCCTAATATATGGTCAATCGGCTCCCCAGACAGACGCCGCGCCACCAATGCCGCAAAGGTTTCAGCTTGGGCGAGCGTTAACGCCTCACCGCCTTTGACGATTAAATCCGCATGCTCAAGACCCGTTGCCGATAGGAGCAATATCCGCGCATCGAGCTTTGGTGTCTCAAACCCCGCCTGCGCCAAGCTCTGCGTAGCGAGCCGCTTGGCCGCGTCTAGGGTCAGGCCAAGATAAGGATTTGTTGTCATCGGGTCATTCACCGTCATAATCAATCACGGCCCGCGCGGTCAAAATCATTCCACTCAGATTTTATCCACGCCACTGCATCTTCACTCAAACATATTTTTATGCGGGGCTGAGCGAGAGTCGTAAAAACAATATGTTTACTCGACTTCCATAAATACATGTTTGATGCCCCTGTTTCATTCAGTTCAGAAAATTGAATACGCAACATTTTTTTAAAAGGGTGAATCGGCTTTGCCAACCACACATAACGTGCATCACCGTCAATAGCGACGCTTAAAGTCTTTCTATAGTAACGTGGAGCTATTCGGTAATAATAAATAAACCCGCTTTCACGCGGCATGACTTTTTTAGGTGGCTTTCCTGAATAAGAATAATCTTGCGCCAATGTCTTCCACACATCCGCATTCCAAAGTAGAAAGAGGACAAGATTAAAAATAAGCCCACATATCCCTGCGACTATCATTATGGACTTTCATCTGTCGTAAGTTGAGCGGCAATAGATTCAACCACACTGACCAACCGTTCCAAATCATGCGGCCTTGAGAGGCTATGATCACCGTCTTTCACAAAGGTCACCTCAACATTATCGCTCTCAAGCGCGTCAACGATTTTCAGCGCATGTTGCCACGGCACTGGCACGTCCAGCATGCCTTGCAGGATACGTACAGGGCCAGAGAACTTAATCGGCCCGTCGAGTATTTGATACTTGGCGCTTTCTTCGATCAATATTTTAGAGATCGGCATCGGCTCCCCGTAAGGAGACGGCTCATAATAAACGCCCTGCTCTAAAATGGTGTTTTGAATATCAGGACTAAACCCTTCCCACATGAGTTTTTGCGTGAAGTCTGGCGCGGGGGCAATCAGCAGCAAGCCCTTCACCCGCTCATGCCGCGACGCCGTAAGCAGTGACGCCCACCCGCCCATAGACGAGCCGACTAAAACCACATCCCCTACGGTGAGATTATCGATGACCGCCGTAACGTCTTCAGCCCAACGGCCAATATGAGCCACCTCAAAATTCCCGCTACTTTCCCCGTGGCCATAATAATCAAAGCGCACATAGGGGTAATCATTCTCGGCCGCCCACCCATGTAGATGGATCGCCTTGCCGCCTTCCATGTCAGAGCGTAGCCCGCCGCACCATATAAAGGTCACAGGCTTTGCGCCGTCATTGACCTTATACGCGATGCGTTCCGCGTCTGACCTTGCAAAGCCGTCTGTGGTTAAAAACTGGGTTTCAATATTTTCCATCATGGCGCTCACGCAATCCTGTGCTAAGATTCGGATATGAATGTGCTCCAACTTACACCAGAACTCAATGCTGGAGGTGTCGAACGGACAACCTTAGAGGTCGCAGAGGCCTTAATCGCCGCAGGGCACCGCGCCCATGTGGTCAGTGCAGGCGGGCGCATGGAGGGTGAGCTCACGCAAATGGGCGCACAATTACACCGTATGGATATTGGCTCCAAGAACATTCTGACCTACGGCCAACGGGTTCGTGCGCTAAAGACCATCATCAAAGAGCATAAGATTGATATTGTCCACGCCCGTTCGCGCGCCCCTGCGTGGCCTGCCCGTGCTGCCGCCAAGGCAATGGGCGTGCCGTTCCTCGCGACCTATCACGGGATTTACAATGCGAACTCTGCGCTTAAACGCGGCTATAATGCCGTCATGACCAAAGGCGCTCTGACGATTGCCAATTCCAACATGACGAAGGCTCATATTATTAAAGAGCATAAGTTGGACGCCGATAAGATTGTCGTCATCCAACGCGGGGTTGACCTGACGCAATTTGACCCCGCTAAAATCAAGGCCAATGATATAACGGCCACTCGTAAAAGCTGGGGCGCAAAAGCTGATGAGACCCTACTCCTTTTGCCGGGCCGTTTGACCACATGGAAAGGCCAAGCCGTCGCGATTAAAGCCTTAGCCCAATTACAAAACCTAAAGGTCAAACTTGTCATCATGGGCGACGCCCAAGGGCGGGACGCTTATGTGGACGGCTTAAAAAAGCTGGTGGCACGTTTTGGCCTCGAGGCCCGCTGCACCTTCGCTGATCATAACCTTAATATGCCGCTTATGATTGCCGCGAGTGACATGGTGCTTTCGACCTCGATTGAACCCGAAGCTTTTGGCCGTGTCGCCGTCGAAGCCCAAGCTATGGGCAAACCCATACTTGCCTCTGCTCACGGCGGCTCTTTGGAAACGGTTTTAGACGGGCAAACGGGATTACTGGTTTCGCCGAATGATCCGCAGGCGCTCGCAAGCGCAATCAACACCGCCCTCACCTCCACAAAAGGCCACACACCTCGTACGAATCTCTCTGAATATAATCCAAATTTTGCCCGCACCCACGTCACGGAAAACTTCTCGAAAACATCCTTACAGGTGAAGACATTAGCCGTTTACGATCGGCTTTTGACCGCGTCTTCGGTTTAATTGGGTTCAATCTGTGCCTTAATCCACACATATTGCTTTTTTTTACCGTTAGGCCTCTCTTTTTTACCATTTAAACACGGTGAAGCCTTGAAATAACATTGCATAATCTTCATATTCACCACGCAAAAACTTTAATAGTTCACAGGAGAGTTCCACATAGCCAGACGTCCCCATGCTGCGCCGCCGTCAAAAAAACCGACAGGCCCGCGCATCAATACCGATATTACTTCGCCCACCGTTCTTTTAATTCTTGCTGACGGCGAGAAAAGAGGCGTCGTACCAATCGAAGAGGCCCTCGCGGCCGCACGGCAAGCTGGACTTGATCTTGTGGAAGTCGCTCCAAGTCCCAACAACCCTGTTTGTAAGGTTCTGGACTACGGAAAACTCCGCTTTGAAAATCAAAAGAAAAAAGCCGCCAACCGTAAGAGCCAGCGGACGCAATCGATCAAAGAAATCAAGATGCGCCCCAATATCGACACACATGATTATATGGTGAAAACCAAGGCGATGAATAAATTTTTCGAGCGCGGCGATAAGGTCAAAGTAACCATCCGTTTCCGTGGCCGTGAAATGGCCCATATGGACCGCGGCATGACGCTCTTACAGCGCGTCAAAGAAGATTTCGAAGAGCTCGCGAAAGTCGAATTTGAGCCCAAAACCGAAGGCCGTATGATGACCATGGTGTTAGCCCCTAAATAGTCTGGCTAAGACCTCATCATTCATCTTTAAAGATCGAAAGCTCCGAATGTTCGGAGCTTTTTCTATTATGAAGCTCGCTTTACCGCACGCTTAGCTAAGAACAATCCTATCACCATCCATATCAGCTCGAACGTAATCTCATAATAGGTCGCCGCTGATCCTGAATCCATACCATCAACAACGAGGCCTATAAGCCGACCAACTGCGAATGCGCCAACGACAAGCGCCATCAACATCGCAACCATAACTGCACTGTCAGACCGCGCTTTCCACAATGTTAAGACACCAACTAGGGCAATAGCCGCCCACATAGCGCGGATATTATGCAACGCATAAACCCCGTAAGTTTGGATATCAAAAAATGACAATATCCATTGCGGTAAGATCATTCCCCACAAACCGTAAAGCGTGTAAAAAACGCCATTGATGATATTATAAATCTTTATGCCGCGCATATAGGCCTCCCTCATTTATTCTCTATGATAGGCTGTCACCGCCAAGACGTATAGCAACAAAATTGAACGTCTCCCTATGCCTCTTGCCTTGCATTTCCTCCTTGCCTTTCTGGGAATCCGCGCTATAAGCCCGACTTCCCTGAACATCGGGGTGAAACCGCGTGGGCTAATGGCATGCCTACCGGTTCAAAATGGCGGCGAAACGGGACTTCACCGATTTCGCCTTTTAATTAGGAGACCGAAATGCCAAAAATGAAGACTAAGTCAGGCGCTAAAAAGCGATTCAAACTGACAGCTAGTGGTAAAGTTAAAGCCGGCCAAGCTGGTAAACGCCACGGCATGATTAAGCGTACAAACGATCAAATTCGTAATCTTCGCGGGACTCGCGTCCTGAAAGAATGCGATGCGAAAGTTATTCGTAAAAAATTCCTACCTAACGGTTAGGACACACCCCACTTCACATAGGAGACGATTATGTCACGTGTAAAACGCGGTGTGACGAAACACGCACGCCACAAAAAGATTATTGATGCAGCCAAAGGCTATCGCGGTCGCCGGAAGAATACTTTCCGTATCGCTAACCAAGCTGTCGAAAAAGCAGGCCAGTATGCTTATATCGGTCGTAAGCTTAAGAAGCGCCAATTCCGCGCTCTTTGGATTCAGCGGATTAACGCCGCAGCTCGTTTGAACGGCCTCACATACAGCCGCTTCATGGACGGACTTAACAAGGCTGGCATTACGCTTGACCGTAAAGTTCTCGCTGACATTGCAGGTAACGAACCTGATGTGTTTGCTGAACTAGCGGCCACCGCCAAAAAGCACGCCTCTAAGCCGCACACTGTTGCTTAAAACGCGCTAACATTCTGATTTGAAAGCCCTCCCCGTGAGGGCTTTTTTTATGGATAAAATAAAGTACAATCATAGAATGATGAAAATTATTGAAGATGATTTGACCCATCCTGCGACGCGGCACCTTCTTGCGGTACACATGCAAGGTATGCAGGCAAATTCACCTTCTGAATCGGTCTATGCACTTGATCTATCAGGACTGCAAAAGGAAGACGTTACGGTATGGAGCCTTTGGAACAGCGAGACTATTTTAGGGTGCGGGGCTTTACACGAACTCTCTCTGCAACAGGCTGAGATAAAATCTATGCGTACACACCCAGACCATCTTCGCAAAGGCGTCGCCGCTCAACTCTTAGAGCATATGCTGAGCGTGGCAAAGCTACGCGGATATAAGCGCCTATCACTGGAGACGGGTAGCGGCGAAGCGTTTGACGCGGCTCTTGCGCTGTATCGTAAATACGGATTTCAAGACGGGCCTGCTTTTAGCAATTATGAGGCCAGTGCATTTAACCAATTTTTGCATTTAGACTTATAAAAAGCCTGTCAATAGCGATCACTGACGGACGATCAACACGCTGCTAACACCTGTAACGATCTCTACCTTTTTTTGCCAGTTGAGCCCAAAGTCATTGGAGGTAAATACCTCTCCACTGGCAGATATGAGTGCCATATCGTTCTCATTGGCCGCAATGCACGATGTGTCAACAATACCTCTGAGCCAATCTGGCAATCCTGCGCTAACTTTTTCTAATCGAACCTTGGATGTGTCTGTGCTTCTACGATATATAGCGCCGTCTTGGGTGAAATGACCCTCCGAAGCGGCAACGAATATATGGTCTTCTGTCACCGCGACAGCTGAGCAATATGAGTCGTGTAAGCCCTCTGTTTGGACTGACCATGACTGTCCACCATCCCAACTCATACACAGCCCAAAGGCTGTTGCAGCGGCAATAATATCTCTATTGTATGGACTCACGCGAACTTCGTGGGCATCCAAATTCACATCAATTGTGGGCGTCCACGTCGCGCCGCCATCTTCAGATCGCGGTATTCCACCAACATGGACATTTGCAAACAAACGTCCTTTCGCAGCTCCACTAAAAGACCGAATTCCGAGAGGCGGGCCAACCTCTTTCCCATCAATGATCGCTGTGCCCGCATACCAAGTCTCTCGGCCATCTACCGTATCGAAACTGTCAATTCGCTCTAACTCGCCATGTTCATTGAGACGTAGAACCTGAGCATCATCCGTTCCAACGTAAACCATACCGTCTACGGCAAAAGCCACCGATAAAATAGATTCACTAGACGCAAGGCACGTCCATTCTCCAGACGGTTTTCTTTGGAACAAATGTCGTCCATCTACGGCGGCATAAGCTCCTCCAAACTGGTCATGCGATAGGCCCCTTACAGTGCGCTTAGGGAGCTCATGAGAGAAGCAATCTTCATCCAGAACGAAGACACCATTATTCCAAGTAGATGCGAGGATTGTAGGGCTTGTAACCATCGCAAATAATTATCACAAGTTTTCAATCATGTCGACTTTGAGTCGTAGGCCCCGCCCTGCTCGTTTACGCCCCCGCCAACACGGCGAAGACGAGAGATTAAACCTATGAGGACTCTACAGCGCTTAAGCGGCAGCAGACTGCCCTTTAAAGCCGCGGTTGATGAGCGCTTCGGCCACTTGCACTGTATTGAGCGCTGCACCTTTGCGGAGGTTGTCAGACACGCACCACATGTTGAGCGTATTGTCTTGGGTGCTGTCTTCGCGAATACGCGAGACATAGGTGGCAAATTCACCGACGCATTCAACGGGCGTCATATAACCGCCGTCCTCGCGCTTATCAATGACCATAATGCCAGGGCTTTCGCGTAAAATATCACGAGCCGCATCAGCAGATAATTCATTTTCAAATTCAATATTCAGCGCTTCGGCGTGACCGACAAAGGTCGGGACGCGAACGGCTGTCGCGGTGACTTTAATCTTCGGATCGAGGATTTTCATCGTCTCGGCCTTCATCTTCCACTCTTCTTTCGTGTCGCCGCTATCCATGAACACATCAATATGCGGGATGACGTTAAAGGCGATTTGCTTGGTGAAGTTATGCGGTTTTAATTCATCATTCGAATAGATGCCTTTGGTTTGGAGCCATAGCTCGTCCATATTCTTTTTGCCGCCGCCTGACACTGATTGGTAGGTCGAGACCACAACGCGCTTGATTGTGGCGGCGTCGTGCAAAGGCTTCAGCGCGACAACCATTTGAATAGTCGAGCAATTTGGGTTGGCGATAATACCCTTCTTTTTATAATCCAAGACAGCGTCCGCATTTACTTCGGGAACGACGAGCGGCACGTCTGGGTCCATCCGCCACGCGGAGCTATTGTCAATGACAACCGCACCTGCGGCGGCGATCTTTGGCGACCATTCTTTGGACACGCCGCCACCTGCACTCATCAGAGCAATATCAACCTGCGAGAAATCAAATTGCTCAAGGTCATGGCATTTAATATCGCGGTCACCATAGCTCACTTCGCGGCCAATAGAGCGGCGAGAGGCAACAGCGTAAACTTCGTCGACATCAATATTGCTCTCAGCCAAAATCGTGAGCATTTCCGTCCCGACATTGCCTGTGGCACCGACGATTGCAAAACGATATCCCATAAGAGCCTCCATAGACTGGGTAAGTGAGGTTTAAAACGATGCGCCACATAGCCGATTGCGCCCCCGCCGACAAGCCTCTACGTCATCACATCCGCGTTGAAATGGTAAAAAATTCTATGTGGGGGTACTAAGAGAGGGTTTTGCGCAAAATATTGCTGACGTACGACCCAAAAAAACCTTATCAGCAACCAGAGTACGAGGCACTTACGTCGTCCAAAGAAGGACGCTCTTCCACGACCGTAAATCTGTATAAAGGATACTAACTTATGACGTTACAGATAAGTTTTTAAACGTTGAAAAATCCGTCCATCCATCACTAGCAACCCTAATCCAATCAATCCCATCCCAACGGCCTGAAGCCCTGTGAACGTCTCGCCTAAAATAGTGACACCCAAAAGAATTGCGGAAATTGGAATTAGAAACGTCACAAGGGCAGCATTTGTAGCTCCTGCGGAAGCAATAAGACGAAAATATAAGATGTAAGCAATAACGGTACTAAAAATAACCAGCCCTGAAATAGCCCAAATCACATCAAGCGGTATCACAAGATCAATCCATGGCTTATCGATTATTATCATCAGTGGTAATAATATCAGGGTTGCCATGGTCACCTGCCCTGTCGCAACAATCAAAGGGGATAATCCCCATTTTTTAAAACGTCGTGCATAAGCTGCTGCAAAAGCATATGAGACAGCGGCGCCCATCACCGCTAATTGACCTAACATAGAACCTGTCAATCCCTTCAAAGCCTCCGGGCCTATGAGGACGATTGTTCCTAGCAATCCAACAATGACACCTGTCATTTTTTGTTTAGTGATCCCTTCATCGGTTAAGACAGCACCCGCAACTATAACCGTAAAAAAGGGTGTCGTAGCATTGAAGATGGACGCTAACCCCGAGCTAATTTGTGTTTGTCCCCATGCTATCAGAGAAAATGGAAGGGCATTGTTTAAAAGCCCAATCACAAAGAGTGAAGACCATTGTTGCCACGTTGACGGCAAAAGAATCCCTCTGGCCAAAACAATAGCCCAGAGGGCTAAAGCGGCAAAACCCACGCGGCATGTGACAATCGTAAGCGGTGAAAGATGCTTCACCAACACTTCAACAAAGAAAAAGGAGCCTCCCCATAAAACTGAGAGGGCAACCAACATAATAACATCGGTTAGATTCATTTGTTGATTAATATTTGGAGTCATTTGGCTTTTTAACTGATTATGTAAAGGCTTGTCGCCTAAAATCGGGCATTACATTTAAACGCCGCTTCGTCGTTAAAAACGGAGATTCCGCTTGCGACCTAGAACCGCCCAAAGAAGGGCGCTCATCGATATCTACTCATTCTTAAAGTCAGTCCTTAAACCAAGCCCATATGTTCAATCAGACAGTACTGTACTTGTTGGCTCTTTCATTGTCTGGATTCTCAACTCTCTTTTTTCCGTTTCGAGGCAGTACCACCCACTCGAGGTTTTATAAAATCCTATTATAGAGTCGGTGATATCATCATCAATCAGGCCCTCCATATCACAAATATTTTCCTTAAAACCGATGACATCCGTGAATTTGAGTTGTTGCCCATGTTTCAAATACTCATGCTGCCATCCCCCCATGTTTCTGATGAAAACTATTATAACCTCCCTTTTCTCTAAGTCATAAGTCAATTTCTCAATATAGGGTGAGCAATCCTTGATGTATTTATCTAGCAAATCCATACTACCCTATATCCTGATTGCTTCTTAAAACAAAAACGTAACATCTGGTCTGCTTTAAAATAGACAAAACTCGCCTGTAGGCATGATTTTAATGGCAGCCGCTATCTTGCAATTCAGCTCTCATGGCCTAAAGTCTTGCAAAGCATAAAAATAAGTCAGGTAAGATTATGATGAAGCAAACGCTCTTAATTACGGGTGCCCTCCTACTGACGCTCACGGCCTGTTCTGGCCCTGAGCCTGAGACAAAAAAGGTCAACACTGAAACGGTAAATGCTGAAACGGTAAGCGCTTTGCCCGCCGACCATTTTGATTTGTCGCATTGGAATATTACAGTCCCGCTCGATCAAGATAATAATGAGAAAGTTGATATCGTGTCAGTCGCGGATATCCAAAGTTTTTCTCATCCAGATTTCTTCTATGCCAATGCCGACGGCCATGTGGTCTTCGCCTCGCCGAATAAGGCTTTGACGACACCCAATTCCTCAAACACACGCAGCGAACTTCGCTATATGAGCCGCGGCAGTGACACGAGCCTTAAGACCAAAGCACCCGGTAATAATTTCGCTTTGCGCGCTCATGCAGACGCGGATGATTTTGCCTCTATCGGTGGACGGATGGAAGCCACTGTAACGGTTGACCATGTTGCGCGCCGCGCAGGCAACCCAGATCGCCCCGCAGCCTTTTCAGCCGTTATCGGGCAAATCCACGCGGTCAAAGACAATCCACAAACAGGCATTTACGGCTATGGCAATGAACCGCTGAAAATTTACTTCAAGAAATTTCCTGATCACGACACAGGTTCTGTCTTTTGGAATTATGAGCGTAACCTCGCCAAAGAAGACCCGAACCGTACTGATATTGCTTATCCCGTTTGGGGCAATGTTTGGACCAACGCAGAAGATCCGGGCAATGCGGGTATCCCCTTAGGGCAACCGCTCAGCTATGTCGTGAATGTTTATGATGATGTTATGCATTTGGAGTTTTCAACCCAAGGCAAACCGACAAAAACATTTAAAATCAATCTAGCCGACAATGTCGATGCCAACGGCGAAATCGACGCCTTGGATAACCCGACAGGTTACGCCGGCGATGCTCATTATTTCAAAGCTGGAATATATAATCAGTGCAGCACCAAAGACGCGCCCGGCGTGTGGTATGCGGCTTGTCCCGGAACAGGTGATTGGGCCACAGACAAAATCAATGGCGACTACGCCCAAGCAACATTCTCACGCCTCGTTGTGAGTGATGCGCAACCCATGTGACGATTTTGACGACGTTTCTATTTTCATGAATATGAGCGTCGGACATCGCCCAACTATGGACACTCACTACCTCAGAGTTGCTGGGCTTTAAAATTGGTTAAAAGAACATCCGCAAAATATCGCCAAATCACCTCTTTCGCCGTATCCGCCAAAAGTATAGCGCGGCGAGGAACGCGATCACGCTAAAGCCAAACAGCTCTAGTTTAGAGAACGGGCCGAGCCACGGCTCGGATAGTGGCGCGAGGGCTATAAGGCCACCGCCGCCGTTCATCGCCACCCAAATGAGGACAAAAACAAAGGCTGTGGCCACGCCTGCGAGCGAGAAAACGGCTTTGAAAAACGCATCATCCGCCTTGGCATCTGCGCGGCGCTTTGCGGCTACACGATGATAGCGCTTAAAGCGGCGATCCGTGACCTTATCGCCTCTGGCTTCGAGTTTTTCGATGTGGGATTTAACGTCAACTGGTTCTTGTTCGTCACTCATTTAACGGCCTGTCTTTTTTGTCATGTAACGCAGCATAGCCAAATCCGTGAAACATGCTAGGATGGAGATAATGAAAAGATGTTTATGCTCACTAATCCTGTCGCTCAGCCTTTTTATATCGTTGAGCTTTGCCCTCACGCCTTTGAGCGCCGCCCAAAGTGGTGTTTTGCAAGATAGCGAGCCGCTTCAAGATAATTCCCTATTTAACGTCATCCCCGATACGGCTAAAAAACTCGATGGTGCGGGCCTACGCAGCCTTTTTTCAGATGTGACCCATAAAGGCCAGTACCGCTTTCTGCGTGAAGCGACGAAGACTTTCGCCTTTGTTGAGACGACCCGTGCGGACGGAACGTTAACGCACCGCCAAGGGCAAGAAATATTATCGGGCATATGGAATATTAATTCGGATCAAATTTGCTATACATATGACCAAATTTGGACCTATCCCGTGTGTTTCAATATTTATAAGAGCGGCACATGCTATTATCATCTTCTGCGGTCATCTGACGGTCAACCTCGCTATGCCGTGACCGCCCGTTCAACCCCCTCAACTCAGGATCCGGATTGCGATGCGCTCACCTCTTAAATATGCAAGTCTCGTCGCCCTCTCCTTTTTGGGCGTCATATCTTATGCCAGCGCACAGTCGCAACAAACAGATATTCGGCCTTTCGGAACACGCATAATTGGTGATGACCTCACGACACATTTTAACGGACAAACCCTTATTGGCGCCTATAATTTCACCCAAAGCGGAAACCCTCGCAGCGCATACAAAGAAACACATAATAGCGACGGCACTGTTTTATATATTGAAGGCGACGTTAGAGCCTCGGGGCGCTGGGGCGTGTTTAATGATATTGTTTGTTATTATTATAATGATGCAGCGATGAGTGGAGGCTGTTTCCGCGTCTATATTGTGGAAAATTGTTACTATTTTTATGATAACAATTTACCAGACAACCCTGACGAAGTTAACGGCGATTTTTGGACAGCCAGGTCAACCATTAATGGAGAAACGAGAAAATGCGAAGCCGCTATTTCATAAGGTCCGTTCTCTGCTTGTTTATGGGCCTTGGATTGATAACAAGCGCAACGGCTCAGCAGGCACAAGAGGACGATAGCCGATCACTCCTAACCCCTCTAGATGGAACCAGTTTAGAGGCGGCCTTTAGCGGCAAAACCATGGACGGAATCTACAAAATCCCACGCGAGCGCACAGGAACCAACCAGTTTACTGAGAGCTTTAACGCTGACGGTACAGCGGACTATTTCGAAGGGCCCATTGTTGACACGGGAGAATGGCGCGTTCGGGACCGTTTAATTTGCTTTCGTTATGATGGGGCTTTATCGGGCGGCGTAAGTTGCTTTAATGTCTACCGCACGGGGACATGTCTCTATTCTTACAATCCTGCGAATGTGGGCAAAGACGGTTACCCCTATGACGAAAACCTCTGGTCGGTGAAAACCGTAACACGCGGTGGTATCTCAAGCTGTGATGATCTTGTTTCATAAGCTTTCACTTCATAAAGCAAGCTCACATTATTATTACAGTCGATTTTAGACTTTCTTTAACAATTAGAACTAAATTTCATAAAAACTTGTAGCTGTGTGATGAAATAATGACATTCAAACAAAGATTTTATACATCCTTGTCTGCTGCCTATATGTTGGCCTTTTCAACAGAGGCTTTCGCGCGCCATATAGAAGCGGGCCAAGTCACAACCGTTGATACAGCTGTATCCGCCGTTTTCACCTCTGTCACTTTCCAAGAGTCTTTTGACGTCGTCCCCATTGTCGTCTCAACCCCCAGCACAGAAGGTACGGCCCCCGCTGACCTGCGTATTCGCAATGTTACCACGACGGGGTTTGAAGTGGCCGCTATTGAACCCCCCGGCGAAGACGGCACACATGATGCCATGACGATTGACTATATTGCCATTGAGCCTGGGAGGACAACTTTACCAAACGGGACCATCATTGCCGCAGGCTTTCATTCCACAAGTTCAACCTCGACAGGGACAGGTACAACAGGGCCGGATACATTTGATACAGTTCCATTTGGGGTAACCTTATCCGCTGCGCCTGGCGTGGTGGCGAATATTCAAACGACGAATAATGAAGACAACGCTATTCCCGGAGAGTTCTCGCAGCCCTTTATGTCAATCGGCGCTCAGCTCTCGACTACGACAAGTGTTCAGCTAACACTCGACAGATCTGAGACGACAAATTTTGGCACGGTTACAGTTGATGAAACCATTGGCTGGATCGCATTTCCAAATGGATCAACCGGCATATTAACTGACACATCTGGGGCCGAAATTGGCTGGGACGCGCGAATTACCCCTGACAATATTACAGGCAATTGCGTCTCTAATACCTTCAGCGCAATATCTTGGCCAAATGCTCGCGTTGTCGGTACAAAAGAAGGCCGTGACGGCGGTGACGGCGGGTGGTTAAGGCGTTGCTCCATCACAAATACGACGGTTGCCTTTGAGATCGAAGAAGACATGACCCTTAATACTGAACAAAATCATACATCTGAAAATGCCAGTATTTTATCTTTCTCTGATAGCTTCCATGCGATCCTAGAAGGCGAACTCACAGGCAGCAAAGACGTAGAAATGGTGACTGCGAGCGAATATTCTATTCCCGGAAATGAAATTCGCTATCGTCTCTCAGCGCAAAGCATTGGTAATACTGCAGTTGATAGTGGGAGCGTGGTTTTCATTGATGCCCTGCCCGATGCAACGGCCCTGAAAGTCTCAGACATAGATGGGCCTGGCAGTGGCCCTGTGCGATTTATAAACGGCACGCCGAACAGTGGGCTCAGCTATAATTTCATCAGTCTTAGCTCAACCACTGACGATGTTGATTTTTCGAATGATGGTGGCTCGACCTTTACCTATGAGCCTGTGCCTAACGGCGTCGGCGCAGATAGTGCCGTCACCCATATCCGTATAACGCCAAAGGGTAGTTTTCTCGCCGCAATAGGCGGAGGTAGCGCGCCTAATTTCTCTGCCCAATTTGACGCAGTTATCCAATAACCTATTAAAAGGCCATTTTAGGCTATAAAAAAACCCGACTGTATAGCCGGGTTTAAATATTAGATATGTACAAAGCTTACTTTTTAGAGCGCTGTACGATACCGCGGCCTGTTGTCCGCTCAGAGATACGCGCTGACTTACCACGACGCTCACGAAGATAGTAAAGCTTCGCACGACGAACCTTACCCTTACGCTTAATTTCAATCGCTTCAACAAGCGGTGAGTAAACAGGGAAGACACGCTCAACACCTTCGCCGTAAGAAATCTTACGAACCGTGAAGCTCTCGTTCAGGCCAGCACCAGAACGAGAAATACAAACGCCTTCAAATGCCTGCAAACGTGTGCGGTTACCTTCGGTAATCCGAACCTGTACAATCAGTGTGTCACCCGCTGAGAAATCAGGGATGGTTTTACCTGCTTCTAGGAGGCGGGCTTCTTCTTTTTTATTCAGTTTCTCAATCACGTTCATGATCGGTCTCCTTTGTTTCTACCTTGCGATCCTTCTCCGTTACGTAACGGTCATAAAGATCAGGCCGGCGCGCCTTGGTTATATCTTCACTTTGCGTCTGTTTCCACTCAGCAATCGCCTTATGGTTACCAGACAGAAGAACGGGCGGTATCTCCCGATCTTCCCATGTCGACGGTTTGGTATAGAGTGGATACTCTAGCAAACCATCTTCAAAACTCTCTTCCACCGTACTCTCGTGCGTGCCGAGAACACCGGGGATTAAGCGGACGCAAGCCTCAATCATGGCTTGCGCGGCCACTTCACCCCCCGCTAAAACAAAGTCGCCGAGGGAAATCTCTTCGATATCCCGCGCCTCTATTACGCGTTGGTCTAGCCCCTCAAACCTCCCACAAAACACAATAAGTCCCGATCCCGCAGCCAGCTCCCGAACCCGTTTCTGGGTCAAAGGCGCCCCGCGAGGGGACAAATATATCAATGGTCGGCTATCCGTTGAGGACGCCACACTGTCTATTGCTTTGGCCGCGACATCTGGTTTTAGAACCATACCCGGGCCACCTCCCGCAGGAGGGCCATCCACAGTGCGGTGCTTATTAGCGGAAAAATCTCGTATGTCCACTGTTTCTAGCGCCCAAATGCGATTCTTTTTCGCTGTTCCAATGATCGACGCCCCTAAAACCCCTGGAAAGGCATCAGGAAACAGGGTCAGCACGGTAGCTGTCCACGGTTTTTCGGTCTTATCTGGTGTTATGTCACTCATTTGGAGGCGTGTAGCGGGTGCAAGCCCTAAGGTAAAGGCTGCTAAGGCCTATTCTTCTTCGTCGCTGCGGTGGGCGACTTCAGCAATTTGCGGAACAATCACAACGCGCCCTGCCTTTATATCCACCTTCGGCACAGCCTCTTTGGTAAAGGGGTGATAATAGCTTTTGCTGTCTTTCGGCTTAATCTCAATCATATCCCCCGCGCCGTATTCATGCACGGCAATGATCTTCCCGCCGTTTTGCCCTGAAACCGTCTTCACCTGCAATCCAACAAGATCGCGATAGTAAAATTCATCCTCATCTGGGGCAGGCAAATTATCCGCCGACACATAAAGTTTGGTCGACTTCATCGCCTCAGCCATTTCTCGGCTTGTGACCTCAGAGGCGCTCACAGCAATGAATTTCCCCGCAGTCTTTGAATGGGTCGGCGTCAGGCAAACATCCCCCTCACCGGTCATCAATGGGCCGTACGCCAAACAATCCATCGGGTTCTGCGTAAAAGGTTTAAGCTTCACCTCACCTTTCACGCCAAAGGCCCCCGCAATCGCCGCGACGCAGATCATGTCGGCTTTTGGGCCCTTAACGGAGCTATTTTTCGTTTGGTCTGTGTTCATGTGCGCCCTGTTATAGAAAGCCTACCTTAAAGTCACTGACCTTTTAAAGGAGACTACACATGCGTTACTTATCGCTGCTACTCCCACTTATGTTGATTGCGGCACCTGCCACCGCACATCCTCCCGCTATAGAAGAGGCGCCTAAAACCTTGGAAGAGGTTTTGACCGCTAAAAGTGATAATGGGTTAAACTTAAAGGACAAATTACCTTCAGATGAAAAAATCGAAGAGATCATCGCTGACCTCCCAGACTTCAACCATCTCTTAGACGGTGTTCTCAAGATTGCCCAAGATGAGAAGATTCGCGAAAAAATCTCAAATACGGCGACACATATGAAATCGGAAATTGATAAATCAGGCGCTCTTGAGCCTCGCGAAAACGGCCTGCCTGATATCAATACAGGCCTTGCGGTTTTACTCCGCTCGCTCTCAGACAAGGACGGAATCGGCGGCATGCTCGAAGTTCTTGAAGAGGTCGGGGGTGAACTTGAAACTGTAATGCAAGAATCAATCGACAAAGAAAACGACGAATCTGACAGTTAGATTACCGGCAACTTACGGTAAAATGACAAGAACCTGTCGTGATGATGAAATCACAGACAGAAAGCTCTCTCTGTCTATCGTTTAATTTGTAAAGCAAGCGTCCTCACCCCCTAATTGTCTCTATCAACGCACCGAGCGGATTAACCGCCGAGCACAGAGGGAGACACACATGCAAACCAGTTTACGTTACACCTTAACCATGCCTATCGCGGCCATCGCCACGGTTGGACTGTTCCTTGGAATGAAAGCCCTGATCACGGGCGACTTTCAACCGCAGACAAAAATTGCCGCCACGCAATTTGATATTAATCCTGTCGCCGAAGACATTATTGTAGAGCCCCGCGTCACAAAGCTTGCGGAATTAAAAACTATAGAGGTTCCGCCTGCCGCGCCTATTATTGATAGAGTGGTCGCCGAACTGCCCAGTGAGCCGATTGCTGAGGCGGTCGAAGACCCTATTTTTAACCCCACAGAGCTAAACATTGGCCCCATTACGATTCAAGAATCCGATAGAGATGCAACGCCGACTGTGCGAGTCGCCGCCGTGGCCCCGCCCCGCGCGGAAAAATCAGGCCACTGCAAGGTTCGCTTTGATGTCAGCCCCGAAGGACAAACTTATAATATCCAAACCCTGTTTTGCAGCCAACGGATGTTTGAACGCTCCACGATCAAAGCCGTGGCAAAGTGGCGGTACAACCCGAAAGTTCGCGACGGAATCGCCGTCTCCCGTAGCGGCGTTGAAAGCACCATGCGCTTTAACATCACCGATGAACGCGGCGATATTATTCCCGAGTGATTTGACATAATTGATTAAACAAGACGGGCTTCCCGTCTTGTGATAAAATCATATGTAAAAGAAAAATCACGAGATACGAAATGCGTCTAAACAATAGCCATATTCAAAGGTGGATAGCTGCAATCACTACAGCTATTCTTCTCTTTGCCGTCGGTTTATATTTTTGCAGCATCATATTTTTTAACCTTCACGAAAGCACTCCCCCCTCATCGCAACCAAGGGCACAACAGGCAGATCGTTTCGATGTTACCTTTGTGGAAGAACATAGCTTTCTTTATCAAATCACTGTCGATGGGCATGAGCATTCAAAACAGATCAAAGATGCCGAAACTAGACCAAACATCCCTAGGGTAGTATCTGATCCAATTTTCATACCACCTACACATGAAACTAAACATACGGCACAAAAACCCGGATTTTTAGCTAAACCTATCAAAATTAATTATACGACTACAGAACATGCTTGCTCTACACATGTAGTCCGATTTCCCCCTATGATGCCCACTGGGGCAGAAAAATCAGGCCATTGTAAAGTTCGGTTTGACGTCACCGCAGACGGAACAACTCAAAATATACAAATCCTGTTTTGCACGCAGGAAATCTTTAATCCCACGGCGTTAGAATCCGTTTCTAAATGGCGATACCCTCCAGAAGATAAATGTGGAAACTCGAAAAAAAGCTCATCTATTAAAACGACTATCCGTTATAAATTAATAGACGAAAACGGCAATATTATCCCCGAGTGATTTGACCTCCACCCCACAAAAAAGGCCGCTTAAAAGCGGCCTTTAATTCATTATGTATTGGGGTTTAAACCGCCGCTTTAATCGCGTCTACGAGCGTTAGGTCTTCCCAAGAGAAGCCGCCGTCCGCGTCAGGTGTACGGCCAAAGTGACCGTAAGCCGCTGTGCGTGCGTAAATCGGCTGGTTCAAATTCAAATGAGAGCGAATGCCGTAAGGCGTAAGGTTCATCAGCTTTGGCAAAACCTCTTCGAGACGCGCTGCAAGAGCGGCGTGCTTCCCGTCAAGTTCCACGTAAATCGATGTCGGCTCGGCCACACCAATGGCGTAGGACAGTTGGATATTGGCCCAATCAACCAAGCCAGACGCCACAATATTTTTCGCAAGGTAACGCGAGGCATAAGCCGCAGAGCGGTCAACCTTCGTCGGATCTTTACCAGAGAACGCGCCGCCGCCGTGAGGCGCCATGCCGCCGTAAGTATCAACAATGATCTTACGTCCCGTCAGACCCGCATCCCCGTCAGGGCCGCCAATGACGAACTTACCCGTTGGGTTAATGTGGAAGACCGTGTCCTTAGTGATCCACCCTTCTGGAAGAACCTCTTCAATATAAGGCATAACAATGTCGGACACATCAGAAGAGCTGAGGCCATCCTTATGTTGCGTTGAAACAACAATGGCGGACGCTCCGACAGGCTTGCCGTTTTCATAACGCACAGAGACTTGCGACTTCGCGTCAGGCTCGAGGCCTTTTTCCTCGCCTGAATGACGGACTTCGGCCAGACGTTCGAGAATTTTATGCGAATAGTAAATCGGAGCCGGCATTAAAGCGCCTTCGACTTCATTACTGGCGTAACCAAACATAATGCCTTGGTCGCCTGCGCCTTGCGCCGCGTGAAGGCCTGTACCTTCGTCGACGCCTGCCGCAATATCAACAGATTGCGCGTGAAGCAGCACATCTACATCAGCGTGCGCGTGATGGAAGCCTGATTGCTCATAGCCAATGTCTTTAATCGCGGCACGGGCGACAGCTTCAATCTCGTCTTTCGAGACATCTTTGCCGCGTGTTTCGCCTGCGATAACGACTTTATTAGTCGTCGTCAGCGTTTCAGCCGCAACACGAACGTCCCACGGGGACATGCCTGCCGCGACGGACTTACGGAAATAAAGATCAACGATTTCATCCGAAATACGGTCAGAGACTTTATCGGGATGGCCCTCGGAAACGGATTCAGAGGTAAAGTAATAAGTTTGACGTGCCATGTTGCACCTTTCGTAGATTTTAAGGCTCTTCGCTTTTTTTTATTGTTTTTATTAGAGATCAAACGGTGCGCCGAGACGCACCGAAATATGAGTGACTTTAGTAGCGGTAATGCTCAGGCTTATACGGGCCGTCTTGGTTAACACCAATATAGTCCGCTTGCTCTTTGGTCATTTCCGTTAGCTTCACGCCGATTTTTTCAAGATGTAAACGCGCGACTTTTTCGTCGAGGTGTTTCGGAAGCATATAGACTTTGTTCTCATACTTCTTCGTTTTCGCTTTCGAATCGTCCCAAAGCTCTATTTGCGCAAGCACTTGATTGGTGAAAGAGGCTGACATCACAAATGATGGATGACCTGTCGCATTGCCAAGATTCAAGAGACGCCCTTGAGATAGAAGTATCATACGGTTTCCCTTGGGGAAGGTTATCATATCCACTTGGTCTTTGATGTTCGTCCACTGAAGATTATTCAGAGCAGCGACTTGGATTTCATTATCAAAATGACCGATATTTCCGACAATCGCCATATCTTTCATCTCGCGCATATGCTCGAGGCGGATGACGTCCTTATTACCCGTAGTGGTGACGAAAATATCCGCATCTGCAACAGTGTCCTCAAGGGTTGTGACCTCAAAACCGTCCATCGCCGCTTGAAGAGCGCAAATCGGGTCAACTTCTGTGACCTTAACACGTGCACCCGCACCGCGAAGAGAGGCCGCAGAGCCTTTACCCACATCGCCGTAACCGAGAACAACAGCCGTTTTACCTGCCATCATTGTATCTGTTGCGCGGCGAATACCGTCAACGAGCGATTCCTTACAACCATATTTATTATCGAACTTGGACTTAGTGACAGAGTCGTTCACGTTAATCGCAGGGAATGGCAATAGGCCTTTTTCCACAAGTTCATAAAGACGGTGAACGCCCGTTGTTGTTTCTTCTGAAACGCCTACAATCTGGTCACGCATTTTCGTGAACCAACCGGGGCTGGCCGCCATACGCTTTTTGATTTGGGCAAAAATAGCCTCTTCTTCTTCTGAGCTTGGCTCACCTTCAACTAGCTCAGGCTCGCCGTTTTCAACACGCGCACCCAAGAGGATGTAAAGCGTTGCGTCGCCGCCGTCATCAAGGATGATGTTCGGGCCTTCTGGGAACAAGAATGATTTATCAAGATAATCCCAATGCTCTTCTAGGGTCTGACCTTTGATGGCAAAGACAGGCACACCCGCCGCAGCAATCGCCGCCGCAGCGTGATCTTGCGTTGAGAAAATATTACATGACGCCCAGCGCACATCCGCGCCAAGAGCCGTTAATGTTTCAATCAAAACAGCCGTTTGGATCGTCATGTGAAGTGACCCAACAATACGGGACCCTGCAAGCGGTTGGCTTGCGCCGAACTCTTCACGAAGTGACATAAGTCCCGGCATTTCCGTTTCAGCAATATCAAGCTCTTTACGGCCAAATTCGGCCAAACTAATATCTTTTACAACATAATCATTCATAGGACGTCCTTACGCATATATTTTGGGCTCTTGTGGCCGCAATAATTTAAATATCAAACGGGTCTCTCAAACCAGACGTGCCGATCACGCACAGAGAAAGCCCTTACGACCCTGCCTCTAAACAGCAGCACGAGGCAAGTCAATAAAGATATAAGAATTTTTTTATATAATTTAGGTAAATTAATCGTCAATCACAAAGCGTGGCCCTGCCCCGCGCTGTTTGGCACGGTCATCTTTATTATAAAGTCCGCATTTTTCGAGCGACAAACATCCACAGCCAATACAGCCGTCTAAGCGGTCGCGCAGACGGGTTAATTGCCGAATACGCTGATCTAGTGTCTCGCGAAAGCTCTCGCTCATCCGCGTCCAGTCTTTCTGTGTCGGTGTCCGGCCCTCGGGCAAAGACGCGAGGCGGGCTGCAATCTCATCAATGGAGAAGCCAAGCTGCTGTGCGATCAGTATAAATGACAGTCTGCGAATATCAGACGCTTGAAAGCGGCGCTGCCCGCCCATATTACGCCCCGGCGTAACAAGCCCGCGCTCTTCATAAAAACGGATAGCCGAGACCGACAAGCCAGTCCGTGCAGCGACAGTTCCGATGGATAAGTTTTGCTGTGCCATAAACGTCTCACCTTTGCATATCGCTATTTTCACAGCTTGTTTAAATCTGCAAAAAATAGCTTGACCTCAAGTTAAGTTGAGGAATTAGACAGGCTGTGTCAAGCGGATAGGACCCTACAAACGCGTGTCTTGTGTGACGAGCCGCACCGACTTGGGGCGCAGCCCATACGCGCCACCTCTCTTCCGCCGTAAATGTTGAAAGGATAAACATGACACATATTGTACTCGAACATCTCAACATCACCGTGAACAATGCGAAAGCGACAGCCGCCCTATATTGCAAGCTTTTTGACTGGCACATACGGTGGGAAGGCCCCGCTATGGATGCAGGCTACACGGTGCATGTGGGGACAGATACGCAATATATCGCCCTCTACACTCCCGCCGCGCCGCAAGCCGATACAATGAGTGACCACACGGTGATTGGAAAGCTCAACCATATCGCGATCATTGTGAAAGACCTCGCGCAATTTAAAGCCAAAGCCGAGGCTCTTGGCCTCACGCCCTTTAACGACTGTCATTATCTCGACGACCAACACTCATTTTACATTAAAGACGCCGACGGCATTGAATTTGAAATTGTAAGCTATGATTGAGTTTCACATTAAATAAGACTAAGAGCATGCGCGTGAATAGCGAGGTTTCAATTTATCACCCACTCACCGCACATATCGGTCATCATTGTCAATTATAATGGCGGAGACTGGTTGCAACGCTCTGTCGACAGTGTTGCCGCGCAGAGCTTTACTGATTTTGAATGCTTCATTGTCGATAATGCCTCTGAGGATGAATCGATAAAGGCCCTGAAAATTCCAGATGAGCGGTTTACTGTGATTGAACAGCCGACCAATACAGGCTTTGCGGCGGGAAATAATCACGCGGCCAAGCTTGCACGTGGAGACTGGATTGCCTTGTTAAATCCCGATGCCTTTGCCGCGCCTGATTGGTTGGAGCAAATGATTGCCGTCACAGAGCATCCAAATGTAGCTATGGTCGGCTGTTTGCAACGCATGGCCTTAGAGCCAGATATTCTCGACGGGGCTGGAGATTGCTACCACGCCAGCGGCCTCGCGTGGCGTGCCAAATTTGGTCATAAAGAATCTGAACCTCTTGGTACATATGAAGTCTTTGCCCCCTGCGGCGCAGCAGCACTATATAAGGCAGGGATGTTTCACACCGTAGGCGGGTTTGATGAGCGGTTTTTCTGCTATCATGAAGATGTCGATATTGGCTTTCGTCTACGGCTTGCGGGGGGGCGTTGCATTCAAACATCCAACGCTATTGTTGATCATGTCAGCTCAGGCATTTCGGGCCGAGCCTCTGATTTTGCCGTCTATTACGGCACGCGCAACCGCATTTGGACATTTTTTAAAAACATGCCCTTGCCGCTTTTAATTATTCTCGCCCCTGCTCATATTGCGCTTAACCTTGCTGTGTTGATGTGGTCGTTTATCCGTATCAAACGGTTTAGGCCCACACTGAAAGGAGTCGCCCACGGCTTTGTTGGATTGAGGCCGATCCTTAAAAGCCGCGCGGACATCAAAAGCTATAAAAAAGCCTCTTCCCGAGACATCTTAAAGCAGCTCGCATGGTCGCCACTAACTGTACTGCGCCGTGATCTGCATCACGGCCTCTATATCAGCAATCCTACACATGATAAAAATGCGAAATCTTAGGTAAACTAGCTTAACTTCAACGTGCTTATTTTTATAATCTTGAATGTGTTTTAATGCCTAGACCTTTCAGGTGAGAACAGATAGGAAATGCCGCAACTTTAATATTTAAGTGGGGAAATATCATGAGTTTTAAACCGAAAGCGTCGATCGCGCCTAATACATTGGAATTTGAAAACTGCGCTCTAGTAAAACCAACAGGGTTTCGTGAATATGACGCCCGTTGGTGGTTTGGCATTCCCGGTCACGAAAAAGACCCAGAGATCAACCTCTATGGCATTCAAGCGCTCGGTGAAGCCTTAGGCACACTAATCCATGAACGCGGCGTTCTGCCAAAAATAGCCGTTGGTCATGATTATCGCCACTACTCCCTCTCAATCAAGCAAGCCTTGATTGTCGGCCTGATGAATGCAGGTATAGAAGTTTTAGATATTGGTTTAGCCCTGTCGCCTGTCGCTTACTTCGCGCAATTCGCGCTAGATTGCCCCTGCGTAGCAATGGTCACCGCCAGCCACAACAACAACGGCTGGACAGGTGTGAAGATGGGCATTGAAGCTCCGCTGACTTTCGGCCCAGATGAAATGTCTCGCCTCAAAGAAATCACACTTAAGGGTCAAAGCGTTTCGCGCTCTGGCGGCGGCTATCAATTTGTTGACGGTTTGCGCAACCTTTATATTGATGATCTCTGTAAAGGCGTGAAGCTTAAAAACCGTATTAAAGCGGTTGTGGCTTGCGGGAACGGAACGGCGGGCGCTTTTGCCCCTGATGTGCTTCACAAAATCGGTGTCGACGTGATCCCGATCAATTGTAATCTCGATCATAGCTTCCCCGCTTATAACCCAAACCCTGAAGACATGAAAATGCTTCACGCTATGCGCGACGCGGTGCTGGAACACGACGCAGATATCGCCCTCGGTTTTGATGGTGACGGCGACCGCTGCGGTGTTGTTGATAATGAAGGTGAAGAGATTTTTGCTGATAAAGTTGGCGTCATGCTCGCCCGTGACCTCTCAGAGCTTTACCCCAACGCGCAATTTGTTGCTGACGTTAAATCGACAGGCCTGTTTATGACCGACCCTGTCTTGATCTCGAACGGCGCGAAAACAGACTATTGGAAAACCGGTCATAGCTATATCAAACGCCGCAGTAAGGAGCTAAATGCCCTCGTCGGTTTTGAGAAGTCAGGTCACTATTTCTTTAATTCACCCATTGGACGCGGATATGATGACGGGATCGTCTCAGCCATAGCGATCTTGCAGATGCTTGACCGCAATCCGGGTAAATCTATGGCGGACTTACGTCGGGCTTTGCCAAAAACATGGGGTAGCCCAACCATGAGTCCTTATTGCGCCGATGAAGAAAAATACGGCGTTATTGACCGTATCGTCAAAGATTATGAAAAGCGGACAGAACGCGGCGAGATGATTTGCGGCCAAAAAGTGCGCGAACTTATCACCGTCAATGGTGTACGCGTCGTCTTAGAAGACGGCACATGGGGCCTTGTACGGGCGAGTTCTAACACACCTAACCTTGTGGTTGTGGTTGAAAGCCCTACGTCCGACGAAAACAAGGTTGCCATGTTCCGTGATATCGAAAAACGCCTCGCGACCTATTCTGAAATCGGCGAATTTGATCAAAAAATATAAAAACTCTTCCTTTCAATTTGTCTTAAACTTTGGTTTAAGGCTGAATGAAAAAGAATATCACACGCCGCAATATCCTGACAGCCTCAGCGGCGGCGAGTGTTGCGGCTTGTGCGCCTGCTAAGCCGGGAAAAGCCTATAGTTCTAAAACTGAGCTTCCGAGCGGTGTTTTTAAGCTCGGGATTGCAAGCGGTGACCCCCATACAACGTCTGTCGTTCTGTGGACCCATATTTCACCCATCGACCCCCGCCAAAATTCCGTCCCTGTTGAGTGGCAAATTTCACTCACCCCCGACATGCGTGACCCTGTCATGCGCGGACAAGACACTGCTACCCGCGCGAAAGATTGGACGTTTAAAGCCATACCTAAAGATCTGGAAGCGGGGCAGGTCTATTTTTATCAATTTAAATCTGAAGGCGCCCTCTCCCCTATTGGCCGCACGCGAACACTCCCCGTTGGAGCCGTCGATAAATTACGGTTTGCGGTTGTTTCCTGCGCCAATTGGCAACAGGGCTATTTTAACGTCTATGACCATATCTCCCGCAGCGGAGATTTTGACGCCTTGATTCACCTTGGCGATTATTTTTATGAATACGGCGTTGATAAAGCTAATGATGCGATGACCAAGGCGGGGCGGCTACATCAGCCGCCACATGAAGTTTTAACCCTTGAGGACTACCGTATTCGCCATGCACAGTACCGCTCTGATCCCAATCTACAAGCGACTACGGCTAACATGCCAATGATCCCAATTTGGGATGATCATGAGAGCAGCAATGATAGTTGGAAAGACGGCGCGGAAAACCACCAAGAAAGCGAAGGCGATTGGGCCGACCGAAAGCAAGCGGCTCTGAGGGCTTATTTCGAATGGATGCCCGTCCGTCCGCCAGAGACAGGTCGCGCTTTATCTGCCTTTTACAGAGACTATAAATGGGGCGACTTGATGCGCCTTTTCGTCTGGGAGACACGTCTATTCGCACGCGGTGAACCTGTTATAATTGAAGAACACTTTGACCTTTTCAAGACTCCAGAAGGCATTGAAACCTTTAAATCTGAAATTCTAAATGATCCATCGCGGCATATGTTAGGGGCACAACAAGAAAGCGAAGTTCTTCGTGCCTTGTCCGACTCAAAGACCGCAGGTGAAACGTGGCGCGTAATTGGCAATCAAGTCGTTATGGCGCGTCTAACAACGCCGGACCTAACCCCTTATGTTTCTGAAGAGGTTATATCTGAGATTGAAAAACAATGGCCGCCCATCCGGCAATTTGTTGAACTATCAAAACATCGTTTACCTGTTTACCCTGATAGTTGGGACGGTTACGCCGTGGCCCGAGAATCCTTATTTGAGAGCCTTGACGCAGCGGGTATAAACGATTTGTTGGTCTTAACAGGTGATGCCCATGAATATTGGGCCAATGACCTCACCCGTGATAACGGGACAAAAATGGGGGTAGAATTAGGCACAAGTTCAGTCTCATCAGAAACGCTAGAAGCTTTTATGGGCGATGCCGTTAAAGAATATGCCCTGCTTATGACCCGTTCCAATCCAGACGTAGCCTATTATAATGCCGAAAATAGCGGCTATATGGACCTAACACTTACCCCGACAAAGGGGCAAGTACGTTTCATGGCTGTCGATACAGTTGAGACGACAAATTACCGAGCCTATGAAACCGCGAAATTCGATATTAAGAAAAAAGGGACGTCGCTAAAACTTGACAATCCCAAAGGGCTAGATGTCAAACAAAGACTCTTATTTACAGGTCTCGGATAAGAATCAAACTTATTTCCGTCGCCCTTACGAACCGACCTCATCTGGATGCTCTCGCATATATTGACGCTTAATATCTTCACTGGTTTGCCGTGAGCCGTCATGCGAATACCCTGGCGGCGCGAGCGCATATTTCAATCGCGCCCAAAACCCGATTGAAATATTTGGATTGAACATATCTTTGAAAATATTAATCCACTCAGCAAAGGCTATTTTAAACGGGTTATATGTGTTGATCGGGCTGACCACGCCGTACGTTATCGCCTCATCAACTTGCTCGGGAACAAAACTGCCAAATAGTCTATCCCAAATGATGAAAATACCTGCATAGTTCGCATCCAAATGACGTGGATGAACAGAGTGGTGTACGCGGTGATGGGACGGGGTATTAAACACCACCTCAAACCAAACAGGCATACGCTTGATGGTTTCTGTGTGTATCCAATATTGATAAAGCAAGTTCAAAGCTGCGACAAAAGCGATCAAAAACGGATGAAAACCAATCAGTACCAAAGGGATAGACATAAGGCTATAGCCAGTGAAATGACTGATCCACGGCTGCCGCAGCGCTGTTGTGAGATTATAATGTTTGGAAGAGTGATGCACCACATGGGCCGCCCAAAACCAACGGACACGGTGCGAAATGCGGTGCTTCCAATAATAGACAAAGTCCTGCAGCACTAAGGCAAACACTATAATCGGCCATGCCGATCCCAAATCAATCACGCGGTATGACCATGCCCACATCAACAAACCCAGACTGATAAAGCCAAAGGTCAAATCCGTTGCAAGGTTCCCTACTCCCATAAGGAGCGACGCTATAGAGTCTTTCCACTGATGGCTTTGGGAACCCACGCGCCGCTGCGCGACATAAAATTCTATAATTAAAGTCACCAAGAAAAACGGGATCGCCCAGATTAGCACAGGCGGAAAGTTAGAGCCTTCATTTAACATGACTAACTTATGACACGAAACATTCCTCAGTGCTCACAAAATTTATGAATATCACCTCGTTAAATTATTTTACTTTTGTTCCTCCGAAAGCCTCCTTTAAAGGCCGCTAGAACATTGTAAGGACAGAATAAGCACGTTGTGCGGCCTGAAGTGGATATGTGGAAGCTTCTATCTGGTGTTTACTTTGTGGGTTTTGGCCATAGTGTCATTTGCACCGATAAAAACCTGAACAAAATTGTTGACCTCACAAACATTTACGGCCCAAAAGAAATGGGGGACGACTATAACAGTCGTGAGGCGTACAGAATAAAAACAAAGTAAAAACTGCATTTTTTTTTGAAAATCTACTAAATATTGACACTTTTCCCCTTAAATGCGCTCGTAATTTAAGGATAGTATATGTGCGGAATTGTCGGCATTGTTGGAACCACTGAGGTAACAGACCGTTTAGTCGACGGAATCAAGCGACTTGAATATAGAGGCTATGATAGTTCTGGCGTCTCTGTTTTAAATAACGGAACCCTAAGCCGTGAACGGGCCGAAGGTAAAATCAAGTCCCTCGTGACGAAACTGCAAAACCATCACATAGATGGTCAAATGGGCATTGCCCATACGCGGTGGGCCACCCACGGTATCCCGAATGAAACGAATGCTCACCCGCATATTTCGGGCCGCGTCTGTGTTGTTCATAATGGCATTATCGAAAATTTCGTTGAATTGCGAGAAGAGCTTTCAAAGACCCGTCAATTTGAGACGCAAACCGATACCGAGGTCATCGCCCATCTTGTTGACACAGCCCTCGCGCAAAATCTTCCGCCTATAGAGGCCTTTAGCCAATCCCTAAAACAGCTACGCGGCGCTTATGCGCTCGGCCTGATCATTGATGGTCATAATGATGAAATGTTCATCGCCCGCGCCGGCTCACCGCTTGCTATTGGTATCGGCGACGGCGAAATGTATGCGGGATCTGACGCGATGGCGCTCGGTCAATTAACCAACCGTTTAATTTATCTCGAAGAAGGCGACTGGGCTGTTCTGACTAAGGACAGCTACAAGATATTTGACGTTAATGACACAGCCGTAGACCGCCCTGTGACTATCATTAGCGGCGGCCCCGCGATGGCTGAAAAAGGCAATTATCGCCATTTCATGCTCAAAGAAATTAACGAACAACCTGAGACGGTTGGTCGAACCCTTAGCAATTATATTGACGGGTTTCATGTCAAAGCAGATCTCCCGAGTGAGCTTAGCTTTGCAGATGTTGACCGCGTGATTATCGTCGCTTGCGGTACCGCTTCCTATGCGGGCATGGTAGCCAAATATTGGTTCGAACAATATGCAGGCCTCGCCGTTGATATCGATATTGCCTCGGAATTTCGCTATAGAAAGCCCGTGCTGACGAAAAACTCCCTCTTCATTGCCGTCTCGCAGTCAGGGGAAACAGCAGACACATTGGCGGCCCTTCGCTATTGTAAAGAGGCGGGTTTAAAGACTGTGGCGCTTGTGAATGTCATGACATCGACCATGGCCCGTGAAGCCAATATCGCGCTCCCGATTAATGCAGGACCAGAAATTGGCGTTGCTTCAACTAAGGCCTTTACCTCACAACTTACAGCACTAGCGGCCCTAACATTAGCCGCAGGGCGCGCGCGTAAAACACTTGATAAAGCCCAAGAAGCTGAGCTTGCCAAAGCCCTTATTCAAACCCCGCGTTTAATTTCCCATGCACTAAGGCTTGAATCCGAGATTGAAGCTATGGCCTTTGATCTCTCAAAACATCCGAATGCCTTTTATCTAGGCCGTGGCCCACATGTGCCGATTGCCTTTGAAGGGGCATTAAAGCTCAAAGAAATTTCCTATATTCACGCCGAAGGCTACGCGGCGGGCGAGTTAAAACACGGCCCGATTGCCCTGATTGAAGACGGAACGCCCGTTATAGTTATCGCGCCTGTCGATGAGCTATTTGAGAAAACTATTTCCAATCTCCAAGAAGTCGCCTCGCGCGGCGCTCATATTGTGTTGATTACCGACCAAGCGGGTGCTGATAAAGCGGGGCCATTCGCCGATGATTTATTGGTTCTGCCCCAAAGCCATGAATTTACGGCCCCGATCATCATGACGATTGCTGTACAGCTCTTGGCCTATCACGCCGCTGTCCACCTCGGGACAGATGTCGATCAACCACGTAACTTGGCAAAGTCAGTAACCGTCGAGTAGCTATAAAAATCAATGTTATTAGGGTAACAATCACTATGAAGAAAATTCGCAAAGCAGTATTGCCTGTTGCTGGGTTCGGAACTCGCGTTCTCCCAGCCACAAAATCCATTCCTAAAGAAATGATGCCAGTCGTTGACCGTCCGGCTATTCAATATGTCGTCGATGAAGCCCGCGCCGCGGGTATCGAACATATTGTCTTCGTCACAGGCCGCAACAAAGGCGCGATTGAAGATTATTTCGACCATGCTTTTGAACTTGAAGTCAGTTTACGGGAGAAAAATAAGACAAACATACTTACTCAAGTGACGTCTGATGTTCCCGAGGCAGGGTCTACAAGTTTCGTCCGCCAACAACGTCCTCTCGGCCTTGGTCATGCGATCTGGTGCGCCCGAGACGTGATAGGCGACGAGCCCTTTGCGGTTCTCTTGCCAGATGTTTTGGTAAAGTCAGAAAAAAGCTGCCTCGCGCAAATGGTCGAAGCTTATGATAAAGTCGGCGGCAATATTATCGCTGTGGACGCGGTTCCTATGGAGAAGGTCTCCTCCTACGGTGTGATTGCGCCGAAATCGCGCGACGGTAATCTCTATGAGATGTCGGGCATGGTTGAAAAACCAGCGCAAGCGGACGCGCCGTCTAACCTCAAAATCACAGGCCGTTATATTTTGCAGCCTGAAATTTGGTCACTCCTTAAAGGTCAAGCAGCGGGTGCTGGCGGTGAAATTCAGCTCACCGACGCTATGGCGCGCTTAATGGAAATTCAAAGCTTCCATGCTTTGGAATATGAGGGACAAGATTATGATTGCGGGTCAAAGCTTGGATATTTCGAAACCGTCCTCGCACACGCCGTTGATCATGATGAAATTGGTGAGCAAGCCCGTGAGCTTATAAAACAATGGCACAGTCAAAACAGCTAACTTAAATAGCTTCTGTACCAATCGACGCAAATTTGGATGCCCTGACCCAAGGGCATCTGAGGGTCAAACTGTAGTTTTTTACGCGCCTTATCAATATTAGCAAACGTACGGCTTACATCGCCAGCTTGTTTATCTGCGACCTCTATGTTGGCTTTCACACCGCAAGCGGTTTCAACGGCCACTACGAGGTCACGCAATTTCGCAGGCGACGAATTACCAAGGTTATAAATTTCGTGCCGCCGCCCTTCAGTAAGCTGAGGCATCTGTTCTAGGAGCGTTGGGATAACCGCTGTGATGTCATCTATATAGGTAAAATCACGCTCCATTTCATCTGGCGAAAACAGCGTAATTGTCTCCCCGCGCAACACCTTATCAATGAACATATAATAGGCCATATCTGGACGACCATAAGGCCCGTAAACCGTAAAAAACCGTAGGCCTGTCATCGCAATATCGTAAAGTCGCGCATAACTTTCAGCGAGCATTTCACCGCCCATTTTTGTCGCTGCGTAAAGCGAGACAGGCGATCGTGTCGCATCGTCTTCGCGGAAGTCGCCCCCTTCGCGGTCCCCGTAAACGGAGCTAGACGAAGCATAGACAAGATGCTCCAATCCGTCCGTATGACGCGCGAGTTCTAATATATTTAGATGACCAATTAAATTACTATCTGCATAGCTGCGCGGATTTTCAAGGCTGTAACGAACACCTGGTTGCGCCGCGAGGTGCAATATATGGGTAATACCCTGCCCGTCAGCGACTCTTTGCAAAGCCGCTTGATCAACAATGTCAACAGGGTGAAACTCAAAATCATCATAGGCGTGTAAAACCTTGAGCCGAGTGTGCTTCAATGACGGATCATAATAATCATTCAGATTATCAACGCCGATAACGTAATGCCCTTCGCGCAAAAGTTTCTTTGCCGCGTGAAAACCGACAAATCCTGCGCATCCTGTTAAGAAAATTCTCATGGCTTTGGTGTAACCTATCTAGCAACGGGCGCAAGTCTTACAAACAGGAATGATACAGACCACAAATGCAAAGCTCTTTCACACCTTATTATGACACATACGCCCAGTGGATGGTACGTAGCCTTAAGCTATGGGCGAAACAGGGTCGTGACGCTCATGGTGGTTGGTACGAGCATCTGAATAAAAACGGTACACCCGATATTCATGCCAATCGGCGTCACCGCATTCAAGCACGTCAAGTCTATTGTTATACCACCGCTCATGAGATGGGATGGTTTGACGGTTTAGAAATTGCTAAGACAAGTTTCGAATTTATGTTCCTCCAAGGGTGGCAAGGGACGCATTTTATACACCGTATGAATGACACTTATAAAATCACGGACGGTCGCTGCGATCTTTATGATCATGCCTTTTACATGCTTTCTGCGGCAAGCCTCTTTAAGCAAACGGATGATGATCAATACCGACTCTGGATTGATAAAATCATTAAAGCTATTGATGAGCTAAAACATCCAAAGGGCGGTTGGCATGAAGACGAACTCGGTACATTGCCACGCCGTCAAAATCCGCACATGCACCTGTTCGAAGCGCATCTCTATCTATTTGAAGCCACAGGCGACACACGTTTTTTGAAACGCGCTAAAGTTAGCCTTTCTTTATTTAAAGACCATTTTTACAGTAAAGATACACAGGGTATAATTGAATTCTTCGGGCAAGATTGGTCGCAACTATCAGGCCAAAAGGGAGATAGCCTTGAGCCTGGTCACGCCGCAGAATGGATATGGCTACTGGGATGGCATGACCGCCTCACGGGTGATAATCACGCCCATCTACGCGAAATGATTTTTGACACACTCGCACGGCAAGCGAGGCCTTATTTAATAGATGAAACCCGCGCGCCAGATCACCATCCCGTGCGTACGACCCGCCGGCTCTGGGTGCAAACGGAATGGATTAAAGCCCACATCGCCCTTGCCTTAGACGGCTATACCCCTGCCAAGGTCATGCTGCCTGACCTGCTGGATCATTTCATGAAAGACTATCTCACGCCCAACGGCCTATGGCATGATCAATTTGATGAAACGGGACAAGATATTGCGGCCACTATTCCCGTCAGTAACATGTACCACATCGTAGCTATGATCTGTGAACTAAAGCGGTTAGCGTAAAGTAGAGCCTAACAGGCTAGCCCTCCGCGGCGATTTCAACCTTAATAGATTCGACAACCATACCGCGCCCAAAACCATCCACGTCTGGCCAAATCCCAGCGAAGTCGCCGCCTGTATCTCCCGTAGGTACAGTTTTATTAAACTTAAAGCTATAATTCTCATAATTTTCTGTAAGGTCAAAATCTTTCCAACCAGAACTATTTGCGCCAATGGCAAAATAACCCATTTGAAAACTTGGCGACGGATTCACCTCGCTAGCCCGTGCCCTGACCGTCATAATAAGAGTCTTACCTGAAAAAGCCTGCTCAAACTCTAGACCTAACCGCGCAGAGATACCGGCCGAAGGCGGAGCTGTTTCTTTATTCACATTTGAGGTCATGGATACCGCTGAAGTGCCCGTCAGCTTATCTGAAATAAGGGTGCATTCGAGCCGCTCAGGAATCAGAAGATATTGTAACTGCTCCCCCTTAATTTCGAACCCGCCCGATACATCAATCGGTTCAACCTCAACCGTAAATGACAAGGCGTAATAAATGATGGCCCCGACAACCAAAGCGCAAAATGGGTAAAACAGATAATCTTTCATGAGCCATCTATGCCGTAATTAAAGCCATTTGATAAGGCTAATTCCGTGAATTAATTTAATAATGGTGCACCTAAATTAAAAACAATCTCGCGCGGCTATCAGCCCGTTCACTTAAAGCTGTCTCTAACATATCCGCAAGCTCGCCTGTGAACTGTTCCTGCGCCGCAGCGTCCCATGCTTGCGCAACGGCGGAGATCATTTCAGGGCGTTGTTTTTTGATCGCTTTTCGGATGCGTTTATTTGTCATAATTTGCCGCGCGGCCACAGGAACCTTCGCCGAGCGGAACGTGCCTTCGAGGCGTTTCTTGCCAAAGACAAAGACCCCGCCTGCCATCGCTGCGCCGATAATAATGCCGACGGGGTTGGCCAAAAGCGGCGCGAGAAGGTTCGCTTTCGCTAATAAGACACCCGCCAAAATCGTCGATAAGGTCGTCCCCATCAAGGCCGTGTCACTTTCGAGACTGGCAACCTGTGGGACTTGCATCGATAAGCCTTCAAGGTGGCGGTTCACATGGGGGCTATCATCCAAAGACAAGACCATCGCAGGCAAGCCGTGGTCACGGCACAGCGGGTCTGTATCATTTTCAATCTGGCGCTGAAGCCTCGTAAACCATTCGTTTAAAATCGGTTGTAACATCTCTTGTGAGGCGTTGCCCTCCAACCATTTTTGCACATTATCCTTCAGGACGGCTTCCACATCTGAGAGCTTATCAACGTCACCGCGCCGCCACGCCTGAAAGGCGGGTAAAACGCAACTCTCGGTCATGGCGTCAACCAAAGCGGGGGCAAGACGTCCGCCCAAATCCGTACTCGCGGCCTTGGCCTTAACGTAAATCGGCCCACTCTCAGACAGCAAATGTTGCACCGCACTTTGAAAGTTTTGGTGCAGCGTTTCAAACCGCCCATGCCACGCAAGACCGCGCGCGATAGCAAATTCAGGTTCCGCGCCGCGCACAGCTCGCGCCTGCGGGAAGGCCTTTTGGCAGGCGGGCAACACAAGCGGTAAGCGCGAAGCTCCGCCCGTCAGCAAAACCGTTTCAGGATGTTCGCCTCCCAAGCTCTCCACCGTTTCGCGTAGGGCATAATCAAAGGCTTTGCGCCAACTAAAATCGTTTAGCGCTTTAAGCGGACGGTTTAAAATCGCCTCGGCTTCTTCGGCGTTCAAGCTAATTTCGAACAATATCCCGCCGTCAACAGGCAGACGTTTAATCATCTCAACCGTATGCCCATCGCCGTTAAAGAAGTCCTCTTTCACGCGGCGACACCAATATTCCATAATCGGACGGTAGTGCGGGTGTTTCGCAATCAGCGCTTCAATGCGCGCGCGTTTGGGTTGACGCGCCAAATTAAGGTCGAAAACTTCGCTGTCCAAAAGCCCCGACCCCAGAACATTATGGCCAACATCTTGCGCGTCCATATTATGGCAATAGGTGAAGTCCGTAGTCGAAGAGCCAATGTCGACAATCAACACCGTTTTCTTGGCCGCATCGACAGTGACGTAGCCTTGCTCAAGCGCCGTCATCAGCGCTGCACGGCTCTCGGCGACGACTTGGCAGTTCGTTAGCCCTGCCTCTCGAAATAAGGCTTGGTAAGCGTTACGGGTGTCTGTGTCCCACCCTGACGGGCAACCCACAAGGAATTGGCTCTCAGTCATCCCCTCTATTTGACCCTCACGGCTAAGGTGCTCAAACAAAGTCTTAGCAAAAAGCTGCGTCGGTGTTTTCACCGCGTCAAGATCAAGCTCACGGCTTTTGAATTTCACCCAGACATTATCACGCTTTGCTAATCCCGCGTCCGCGAGCGCCGCAAGGTTCAATGCCTCGGCGCCAATCCGCACGCCTTTGTCCGTATTGGCAATGGCGGTAACAAAACTCCGTTCCCCGCGAAATTCGAGAATTTCCGGTTCTCGCAAAGAGCGGCTATGAGCGCGGCCCAAGGCCGTCTCGCCGTGGCCAAGGTCAAAGCCGATAAATTCCAAATCTGGTAGGGTACTCATGTGAACCTACTCATGTGTCCGCCACCCAAATTGTGCCGCGCCGAATAACGCGTCCATCCTTGACCAAGGCAGGCGCAGCCATGCGGGTCTGCGTCTCCCCAAGGCTCGGCAGCGCATCAAACAGCCCTGCCTGTTTCGGACTATATTCCACAATTTCAATCCCGTCTGACCCCAAGAGCGAGCCAAGTTCTTGATCGATTAGTTTCAGCGCATAGTCGCTATCATTCATCGCTTGCGCTTCGAGGAGATTTTGCACCACTCCCATGAGGCGCGGGTGGTCATGCCATTCTGCTTGCGCCTCGGGCAGTGACAGCCGCGTTAGAATATTGTCAGCTATGGCCAAGCTGCCATCAATATGGCTCAGAAAGGCTTGCGGATCAGCGTCGATTTGCGCCTCTATTTGATAGCGTGAGCGTAGGTCTTCAATCGCCAGAGGTTTTACCTTCACAAAGGGCAGTTTCTGCTGCACCGCTTGCATGATTTTCGGATCCAAACAGCGTAGCGCCGCCAAGCCGCCAATACCGTAAAGCGCCCCGCCATTTTTAAAAACGTAAGCCAAGACCATCATCGCCGCCGCCCCGCCAAAAAATAACAGGTTTGACAGGCGCGAACGGGTTTTATCCGCAGGGAGTTCGCGCCACTCAATTCGGGTTTCGCGTCCCTGATCAAACAGGCTCGTATTGGATTTAACAATCTCGATGAGCCATAGCGCCGTCTTGCGAACTTGCGGCGTCACCGCGCTGCGCTCGCTTATGTCCGTCGCCACACGGTCAAGAGCTTTGCGCCCCTGCGTGACAATCTCTGTGGGGGCCATGACCGCACTCAAATCACGGTTCAAACGGTCTCGTTCAGGCCGAAACGCCTCGCGTAATGACGGCGCTATATGAGTGGGTTTATCCATAGGCTAGATGTTGGGTCTAAGGTGCGTGATGTCAAGCCAATGACTGTGATGGGAGGGGGATGATTTGGAAGACGGTGTTTTAGGTCGCGGTTTATTTTGAGCGAGTTTAAATGGCTCATTAAGCCTCCACAATTTCTGTAGATAAATTTAAAATGGTTCCATTTTCACCTAAAGCAACTAGAGTGAAGCCCTCATTCATTAAGGGGCATGAGTATGTCTTACATAACTATATTTGATTTTGCTGGAGTATTCGTTTTTGCAATATCGGGAGCTTTAGCCGCCAACAGAAAAAATATGGATATTTTAGGATATATAATATTAGCCGCGTTACCTGCCATAGGCGGCGGCACATTACGCGATATAATGCTGGGCGTACCCATGTTTTGGCTCGAAAATCCCAACTATCTTTACATCATCATACTTGCCGCTTTTCTAACATTTATTATACCGATTAAAAGTGGGAAACCCTATCAGGCTTTAGAGTGGGCTGACGCGCTTGGGTTGTCATTGTTTTGCGTTTTGGGGGCCTCGAAAACATATGCGCTGACGATGAGTATTCCTGTGAGTGTTGCAATGGGGGCTATAACGGCTGCGGCAGGCGGTATGCTACGCGATGTCGTAATCAATGAAATCCCGCTTATTCTTCGTAAAGAAATTTACGCGACGGCGGCATTGCTTGGAGCCTTTATATTTTGCCTCAGCTATGTAGTTACAGGTTATGAAACTTTAAGTCTTATTCTTGGCGGGATTACAGCTTTTATTTTGCGCGGATGCGGGCTTTTATTTAAGTGGTCACTGCCGAAACGTGCCCCCAACATTGATGGTTAAAACCCTAAAGCCCCTCACCCCTTAGTTATACTCAACTTCCACCGCCTGCGCCGCGCGGAGAGCCTTCGCTCTCGCCTCGTCCAAACTCTCGCCTCGGGCGACGGTGACGCCGAGGCGGCGGCTGCCGTTAATTTCGGGCTTGCCGAAGAGGCGTATTTGCGTGTCGGTCTCGACTAACGCAGCGGCTACATTTTTGAAGCTTATATTTGAAGACACCCCATCCCCTAAAATCACCGCAGAGGCCGCAGGTCCAAATTGACGAATGGCGGGAATAGGCAGGCCTAAAATCGCGCGTGCATGCAGCGCAAATTCGGACAGGTCTTGGGAGATCAATGTGACAAGCCCCGTATCATGCGGGCGGGGCGACACTTCGGAGAAGATCACCTCATCGCCTTTGACGAATAATTCGACCCCAAACAGGCCGTAACCACCGAGCGCGTCAGTGACCGTCTTGGCCATGTCCTGCGCGGCCTTGAGCGCGGATGGTGACATAGGATGAGGCTGCCAGCTTTCTTGGTAATCCCCGCCCTCTTGGCGGTGTCCAATGGGAGCGCAAAAAGACGTACCGCCTATATGGCGCACGGTCAGCAACGTAATCTCATAATCAAAATCAACGAAGCCTTCGACGATGATGCGTGATTTTCCTGTGCGGCCACCCGTTTGGGAGTAGCTCCACACATTTTCAATGTCGGCCTCCACATGGGCCGTGCTTTGCCCCTTACCCGAGGAAGACATGACAGGCTTGACCACGCAGGGCAAGCCTATGTCGGCCATCGCCGCGCGGCATTCGGACTCGCTATCGGCAAAACGGTAAGGGGATGTGGTCAGGCCCAAGTCTTCTGCGGCGAGCCGCCTGATGCCCTCGCGGTTCATGGTGATTTGCGTGGCATTAGCTGTGGGAATTACTGTAAAGCCTTCAGCCTCGAGTGCGCGCAGTGTGTCGGTCGCAATAGCTTCAATTTCAGGAACAATCAGGTCGGGCTTTTCGTCTTCGGCAATTTTACGCAACGCGGCCCCGTCGAGCATATTGATGACGTAAGAGCGGTGGGCGACCTGCATGGCCGGCGCATTGGCGTAGCGGTCTACCGTTATGACTTCAACCCCGAGCCGCTGTAGCTCGATGACAACTTCTTTGCCCAGCTCCCCGCAGCCGCACATCATCACTTTAATCGCACCCGCCGTGAGGGCCGTTCCTAGTTTCGTCATCTCTTATTTCCTTACGGCGTTACATATTAGAGCCGCACAAAATCATGGGCGACATAAGCCGCCCATTTAAAACCTTAGACTTAATCGTTTTTAGCCCTCTAGGCAAATACGCGCCGTAAAATTTCGCTTGTACGTTTGGCGGGATTGGCGCGAATGGCTTTCTCTTCCTCACCAATATAATAGAACACACCATCGAGACCTTTGGACACGCCGTGACTGATGAGGTCACCGCGAACATTGTTCAGCCCAGCCACTTGGACGGGGAGTGAGGATAAAGATTGTTCCACTTGCCCGACAAGACGGAGCGCGCCTGTATCGGCGAGAGCAGATTCCATGATCGGTGAAAAGGCGCTTGCTAATTTCGTTTGTGTCGCCCCTTGGAGGAAACTTGTTGCCGCCGTATCTGGCCCGCGAACAATATTGATCGCATCTGAGATCGAGAGAGAGCTGACCGCGCTGACGAAAATATCTTTGGCCACGGGAACCGCTTTTTCCGCGCCGCGGTTCAGCTGTTGGTGAAGCTCGTCAAACAAGCCCCCTGCTCCGAATCGTGATAGCGTATTTTGCACGCTTTGTAGCTGACTCGGTAGCGGGATTTGTATGAGACTATCGCGCCAAAAGCCGTCCAAAATGCCGAGGCTACCGACCGCATTTCCAATACCATTATTCAGCGCCGTTTTAATTCCGAACGCCGCGTCCGCTTGGGTCAGGCCAAATCCAGCGCCCGTCGTACCGCCTAAAATGCCCTCAATCACAGCAGGGTCGAGCGTTTCACAGGCTGGCAAGCTCGCCAGCGCCCCTAATCCAAATAAGGTATGACGGCGGGATAGATGTGATGATTTAGACATGAAACAGCTCCTTTTTACGCTTTATAGCATATCTTAGACAAAAAGGTGAAGTGATGATGACAGTGGCGCGTTTCTCATAGGCTTAAAACGCCCAAACAAAGACACTTAATTGGAGCCTACTCTCTCGTGGCCAGATTTAACTTATAAGAGTCGACAATCTCTAACATGCCATCATCAATCAACTCATACCCCGTCTCGTAATTTTGATTACGGGCTGGGATTGGGTTGAGATTATCCGGTGTCCAATTTGCATAAATATCCATGTCAAAGCGGCACTCATTCAGGGCTACATCGCTATGATTAGGGTATTCTGGCAGCACAATTCGCAGATCATTATTTGGCGCTTCGGCAATTTGAAGTATGGGGTCGAGGCGCGCACGTATCAGCGCAAGTTTAATCCGGTCCTTCGCATCATTATGCATATATTCGCACATACCCTCTAAATTGATATCCGAACGCGGAAAGGTCACGCTGTAGCGTATCTGTGGAAGCGTCTCGGGCTCTACAGCAGGTTCAGAGTTGGGAGGGGCCGTATCGGATTGTAAGCTCGTTTGGAGAACTTGTAAAAACGTTGTCGCCTGTTCGGGATCGGCACAGTAGAATTTTTTATCCACACTTACTTCTTGGAAATCATAAGACGCACCGTAATTCCCATCTGGATTGATCTCGCTGGTTACGCCGCTAACATCTTCTGCAGAAGAGCTTACCTCGATTCCGCGTTCATCAAGCATCGTTACATTGAAAGTTTTAATCGGATAAAAGATCGTTTCGAGGCTAATGCCTCCCCAACTCGAATCCCGTGCGGCCACCTGAAAAAATAGTGTCTGCGGATAGGCCTCCGTTGGTGTATCTGTATATCCTGCGCTGATCAAATCATAAGGATAAGGATAACCAACAGGTTGGGTTTTACAGGAATTCAATAATGGAGACAGGCGTGTGTCCGTCTCATTTTGCGCGAGTTGCGTTGCCAAAGTCGCGCGCGCGGCATCGCCTTTTGCATTCTGAGGCTTTAGCATTTCTTCAACAGTCTTGGACGGATGGTCAATCACAAGGGATGTTGGTGTTTCAGCACGCATTTGGTCTGATAATTTTGAGGTAACGGTTTCCTTTGGTGCACACGCATTTAGGAGTGTCACATATACCCCTGTTAAGAGGAGCGCATTTAAGGCATTTATCATGGAAAATCTCGTCTCAGTATTAAACCGCCAGCTTATTATTATAGACCTAGATTTTAGTAAGTATAGATTTCATTGAAGGTTTTCCCTGCCAACCTTTTAGACAAAAACCTTATCCGTGACGGCCTGCTCTGCCCGTATAACAAAGGTAAAGTGATTCTAATCACCTCAGTTTGAGCGGCTTAAAATGCCTACGGTTTAAGCCACTGAGCACCTTTTTTAAGTTCACGACAAAACATTCCACAAGAAAAAGCCCGCCCATTAATCCTAATGAGCGGGGTTTAAAGTCGTGATTTTAGAAATCCTTACGGCCGTCCTGTGGCAGGGTTGATCTTCGCTTCAGCGATTTGATCTTTGTAAGTTTTCCGAGGTCGTGGTTCCAGTAGCGGGTTCATCACGGGGGCTTTCTGCAAGTTGCTATATTTTTGCAGGGCGAACATCAGGGCGAAGTGCATCCCGCCGAGGATAATCGCGATAAAGCCGACTTTCACACTGAGGAATTCGATCACTTGCGCCATGTCGTTTGGCTGCCCCCCTGTGATTTTTAACGTGTAACCAATGAAGCCAATATTGACCATATAAAAACCGACGAGCAGCATATTATTAATCGCGAGGGCGAGGGCTTCTTTGCCCTCGTAAGATTCCATCAAAAAGACATGGCCATTTTTATTGAGTGTCCGCCCGACCCAGAACGTCAGTCCGAGGCTGATGGTGATATAGAGTAAATATGTCGTCCCTAACATGATATTTTCCTTCTTTTAACTTGCATAATTGCTTTAAAAACACTATTTAACTAATAAGTTAAATTCTTAAAGCACGGCTTATATATTTAGTCAATTAGTTAAATACTTCTTTTGTAAAAAAAGATTCAGGAGTTCTCATGGAAAAAGTCTTTTCCGCCCTTTCATCGACACCGCGCCGTAGAATTTTGGCCTATTTGTCTGCCGCCAGTCTTACGGCGGGCGAAATTGCCGACCGCTTTGAGATGTCCAAACCTGCCCTATCGAAACATTTATCAATACTCGAGAATGCAGGCCTCATTAGCCGAGAGAAAAAAGGACAATTTGTTCACTACACGCTCGTGCAAGATAACCTCGTCAATACGCTCAACAGCTTTGCCCAATCCGTTTGCCCCGCTGGCGCACCACTCGTGCGCGAGAGCCGCGACATTGCTAATGAGCGTGGAGAGATGGATCAAGCGTCAGAGGTAACCTCTTAAACTCCGCCATAAAAAAAGCCCCACAACTGCGGAGCTTTCATCTATCTTATATATTCTATGACCTAAGCATCCTCTTTCGGCTTTGGGTCCTTTTCGGGCGCGGGGAGTCCCTTCCCGCCTTTGCGGCCTTCGATCTTGAGCTGCTCAGGTTAATGTATCTCGAAAGCCTGACATTATTTTCGTTCCTCTAATTTAGCCATAAAAAGACCAAGCCGTCTCTGCGATGTCCATAGGATAAGATCACCCTTTTCACTGCTCTGAAAATCAAAAACGCTACTTCCTTTTGTTGAGAAACTAAATAAAGGAGCGGCTAATTCAGAATCATACCCTATGATTTCCTCCCGCCCCTTTAGCACAACCCATGTAGAAGACGGGTAAGCAGTAAAACTTTCACGAGGGCTTTCATAACGACGGCACAAGCCTTTATTAAAAAAATCACTTTGGGCACTTAGGCTTATTGCTAAAGGAATTCTCTTTGATGGATACCAATTGTGATAGTATGAATCATCTTGATACTGGTTACTTAACCCACCGCCACTGCGGGAAAACAACTTATTATCACAGTGTAAATCAAAACTATCTTTATTAACGTCGAGCTCACCAAAGCAACTCACTTTATTTTCACATCTAACACCCTTAGACTTATCTATAGTTTCACAATGTGATAATTTTGTTTCATCAACATTGTAGTATGTTGAAACCCGAAACACCCCTTTGTGCCCCGTTCTCTTGACAGATTGTAAACCAAAATCATTATGACCATAAACCTGTTCGCCCTCAATAAAGAGCTTCGGCTCAATGGTTCGCATGTCACTTGGAGAAACAACGGCTAGTACGCAGCCCAAAGCATTAGTTTTTTTTGTTTCTTGATTACATAAAGTTGCCAATATCTCTGTGCTATTCACAACAGCTTTTTTTGAAAGGTTTAGGTCGCCCCATTTTAAAAAACCAATATCGAACACCACTGAAGATAGATTCCGCGATGCCAAATTATAGCTATAAAGGTGTGTTTTTGATATGTTTTCATCAGAGTTAAACTCCGACGCTAGCCAATAAAAATGCGAACTATCAGCCACAGTAAAAAAACTGTAGTGACTGCTCAGGTGGTTTTCAAAATCTATGCCTTTTTTAGGCCGAATGGTCTCTACCAGCTGATTAGCCTCAATATCGTGTATATAAATCAATGTATCGGCAAAGCGCCTGTAAAGTAGATATTTTCCATCAGGTGTAAGTTTAATTGTCGAAATCGGACCTTGTAATTCATGAACTGAGGCGACTGTGTATTTCAGGTCTACTCTTGGAATTGGCTCTTGGCCTATGCAAAAGTCTCGAGGGTTTTTTTGGCTATTATAATTAATTACATCAGGTTGGCCGACGAATTTCGGCAAAGGGATAAATAATTCTTCTTCTATCTCAAAACTTTCATCAATTGGATAAAACGTGTTCGTGTTCCCGTTGACCGTAGTTATACCCTCAAAACCGCAATTATTGAGGAGCAAAAAAATTGGAAAACACAAGGCCTTAACAACTTTTTTGTTTCTTCCCACACGTCTCTCCATCACTCACATGAAAAAACCCCGCCGAGAATAATTAACTCTGGGCGGGGTCATTAAATCTTAATCCTAAGCGTCCTCTTTCGGCTTTGGGTCCTTTTCGGGCGCGGGGAGTCCCTTCCCGCCTTTGCGGCCTTCGATCTTAAGCTGATCGGGCTTGAGGATTTTGAAGGTGAGGTTTTCCTTCTTACGGTCAACACCCACTTTCACCAAACCGCCGCGTTTCAGCTTACCAAACAAGATCTCATCCGCGAGCGGTTTCTTGATATATTCTTGAATGGTGCGTCCCAAAGGCCGCGCGCCGTAGCGTTTATCGTAGCCCTTTTTCGCCAGCCACATATTCGCCCCCTTGGAGAGCTCAAACATGATCTTACGGTCAGAGAGTTGCGCTTCGAGTTGGATAACAAATTTATCAACCACACGCGCGATGTCTTCGGGTGAGAGCGCACCAAACTGAATAGCTGCGTCGAGGCGGTTACGAAATTCTGGCGTGAAGAGCTTTTTAATCGCCGCGTCAGATTCGTCAGTTTTCAGACCACGGCCAAAGCCGATTTCGGATTTTTGCGCGTCTGCCGCGCCTGCATTGGTCGTCATAATCAATATCACATTGCGGAAGTCGACCTTGCGACCATTGGAATCCGTCAAGAAGCCATTATCCATGACTTGCAGTAAGATATTATAAATATCGGGGTGAGCTTTCTCGATTTCATCAAGAAGCAAGACCGCATGCGGGTTTTGATTAACCGCGTCCGTTAACTGCCCGCCTTGATCATGGCCGACATAACCAGGAGGCGCACCAATCAGGCGGCTGACCGTATGGCGTTCCATATATTCAGACATATCAAAGCGCAGAAGCTCTAACCCTTGCGTTAAGGCCAATTGTTTCGCGACTTCGGTTTTACCCACGCCCGTTGGCCCTGCAAACAAATAAGAGCCAATCGGCTTATTCGGTTCACGTAGGCCTGCTCGCGCGAGTTTAACCGCAGACGCCACTTGTTCAATCGCCTTCTCTTGACCAAAGACCATACGCTTTAAGTCACCTGCGAGAGATTTCAGCGCCTTTTCATCATCGCGAGAAATAGATTTCGGCGGGATGCGGGCAATCTTGGAGATGACAAATTCAATCTCTTTGATGCCAATGGTTTTCTTGCGTTTTTTCTCATCGACGAGCTTTTGGCGCGCGCCCGCTTCGTCGATCACGTCAATCGCCTTATCGGGCAATTTACGGTCGGTGATATGGCGCACCGCCAAATCCACCGCGCCTTGGACGGCATCATCCGTATATTTAACTTTATGGAACTCTTCGAAATAGCTCTTGAGGCCCATGAGGATTTTCACCGCATCTTCTGGCGTAGGCTCAGAGACATCGACCTTGAGGAAGCGGCGCGACAAAGCGCGGTCTTTCTCAAAATGCTGACGATATTCTTGGTAGGTCGTCGAACCCATGCAGCGAAGCTTACCGCTTTGCAAAGCAGGCTTAAGCAGATTGGACGCATCCATCGCCCCGCCTGATGTGGCCCCTGCACCAATGATGGTGTGAATTTCATCAATAAATAGGATCGAGCCTTCCTCTTCCTGCATGCGGGTCATGACTTGCTTGAGGCGTTCTTCGAAATCACCTCGGTAGCGTGTCCCCGCGAGGAGCGCGCCCATATCGAGCGAATAGATTACCGCGTCTTGAAGGACAGTGGGTACATCGTCTTCGATGATTTTACGCGCAATCCCTTCGGCAATAGCTGTTTTACCCACGCCTGGATCACCGACAAGAAGCGGGTTGTTTTTACGGCGGCGTGACAAGACCATAATGCAGCGCTCGACCTCTTGTTCACGCCCAATCAACGGATCAATATCGCCCTTACGAGCTTTCTGATTTAGATTGACGCAGTAAGCTTCGAGAGGATCTTTTGCCTTCTTATCTTCGCCTTCGGATTCCGTTCCCGTTGGCGTGGTCGAGAGGGACGGTTCGCCGGATTTGGAAATGCCGTGGCTAATGTAATTTACCGCATCATAGCGGGTCATGTCCCGCTCTTGCAGGAAGTAAACCGCGTGGCTTTCACGTTCGGCAAAAAGGGCGACCAAAGCATTGGCCCCTGTGACCTCTTCGCGGCCAGACGATTGGACATGTATTACAGCGCGTTGAATAACACGGTGGAATCCTGCTGTTGGGCGCGCTTCTTCGAAATCCTCAATCACTAGGCTTTCAAGATCATCATTCAAGTAGCGCGTGACGTCAGCGCGAAGGGATGTAATATCGACGTCGCAAGCAGTAATCACCGCAGACGCGTCGCTATCATCGAGCAGCGCAAGAAGCAGATGCTCTAAAGTTGCAAGCTCATGCTTACGATCCGTAGCATAGGTCAAGGCGCGGTGGATGGTCTCTTCAAGAACTGGAGAAAAAGACGCCATATTTATTTCCTTTCATTCCCCCTTTGCATATAAACTTAAAGATGGGATTGATCTTACTCTTTTTCAAGAGTGCATTGTAACGGATGTTGAGAGCGCTTCGCCGCATCCATAACTTGGGCCACTTTTGTCTCGGCCACTTCAAATGTATAAACGCCGCACACGCCAATACCGTTTTTATGAACGGCCATCATGACGCGGTAAGCCTCTTCTTGCGTTTTCTTAAAAATACCCATTAAAACCTGAACGACAAATTCCATAGGCGTATAGTCATCATTCATCAATATGACACGGTACATAGAGGGTTTCTTCGTCTTCTCGCGGACTTTCGTCGCAACACCGCGCTCCGCACCGTCATCTGGCCCATTTGGCGGATTAGAAGGCATACCCGGCTCACCCGCCATAAAAAATGGACGCATGGAGCTTGCTATCAATTTATCATCTATATGCGACATAGCCTTAAGGTAGGCTGTGTTGACCCATTTGAAAAGATGTTAGTATCACATTTAATACGCGTGTGAGCGCTTTTATGTGGATGGTTAGGCTTTAAAGGCGACTACAGGTCTAGCGCCTGTGTACGGTTTGACTTATTTTAAATATCTAATCCGTTTTTATCAGGCTTAAAACTTGCGTCTTTATAGCCATCAAAGTGGCTTTACTGCCACCCGACTTAATAATCACACGAGCTCCAAAGTATAGTGTCCAGATCAGCTCCACCTTATCCGCAGCGCGCGTCTGTCTTAATGCTTTATCAAGACCGGCTTTCATGCGGTTCATGCTATGCACGACAATTTTTTCAGTCGGCTCATGAAACGGGGCTTGATCGACAGCAGCGTTACATAAAAGACAGCCCCAGCGCCCTCTTTTCGTTTGGGCGGCATCTGCCAAACTTTGCATCAAATTTGCGACACGCTCCTCGCCTGTTAAGCTTTCATTGGATAGCATAGTAATAGTGCCGTTCACATTCTCTGCATCATAATGCCTTAACGCTTCGTGATAGAGCGATCTCTTATCACCAAAGGCCGAATAAAGGCTTCCTTTTTGAAGGCCCGTTGCGGACATAATATTCGCATAAGACGTCCCGTTGTAGCCATGCTCCCAAAAAACATCACGTAAAGCCGTTAAAACCTTATCATTATCAAATTCTCTGGGACGCGCCATTATCGCTCCTTAATTCTGCCCGTAAATACATAACCACACCATCATTGGCTATTGGGTTTAATAGTATGTTGTGACTTATCAGACCTTTTCTAAGAAAGGCTCTAAAAGCGGGTCAAGTCCACCTGCGGCATCCAGGGCATCAAGATCAGAGCCCCCGCCCACATGGGTCTCACCGATGAAAATTTGTGGAACCGTATGACGGCCAGATTTTTCAACCATTTCTGCCATTAAAACATCATTTCCTGTGATTTCAATATCAGTGAAAGACACGCCTTTTTCAGTCAAAAGCGCTTTAGCTCTCTTGCAAAATGAGCAGTGGTCTTTCGTATATAACAGAATGGATTTCGTCATTTTCAATATCCTTACATTCGGGCTATCATTAATCTGCCCTAAGTTACAGGCGCAAAAACATGTGTCCTTGCGCCTGTTTAACCTAATTCATCATAAAGTTTCGAGAAACTATTTTGTGATAATCACTTGATGTCTTGCGACCCATTTACGCGAGATCAGCAACGCCAAGAGGTACAGAGAACTGTTCACACCAGACATAGACTTGTGAGAACTGACCCGGTGTAAAGCTAGCAGGAAGTTGATAGACTTGAGCGCCTGTTTTATTCTTCAACACGCCAAGCTTGTTTGCCACTGAATAAGTTTCATCATTGCCGATAGCCACAACGGGATCAGGTGCACCGTCCAGAGAAAAGTTAGTCGCAAAGCGGAGTTGATAGCCACTTGCTGTTTTCTCTAACGTGACTTGGCCTGTTGTGATGTGATCGGAACGTCCAGAAAAGCTTCCCTTTGTCAGCGTTTGAACATCAGTTGCGACACGCTCAACAGCGGTAGGAACTTTAACATTAACATCGTTTGTTTGTCCGCTGCTACAGGCTGTTAATGTAAGCGCGATAGCCGCAGTTCCGAGAAGCGTGATGATTTTCTTTTGGTTTAACATTGTGTCATTCCTTTATTATTGACTGATTGGTTAAATACTAAGTAAAAATAAGAGGCGTTTCCGCCGTTGATGCTGATCTACTTATTTTGAACTGATTGGTCAATAAGTTAATTATCACGTATTTGTGAGCCTCCATACCATCAAATTATATAGCCCAACCTCACCTTACTTGCCGCCAGTAAAAACAAAGTGGCTATTTTTACAGTTTTTTCATAGGTCTTAACGCGGCCTTAACCATATTTTTGGCAGGTCATTATATGAGATTTTTAACTTTCATAATCACGATTCTGGCTTTGTCCATTAACGCCCCTCTTATGGCGGCTCAAACAGCTGTGCCCTCGACAGCTGTAACAGGGCGTTACGCCTCGGCCATTATTAATATGGAGAGCCAAGAGGTTATACACGCGCGGCAGATTGATGCCCTACGTTACCCCGCCTCTCTGACAAAGCTCATGACGCTTTATCTGACCTTTGAAGCGCTTGACCGTGGGCAATTAAAACTTGACCAAGCCCTGCCCGTATCGCGCTACGCAGCCTCGCAGCCCCCGTCAAAGCTTGGTCTGCGCAGCGGCGGAACAATCCTCGTCCGCGACGCGGTCAACGCACTTATCATTAGCAGCGCCAATGACGTTGCTGTTGTTATCGCCGAAGCGATTAGTGGCAGCGAGTCCCGCTTTGCTAGCTTAATGACTCACCGTGCAAGAGAGCTTGGCATGAGCCGCACGACCTTTCAAAACCCTCACGGTCTTCCGAATCCAGGACATGTCTCTACCGCGCGAGATATGGCTAAACTAGGAACCGCTCTGCTTGAAGACCACCGCACTTATTACCCTCTATTTGCCCAGCGAGACTTCACCTACCGTGGGCAGATACGCAAAAATACAAATGCACTGCTTGAGACAGAAGGGGTGGACGGGTTAAAAACTGGTTATACTTATGCCTCAGGCTATAATCTAATTATTTCCGCAACACGGGGCGGCGAGCGTATTATCGCAGTTGTTTTAGGCGGCGCCTCAGGCGATTCGCGCAATCAACATATGCGTGATCTTATTGACCGTGGATTTGAAGCCATCAAAGACATGCCCAAGACGGCGCCTCGGCAGATCATTGTCAAACGAGACCCCGTTCCGCAACAATATGCGCTCCAAACTGTTAGCACCTCCCTCCTCAGCCTCCGAGGTTCAAACGGGCAAACACAGACCATATCTCGCGGAACACCCACGGTGAAACGTCCAGAAAACACCGAATGGAGCCTTTACCTCGGCGGTTTTTCGACTCGCACGGCGGCGCAACTCCATCTAAATAAGTTGACGAGCCAGACACCCACCTTGACAAACCATCAACATATTGTCTCTCATCAAACACAATTTCAAGCGCGCCTGACAGGATTACCCCGCGTGGAGGCTTATGATTTGTGCCAAGCCCTGAAAGCCGACGGGCAAACCTGCAGGATGGTTCAACATACGGGATAAATTACCCCCTATCTGATAAGATGCGCAAAATAAAAGCCTCACGCTCTTTTTCACTTGTCGTGCATCCCAACGGCGCGTACATCCTCAAACACGTATAAAACAGGACGTATCGTGTCGAAACCTTTGATCATTCGCAGCCTCCGAGAGCTCCGCGCCCAAATGTGGGAATGGCGTGGCTTTGGCGAGACAATAGGCTACGTCCCGACCATGGGCGCACTACACGACGGCCATCTCTCACTCATTCGCTTGTCTAAGCAAAAGGCGAGTAAAACTATCGCCAGCATTTATGTGAACCCCACACAATTTGCGCCTGATGAAGATTTCGGTAGCTATCCGCGCACTAATGAAAGCGATATTGAAAAGCTCACGAATGTCGGCTGCGACGCGGTTTATATTCCAAACAGCACCATCTACGCCGAGGATCATAGCACCTACCTTAAAGTCAACGGCGTCGGAGACGGGCTTGAGACCGATCACCGCCCAAGCTTTTTCGAAGGTGTCGTTTTGGTGGTCATGAAACTGCTCAACCGCGTGCAACCTGATGTCGCCATTTTTGGCGAGAAGGACTATCAACAACTAACGATCATTCGTCGTATGGTGCGCGATATGGATATGCCCGTAAAGATCATCGGTGGCCCAATTATGCGCGACGCGCACGGCCTTGCTCTCTCATCTCGCAACAGCTACTTCGATGCGGACGGCCTAAAAGTTGCACGGCAACTCAACCGCCTTATGCTCGCCTGCGCGGATAAGCTCGCAAGTGGAGCCAATGTCGAAACCACCCTTTCCGAGACGAAAGCCGTTATTATCGCCGCAGGCTTCGACACTGTCGATTACCTCAATTTGGCCCACGCCGACTCCCTTGCCCTCATCACCGCTAAACCTTTCGCAACCCCCGCCCGCCTCCTCGTCGTGGCACGTTGCAAAGGCATCCGCCTTCTCGACAATTGCCCTGTGGGCTAACGGATTTTAACACGAGCACCTCTATGACTGTTTTATTTGAAACCTCCTCAAAGCTCCCCAAAAAGGCCTCTGCAAAGCCAACCATACCCGATGCACCGCTGCACCCTGTTACTGACACATGGTCGCGCGCCGAGGCCGACGCGCTCTTTGCCCTGCCCTTTATGGATTTGCTCATGAAGGCCCAGACAATTCACCGCGAGCATCACGCCCCGAATGAAGTACAGCTCTCGCAGCTTATCTCGATTAAGACGGGCGGTTGCGCCGAGGATTGCGGCTATTGCAATCAGTCTGCCCATTTTGATACGGGCCTAAAAGCCTCAAAGCTCATGGACATCGAGACCGTCATCAACGGCGCGAAAGCCGCCAAAGCCGGTGGCGCGAGCCGTTTCTGCATGGGAGCCGCATGGCGCGAACCGAAAGAGCGCGACATGAACGCCCTCTGCGATATGGTGGCAGAAGTCAAATCTATGGGGCTTGAAACCTGCATGACCCTTGGCATGTTATCAGATGATAACGCCAAACGTCTCGCGGATTCAGGACTGGATTATTATAACCATAATATCGACACCGCCCCCGAGGATTATGGTCGTGTGATTTCAACTCGTACGTTTGAAGACCGCCTCGCCACCCTCAACCGCGTGCGCGAAAGCGGCATGAAAGTTTGCTGCGGCGGCATTGTCGGCATGGGCGAACAAGCGGAAGACCGTGTTGGTCTTCTCTTGGCCCTCGCCAATATGGACCCTGCCCCCGAATCTGTGCCGATCAATGCGCTTGTCCCCATCAAAGGTACACCGCTTGGAGACAGCGCGCCCGTTGACCCGATTGACTTCGTCCGCCTCATCGCCGTCGCCCGTATCATGATGCCCGAAAGCTTTGTGCGCCTCTCCGCAGGCCGCGAAGAAATGAGCGACGAAACACAAGCGCTTTGTTTCATGGCAGGGGCTAATTCCATCTTCACGGGCGATCAGTTGCTAACGACGGATAACCCTGAAACGTCTGAGGACGCCGCCCTGTTTGCGAAGCTAGGAATTGTCGGGGCATAGTCCCAGACCACGACCTGCACCGCATCCCCCTCACCCTGAGCCTGTCGAAGGGTCTCTCGCGGCTTGAGCTTTGTTGTATTACGTCGCCATGCTGCGACAGGCTTAGCATGAGAGCTGCGGTTTTTTTTAACCCGCTCACCCCGCTCTAGAGCGGGGTCCAAGCCTAAGTTAAATATAGCTTCCTATTTCCAATAGCTATTCATCATATCAAGGAGCACTTTTTCATTGTGATGATAGACCCCGTCAGAGCGGCAAATATCGACGACGATGTTGGCGAGGATTTCAAGGTCATCTCGGCGCGCCATACGGGTCAATAAAATCACCAGTTCAATATGGCGCTTAGACCCAGAATATTGCGCCTTCACAGTGTCATGATTTTGCTCAAGCCAATAGAGCGCGTCAGCCGTTGAAAGGGGTTTGTCTGCCACGTCGAGTAGTTTCAAATCCGCGAGAGAATTGACAATAATTTCAATCTCTTTTCGCTCCGTAACATGGTCGGCAAACACGGCATTAAGGAGTAAATACATAGCGTCCATCGACCCACGTGACAGCTCAATCTTCGGTGCTTGTGTCATATTAATCCCCATTTCAACCCGCCCAAACAATGGCGCTTTAGACGCATTATACCCCATCAACCTTAGAGGTTAATTAACGGGAGTTTAGGGCCAGACGCATGAGACCCCGACATGCGTCAGGGTGCGCGGAATATGGAGATTACGCCTTACGCCACGCAGACCCATCAGGGCCCGTCTCAATGGCAATGCCTTGGGCCTTCAGCTCGTCGCGGATTTCGTCGGAACGGCCAAAGGCAGCCCCCATGGCGGCTTTATCACCCGCCGCTTTCGCTTTGATGGCATCCGCCCGCACCGCGTCATATTCTTTGACAAGCGCGTCGAATTTATCCGTGTCCATCCCGCCCTTGAACCAATCCTCAGGATCTTTTTGCAGGAGGCCAAGGAGGTTGGCTCCATTAACAACTTGAACAATTTCATCTTGTAAGGCTGTGGATTCCAATTCAATATTTTCATATAAAAGTCTATTAGCTTCATTTACGTGAACCTGAACAAACCTGATGTGATGTGGTGACGCCAAGTCCGCAAATATACTTGAGGAAATTCGACGTCGATGTGGTGGATGCCCTTTAGAATGTACGTGACCATTTCGAAATTGTTGGATCACACCATACCACCCATCCAACTGAGCTTTACTCTCTTTCAGCAAATCCTCTGACCACATCAACTCACTACGGTAATGCGCCTTAAGGAGGGCCAAACGAATGACTTCGCCGTCCCAGTTTTCGAGTAGGTCTCTTATCAGTTTCACATTGCCCAAAGACTTGGACATCTTCTCGCTGCCCATATTGAGGAATTCATTATGCACCCAATAATTCGCCAGAGGGGCGCCGTCGTGACAGCAGGAGCTTTGCGCGATTTCATTTTCGTGGTGCGGGAATTTCAAATCTACGCCGCCGCAGTGAATGTCAATCGTCTCGGACTCTGTGCCGTCCGTCAGTTCTGCTTTGGCCATGGCGGAACATTCAATATGCCAACCGGGGCGGCCATTACCGAACGGTGCGTCCCAACCCACACCCTCAAGCGGGGGCTTCCACAGGACGAAATCAGCGGCGTTGCGTTTGCGGGCGACTTCGCCCTCACCCACGCGGTCACCCCCGCGCAAATTCTCGAGCGTATTGCCAGAGAGCTTGCCGTAATCGTCATATTTCGACACGTCAAAAAACACATGACCATCGCTTTCGTAGGCAAAGTCCTTAGATATAAGATCAGAAATCATGGTCACCATATTGCCAATATGATCGGTACATTTCGGCTGTACCGTCGGCGGGAGGCAGCCAATCGCCGCAAGGTCATCATTGTAAATCTTAGCGTATTTTTCGGTAATCACTGAAATATCAACGCCTTGCTCTTTGGCGGAGGTGATGATTTTATCGTCCACATCGGTGATATTTCGCGCATAGACCACATGCTCCTCGCCGTAGATATGGCGCAGCACGCGGTACAGCACATCGGCGACCACCGCTGCGCGCGCATTTCCGATATGGGCGTAGCTATAAACCGTCGGGCCGCAATTATACATCGTCACCCGCTCTGGGTTTTGCGGGGTGAAGACTTCTTTTTCGCGGGACAGCGAATTATAAAGCGTCAGCTGCGGTTGGTTTTGTATCGTATCACTCATACTGGAAGGCTTTATGATATGTTGCGAACAAAGCAAAGCCCTTATAGGGAGTAATTATGTCCTTTCGTCGTCAACAGATCATCGTACTTGTCTTGCTGCTCATCGCCGCGAGTGTGGCCATCTATAAGGTGACACGCCCCGGTCACGGCACGATACGCTTTGAAATAGACGGCCAAACTGCCTCTGTTTACGGCGGGACGGACAGCAGCTCTTATGGTGTAACTAAGCGGTTTTTGGATGATAACCCACAGGTCAGACATTTGATCTTAAAGCGCATGCCCGGCACGGTGGATGCCGATACAAACCTTCGGATTGCGCGTATGATACGCAAGCGCGGCCTGACAACCCATGTGCAGCGGCGGAGCTATATTGCCTCGGGCGCGGTGGATTTGTTCCTCTCGGGCGCGGAACGCACGATGGACTGCGGCGCGAAAATCGGCGTCCATAGTTGGAGCTATGATAGCCAGAATAATATCGGCGTGTTCTCGCCTAAAAACCTTGGGACTGATCGCCGCCAAGGGGTGCAGGAGAAATTCCTACGCGACATGAGCATTGACCCGCGCTTTTACGCCTTCACGCGAGACGCCGCCGACGCGGACGAAATTTACATTCTTTTACCAAAAGACGTGGCGCGCTTTGGTCTTTTAACGGAGGACGCCTGTCGAGGGTGAGGCCGAGCTTAAATGAACTTTACCGCCCTAAAAGGTTGTAACATCACTCAAGCGGCCGCCCTCTTTTGCAAGTTTTACACGCAGAGGAGACAGGGTGAAATCAGCGCCATATTGAGCCTTAAACTCTTTTAGCTTGCTAATGACCTTACCCAAGCCAATCATGTCCACCTAGAATATAACCCCACAGATAGACGGGGTAGTTATAACCTTTAATGCAAGCGATACCGATATCCGACGTTAACGTAATAATGACGTTGCTTAACAAAATAACTTTGAAGTTAAAACGGTAGCAAGTTCATGTGATGCCATATATTTTTGCCAATGACTCAACTCATTATCATCAAGGGTACTGATAAAAAAATCTAGAGTTTTCGGCTTCTGTTTGTAACTAAAATTACATTCGTGTGTGTAATCAGAGAGCTTGGATAATATACTTTCTGTTTGGCTTGGAAGAGAAAAACTCGGTGTGCGGGATTTAAATTTATGTTCAAAAATCGGTTTATTTCTTGCGGCAAAGTAAGCGTTTAAAACGAGATAAATATGGTATTCATCAACGGAACGGTTGAGGCTTGAAGCAACGGTTCCAGCATAAGAAATTTTGATATCATTGATACTTGCTAATAAAAAATCATCCCAATATTTTGGAGTTTCTCGCCCTATATAATCTAAACATATGCAAACTTCAGAGAGCAAATCTGCATCATTATCAAGTAAGGCCAGCAAGCCCATATAGATTAAGCAAGGATACACATCATTTTGTAATGGTATCTTCTTTGTCCCGTAATGTGTGAGAAAAAATATAATGTGTGTTAAATCATAAAATAAGGGCTTATTAAACTTCATATACCATTCAGGGTTCTCAATGAAGCCTTCTACATTATCTAAAATGTCTAAATAAATATTGTAGTTTTCGGTTGAGAGAGGCCCTCTCTCACCTAACATCGTGAGTGTTTCAAGCTTCCGACTATCAGACGTATCGTATTTGATTAGCTTTTTTTGTTTGACATATTCAGTAAGTTTTTGCCCCTCATTGCCCTCATAACCACCTTGTTCAAGGTCTAAAACCATTCCTAAAGTAAATCGGTAATATTGTGGGTAGCATTGCGTAAATTTAACAGCATTCTTATAGAAGTCGTCATACAGAGTTAACGCTCTCGGTTCGATAAGAAAACCCGCATTTACGCATATAGAAATAAGTTCACCATTCTCTTTCAAGAATGGAAAACTCAAAGACGGGTTTCGCTTTACGGCGAAAGCCTCAACCGTATCAAATGTTAGAAACATTTGAAGCTTAAGAATTAGTATCTATGTCTGCGTATTGTTGACATAAGAGATGAGCCATCACCTTTATATAGATGAGTTTCTGCTATTCTTGCAATCGCCTGAACGTCACCTTTATGAAGTCCAACTGCAACAGATGTTGTCGCTAGCGTCTCGTGCATAGAATTGAAGTCAATTTCCGATAGCGAATTGACAGGGTCAGGGACTGTCGCACTTGCACTAAATGACCCAATTGAAAGTAAAGCAGTTGTTAAAAGTAGTTTATTCATGATTTGCCTCCTTAGTTGTGGAAGGCAAACTTCTTCATGGTTATGGTTAATTACTTGTTAAAAATATTGGTGATTTTAGTGTTTTTTACATTAAACACCTATTTAAGAGTGAATTAATAACTTACACTCTTTCCAAATACATTCCTTATTTTATTCATAAATTGACGGTCTTGAACACTATTCTCGATATATGTTATTTTATCCTCAGTCCCCTCGATATTCATTTTGCCCAAATTGGCCTCGGTGATTTCAGCCCACTCTTTATTTTCAGCTGAAACAGCGCAAGCATTAACTAGCACATTAATATAAATAGAATCTTCTGAGTAATATTTATAGCAATCATCGATAGGCTGATCAGACGAATGATTTACAAATGCATATCCCGCATCGACATCATACACTGACTGATCTCTTGTAAAATATATTCGCTTTACATAGTCAGACAAAAATTTTGCGTCATCCCAACGTCCTATAGAATAACCAAGGTAAGAAGCGACTGTTAATAAGACTTGTGGGTTCGTACTATATCTTAAGCGTGTGTTGGTTAAAATTTGCTCCATACGCTCTGCATTAAAGTCTGGTCGACCAACTTCATAATAAACTCTTGCAATGGCAAGTTCACTGCTATTTATCCATTCGTCTTTATATTCATCAAGTATTCTTTCGGCCATCTTGAGTGAGTCGGTTGTAGTTAAATGTCGGCTATTGCGAGCTTGATCTAGATAGCTAGACGCAAGGGCTCCATAATTGTCCAACGTTGCAGTGCCGCTCTCAACAGCGTTTTCAAGACATGAATGAATATTCACAAACTCACTAGTTAATTCTCCAGAGAATGAATCATACATCGCAATCAAGCAGCCATAATTTTTTTTGTTTTGAGGCGACGACCACTCGCCTTTTAACGCAAACCTAGCAAGCATACTGTCAGGCATTGTCATGCTATTCGCTGTCGCAATTATTTTATGGTGAAACTCGGTTCCATTTTTTGTGGCACTGATATCGCCGTTTATATGGTGAGAACCTACGACGATATCATTCTTATCTAAAGCTTTGAGAACTAAGCTAAACTCATCTTCATTTTCATATATTGCGTACTGAATATCAAAGACAGGCGCTGAATCATTTGAACAGCTTTCTTTTGGCTGTAATAGATTAAAGCTCGTTTGTTGTGCTATCGCGCCTCTTAGTAGAGCTTCCACATAAGGTTGAGATTGGGCGGCCTCACCTTGATAACTAACATTAACATTAGGGATAAGTTCTGAACATTCAGCTTTATTAATTATCTTAGGCGCTCCAGAAGAAGCATGACCAATCATAAAAGCTATTGTGGCAATGAGCCCCCCCCAGCCGATAGACTTTGGCGCAGCTTGCAATCTCGTGAAGATGAATCGCTTTCGAGCTTTAACAATGATATCAAATCTTGCTGAAGGAAGTTCAATTAAATAGTTGAAATCGGCCGAATTATAAACGTCCAAATTTGCACGAAGCCGGTGCATTTCCACCCGGACTATACTGTCCGATGCACTATCAAAACTTTCGGGTCTATCTAAAACATCAAGTGCGATTGAATATTGCGTTACATCATCAGTAAGGCCGGAAAGCGACTTCGTTAGAAGATATTCAAATAATTTCAATTGCCTTTTTGATCTTCCAAAACAATTAGATTTTTTAACATCCTCAACTATTTTGGTAATATCTTCTATACTAAAATATTGTTGTTTTTTAGACGCAATCATCACCTTATTCCATACTGATAAAAAATCAAAAATACAATTGTTAACGAAAAGTTAACGCTCTGTTACGCGTTCGTCCTTCATTTGGCTAGAGGAAATGCTAACAATTTAATAAATCGTCCATGTGACAAATGGATGGTTTATAACACTAAACGACAGAGCGTTTTCTAGTGAAAAACAACTGATAAGATTTAGGCGGGTTGATATGTTAAAGGAAGTGAATGTAAAAAGTGAAATGGCTGAAGCCGAATCTATTGGGGAAAGCATACTTTCTCTAGAGGCCGCTTGGGAGACGATTAAGACTCCATGTGAATTATGGTTTAATTTAAAGAACATTTTAAAAAATATTGGAATTAAAAACATTGCTTTTTTCTTATACTCAAACCCATCTTTACAAGATTCTGATATTTCCAAACTGCATATATATAAACTCATTCCCGATACATTAAATCCAGTTACCAAGCTTGTACAAAAGGAAAAAGATGACATATTTGATGCGCTTCAGCAGTTATCATCGTCAACGCTGAATCAACCTTTAGAGCTAACACCTGTTTCAATTAAAAATCTTACCTTATCTCATTCAGCATTTGGAGCATTTGAGCAAAACACAAAAGCCTATATTATACCATATTTCGGTCCACGTTATTTAAACGCATTCACTGTTTTTGATGCTCAAAATGAGAAAGAAGAAACACTCAACGAAAGTGTAAGTCTGTTGCGTGCACTCTTTAGCTTGGTTCATGATAAATTCATCGAAATTTACTGCAATAACAGTGAAAAATCACCCTCCATATCTTCTCGAGAAAAACAAGTTTTGCAGATGTTAATAAGAGGAAAGACGAACATTGAAATTGCAAAAGAACTCGGCATTTCAACCCATATTATAGGGTCTTATGTTAATGTTATGGGCATGAAATTACATACAACAAACAGAACTGCAACAGCCGTCAAAGCTGTCTCACTTGGCCTAGTGCGAATCTAGGTTGCTATTCCAGAGTGATTTTGCAATCATTGTATATATATACTAAGCAAAAACATTTCTGGAATAAAGTATCATGGACAAACCGCGCCTACATTCGTTCGCGAATTTAATTTCCAATACGTCCAAACTACGCGAACAATTATATGCCTTATTACTTGACGGAAATGAAACTTTAGCCGACCAAACTTCACTTAAATACAGTCAAACCATTGACGAAGTTTTTGAATATCAAATTACTTCCTTTACGCAGTTTGAACAAAAAATTGCATTTTTCTTTGATTGCATTTTAGAAGACTGTGACGATGATGAACTATTGGATAAATGTAAGCATAGTTTGCTAAATGACATTTCAACCATTAAAATCAGCATGACAAATCCATTAAAATAACCTTCATTTTCAGTGTCTTTAATTGGCAAGCCAGAACGGCTGGGCTGAACAACAATTATAATGCCTATGAAATCGATTATGAACGCCTCCAGTCGCCCGACACTTTCACAAGCGGCCACCTTGTTGTTCAAGCAAAGGAGACGGTGTAAGATCAGTGCCATATTGAGCTTTAAACTTTTTAGCTTGTAAAGACCTTACTCATTCCAATAGTCTACGCCCAGAATATAGTCCTTCTCGTCGATAGACAGGTCAACCATAACCTGACGGTCATGCACACGCATAATCGGAATATTTTTTCAATAACACTCCCTGCTAAGGCGATGGTCTTGTTACGAAAACCACTGCGCGAAGAAGCATCAATAACGCCATACTCTAGCACTTGTTGGGCGTTAATAGACGGCCTGAGGTAATTAAATCAAGCGCAGAAGGTACGCAGAAAAACCTCCGCAATCTCTGCGTTCCGCCGACGCCTAGTAAAATGCCACGTTTAGTCGATGCAATCGTGAGTCTAAAATTGCAGTGTAAGGCCAGTTTAAGCACGCCGCCTAAGGGGCCCCGTGAGTCGCCGCCCTTAAAAGGTTTAAAGTTAACATAAAGTCTCCTTGGATAATCCCGGGTCGTGACGTAATACTAAGCGTATGGTCATGATGCATAAAAATTGGGGCGGAGTCCTTATGATGGGGGGGCGAGGTCAGCGCATGGGCGGAAGGGATAAAAGCGCCCTCACCCTCAAAGATTCAACATTTAGAGACATCGCCCTTAACCGTCTCGAAAACAGTTTTGATCATGTCGCGATAAGCGTCGGACAATCAGAAATAGATGCGCCCAATAGTGAACAATTTACTGATATTACGATTGATGGAAAATCCATCGGCCCTGCGGGCGGGCTATTAGCTGCGTTCGCTTGGGCGGAAAATTTAGGCCTATCGGGTATTGTTACCCTCCCCGTCGATACGCCCATCCTCCCAACCACTATATGCGATATGCTTTGCGTCTCGGGTAAGGCCTGTTACGGTCAACATTCAGAGCAGGCCCATTGGCTACATGCCGCATGGCCTCTGCCTGATTTTGAAAACATTAAGCATCACATTTTGACCCATAAAATCCACTCGGTCAGAGGTCTACATTCTGCTATCAACTCCCACCCTGTTTTGATTAACGATAAGACGAGCGGAAGCTTCATGAATATAAATACAGTTGATGATTATAAATCTCTTAAAACCGTTCCAACGCGTGACTAATGTGACCAGCATAGAAATTATAAGCCATCTAAACAGCCACTAACCCAACCCATTTAATCAGTAACCTTATAGCAACGGCAAGAATTAACAGCCCAGTAATACGCCGCAGAATGCTCGACTTTAAAAACCTTATACTCATGACATTACCAATCGTGCCGCCTATAAGCACAGCTATAATAAGGGGTACGTAAGATATTATCTCTGGGACAAATTCAAATGCACTCACCTTAATAAAATGCCCACCCAAGCCAGACACAGAGTTCACCAAAATGAAAACACTACACACGGCTGCAATTTCCTGCGCTCGCCCCCAGCGTAATTTGTAAAGTACAGGCGCAAGAAATATCCCCCCGCCTATGCCGACAATACCAGAATAAAAACCGATAGCGCCGCCTATGAAGGCGCAAATCATAGGATTACGACTAAGGTCTTGCGGGTCGCTATGAGTCTCTTCTCGGCTTAATATCATTCTGGCCCCAGCTATAAACAAGGCAAGGCATAGCAAGCCAATAAAAATGGCTTCTGATATATTTAACCGCCCCCCAAAGAAGGCGGCTGGGATTGACAGAATGAGTAAGGGCCAAACATCGCTTAGAAAAATAAGCTTTGCTCTAAAATAACGAAGGCAATTACCCGCAACCACGCAGATATTACATATAAGCGACACAATTGGAATGACGTAAAAAGGCGTGCCAGATACGGCCAATAGCGCTGTATAAGTTGAGCCTCCCCCAAAGCCTGCTGAGGCATAGAGAGCTGCCGTTAAGAGAAAAGTGAAAGCTAGGCTTAACTTCATTACCCTGCCCCACACCCCATACTATTGCCATTTGAATTAATGAGTCGCTGGAATTTAAATCTCAATTTATACCCTCTCGCTAATGCACGATGCTTGCTCTGAATATAATCCATGTGTTACACCTAATCTATGAGAAGATGTAACCCCCATATAAAATTACAAGATCTGTATTCGGCAATATCTTAGATGCCTAATCTCGTCGATAAATTTGGCCGTGAAATAAAATACTTGCGCATTTCTGTGACAGATCGTTGTGACCTACGTTGCCAATATTGCATGTTAGAAAAAATGACGTTTCTGCCCAAGACGGATTTGCTTAGCCTTGAAGAATTGGCTAAAATCTCTCACCGTTTCATAGATTTCGGCGTAGAGAAAATCCGTATTAGCGGCGGTGAGCCCTTAGTGCGCAAAGACGTGATGGAGCTTTTCGCTCAGCTTTCTCCACGCTTGGGTCAAGACCTATCAGAACTTACACTGACGACGAATGGGACACAGCTTAGCAAATATGCTGACCATCTCGCCTCGCTGGGTGTGAAGCGAATTAATCTTTCGCTCGATAGCCTTAACCCAGATGTCTTTGCTAAACTCACACGCAGGAATGTTTTGTCTCAAGTGATGGAGGGTATCCAAGCCGCAAAAGAGGCCGGGTTGCAGATTAAACTCAACACGGTGCTACTACCAGAGAACCTTACAGACATCCCCGATATGATGCGCTGGGCGCACGCCCAAAACTTCGACATGAGCTTAATTGAAATCATGCCTATGGGACAAACGGGCGTATCTCGCCGCGAGCAATATGTTCCCATGACCGCCGCTAAAGACCTGTTGACTAAGCATTTTGATCTCTCGCCCGTCTTAAACAAAGACACGCTCGGCGGCCCCGCGCGCTATAGTGTTGTATCTGAGACAGGGGGACGCATTGGATTTATATCCCCGCTCACTAATAATTTTTGCGCAGGCTGCAACCGCGTCCGCTTAACCTGTACGGGACGTATTTACATGTGCCTTGGCCAAGACGATCATATTGATCTGCGCAAAGTGTTGCGCGAACAAGGCGGCAATATGGACAGTGAAATCGCGAGAGCTGTAAACCTAAAACCCGAAGCCCATGACTTTTCCATTAGTGACACCCCGAGCCTCGCACGGCATATGTCGGTCACTGGAGGATAAAATGGCGACGGTTGAGTTTTTAGGACGACTATCTGACAATTGCGGCCCGACGCAAGAGATCACGCTACCTGCCAGCCTTACAAATATAACGGCGCTGAGAGATTATTTAAACGCTCAATTGGACGGCGCCCCCCTCACCTCCGCAACCATTCGCGCTATCGTGAATGGTAAGGTTGCGACAGACACGCAGACTATAACGAATGAAGACACTATCGCTTTCTTTCCGCCCGTAGGCGGCGGATGATGGTCACGAGCGACCCCCTCTTTCCTGATGCCTTATTAGCGCAGGTTACAGCGGACAATCCCCATTCGGGCGCTGTGGTCAGCTTTAGCGGCAATGTGCGCATGGACAAAGATGACGGCAACACATGCGCGCTCATTTTAGAAGCCTATCACCCTGTCACGAGCAACGGTATTGCAGAGGCAATCAACACGGCGCGGTCACGGTGGGAGTTAGACGATGTTATGGTTCGCCACCGCACGGGAAGCATGAAACCAGGTGAGACAATCGTCTTTGTCGCCGCCGCTGCGAAACATCGCCGTGACGCTTTTGCAGCGACAGATTTTTTAATGGATTATCTCAAAACCGAAGCCTTCTTTTGGAAAAAGGAAGTTTATGAAAACAGTGAAAAATGGATAGAACCGCGCGCACAGGATTATAGCGACGCCAAACGATGGGACAAAAAATCATGAGCCTTGGTATAGATGAGAGCATAGATTTTGTTCCGATTACGATTGCCATATTAATCATATCTGACACCCGCACATTAGAAACGGACACGTCAGGCCAAACGCTGCAAGAGCGCATTACAAAAGCAGGTCATAATGTCTTTGAACGTCGGGTTGTCAAAGATGACATCCAATCAATCCGCGCCATTATAACGAGCTATATCGACGACCCCGATATTGACGCGGTCATCACGAGCGGCGGTACGGGCTTAACAGGACGGGACGTCACAGTCGAAGCCGTCAAACCCCTGCTTGATAAAATCATTGATGGGTTCTCTGTTGTTTTCCATCAGGTCAGTTTCCAATCCATCGGCCTCTCCACCTTACAATCACGGGCTTTTGCAGGCCTAACAAAAAACACATTTATCTTCTGCCTTCCGGGCTCGAACGGCGCGGTCAAAGACGGGTGGGATAAGGTTATTTCCTCGCAGCTCGATATACGTCACCGCCCGTGTAATATGGTTGAACTTATGCCAAGGTTACTAGAAAAATGAGCAAACTTACGCACATAGATAATTCAGGCCGCGCTCAAATGGTCGACGTTTCTGACAAGGCCGTTACGCAACGCACAGCCACGGCGGAAGGCAAAGTCATCATGAGCCAAGAGGCGTTTGATTTAAGCGGCCCCAATAAAAAAGGCGACCCTGTAGCGATTGCGGAGCTGGCGGGCATAATGGGAGCCAAGAAAACCTCTGAGCTTATTCCACTCTGTCATCCCCTGCCGTTGACTAAAGTTACCACCCAAATTGCACCGCTCGCGGACGGGATTGGCTATAGCGTGACTGCCACCGCCAAAACCGACGGCAAGACGGGAGTGGAAATGGAGGCTCTCAGCGCCGTGTCAATCGCCTGCCTCACGCTTTACGACATGCTCAAAGCGGTCGACAAGGCGATAGAGATTACCGATATTCGTTTGTTAGCAAAAACAGGTGGTAAGTCTGGCGATTTTAAAAGATGAGCCAAAAGACTCCGCAAAATATGATTAGCGTTGATAACGCCTTGGCCTTACTAGATAAGCACCGTCCCAATTGGGGCGAACAGCGCGTTGATTTATCCCGCGCTAACGGCTGTATTTTAGCGCAAGACATCATCGCCCCCATTACCTTTCCCGCTCACGCCGTATCTGTCATGGATGGCTATGCCTTACGGAAATCTGATCGAGATAATAGCCTCACTATCATTGGCGAAAGCCGCGCAGGTGTGCCTTTTGACGGGCACGTCAAGCCAAATGAAACGGTTCGTATTTTCACAGGCGCGCTCATTCCAGACGGGGCCGACCAAGTCGAAATCCAAGAAAACGCTATTTTGGGTGAAGACAGCACCGTCACCTTCACGCCCCGCCAAGCCAATCGTCATTACATCCGACCTTCGGGGGCGGACTTCAGCGCGGGAGATCTATTATTTCGCGCAGGAGAGCGCATAACCCCCGCCATGATATTGGGACTCGCAACCTGTAACCTTGCGGAAGTCACTGTCAAAAAAATGCCAACCATAGCCCTCCTCAGTAGCGGGGATGAATTAAAGCCCGTGGGATCAAAACTCAAAACGGGTCAAATCATCAACTCCATTATGCCCGCTCTCACCGCGCGGCTAAAGGACTGGGGCGTGCATGTGATCGACCTTGGCATTGCCACCGACGACCCTAATGATATTCGCGCTAAATTTGAAGCCTGCACCGCCGACATCATCGTCCCTATTGGCGCGGCCTCCGTGGGTGATTATGACTTCATGAAACCAACAGCCTTAGATTTAGGTTTTACGTCGATATTTTCAAAGGTCGCTGTTAAACCCGGTAAGCCTGCATGGTTTTCTCGGCGCGCAGAGCAGTGCATTTTAGGCTTACCCGGCAATCCATCCTCGGCGTGGGTCGCAGCTCATCTATTCTTATATTATTTGGTCTTTGGAACCCTGCCGTGGAGCAAGGCTCAACTCACCCAAGCTATGCCTAGCAATGGCCCCAGAGAAAGCTTCCTGCGTGCACGCCTATCATCCATCGGAACTGTTACCACGCTCAACCGTCAAGACAGCGGCCTCGTGGTTCCACTAAGTCAAGCCGATTGCCTCATCAGGCGCGCCCCTAATAGTCCTGCCCTTGCAGAGAATGAAACTACTCAAATTTTGATGTTTTGATTGAACTCTGCCGACAGAGGCGAAACTTATAATGCAGCTTAAAGTCGGTGAAAATAACTTCACCGACTCCAGGGAGCTAAGTGGTTGTTAGAACCTAAGCAGCGTTTTCAAACTGGTTCATCGTATTGTGCTCACCGCCCGCTTTGAGGGCACGTTCACCGCCCGTCATCTCTTTGAAGTCATCACCAAGGTTGGAGCCAACTTCATGTTGATGTTTGACGGCTGAAACATTGTTACGAATTTCTTCGCGCTGAATGTTTTTGACGTAAGCTAGCATTTTTTGCTCACCGAAATAACCCTCAGATAGATCATTCATAATCTTCGCCGTACCGTGGAATGTCGGCAAAGTAATCAAGTTATGGAAGACGCCAGCCTCCCGAGCAATATCTGTTTGGAAAGCCTGAAGTCGCGCATCAGCTTCAAGGCCGAGCTTATCTTCATCATACCTAGCAGACATAAGCTGTGTGCCCTCAGGGTAATCGGCTTTTTTTATGTCACCACTTGCAACCCAATCCTCGCGAACTTGTTTACGCAGGTTGAGCGTCCAGTTAAAGGACGGGCTATTATTGTATGTCAGTTTGGCATGAGGCGCTTTTTCACGGACACGGTTTACCATGCTGGCTATTTGAGCCACATTTGGGGTCGCCGTTTCAATCCATAGAAGGTCAGCGCCGCCGTCATTAAGCGATGAGATACAATCCTCCACAACACGGGCTTCACCCGTCCCGTCTTTGAATTTATAAAGACCGTTAGGAAGGCGCACAGGTTTACGAAGCTCATCATCGATAAAAAGCGCAACGTCACCTTCTAATAATGGATTGTCATCCGTGACGGCTTCAGTTTCCAACCACTTGGTATATTCATAAGCCATGTCGCCAACTTTGGTCGAAACGGGAATTTTCTGTGTTAGGCCCGCTCCGAGACTATCTGTGCGCGCAACGATAACACCGTCATCCACACCAAGCTCTTCGAAAGCCATACGACACGCACGAAGTTTTTCAACAAAGTCTTCACGCGGAACCGTGACTTTACCGTCTTGGTGACCACATTGTTTAGCGTCAGAGACTTGGTTTTCAATCTGAAGGCAACATGCCCCTGCTTTAATCATTTCCTTAGCAAGTAAGTACGTTGCATGGACGTTACCAAAGCCTGCATCAATATCCGCAATAATCGGGCGCACATAGGTTTCGTGGGCGTCAATTTTGGCAATAACCGCGTCTTTTTCAGCTTGTGTGCCAGCCGCATTCAAGTCTGCGAACAAGTCATTAAGCTCAACTTCATCCGCTTGGCGGAGTGATGTATAAATCTCTTGGATAAGATCAACGACAGATGTTTTTTCGTGCATAGACTGATCAGGCAAATGCCCAAATCGGTTACGCATACCCGCAACCATCCAACCAGAGAGATAAACATAAGAGCCGTCAAGCGTTCCCTTTTGTCGTTTAATCGCCCGCATCATTTGCATGGCATGGAACCCAGACCAACAACCAAGGGACTGTGTAAACTTACGGCTATCGCCGTCATAACGCGCCATGTCGGCCCGCATAACTTTTGCCATAGACTTAGCAATATCAAGATGAGTCTCAAAAGTGTTTTGCGTTTTAAGTTGCGCAAGGTCTTCGATATTTATCCCAGCAGGCGCACCGTTTGGGTATCTTTTTTCAAGCGTAGAAAGTGTTGATGAATAGGTCATTTAAGCCTCCAATATTGAATAAGCAGGAATGGTTAGGAATTCAGGCAGAACTTGAGCCGTCGCCGTCTGAGTGAAAATATCAGCGGCTTCTGGGAAACGTCCCGTCACGTAATTATCGCCGAGTTCTGATTTAAGTTTGGCGATTTCTTCATTGAAAATGCGCGTATATAAACGCTTGGACAGCGTTTCTTTATATCCGCCGTCCATATCAACATTGGCCCCGTGGGTGAGCCATTGCCAAATTTGGCTGCGAGAAATTTCGGCTGTCGCCGCGTCTTCCATGAGGTTATGAATAGGCACAGCACCGCGTCCGCATAGCCACGCGGCAATATAACGAATGCCGACCTCTATATTTGTGCGAACACCCGCTTCCGTAACACTCCCGTTATGAGGAGACAGCATAGCTTCATCTGAAACGCGAGGGTATTGGCGTTTTTTAAGTATCTGGTGCTGGTTTGGCATTTGCGCATTAAAGGCCTCCATAGCGACAGGAACTAAGTCAGGATGCGCCACCCACGTCCCGTCATGACCTAACTTGGCTTCTCGCTCTTTATCTAAACGTACCTTGTCAAAGGCGGCAATATTTGCGGCTTCGTCGTTCTTTACAGGGATTTGAGCCGCCATGCCGCCCATGGCATGGGCTCGGCGTTTATGACAGGTCTCAACAAGACGAGATGCATAGGCCGAGAGAAAACCACGGTCCATAACAACTTGCGCACGGTCTGGCAAAAGGAACTGCTTATGATTACGCAGCGTTTTAATATAGCTAAAAATATAGTCCCAACGCCCACAATTTAACCCCGTAACATGATTGCGCAAAGCATAAAGAATTTCATCCATTTGGAAGGCCGCAGGTAGGGTCTCAATCAAAACAGTAGCTTTAATCGTACCATTGGGAACATCGCGTACAGCTTGGACAAAGTTGAAAACATCATTCCATAAGCGCGCTTCTTGGTAGCTCTCAATTTTTGGCAGGTAATAAAAAGGCCCTCGGGCATTATCGGCTAAGAGTTTTCCGTTGTGAAAGAAGTGCAGTCCAAAATCCACGAGACTAGCTGACATGGGATGACCATCAACGGTGATACCCGCTTCTTCGAGGTGCCAGCCGCGGGGCCGGACTAACATCGTTGCTGTCGTTTCATTTAACGTATATGATTTTTTCTCGGTCTTTAATGAAAGTACATTTCGAGCATAATCATACATATTAATCTGACCCTCAATCATATTGGCAAAGGTTGGACTAGACGCATCCTCAAAATCAGCCATGAACATTTTAGCGCCAGAGTTCAGCGCATTGATCATCATTTTCCGGTCAACGGGACCGGTAATCTCAACACGCCGGTCTTTAAGGACAGCTGGACAGTCGGCTATTTCCCAAACACTATTGCGAATATGCGCCGTCTCGACAGGCTGAGTTGGCATCTCTCCATCATCAAAACGGTCTTGTTGTAATTGGCGGTTTTCAAGCAAGATTTTACGTTGAGGGCCAAAGCGCCGTTCAAGGTCTGCCAAAAACAACAATGCATCGGGCGTTAAGACATCCCCATAACGGGCCGCCGTCTTCTTTACGACCTTCGCTAAAACACGGTGGCGAGGTGTAACTTGGTCAGTATTCGTTGCTATTAAGCTCATGAGTATCTCCATAGATATTATGGAGTTACTATATTTACACCTTCCTATAACATGCTATAAGTAATTGTAAATTAACGGTATTTTAGTAAACACTGTAAAATTAATCGCAGTATTTTTGTAAAGCTTGTAAATATTATGGCGAATAAAAATGAAAAATTACTGATTGGCCCGCGTGTGCGACGCTTTCGTCAAACATTAGGCATAACGCAGGCTAGAATGTCAGAAGACCTTGATATTTCAGCCTCTTACCTCAATTTGATTGAACGCAATCAACGCGCTTTATCCGCAAAAGTCTTGCTGAAAATGGCGGAGGTCTATGATTTTGACATAAGCAATTTGACAGGTGCAGGTGACGCTCACCTTGTCGCAGAAATTTACGAAACCCTTCGCGACCCCCTGTTCAAGGGCGAATCTATTTCGAAAAACGAAGCCGAAGACCTCGTGAACATAAGCCCCAACGCGGCAAAAGCTCTTTTGAAGCTCTATAGTAAACACCGAGATTTGTCGCGCCGTAACACAGATATGGCCATAGACAGAGATAAGGTGGAATTATTAGAACAATCTGCTGAAGCGGTCGAAACCGTTCGCCGCTTTATTCATCAGCAGAAAAATTTCTTTCCGCGCCTCGACGCTGCCGCAGAAGCTTTATCAAACGAGCTCGGTGTGACAAAGCGAGAACCCCATGCCGCGCTGACGGAACGTCTTAAAGACAAGCACGATATAAGTGTTCGTATCGTCCCCATTAGTATCATGCCGCAGATGTTGCGTTACTTTGATCGTCACTCCAAGCGCATCAATCTTTCTGAACTTCTACGTCAATCTGGACGGCGGTTTCAGCTCGCCTTTCAAATCGGTATGTTAGAGCACCGAGACCTGATTGATGATATCGTCAAAGTCGCGAACCTACCCAACCGTGAAGCCCAAGGCCTCATGCGAACATCTCTAGCGAATTACTTCGCTGCGGCGACATTAATGCCGTACACACGCTTCCTCCAAGAAGCCGAGAGTATTAAATATGATGTCGATCTTTTAGGGCACCGCTTCGGGACAAGTTTTGAACAAACCGCCCATCGCCTCACTACGCTACAAAAACCAGACGCGCGTGGCATACCTTTTTTCTTTGTTCGTATTGATGTGGCGGGAAATGTATCCAAACGCTTTAGCGCCGGTCGGTTCCATTTCTCACAATTTGGCGGAGCTTGCCCGCTTTGGAACATTCATGAGTGCTTCCAAGCACCCGGCTCCACCATAAGCCAAATGATACAACTGCCAGATGAGACGACCTATTTCTCTATCGCGAAAATGGTGAGCCGTTCGGACGGAACTTACAACGCACCACCGCAAAAATTAGCTATAGGTCTTGGCTGCGACATCGCCTATGCGCCGCGTTTGACCTACGCACAAAACTATAATCTGGAAAACCCAAAACCCACGCCCATCGGCGTAAACTGCTATCTTTGTGAACGCCCGCATTGCCGACAGCGCGCCCATGCCCCCCTCAACAAAGCCCTAAGCTTTGACGAACGAACCAGAGGCGTGTCGCTTTATAACTTTTTAGAGGATTGAAATGACTTTATCACATTAACGGTACTTTTGCGCTTCTGCAATTTCACACATCAGCTCACCTAGCGATCCTCATTGCAGAGATTTAGGTTTAATGCTCAGGTCGAGTGGAATTAAGTCACGGCAACAATTTATCTACAAAATTAGAGCGCACTAGATCTACATGGACATGCAGACTAAAGTCTAAGGTACAAGACGTTGACCGCCTGATGAAATAAGAGCAAATATTACGATATGAAATCCCATATGTTCATTTCTGTTGGTCTCTTGCTCGCCGCTATATTTTGCATGCGCGGCTTGGAGGCTCTCAATGAGCCTGGGTTAGGTCTTCGTGAAATCTATATTCTAGGTGGTTTTGTGGCTGCGGGCTTATTGATCCATGCCGGATTTAAAGAACGCAAAGCCGGTTAGCGCCACCTTAGACTAAAGTCTCCCTACCTTTCTTACATGTTTTAGCCGAAATTTAATTTGGGGATATCCCATTTAAATTCGCCGAAACATAACCAAAAAACAGGGGAGATAGATTTGGCAACAACTAACAAACAAGATCCGGAAGGATATTGGAAAGCGACGATAAAGCTTACAATATCACTATTGGTCATTTGGTTTCTCGTATCCTACGGAGCAGGAATCCTTTTTCGTGAAGCATTAGATAATCTATCCATAGGCAGTGCGCCGCTTGGGTTTTGGTTTGCCCAAAACGGATCGATTTATGTCTTCCTAGCACTCATTGTCATCTACTGTCGTAAGATGACTCAATATGAGAAAAAATTCGGAATTAAGGGGTAGGTTATGGTTGATCCATGGACAATTTTTTGGGTCGTTCTGACCTTTGGTATCTATATTGGTATCGCAATTTGGGCCAAAGCTGGCTCGACTGAAGAGTTTTATGTCGCTGGTCATGATGTTCACCCAACAGTGAATGGTATGGCAACTGCCGCTGACTGGATGTCGGCCGCGTCATTTTTATCAATGGCAGGTTTGATTGCCTTTCTTGGGTATGGCGGTTCCGTCTACCTTATGGGCTGGACCGGCGGTTATGTGCTTTTAGCCTTACTTCTTGCGCCCTATTTGCGCGAATTTGGTAAATTTACCGTGCCTGACTTTGTTGGAGATCGATATTACTCTAAAGTCGCACGGGTTATTGCTGTTGTATGTGCGCTTTTCGTGTCCTTCACTTATATCGCGGGACAAATGAAGGGCGTAGGCGTGGCTTTTTCTGGCTTCCTTGGCGTTCCCTTTAATGTAGGCATTCTCATCGGCATGGCCATTGTATTTGTTTATGCCGTTATGGGCGGTATGAAAGGAATTACATATACGCAGGTTGCGCAATATGTCGTTTTGATTTTCGCCTATACAGTTCCGGCTATCTTCATCTCCTTGACGATTACTGGTAATCCTATCCCTCAACTGGGATTCATAGGAAACGCTGCGGGTACTGATGTTGGTATGCTTGAACAGCTCAATAAGGTTGTAACGGACCTTGGTTTCACAGAATATACGTCAACAACCAAGTCGAAGATGGACGTGTTTTGTATTACGGCTGCCTTGATGTTTGGTACGGCGGGATTACCGCATGTTATCATTCGCTTCTTCACGGTGAGTTCAGCACAAGCTGCCCGTAAATCTGCAGGTTGGGCTTTGATGTTTATTGCTCTTCTTTACACAGTGGCTCCAGCCGTTGGCGCATTTGCACGGATGAACTTCGTCGATACAGTTAATGAAGCGACTTATATTCAAGATAGTGAAAACTATGAAGAACGCGCAGCTCAAATTTTGGCAGATGGTGGTAAGCCCGTTCCAGAATGGTATAAGAGTTGGGAAAAAACAGGTCTTCTTAAGTATGACGATCTGAATGGTGACGGTGTTATGCAATACCGCGGACCAGCTGCTCCTGATGGCATTGCGAATGAGGTTGTACCTAATCGTGATATCTTCGTTCTAGCTAACCCACAGATTGCTAAGCTTCCGGGCTGGGTTGTCGGACTTGTTGTTGCGGGTGGTCTTGCGGCTGCGCTGTCAACGGCTGCTGGCTTGCTCATGGTCATTAGTTCTGCTGTTAGTCATGACTTGTTAAAACGTACGTTCAAACCAGATATGACGGAAAAACAAGAGATGTTTGCCGCTCGCGTAGCTGCAGCTGCTGCTGTTGTCTGTGCCGGATTATTAGGCATCTTTGCCACCCAACTACCATTTGTGGCACAGGTGGTCGCCTTTGCGTTCGGATTGGCTGCGGCCTCGCTTTTCCCTGTCATCTTCTTGGGAATATTCTGGAAACGAATGAATAAGGAAGGCGCGATTTCAACTATGACCGTCGGACTTGTAACCACATTTAGTTATATTTATTACTTCAAATTTGGAGGTGGTACATCAGATCAGTGGTTCTTGGGCGTTTCGCCTGAAGGTATTGGATTTGTCTTCATGTGGCTCTCGACGGCGATCGGTATTGGTGTGTCACTCGTGACACCAGAGCCACCACAAGAAATTCAAGATCTGGTTCAGGATATTCGTATCCCAGGTCAACGAACATCTCACGGCATGGCCGAAGGTGGCATGACGCCAGCTGAATAAGCGTCGTCTTTCTAAATATTAAATAACTGGCCGTATCCTTTTTAGGGTGCGGCCTTTTTTTGACTTTAAGACTATCGGCGATATTGCAAATTATATTAAATTTCATCATAGTTGTTTTATAAGGAATAACTATGCCCGTTTGGCTAACCATAGCTATCACGACTATATATGTCTCAGGTCTCTTCTATATTGCTTGGCGAGGTGACAGAGACGCGACTCTTAATCACGATAATAAGCCAATAAAACCCGTAAGCGGGCTTGTATATGCGTTAGCTCTCGCTGTTTATTGTACATCTTGGACATATTTTGGCGCTGTGGGCACTGCAGCCTCTTCTGGGTGGGACTTTATTTGGATCTACGCAGGGCCTGCCATCGTCTTCTTGTTTTTTCCGCGTGTTATGAGACGTATAGGAGATATTGCCCAACGCGAAAGTATCACATCTCTATCCGATTTTTTATCTGCGCGTTATGGGAAAAGTCGAAGTGTGGCGGTTTTGGCGACCCTAGCCGCCGTGATGGGGAGCTTACCATACATATCCTTACAGCTCAAATCAGTCGGTGTTAGCTTGAGTGCTATGGCCGCTCGTAACGGGGAACCTATAGAACCCTCAAATGAAACGGTTCTTTTTACAGCTATGGCTATGGCTGTTTTCGCAATATTATTTGGTGCACGACAGTCCGATGTCACAAAGCACAATAGAGGCTTAATGCACGTTCTTTGTTTTGAAGCTATTATTAAGTTACTCGCCTTAATGATGGTTTGCGCTTTGTCTATAACGATGATCGATGGTGGATTGGTATCGACGGTAAGTCATGCTCAAAATCACTTTGGCAATGATAGTCTATCTGCGCGGTCCGTTACAATTTTATTTTTATCAATGGCCGCTATAATTTGTCTACCTCGACAATTTCATGTAGCCATGATTGAACGCCATTCTCCCAATGATATAAATTGGGCGCGGTGGGTGTTCCCCCTCTACCTTTTGCTAACCTCTCTTGTAGTTATTCCGATAACGATGGCGGGTCTGACACAATTACCCTCAGATGTTTCACCTGATTTATTTGTTATTCAATTGCCGCTTTCTAAGGGAGACGGCATGCTCGCGATGTTTGTTTTTCTAGGTGGGTTTTCTGCGGCAACGGGCATGGTTGTTGTGTCAACGATTGCATTATCCACCATGGTTACAAATGACATCATTGTTCCTAGTTTTTTAGAACGTGGGAAATTGACGACTGGCAGTAGTGATGGCGGCGCGAGTCTTATTCTCATTCGTCGCTTGGTGATTGTTGGATTGCTGTTACTCGCCTATGGATATTACCGTTTAGCCGAAGATAGTGCCGCCCTGGCTATTATAGGCTTATTGTCATTTGCCGCCGCAGCGCAATTTGCGCCGGCTTTACTCGCCTCTATCTATTGGCGTCACGGCAAGAAGTCGGGTGTTATTTTTGGCCTTGCTTCGGGTATGTTTATTTGGGGGTATACGCTCTTTTTACCCGCAGTGTTTGGCATTGATAGAATGAGTGCGCTGTTGCCAGATATGCTTCATCCTCACGGCTTATTTGGAATAACCTTTGAAGACAGCTTAACTCATGGTGTTTTTTGGAGTATATCAATTAACCTATTAGGTTTCATTTTAATTTCTCTTTTGTCAGCCGAACGACTTAGAGACCGAGTACAGGCGGTGGCGTTTACCGCTATTGAGCAAGGTAAGATAGTTAGCAGTGTAAAGCCTCACACGCAAATAACAACCATATCTCCAGATGGCCTCATTGTGTTAGCGTCAAGGTTTTTAGATGCGGAGGCCGTCGCCCATTCTTTTGAAAATTTTGGTAAGCATAATGACGCTAAAATTAAAGGCATTGGGAATGCAGATTGGCAACTTGTACAACACACTGAAAAGCTACTTGCACGCGCGATAGGGGCGTCCTCCGCAAGGGTTATCATGTCATCGGTTTTAGCCGGAGTGGACGTAGATCTTGATGATTTGTTGACAATTTTTGATCAGCAAAGCCATACGGCTCGCTTTGATCAACACATGCTTCAATCGACGTTAGAAAATATATCTCAAGGTATAAGCGTTGTCGATAATGAGCAAAACCTTATTGCGTGGAATGGGACTTATTTAGAGCTGTTTAATTACCCCCTAGACCTTATTCGTGTGGGGCAACCAATCATAAGCTTAATTGAATATAATATCTCGATGGGCTGGATTGAAGAGGAAGACGCAGTTAATAAAGCACGCCGTAGAGTAAACCATATGAGGGCTGGTCGTCCCCATCAGTATGAACGTCAAAACCCTGACGGGCGATATCTACGTATCTCAGGCAGTCCTATGCCCGGCGGTGGGTATGTGACAACATACACAGATATTACTGAAGATAAAAGGCGTGAGCAGGCCCTTATTGAAGCCAATGAAAACCTTGAAGCACGTGTGGAAACGCGAACTAAAAAATTGGAAGAATTGACGGTAGAGCTTGACAGAGCGCGTGAAGAAGCTGTCGGAGCGAATGCATCAAAAACGCGATTCTTAGCGGCAGCTAGTCATGACTTATTACAACCCCTTAATGCAGCTAGATTGTTTTTAGGGGCTGTTGACGTTGAAGCGGAAACAGCCAATATTTTGAATAAAGCGGACCATGCTATTCAATCCGCAGATCAACTGTTAAAAGGCCTTCTTGATATATCACGTTTAGATCATACGAATGTTAAGGCTCAAATTACTGATATACCCTTGGGGCCACTGTTTGAAGACCTCGTGGAAGAAGCTGAGCCTATGGCAACTAAGGCTAACTTAACTATCCGGTTCGTCCCGACACGTCTTTCCGTGCACGCAGACCCTGATTTTTTGACGAGTATTTTAAGGAATTTCTTATCGAATGCACGCCGCTATACAAAATCAGGCGGTATCGTTTTGGGAGCGAGGCGGGTTGGAGAGGCTGTCAGAGTAGAAGTATGGGACACAGGGCCCGGTATTAATACTGATGAACAAGGCATGATCTTCGAAGAATTCCAACGTTTTGAGGATGTGGATAATTTGGGAATTAGGGGAGCTGGCTTAGGGTTATCAGTAGCTAAACGAATGTCAAACCTCATGGGAAGTCAAATAGGTCTAAAGTCAATTGAAGGAAAAGGGAGCGTCTTTTCTGTAAAGCTTAAACGCGCAGGCAATCATATCTGGAGGTCAACTCCGCTTCCCTCTGTCGTGAAAATAAAAAGAGATGAATTGAAGGGCTTAACCGTTTTATGTGTTGATGATGAAGCCACTATTTTAGAGGGCATGACGGCGTTATTAACGCGGTGGAATTGCCATGTACTTACCTGTACGAACGGCGAAGATGCTATTACCCTTGCGTGTCAAAATAATGTGAATGCGATTATTGCAGATTATCAACTGGGCAATATGGAAGATGGATTAGATGTGATTGCGCACTTGCGCCCACACCTTGAACGTCCAGACAATGTTTGTTTATTATCGGCAGGAAAGACCAAAGGCATGACGCGTCAAGCTGTTAATGATAATGTTAGGGTTTTATCTAAGCCCGCAAACCCAGACGATATAAAGCAGTTTTTGCTGAGTTGTTTATATGAGGAAATAGCTGAATAGCTCTGCTTTTATAATCGCGTTGCATTACGAAAAATGAGCAGGGCTTGCGTCCTGTTATTGGCTCCTAACTTTCGAAAAATAGCTGTCATATGCGCCTTTACGGTCGCTTCAGAGATGCCCATCTCAAAAGCTATCTGTTTATTCAAAAGTCCATCAGAAAGATTATTCATGACACGATGTTGTGCCGGCGTCAGGCTAGATAATTTTTCAGCCGCATCAATTCCCTCCGGGGCTTCTGATGCTGCAGGAAATGAACTACCTCCATTAAGGACGAATTGTATCGAATTTGAAATCGTTTTTAAGTCACTACTTTTAGGGATATAACCTGCTGCACCGAGTGACTTTGCCGTTGAAAAGGCACGTTTTGTTTCTGTCGCAGAAACGATCATGATTGGAACATTTTCATCTGCGGCTTTAATTTTTGTAAAGCCTTCAAAGTCATGCGAATCTGAAAGATTTAAATCTAATAAAACAAGATCATATTGTTTTGATTTCATTAAAGTAAGAGCATGGGCGATACAATTACTGCTATCGATGTTTTCTATGTCTATTTTGGCTTTGTTTAGCGCAAGCTCTAAGGCGGCTCTAAAGAGCGGATGATCGTCTATGACCAATACGTTGACGAACTCGGTCAATTATTTCCCCTGTCACTAATACGTCTGATTAGCATTTTATATTTATTACAGTCATATAAACCGCTACTAAGACTAAGGTGTATAAGACCTTAGTCTTAGCACCAATGGCTAATGGCGCGAAGCCATAAGTTAAGAGACAACTTCCTTAAGAAAACAGGGGAGATACTCATGAAAAATAGACTGAAACTCATTTTATTGGTAGGAATTGCCACGTCATTTGCTCCAATAGCATATTCGCAGACGGGCTCAATTGAACAGCGTCTCCAAGCGATGGAATCTCAAATTGCTCAATTAAAGGCTGAACTTGCCGCAGAAAAGGCTAAAGGCGAAAGTGATGTCATTCAGCTTGAACAAAAAATAGCGACACCTTCTGCTGTAACAGTATCAAATCAAAGTTCTAAGTCTGGTTTTCAAGTCGGCGATACAACCTTTAAACTTGGCGGCTTTGTTGATTTTGATACACACGTCAGTGAGTTTTCTGATGGCGGTTTTGCAGGGGGGTCAGTTGTACGGGATTTTTATATTCCAGGGGCAACACCTGTAGGTAATGGGGATAATAGCACGACAACAACGGATTTAACGGCTGAATCGACACGGTTCTCAGTGACGGGAAGTCGTAATGTTGGCGGAAAAACCGCAACGGCATATATTGAGACAGACTTTCTCTTATCCGGACAGGGGAATGAGCGGGTTTCAAGCTCTTTTGCGCCGCGGCTACGACGAGCTTATATTGATTATAACGGCCTAAGAGTTGGTCAAGAATGGTCAACCTTCCAAAACACCTCTGCCATACCAGAAAGCGCAAGCTTCTATACTCTCGGTGATGGTCAGGTGTTTGTACGACAAGCCCAAGTTAGATATACAACTGGTAACTTCCAGTTTGCTTTAGAAAATGGTAATGCAACCATTACACCAGCGGCTGGTTCTGGTCGGATAGAGGCAGATAGTAATACAGTCCCTGATGTCGTGGCGCGGTATAATTATAAAGGCGATTTCGGAAACCTCTCTTTAGCTGCAATTGGTCGACAACTAAGATTTGACACAGCAACGACACCGTCTGAATCTGATTTTGGGTGGGGTCTTAGCGCGGCTGGTCGCATTGGTGTCGGTGAAGGAGACTTACGGTTTAGCCTTACAGGTGGTGAAGGTTTAGGGCGATACATCGGGCTTAATTCTATTAATGCTGGGGCAGTTAATCCATTAACAGGTGACGTGGAAGCTATCCCTTCATATGGGGGGCATGTATCATTACGTTATCCATTAACTGAAAAATCTAGATTTAATATTGGCGTTTCAGCATTATTTGCTGACAATCCAGACTTCCTACCCCTAACGGCAACAGAAAACACTCAATCTGTTTTTGCGGCTTACTTATTTGATATCGCACCAAAAGTCACAGTCGGCTTCGAAGGTCTGCTCGGCGAAAGAGAATTGGAAAACGGAACCGATGGCTCATTAACACGGTTCACCTTTTCAACAAAATACGGCTTCTAAAGCGATATACTCTCAAACATGATAAGTATATTTGGAGTAAATTGTGAGTAGTAACGATCCAATCTATTCAGTACCTGACGCCTTTGCGCGTCAGGCAAATCTGTCCCCCGAAACATATAAAAAAATGTATGAGCAGTCTGTTTCAGACCCTGAAGGGTTTTGGAGTGAGTTTGGCCAATGCATCGATTGGATGACCCCTTATACTAAAGCCAAAAACGTCTCTTGGGACAAGAGAGACCTTAAAATCGAATGGTTTGCCGATGGGGTTTTAAATGTCACGACCAGTTGCCTGGATAGACATTTAGAAAAGCGGGGAGATAAGACAGCCATCATATGGGAAGGTAACGACCCAAGCGATTCAAGGACACTGACCTATCGTCAAGTTTACGAAGATGTCTGCCGTTTCGCGAATGTCTTAAAAAAGAGAGGGGTTAAAAAGGGGGACAGAGTCACGATCTATATGCCAATGATCTTGGAAGCCTCTTACGCTATGCTGGCCTGCGCACGTATTGGGGCCATTCATTCGGTGGTCTTTGGGGGGTTCTCACCGGATGCATTGGCAGGCAGGATAATGGACTGTGATTCACGTTTCGTCATTACAGCTGACGAGGGGTTGCGCGGATCTAAAAAAGTATCTCTTAAAGAAAATTGTGATGCCGCATGCGATATCGCTGGCATCGTGGAGAGCGTACTGGTCGTTCGCCGTACAGGCGCAGATGTGCAGATGCAAAAGGGTCGTGACTTTTACCTTCATGATGAAGTCAAAACGGTATCTGCTGAATGCCCGCCGGAGCCTATGAAAGCCGAAGATCCGCTGTTTATTCTCTATACCAGTGGCTCGACAGGAAAACCCAAAGGGGTCTTACATACAACAGGGGGATATCTGGTTTGGGCCTCAATGACCCATCACTATGTGTTCGACCTCAAAGAAGATGACGTTTATTGGTGCGCGGCTGATGTGGGGTGGGTAACGGGGCATACCTATATTGTTTATGGCCCTTTAGCGAATGGCGCGACGACACTTATGTTCGAAGGGGTTCCGACCTATCCAGATGCCTCGCGTTTTTGGCAGATTTGCGATAAACACCAAGTGTCCTTGTTTTACACAGCACCAACAGCGATACGAGCCTTGATGCGTGAAGGCGAAGGGCCTGTAAAAACTACGTCAAGGTCATCATTACGCTTACTTGGTACGGTTGGGGAGCCTATAAATCCAGAAGCGTGGGAGTGGTATTTTCATGTCGTCGGGGAAGGACGATGCCCAATTGTTGATACATGGTGGCAAACTGAAACTGGGGGCGCTATGATTGTCCCACTCCCTGGTACTACGGATATGAAACCTGGGGCTGGCAGTCACCCATTTTTTGGAATAGTTCCTAAACTTGTTGATGCTGATGGCCGTATATTAGACGGGGCAGCAGATGGTAATTTGATTATAACGGATTCATGGCCCGGTCAGATGCGGACGGTCTATGGAGATCATCAAAGGTTTAAAGACACTTATTTTAGTGCTTATCCCGGAAATTATTTTACGGGAGATGGGTGCCGCCGCGATAAAGATGGATTTTATTGGATCACGGGCCGTGTCGATGATGTTATAAATGTTTCTGGGCATAGAATGGGAACGGCTGAAGTTGAAAGCGCTTTAGTGTCTCACGATGCCGTAGCCGAGTCAGCGGTTGTGGGTTACCCGCATGATATCAAAGGTCAGGGCATATATGCCTACGTAACCGTAAGGGCGGATGTAAATGTCGATGAGGCTCTAAAAAAAGATTTAGTCAAACATGTGCGCACTGAAATTGGCCCGATTGCCACGCCCGACCTCATACAATTTGCACCGAGCCTTCCCAAAACACGGTCAGGTAAAATAATGCGACGGATATTGCGTAAAATTGCAGAAAATGAATTTGGAAATCTTGGAGATATCTCAACCCTAGCGGAACCTGAGGTCGTTGATGATTTAATCCAAAACAGAATGAACCGCAGCTGATCTTCAGTATGTACTCATGTGAGCCGAAACTCAGGCTCTCCCTCTAACTGACGTTTGATTTCTCCAGAGATCGAACGTCTTTTTTGTTCAAATGTCTTTGATTTTGTCGATGTCTATGTCGTCTTACTTGAAGTGTTCATATCCGCCGTTGAACAGGTTGCAAAATAGCTTTCTAATGCCCCCTTTAGGGGTCAACTCTCCAATAAAAAACCCGCTCTAAAGCGGGCTTTCTTCATAAAACTAAATCTAAAGCCTAGCGCGGGGGCATTCTGGCGCCGGCGTCCATTCGGACATATTCGGCGTTCATATAGCTTTGCGTGATCAGGAACTCTGCTAATTCTGCGAACTCTAGCGGCGTACCAAAGCGGTTGGGGAACTGCACATGAGCACGCAAGTTCTCTTTCACTTCGGGTTTCATTTGCTCATAAATCGGCGTTTCAAAGAAGCCTGGCAAAATTGTATTGGCGCGGATGCCTTCCCGGGCCAAATCGCGGGCCATCGGCAGGGCCATCGACAAAATACCCCCCTTAGATGCCGCGTAGGCAAGTTGCCCGATTTGACCGTCCTGCGCCGCGACTGACGCGGTGTTGATAATCACGCCGCGCTCTCCGTCGGGTTCCGTTGGCTCAATCGCCATCATGCCTGCAGCTGATTTAGACGCGCAGAGGAAAGAGCCAAAGAGGTTAATATCAATGACGCGTTTAAAGGCGGCAATATCATGGGCGAGAATTTCGCCTGTGTCACGTTTACGGGACACCGTTTTCATGCCGAGACCAATGCCCGCCGCATTGACCATAATCCGTTCTTGGCCGTTAGCCGCTCGGACAAAGTCAAACCCTGCGTCGACCATATCATTATCAGCGACATTCACATGGGCGAAGACCGCGCCAATTTCTGCTGCAACCGCTTCGCCGCGCTCTTTATTGAAATCGAAAATGCCGACTTTAACGCCTTTGCTCGCCAGGAGCCGAGCCGTCGCTTCACCAAGGCCCGACGCCCCGCCTGTCACAACGGCTGAAATATCAGAAGAAAGCTTCATAATCTTATCCTTATCAAAACATAATCTGTCATTTTGACAGTGACATAAGCGCCAAAACCCACCCCAAGCAAGTAGAAAGCGGTGTCATAAGACTTTATCACATCTGGGATAAGCGTAAATTTAACAAAAGCTGCGCCTTCCCCCTTTTCAAATCACTTATTTAACGGCATGTAGGAAAAAAATTACGGAGGGACTTATGGCCGAATTACTGACCTTAGAAGCACTATTCACACTTTTCATGCTTATATTGCTGCAAGCCGTCCTCGGCTTCGACAATCTGCTATATATTGCCATTGAGAGTAACAAAGTCGGCGACCCGCAAGACGCTAAAAAAGTCCGTAAATGGGGCATCGGTATTGCCGTGGCTCTACGGATTATCTTGCTCTTCGTCATTGTCGCCCTTTTCGGCGCGCTCGCAAAGCCACTGTTTAACCTTCATATTGGAAACATCATCCACGGCGAATTTACCATGCAATCACTGGTAACGCTCTTTGGCGGCGCTTTCATTATCTACACGGCGATTAAAGAAATTAATCACCTGTTGGTGGTTGACCATATTGAACATAGTGAAGGCTCAGGCAAACGCAGTGTCGGCAAAGCGATTGCATTAATTGTAATGATGAACCTTGTTTTCTCTTTCGATTCCATCCTGTCTGCTATGGCTATCGCAAGCGTGAAAGATGAAGTCACGGGAGCCGTATCCTACCAAGTACCCTTGATGGTAATTGCGATTATCGCTTCGGGGATTGCTATGATCTTACTGGCTGACGCGGTGACGGACTTCCTTAAGAAGAACCGTATGTACCAAGTTCTTGGTCTGTTTATTCTTTTCCTTGTCGGCGTTTTGCTCGTCACAGAAGGCGCGCATTTGGCGCACTTGAAATTGTTCGGCTTTAAGATCGACGCCATGAGCAAATCGACCTTCTACCTCGTGATCGTTGTCCTGGTCTTCACGGATATCTTATCGAACAAATATCAGAAACGTCTCTGGGCGCAGCGCGAAGCGGAAATAAAATCCGCCGATACAGCCGCAGGCGGTATGGCCGCGGTCGATAAGCATATGGGGCACTAATTGCCCCTCATCGACCCAAAGGATGCGCCGTTAAAAATTGGCGCATCTTACCCACCGGAATATAACGCGCCCTGTGCGAATAGATCTGTCCTGAGCTTGGGGGATGCGGGCGGTTTAACCCAGTTCGGAGCCCATCTCGTCACCCTCCCCGTAGGCTCTTGGGCCTCACAACGCCATGTTCATAGTTCAGAGGATGAGTTCTGTTATATTTTAACAGGACAGCCCACATTGATTGATGATAACGGAGAGCAACTACTCTACGCAGGTGACGCGCTCGCCCATAAAGCAGGGGATGGTAACGCGCATCATCTTGTGAACAAATCAGATCAAGAGGTCACATTTCTCGTGGTTGGCTCACGGCGTCCTGACATAGATGATGTCACCTATCCCGATATTGATCTTGAGGTTACATCCAACGGGACAATGGCTCGCCACTTCACTTGCAAAGATGGGCTGCCGATTAAATAAGTTAATCCCTTAAGTCGGCTTTTTATCAGACCCATCTAATAAGCTGTCCAAACGATTGGCCAAATCAGGTTCAATAGATGTCTCAACGTCTGTGGCAGTAACCTCTTCCTCTTTAGCGGGCGTTGGTTTCACAGTCTCCTCTTTGCGCGGCGTTGCTTTCAGCATTTTACGCGCGGCTCCTGCTTCTAAGCGCGGGTGGATAAGCTCCCCCGTTTCCCCGAAGGTAAAGACCAAACGCTGCCAATCGCGCACCGTATAATCAAAGCCGTTGCCTTCTGGGTCAAGGTCAGACCAATCCGCTTCGCTAGGCGCACTAACGCCGCGCTCTAGCCACATACGGGCGTCGACGGGGTTCGAGAGACCGTCCTCGGCGCGTGCGGCCAAAGCACAGAGGCGCGCTGTTGGGGTATCACTAACCAGCGGATTTAAAAGCGACCATGCCTGAACAAAATCACCTCCGTCTAGGGCGGCTTCAACTTGCAAGATCGTTGTTTCGCGGTGATCAGGATTTTGCTTAATCAAGGTCGCGTAACGCTTTGCACGCTCGCGCCCTGAGGCTTCGCCGTATAGATCACGGTAGGCCAAAGATAAGGCTGGATGGGGTGATTTGGCCCATGCCTTTTCGATCAATTTCGCGGCGGGTTTAACCTCTTTAAGGTCAGATAAAATCTGAGCCGCCAGAGCGACACCAGGGGCAAAATCAGGGCTTTCACCTGCAACAGTCATCGCCATATCGCGCATTGTCGCGGCGATGCCGCTATCATTTGTGTCTTCCACACGCATCATCCGTTGCGCTTCGGCCGTCATCAAGACCGCACGGCGGCGACGCGCGGTGGCCTTATCAATTAGGCCGCGCTTAACAGCCGTAGATAGAACATCAATCGCGTCTTGCCAGTCACCGTTCATCACTCGAGCGCGAAACAACGGATCAAACGCCCACTTTGCTGGCTTATCTTGGGTGAACGCCTGACTGGCACGCGTGACAACCTCTTCAAGGTTACCACCTGCCATTGACAGGCGAACAAGGCCTTTTTCGGCGATAGCCTTTGTCCGTGGGTTTTTCAATAGCTGCGTATAATGGGTCACGGCCCCATCAAAGTCATCAGCACTTTCCGCTGTTTGCGCACTAATCAAATGACCTAAGGTTGGACTTTTAATCAAAGCCTGCGCTTTTGCTGCCTTCTTGCGCGCCTTATCCGCGTCCCCTTCAGCACCAGCGAGCAGAGCCTCTTCCACCGCGTCAATAGCCCGTGCGCCGCGCCGTAGGCCTTGGCCCGTTTTCAAGCGGTTCGGCAAACCCCACAACCACGTTAAAAAAGACCAGAACACAAGCATGACGATGGTGCAAAGCGTGCCGATAACAATGATTGCTTGCCAGCTAAACTGACCCTCGAAATTCAATTTCGATTTCAAGCCACCAACAGCCCCGACAGATTTAATCGTTAAGCTAGGGTCTTCACCAATATAAAGCAACATCCCAGCGAGAGCCGCGACAAAAACCAATACGGCAATAACATATTTCATCATGTGATAGTCTCGCTTTCGCATTTAAGCCTGCCGTTAGGTGGCAAATTTTAATTATGATATAGGGTTAGCGACGCGTCGCTGCAATCCATTCTTCAACAGGGCTGCGCGCCTCAGGGGGGAGGTCACGTGAAAAACTCACCGCAGCGTCCCAATCACCCGCGTGAGCCGCCTGCTCTATTCGTTGTAACAGACCCACCGCGTCAGCATGCCCCGTGCGGCTAACTGAAACATGTTTCTTCAAGAACTTGCCCAATTTACTATTGGCCTCAACGGGAATTGCGTCACCTTCAAGGGTCGCTTTAAAGCTCTCCATCGGGAAGTGTATGACCGCCTCACTAGGCTTCACTTCTGCCTCATCATGGGCTGTCTCTAAGGTTTCAACCCGTGCGGTAATATCGCTTATATTTTGTCCAAGGTCACGTCGTATATCCGCAATAACTTTGAGCATTTCGGGACGAATATCGACCGTTTGCGTGACCCCATCATCTGTATCGGTATCTGAACCTGTATCAGCGTGCGTTACGCCTGTCTCGATTTCCACAGGCCTACTCTCCGCGAGGCCTTCAAGCGTTGATAGGTCTTGTGACCATTTCTTTTCGAATTTTTTTAAGTCCTGATTTAAACCTTTACTCACCTTTTGGACATGCGCCTCGAGTTGCGCGTCCTTTTTAGCCTGCGCCGAAACGCGTGTTTCAAGCTTTGAAATTTTCGCCTCAATCTCTAAAAGATCAATATCAGTCGGGGGTGACTTGAAATATTCATGGGCGGCAAATCCGCCAACGCTCCCAGCGCCGAGCGCAATGATAAGCCCTCCAGCAAGGCCTAATAGGCCTGTTATAAACCGAGGCTTTCGCGTCGTCTCAACGTCCACCTCAAGCATATCATCTTCAGACGCGTCACTCGCAGGATCGACTGTTTCAGCCTCTACTTTTTCATCATCACCAGACATTTAGGTCTCCTTGCTGGTATCATAGCCTATGGAAGCTGAGTGAAAAGTGAATTTTCCGTGGGTTTATCAGCAATGCGCCGCTCTTTACACAGGGCCGAGCCTAAGGCGGCGTTTACGGCAGAGCTCATAGATATGGTCTCCATCTCCTGCAGGTCAATATCCAAGGACACAAGCGCCGCCGCCGCCATAGGCGAATAGAGCAAAATAATGTCATCTGCGCGCGGTTCGTTTCGCGGGTCGCCCATGATCATTTTAGTTTCATAAAAAATCTCACGGTGAGCCTTTTGAAATCCTGCATTTTGTAAGCGCTCTATAATCTCGCCGCGCGGGTGGGCACTTGAAGCATGATAAAGTGGCCGCTCAATCGGTGTGTTTTTCTGAACCCACGCGACCACATCGCTCGCATCGCCCTGCGCGGAATGGACGTGTTCAAACCCCGCAGTTCGCGCGGCCTCCGCCGTCGCGTCACCCACACAAATACACTCCCAGTCTCGCCCTGATATGAGCCGAGTAAAAACAGCAACCGCTTTGCGGGAGGTGAAAATCAACACAGCTTCAGGCCCAGGCAAACGAGATGTAAGCAGCCGCTCGATCGTCTCTATCAGAGGCGCGACACAGACCTCATGTCCCATGCTGCGAAGGCGCGCCGCGCTCTCATCAGCAAAAGGTTGAGTTCGTGTGAGCCAAAGGCGCGGCATGGATTAGCTATCACCTTCATTAAACAGGCTATCTAAATCCCCGACTTGTGCCCGAATGTCTTTCGCCATCTCAAGTCCCATAAGCCGTGCTGCCGCCATGTCTTGGACTGGCCTTGTAAGACTTGCCGTATATTTTTTCGCACCTGAGAGTGACAGGACTTCCCCGCGCATAAATAATTCCTCGCCGCGTATCTCTGCCAAGGCCGCAATCGGTGTGCGGCAGGAACCGTCAAGTCCTTCAAGAAACCCTCGCTCTGCAAAGACAGCAATCGCAGTCTTATAGTCATGCAAAGCCGCTAGCGCCGCTTTCGCGCTCCCATTATCTACACGCGTTTCAACGCCTACAGCCCCTTGAGCGGGAGCGTTTAACATACGATCAACGTCGATTGTTTCGGTAATCAGTTCCCCTTGGCCCAAGCGCTTTAGTCCTGCACAGGCGAGGAAAGTTGCGTCGCAAACACCTGCCTCAAGTTTGGCCAAACGCGTGCCTACATTGCCGCGCAGCAACGTATAACGCACGTCGGGCCGCAGCGCACTCAACTGGGCACGGCGCCGAATAGAGGCCGTCCCGACAAGCGCCCCTTGGGGCAGCTCATCAATGGAGCCATATTTTTTAGAGATAAACCCATCGCGGTGATCAGCGCGGGGCAGTATGGTTGAAATAGATAGACCCTCTTGAGATTGTGTCGGCACATCTTTCATCGAATGAACCGCCATATCTATGTCGCCGTCGATCAGAGACTGCTCTAACTCCTTGGTGAAAAGTCCCTTACCGCCAAAGTCTTTCAGGTCGCCTTTCAGCGTATCTCCGGACGTCGTGAAGGTTTTAATAGGAAATAATTGGTCTTTATTCGCCTCATGACCTGCGGCCAAAAGAGATTGTACCCACCGCGCTTGCCAAAGTGCCAAAGGTGAACCACGGGTTCCAATGATTAAAGGTCGGGTCATAGGTTAATTAAAGGGCGCTTGGCCCTATCCATTTATTGTTTCCCCCCCTATATGTGAGGCCAAGGAGCTGGGTCAAGACACGAGGACAATCATCTATGGCAAAGAGTGCCGCTAAAATGAGTGAAACCACTGATGACGCGCCGATCATTCTCGGCATTGAGTCAAGCTGTGATGAAACGGCGGCCTCTCTGGTTACTTATGGTTCTGGTGGTGACGTCAAAATTTTATCATCCATCATTGCCTCCCAAGATGAAGCCCATGCGCCCTACGGCGGGGTAGTTCCTGAAATCGCCGCCCGCGCCCATATGCAAAAGATTGACGGCATTATTAAACGCGCCGTTGAAAGCGCGGGTGTGGATTACACTGACATTAGCGCCGTTGCCGCCACCGCTGGCCCCGGACTCATGGGCGGCGTTATCACAGGCCTCATGGCGGGTAAGGGCTTGGCTCTATCGCTAGGCGTTCCTTTTATGGGAATAAATCACCTCGAGGGTCATGCGCTCTCTCCGCGTCTCGCAGCCCCCTGCCCCTTTCCTTATTTACTCCTCTTGATTTCGGGGGGGCACACACAGTTAATTTCCGTCAACGGCCTTGGAGATTACCACCGCCTTGGCAGCACTGTCGACGACGCCGCAGGCGAAGCATTTGATAAAACGGCCAAGCATATGGGGCTTGGCTTCCCAGGCGGGCCGCGTGTCGAAAAGCTGGCTAAGAACGGCGACCCCAAAGCCTATCAATTCCCGCGCCCTTTTAAAGGCAAACCTCACGCAGACTTTTCTTTTGCAGGGCTGAAAACAGCCGTCGCCCGCGCCTTTGATGCCAGTGATAAAACACCGCAAACGCAAGCTAATATCGCCGCAAGCTTTCAGCAGGCCGTTTGCGAGACATTTCTCGACCGCTGCAAACGCGCGATAAAACTTTTCAAGCAGGCTCACCCCGATGTGGATAGGCCTTATTTCGTCGTCGCAGGCGGCGTGGCGGCTAATCAGAAAATTCGCGAAACCTTGATTGATTTATCTGAGCGCCATTCTTTGACGTTCCTCGCCCCGCCGCTGAAATATTGCACGGATAATGCGGCGATGATTGCCTTGGCTGGATTAACCCATTTTACATCGGGTGAAGAGATGGGCGATAATCTAAATCAGAATTTGAATTTGGGCGCGCGTCCACGGTGGCCGCTCGACGAACAAAGCGCCGCGCGCAATCCCGCCAGTGGATTCGGTAAAAAAGGGCCAAAGTCATGACCAACAAAGCTTACCAAAATATCGGTGTCATCGGCGCAGGCGCATGGGGAACCGCCCTCGCGCAAACCCTCGCTATGGCTGGACGTGACGTTACCCTTTGGGGATTTGAAACAGACTGCGTGGACGCAATTAACAACAGCCATGAGAATAAATTATATCTCCCCGAGGTTCCGCTTTCTCCTAAGGTTAAAGCCACGTCTCACCTTATGGAGCTCAGCACATGCGACGCGCTCTTGTCGGTCACACCCGCCCAACACATGCGCGCGACCCTCGCGCCGCTCGTCAAAGAGTTAGCCCTAGGCACGCCCGTGATGCTCTGTTCAAAAGGCATTGAAATCTCCACCCAAAAATTTATGAGCGATGTCCTTAAAGAGATTGCGCCGAATGTAGAACCCGCCGTTTTATCCGGCCCGAGCTTTGCCATTGATGTGGCCAAAGGATTACCGACTGCTGTCACACTCGCGTGCGAAGATACGGCGATTGGCAAAGCCCTTGCAGATATGATTGCAACTCCGCATTTTCGACCTTACCTCGCGGAAGATGTGTTAGGTGCAGAAATTGGCGGAGCAGTAAAAAATGTCCTCGCCATAGCTTGCGGCCTTGTTTTAGGCTTGGGTTTGGGGCGATCCGCTCACGCGGCGATCATTGCCAGAGGTTTTGCCGAGATGCGCCGTTTAGGGAGAGCCTTAGAGGCCGATGAAAACACGCTCGCTGGCCTGTGCGGCCTTGGTGATCTTGTGCTGACATGTTCTTCAGAACAATCGCGTAATATGTCCTGCGGTCTGGCTCTGGGGCGCGGGGAAAGCCTCGATGATATTATGTCCGCGCGCGCCGCCGTCACAGAAGGCGTGGCGACAGCACCTGCCCTGAAAGCGCTCTCCCAATCTGTGGGAATTGATATGCCGATTAGTACGGCCATGGCCGATATTTTATCGGGCAAGATTGATATTCCGACAGCGTTAAGGGCGCTCCTGTCGCGTGATTTAAAACATGAGCAAGCTTAGCTTACTTAAGACGCCAGACAGAGACATGATCATCACTCGCCTGGTTCACTTTCACGAAGGCCGCAGGTAAATCATTCGCAATTAAATGGTCCGTGAAGTTACCCTCGCCATCCGCTGCGTAAACCTTATAGGCTGACCGATCGTCGCAATAGATCACTAAATCCATATTATGCTTAGCCATTGTAAGCGCTGCCTCGTGCGGCGTACTGAGGAAGACTCTGACAGCCATATCAATACCAACGCCGTTCCGGTGATAATTTCCGTTAAGCGCACGATGATCTGTCAGCAGCAAAATAGGAGAGGTTAAATTAGGCTCGGCTAAGATTGTGGTCGGCGCACGCCCATTAAGATAATCTTCTAAAACATCAGGGAAGCAAATATCCGTTTCCTCTTCACTGTCACTATTTTCAACTCCGTCTACTCCGACATTACTGGAGGCGACGACCGTCTTGTCTTCATCAGGATTAAAGTGCATCATGATCACGCTAGGCACATGCCAAAAAGATACGCAGCTGAGGGCGAGAGCGAATATATAAGCCACGCTATCTTTTGATTTCGCCTTGCCTTCAACAAATTGTTCGGCCGCCCACGGAATGAGCAAGAACGTCCCGATCACAACGCCGAATACGAAATACCGGATTTGATAGGTAATCATCAAGACAATCACCGCCGTGAGAGCCAGCTGATAGATATGACCTGCCGTAAAGCCTTGACGTTTATACCTTAGGAGAGAGATAATCCCTGCGAAGCTAATGAAACCGATGAAATAGATAAACACCCCATTCGTTAGTCCGCGTTTTGACCAAAGGGGTTGCGCCTCTTCTACATTATCAAGCCAGAAGGTTTGGGCCGTTTGCGGCAATTCACCGAGAGGGTTTGTCAAACAACTTGGCGACATCAACAATAGAACGGCAAAAACAATGACGCCCAAACCAACAAGCCCAACAAAGCGGCGAACCCTATTATCTAATTTTGAAATATACGTCAGGATAGCAAGACCCAATCCACCGCAGAGGGCTAAAACCAGATAATTAATATTTAAAGCATCGCAACTGATGACGCCGTAAGCGTTTGGGGCTGTATCAATGAGAAACCCAATTACAGCGGTGAGCCCAAAGCCCGCGCCAAACATCCGCACCGCGCGCGCCACCGCCTGCCCTTTAAAAGCCCAAAGCAAAGCGACAAAGGCGCAGTTCACACCTAAAAACAATAAAGCTTCAGTACCTATAGCTAAAGATAACCCCGTCATAATTCCCGCTAGGGCAAAGCGCCGAGCTTTGAAATTTGGATCAGACAAAGCAACAAAGGCGAGGATAAGCGCGCCCATCTGTACGTTATGATGATCAATCCGCCCCGGATGGAACATGTAAAATGTGACAAACAGGATTAATAAAATAGCGCAGCCAAATCCCCAGACAAAGGGACGTAAATCTTCACGCGGATTATCTTTGCGCCACAAATCCAAGGCTACGATCAAAGCCATGCCCGTTAGAATAGGCCATAAGAATATGGCAAAAGACTCGGCCGTCTCGCGCGGCAGGAACAAGTCGAAAAATAAAGTCAGACCAATAATCGGCGCGTCAATAATACGTGACCAATGCATAGCCGTCCCGCCCTCTGGGCCCATGCGGTACTGCATATGATCATACCAGCTTTGACCTGCTAAAACATCTCGAATTTGCACCAAGCGCATGATGTCATCATTGCCCGTGGCAATCTCTGTAAATTTCCCCGACAAGGAGAACATGACAATGAGAAGCAGAAAAATTGCCGTTAATGCAACCCAAGCCTTCAAACCTAATAGCCGTTTTAGCATTTTCACCCTTTTATTTGCTTGTGCAAACCAAGTTTTAACCAACATGTCTTAATTAAAGACAAAATATAATAAAACTGAGGTTAAAAATGCCGTCACATTCCTTTCAAGATTATGATCTCGCTATTTTACTGCCATGTTATAATGAAGGACAATCCATCGCCAAGGTTGTTTTAGATTTCAGACGCGCCCTGCCTCAGTCGCGCATCTATGTTTATGATAATAATTCATCTGACGATACGTCCGAGCAAGCGGCCCGAGCAGGAGCGATTGTTATTCCATCCCGCCGACAAGGCAAAGGCAATGTGGTACGGCAAATGTTTGCTGATATTGAAGCTGACATATATATTATGGCCGACGGTGATGACACATATGACGCCGCGAAAGCGCCTGAGCTTGTCCAGCACCTCTTAGATGATCGTCTTGATATGGTTGTCGGTGTGCGCGAAGACGTGACCATTGACGCAGGCCGCAAAGGTCATGCCTTTGGTAATAAAATCTTCAACATTGTTTACCAGACGTTATTTGGCCGCGACTTTAATGATATTTTTTCGGGCTATCGTGTCTTCACGCGCCGCTTTGCCAAGAGCTTTCCCGCTGTCAGCCCTGGCTTTGAGATCGAGACAGAAATGTCCGTTCATGCCTCTATCCTCAGGCTTCCTACGGCCGAAATTCCGACCGCCTATGGTCGCCGAGGTGAAGGGTCTGAAAGTAAGCTCTCCACCTTTAAAGACGGATTTAAAATCCTCCGCATGATGAGCATGTTGATGAAGGAAACACGGCCCTTTGCTTTTTTCGGCATTTTAGCCCTTGGGTTTTTCGCCGCCTCTGGCCTGTTCATGACGCCCGTTATTATTGAATATTTCCAGACAGGCCTCGTGTCGCGTATGCCTACATGGATTTTAGCCATGACCCTTATGATGGCTGGCATGATGTGTTTCATGTCAGGTATGATACTCGATTCAGTAGCCCGCAGCCGCGCCGAGCAAAAGCGTATTCATTATCTCTCGCTCGCGCCTGCTCGCGGTGAAGGCCTCACAGGAGGCATTCAACTCAGAAATCGCCGTGAAACTGTAGAGGTAAATGCGGCTGAGCCGCAAAAAGCTTACAATAGCCTACAAGCCGTTGTGAACAATCAAACAGGCTAAGCCGTTCCCGTACTTCCGAAGCCACCCTCACCGCGTGCCGTCTCTGATAAAATGTCAACGCGGGTAAATTCAGGTTGGGTGATAGGTGCAATTACCATTTGCGCAATCCGTTCGCCTCGGTTGATGGTAAACGGCTCTTGACCGTGATTAATCAGCAAGACTTTCACCTCGCCGCGGTAATCAGCGTCAATCGTTCCGGGGGTATTCAGGCAGGTCACGCCGTGCTTATAAGCTAGTCCTGAGCGAGGGCGTATTTGCGCCTCATATCCTGCGGGCAGAGCCATGGCAAAACCTGTTGGCACAAGGGCGCGTTCCCCAGGTTTTAGTATCATCGGTTGATTTGCATCAACAGCTGCCCGGAGGTCAGCTCCTGCCGCTAAAACCGTTTCATAGGCTGGCAGCGCTAAATCACCAAAATGCTCAAGCGGTTTTAATTCAACATATAAACTCATTATTTGGTAAGCCCTTCACTTAAGTCGATATTGGCATTGAATGATAAGATTCGCGCCTTAGCGTCAATCAGTTCTTGATCGGTAAAATCACCTTCCAATAAATTCATTCGGTATTTACCTCCAACAAATTCAAGCGCCGCTGACCGTTGCACGGCCCAATCATCAACTTTGACAAAATAGAAGAAGGGATATCCAGCTCGCGCCACTTTATAATCATTCACACCAGGAGTAAGCGTATCACGTTCACATTTTATAGCTTCTATTTTTAAACCCGTTGGCAAAGGCATGAGAAAAGCTGGGGTCGTATCGAGATTATTCTGTAGACCTGCAGACGATAGAGGGGTTTCATTGATCGTTCCAAACGCATCCCGCGTCACAATTCGGCAACGGGCATCAAATTCAGCAACTTCCGATTTCGTCGGCACACTCACATGCGTCGTTGATGAAACGTTCGCATTCTGACTTGCCTTTGACGCTTCAGCTATTGCTTCACCCTCAACAATGACCTCACGCGAAGCAAGCTCTACAATCTCTTTTGAAACGTCTCCTGACGCCTCTTCTATGAGCTTAACATCGAGCCCTAGCTCTTGAGTCGCAATCGCTTCATCCTTCAAAATATCCTTGTCCTCAACGACGGATTTAGTGGTGGTTTTATCTTCTTTATTTCCGCCACCCTCAAGGGTAGGCTCTTCTTTTGAGGTCAACTCATGCTGTTGTAAATTAAAAACATCTAAAACATCCGCAAGCACGACGTCCTCTTGTGGATCTAGCCCTGGACCTGAATAGGTGGTTTTAAACTCGCCGTCGATAAAGCGCGTTAATGTGACATCGCTGAGGGTAGAATCGAAATTTTGCGACAATGACAAAGCCGTCCCAGTAGCCAAAATCGGAAAATCACGTAAGGTCGGAATAGCGCTACGACGTTTGCAAAACACCGCTCTGATTTTATAGCCGTCAATCTCTTCAATATGGCCGTCCTCGTCATCATAAACAGAGCTGAGGAACGCCCCCGCAGGACGGTAGCTCGAAATCAAAGCCGATCCGCTCGTCTCTATGTCTTCCACCGTTTCAGCAATTAGAGCTTCGCAATCGGCAATATTATCCGCCCACGCATTTGGCGTCACCACCACACTTAACAGGAGCATATACCCTAGAATTTTTGTTAGGTGAACTTCCCTCACGATAACGCCTCAGCAATTTTAAGCGCCAATTGACGCGCCGCACTTGGCTTCGTCTGACGCGGCCAACGGGTGACATCATCAGGCGTCACCAAGATCATTTCATTATAGTCGCCACCCATCACATCGCCCGAGACATCATTCGCAACAATCCAATTGCACTTTTTCTTTTTGAGTTTCGACTGCGCATGTTCAATGACGTCATTCGTCTCAGCCGCGAAACCAACCACCAATTCAGGCCTGTTGTTCGCGTTTGATATGGTTTTTAAAATGTCAGGGTTTTCTTCAAGGATCATTGGTGGAATCCCGTCCTTATCCTTTTTGATCTTTTTATCCCCACACGCCGTTGGCCGCCAATCGGCCACAGCTGCCACGGCAATAAAACAATCCGCAGGTAGAGCGCTCTCACACGCCGCCAGCATATCACGCGCGCTCTCCACATTAACAACATCAACGCCGTGCGGTGGGGTGAGGCTCACAGGGCCAGACACAAGTGTCACTTTCGCCCCAAGGTTCGCAAGCGCCGCAGCAATGGCGTAGCCTTGCTTGCCAGACGAATGATTAGACAAATACCGCACAGGGTCTATCGGCTCGCGCGTTGGCCCTGCCGTCAAAACAATATGTTTACCGAGGAGCGGCTTCGGGGCGCGCATGCCGTCGAGGCTGGTGTCTCCTTGCAGCAAGCTTTCAATATGATCAGCAACCGCGTCAGGTTCGGACATACGGCCCGGCCCAAATTCACCGCAAGCCATATCGCCTGCATCTGGCCCAACAAAATAAGCCCCGTCATTCGCAAGCTGTTTGACATTTCGCTGAGTCGCCGCCGCTTCCCACATGCGTACATTCATGGCAGGCACATAGAGCACGCGCTTATCCGTCGCCATCAAAGTCGTCGTCGCGAGGTCATTCGCAATGCCGTGCGCGGCCTTAGCCAACAGGTCAGCCGTCGCAGGCGCAACCACAACAAGGTCGGCGCTGCGGGACAATTCAATATGACCCATCTCCGCTTCGTCCGTCAGGTCAAACAGATCGGTAAACACCGTCTCGCCCGTCAAGGCCCCCGCCGACAGCGGCGTGACAAATTCCGTCCCGCCCTTGGTAATGATTACCCGAGACTTAATCCCGCGCCGCGCCAATTCCCGAATGAGGAACAAAGATTTATAAGCTGCAATTCCGCCGCCAATAATAAGGAGTATAGTTTTATTCATACCGAGCCTCCTAGCGGGTTTTCCTGCGCCTGTCATGCCTCTTGATTATATAAGTTGCAGCGTTACTGTATTTAAAAGAGAGAACTTACGTGGTGATAGACCATCTACCCGAAGAGATAACTTTTTAAACGCCTCGCTTTGAAGATGTTTTTTTAATGACGATTGCTTTACTCCTTATTTATTGGCTATCTTAGGTTTCAACAGCCCTAAAGATCAGTGGGTGCGCTGGCTTTCTATTATTCTTTTTGGGATTTATTTGACGCAAGCGAATCAAAACCGCGGGCTAGGTCGTGGCGGCATTGATTAGGATGCGGGGCAGACGAAAGGGATTAAGCGTGACGATAGTCACTCGATACTTCATAGTCGATTTACCTTCCCGTGGGCGTCACAAAAATGTCGTAAAAAATAGATAGAACCATCACAAAAATAATATCTATTTGTCATCTCTCTTTGACATAGCGCCGCATATTGAGCGTGGTCTTACAAACACGACTCGCAAGATAAACGTCTAATTAAGAGGTTAGTGATGACGATTTTAAAAAAAGCCAATATGGCCGCTTCAGTTCTTGTACTATCAATGCTGGCGGTTCCGTCTGTATCTGCGCAGGATGATTTTACGATTAAACTCGGTGGACGTTTGCATGTGGACTATGCGTCAGCCAGCTCTGACAATACAGATTTTGATGTTGACGCAACGGCGCTGCGCCGCGCTCGCCTTAAAGGTCATGGTCAATTTGGTAAAAACTTAAAATATAAGATTGAGACCACTTTTGATGAGAGCGGCGATGTAAATCTTGAAGACGCTTATTTGTCGTGGAAACCCAACGGTAGCCCTATAAGTTTTAAGGCAGGTCATTTTAAAACACAAAACTCACTACAAGAGGCCAACTCATCTCTCGATGAAGACCTCATTGAACGTGCAGCCTTTACGGACGCATTTGAACTTGATCGTCGTGTCGGTTTCGAAATCTCGACAAAATCTGATAATTATCAAGTGCAATTAGGCATTTTTGGGGAAAACCTCGAAGAGATCGAAAATAATGATGGCAATGAAGGCTTCGCTGTTGCGGGCCGTGCCGTTTATAAATTCGACGTTTCAGGCGGCCTCATCCATACGGGTGCCTCATTCCGACATCGTGACCAAAATGATGCCGATGATTTGCGTTATCGTCAGCGTCCATTTGTTGAACAAACGGGCCGCATTATTTCCACCGGCCGCGTGGCGGAAAGCGATACATTCTTCGGCGGTGAATTAGCGGCTTTATTTGGACAGGCTTGGGCCATCGGTGAATATACTGTGGTCAATGCAGATTGCGCGGAAGACTCAACCGTCTGTACGGAAGACCCGAGTTTTAACGGGTGGTCTATCGGCGGTGGTTACGTCTTTGGCGGCAAGCGGAATTACTCCGTCGGGAAATTCAAACGTGTCACAGTCGACAATCCGGTGACAGAAGGCGGTTGGGGCGCGGTCTCAATCAATGCGCGTTACGATTCTCTTGATTTGACGGATGAAGGCATCGAGGGCGGTGATCTGGATACATTTGCGGTTGGCGTAAACTGGTGGCTGCACAAGCAAACGCGTTTGCAGTTTAACTATTTTAATTCAGATGCGACTTTATCAGGACCGAATGTCGGACCAAGCCTAGGCTTACAGGATGAGTTTGCAGCGGCCGTTGCAGATGCGACGTTGACTGACGACACCGTCGACGGATTTGTGGCGCGTTTGCAGTTTGATTTTTAGGTTTAGTGTCGAAGGAAAAGACTATGTTTAAGAGATATTTACTAAGCGGCATTGTTGCCGTCACTTTGGCCGCTTGCGACAACGCTAGAAATGATACAGCTGAAACAACGGCTTCAGCACCTAAAGCCGCGACTGCGGTGGCTGGACGCGATCAGATTAAAATCGTTGGATCATCAACGGTTTATCCCTTTGCAACGACAGTGGCCGAAAACTTCGGCCGCAGCACATCATTTAAGACGCCGATTGTGGAATCAACAGGGTCTGGCGGTGGCTTGAAGCTCTTCTGTTCTGGGCTTGGTGATAACTACCCTGATATCACGAATGCGTCTCGCCGCATTAAGTCCTCCGAAGTTGAGCGCTGCGCTGAAAATGGCATCAATGACATCGTTGAAGTCAAAGTTGGATATGACGGAATCGTCGTTGCCAATTCCACCAAATCTGAGCGCATGGAATTGACCTTGCGCGAGCTCTATCTTGCATTAGCGAAAGATGTACCTGATGGAAAAGGTGGTCTAAAGCCAAATGATTATATGAATTGGAGCGATATCAATCCTGCTCTTAAAAATACAAAAATTGAAATCATGGGGCCGCCACCAACGTCTGGAACGCGCGATGCTTTTGTTGAGCTTGCGATGGAAGGCGGCTGCCAGACCTTCGATTGGATCAAAGCTCTCAAGAAAACGGATAAAAATAAATATAAGGCGATTTGTCATGCCTTCCGTGAAGACGATGGTTTCATCGAAGCCGGCGAAAATGACAATTTGATTGTCCGTAAACTAAACGCGAATCCGAATGCGCTTGGTATTTTTGGGTTTGGTTTCTTGGATCAAAACGGTGATAGTGTTCAAGGCAGCCTCGTTAACGACACCCCGCCAACCTTTGAAAATATTGCAGACGGCGCTTACCCCGTTTCTCGTTCGCTTTATTTCTACGTAAAGAAAGACGTGGTTGGAACTGTGCCTGGCATTACAGAATATCTGACAGAGTTCACTAGCCCTCGCGCAAGCGGCGAAGACGGATATCTGTCTGAAAAAGGCCTGATTCCGATGAATGCAGAAGAGCATGCGACGTGGCGCTCTAAAGTGCTCGCGCTTGAAACGCTAAGTCTCAATTAAGTGTCGGGCTCTCGCGACTTTACATTGCGGCGGTCAAACCGCCGCAATCAAATTAAAGAATACGGCATTCAGGCTGTCCTAATTGCCTGTTCTTTTGTCGCGATTTTTACAACCATTGGTATCGTTGCGTCTTTAGCCTTTGAAGCTTTCCACTTTTTCAAAAAAATACCTCTGACAGAATTTATCTTTGGACTCGAATGGAGCCCGCAGACGGCGCTTCGTTCAGACCAAGTCGGCGCGAGCGGTAAGTTCGGCGTATTGCCTCTCTTGTCTGGAACGCTCCTGATTAGCTTTATCGCTATGTGTGTGGCGACACCTCTAGGCATATTGTCGGCGGTTTATCTGGCGGAGTTTGCGAAACCAAAAACACGTAATCTCATCAAGCCCATGCTTGAGCTATTGGCGGGTATCCCGACGGTTGTTTATGGATTTTTTGCGGCCCTCGTCGTTGCTCCGATTATTCGCAGTATGGGGTCTGGGGCAGGATTTCAGATTTCATCTGAAAGCGCGCTCGCCGCAGGCCTTGTTATGGGAATTATGCTCGTACCCTTTATTTCGTCACTCTCTGACGACGTCCTCAATGCAGTTCCGCAAGCCTTGCGTGACGCGTCTTACGGTATGGGCGCAACGGAAACGGAGACGATTACGAAAGTCGTCCTACCGGCAGCAACGCCAGGCATTATCGGGAGCCTCTTGCTCGCAATTTCCAGAGCTATTGGCGAAACGATGATTGTGGTGATGGCCGCAGGATTGGCGGCAAATTTGACCGCTAACCCGTTTGAAGCGGTGACAACCATGACGGTTCAAATTGTCACCTTGCTGACTGGGGACCAAGAGTTTGATAGTGCTAAAACTTTGGCCGCTTTTGCGATTGCTTTATTCCTCTTGGTTTTAACCTTGGGTTTGAACATCGTGGCCTTGAGAATAGTCAATAAATATAAGAAAAAATATGCCTGATTATCTTCTCACGACGTCGCCGCAAATGGCCAAGCGCCATAAGCGCCATTCAAGGTTTCAATGGTATGGGCGGGTTGCCATTGCGATCTCAATTTCATTTATGGTCTTGATGTTCACGGCGATTTTCGCGCGCGGTCTTGGGGCGTTCCAAAAAACAATGATTGGCGTTGATGTTGAGTTTGCGCAAAGCGTCATTGATCCCCAAGGCACACGTGTTCAGGTGGACCTCAAGCAAGCCAATTATAAACCGCTTATATTGACGGGCCTTCAAGAAGTCGTCCCAGATGCCACGGAACGCAAAGCTAGAAACCGCCTCTATAAGCTTGTGAGCGGCGGCGCTGTTTTTGATTTGGGAGAGCGAGTCGCAGCGAACCCAAATATGATTGGAACGACGAAGCGCGTTTGGATTGCAGCTTCATCGGAGGTCGATCTGTACATCAAAGGTAAGATTGACGAGAACTTAGACGAAGCTGTTCGCCGCTTAAAGGATCAAGATATCGCGTGGGTAAATCAGTTAAAAGCCGAAGGCCGCGTAAAGAAAAAGTTTAACCGCGTCTTCTTCACTAGCGGAGATTCGCGCGCGCCAGAAATGGCGGGTATTTTAAGCGCCGCCTTGGGGTCCTTTTTTAGTCTCTTGGTTTGTTTCTTGATCGCTTTTCCATTGGGCATTCTGACCGCTGTTTACCTTGAAGAATATGCAAAGAAAAACCGCCTAACCAATTTGATTGAGGTCAACATCAACAACCTAGCCGCTGTACCGTCTATTGTATTCGGTCTGTTGGGGTTAGCTGTATTTTTGAATTTCTTTAATCTTCCGCGCTCGACACCGCTTGTCGGCGGGATGGTGCTGGCGCTCATGACCTTGCCAACCATTATTATCGCCTCCAGATCTATTCTGCGGTCTATCCCGCAAAGCACGAGAGACGCAGCAATGGGACTTGGGGCGAGTAAGACGCAGACAACGTTTCACCATATCGTGCCTTTGGCGATGCCAGGTATGCTAACAGGAACGATCTTAGGCATGGCCCGTGCTTTGGGCGAAACAGCGCCTTTGCTGATGATCGGCATGGTGGCCTTTATTGTGGACGTTCCAAAGGGCGTAACGGATGTCGCGACATCCTTGCCCGTTCAAATTTTCCTTTGGGCGGATAGTCCAGAAAAAGGGTTCGTGGAGTTAACATCAGCCGCCATTATGGTGTTGTTAATGTTCCTCATATTAATGAATTTATTCGCTGTGTATCTCCGCAGACGCTTGGAGAGACGCTGGTAATGGAAAAGAATATGACATACAAAACTGCGGTGTCGACAAACGGTTCGGCTCCCATCATGACCGCTAACGGCGTTGATGTGTATTACGGAAAAAAGCAGGCCATCAAAAATGTCAGCCTTGATATTCCTGAAAACCAGATCACAGCGCTTATAGGTCCGTCCGGTTGCGGGAAATCCACCTTTCTACGCTGTTTCAACCGTATGAATGATACGATCGATTCATGCCGAATTAGCGGCGATATTAAGTTTGCAGGTCAGGACATATATGATTCAAAAGTCGATGTTGTCGCGCTTCGGTCTCGCATCGGCATGGTCTTTCAAAAGGCAAACCCTTTTCCAAAATCGATATTTGATAATGTCGCCTATGGCCCTCGCATTCACGGTCTATCGGAATCTAAAGACCATCTTGAAGATATCGTCATTACCTCGCTTCGTCGTGCGGGCCTGTATGATGAAGTGTCTGATCGGTTGAATGAACCGGGTACAAGTCTCTCGGGTGGTCAGCAGCAACGTCTGTGTATTGCGCGGGCCATTGCTGTCGACCCCCAGATTATCTTGATGGACGAACCTTGTTCTGCACTTGATCCGATTGCGACGGCTATCATTGAAAATTTGATGGACTCCATGAAAGAGAAGTACACAATCGTGATTGTGACTCATTCCATGCAGCAGGCGGCACGGGTCTCTCAGCAAACAGCCTTTTTCCATCTAGGTGAGTTGGTGGAAAGTGGTGACACAGAGTCTATCTTTACGAACCCAGCCCAAGAACGTACTCAAAATTATATTTCTGGCCGAATTGGATAAAAACATGAGCGATGATCATATTGTTTCTTCCTTTAACGAGGACATGTCGCGTTTGGAATCTATGTTCCTTGAAATGGGCGACATTGTAGCTGAGCAACTTAAATTAGCGACCCGTGCTTTGCGTAAAGAAGACCGTGTTCTTGCAAAACAAGTGATAAAGGGTGATAAGCGGCTCAATAAAATGGAAGCAGATCTTAACGACCTCGCCATCAAAATCCTAGCTTTACGTCAACCTTTCGCAGGAGATCTACGGAAGGTTGTTATCACATTGAAGAGTGCGGGTCATTTGGAGCGGATGGGTGATCTAACGCGGAATATGGCGCAGCGCACCAATACAATTACCAAAGCAGAAGCGGACACAGGGCCGATCGATACGTTAATACGCATGAGCGAAATCGTTCAAGATATGATCTCCTCTATTATGCAGGCCTATAAAGATCAGGACACAGAGCTTGCAATAAACGTGCGAGCACAAGACGAAAATGTCGATAGGTCTCACAATGCCCTCTTCCGTGAAATGCTGACCTATATGATGGAAGATCTCCGCAATATTTCGGGATGTATGCATGTGATGTTTATGGCTAAAAACATTGAACGCATGGGCGACAATGTGGCCGATATTGCGAAAGAACTTATCTACATGAACACAGGCGATTGGCCTGAAGGCAAGCGCACAAAAAGCGATAAAACAAGTAAAATGATCTTAGAACACGATCAGAAAGAAAAATAACGTTTGCGAGGCTCTGCGTTTACTGAGGAAACTCTTTAGAAAACAGGGCGTAAGGCCTACTCGAATTGTGACGGACAAGCTTGGGTCCTATGGCGCTGTTCTCAAGCTTCTAGGCTTGAAACATTTGCAAGATACTGGAGGTCGAAAGAATAACCGCGCCGAATATTCTCACCTTCCTATCCGTCGAAGAGAACGAAAAGCTCAGAAATTTAGATCAATGAGAAACGTTCAATAATTACTTTTAACTCACAGTCAATTCTACAACCTGTTTAACCATCGACGTCATCTTATCTCAAGACAAACACTTCGAAAATTCAGAGCGCAAGCGCAGACGGAATGGTATAGATTCATAGCAACAACTTGTGCTTAAGAAAGGCATCTTGAGAAAATCACGACGAGTTCAGTTAACAAGGGGGACAAGAGGTAAGGCTAATTTGAATGTTCAAGTTTACACAATATCTGTCCATTTTCGACTCATTAGGTTGGCGGAATTTATAATGCCGACCATAGAGTAGGTCTGTGGAAAATTTCCCCACAGCTCATCCGTTTTGGGGTCAACATCTTCTGATAACAATCCAAGATGATTTCGCTGAGCAAGTATCGCTTCGAACATTTCGCGGGCGTCAGTTTCTCGACCAATGCGATAAAGCGCATCAATGTGCCAGAAAGTACAAGCTGTAAAGGCTGTTTGGGGCTTCCCGAAATCGTCTTTGGTTTTATAACGATAGATATGATTGCCTTCGCGTAAATCCTTATCAATAGCCTCTACCGTCCCTATATAACGTGGGTCATGTGCATCAATAAACCCGATCTCAGCCATCAACAGAACCGATGCATCTAATGACTCGCCTCCGTAACTAGCTGTGAAAGCATTCATGTCTTTATTGAAGGCATTCTCCAATATGTGATTGCGAATAATTTCGGCGCGCTCAGACCAATATGCAGACTTTTTACCTAGCTTCAAATAGGTCGCAATTTTAGAAAGTCTATCGCAAGCAGCCCAGCACATAATGGCCGATGATGTGTGCACATATGCGAGGCTACGAAATTCCCATATACCAGCATCAGGCGTATCATGAACAGAAAAGGCTCTCTCGCCTACTGGCTCGAGTTGCTCAAACTCAGCGACACCCACCTTTGACAAAAGTCTCTCATCTAGGAAAGCTTGCGTGGCTGCTAGAATAATCTGACCATAAACGTCATGCTGAATATGTTCCGCAGCTTGATTGCCGCGCCGCACAGGACCAAACCCGCGATAGCCTGGTAAATGCTGCGCGAAGTCTTCCGTCAAGGCCATCTCAAGACTAATCCCGTAAACAGGCTGAATATGCCCGCCCTTAGCTTGCGCGACGACATTACGTAAGAAGCGCATATAATGTTCCAAGGTTTCCATTGAGGCGAGGCGGTTGAGTGCCGTGACGGAAAAATAAGCATCCCGTATCCAACAAAACCGATAATCCCAATTTCGCTCAGACCCTTCATGTTCAGGGATAGAGGTGGTCAAAGCCGCCACTACACCTCCTGTTTCTTCAAAGACGCATAACTTTAAGGTAATGGCTGCGCGAATAACGGCGGATTGCCAATCGGGTGGAATGGTTAAACTCCGGGTCCATTTACGCCAATAATCTATTGTTCGCTCACGCCAGTCACGTGCAAGGAAATCAACATTCTCAATTACGGCTTCATCCGACCCGCATATAAAAGCAATGTCTCTGTCTAATACAAATAAAGTCCCAGATAAAGCGTAGGCCACAGGCGCAGACGTCGTAACGCGAAACCCACCATCAGGTGTGTCAAAACTTAGGTGATGGACACCTCGATTAGGTTTGATTTCGCTCTCTCCCCAATTACTTTGCGCGTTTATTTCAATTCTAATACGAGGCGAACCATGAATGACTTTGAATTCCCGTACGAAACTAGCTGGCCGAAAACTTCTTCCGCGGTTGGTATAGTAAGGTGCAAAATCTATAATATCTAAAATGGCTCCATCTTGATCAGTGAGCCGCGTTCGAAGAACGGCTGTATTGACTTCATAACTTTGTTCGGTTGAAACCCTGCCTTCCATCCAAACACCAAAACTTCCTTGGCCGCCCAACAGAGCGTCAAAAATTGGATCTCCGTCAATTTTTGGTAGGCATAACCAGTTAATTCGTGCATCCGTATCAATAAGGGCAGCAATTGTACTATTGCCAATAATACCTAAATTTAGATGGCTCATATGAGTGTTCCTAAAAGCGTGTAAAGATCATCAATCTGGTCAAGACGGTAAAGGGCTGCTGTTTTTCCAACTCCAATTTTGACACCAAATCCGCCTAATTTCTGCGTAGCGATAAATCCATCCTCATCCGTGGCGTCATCACCAATCATCACGGGAATTCTGCCCTTAAATGTTTCAAAATTCATCTGGCGTTCTATAGCCAAGCCTTTATTGGCATCTTTGGGCTTTATCTCTAAAATATTATATCCGGCTTGTAGAACGAGGCCGTCTTCGGTGGATATAAGCGGTGTTAAGGCTGTTATAATATCATTAGCTGCGAGTGCATTAGCGCGATGATGAATAGTTAAAATGGGGCCTTTATGCTCTACCCAGACACCTTTGAATTCAGTCGTAATACTTGTGATAGTTTGGAGGAGTTCCGGTGAAAAACCGGCCACACTTTCACAAAATTCTTGACTCGGCGGCGCCACATATAAACCGTGTTGACCTATACGCCAGAGTGTTCGCGGGACCCGCTTTGATAAATCCTGAATGTCGCGTCCACTAATGATCGCTAATGCACCATCAAGATGTTGATTTAATCTAAGCAACAAATTTATTTGCCTCTTATCAAGATAGACTTTTTCGGGATTGTCTTGAAACGAGGCTAAAGTCCCATCAAAGTCCAGAAATAAAGCTATACCCGCAGGAAGCGAAAACATATTTTTAATGTTGACTGTCATTCACACGTGTTTCTCAGACACCGCATTACCAAAAGGTATTGGCGTCATCGCTTGGGGCTTAAAAAAGCGTTGACGCCACCAGTTGATATCTTCTTTTAAAACTCCGGCATATAAGGCTTGCCAGCGTTTTTTACGGTCTTTGAGGGGCATGTTAAGAGCCTTATGAATAGTGCGAGCTACCATTTCCGTATCATATGGATTCACGATTAATGCCTCGCTCATTTGCTCAGCCGCCCCTGCAAATTGCGAGAGGATAAGGACACCGGGATTGTCGGGGTCTTGAGCCGCAATAAATTCCTTCGCGACAAGGTTCATTCCATCTTGAAGAGGCGTAACAAGGCAGACATCCGAGATTTCAAAAAGACCTGCAATTTCTGCCCGAGGATAGGCTCTTGCGAGATATCGAATGGGTATCCAGTCCAGGTCCCCATAATTTCCATTAATACGTCCGCATAGCTGATCCAGCGTCTCTCTTAGGTGAATATACTCATCAACGACACTGCGTGAAGGTGGAGCTATTTGCATGAAGGAGGTGACGCCATGTGTATCAGGGTACTGGTCAAATAGCTTAGAGACTGCTTTGAAACGCTGGGGGAGGCCTTTGGAATAATCCATGCGATCGACACCGATAATTAATTTACGGTTCCCTAGAAACTTTCGTAACTTTTGCTTTGCGGCCTGTGCTGGTGAACTCGTAGCTGTAGCTACGAAATCCTTGACATCAATTCCAATGGGGCAATGCCTGATGGTGACAGTTCTCCCAAAAACTAACATATCTTCTTCGCCGTTTTCTATACCGCCGCAATCCTCACGCAAATACCTTTTGAGGTTTATAACGTCCGTTTTGGTTTGTAGGCCTATAATGTCGTAATAACAAAGGGCACGTCCTATTATGTCTGCTTCAGGTAAAGCTCTAAAAACATCAGGAGCTGGAAACGGAATATGTAAGAAAAATCCAACTTGGCCTGTCCATGATTGTTTCCGAAGTTCACTTGCTAATAAAAAGAAATGATAATCATGAACCCATACGAAATCGTCCGATGTCGCGTTTTCTACGACGGCAGTAGCAAATTGTTCGTTTGTGTCACGGTAAGGCGTAAAGTCGTGAACATCAAAATTTACAAGGTCTAACCTATTGTGAAACAGTGGCCACAAAACACTGTTAGAGTAATTCAAATAAAACCCTTCATATTGAGATTTACTAAAATCACAGAGGGCAAAACCAACGCCATCATCAGATAAAATATGAGGCTTTTGTGTCGGAAAGTCCTTTATCGTTCCGCTCCATCCCACCCAAAGGCCTTCGGATTTCTTGAGGCTATCCCACAAGGCAACTGCCAGTCCGCCTGCACGAGCATTCGTGTCAATAGCTGTACGGTTGGAAACCGCGATTAAACGCGCAGCTTTTTTTTGAAGCGTCTTCATGAGACTTTGGTACTGTTAAGCCCATGACGATTCAAACGTCACGCACCTTAAAACTTAAAATTCGCCGAAACCGCACAATATATGTGCAATTAATATGCTAGTCTTATCAGACGATTGGTGTAGCTATTAATGCCCACTTTTCCACCGCAGCAGACATTAGATGAGCCTATTATAATCACAGCCCAATTAAGGACGTTCGCTAACGTCCTGTGTGGATGGCTCCCTATTTGCAAAGGTTATTTGATAGATGATTAGCCTAAGTTTGATGCGGTCCTGTGTCCGGCGGCTTTGTCACGTTACCCCCTCTTTTCTGGCTCTATGCTAATTGACCAAAGTGCATACATAAATCGATTCTCGTTATCGCTTCCATCCTGATATTATTCGGCGAGCTGTTTGGATGTACTTTAGGTTCAATCTAAGTTTTCGTGATATTTAAATATAATGGTCGAACGGCGGCGTCGATATCTCCTATGAAACAATCCGAAGGTGGGTCGAAAAGTTTGGAACCGTTTATGCCAAACGAATAAAATCACGAGCGGAACTCCCCTCACCTGTCTGGCATCTGGATGAAGTCTATACCAAGATAAATGGGAAGATGGTTTATCTCTGGAGAGCCCTTGATGACGAAGCAACGGTTCTT
>JBDXGZ010000023.1:0-420809 GCA_039989855.1 Maricaulaceae bacterium | reverse complement strand
TACAGGGTGCGCACCAATCGGCACGGAACATAACAACATAAAGTTCAGTCGGGTTTTGTGCGGCGGCTTGGGGGGCAAGCCAAGAGGCCATGGCTAAAGTCAGAAATGCACTTGTACGTGTTATAAAATGTCTCATGTGCCTTCCTATGTGTTTTCTTGACTGAACTCTAGATGAATAATGAGCTATTTATGCAAATAAAACGCCAGCTCCATAAAATGAAGCTGGCGTTTTTAAACCTATATATTTTTATATTAAGTTTATTTTGGATCTATGTTGTACGCAGGAGGGCATTTTGTTGTTTTGCCGCCTGTTGAAGCTCTTGATGTAAAGGCTTGACCTTTTGCACGCGCTGACATTTTGTTGATCTCACGCGCCATTTCATTGGCATTGAACTTATCGTTTACACATCCAATGATATTTTTCGATTCCGCATCGACAACAGCGGCAAAGCCTGGAAGGCCAACCCATTGGTTGAAGACAGGGACAATGTTACGATCAAAAGCTTCATGTGCAGCTTTTTCCCATTTAGCGGCTGTAGATGTGTCGATAACAACTTCTTCAGCGCTTCCGCCGACCATGGCTAAAGCCGTCGCTAACTGACTGTCTAGAACCTGGCTTTCAGTATTCTTATCATTACGGAAATTTACGACGTAGACGTCAGGAGATGCCGCAAAAGCATCAGCAGAAATAGCAGCAGCAAAACCAGCCATTGCGAGAACAGAAACGATTTTTTTCATTTTCAAACCCTAATTAAAACGTACCCTATGGGTCATTGCCCTAGCGCACTCACCTTGTGTTGTTGTGAGACGGTTTATAGATAGAAGAGGTTTAAAAAGTGAAAACGCGCCGTTAGGGGTGCGTTTACAAAGCTTTCCAGAATAGTTAAAATTTGATCTATGTTGTTGTTTTTATTGCATTAAAAAACACGCGAAAAAATTGTATCTACATGCTTAAGGTGATATTCGTCATCAAAAAGACCTTCAATTTCAGCATCTGTTAATCTTGCTGTAACGTCTTGGTCACCTTTTAGTAACGCAACAAAGCTTCCTTCACCGGCATTTCCTTGTGTACGGAACATTTCCCAGACTTTCATGGCATTGCGTTGCACTAGACGGTACGCATTTTCACGGCTTTCACCGGCTTGCGTTAGGGCAAGTAAAATGCGTTGCGAATTATGAAGACCGCCGAGGCGTTCCATATTACCGCGCATTTGATCGGGATAGACGACAAGATTTTCAATCACACCTGCCAAGCGGTGAAGGGCGAAATCTAAATGGATCGTACTATCAGGGCCAATGCCGCGCTCGACTGAGCTATGAGAAATATCGCGCTCATGCCATAAAGCCACATTTTCCATGGCAGGAACAACCGACATACGCACCAAACGTGCAAGGCCTGTGAGATTTTCTGTCAGGACAGGGTTACGCTTATGCGGCATGGCAGAAGAGCCCTTTTGACCTTTGGAGAAAAATTCCTCGGCTTCGAGCACTTCTGTGCGCTGTAGATGACGGATTTCAGTGGCGATACGCTCAATCGAGCTGGCGACGACGCCAAGCGCGGCGAAATAGGCGGCGTGACGGTCACGCGGAATAACCTGCGTTGAAACAGGCTCAATATCGAGGCCCATTTTTTCGGCTACATGGGCTTCAACACTCGGGTCAATATTAGCAAATGTCCCAATCGCGCCAGAAATAGCACAGACAGCGATTTCCTTGCGCGCTGTGATGAGGCGTTCCTTGCCCCGTGCAAATTCGGCATAGGCTTGTGCGAGTTTGACCCCGAATGTTGTCGGCTCGGCGTGGATGCCGTGACTACGGCCAATGGTGATGGTGTATTTATGCTCTTCCGCGCGTTTTTTCAGCGCGGCCAAGACGCGGTCCATGCCGACAAGCAAAAGGTCTGTCGCCCGTGCGAGTTGCACAGACAGAGTCGTGTCGAGAATATCAGAGCTGGTAAAGCCTTGGTGAACGAAGCGGCTGTCTTCGCCAATGAATTCGGAGAGGTGGGTTAGGAAGGCAATGACGTCATGCTTGACTTCGCGTTCGATCTCGTCAATGCGCGCCACGTCAAATTCAGCAGAGCCGCCGCGCTCCCAAATGTTCTTCGCCGCTTCTTTTGGAATGACGTCAAGTTCGGCAAGGGCGTCACAGCCGTGAGCCTCAATCTCAAACCAAATGCGGTATTTTGTTGCGGCTGACCAAATTTCAGCCATCTCTTTACGGGTATAACGTTCAATCATTGTCTCACCTTTTCATCAGTCCGAGTCGGTCTTACGGGCGCGTTGGACAGGATTACGACTAAAAGGTCAAGTCTCGCCTATGGGTAAGACCAGAGATTATGCACGTTGGTTACGCGCTTCCGCCTCAGCCCAATCTTTCGGCAGAGTGCGCGACGCCCAAAAGAAGGCCAATATGGAAAGTGTATAAGGCACAATAAGCCATGTTAAGCTTAGACGAAGAGCATGGGTTTCTCCGTGCTCAGCGGTCAACAGCTGACTAATCTCACCAATAAACCAAGGGCCGCCGCCTAATGCAATCATATTGAGAATAAAGAAAAAGAGCGCTGTCGACATAGCGCGCATACGAATAGGCGCTAAGGTTTGCGCGATTGCGAAACTTGGCCCCAAGTAAACGCCGTTCATTGTCAAATAAACAGTCAGTAAAATAAGATATGTTTTAATATCATCGACCCAAAAGGCATAAATCAAACAGGGGACACCAATGATTAAAGCGACAGCCGGTAACCAGCCATAAGCTCGAATGCTTTTTTTGCCAAACCAATCTGCCAATACAGCCCCGCCATACGTGCCAATACCAAAGGCGACACCATTAATCAGGCCAAGCCAGCTTAGCAGCCAACGAAAATTATCTGGCTCTTTCATTGAGGGGTCCCAGCGCGTAAGATAGTCCACGCCCCAATTGACAACGGCATACCCTCCAAAAGACACGAAGGTGATACCCATACACATGGCCCACCAGCTCGGGATTTTCATTAGGGTTGAAAACGTTTCCTTTAAGGTCGGCGCAGGTAATTCATCAGAGACTTGCGAAGCCTGTTTGGCAAAGGCTTCCATTGCGCCACGTTTTGGCTCTTTGACAAAAACATAAACCAACAGAGCGAGTAAAATACCCGGCAGTCCGAGGGCAATCAATGTGCCTCGCCACCCTAATGTTGTGACGAGTTGGCCTGCTGCGAAATAGGCAAACATGATTCCAAGAGGTATGCCCAGTGAGTAAAAGCCGAGGGCTGAAGCCCGTTTTTCTTTTGGATATAAGTCTGAGATTATAGAATGTGAGGGTGGACTGCCGCCAGCTTCGCCAATTCCTACGCCAACGCGCGCCAACATCAGGGTTGTCGTTGTTTGAGCTAAGCCCGTTAGCGCTGTGAAGGCGCTCCAAACCGCTAAAGAGATAGAGATGATTTTAACGCGGTTATAGCGGTCAGCTAGCCAAGCAATCGGTATCCCGACGGTGCAATACAGCGCTGCAAAGGCAAAGCCTTTAAGGAAGCCAAGCTGGCGATCGGACAATCCCATTTCGTCTTTGATGAAGGGCGAGACAGCACCAATGATTTGGCGGTCAATAAAGTTGAAGGTATAGACAAGTGTCAATAAGACCAACACTGTCGTCCTGTAATTTTTCTGTCGTGCCTCTTCCTGAGAAGTCATAGCATCCATCCATAGTTTTTGATTAGTGGTTGCCAACTTTGTTTTTCAAATCTTGTCAGACACCATGTTTCCCGTATTCCTTTGGTCACGTTGACCGATATGGTGCCTACTGTCATCTAACATTTTTGTTGGGGGGGCGTAAATTTTTGCCAATAATGAATTACATCAACCCTAATGTCCGGAAGCTCGCAATATTATCTCGCCCTATGATAAGGTGATCATGTACGGTAATGCCGATGGGTTTCATGGCCTCTACAATATCATTGGTCATATTAATGTCGCTTTGGCTCGGCGTTGGGTCACCAGATGGGTGGTTATGAGCGAGGATAATCGCTGTCGCCTCGAGTGTCAGGGCGCGCTTCATCACTTCGCGTGGGTACACGGGTGCGCGGTCAACGGTTCCGCTGCCGAGGATTTCATCGGCAATTAATCTGTTCTTTTTGTCGAGGAACAAAACACGAAACTGTTCTTTGCGTTCAAATTGCATAGCGCTACGGCAATAATCAAGCAGGGCTGACCAGCTTGAGAGAATAGGGCGGCCTAAGATACTCTCTTGGCTGAGCTTTGTTGCAGCGGCGCGTATGACCTTCAAATCAAGCGCGATATTTTCGCTAATGCCTTTGATCTCGGTCAGCTGTTCAATCGGCGCGGAAATGACCTCAGCGAAACTGCCAAATCGGGTGATCAGGGCTTTGGCGATGGGCTTTATGTCACGACGGGGAATGGAGCGAAAAAGGTACAGCTCTAGCAATTCATAATCGGCGAGAGCGTCAGCGCCTTTTTCCGCAAAGCGCGCGCGGAGGCGGTCACGGTGGCCGTGATAATGAGGTTTGGCTGTCTTATCAGTCTCTGAACTCACACCAGACCTATTATAGGTAAGGTGGCTTATGCAGCTCTTTCGGGGAGCCTGTGAAAATCTCACACCCATCTTTGGTCACGCCGAGGGAATGTTCAAATTGCGCGGTCAGTTTTCTATCGCGCGTCACGGCTGTCCATCCGTCCGACAAAATTTTAACGTCGGGGCGGCCTAAATTTATCATCGGTTCAATGGTGAAGAACATGCCTTCTTTCAGAACCTCACCTTGGCCCGGGCGACCATAGTGGAGGATGTTGGGACTATCATGGAACAGACGGCCTAGACCATGGCCACAGAAATCTTGCACCACAGAGCAGCGCTCGGCTTCGGCAAAGCGTTGAATGGCTGCGCCAATATCGCCTGTTGTGTTGCCAGGCTTCACGGCCGCGATGCCCAGCATCAGACTATCGTAAGTAATATTGATCAAGCGTTCCGCGCGGCGGTTGATCTCGCCAACAGGGTACATGCGCGACGTATCGCCGTGCCAGCCGTCAACAATGACGGTCACGTCAATATTGACGATGTCGCCGTTCTTAAGGGGCTTCGGTGAGGGGATACCGTGGCAAACCACATGATTGACCGAGGTGCAGACCGTATGCTGATAGCCACGGTAGCCTAGACACGCAGGCAGCGCGCCGTGATCTAAGACAAATTCGCGTGACAGATTATCGAGATGCTCTGTCGTGACGCCGGGCGTGACTTCGCTTGTGAGCATATCGAGGCACTCAGCCGCTAAACGGCCCGCTTTACGCATGCCTTCAAAGTCTTCGGGCTTATGGAGCTTAATCGCTCCGTCGCGCATTTCAGGGGATGTGTCGGCGTCAATATAATTCATACGCCTTCTTATCAGCCTGTGATCTGAAATGCCAAGCTCTTAAACGCTAAAATATGTATCAAATGTCTATGGGGAGTTCCGTTGTCAGTATGATGCCGCTTGGCGTGATGTCGACACGATAAGCATAGGCCTCAACTCCCGCAGCTTTGGCGGCGTCAAAAGCGGCGGCGTAATCAGGGTCAATATCGGCGGCGAGGGTGAAGTGCGTGCAATCGGTTCGGTTGACGAGGTAGAGCATCACCGCGCGGTGGCCCGTGCTCGCCATACTCGCCAATTCATTAAGGTGCTTTGTCCCGCGCGTGGTTTTACTGTCGGGAAAACTGGCAAGGGCGGCCTCTCGGGACAAGGTCACGCTTTTCACTTCGACGTAACAATCTGGCAGGCCCGCTTCGGTCAGCAGGAAATCAATACGGCTATTCTCGCCGTATTTTTGTTCGGGCGTGATGGTGCTGTAAGCCGCGAGGTGAGGGACGGCTTGCGTGCGCAAGGCTTCATGTACGATTTTATTCGCAAGTCCCGTATTGATGCAGACTTTGGCTGCGCCGACCTCAATCACTTGCCAATCATATTGAAGTTTGCGTTTCGGGTTATTCGCAGGCGTCACCCAGACAGTTGAGCCGCTTTCCTTAAGTCCCATCATAGACCCAGGGTTGGCGCAGTGAGCGGTGATGACGTTTCCGCCCAGATCTATATCCGCCAAAAAGCGCTTATAACGCTGCACAAGGCGGCCTTTTTCTATGGGAGCGGGGAATTTCATATTTTCATTTTCATAATGATTTGTATTTTAGTGTAAATTCAGTCATATTATCTTCATGCACAAGTTGATGTCAAAACTGCAACAACACAACCATTCATATTTGGTGGTTCCTTTTGTGCATGCTGAAATTATATCTACTCATACTCAGTAAAATATAATTTCTTCTCATTCAAAACCCCACCAATGCGGTGGGCTTTCTTTTATGTCCTACCGCGGTCATAAAAGGAAATAACCATGAGTATTAATTCAGACCTAGACATTAAACGCATATTGTACGGAATATGTAACCATACTTTGCCGAAAGACGAGTGGACCCATGAGGCTCATTTTGCCTCCGCTATTGCTATATTATCTGAGAGAGGGGTTGATGCGTTTAAGGACATGCCTCAGATCATTAGGGCGTATAATAAAGCAACAGGGGTTCAGAATACGGATAACGAAGGGTATCATCACACTATTACGATGGCCTCCTTATGCGCAACGCGTGTCTTTATTGTTGAGGGTTCGCCGTCCTTACTGAACGCTTTACATAAATTGCTTACGTCTAAATATGGTCAGTCTGATTGGCCATTGTCTTACTGGAGTAAAGATGTGTTGTTTTCAGTTAAGGCGCGTAAATTTTGGGTTGAACCTAACCTTAAAAAATTACCGTTTAGGACGGATAATTTGGGTGCATAACAACCGTGTTGAACGTAAGGTGATTAAATCTAGCTTCATGGGCTTAAGACGTGAGAAAAAATATGAGTAAACAAGTCACAGCAGGAATTATCCTCATCGGGGATGAGCTTTTATCGGGGCGTACGCAAGATACGAACCTTGGCACGATTGCTCGGTTTTTGGGGCCGCTCGGGGTGCAAGTAGGTGAGGCGCGGATTATCTCTGATGATGCAGACACGATCATCAACACTATTCGCGCGTTTTCGAAAGCCTTTGATTATGTCTTTACGACGGGCGGCATTGGCCCGACCCATGATGATATTACAGCGGACTGCGTCGCGGCGGCGTTTAACGTGGGTATTTCAGAGCGCGAAGATGCGGTGCAAGAGCTGCTGACGCGCTATGAGCTGAGCGACCTTAATGCGGCGCGGCGGCGCATGGCGCGGATACCTGACGGGGCGAGCTTGATTAAAAACCCTGTTTCGCAAGCCCCCGGCTTTCAGACCGAAAATGTCTTTACCCTCGCAGGGGTTCCGTCGATCATGAAAGGTATGCTCGCGGATATTGCTCACCGCATAGACGGTGGGGCGGCGGTGCATTCGGTCACAGTTCTGGCTGAAAATATAGGAGAGGGCGACGCGGCCAAGCCTCTGGCAGAGATCGAAGACCAATATGCGGGTGTTTCTATCGGCAGTTACCCCTTTTTCAACGATGAATTACGCGGTGTGAACTTCGTTGCACGCAGCGCAGACCTTGAAATTTTGAAAGATGTGGAAAAAGCGCTAAAAGCCCTTGTGAATAGGCTCACAAATGGCTAAGCGGTAATCGAAATATGAGTCTTTGATTAAGATCAGCGGGCGTGGTGGAATTGGTAGACACGCAAGACTTAAAATCTTGTTCCTGTATAGGAGTGCCGGTTCAATTCCGGCCGCCCGCACCATATTTTATTCTTCTTTTTATAGCCTAAGTCGCAAAAATCTGGCTTGGGTCTTTGAAGCTTTTAAATTCAAGCGCATTGCCTGATGGGTCGAGGAAGAACATGGTTGCTTGTTCGCCGACCTCGCCTTTGAAACGAATATAGGGGGCGATGATGAAATCCGTACCGCGCGCCTCTAAACGGTCTTTAAGCGCGTGCCAATCTTGCCATGCGAGCACCGTTCCGAAGTGACGGACAGGGACGTCTTTATCGTCGACTATATTGGTAGGCTCAGGAGCGGTAAACGCATCTGGTCTGACATGGAAGCTGACCTGATGGCCAAAGAAGTTAAAATCAATCCATGTCTCTGCCTCGCGCCCTTGGATACAACCGAGGATCTCTGAGTAAAACTGCCGGGTAATTTCTTTATCTTTAACGGGGTAGGCGAGATGAAAAACGGTCATGCTTATCACCTTTACCCCGGGCCGTAGGCATAATCTCCACCCTTTTCCAAGGCGGCCTGATAGGCGGCGCGTTTATGGATTTTAGCGACATAGTCTTGGCAGGCTTCATAGCCTTTAAGGCGGCCGCGTGCATTGGCCGCTTCAAGAGGGAATATCATCATGATGTCTGCGCCGCTCAGCTCGTCACCCGCGAAATATTCGCTTCGAATGAGGTGATATTCTACGTAATCGAATATGGCTTTGATCTCGGACATAATCATCGGCTGTATCGGTTGGGCCGCGTCCCCGAGATAGCCTGTGTAAAGTGCGAGGAGAAGCGGCAACATGGCAGAGCCTTCAGCAAAATGCATGAAGTGTTCATAGTCATCATAGGCGTCTGTATCTGTATCAGGAACCAAACGGCCTTTGCCGTAAGTTCGCAGGAGATATTCAACAATCGTCCCGGTCTCTGCGATGGTTTTATCACCATCTGTAATCACGGGGGATTTTCCGAGAGGATGGATTGTTTTCAGCTCAATTGGGGCGCGGCTTGTTTGCGGGTCACGCGTATAATGTTTGATTTGGTAATCGATCTCCAATTCTTCGAGAATCCAGAGAACTCTTTGAGAGCGCGAATTATTGAGATGGTGAACCGTAATCATGCTCTATTTGTTAGCAATTGCGGGCTTGAGGGCAAGTAAATATTATGAGAGGGCGTTATTTAAAAGTGAATGTAATAGGGGGGCTGTTCTTTATTTGTCGATACGATTCCGTACCGTCAGCTCTCTTAATATCAATATGATTGATGAAATCATCTATAATGTTTTGAAACATATGTGCGTCAACGGTCACACTTTCAGGTTTGTCTGAAACAATAGCTTCGTGGTAAACATAGGTGCTGCGGCCAATGATTTCAGCTCCAATAATGGTAAGGGGAACGGTTTGCTCTTCAACTGTTATGGAAAAATTGTTGCTCATATAAAGCGCGAGTATGGCTTGGGCCTTTAGCGGGGTGAGGTCAGGCTTATCAAGCTTGCCCGCGTGAAATAATGCGCGCTGTGCATCATGCGTATGCATAATGTGAGTGACGTGGATGCTTTGATCCGTATCCGACCATTTAATTTCGGTGGTTGAGGCGGCCTCCCGGTGAGCGCTTGCCATAACCGATAAGCCTAATGCACTGGCCATGAAGCCAGCGATTGTGAGTTTTTTAAATAGCCGCCGTGTTAGCATAGAGGCTAGTTTTTATCTTTACCAAGTAGGCGTTTCAAAGTTTTACTGAGGGATTTTTGATCTTTCTTAGATAAAGGTTTTTTCATCGTGTCTTTATCTTTTGTATCCGTCGATTTTGCAACATCTGACTTTGCACTGTCGATGTCACCATCCTTAATAGGAACCATTTTATCTGACGACTTGGCTTCATCCTTATCATCATCAGTTTTAAGCTCGACAAGCATATCTGCCATGAGGCTGCTACGACTACGGTTAGACTTAAACAACTCTAGGCGAGACGACCGAATAGCAGGTGGAAAGCTATTGTTATCATAGTCAGCATCAGCCGTTTGGTGAGCGGCATCAAGGTCTATTTTTTCAATCTTTTTGTTACGAACGATGAGTTTCGTGACGTCTGAGGTGTTACGACGCCAAATTTCTGCAGGTATCATAAGCTCTTCTGTTTCACCGTCCGCATAGGTAAGCGTAAGCGGAAGCGGAGAAATTAACCCACCGTGATTATTGAAGTCGATAAAATAGATATAAGGCTTTTCGTCTAAAGCCCGCTCATAGGCAGCTTTTTCGTCCTCTTTTAAATCATCAATAAAGGATTTAAACTTGTTACGGTCTTTATTGGAGACAGTAAATTTGTCATTTTCATTATAGAAATCCACTGTGTCTGGGAAACGCTCAATATAAGGCTCAATGCCTTCATCGCGGTTGCGGCGTTGAACAATATTTTCAGGATAACGTTCCGCATCTTCAGAGCGGTCTTTATCGAATTCACTCTCAGGATCTTGAGTGGAAATACGATATTCGCGTACGCTAGAGATACCCATATCGACATAGCCTGTATCAAAGAACCAACCGCGCCAGAACCAATCAAGGTCTACAGCAGAGGCGTCTTCCATCGTGCGGAAGAAGTCAGCTGGCGTTGGACGCTTAAACTTCCAACGGCGTGAATATTCACGGAACGCGTAATCAAATTGCTCGCGGCCCATAACGGTTTCACGAAGCACAATCAGCGCGGCCGCAGGCTTAGCATAAGCATTGGGACCGAACTGGAGGACACTATCAGACTGCGTCATGATCGGTACTTGATTAGAGCTTTGCATGTAGCGTGTGATCTGATCGAGTGGGTTTTGAAAGCCCCCACGGATTGGGAAGTTTTCTTCCCACTCATATTCCGCCATATATTCAAGGAAGGTATTAAGGCCTTCATCCATCCATGTCCAACGGCGCTCGTCAGAATTGACTGTCATAGGGAAATAGATGTGGCCAACTTCGTGAATGATAACGCCGATAAGGCCGTATTTTGTATTACGGGAATAGGTAGGCTCTTCTCCGTCTTTTCCGGGTGTTGGACGATATCCGTTGAAGGTAATCATTGGATACTCCATGCCGCCGCGCTCCCACGAATTCACAGATTGGGCGACAGGGTAGGGATAGTTGAATGAGAATTTATTATAAACATCCATCGTGTGAACGACAGCGTGTGTTGAATATTTAGACCAAATCGGCTCTGCCTCATTCGGATAGAATGACATAGCTGTAACGACAGGATTTTTCTCGTCATCTTGCTCAAACAACATCGCATCCCAGATATATTTGCGCGAAGACGACCACGCAAAATCACGGACGTTCTCGGCTTTGAATTTCCAAGTCTTTGTCCCTCTTGCTTTAGATTTTTCATTATCCTTAGCTTCTTCAGGCGTGACGATGAAAATAGGCTCTTTCGTATTCGCTTTGTCCAAACGGCTACGTTGCTCTGCCGTAAGAACTTGACGTGGGTTTTGCAAAACGCCTGTCGAAGAAACAATATGGTCAGCAGGAACGGTCAAATTGACCTCGTAATCGCCAAATTCGAGGGTAAACTCACCTCGTCCTAAAAACTGTTTATTCTGCCAGCCTGTGTAATCCGTGTAAGAGGCGAGACGCGGGAACCATTGCGCGAGGCCAAAGATATAATTGTCGTCCTCTTCGAAATATTCCCAACCGCCTCGGCCGCCAATATTGACTTCGTCGATGATGTTATGTTCCCAATCAATACGTAGAGACGTGCTCGTTCCAGCTTCAAGAGGTGGATCGAGCTCAATCCGCATCATCGTGTCATTAATCGTATATTCGAGCGGGTTTCCGCTGCCGTCCCCGACAAGTTTAAACTCAAATCCGTGATTTTGATCAGCAAACCCTTGAGCCCGCATAAGAGCTGCGAAACTATAGCTATCACCTGAGCCTGCACGGTCACGGCGTGTACCTGCCGCAGAGGCGACTTCACTCATGCGGGCCATAGACCCGTCTTTGAAACGATTTTGATCAAGAGCGACCCAGAGATAACGTAAAGTATCAGGGGAATTATTGGTATATTGGATGACTTCAGATGCTATGATGCGCTTTTTATCCTCATCGAGAGTCACATCCATATTGTAATCGACCTGTTGCTGCCAATAGCCTGGGCCAGGCGCGCCAGATGCACTACGGTAGACATTCGGCGAGGGAAGCTCCGTACCTAGTTGACGGAACTTAGAGACTTGATCCGTAGAACTACCTGCGGGGCCATTGGCAAAAGCTTGCTCAGTTGCCGAAATTAAAAGTGTCGAAGCGATCGTAATTGCGGCCCCAATTTTTAAGGCATTAAAGATATATTTCATGGCTGTGTATTCCCGCGCAGAGAGAGTATTTTTATTTAAAATGACTATAGAACTTAAACATAAAATAAATCTACATAATTCGCCTCATGTGGGAATATTTTCTTTTCATAGGGAGGAATAATTATCTATATCCACGGTCCCCAAAACGCTTATGGGTAAATAATCCTTTTGGACATAGGGTGCCGAAGTTTGAATTTACCCAAAAACTAGTGCGATTTAGCTCTATTTCAACATTGTGAAAGCCGTTTACCGCTCGTGAGAGGGGTTGCGCGAGCACATAGGGCAAAATGACATCCAAGAAATCACGACGTTTCATTAAGATGGATTGGTTAGTCCAAGGCATAGCTTTAGGCGATACGATATAGGAATTCTCGCTATATTTTTTGATAACATCTGGGTGGCGCTCGTGGGGATGTGATACGGAATAAACAGCCGTACCTGACAGACGGGACGCTTTTGCAGGTCTTAATGCGCGCCTCATTTTCGGAGTAAGGCCATCGCCCCAATAACGCTCATATTTTGGTAGGGTTGTGAAAAGTTCACCCGGGTTAAGACGGCTTCGCAGGCGAGCTATGAAACAGACGCCAGCCTCTAGGGCTTGAAGGGATAGCTCCAGTTGGGCCTTTGCGTCACTAAGAGACGCGATAAGGGGGCAGTCGTTTTCTAAAAATAAAACATAGTCGGTTGTTAAAGCCTCGGCGACAGCCTGCATACCGCCGGCTATACCAAGGTTTTTGGGGAATTCATGGGCCTGTAAAGGATGGTGTGCGGCGATTGATTTTACGGCCCCATCGGGTTCGGGCAGGATAATGACTCGCTCATCAAATAGATCAAACAGGCCCGCACTTTCATAGGTCGAGAGGGCATGCTCCAAACTGGCAGCCCCGCGCCAACTGAGGATTCCCATACCAATGGTTGGGTGTGTGGTCGGAAGGTTACCAGTGCTCATGAATCCATGGGGTCGGTTTAACGTGTTTATAAGTACGCTTAATCCAATGCTTGACGGGCCATTCCCCGCGTGCGGCTTCGTCTTGATCGGGCTTGCCTGTGAAAGCGACCATTCGGGTGTCACGGGGCAGGTGCGGAGCTTTAAAGAAGTTCATCGGCCATTTGGGTATAAGGCTGTGCTTGAAGCTTACGCACCAGCTTTTGGGCCAAAACACCATATCCTCGATTTCGCGAGAAATATAAAGCTGCTCAATTCTATATTGCGATGTGACTGACAATGGGTCTTTGTGCGCACGGTCGTAAATATGGGAGTACTTACCAACGGGGAAGCGGAAACAAGAGGTGTTACCATTGCCTTGACCCTTTTGGGTCCAGTTTTCAATCACGCAGTAACGACCCGCCTCAAAGTCGAACAACTCGTCGAGATTACCTGTAATTACCAAGTCGAGGTCGAGGAAGAGCACATCTCCTTGTAGGTCGGCGAGAGGGTCTTGCCAGACCGCGAGTTTACGCCAAGGCGTATTAATGAGCGTCTTAGGCAAGTTGATCTCGGGTAGGGGAAGGCAATCTACGGCCTCGTCAACACCGTTTGGGTTGTCGGTGAAGCAAACGAGACGCGTTGGGCGTGCCGTATTACGTTGGATAGCGCGCCAGAGCCGATTAACAAAATCAGACCCATAGCGCGTTCCCCATTTCATGCAGATGATAGTTTGCATGAGGTGTGTAACTATTCCTCTCGGAGGTCGTCCCATAGGGCACGGAACTCTGTGCCTTCGTACCAATTTGGCCACTCATCACTATCGGCAATGCCGTAGCCAAGCTCAAAGAAAATTTCCGTCATTTCCGTGATGCCAGATAGATCCCATGTGTTGTCATATTCATCGCCAACTTTGTGGTAACGGTCATTCGTGTAGCCCTCTGCAAAGGCTTCGCCGTAGGACAATCCGTTGACACGGTGCTTAAGGCCTGCATCAGCGTAAAGCATAGGAACGCCTTTTTTAGCAAGGCTAATGTGGTCAGAGCGGTAGTAATAGCCCGCTTGTGGTTTTGGGTCAGGCACAGTGTACATGCCGCGCGGTGTTAGAATATCCGTGAGGCGGTCCTCGAGCTGAGATGCGCCAGCCCCGACAACAATGACATCTTCCGTGCGGCCAATTGGCAACATGGCGTCAATATTAATGCCTGCGACCGTTTTGCTGAGTGGTACAATCGGGTCTTCTGCATAATAAGCAGACCCTAAAAGACCAGACTCTTCGGCGGTAACCGCCACGAATATAGCCGAGCGCTTAGGCGCGCCTTGATCGGCAAAGCCTTTGGCAATTTCTAATATAGCCGCCGTCCCTGTGGCGTTATCAACCGCGCCGTTGAAGATATGATCTTCGCCGTCAGCGCCGTTCCCAAGATGATCCCAATGGGCCATATAAAGCACATATTCATCAGGTGTCTCTGTGCCTTTGATCTCCCCAACCACATTACGTGATTGAACTGTCGAAACAGTTTGGTTGATCGTTCCGTCGAGGGTTAGGCCTGTCATAGGCACAGGCTTGAATCCTTTTTGCAGGGCGGCTTGCTTTTGCGCTTCTATGTCAAGGCCAGCCAACTCAAACATTTCTTTCGCGGCGTCATAATGAACCCACCCTTCGAGATGTGTCCGAGACGCGCCGCCGTCCGGGCGGATAAGATCATATTGTGCGCCTGTCCATGACCCGGACACAACGCCCCAGCCGTAACTTGCGGGAGCGGTTTCATGAATGACAATAGCGGCGGCGGCGCCTTGGCGGCCCGCTTCTTCATATTTATAAGTCCACCGACCATAATAGGTCATAGACTCGCCCTTAAAAAGGCTATCGTCTTTTGTGCTAAACCCGGGATCATTGACAAGCATAACGACTGTTTTGCCTTCAACGTCGAGGCCAGCATAGTCATCCCAGCCATATTCTGGGGCGACAACCCCGTAGCCAACAAAAACAATGTCGCTATCGCTTACCGATAGGGTCGCATTAGGACGCTTGCTCCAATAGACACTATTTGTGCTTTGATCTGAGGTATGGAAGACAGCCCCATCCTTAGACAGACTCATGGTAGAGCTCTCTAGAGTGGTAGATTCTGTTAAAGTCACGGGTTGAAAGAAGCTTCCGTCTTTGGCTGCAGGAGAAAGTCCCGCCGCGTTCATTTCATCCGCAACATATTGAGAGGCTTTTTGTCCCCCTGGCGTGCTAGGTGCGCGTCCTTCAAATTCGTCAGAGGCGAGCATTTCAATGCGGCGACCAATATCGGCTTGCGAAATTTTGGCCTGCTGAACGCTATCTTCTGTTGATTTGGGTGCTACGTCTTGGCAGCTCCAAAGCATTAACGTCGCAAGTGATGATAGGGCAAAAGCTCTATATGTCATTAGCTATCCTTCCAGTGGTGTTCAATTATGCAGTGTTAAACCACAACTTTGCGGGGTTTGAAAAGGTTATTTTTCTTGGCAAAGGGATTGTAGCGTTCTACCGAGTAGGAAAAGAATGAGGAATGCATGATGTTAAGAGACAAATTAAGCACAACTGTCGCGCTTATAGGCTTTGTTTTGCTCTCAGCCTGTAGCGGCGAGACGGACACGTCTAAGACAAGTGCAGATCGCCCTGCGCTTGACGGTGTGCAAATTAATGATCGTCTTGGGCCGCCTCAAACGCAGGATATTGTGATCAATATGGATGAATGGATCTCAAGCGACCCGATTATTCAAAAAATATTCAATGCGGCGAAAACACATGATGTTGCTTATGAGTTCACGAAGGGTTTAACCACCGAAATTGGGCCTCGTCTTGGCGGGAGTGATGCGGAGGCGCGTGCGCGAAAATGGACCGAAGCCCGCTTTCAAGCAGCGGGCCTTGAAAACGTAAGAACTGAAAGCTTTGTTATCAAAGGGTGGAACCGCCGCTTAGAAGGTTTTGAGGTCAATAATCCGTTTCCGCAGAAAATGTATGTGACAGCGCTCGGAGGCTCTGTCGCGACTCCGCGCGGAGGCGTCACGGCTGACATTGCTTATTTTCCAACATTTGAGGATTTGGAAAAATCTCCGGAAGGTGGCCTAGACGGTAAGATCGTTTTCATCTCAGGTTTGATGGAAAAATTTGCCAATGGCGCGGGTTATGGTCCTGCAAATCAAAAACGCCGCCGTGGTGCAAGTGAGGCGAGTAAGCGCGGAGCGCTAGCCGTTGTGATACGCTCTGTTGGAACGGATAGTCACCGCTTTCCTCATACGGGGCAAATGAATTACCAAGACGGAATTAAGCCGATTCCGATTGGCGCTTTATCGGCGCCTGATGCGGATCAACTTGAGCGTATTTTGCAGCGCGCGGGAGATGAGGCTGTGTCAACAACGCTTAACTTACAAACGCGCGCCTTGGGTGATGTCCAATCTGGAAATGTTATTGGTGAATTGATTGGGTCAGAAAAGCCCGACGAAATAATCGTGATTGGCGGGCATCTTGATTCGTGGGATCAAGGTACGGGTGCGGTTGATGACGGTATCGGTGTCGGCATCACATTTGGTGCGTTGAAATTATTACAAGATATTGGCTTACAGCCTAAGCGCACCATTCGGATGGTGGCCTTTGGCTCCGAAGAAGTCGGTTTACTAGGTGCCCGCGTGTACGCCAAAAAGCATGCAGATAGTCTTTCAACGCATTATATTGCGAGTGAGTCTGATTTTGGCGCAGGACCGATTTATGAATTGCAGGGTGGTGTGACGGATGCTGCTAATGCAGAAATCGATAAGATAGCATTAGCTTTAAAGCCCCTTGGTGTAAAACGAAGTTCAAGCGCCACAACGGGCGGGCCAGATATCATACCGATGAATGCTCAAGGTGTGCCGGCCATTCGCCTGCAACAAAACGGTTATGATTATTTTGATCTTCATCATACGCCAGATGATACATTTGACAAAATCAAACCTGATGATGTGGCGCAAAATGTTGCAGCGTGGGCGACCATGCTTTGGATGTTGTCAGAGAGCGAAACAGATTTTCGTCCCGACAATGCGGATAGTAAATAATTAGAAAATTTATATTTGAGGACTAACTTATGGCTTTGCCACCTATTTTACAAAACCTAGAACTTCCAGTTATTGCATCTCCTATGTTTATTCTATCGGGGCCAGAACTTGTGATTGCTCAGTGCAAAGCTGGAATTGTCGGGTCCTTTCCCGCTCTTAATGCACGGCCACAAGAAAAACTAGGTGAGTGGATTACATACATAAAGAAAGAACTTGCAGATTATCAGGCGGCGAATCCCAATAAAAAGGTTGCGCCGTTTGCGGTGAATCAAATTTGCCATGCGTCTAATAATCGTTTGGAGGCCGATATGCGTACATGCGTAGAGCATGAAGTTCCGATCATCATTACAAGTCTGAGGCCACCTCGCATGGTTCTTGACTCTGTTCATTCTTATGGTGGTATCGTTTTGCATGACACTATAAACATACGGCATACTAAGAAGGCTTTATCGGAAGGCGCGGATGGTATTATTGCCGTTTGTACGGGCGCAGGCGGTCATGCGGGGCGTTTATCACCCTTTGCTTTAATCCCTGAAATTCGTCAATTTCATGATGGGCCTTTATTATGCTCTGGCTCTATTGCGACAGGGGGATCAATATTAGCAGCTCAATCAATGGGGGCGGATCTAGCTTATATTGGAACTTTATTTATCGCCTCTAAAGAGGCCAATGCGCCTGACGCTTATAAGGACGCCGTTGTTTCGTCTAGCGGTGAGGATATTGTCTACTCATCCTTATTTACGGGCATACACGGGAATTATCTTAAGTCATCAATTGAAGCGGCGGGGCTTGATCCAGATAATCTACCTGATGCGGATAAGAGTTCAATGAATTTTGGTTCAGGCGGTGATACTGAAGCAAAAGCGTGGAAAGATATTTGGGGTGCGGGGCAAGGCGTTGGAAGTGTCGATGAGGTGATGACCGTACAGCAAATTGTTGACAGGCTGAAAGCCGAATATGAGGCGGCTAAAGCCCGTCTTTTATAAGATGAACAAAGTTAGTTAGTGGTTATAAGTTCGTAATTATTATCTAACTTTCCAACTGTCATTCTGTTAAAAATAATTAACTCTGTGCATTGCTAAAATTTTTACAATCAGTTAAGTCCTAAAAGTTGCAACTATTTGGGAGGATTTATAATGGGTGCAAAATGGATATGGGGTTTAATACTCATAGCCTTAGCAGCTTTGCTTTTGACACTAATTGGGCCATGGAATGCTAACCAGCGTTCAGCCGATATGAAAGCGTCAATAGAGAAAGCACTTTCTGCTGAGGGAATTAATGCGAACGTTGATATGCATGGCAATGTTGCTAAGCTATCTGGTGAAATGCCAAATCAATCAATTTTAGACAAAGCTTTATCAGTCGCTAAGGGAACAACATGTAAGACTTGTGGCGATGGGCAATCATCTTTGCTTAAAGGTAAGTCGGCTGTTTGGCACAAGGTCAATCATGACATGACGGTTAAAGCGGCTCCGCCGAAACCAAAACTTCGTACGCAATCACCTTATACTTTTGAGGCAGTTAAGTCTGACGATGGCGGTGTTGTGTTGAAAGGTTTTGTTGGAAGCCCTGTAAGCAAACGTGCTGTATTGGCGAGTGCTAAGGCTAAGTTCTCTAATGTTACGGATAATAAAATTCGCATTGCAGCTGGAGCGCCGAATGCATCTTGGGATAATCTTCTCGATGCAAAACTGGGTGATCTTTCAAAACTTGATAATGGTAAGCTATCTATTGAAAATACGCAGGTTCTGTTAACAGGACTTACACGTGATAGTGCTGTGAGAGACTCAGTTAACGTATCGGTTGTTGCTGTTCCTAATGGATATACTGGTGCGGCTAATATTACTGTGCCTGACCTTGCTGCAGCTAATGTCGGTGAAGTTCGGTCTGAAGCTATCTGCCAAACATTATTTGATAAGTTGAAAGGCGATAGTAAAATTAATTTTGCAACGTCTAAGGCTGAATTACGAGGGGCAGAAACATATGACCTCTTAAATAATCTGGCGTCAGCTGCGAACCAATGTTCAAGCTACAACATCAGCGTTGTGGGTCATACTGACTCTCGTGGTGATGATGCTTATAATCAGTGGTTGTCTGAATCACGTGCAAACTCTGTCGTCAATTATCTTGTAACTCAAGGTGTTGCTGCGGAACGGGTAATTGCACAAGGCTTGGGCGAAACACGCCCAATCGCATCAAACGAAACGGCAGAAGGCCTTGCAGCTAACCGTCGTATCGAATTTATTATAACACAACAGTCCGAATAAGAAGGGACACATAAAATGATTTACGGTGTATTATCATATTTAACATGCTTTGGCTGGCTTCCATTATTTCTTATGGGGCTATTAGGATTAATCCTTGGCTTTTTGTTATCGCGTTTATTTGGAAAATCTCATGCAGGAGACCTGTCAATTGAAGGTGAAGGCGCGCTACGTGCTGAAGCTAATGGTCTTCGCGCACGTGTTCAAGAGCTTGAAGGTTCTGTATCTACGCGTGATGGTGAAGTGTCAGATCTTAAAGGTAAACTAGCAGCGGCTGCTGCGGGTGCTGCCGTGGCTACGGCTGCGACAGCTAAGTCAGGTGGGGATGACGATAGTTATGCTCTTGAATGGCGCAACCGTTATCTTGCAGCACGCGTCAAATATCTTGAGGGTCGTTTGTCTGATGCTCCGGCGCCAGCTAAAAAGAAAGCAGCTCCTAAGGCAAAAGCAGCTCCTAAGAAAAAGGCCGCTCCTAAGGCAAAAGCCGCCCCTAAGCCGAAGGTTCTATATACGGACGGTCCAACAGATGGAGCGCCTGATGATCTTAAGTTAATTAAGGGTATTGGACCGAAGTTTGAAAAAGACTTGAACTCAAAAGGTATTTACTACTTCCGTCAGATCGGCGCGTGGAAAGCGGCTGATGTAAAAATGGTTGAAGGTATTATCGACTCAATTCCAGGACGTATTAAGCGTGATGAGTGGGTTAAGCAGGCTAAAGGATTGGCAAAAGGCGCAGCGCCTCGTGCCATGAAGTCGAGCAAGAAGCCTGGACCAAAGACGGGTACTAAACGTGGTGCGCTAACTCAAGATGGCCGTGCGCGTCAAAAACCTGGACCTAAGTCTGGTGCGGCACGCAAGCCTGCGAAGTCGGCGGCTGAGAAGAAGTTCGATAAATATTATACGAACGTTCAGAAGTTTGACAAAGGCGCAGATGCAGATACCGTACGCAATATTATCAAATATTGTGGTCCTGCGTTAAATACTCGTGATGCATCACTTGTTGCTTGTTCTGATGAGGCCGAAGTTAACCGCGTGGCTAAAGGCTTCATTACAAAGAAGCTAAAACTATCGTCGGGTCAGTTAGAGTTAGCGAAAGATGTTTGCACGCAAATGAAACCTGTTCGATTTAAAGACCGGGTTACATTCTACTACCTTGCGGCACAAAAAGCCGGTAAATTGGATATGTTTAAATAATATATCCAACTTTGATTTTTTAACCCGCAAGGCTAAGCTTTGCGGGTTTTTTTATGAGATAAATCCACGCTCTTATTCGAGCCTATAAGCTATAGGCCTTATGACCAAAGTGGATTTAAATCTATGGCTCTTTAACGGTGGTTCCTCTGTAATTTGGGATGAAGCCCGTTGGCCCAATTTTTCACGTGCCGAGCTCTCCTGTCGGCATTGTGGCGAATATGTTCATGATATAGACTTTCTTGATGCTCTGCAGGCCGTGCGTGACCATATGCACCGCAGCATGAGAATTTTGTCGGGTCACCGTTGCGCTTTGCATAATGCGCGCGTCGGTGGGGCGCCCTTATCCCAACATTTAGGTATGGCCGTTGATGTCGCGCTCTCAACACATGATCGTAGTGAACTTGTGGCGAGCTGTCGTGAGGCTGGCTTCACTGGCTTTGGTTATTACAGAACATTTCTTCATCTTGATATGGGGCGGCCGCGTTTTTGGTATGGCTCCGAGAAAGCGAAAAAAACATGGCAGACATTTTTGGATTAGGTTTGGATGCGGCTGCAGGTGGTGTCTTTGGGATTGTTGGCACCGTCATGGGGCGCGTTGCGGGTTATTTTGAACGCAAATTAGCCTTTAATCAGGAACAACAACGCTGGCTACATGAATATAAACTTCATGAGCTACAAATGCAGGCGCGCGTGCAAGAGACAGAACTTGAGTTAGCCTTAGCGGCGCAGGCAGGGTCATGGAAGGGGCTTGAAGCCTCTATTAAAGCGGAAGCGGCTATTGGTCGTGCTAGCCAATGGGTGATTAATTTACTTCGCCTTGTTCGGCCTGTGTTGACACTGTTTTTATGGGCGATTACCGCTTGGATTTTCCATGTGACTAAGAACGGCGCTATTGTTGACGCGGCAGTCTTCGCGGCCTCCGCGGCAACATTGTGGTGGTTTGGAGACCGCGCCCCCAAGCCTATGACGTCCTTGGGCGGCCAAGGTTAGACTGTAATAGTTTTGCCAAGTTCAACAATGATAGCAATTGAAAGGCCGATGATGAGGAAGAAGAGGTAGAATAAGCCAACACCGTATGATGTCCAGATGGTTTTTAGCCATCCTCGATTGAACATACGTTTCAAGCTAAGTGGTAGGTAAATAAGAAGAAGAATGATAAGTATATTAAATAACCAGCTACTAGCGATGACAGGTGAGAGCGCAACGCCAAGTAAGAGGAAGAAAAAAGCAACCGCATGAATATAAGCAGCGTGAATGAGGTGGTCATAGAGCATTGCATTCTCGTGCCCTCGTATGAATAGCGCTGAAAATAAAACGGTGAATGGCATCATGATAAATATGAGTCGTGGAAGCCATTTATTAAAGCTATTCGTAGCCTCAACAGGATTGCGAGTAAAACGTATAAATTGTTCAATAGCTTTCGTACTATCAACTTTTCGGTTGTTGATTTCAATATTGAAATCATCAATCTTTAAGCTTTCACCTTCAGTCGCGTCAGCAATCTCTTCCTTAGCAACCTTTACCTTTTCTTGTTCATTCGGAGAGAGGACAGGATCATCTTCAGGGTTTACTATCAAGATATTTGGATTATCCAATGCGTCTTTATAAGAGTTTAGTTTTATCTGTATCAGCTTGAAATTCTTATCTGCATTTCTTGCGTCAATATCTTTCTGGCGTGGAAACCAAAAGGTCGAAAATTTTATATCTAAGTCTTCAGCATTAGGGGCGGTTTCCGTTACTTCGATCCCGTCTTCTGGCGTTACGTTGACATCGATCCCGAAAAGGTGCGTCTTGGTTATGCCCATGAAGGCAAAGAGTAAAATGCTCATGGCCAGATATACGCGAATGGGAGAAGACCAATGGATTCTACGTCCATTGGCATATTCCCGCGCAACGCGCCCCGGTTGAAACAGCATGCTGCGCCATGTGCGCCAAATACGTCCTTCTATGGCGGTAATAGATGATATGAGTTCCCATATCAGGCTAAAAATTCCGCGGCGAAAATTATCGTTCTTTTGCCCGCAGGCCATACAGAACGCTCCAAGGATAGGTTCGTCACAAGAGAAGCAATAATGAGCCTGATTGTAATTGGGAATATTATCCGCCTCGAGCGGGGCTATATGTTCAATATCCGAATTCTTATCTGCCGGTTCCATCCTCGCCTCCTGCATAGGGCCTATATATAAATGAAGTTGCACCTATGCGCAATTTGTTGCATATCAAATATGCGCTGACCCTATAGAGAATAATAAAGACGGGAATGATATGTTTGACAATCAAATAGTTGCCATTACGGGAGCCTCAGGCGGTATTGGCCGCGCGGTAGCAGAGATGTTTATCTCCCAAGGGGCCAAAGTCGCCATCAGTGATCGAACCTCTCCCGATGCAACAGCCGCAGAAATTGGCGCGAAAGCTTATATGTGCGATGTCTCTAAGGAAGAAAATGTTGTCGCCTTTATTGACGCCGTCGAAACGGAGCTTGGTCCTATAGATGTTTACGTGTCTAATGCAGGCGTTGGATTTCCTGATGGACGCTATGTAGGCGGCGCGAGTAATAAACAGTGGGAGCTAAGCTGGCAGATTAATGTCATGAGCAGCCTCTATGCAGTGCGCCGCTTGATGCCGCGTTGGGCGTCTGAAAAACGTGGCCGCTTTATCATTACAGCCTCTGCGGCAGGCTTGCTTAATCAAGTTGGAAGCGCAAGCTATTCGGTGACGAAACATGCGGCGGTCGCTTTAGCGGATAGTATCTCCATTGCTCACGCGGATGACGGCGTGAAAGTCAATTGTATTTGTCCGCAATATGTGAAGACAAATATGACCAAAGACATGGTGTTTTCAAAAGAGGGTCAAGGACAATTACTCGAGCCGTATGATGTTTCCTCTGCACTTTTAGCCGCGATAAAAGCGGATGAATTCCTTGTCTTGCCACATAATGATGTGCAAGGTTACGCCATTGGTCGGGCTAAAGACCATACAGGTTGGCTTCGTGGTATGGCTAAATACCGGCAAACTTTGGCTAAAGAGAATCTGCCCTTATAAATAACCACTTGAATTAACATGAATAGAGGAACGCATATGGCCCGTTTTGATTTAACTGGAAAAGTCGCCCTCGTTGCAGGCGCGTCGCGCGGGATAGGTGAGGCGACGGCTCACGGGCTTGCTGAACATGGTGCAACCGTCATTTGTACGAGCCGTAAATTAGAAGCTTGCGAAAAAGTCGCTGATGATATTCGCGCCAAGGGTTTAAAGGCCGAAGCGATGACACTTCACCTCGGTGAAATTGATACCCATGATGATGTGCTTGCTGCGATTAAGAAAAATCACGGCGGTCTGCATATTCTGATTAATAATGGTGCGACCAATCCTTATTTTGGCCCTGCGCACGAAACGCCTGAGTGGGCCTATGACAAAACGATGGAGGTCAATCTTAAAGGGCCATTCTACCTGACGGCTAAAGCTATTCCGATGATGATTGAAGCGGGCGGCGGCTCTGTTGTAAACGTCGCATCTATCGACGGAATTCAGCCGGGTCTTTTGCGAGTTGTTTACGGCATGACCAAAGCAGGCGTTATCAATATGACTAAAGGCTTTGCCAAAGAATATTCGCAGCAAGGTGTGCGTGTCAATGCGTTGCTACCTGGTTTTACGGATACGAAACTCGCTGCAGGCTTGAAGGATAATCCGATCATGGAAACTTATATTAATATGAATCTCTCCCTCAAACGCATGGCGCAACCTGAAGAAATGGTTGGGGCTATCCTCTATATGGTGTCTGATGAATCCAGCTATTTCACAGGCCAAGGCATGGTTGTTGACGGCGGCGCAGTGATTTAATGAGCTCTAATAATCCTACAGTTCCCGTAAGAGATGGTGAAGAGTTAAATATCAGCGCGGTTGACGTGCTCATCAAAGCTAAGCGACCTGATATAAAATCTATGCCAAAGGTCACGCAATATTCCAGCGGCGCGTCAAACCTGACCTACGCCGTTGATTATGAAGAGCAGCGCTATGTGCTACGCCGTCCGCCCTTTGGCTATATCCCTAAAGGCGGTCACGATATGAACCGCGAGTACCGTATTCAAACGGCACTACAACCTGCCTATCCTTATGTCCCAAAAACCTTGCTTTATACGGATGATGATAGCCACATCGGGGCAGAGTTTTATCTTATGGAACGCACTGAAGGACACCTTATCCACACGGATATTCCGTTAGAGTGGGGGTGGGGCGCAAGTGAGGCCAGTAAACTTAATGAAACATTTGTTCAGCGCCTGATCGACCTTCATAAAGTTGATTATAAGGCCATTGGTCTCGGCGATTTCGGCAAGCCTGACGGATATGTAGATCGTCAAGTTTTTGGTTGGAATAAACGCTTCACTAAGGCGTGGACAGAGGATATCGAAAAATTTGAAGATGTTTGCCAATGGCTTGAAGATAACCGCCCTGACGGAGAGCAAGGCGTGGGCTTGCTGCATGGTGATTTTCGCATTGATAATTGTATTCTTGACCTTGATGATCCGACACAAATAAAGGCTATTTTAGATTGGGAAATTTCGGCCTTAGGTGATCCATTGATGGATCTCGGCAATACGCTGTCTTACTGGATTCAAGCGGATGATCCCGATTTTATGAAGCTAATGATACGGCAGCCTTGCGCAGCCCCAGGCATGATGACACGCCAAGAGTTTTTGGACTTCTATACGGCTCAAATCCCGCTTGATCAGAGCAAATTCCAATTTTACTATGTTTACGGAATTTGGCGTCTCGCGGTTATCGTGCAGCAAATATACTTCCGCTATTACCATAAGCAAACCGACAATCCGAAGTTCAAATCATACGGAATGATGTCGGATGCGCTGGGCAAATTAGCGCGTTTGAAAATTAACTCTGGAAAATTATAAGAGAGACTATGAGCGATTTAAAACAGTTTCAATCGGATGTCAGGTCATGGCTTGAGCAAAATTGTCCCACAGAAATGCGCCTCCCTGTTGAAAGCGACGCGGATGCCTGTTGGGGTGGGCGTAACTTCACGTTCCAAAGTGAAGCGCAGAAAATATGGCTAGAGCGAATGGGCGCGAAGGGATGGACAACGCCGACGTGGCCAAAGGAATATGGCGGCGGGGGCTTATCTAAGCCCGAAGCGAAAATTCTCGCCAAGGAAATGAAGCGGATAAATGCACGCGCTCCACTGTCGAGCTTTGGTATCTGGATGCTAGGGCCAGCGCTTTTAAAATTTGGAACGGACGCGCAAAAGAAGACATTCTTGCCGCCGATTGTACGTGGTGAAATCCGTTGGTGTCAGGGTTATTCAGAGCCCAATGCAGGCTCTGACCTCGCGTCGCTTGCGACAAAGGCTGAGGACAAGGGCGATCACTGGATCGTCAACGGGCAAAAGGTTTGGACGTCCTATGCGGATAAGGCCGACTGGATTTTTTGCCTCGTGCGCACAGACGGGTCTGGTAAGAAACATCACGGCATTAGTTTTGTGTTATTTGATATGGAAACGCCGGGTGTCACGACGCGGCCGATTAAACTAATTTCGGGCAAATCACCTTTTTGCGAAACCTTTTTTGATGATGTGAAAGTCCTCAAAGAGAACCTTATTGGGGAGCTCAACAAAGGCTGGTCTATTGCGAAATATCTTTTGACTCACGAACGTGAAATGATCGGAGATATAGGTGGTGTCAACCGTCCAATGCACGAGATTGCGGCTGGAATGCTCGGACTTGAGGACGGGAAACTCTCTGATAGCGTTCTACGCGCTAAAATCCTTCAGGCCGAAGTGGATGAGTGGGCCTTTAATCAAACGATGGCCCGTAAACTCGGAGAAGCCAAAGCGGGCGCGAGCCTCGGGGCGGATAGCTCAATGCTCAAATATTACGGGACGGAGCTAAATAAGCGCCGCTTTGAAATCATGATGGATAGCTCTGGTTATGAAGGGCTTGAATGGGAAGGGGACCGCACGAATGATGGCCGCCTTGCGCGTACATGGCTGCGGACGAAGGCTAACTCTATTGAGGGCGGAACGTCCGAAGTGCAGCTCAATATTATATCTAAACATATTCTTCAATTACCGGGAGCCTAGGCCATGGCTCTCGTTTTAAATGATGATGAAAAGCTATTAGCCGAAAGCGCTGAAGGTTTTTTGAACGAAAAAGCGCCAACTGAAGCGTTACGTAAGCTCCGCGATGAACGGGCTGAAGACGGTATTGATCGCGCGCTTTGGGCCGAGATGGCGGAGATGGGCTTTGCAGGCGTTCTTATCCCTGAAGAGCACGGCGGTGTTGATATGGGTCATATGGCGGCGGGACTAATCGCGGTGGAAATGGGTAAGAACCTTACGGCCTCGCCCTTTTTGTCCTCTGCTATATTGGCGGCGACAGCCTTGAAAGAGGCAGGGAGCGACGCGCAAAAATCCGAATGGCTTCCAAAAATTGCGTCGGGTGCGACCATCGTGGCACTCGCCGTTGATGAAGGCGTGAAACATAACCCTAACAAGATTGAAATGACGGCGACCCGCTCAGGCAATGGCTTTACGCTTAATGGGGAGAAATCTATGGTCGTTGACGGCCATATCGCTGATCACCTGATTGTCGCCGCGAAAACATCTGAGGATAAGTTGACGCTTTTTCTCGTTGATCCAAAAACAAGTGGCGTTTCAACTGAACGTACGATAATGGTCGATAGTCGTAATGCGGCGCGGATTGACTTTGATAATGTTGATGTGACGTCTGACGCCGTACTTGGAGAGGTTGATCAAGGCGCAGACGTGCTTGACGGAGTTTTAAATGCAGGCCGCGCTGTGGTCGCAGCGGAACTTTTGGGGGCAGGGACGCAGGCGTTTTCTCTTACGACGGAATATCTCAAAGAGCGCAAACAATTCGGCACAGAAATTGGCCGTTTCCAAGCTTTGCAGCACCGCGCGTCGCACCTTTATTGCGAGCTAGAGATTGCGCGCTCGGCTGTGTTAGCTGCGCTCACAGCCCTTGATGCGAAAAGCGAGGAGGCTCCGATGGCTGTGGCGATGGCGAAAGCTAAGCTTGGTAGCGTGTCTAAACTGACGGCTCTGGAAGGCGTTCAAATGTTTGGTGGTGTGGGCATGACGGACGAATATGATATTGGTCTATTTTTAAAACGGATTCGAGTCGCCCAAGAGCTGTTCGGAGATGAACATTATCAGCTTGATCAAGTTGGTAAAATGCGCGGTTATTAAAGGAAAAAAATATGTCTATGGATCTTGGAATTTCAGAACGTCTTAAGCCTATTCATGCGCAAGTTCGCGATATGATGCAAAATAAAATTTTAGAGGCAGATAAAGAATATCATTCTGAAGTCGGGAAAGGCGGAGAGCGTTTTGCCTTCACAGACCGCCAAGTGGAAATTCGTGAAATACTAAAGGCTGAAGCCCGTGAAAAGAATTTATGGAATTTCTGGCTAACTGACTCAGAGCAAGGTTACGGGCTGTCCATAGTCGAATATGCTTACCTCGCCGAGCAAATGGGCTGGTGTACGCTCGGACCAGAAATATTTAATTGTAGCGCGCCCGATACAGGTAATATGGAAGTGTTTGAACGCTACGGTACGGATGAGCATAAAGAACAGTGGTTAGCGCCATTACTTAAGGGTGAAATCCGTTCAGCTTATCTGATGACGGAACCTAATGTCGCCTCATCTGATGCGACTAATCTTGAGTTTTCCGCTGTTAGAGACGGTGATGATTGGGTGTTTAACGGCGATAAATATTGGTCGTCAGGTGCAGGTGATCCGCGTTGTAAGGTTTATGTGCTGATGGCGCGAACGGCAGGACGTGATGAAGGCACACGTCATCAACAACACTCCATGTTTATTGTACCCGCTGATACGCCTGGCATAGAAATCCTTCGTCCCATGATGGTGTTTGGTCATGACGATGCACCACATGGTCATATGCACATTCGCTTTACCAATGTTCGCGTTCCTGCCTCCGCCTTGTTACTGGGTGAAGGTCGCGGTTTTGAAGTCAGCCAAGGTCGTCTTGGACCTGGCCGTATTCATCATTGTATGCGCGCTATTGGACAGGCGGAGCGCGCGCTTGAGCTGATGTGTGAGCGGGCTTATAATCGCACAGCCTTTGGGAAACCTTTGGCAAAGCTTGGCGCAAATTACGACATTATAGCCGACTGCCGTATTCGTATTGAACAGGCGCGGCTCTTATGCCTCAAAGCCGCATGGATGATGGATCAGGGTAACCCAAAAGCCGCCGCTCCTTATATCTCGCAGATCAAAGTAGCGGCGCCGCAAATGGCGTTGCATGTGGTCGATGAAGCAATGCAAATGTGGGGTGGGACAGGTGTGTCACAAGATACGCCGCTGGCAATGATGTGGATACAATTACGAACATTGCGTTTTGCCGATGGCCCTGACGCGGTTCACCGCATGCAGGTTGCCCGCAACGAGCTTCGTCCCTATCGTAATTAGGTTGCGAGGCTGATTAGCTTGCTGCTTTTGATAATTTATTTATCGGAGCTGCAAGAGTTTTCTTCATGGTCTCAATAAGATCAACGAGCTTGACAGGCTTCGCGATAGCCTCATCCATACCGATATTCACACAAAGACGTTTTTGCTGATATTGTGGGTCGGCTGTAAGTGCTATAATCCTTACTTCGGGATAAAGGTGAGGATTTTGCCGGATAGAAATTGTTGCTTCAATACCGTCCATCACCGGCATATGGATGTCCATAAGAACTATATCGATATGCTCTACGCTCAGAACATCTAGGGCCTCTTGACCATTATAGGCTGAATACATTTTACCGACAATATTTTCCAGTATAGATGTCAGGACAATGTGATTGGTTTCATTATCGTCAACAACTAATATATTTAACTTTTTTAACGCGTTAGCGTCTGTCTCTGTACTTGCAAATATACTTTGTAAGGCCTCTGTTGCCTGCCAACTATCGTTTGGATGTGTTTGTTGACTGTTAAACTCAACGAGGCTTTTGTTTTCACCTGTTGGAGCCGCTTCTTCTGGCTGAGGCGTCGGTACGGCGGGCGAGGTGACTTGAAGTGTCTTTTCGGATGTGATTTGAGTAACTGCGACGTCATCATCCTTACTTTTAAGTGGGAGTAAGATTAGAAATATAGTCCCTTTGCCTAATTCTGACTTAACCGTGATTTTACCGTCCATAAGTTTGATGAAATCTTTGGTGATAGTCATGCCTAAGCCAGTTCCGCCGAACCGAGATGAGATTGTTTCATCAGCTTGTTGGTAAGCGTCAAAAATTTTCTCTTGTTGTTCCTCCGTCATACCGATTCCGTTATCACGAACAATGATAGCTAATTTATCGGGCTTATTCGGCGTTTTGTGTGCTTTAATGACAATATCTATATATCCATATTCAGTAAATTTAGCGGCGTTGGATAAGAGATTGTTCAAACATTGACCTATTCTTTTTTCGTCAAGTTGAATCTTGTGTGGTAGATTTTCCGCGGCTTTAAAGCGAATGATAGTTCCTTTTTTAAGCGCTTGGTTTTCCCACAGTCTACAGATATTGCTGATAGATTTACGGGCATCAATATACTCTAAATTAAGCATCGTATGTTCGGTGTTTAATTTGGCGTGATCAAGCGTTTGATCCAACATATCTACAAGTGTTTCAGATGCGCTTTGGATGAGTTCTAATTTTCCTCTCACACTATCAGTAACGTTTTCATTATATAATAAAGCATCGGCTATTCCGACAATCGCATTCATAGGCGTTTTAAGTTCATGGCTTAGTTTGGCCATGAAATCAGTTTGTTTTTCATGTTTTGCGTTCGATTCGTCGATTAAACTACGGAGATCTTCTTGAATCTTGAGTTCTTCTGTAATGTCTTCAAAAGATAGGGTGTGCTGAAAGGGAATGTTGTTTTCATCTTTTATCATTTGACCGGTGAACTTAAACCATAGAACTCCGTGTTTTTCAGTTTTCATACGGATGTTTTTTGTGAGTGAAATATTTGATCTTAGAGACCATTTAAATATATCTATGGATGATTTAACTTCATCTGGATGCACAATCGCGATTAAGCTATTTTTCTCGACATTACTCAGTTCTTCTGGTGTTAAGATGCTCTCTAAGTAAGGGCTTTCAACGATAGTCTTTTTTGTTTCCAGCGAATAGCATGATACACCGGATTTTGACATGTTAAACGCAACTCTGGCCAGGTCTTCGCGTATGTTAGATTGAGTATAATCAAAACTAATGGCCAGCATTGATCCATCATTAAGGAATACGCGACGAGATATAAAACGTTCCCCTTTATTAGATAATGTCACATGATCTTCTTGTGACTTCATAGGGTGCTTTTGTAGTCGACGTAATTTTTCAACCCAATTTTTGTTTGCCCAGACTGAGTCTTCGTCTGAAGATTTGGTTTTGTTTAGAGTGTAAACAACGTTTAATAGCTCGGTGTAACTATTAATTTTTGAGGGTGTTTTTTTTATAGCATTAGAAATAAATTTATTAGCCTTATTGTATTTGAATGCTTCTAAGTTTTCATCGACCCAGAGCGCACTGACGCCAACAGCATCAAGTATAGAAAACATGACATCTATATTTTGCGGCGTAATAATGCCGTCATCAAATAAGTTATCTATTGTTGATTCATCAAACATATCCGCTTTCCATGACAATAAAGCTTTTAAACCTTAAGTGGATAGTCTTAATAAACAGTGCAAAAGTAAGCGTCAGGTGAAATTATTTTAGGCGAATAATATTATGGTTTTGCAGCAAATATTCGTGTCGCTTTTATCGCAAGAGCCCATTTGCTTAACCTATCTGTTCTGTAAGTTGGGCTCCAGTTCGTTACTTTTTTCGTCATCATATCTATGCTGTGCTCTACATTGGGCGTGTTGATGCCTGTGTCTGACGTTAAGGATATGATAGCTAGCCGAGCGGCTCCTAATGCGGTTGTTTCGAGCATATTAGGTCGGTCAACAGGGGTATTAGTGACATTCGCTAATGTTTGAATGAACCAATCATTCGCAACCATTCCACCGTCAACGCGAAGTCGCGTCGGGTGAACTCCATCTTTGGCCATGGCTGCAAGAAGGTCTTGGGTTTGGAAGGCGATTCCTTCGAGAGCCGCCCGAACTAAATCTGCACGGTTTGCCGCGCGTGTAAGTCCAAAAACCGCTCCGCGTGCATAGGGGTCCCAATAAGGTGCGCCGAGACCAGTAAATGCAGGGACGAGGTATAAATCTGGCGAGTCTTCTGCTGATTTTGCAAGGGCTTCCGTGGCTTTCGCGTCGTCAAATAGTTCCAACCCATCGCGTAGCCATTGTATGGCGGCTCCTGCGACAAAAATTGACCCTTCTAGCGCGTAAGTCGTTTTCCCTTTAAGGCGATAACCAATTGTCGTTAGGAGATTGTTCGACGACTCAATCATTTCGTCGCCTGTATTAGTGACTATAAAGCACCCAGTGCCGTAGGTGCTTTTCAGCTCACCGACGTTAAAACAGCCTTGGCCAATAAGAGCTGACTGTTGATCTCCAGCAACGCCTCTGATGGGGACGTTACCATCGATGATATCTGGTGCGATGATGCCAAAATCGTCTGCGCAATCCTTAACCACGGGGAGGAGTGATTTTGGAACATCAAATATAGTGAGTAGCTCTTCGTCCCATTCATGGGTTCTAATATTAAAGAGGCTTGTGCGACTCGCATTTGTGGCATCAGTCGCATGCATTTTTCCGCCCGTTAAGCGCCAAATCAGGAAGCTATCGACGGTTCCGAAGGCTAGCCCTCCTTGCGCGGCTTTTTGCCGAGCACCGTCAACATGATCTAAGATCCAATCGATTTTTGAGGCGCTGAAATAAGGATCAAGCAAAAGCCCTGTTTTGTGACGTATTATATCCTCTACGCCTTTATCTTTAAGGCCGTCGCAGGTTGCGGCTGTGCGTCGATCTTGCCAGACGATTGCGTTATAAAGTGGTTTGCCAGTTTGACGGTCCCAGACAAGGGTTGTTTCGCGTTGGTTCGTTATGGCAGCCGCTTTAATGGTGTGACCGTTTGATTTGCAGAACTCTACGGCATCTCTAAGGGTCGTAACGACTGTGTCCCAAATAGCCTCTGGATCGTGCTCTACCCAGCCGTCTTGGGGATAGATTTGGTCGAACGCTTTTTGGGCGGTGAAAAGAAGTTCTTCATCCTCTGAGAACACGAGTGTACGAGAACTCGTTGTCCCTTGATCTATAGATAAAATAACGTTTTTCTCAGGCATAATCTCAACACTAAAAATTCATTGATAATATGCGAATAACATCTATTCGGAAGTCCAATCAATATGTTAAGAAGAAATTATTATAAAGGCGGAACGGCATATGGAATCCTATGATCTTGTAATTGTTGGCGGTGGCATTAACGGAACCGCGATTGCCCGAGATGCCGCTGGGCGGGGTTTATCCGTGTTGCTGTGCGAGAAAGATGACCTCGCGAGTCATACATCCTCATCGAGCACGAAACTCATACATGGTGGATTACGCTATCTGGAATATTATGAATTTCGCTTGGTGCGTGAAGCCCTCATAGAGCGGGAGGTCCTGCTTGAAGCTGCGCCACATATTATTTGGCCAATGCGGTTCGTACTTCCTTATGATAAGGGTCTAAGACCTGCTTGGATATTGCGATTAGGACTTTTCTTTTATGATAGCCTTGGGGGAAGAAAGCGACTTCCCGGCACGAAAAGGCGTGATTTGAGACAATCTCCACACGCAGGAATTCTTGAAAAGCGACTTAAAGTCGGATTTGAATATTCTGATTGTTGGGTCGAGGATGCGCGCCTTGTTGTCTTAAATGCGATGGACGCTCGCTCTAAAGGCGCTGACATTAAGACACGAGCTGAAATTGTTGGAATTGCATCTGTAGAGGGAGGTTATGAGGTTAGCTATAAGTCCGAAGATGGATCGAACGCGACCGTTATGACAAAAGGGATTATTAATTCAGCAGGCCCGTGGGTAGATGATCTTTTACGCCGCGTTGATGAGGGAAAAGATGACGGCGCTGCCGTGCGTATGATTAAAGGCAGTCATATTGTTACCCATAAGCTTTATGAGGGTGATCATGCCTATATGTTCCAAAATGCGGACAACCGCATTATCTTTACGATACCTTATGAACGCGATTACACCCTTATTGGCACAACGGATGTTCCTTACGACCCTTCCGAAGGGGAGGTGAAAATCTCTGATGTTGAAGTTGATTACTTGATCGACGCCGCGAATGAATATTTTGAAAAAGACTTTAACAAGGATAGTGTAAAGTGGACCTATTCAGGCGTTAGGCCACTGTATGATGATAAAAGTGATAATGCATCGGCTGTAACACGTGACTATGTTCTTAAGATCAGCGAGTTCAGTGAAGGTGCGCCTATAATGTCGATTTATGGGGGCAAAATTACAACATCTCGAAAACTGGCAGAGCATGCGATGCAAAAGCTTACAGCCTACTACACTCATAGCTCTGCTAAAGACTGGACGTCTGGTAGCTACTTACCTGGTGGTGATATTGAAGATGCTAATTTTGATGCCTTTTTTGAGCAAGCGCGTTTAAATTATCCTGACGTGGGCGAAAATATTTTATTCCGCTTATGTAGAGCTTATGGAACGAAGATATCAGTGCTTTTTGCGAACCGTGAACAGTCGAACCGTTTGGGTGAGATGTTTGGTGATAGTTTGTCGGAAGCAGAACTGAATTACTTGATAGAATATGAATTTGTTACGCGGGCTGAGGATGTCCTTTGGCGGCGTTCTAAATTAGGGCTTCACATGTCTAAGGGTGAGCAAAATAAGCTCTCAAAATGGTTTGAAGCGCGTAAAAGTTAAGCTTTTCTCTAAAAATGGGGGCTTGGACGTGTATTCAACGTCAAGTCTAACATTATTCTCACTTTTACCTTTTGAATTCTTAGTCTAAGAGGTGATGAATATTGAATCATTATTGGGATGTCTCACATGACAGCACGCCATAAATTTATCAAGGCTATGACCATCGGCGCACTTACGTTGACATTGACGGCATGTTCATCATTAGGCCTTGGAAAAAAGGCTGAAGAACTCGCCTATATTGAACGGCCCGCTGAATTGATTTATAATCAAGCCTTCACTCAAATGGAACGTCAGGATTGGGCGCGAGCTAAGCTCTTTTTCCAAGAAGTTGAGCGGCAACATCCATTTTCGAAATGGGCGCGTCGTGCGCTACTTATGTCTGCCTATGCGGATTATCGTGATGCGAATTATGCGGAGTCTATTGGAACCTCGCAACGTTTTATTAGTCTGCATCCAGGGAGCGAAAACACACCTTATGCCTATTATTTGATTGCTATCAATTATTATGACCAAATCTTTGATGTCGGTCGGGATCAAGAAACAACTGTTAATGCCGAGGCGGCGTTACAACAGGTTGTTCGGCGATACCCTGAAAGCGATTATGCCAGAGATGCGCGTCTAAAGCTTCAACTGACCCATGACCATTTGGCGGGCAAGGAAATGGCTGTTGGACGTTTTTACCAAAAACAAAATCAGCAATTGGCAGCTATTGGTCGATTTAAAACCGTTGTTCGTGACTACGAAACAACGTCGCATGTTGAAGAATCAATGCACCGCCTTGTTGAAAGCTACCTTACACTTGGTGTCGTAGGTGAGGCCAAAAAAGTCGGAGCTGTTCTTGGTCATAATTATCCGTCTGGCAGATGGTATAGTGATAGCTACAAGCTTTTAGATGATGTGGGTGTCAATCTTGATGAAGAGATTGCAGCGCCGAAACCACCTGGATATTGGCGTCGTCTTCGTGAACGCTTGTTCTAAACTCATTTAGGGCGTAACCTGCCGTTATGCTAACAGCACTATCCATAAGAAATGTTGTTTTAATTGAGGCTCTAGAGCTTCAATTTGAACATGGGCTAACGGCGCTTACGGGTGAAACGGGGGCAGGTAAGTCGATTTTGCTCGATGCTTTGACCATGTCTGCTGGCGCACGGTCTGATAAGGGTCTTGTACGTAAGGGCGCCGATAAAGCCCAAAGTACGGCGAGCTTTTATCTACCGCCGACACACGCTGTTTATTCTATTTTAGCTGAAGCGGGAATTGAAACTGATACGAGCGAGGACCTAACTTTACGCCGTGAAGTCCGCGCGGATGGCCGTAGCAAAGCCTATATTAGCGATACGCCTGTCAGTATAAAATTACTCTCGCAAATCGGGATGCAACTCATTGAGGTTCATGGCCAAAATGATGGTCGCGGATTACTGGACCCTTCAACCCATCTGAGCTTATTAGATGAATATGCTGACCATGAGGATTTACTTGAGGCTTGCGCGAAGCGTCATATAACGTGGCGGGAATCAACTGAACTGTTGGGACAACTCGAAGCGAAAGATGCAAAGGCCACAGATGACCGTGCCTTTATTGAACATGCCATTGCCGAGCTGAACCGTCTTGAACCCAAAGAGGACGAAGAAGAAGAACTTGCCCAGTCACGACGCTTCCTTCAAGCGGCAGAAGGCGCAATTGCAGAGCTATCACAGGCGCAAGTGGCTCTATCTGATACGGGCGTAGTCGAGCAAAAGCTCAGCACCATCCTCTCAAGCCTAGAACGTGTGATTGATAAGCTAAGCGGCGATGAAAGCCCTGCGGCGCAATCTTTAGGGCAAGCCTCGAGAGCGATTGAACGGACTTTGATTGAGTTTCAAGAAGCGCGCCAAGCGATTGATACGGCGGCCCTATCTTTTAATGTTGAACCGGGTGAGCTTGACCGTATCGAGCGAAGATTGTTTGATCTGCGCGGCGCAGCGCGCAAATACGGTGTATCTGTTGCGGCTCTTGCGGCCCACCGTATCAAACTCTCTCACGAATTAGAGCAACTTGAGAATATCTCTGAGAATATCGCTAAGGCGCGTGTAAGAGCTGAAAAGGCGGGGCAAGCCTACCACGCAGCAGCAAAGAAGCTGTCAAAATCTCGTCAATCTGCTGCGGCCCGTTTGGATCAACATGTACTAAGCGAATTGCCGACTTTGAAAATGGATAGGGCGCAATTCCTCACTCAAATAGAGACAGGACATGAAAGTGCGCTTGGTTGTGATAAAGTCCGCTTTGTTGTGGCGACGAACCCTGGTTCAGCTATGGGCCACCTTGATAAGGTCGCCTCTGGCGGAGAAATGTCGCGTTTTGCTTTGGCGATTAAAGTTGCACTTGCGGGGGATAGCGCCCCTGTCATGGTATTTGACGAAGTTGACCAAGGCGTTGGTGGTGCGGTCGCGGACGCCATTGGGCGACGTCTCTCTGACCTTTCAACCAAGGGACAAGTTTTTGTCGTCACACATAGTCCGCAAGTTGCTGCGAAAGCCAATCAACAATACCGTATTGATAAGCAAGGTGATGAACGCATGACACGCACATCCGTGAATGAGGTTGTCGCGGCAGAACGCGAAGAAGAAATAGCACGCATGCTAGCAGGCGAAATAATAACGGATGAAGCGAGAGCGGCCGCCCGCAAACTTATGCAGGTCAGCTAATGTTACCCGTTGAAAACTTATCGTCTGAACAAGCGAAGAGAGAGATCAAGTCGCTCTCACAAGAAATCCGTATTGCCGATGCGCAATATTATGTTGAAGATAATCCGACATTGGACGACGCGGCCTATGACAGCTTGCGTCAGCGACTAAAAGCGCTCGAGGCGGCGTTCCCAGAATTTATAACCAAGGATAGCCCAACCCAAACGGTAGGCGTTAAGACGTCTTCAAAGTTCGGGAAGATCAAACATTCTGTGCCGATGTTGTCCCTCGATAATGCTTTCTCCAATGAAGACGTTGAGGAATTTGTAGCGCGGATTAAGCGGTTTTTGAACCTGCCTGATGACAAGGCTCTCGACTTTACGGCAGAGCCTAAGATCGACGGATTATCTGCTTCTATTCGGTATGAGAAGGGACGACTTGTTAGCGGCGCGACACGCGGCGATGGGCAAACGGGTGAGGACGTAACGGCGAACCTTCGCACGCTAAAAGATGTGCCAAAGCAGCTTGAAGGCGATGGATGGCCAGACGTTTTGGAAGTCCGTGGTGAGGTTTATATCTCTATGGCCGACTTTAAATCTATGAATGAGGCGCAAGAAAAGGTAGGCAAGGCGGCCTATAAAAATCCACGAAATGCGGCGGCAGGATCTCTACGCCAAATAGACGTGAACATTACCGCCACACGCCCCATGCGCTTCTTTGCCTATGCGTGGGGGGCGATCAGCGCGCCTCTAGCGCCAACACAATATAAGGCGGTTAAAGCCCTCTCAGGCTGGGGCTTTCAAACCAATTCAGATATGAAGCTCTGTCAAAATGCGCAAGCGATGGTGAGCCACTACGAGTCTATTTTATCTCGTCGTTCTAACTTGGGTTATGATATTGACGGAGTGGTTTACAAAGTTGATGACCTTGCCTTGCAAGAGCGCTTGGGCTTTGTTTCCCGCGCTCCGCGTTGGGCGATTGCGCATAAATTCCCTGCTGAGAAAGCGCAGACGAGAATCTTCGCCATTGATATACAAGTGGGGCGAACGGGGGCTTTGACCCCTGTGGCGCGCCTTGAGCCTGTAAATGTCGGCGGCGTGCTTGTATCGAACGCGACTTTGCATAATGAAGATGAGATCCGACGCCTTGGGGTGAAGGTCGGAGACCGTGTTGAAATCCAGCGCGCTGGGGATGTTATCCCGCAAGTGCTCCGCGTGATTGAAGACGGCGGTGAGCGGGCCTTTGTCTTCCCCGAAACATGCCCCGTTTGCGAAGCGCCTGCGACTAATGATGTGGACGAAAAAACAGGTCGCGTTGATGTGGTTCGGCGCTGTACAAATGGCCTATCATGCCCCGCGCAAGCGATTGAAAGTCTCAAACATTTTGTCTCTCGCCGCGCCTATGATATTGACGGTATGGGGGCTAAGCAAATTGAAGCCTTTTACGAAGGAGGGCAGATCAAAGAGCCTGCCGATATATTCACTCTTGAAACCCGTAACGGCTCTATTCAATTAGAGACATGGGAAGGGTGGGGGGCGACAAGTGCGTCGAACCTATTCGTTGCAATTAATGAGCGGCGCAATATTGATTTTGAGCGCTTTCTTTATGCCCTTGGTATTCGCCATATTGGACAAGGTAATGCGCGCTTGATTGCTGATCATTATCTAAGTTGGGATAAATTTTACGCGGCTATACTCGCGGCAGATATCGGCACGGAATATTACGCTGAACTGATGAACATTGACGGTGTTGGGCCGGGACAAATGCAAGCGCTGAGAGGGTTTTTTCACACGCTTCTCAATCAAGACATAGTCGCTCGTCTCTTGGAGCAAGTACAGGTGATAGACGCGCAAGCCCCAAGTCTCGACAGTCCTGTTGCTGGCAAAACTGTCGTCTTTACAGGCAAGCTTGAGCAAATGTCACGCGATGAAGCGAAGGCCAAAGCGCAAACACTCGGCGCGAAAGTGGCGGGTAGCGTGTCTAAGAAAACGGATATTCTAGTGGCGGGGCCGGGGGCAGGCTCGAAGCTTAAAAAGGCGACAGATTTGGGTGTTCAAACCATGAGCGAAGCGGCGTGGTTAAAGCTGATTAACGGCTAACTGGTTATTGCTCGAGTGCGTCGCGAGCGGCCATAACATCCGCATGTATAGACTGTAGTGTCCGCCGTGACTTTTTATCATTAGCCTTGGATAAGAGATTTTCAATTGATCTTAGTGCGTCATCAAGGTCTTCCGCGGCGCGGTGAATATGCTCAGGAGTATCTTCGTTTTTATGAAGGGTCGCATGAGCTGTCATCGTGTTCAGGTCTGGCTTACAATAGGCAATTGACATGAAGCGGGGAAGGCGGGTTTTATAATCACCGCAAGCTGTGTCAAGCTGCGCTTGGGTGAGACCTGAGACAGAGCGAAGGTCAGCCCCTGATAGGTCCGAACCGTCAAGGGTCGTTCGGTTGAAAACTGCGCTTCCAAATTTGACGCCGTTTAATTTGGTATTGCTCATATTTGCGCCTTCAAGGTCAATATGATCTGCGCGCGCATTGATAAATTCCGCATTGGAAAAATCGGCGTCCTCAGCAGAGACGCTAATAAGGTCGGCGTCATTGAATATGCTACCTTTGAATTTCGCACGGGTCATATCCACGCGACGAAGGTCGCTGGCGCGCAGGTTAGAAGCGGATAAATTCGCTTCGATCATCGTGGCGTCGGGCATAATCGAGTTTTCGAGGTTAACCATGTCCCCACTCACACCGACAAGGTAGGCACGGCGGAAATGAGTTCCAGACAGATTGGAGTTATCAAATTTACCACCGCTAAGATTAGAGCGGTTAAAGATTGATCCCGACATATCTGCGTTCTGCAACTGCATACGTGTCATAGTTTTGTTCGAGAGATCACAATTGGAACAAGAGCCTGAATAGGTGAAAAGCTGTGCGTCAACTTTTGTTTGCGCTATTGCCGTTGCGCTTAAACTCATAAAAAAAGCTGATAAGCCCATCATGCATAGGGATAGTCTTGTTTTCATTTCACCTCACTCGCGATCCTTTTACAAATGTAAATGGCGTCTGACGAGTAAAATTACTGTAAGGTTGACAGAAAAAACAGTTTTTGTGGCTAATATACATTAAGAACAACCTGTCGTTACTCCGTAAGTATCGCATTTTGGTATGTACCGTTTCGTACTAGGGTGAAATGACCGCAATCTGGGCAGGCATTCCAAGTATATCCTTTAAAACGAGCTTTCGACGCACCCAAACTTATCTTAGATTTATAGGAGTCGATTTAGGCTCTACGTCAAGAAATAAGGTCGTTTCTGTGGAAACCTCAACCGTATTTTTGTCGTCTCATTTGTGACTGTAACATTAGCAGGAGGCCATGTAAGGGCGACAGAAACTGTATTTTTCTAAACGTTCATATTGGGTGCAAACGGCACGATATTACCGGTTTTCTGGCCGCAGCGAAGGCAGTGCGTGCTTTGCCCAGTGAGCAGTTTTGGTTTGCGCCAATCTTCATTTGGGGGCGGGTTACGCTACGCTTTCCCGTGGTCGAGATTATCGGGCGCTTCACCTGTACCTGCATTGTGGACGAGATCATTCCCGCCTAAATAGGAAAGCCAAGCTCTCGGAAAATATAATCGAGAATGGAATTGGCGAACTTAATCTTATCATTGCCGTTGAAATGACCAGCTTCACTGACGCGAGTCTCAAAAGCAATTCCGTGATAGGGGCTTCGGTATCGTTTTGTGTAGTATCGTTTGATTTGCATGTTCGATACAGTTGCTTGAGGTAAGTGGTGGTCACAGTTCGTGCAATAGGTACGTTGTAGACTTTATGGGTATAAGTGAGGTTGATAGCCTGTGATTTCCTTAGACTTGTCATAAAATCACCATATCTTATCTTTACCTTACTGCAGAGTCAGGTCATAAGGCCTTTAGTTTTCTAGACTGTAATTTCAATAATGGTGACCTCTATGTGGACCTTTATTAAACGTATGTTTACCTGGTGGAACGGCGCTACTTTTGGCACGATTCTGCAAATTCGCTCCAAGGGTGTCAAAGTCGGGAGCGACGAATGGGGTAATAGCTATTTTGAGGAAAAAGGCGATGGATATGATGGCCGCAAGCGCCGTTGGGTGACTTATGATGGTTATGCCGATGCGTCGCGTGTGCCGCCGGAATGGCACGGCTGGTTACACTATATGTATGATGATGCTCCTAGTGAAGTGCCGTTGAAGACCCAAGATTGGGAATTGCCGCATGAGCCTAACCTAACGGGTACGGTTCATGCCTACAAACCTAAGGGAAGTCTCGACCGCGGTGGTGTCCGCGATAAGACGGCGAGTGATTACGAATCATGGGTTCCTGATGCGTAAATTCATTGCGGCGTTTGGGAGCTTGTTTTTACTGCTATCAAGTGCTTTTGGCTGGGCGCAAACTTTGAACGGTTTACCGCAAACACCTAGTCAGGATGTTGAAAGCTTAGAGGATGTGGGCGCTGATATTAAGCTATTAGCGGGAGCTAACCGTGTAGGTGATAAAGTTATTCTTCGCACACTTGATAAAATTACCGCTATTACGCGTGATTTTACAGTTCCCGTCGGAGATAGTTTGAAATTCGGCACATTGACCATTGATGTCAAACATTGTGAGGCTAAACCACCTGAAGCTATTCCCGAAACATTTGCCTTCTTGCAAATATTTGAACCGCCCCAAGACCGTAAAAGCAGGTTTAGCGGAAATGCATCTGAACCGATAAAGATTTTTTCTGGCTGGATGTTAGCATCTAAACCTGCTGTATCCGCGCTTGATCATGGGGTTTATGATGTCTGGATTGTTGCCTGCAAAGGCAGGGATATCATATAAAGCTCGTTTCGATTTCAAGGGCTTTTTGTAAGCGCCGTTGATAACTACCACGCGAGACTTCGATAGCCCCCATTGTCACAAGATGATCCGTCAAAAATTGTGTGTCTAAGAGAGCGAAACCTCGGTTGTTTAAATGCTCTACGAGTTTAATTAACGCTATTTTTGAACCGTTAGTTGCGCGAGAAACCATGCTTTCTCCAAAAAAGGCCCCACCTATGGACACGCCATAGAGTGCGCCAATGATATCACCGTCTCGCCATACCTCAAGAGAGTGCGCGTGCCCGCGCGCATGGAGTTGTGCATAGAGATATTCTATGTCGTGGCTTATCCATGTCGTCGGGCGATCTAGAGCGCTTTCAGCGCAAAGGGCAATGACGCGGTGGAAGGCTTTGTTTAAAGTTACTTCAAAGTCGTTACGTTTCATGACTTTGCGCATTGTGCGCGAAATGTGCAGGCTGTCGAGTGGCACAATCCCGCGTTCATTCGGGTCGAGCAAAAATACGCGAGGGTCATCACGTCCATCGGACATAGGAAAGACGCCGCGTCGATAACAGGATAATAGTTCTTCGTGTCCAAATGTTTTCATAAATCTGATCTCATCTGCACAGGCTATCTGAATTTATTGTGCCTGTCACGGAAGCTCACATTGCAAGCTGTTCATTTGGACTGATCTGCTTTTATAAATCGCGTGAACGGGCTTAATGATACGCGCAAGTAAACTACAATGACAATCAGTCCTGCGGTTTTAGCGCAAGCGTCCACTCTTTGATATGACTGTTTGCGCAATTAAAGTTAAAAGGCTACGGTCTTCTGTGCTTTAGTTTTTGAGAGATAAATATGCGCGAGTCTTGGAGATGGTTTGGTCCTGAGGACCCTGTAACGATTGCTGATATACGCCAGACTGGCGCGACAGATATTGTGAGCGCGCTGCATTCTATTCCCGCAGGTGAAGTCTGGCCACTTGACGCCATTCAAGAGCATAAGGCTCTGATAGAGGGGGAGAATGCAGACCAAGCGCCGCTCCATTGGACAGTGGTTGAGAGCATACCTGTTCATGAAGATATTAAACTCGCCCGTCCTGGACATGAAAAATATATCGTGAACTGGGCGCAATCCATGGAAAATCTTGCGGCGTGTGGGATTAAAACGATTTGTTATAATTTCATGCCCGTCATTGATTGGACACGTACAGACTTAAATTACAAACTACCAAGCGGGGCTTATGCGCTGCGGTTTGACCAAAAGAAATTTGCAGCCTTTGACCTTTTTATTCTTAAGCGTGACAATGCTGCGGCGGAATATAGTCCTGCCGAAATTGCGGAGGCAGAAGCTGTCTTTAACGCGATGGACGCTGATGAACGCAAACAGCTTACGGAAAACATAATTGCTGGCCTTCCTGGTAAAATGACGGAAAGTTACGGATTGGATGATTTTCGCGCCATGCTTGATAATTACAAAGGTGTCGATACGCAAACTCTTCGCAAAAACCTCTTTTCATTTCTGGAACACGTTCTACCGCGCGCAGAAAAATCTGGTGTTAATCTAGCCATTCACCCTGATGATCCGCCGCGCGATATGTTGGGTTTACCGCGTATTATCTGCACAGCAGATGATTTAAATATATTATTCGAGGCCCAGCCTAGCCCGTCTAATGGGATTACATTATGTGTTGGCACCTATAGTAGCCGTCCTGATAATGACCTGCCGGCTATGGCCAAGCAATTTGGGCCGCGCATTCATTTTTCTCACCTTCGGGGCGTTAGCCGTGATCCAGACGAACAGCGCTCTTTTTATGAAGCTAGCCATCTCGATAGCGATATTGATATGATTGCGGTTATCAGCGAGCTTCTAAATGAGGAAGCTAGACGTAATCAAGACGGCCAAATCGCAGGTGATATTTTCATTCGGCCCGATCATGGTTTTCAGATGATGGATGACATCGGAAAAAAAGTAAACCCAGGCTATTCGACCATTGGGCGAATGAAGGGCTTAGCGGAAGTGCGCGGCGTTATACGCGCGCTTTCTGCACAAAAGAATGAGGTGCTCACATGAGTGCAACCGAGATAGAAACGGCTCCTAAGAGTAAGTTTTCGAAAACGCTCGCCTTGTTCTTACCGGGAATTTTCCTCCTTGGGTTTAACCTCGGCACAGGCAGTGTGACCGCTATGGCCAAAGCGGGGGCCGAATATGGCATGACGCTTTTATGGACCATTGTTGCCTCCTGCCTCTGCACATATTTCATGATCAATCTTTATGGTCGTTATACGCTGGTGACAGGCGAAACCGCGCTGCAAGCCTTTAAGAAACATATTCACCCTGTGGTTGGTATCTATTTTATCGCCGCTCTGACCTTGGGCGTTGCAGGAAGTGTCATGGGTGTGATGGGGATTGTTGCTGATATTTCCTATGAATGGTCAAAGAGTTTCATTGACGGTGGAATCAAACCGATCTGGTTCGCCGCCTTTTTCTCCTCCCTCGTCTTTTTCATTTTTTGGAACGGGAAAACGGAGTTTTTTGAACGTAGCCTTGCCGTAATTGTCGCTGTGATGTCGGCCTGTTTTTTGGTCAATTTCTTTATTCTGATGCCGCCCCCAATTGATATTATCAAAGGGTTGCTCCCGACCATACCCGAAGCGGCGGCGAGTAAAGACGGCGGGGCATTGCTTGTGATAGCCGCGATGGTGGGCACGACCGTTTTCTCTGGTTTATTTATTATCCGCACGACTCTCGTTAAAGAGGCGGGCTGGACGTTGAAGGATGAACGCACACAGCGCAATGACGCCTTGTTTGCGGTCGTTATGATGTTCATGATCAGTGCGGCTATTATGGCCGCTGCAGCGGGAACGCTCCATGCGGAAGGCTTAGGTCTCAAGCAAGCCTCTCAGATGATTTCATTGCTAGAGCCGCTCGCAGGGCCTTTAGCGGCGAGCCTATTTGCCATCGGAATTATTGCGGCGGGTGTTTCGTCACAATTCCCGAACGTCTTAATGTTGCCGTGGTTGCTCTGTGATTATAATGAAACTGAGCGGACAATGACCTTACCAAAATATAGGGCGATGGTGTTCGCCATTAGCCTGCTCGGTCTCGTCGTTCCTCTGTTTGGCGCGCGTCCTGTTTTAGTGATGATTGTCTCGCAAGCGTTTAATGCTGTGATTTTGCCACTGACGGTCGCCTGTATTTTCTATCTTGCAAACCGTGGCGACTTGATGGGAGAGCATAAGAATAAGCCTCTGGGCAATCTTATCTTAGGCGTGATTTTACTGTTTTCAATTTTTACCTCTGTCATCGCTGTGAAAGGCGTGTGGCAATCGCTCTTTGCTTAGCTTTATATGTCTTTAGATACCCCTGATTTTGAAAGCTCCGATTTTCTAGAGCAGCACATCAAGACGACTCTTGAGTTTTATGAACCGAGAGCCTTCGCGCCCGAAGGTGGCTTTTACGGGTGCTTTCTCGATAATGGCCATTGCTATGATCCTGATGTGCGCCAGCTTGTGGCCTCATGCAGATATGTGTTTAATTACGCGACCGCTTATAGGCTCTATGGGAACGCTAAACATTTAGACTGGGCAAAATGGGGCTTAGACTATCTTGAGACCGCGCATAAACAAAACAATGGAGCATATGCGTGGCAAATAGAAAACGGCGAAGTTACAGATAGCCGCGTTATGGCTTATGGTCATGCTTTTGTCCTTTTAGCGGCCGCGAGTTGTTTGCAGGCAGGTATAAAACGGGCAGCAAAAACGATAGATGACGTCTTTGAATTTATAGAAATCTATTTCTGGGACGCAGAGGCTAGCGCATATTTTGATGAACGTGACGCAAGCCTTAAAACGCTCTCTCCTTATCGTGGACAAAATGCCAATATGCATATGTGCGAGGCTTTGCTAACCGCATGGCTAGCGAGCCGAGATGTTCGTTTTCTGGACCGTGCCGAGCAGCTCGCAAACCGTTTCGCTATTGAGCTTGCGGCGCAATCAGGCGGAAAAATCTGGGAGCATTATGACTCCGACTGGAATGTCGATATGGAGTTTAATATTGATAAGCCAAATGATCGTTATAAGCCTTGGGGATTTCAGCCGGGCCATCAAACGGAATGGTCTAAACTCCTTCTTATTTTAAATAGAGAACGACCTCATGAAAAATGGATATCTACGGCCAAATCTCTTTATGACCAAGCTATCGATATGGGGTGGGATAAATCCTATGGAGGTTTGGTTTACGGCGTTGCGCCTAATGGTGATGTTTGCGCAAGCGAGAAATATTTTTGGGTTCAATCTGAAAGCTTTGCCACGGCTTGGCGATTATACGACGTGACAGGTGAGGATAAATATCGACAGGATTATAACCGAATTTGGGCATGGAGCTGGACCTATATGATTGACCATGAATTTGGTGCGTGGTTTCGTGTGCGCAACAGAGATGGCTCAGCCATAGATAATAAGAAGTCACCTCTCGGGAAAACGGACTACCATACTATGGGGGCGTGTTGGGATGTGCTGAGCGTTATGAACGGGGCAGATAAATGAGCCGGTTATCTTCGAAAAACCTACCCGAAAATATTCAGAGTTTTTCCTACAATAGAGACGCGGTAGATATGGGTATCGTGCATTTTGGCATTGGTAATTTCCACCGCGCGCATCAAGCCGTTTATGTTGAGCAGCTTTTAGAAAAAGGGGCGACGCAATGGGGTATTACAGGGGTGTCATTGCGTTCGGCCTCTATGCAAAAGGCATTAACGCCGCAAGATTATATTTATACGCTCGCCATATTAGGAGAGCAGACCGAATACCGGGCGATTGGGGCCATTAAAAACGTCTTGGTCGCACCGCATAACCCGGAAGCTGTCATTAATTTAATCGCAGATGAGAAGACACAACTCATAAGCTCAACCATCACTGAAAAAGGATATTACCTCTCTTCGGGTAAGGTTGATTTTGAAGGGGCGGCTCTCAAAGCTGAACAGCTTTTGCTTGAAAGCCCGACCACGATTTATGGATTTCTAGCGCAAGGCCTTATCGCGCGGCATCAACAGGCCCCAGAGGCAAAGCTAACCATTATGTGCTGTGATAATATCTCAAAGGGCGGAGAGTTACTCGAAAGCGGCGTGCATCATTTACTAAGACGTCATGACGTAGACACCCTTGAATGGGCGCAAAGCCATGTCAGTTTTATATCCTCAATGGTGGACCGCGTCAGTCCTGCTACTAACGAAGAACTCATCGATTCAGTACTGCGCGAGACAGGGCGTGAGGATGCATCACCTGTCTCTGCTGAGCCTTTTAGCCAATGGATTATTGAAGATAATTTTGCCGGAGAACGACCCGCTTTCGATCAGGTGGGCGCAGTATTTGTCAAAGACATCACGCCCTTTGAGCGCATGAAATTAAGCTACCTTAACGCGGCGCATACAATGACCTCGACCTTGGGGTATTTATGGGGAACCACATATGTGCATGAAGCCTTAGAGGAAGAAGATGTTTTTGCCTTCGTACGGCAAGCTCTATACGAAAATGTTCTTGTGAATGCGGAGGTTCCCGCAGGCTATGACGGTGCGGATTATATCGAAGGTGTTATAAAGCGTTTCCAAAATGCCAATCTACCCTATGCCAATCTACAAGTGGGGACTGATAGTTCTCAGAAAATTCAGCAGCGTTGGTTCCCAACCATTGATGTTGCTCTGAGCCGAAAAAATGATACCTCATATTTTGCCTTCTGCCTTGCTGCATGGGCCGTCTTCATAGAAACGGCTCTGAAAAATGGAACGTTAAAAGATCCCAATAAATCTGCCTTTGAGCAGGTGAAAACGCATGATATTGGTGAATGGGTGCTAAGTTATCTGAAAATTTCTAATGCAAACCAATATGATTTTTACGATCAGTCTGGTTTCATATTGCCTGTTATTGACTATGTCCGAGACATTAAAAACAAGGGTGTAAAACCCTCATTAAAAAGATTCCAAATGCAAATTTAGTTGCAAGGATATAGCCTTCTAACGGCTGCCTTGCATGTACAGACGACCACTATATTGCTTCGCATCATTTAAGCCTTAACGTCCCCTAATTGTAAGTTTCACGGATTTTGTCATGTTAACCGCACTAGGCATCGTTTCTATATTTGCTTGAGGCCTTAGCTTTCGGAGAGTGGTTTTTGAGAGATATTTTAAGCCTAATAGTTTGAGTGTTGATCCATAAGACCTAAGCCTATCTGTCACAATAGGGGGAGATTTTACACCTTGGTTCTTTAGGAGCTTTCGAAGCAAACGTGTGACTGATTTTGTGTTTCTCCATCGTTGAACAACAGCATCCAGAACCGTTCCCTCGTCATCAACTGTTCTCGAGAGATAGGCCATCTCCCTATTCATCCTGGTGTAGGCTTCATCCAAATGCCAAACAGGTGAGGAGCATTCGGATCGACACTTTATGCGCATTGCATAAGTTGACCCAAACTTAAACGTGACAAAGCTGGATTGAGCCTATTGAAATGAGTTGGGTCGGACCAAGCATATATGCTTATTCGTAACAAACATAAGTATTTATGAGGGTGATACCCGAAATTCGGTTCCAATTTATAGAGAGTTTTCGATCAAAAGTAAGGGGCGATTAACAAAGTCGGCAAAGTAGGAATAAAAGTGGTGATAATTTTTACTCTGTTAAAAGCAAATTAAAAACAATGGTTTAGGTTGGATATTGGAGGCACCACCCGGAATCGAACCGGGGTACACGGATTTGCAATCCGCTGCGTCACCACTCCGCCATGGTGCCGTCCAAGGTCGCGATATATACAGGGCTTTTATCTTGACGCAATGTCTTTTTGACATGGAATTATACGATAGTTGATTTTATTCAGCCTTTGTATGTCTAATATACGAAATCGACCGTTGAACATGGTTGCACAGGGGCCTATAGCACGATCATATAGTTTTAGTTTCATATGGGTTCCGCCCACGATTCGAAAGAGAAAGATATGTTTGATTACGCCGTGCCACGTCAACATATGGTTGATGGTCAAATCAGAACGAATGATGTGACAGACTTAGCGATTATACGTGCCTTTAAAGCCATCTCCCGTGAAAACTTTGTTCCCAAAGCCAAGCAGGCGGTGGCCTACAGCGATGTTCATTTGAATGTGGATGGTCAATGTATAATGCGACCGCGTGATTTTGCTAAAATTCTACAAGCATTGGATATTAAGTCAACGGATGTTGCTTTGGATATTGGCTGTGCCCGTGGTTATTCAACGGCTATTTTAGCTCAATTATGTGAAACGGTTGTTGCCCTTGAAAGTCGTGATGAGCGTGTTGAACGTGCGACATCAGAGCTTGTGAATGCCGATGTTTTGAATGCTGCGGTTGTTAAGGGTGAGTTGAAAGCTGGGGCTCGCGATCATGGCCCATTTGATGTGATTTTTGTCAGTGGCGCTGTCTCTGATGTGCCGAGTACATGGTTTGATCAATTGTCTATGGGGGGGCGGTTAGGCGTTGTGATTAAGTCTGGCTCTGTCGGCCAAGCAACGATTTTTACTAAGAGTAAAGAAGCGATTGGCAAAACTATTGTATGCGATGCTACGGTGCCTCTTATGGAAGGGTTTGAACGCGAAGCCGCATTTGAATTTTAAAGAAAACACTCCTTCCAAACGGTAAGGCACCTAAATCATGTGGTTGAGAAAAGTCAGAACATACCCATTGCTTTCATTGGCTATGTTGATGATTTTGAATAGCCATGCTTCGGCAGACAGTTTAAAAGACGCTCTCGCGTCAGCTTATAGTAATAGTCCACGGTTGCAGGCCGAACGTGCGCGTCTCCGTGAAACAGACGAAACTTACATACAAGCGCGATCGCAGTCACGGCCAACGATAACTTTAGCGGGTACGGCAGCTGGATCGGCGGTCAGAACACCACAATTCAGTTTCTTAGGCCCCGTCGAGGAGCAGACTGAAACGATTACTGGGACGCCTGTTCAGGCTCAACTTGAAATTTTGCAACCTATCTATCAAGGTGGACGGCTGCGGGCCCAGCGGCAACAAGCTCTATCTAGCATTTTGGCGGCGCGAGAAAATTTACGGAGTGCCGAGCAAAACGCTTTATTAGAGGCGGCGACGGCCTATGCTGATGTTATTCGTGACGAAGCTATTACGCGTATTCGCCGCAATGATGTCCGAGTCTTGGCACGTCAACGTGAGGCAGCTCAAATTACATTTGATGTTGGGCAGGGCACACGAACCGATATGGCTCAAGCTGATAGTCGTTTAGCGGCGTCTAATATTGGGCTTGCCTCTGCTGATGCACAGCTAGAGGTGAGCCGCGCCGCATTTCGTAGGGCCATTGGTCGAGCTCCCGTTGATTTACAACCCATTCCAAGTGTGGTGATCCCCAATAGTGTTGAAGAGGCGATAGGGGTTTCTCTTGAAAAAAACCCTGATTTGAGAGCCGCCTATCATAACCGTTCGGCTATAGGGCGTAATATTGACATTGCACGCTCATCAACAAAGCCAAGCGTGTCCTTGAGTGCAACAGCAGCCTCGCAACGCGAACAAATTTTGGGTTTTGGGCAAGCGGATGCATTTACGATTACGGCACAAGTCTCCGTGCCTCTGTTTTCGGCAGGATTTAATCAATCTCGCATCCGCCAAGCAACGGAAGTTAAAACCCGTTTAGGATATGAAATAGAACAAGCAGAACTCGAAATCATTGAAGCGGTCACGCAGCTTTGGGCGCAATTTTCTGCGGCACAGAGCATATTGATTTCAAGTGATGTGCAAGTTGAAGCTGCAAAGTTAGCATTCGAGGGGGTAACTCTGGAGCAAGAAGTTGGCACGCGGACGATGTTAGACGTTCTTGATGCTGAACAAGAGGTTTTGAATGCGGAGATTAATCATTTAAACGCACAGCGTGATCTTGATGTCGCCATTTTCCAAATGTTGACTATGATGGGAACCTTTACGGCTGAAAGCCTGTCTCTAACGATTGACGCTTATGATCCCGGTAAGAATCTTGAAATCGTAAGATCTGATAAGTTGCATCGTTTAGGACAACGCGTTTTACCGTCATTCGTATCTGATGATATTTTTGAAGAACACGAGGGTACGTCACCTTAAATGGGGTGAGCTATTATGTTGCGTGACTATTTTTTATGTTAATAAAATAGTTTTTCTTAAGTTATCATAACTAGACATTGAGTTAACCATGCCGTACCAATAACTATTGTAATGGTTGATCTTTCTACCAAAATAACGCCTGAGGGGATATATGACGGACGGCACGTCTGATACTGATACTGTCAATGTAACTGATGATCCATTAGAGCCTTCTATGGAGGATATTTTGGCGTCTATTCGGCAATTAATCGCGGATGATGAATCTATAAATTCGTCTGATGATGAGCCTCAGCTACTGGAAACAACTGATTCTGAGGATGTTGCTGTTGCAGCAATCACGGCTTCCTCCGCAAGTGGTCTTGTCTCTAACGTCTCCGAAGATACGTTAGATCTTGTTAATCCAATGGACGCTGACATGCCCAATGAGATTGATGATATCTTATCTAGTTTTTCCTTTGAAGATTCAAACTCGTCTGGAAGGGAATTAGAAATTCCAGAAATTGAAATAGATACATCAGATATCTCTCTCGATACTATGGCAAGTGATGCGTCAGAGATTTTGGAATTGTCTGTTCCTGAGGCTGATGAGGATTTGAACTCATTGCTATCAGAGGATCTTATCGGTAATTTGATGGGCGAAGTCGTTGACGATAACAACACTGATACTCATGAGACACAGATAAGCAATGAGGACGATGTTAAGATAGCCAGTGCAGGCATAGGCGATGCCATGCTTGATAGATCTAAGGATAGTCTCTCTTCTGAAGGCTTAGACATTGATATTGATGAGCTACTAGATGGTATGGCCGATTTTCATGAAGATGAAGTCTTAGCCGAGAGTGTTGTCACGGGTAGTGATATGTTTGTTGCTAATACTGATACGATAGATTTTGACACGGATAGTTCTGATATTAACTCGATTCTTTCAGAGATAGCTGAGAGTTTGGATGTTCCAAGTGAGGAGGTTAATGCGGAGCCTGTGTCAGAAGACGTTAGTTTTAGCGAAATAGAAGATTTTTCAGAGAGTAATAGTTTTGAGATTGATAGCCTTCTAGAAGAAATCACAGGGCCTGAAATCTCGGAAATACAAACGACTGATAAGTCTATCTCTGAAATTTCTGATGTTATGGCGTCTCTTGTTGATGACGGAGATATGTTACTGCCAGAGACAGAAAGCGCTGATGTAAATATATCTTTAGCCGATAATAAGATGGCTGGCATCACAGCTGAAGTTTTTGACTTTGACGATTCAATATCCAGTGAGGCACACGATCAAGAAAAAAATATAGACCCCGATATTGCTTTAGTTAAGTCACTTATGGCCGATTTAGCAGCTGATACTAAAATTGAAGATGAGGATGAATTTTCGTCGGAAGTTACTGCTGATGTATCACTTGAAAGAGATGCTGAAGATATTGATAAGCTTTTACGTGAATCTATTGGCGACACACCTCAGGACATGAATGATATTGAGGCCAATGAGAGTGACGTTCTTGATGATCTGATCGGGAGTACGATTGAGTCTGAAGAACAGCTTCAAGCAGATATTGATAGTCAGCTCTCGGATCTGTCTGGTGTTTTAGAGCATCAAGAGCCAGAAATGAACACTGAAGCAAGCCCCGAATCGATGGATGAAACGATTGCCGGAACAATGGATGACACGGGGCAAAGTGATCTGACTCATCTAGCTAATAAAATAGATACAGATGATAGAAAATTGAACGTTACATCGGGTGTAGCTCTTGCAGGAGCGGGTGTGGCGGCTGCGGTTGCAGCGACGAGGAGCACTCGTAAATCAGCCCTCGACTCTTTACTTGATGGTTTTGAAGAGACCGAAGATGAACTTGTAGCGGTTGATGTTGTCGGTACTGGGGCTGACGACATTATCCCTGATGTTTCTAACGATGAAACAATAAGCGAAGACGTGGACGATAGTGAGGCCCTAATAGATGATGTTATAGCAGAAGTTTTAGTCACAGCCGAAGCTGAAGCTGAATTCGTCTCAACAGGTGATGATTTAGTCGACGATAATGGCTTGGAAACTGAGCTTGCTACAGCTGAACTTGATGTCATTGATGATATTTTGGATGAAAGTACAAAAGTGCAGGTTGATACGACTCTCGAAAACGTGCAAGAAACACATGAAATCGCTCAAATGGAGACTGAAGATATGGCTGGTAAAACTGCCCGAGATACAATTTTAAACGAAGTCACAGAATCCGAGACGGCGTTGGCTTTTGCCTCCCTTAATCAGGTGGTTGACGAAAAAAATATCGTTGAAGAGCGCGGTGAACGTATTGGAGACCTTGTAACAGAGGCCCTTAAGCCAATGCTCAAAGAGTGGCTTGATGCAAACCTCAAGACAATCGTCGAGCGCGCCGTGACAAAAGAAGTTAAGCGAATTTCATCTGGCAAATAGCTCTCACGCTTTTATTCAGTATAAACCTCCGCGCAGCTCTGCTGCATTAAGCGGGGGTTTTTTCGTTTTTGCCTTATAAAAAACTGGATTCGTCCGCCAGAGACGCTATCACGGACGAAATTTAGACAGCCCCATCAAAGCTGAAACTTGCGAAATAAGATACGACTATGCTCGATAAGACTTTTAATCCCACCGAAGCCGAACCCCGCCTTTATAAAAAGTGGGAAGATAGCGGCGCGTTTCAACCGAAAATGGATACGAGCCTTGAGGCCTATTCCATCGTCATCCCGCCGCCCAATGTGACGGGCAATTTGCATATGGGCCATGCGGTCAATAATACGATCCAAGATATTCTCATCCGTTTTGAGCGTATGCGCGGCAAAGATGTTCTCTGGCAACCAGGCGCAGACCATGCAGGGATTGCCACGCAAATGGTGGTGGAGCGCAAACTTGCGACTGAGGGCAAAGCCCGTAAAGAGATGGGCCGCGAAGAATTTCTCTCGCATGTGTGGGATTGGAAAAAAGAGAGCGGCGGTAATATCACACAGCAGCTCCGCCGCCTTGGCGCCTCCTGCGATTGGTCGCGCGAGAAATTCACTCTTGGTAATCCCGAAGACCCATCGGACAAAATGGCCGAAGCGGTCACTAAGGCCTTTGTTGAAATGTATAATGACGGCTTGATTTACCGCGACAAGCGCCTCGTGAATTGGGACCCGCATTTCCAAAGCGCGATTTCTGACCTCGAAGTTGAGACGAAAACCGTCAATGGTCACTATTGGCACCTCCGCTATCCGCTCGCGGATGGGGTGAGTTACGCGCATCCAATCATGGATGAGGACGGCAATGTCACAGGCCATGAGACCCGTGATTATTTGGTGGTTGCCACCTCGCGCCCTGAAACCATGCTCGGTGATACCTGTGTCGCGGTTCATCCCGATGATGAGCGCTACACAGATTTGGTCGGCAAAGAGATTATTCTGCCGATTGTGAACCGCCGCATCCCGATTATTGCGGACGAATATCCTGACCCTGAAAAAGGCTCTGGCGCGGTAAAGATCACACCTGCCCATGATTTTAATGACTATGAAGTCGGGAAACGGGCAGGGCATACGCCGATTTCCATCTTAAATGAAAAGGCTGAAATCCTCCCGCTTGAGGGCATTCCCCAAGATCTCCACGGTCTGCCGGTCAAACGCGCGCGGAAAAATGTCGTTGCCTATTTCGAACGCGCAGGCTTGCTCAACCATGTTGAGGATTTACAGATTGAACAGCCCGTCGGTGACCGCTCTGGCGTGATCATCGAACCGCTCCTGACCGATCAATGGTTTGTCGATACAGAAAAAATGGCCGCAGACGCGATGGACGCGGTGGAGGACGGACGGACGGAATTTTTTCCCGCGAACTGGAAGAAAACCTATGACCATTGGATGAATAACATCCAACCCTGGTGTATCTCTCGGCAGCTCTGGTGGGGACACCAAATTCCTGCATGGTATGGGCCGTCTATATCTAAAGACCCTATTTCCTCAATGAATCATTACTATGATTTTGATAACCCAATAATATTTTGTGCTGCGACAGAAGAAGAGTTGCACAAGAATGCATTTGAATATTATTCAAACATCAAAATGCCCGATGGAACGCCTGCTATAGGTGGAGGAACAAACATAGTTCCAGACCGTGCTACAGCGATTAAATATTGTAATGATCCTGACGGGGCTGGAATGTATTACATACAGCTATACCGCGACCCCGACGTCCTCGACACATGGTTCAGCTCTGGCCTGTGGCCGTTCTCAACTATGGGGTGGCCTGAGCAAACGCCTGAACTTGAGCGCTTTTACCCTGGCTCTGTCCTTGTGACTGCCTTTGATATTATTTTCTTTTGGGTGGCGCGGATGATGATGCAGGGCCTGCACTTCATGGGAGATGTGCCGTTCAAACAGGTTTATATTCACGCGCTTGTATTGGATGAGCAAGGCAAGAAAATGTCCAAATCTATCGGCAATACGATTGACCCGCTCGATTTGATTGACGGCATTGATATTGAGGGCCTCGTTGAGAAACGTACACGCGGCCTGAAAAACCCTGATAAAGCGCCGCAAGTGGCAAAGGCCACACGCAAAGCCTATCCTGACGGGTTTGAGGCTTTCGGCGCGGATGCGCTGCGTTTTACGCTGGCCGCCATGGCGGGCATGGGCCGCGATATTAAACTGTCTGTTGAACGTATTGCGGGTTACCGTAATTTTGGTACGAAGCTGTGGTCAGCGGCTAATTTTGGCCAGATGAACGCGTGCCAACCACAGGCGGATTTTGACCCTGCGAGCGTCGATTTAGCGCTGAATAAATGGATTATCTCCGAGACGGTGAAAACGTCTGCTGAGGTCACGCGCTGCCTTGAAGCTTACCGCTTTAACGACGCGGCGGACGCGGCCTATAAATTTGCGTGGGACACCTTCTGCGCATGGTATCTTGAGCTATCCAAGCCGATATTGTCGGGCGAAGACGCGGGGCAGAAGTCCGAGACACAGGCGACATTTGCGTGGGTGCTCGACCAAATTCTAAAGCTACTTCACCCGTTCATGCCGTTCATTACCGAAGAGCTATGGGGTAAAATCGGTGAGGGGCGTGATGAGATGCTAATTTTGACCGCATGGCCAGATTTATCAGATAGTCTCATCCAAGAGGCGGCGAGTGCTGACATAGATTGGCTACAAACGCTGATTGGCAATATCCGCTCTGTGCGTGCGGATATGAATATACCGCCAAGCAAAAAAGCTCCGCTCTTGATGCTCGCAGACAAGCTTGACCCGCGCCTTGCGGCTTATGCTGAGCAGCTCTCACCGATGGCCCGTGTGGAACATGTGGAGCTGGCGGACACCGCGCCGAGGGGCGCGTTGCAAACGGTTGTTGACGGCGTGACCTATGCCATCCCGCTTGAGGGTCTTATTGACCTTGGGGAAGAGCGCGCGCGCCTTGCGAAAGAGATCGAAAAGATCGAAGCCGAAATTGCAAAGATTGATAAAAAGCTCTCTAATCCAAATTTCACCGACAAAGCACCGCCTAACGTGGTGCAAATTCAACATGACCGTAAAACGGCCTTCGTTGAAGAAAAGCTAAAGCTGGAAGAGGCTTTAGGTGATATTGCGTAATGAATTTATGTAATTGCGCGTGCTTTTAAGGACGCCTCTTACTCGTCTTTATTGAGGTGTTCCGTCTCTTGAGGCGGAATGATATAATCCGTATAAAACCCTAATACGCCAAGTGTTTTGAAATGCTCGGCTTTGGCCGTATTGTTAATTGTGTGGGTGAATAAATGCGTGCCCGCGTCTGGACGCCATGTATCTATATCTTGATTTATCCATCGTTGCGGCACTGTAATAGCAAATAAATCATTGGCCTGTGAAAAGTCAGCAAGTTGCGCCAAGGTTTCAACATTGAGACGAAGGTTGTAGACCGTCAAAATGATGTTTTCATAACCTAAAGCTTTAATGTCTTGATGTTCTTCAGGCGCATATATTTGAGGTATGATTTGATCTGTTCGGCCGTCCATCATGGATTTTATTGTTTCTAAACACTGGTAATTTGACCCTTTAACATCCGTAATAATTTTAACGTCAGGATGTTTTTTTAACCAATCTGTTAAGTTTTCAAGCGTCATAGGCGTGAGGTTGTAACGCATCTTACGGTTTTGAAACTCTAGGGCCGTTTTAGGTAAAGAGTGTTCATGAGCGAAGAAATATTTAGGAAATTGCGGAAAGTGAATGAAATATTTGAAGTAATTTTTATTCCAATCGTGAATTAATACCCAGTCCCCATTTTGGGTTTGATTAAGGTCGACTTCAATATATTTATATCCATATGCGGCCGCTTGATCCAAGGATTCTTTAGAATTGCTATAAGTTCCAACATCCAATCCACTACCGGCATGAGAAATTAAAACGGCGTCTTCTAGCTTTGAGTAATTTACATTTTCAACCTGTAATGATGAGAGGAGATAGTTATAGAAACCAAATAATACGAGCGTAAAGACTATAAAAATGAGTGAAGGTATTTTCACTATATTCCATAACTTAAGAGTGTTGTGTCTCATTTTTTCCTCGGTGTATAGTTGTGCTGTTACCTAGTTTTCAAAGATTATTTAAAGTGATTGATCTAAGTTTAAACTAGGGCTTGGCCACCGTCCCTCTATTACTCGTGTTATTTTTCCAGCAATCACCCAGCATAGAAAAGCCACAGGTACGACAATTAATCCATCTATAGCATAGTGCCAGGCGAGTATAATTGAGCCTATGTATATAATGATATTGAATAGTATTAATAAATAGCGCGCGACGGGGTGTTTCCAGAAGAAAGCTAGTAGTAAAAGGCTCGTTCCTACGTGCAGGCTCGGAGCGGCTGAGATGCCGCCAAACCGCGTTTCAGGATTATTATACATGCTTAACAAAATATCTTGATAGGTATAAGCATCGATAGGAACAACCGCATGTGTGGAGCTTAACTGGCTCATTAATCCCGCGTAATAGTTAGGGTCAGAGCCGAATAAAAAATAGTAACAGGGACCCGCTGACGATAATAATATGGCGAGTAGGTTACCCGCTACGAACCACATTATCATCATCGATAGAATATATTGGAACCGACGTTGGCGGGAGATACGCGAAGTCGCAAAAGCATATATCCAAAACCCTACAATTAATGTCGACCATAAAGTGTATGATATGTCGATGAGCTTTACCGCGTAAGGAATGTTATAGAGCCACGAAAAGTAAACCCAAGGATCTTGGCCTAAGAATAACAACCTGTCGAGCCGCCTTGCCATGTCATCAAAATAGAACGGCTGAATAGTCGGTATCGCCGTTTTTACCGACATGAAATTGACTTGTAGGTAGATAAAACTAATAGCGCCGATAAGAACCGATATAAGGATTGGAATTAACTTTTGAGGGTTAGATTTCAGCTCTATGATAGCGTGGTTTAAGAAACTCTCATCAGGATTTTCTCGACTAAATTTAAGGCCGCGTATTAATAGAAAGACAGAGCCAAACGTAATCAGTAGCGGCATCATCTTTGCTTGAAAACTACTTACGCGATCTGTGACCGCAAGGTCTGGGCCACCTATTGTACGGTAGAGGATATAGACGCCAATACCCCATGCGAGCAAGGATAGACCGACGATTGCGATATAGATGAGATCGCCAGTTTTATGTTTTACGGTATTTGAAAATAAAGCGCCTAAGCTGCTTTTAACAAACGTGATATTGAGTGTGTTAGCGGCCATTAACTCTTCGGTGAAAAACGCGAGAGTATTTTACCTGCTAACAACCAGCCCCCGATAGCAACAGGAATGGCCAGCAGGCCATCAACCGCATAGTGCCATCCGAGTACAAAACTCGAGATGAAAATTAGGATGAAAAGCGCAGACGTGAGCCACTTTAATATAGGGCGCTTCCATGCGAAAAGAACAAGAAGAGCGGTGGTTGCACAGTGCATGCTTGGCATGGCGGATATGCCGCCAAACCCAAGACCTGGATTCTCATAAACATCCCATAGTATGGCTTGGTAACGTACAGCTCGTAAGGGTTCTTCAATTTCAAGGCCTGCAAGTATGGCCATTTGTGCTGCAAAGGGATCTGCAAGGCCTGTGACTGCGCCGTAATAACACGGTCCAGCCGAGGCAAAGACTATGGCCAATAAATTTCCGCCGATAAACCATGTAATCAAAATGGCAAGCGGGAATTGAAAACGGGTTTTTGCAGCGTAACCATAACAGGCAAAACAAAGCGCCCACGTGCCGACTAATATGGTTGCCCAAATATCATATATTGTATCCATGAAAACCAATATGGACGGACTATTATATAAACCACTAAAAAGAACCCATGGATCGTTTCCAAAGAAAATCAACCTATCAAGTTTCATGAAAATTTCATCCCATGTAAAAGGCACAATTTCAGGTATGCGTGTTTTTATAGTTGAATAGGAAAACATAAAGGTGCCGAAACTTGCGATGGCAAGGATTGATAGGCTCCCGACTTTGACCAAAATCGTAGGCGTATGTTGAAGGTTTTTTCTGATATATTCTATGACGGACGCTTCACCGCAACGATGCGCGATAATCAGAGGGGAGATCAAGGCTGCAAGGAATAAAACGAACTTACCGTTGCGGCTCGCATATTCAAGGTAAGATGGAAGTGCAGAGAGACTCGTCTTAGACGGGTCGGGTATAACGGCACTCAAGATGAGGGCAAGACTAAACCATGTGACGATAATAGCGAGTAGAAGACTCACAATTTTGACGCCTTGCGAATAGTCCTTTGGTAGTTTCGGCAAAAATACCGAAGATGTTATATCAACCACAATTCCAACCCATAGATTTATTTTGTAGTTATCTTACGCGAAAACACTTAATTTCCAGTGAAAACAAATATCGGTCGTTTGTATTATTTATATGTGGTAGAAACGCCTATGTTTACGCACTCACATCCTGTTTTTGACGGGATAGACACTCTATACGCCGATAATATATTGCCACAGCTGTTGCCGCTTGAAACGCGCCGTCAGGCGTTTTGGAAACAATTTAAGATATTTGCCATCGCTTTATTTATCGTTGCAACCACAGTTGGGCAGTTCATATTTAACCGTACAGAAAATATTGCCATGTTATTAATATGGGGGGCATTTTGTATGGCCGGACTTTGCGGGTTTTACGGTGTAAAATCGCGCACCGTACGTGGTGATACGAAATTTATATTGATGAGCGAGATTAGTTCGTTCGTTGGTCTGGTTTACAAAGGTTTGCCTGATATTGAGGCTGATTTCTTGGCAAGACTGCAAGCTTTAAACTTGCTGCCGTCTCGTGTTCATCGTTCGAGTTTTGAAGATGGTATCACAGGCCGTATAGGAAATGTCGACGTTAAAGTTTGTGAAGCTAAGCTAGAGCAAAAAGTTAAAACCGATAAGGGAGAGCATTGGAAGACGGTTTTTCAAGGCTCACTGCTCGAGATGGATTTCCACCGTAACTTTCTTGGGACCACGATTGTCCTGCGGGATGCAGGGGTTTTTAATGCCAAACGAAAAGGCGAGATGAAACGTATCGGCCTCGCTTCACCACGGTTTGAGAAACTTTTTGAAGCTTACGGAACCGATCAGGTTGAAGGCCGCTACCTTTTAACGCCGACCTTTATGGAAACATTAATCGATCTCGAAGAGACGGTAGACGGCAAGAAAATACGCTTTGCCTTTAATGAGGGTCGATTATGGATTGCGGTTGAACATCCGAACCGCTTTGAGACAAAATCCCTACGTCAACCAATGACAGATACAGGTCGTGTTCAAACTATCATTGATGAGCTTGAAGCTATTTTTACTATCGTTACTGCAGTTGCAGCCCCGAAGAAACGCCGCTAGAGTTCGGAAAAATATACATGGGAATATAGGCTTTAATAGAGCCGCATAAAGGCTGAGATTATGACCACTAACGACCCAACCTATCAAGTACCAGCGGCCTTTGCCGCAACATCGAACCTAACGCCTGAGAGTTATGCTTCAATGTATGCGGCCTCTATCGAAGACCCCGAAGCTTTTTGGGGAGAGATGGGACAGCGCCTTGATTGGATGACGCCTTATACCCAGGTTAAAAATGTCAGTTGGGATAAATCTAACCTGTCCGTGAAGTGGTACGAAGACGGCGTCCTTAACGTTACGTCTAATTGCCTTGATCGTCACTTGGCCACACGCGCCGATAAGCCTGCCATCATCTGGGAAGGCGATGATCCGTCCGATAGCCTCACCCTGACTTACCGCGACCTTCACGGCGAAGTCTGCCGCTTTGCTAATGTGCTGAAAGCTAACGGTGTCAAAAAAGGTGACCGCGTCACTATCTATATGCCGATGATTATCGAAGCCTCATATGCCATGCTCGCCTGCGCGCGGATTGGCGCTGTCCATAGTGTTGTCTTTGGCGGCTTTAGCCCCGAAGCTTTGGCGGGACGGATTACCGATTGCGATAGTACATTTGTCATTACGGCGGATGAAGGTTTGCGGGGCAGCAAGACCATTCCACTGAAAGCCAATTGCGACGCCGCTTGCGATATTGCCAAGATTGTCAAAACCGTTCTGACGGTTCAACGAACGAGCGGTGACGTGAACATGACCGCAGGGCGAGATATCTGGCTGCATGAGGCGCTTGAGGGTGTCTCGGATGATTGTCCGCCTGAGCCGATGAAGGCTGAAGACCCGCTTTTCATTCTCTACACGAGCGGCTCCACAGGCAAGCCCAAAGGCGTGCTGCACACCACGGGCGGCTACCTCGTGTGGGCGTCCATGACCCATGAACATGTGTTCGACCTGAAAGAGGATGATGTCTATTGGTGTTCCGCCGATGTGGGCTGGGTGACAGGCCATACTTATATTGTCTACGGGCCTTTGGCCAACGGGGCGACGACGGTGATGTTCGAAGGGGTTCCGACTTACCCCGATGCGTCTCGCTTCTGGCAAGTTTGCGACAAACACCAAGTGACGCTTTTTTACACCGCGCCAACGGCGATACGCGCTTTGATGCGCGAAGGCGACGGGCCTGTGAAAGCGACGTCCCGCAAATCCCTTCGCTTGCTCGGTACGGTCGGTGAGCCGATTAACCCCGAAGCGTGGGAGTGGTATTTCCACACCGTCGGCGATGGCCGTTGCCCGATTGTCGATACATGGTGGCAGACGGAAACAGGCGGCGCGATGATCGTTCCTCTACCGGGCGCGACACCGATGAAACCGGGCGCAGGGAGCCATCCGTTCTTTGGTATTGAACCCGCGCTTGTGGACGCGGACGGAAACGAACTACACGGCGCCACGGACGGAAACCTCATCATCAAAGGCTCTTGGCCCGGTCAAATGCGGACGGTCTACGGCGACCATCAACGCTTTATCGAGACTTATTTTAGCGCCTATCCGGGCAGCTATTTCACAGGTGATGGCTGTAAGCGCGACGAAGACGGGTACTACTGGATTACAGGCCGCGTCGATGATGTGATTAATGTCTCGGGCCACCGTATGGGAACCGCCGAAGTCGAAAGCGCGCTCGTCGCCCATAAGGCTGTGGCCGAAGCCGCCGTGGTCGGCTACCCGCACGATATTAAAGGGCAGGGGATTTACGCCTATGTCACTTGTACGGCAGGAACCAAAATTGACGACGCGCTTCGCAAAGAGCTTGTGCAGCATGTCCGCAAAGAAATCGGCCCCATAGCCTCGCCAGACCTCATCCAGTTTTCAGACGGACTGCCTAAGACCCGCTCAGGCAAAATCATGCGCCGTATCCTACGTAAAATCGCCGCCGACGATTACGGCAACCTCGGCGACATCTCAACCCTCGCCGAGCCGGGCGTGGTCAAGGTGCTAATTGAGAACCGAATGAATAAGAGTGGGTGAGGAGTGATGATGAGTGGCTTGGGTTGCCTAAAGAAGACCGCTCGTTGTGGGTCTAGCCCCCACTCTAGATATGATGCTAACATAATTAACAAACATCAATGGAAATACGCAATGGGACAAGCTAAAAATAGACTTGCAAAAATGGTTGCTGACTATCCATATTGCTGCCTTTGCGGTGGAAAAGCACCTACGGAATCTATTGAACATGCGCCACCCAAAATCATGTTCTGGGAAAAACTCAGGCCTAAAGGGATGGAAGTTCCAGCCTGTAAACGTTGTAATAATGATACAAGCAAAATTGATCAACTTGCCGCATTTTATGCGATAACCCAATCCAACCGAAGTTTGAAGGGGCTTACTGGGGCGGAAGAAGAACACTTCGAGAAAGTTTCGCGTGGATGCCGAAACAATCTTCCGGACATGAAGGAGATGTTTAAAATTGGCCCCAACGTTGATGAGAATTACGGGAGTGTCATATTTGACAACCAAAAACTCTTCGTGGAAAAACTGAACCCTTGGGCAGCAAAGCAAAGTCTTGCTCATTGGTTCACTCTTTCGAAAGGTAAAATTTTTCCACCTCAAGGGGTTGTGGCGGTAAGGTGGCTAACGAATGTCGAGCTTTCGACAAATACTCCATTCGTAAATTTACTAGAGAAGCTGCCGAACACTAAAGAATTGGAGATGGGAGTTTGGAAAGTTAACGATCAATTCTTTGTCCGTCACTCCTTAAACCTCAATGAGAACATTGGGGGTATGTTTGTGCGTTACCACGGAACGGGATTTATCACAGCGCTAGTTGGAGATGAGTCTGCCTTGAAGCCCGGAATGGCGCTTTTAGGCGGGTATGGCGCAGCCTTTAAAGTCAATAGGTCAGATGGTATTGTACGAGTACATTAAAACAAAAGGCTAGGCACGATAGAGGCGGGCAGAACCTGTTTTTACACGGCACGCACCTAACCTGAGCGACCTAAAATCGCCTACAATAAGTCGCTTGTTCCTGTCAGTCAGACCAATCCCCTCCCTTAAACCCTAAAGATCAAACGTGCCGTCAATGGGGACGTGATCGGTAGGTTTTTCGCCGTCTCTGATGGTTTTATCAATCCGTAGCTCTGTGATGTTATCAGCGGTGAGGGGTAGCTTTAGCGGCTTAACTTAGCGTTTCGGGAGCGGGAGGTCTTTGCAAGACAGACGTCTAAGAATAATCCAGTAACGATAAGTAGTCCTAGGACAATGGACGGCCAAGACGGTTGATCCCAAACGCCTTGTGATAGCCATTTGTCCAGTACATTATAATTAAGAGGGACGGCTGTAAGAGCGAGGAAAATCGTGACACTTGGCCTTAGGGCTAAGAACGGAATGAGTACAAGCAGATACCACGGAAACAAAATAGGGCTGAGGAGTAAGGGAACGCTTAGACATAGGCAGATTGCTAAGTCTAAGTGCCCTCGCTTTGCCAACCCTGCCGAGAGCGAAAACCCTCCTACCGCCAGCACAGTTAGGGCGGCTATAAACATCCCGTTCGGTAGAGATAGCGAGTCCTTGACGGCATCCAGAATTGGGAAAAAAGGAGCGCCGCCGCGCCATTTTTCAAAAAACGTCGGTAGCAGCCCCAGAGGCTTATAGCCAAACCCAAACATTAAGCCGTAAAGGCTCAGCCACGTTAGAGCTGAGCTGACAAATAATGTTAATGCCTTACGGGGGGGAAGGAAGAATAATAAAGGTCCCACGATAACAGCGGGCAAAAATTTAGTCGTCGCCGCTAAGCCGATAATGATTCCCGCCAAGATGATTTTATCTTTGTCCAAAGACCATAAGGCTAGAACAATTCCCAAGAGACTAAAAATATCGAGATGTGCGCCAACGCCTGCCTCAAATATTAAAAGCGGACAAAAGGCGATAAGGTGGAAATGCCGCGTAAGGTCTCGAAAAGCCAAGAGTTTAAATATTGCAATCAGGCTCACTATAGCCGCTAATGTTGTCATCAATTTCCAAACCCAAATTCCATGATTTGGCCCTGCCAGACTCGATAGTCCAAACAGGCTCAACGCGCCGGGTGGATACAGCGTGGCATAGGCGGCATGTTCTTCTGGGGTTGCCCATAACTCCCGCAAATCTGCGGCTAAGGGATTATTTGGGGAGACCACATAAGGATCAAGGCCTGAAAGAAAGACGGCCCCATCCCAAAGGTAACGCTGTGTATCATTTGACGTATATGGCAAAAGCGGCATGAGGGCCACACTGCCAATAATCGCCAGATACAGCGCACGGCGCGGGGTTATGATGTCATAACGCCAAGCCAAAACGGATAGGCCTGACATGGCAAGAGATAGTACAATATAGCCCGTGCCTATAGATAATGGGACAAGATGGGGGAGGAGATAAATCCCTAAAATGAGAGCAAAGAAAGCGGCGCAAAACAGAGCGCTACTCAGGCCCGTCGATGTCAGCTCCGAAGCATGTCGACGCGTTAGAGGTTTATTGTCATTCTGCGGAAACAAGCGTTTTTTCCGTCTCATCATGTGCTTGTGGTAATGCCGTTGCGTAGGAGAGCTTCTTATTTGCAGATTTTTCTTTCAGACTTAAAAGAGAGATATAGAAAAACCCAATGGCGAAGAGCGCCATGAACGGTATCACAATCCAGTAAGATTGAGATATGGCCCAGATTAAAAACGCCGTATATATTATAGCTAAGAAAAGCTCGAGCAGAGTCGACCACATTTCACTATGTGTTTTATACGCCGTATTAAGAGAAGCATTGCTTGATTGATGTCCGACTTTAGGTGTGCGGACAAATCCCGTTTTATAGCCGATAAGCGCTTCGATGACCGCGCGACCATTATTCACCCCAAGACCGATAGAGGTCGCTAAGAGAGTCGGTAGAATATATAATTTATCTATCATACGCCCATAGAGCCTTTTCTGCCCGCTCATGAAGAAATAGGCATGGCTTAATGAGGCAAATGCAAAAATAGGGAGATCTAACCATGTTAAATAATTGGCTCCCATTTCTTGCCGAATATGAACGGAGGGTAGGAGAAAAAATAAACTATCCACAAACATCAATAGATAAGTAATATTGGCCGTTAAATGTAATGTTGCTTCGATTTTATTCCGTAAAGAAATTTTTGCCCTTAAAATATTAGGCAAGATTTTTTTCATAACTTCTATCGTACCCTTCGCCCAGCGATGTTGCTGTACTTTAAAGGCACTCATGCTTTCGGGGATTTCACTTGGGCTACAGATTTCGGGACGGTAGATAAATTTCCACCCTCGCATTTGCGCGCGGTAACTTAGGTCTGTGTCTTCTGTCAAAGTATCAGAGGTCCACCCACCTGCATCCATAATCGTTTCTTTGCGCCAAATGCCCCCTGTCCCATTGAAATTAAAATAGGCTCCCTGACCTGAACGGGCGACTTGTTCAATTCCGAAATGGGCATCCAACATAATGGACTGTAAACGGGTTAATGTATTTACTTTTGAATTTAAATAGCTCCAACGACTTTGAACCAAACCGACTTTTGGGTCTTGAAAGTGATGAATTGTTTTCAATAAAAAGTCGGTCTCTGGTAGGAAGTCAGCATCAAAGATAGCAATAAAGTCGCCCTTTACGTCGCTCATTGCAGCGGCAAGTGCGCCTGCTTTATATCCATCACGATTGTTCCGTCTAATATGCGAAATATCATAACCCAAGTTTTGATAATGGCGCACACGCTCAGCGACAATATTAACGGACTCATCTGTAGAGTCGTTTATAACCTGAATATGTAATTTCTCACGCGGATATTCAAATTCGACAATGCGGTTAATGATACGCGCCGCCACGAATTTTTCATTATATAAAGGAACTTGCACGGTGACTTTGGGGAGGAAAGTTAACCCGCCAAAAGTCATATTTTTATGATCGACTAAATCACCGATCAATTGTTTTGCGACTAAACTATGGTAGATGCGGTGAGCACCGTAAATACATAGCAAGGAGATAAGAGTATAATGAATACTCAGTATCAAAATTGCTATGATTGACATGGAAATTGTCTCTTAGAATGAAGAGACAATAGCAAATTGAACATTGGTTCCTTTTAGGGTGTTGTCGCCATAAACCGCCGTCGTTCCTGTAATTTCCATCGCAAGATTATCATTAATCTTGTAACCCGCTGTATATTCTAAGCGACCTAGATCAAATTCGAGTGGAAGTTGCGGGTTAAGAGTCGATGCCGCACTAAGTAATTCAATGTCAGGTCCAAATGGATTTCCAGTTTCAGGTTCAATATCAAGGACGGCATTTGTAAGATCAACGTCTGCATTTTGCGCCGCATGAATACCATCTAACTTTGCTCTCAAATAGGTTTTTTCATTAACGTCAAATCCATATTCAACAAGGAAACGAAATTCATCGACGGGGTCTTCGGTACGCACCCGATACCCAACTTCAAGGCCGCCGTAACCCAGCGCTCCAAAAGACTTACCAAACAGCAACTTGCCTTCAAAGTCTTCTTGGCCATTGCCTAAGGGGAGCTCTGCATCTTCGCTATATAAATAAGGAGCTTTAAAGAGCCCTTGTACAGAGACAATTACAGGGCCATCAATAAGGCGGTATCTCAGCCCTACGTCGATATCGCCAACACCGTCTCCGGACGTTTCTTGACCATCAGCCTCATTCTCAAGATCGGTGTAAGACCCTGTTGCGAAAAAAGTCAAATTGTCTCTAAGGCCGTACTCCCAATAGAGATTAAGATTTGTATTTCGAAAGTTTTCAAATCCATTCTCTGGGCCAAAACGACTGCTCGTTTCAAAATAATTCACAGCACCTTTTAAATAATTGTCTCCTTGGTCAGCGGTCCATGCCCCTGCAAAAGCAGTACTAGGTATAGCTAATGTTAAGGCTAGTAGTGAAAATGAAGTCAGTTTCAAAAAATTAATCGTCATAATATCCTCTAAAATTACCGCAGGGTCTCGGCACGGCCCTTAGAGTTCTATAATTATTTTTTAAGCGATTGCTTATCACGAAGTAGAATTATCCAATCACAAATTTTTGAGAATTGATACTTTCGCTTTTCAAAACGCATTCAATCGAAAATAATCTACTAAAAAGAGAAAGCTCTTGAAGACGTCTAAAAGATGACTTTAACACTTACTGTAATGGATAATCCATATGTGTAGGTGGTAACATGACGAAATTCCACGCCCTTCGCGTAGTCTTCACTATATTTTTTTGCTCTATTTCGTCGGTCTGTTTTGCTAACGTGCAACCGGGCGTGAAATCGTCAGCCATAATACCGACAGAGATAACACAGGCGGAAGATTTATTTTTAATGGCTCGTGATTATCATGATGGTCACGGCGTGACGCAAAATTTTCAAATAGCGCGCGAGCTTTACCTCAAGGCAGCATCTAAAGGTGATAAGCGCGCTATGTTGAATTTGGGTTACATGGAATTTTTAGGTCAAGGGCAAACCGCTAACCACCAGAAAGCGCGTGGGTGGTACGAATTTGCAGCCAATTTGAAGAGTAATGACGCCAAAAAAAATATAGAGATGATGAACTCCAGAGGCTTAGGCATACCAGCGATTGCGCCTATATTCGCTCTTAAAAGAGAAGTCCCGCCTCCAAAAATCGAAACCCAACTTAAGAAAATTCAGTCAGAAAAAACAGAAAAAATAACGCCAGTTGAACCTGCTGCTGTAAGGACAGTTGCCCAGCTTTCAAACCAAAATCTTTCGGGTCTTACCAAGAAAGACCCAATGAAAACTCAAGTTCAACTGAGTGGAAATGAAGCATCATCAGAAATATCAATTGCAACGCCTAAATCAGGCTATGCCCAACTAATAACTAATTATCTAGCCGCTGACTATAATGGATCCATTAAACTTTATGAGCTCATGCCAACACCTTTAATAATGTTCTCTCCCTGGCTACGCTCGGGAGTTCTCATGTTCATAATTGGATGGGCCGTTTGGTTGGTTGCCATCTCTAGAATAAGAAAATCAAAACAACTTTTTGTCAGTCATTTCTATGAAGCGTATGAGTCTGATATATTGGTCGCATGGAGAAAATATAAAAACCCCACACGGTTGGAAGCTATATCTAGCAGTGATTGGCAGAACATGATGGCAGCATTAATTGCGAAATTTGCTTTGAAAGAGACGGTTAACAATCATGGCCTCTCCTATGGTGAAAAAATAAAACGTGAGGCGTCAAAGACGGAAGATTATGGGCAAATGCGAATGTTGTCTCTTGATCTTGTTGAAGATGTACAAAAGCACTTATCCCAAAGAAAAATATCTGCGTGATAATATCGACGGTGGATGATGACAAAGGCTGAACCTTTCATCAAGCCTGTTAAATCTTACAAATTAAACGTCCCGACAATCGGAACATGGTCGGAAGGCTTTTCGCCGTCTCTGACTATTTTATCAATTCGTAGCTCTGTGATTTTATCGGCAGCTTGGGGGGATAAGAGCAAGTGGTCAATGCGGATGCCGTGATTGTTTTGCCATGCGCCGCGTTGGTAATCCCAAAACGTATATTGCCCCGCGCGGCCGTCCATTTGCTCAAAAGCTTCGGTCAAACCGAGGTTTAAGATTCGTTGAAAAGCGGCGTGGGTTTCAGGGCGGAAGGCCGCGTCTCCGCGCCACCCGTCTGGATTATGCACGTCTTTATCCGCGGGGATAACGTTGTAATCCCCGGCAAGGACAAGCGGCTCTTCATAGGTTAGCAGGGTTCGCGCACGACGCGCGAGCCGTTCCATCCACGCGAGCTTATATTTATATTTCGGGTGTATTTCTCCATCAAGCTGCGTCGGGTTCCCGTTGGGAAGATAGATGGACGCCACACGAACAGGGCCGTTATCCCCCGCTATCACCGCTTCGATATAGCGAGCTTGCTCGTCGGGCTCATCCCCTGCATTTAAAGGCGCGAGCTGCCGCGTGACCTCCTCGAAGGGGCGCTTTGAGAGGATGGCCACACCGTTATAAGATTTCTGTCCGTGAACTTCGACATTATAGCCTAAGGCTTCGATTTCCATGAAGGGGAAGGCCTCATCAACGGTTTTAATCTCTTGGAGGCAGGCGACATCGGGGGATGCGGACTTGAGCCACGCCGTCACAGCGTGCATACGGGCTTTCACCGAATTGACGTTCCAACTGGCAATTTGCATGATCTATTCAGCCTCGTAGCTATCATCATCGGACATAAAGTCGACAAAAAATTCAGGTTGCTCTTCACCTTCCATCGGATCCAGATCATCATCGCCGCCCAAAATTTCTTTCGGTGTAGGCATGTCAAAATCATGCGGTAAGCGCGGATCAAGCAAGCCTGCGGCCTTAAGGTCATCGCGCCCTGGAAGGTCACTTATGACTTCAAGGTTGAAATGGGCGAGGAACCCATCGGTTGTCCCGTAGGTCACAGGACGCCCCGGTGTACGGCGGCGGCCGCGCATACGCACCCATCCAAGCTCCATTAAAATATCGATGGTGCCCTTAGAGACTGACACACCGCGTACATCTTCGATTTCGGCGCGTGTCACAGGCTGATGATAGGCGATAATGGCTAGTGTTTCGAGCGCCGCATTACCGAGCTTGCGGCGGGTCTCTTTAATATCAATCAGGGCAGGCGCAAGGTCACTAGACGTTTGGAAACGCCATTTATCGGCGACACGGACAAGATTAATTCCCCGTCCGGCATAGTCTTGAGTCAGGCGCGCCAATAATGCACTCACATCTACGTCTTCAGGCATACGCTCACGCAAGGTTTCCGTTTCAATCGGCTCGACGGCGGCAAAGAGAAGCGCTTCGAGGAGGCGAAGACTTTCGTCCAGCTTTTGCCCGCTGCCTTGTTGCAGGCGTTCGGTCAGATTGATCACGCCTTCTTCTATGCCTGCAGAGGCGATTTCGACGCGGTCGGATTTTGGCGTATCAGCCATAGCTCTATCCTTAGGTTTATCCTGAGTTTTCTATATCTTTGCGGCGGCTTTCTTGGCCTGACGCGCGGAGGTAAATTTCACTAAAGGCCTCATCTTGGCGGAGGAATATTTCGCCGTCTTTGGCCATTTCAAGACCTGCTAGAAGAGAACTCGCTTTAATCGATTCTTGCGGCACTTCACCTTCGGCCCCAGAACTTTGCGGCAGTAACCCGCCTAAGCTCGTCCAATTGTCAGTCGTAATTCCGCTAGCTTTAATCGCACGCCTGAGACGGTCCCGCGCATCACTAAGTGTCAGTACAAGTGGTTTTGGTAATTTGTGATTTCTAAAAGTCGCCTTTGAGCGGCTTTCCCCGTAAGCCTTGAGAAGGTCATACATCTCTGCTTCATACAGCGGCGATGACTTTGACCGTAGTCCTTCAGGATTGCCGCGTGCAAAAACCGTCTCACCCGCCAAAGGCAAACGGAATAGAGCTTGTGCGGCACGGCGCATGGCTTCGAGACGTTGTAAGCGAAAGGCCAAATGTGCGGCCATTTCCGCAGGTTCAACTTCGGGTGCTTCGCCGTCTTCACGCGGCAAAATCATGCGTGACTTTAGGTAGGCAAGCCATGAGGCCATGACGAGATAGTCGGCCGCGAGCTCTATGCGTAAATCTTTGGCGGATTTTATGAAGTTGATATATTGTTCGGCCAACTCAAGAATGGAAATTCGTGTTAGGTCAACCTTTTGTCCTCGCGCTAATTCAAGCAAGAGGTGAAGCGGGCCTTCATAACCATCAATATCAAGTATCAGCCCAAGGCCGTCATCGGCAGCGTTATCTGCAGCTTCGAAGTTTAGATCGTCCTGAAAGTCGTTGTCGCTCATGCGAGGCCTTTCGCGAACATGGCGTCGAGTTCGGCTTCTGCGGCGTCGCGGTCAAATATCTCCGGTGTGTCTACATATAATTCGGCTAATTGAGTTCGAATGAGGGACGCCCCTGTAAGAGCTTTTGCTCCTTTGGCAACTTTAATCATATCTGAAAAAATTCCCGAACATTGCAAGGCCACGTCACACCCTGCGGAAAGACAGTCTTGCGTGAGTTGCGTTAAGTCGCCAGACAGGGCTTTCATATCCAGATCGTCACTCATAAGAACGCCGTCAAATCCAAAGCGCGTGCGGATAAAGTCCGTGATGCCCTTATAGGATGTTGTAACAGGATTGTCTGGGTCGAGTGCGGTGTAAACAGCATGAGCTGTCATCGCCATAGGCGCATCAGAAAAGGCGTTGAACGGAACAAAGTCTGTTAGCTCTAAGTCTTGTAAGCTCGTATCAATACGGGGGAGGGCTTTGTGGCTATCCACAGTTGCTCGACCATGCCCCGGAATATGTTTGATGACAGGCGCGACACCACCGCACGCAAGGCCTGCCATAGCCGCATGGGCCAGAGGGATGACGCTTTTCGGGTCATTCCCATATGCACGGTCAGAAATTATATCATCCGCACCAGGAACGGGAATATCGAGAACGGGGGCACAATTAGCTGTGATGCCAAGGCTTCTAAGGTCGTCAGCGATAAGGCGCATCGTAAGAAAGACCCCACGTTTGGCCAATGATGGATTGTCATTAAACAGGGCTGCAAAGTCACCAGCAGGTCGGTAATTTGTCCAATGCGGGGGGCGTAAACGCTGAACGCGGCCGCCTTCTTGATCTATAAATATCAAAGCATCGCGGCCTACACATGTCCGTAAACTATTCACGAGGCGCCTGACTTGGTGAGGTGTCTCTATATTGCGCGCAAAAAGGATAAAGGCCCACGGGTTTACATCTCTGAAAAACGCAGCCTCAGTCTCGGTTAAGCGAGGGCCAGAAAGGCCAAATATTGTAGACTGTATAGGCATGAGCTTTCGAAACTAACGCCCAGTTTGGAAGCAAGCTTGACCATTGGCCTTGAGTTTATTGCAGACGGTTGCTGCATATTCGCGACTGGAAAGTCCGTCTATACGTAAGCGATAGTAGATACCTTTGTCTCCTAGGTCGACCCTTTTAATATCGTATAGTTGTCCTCGTAAAAAATTGTGTTTCTTCGAAAGGCGATTCCACGTGGCTTCAGCTTCCTCATATGACTTAAGAGAGGCAACTTGAACAAGATATTTTCCAGGGACGTTAGTAACCCCACCACTATTTGGAGGTTGAGGTTTGGAGGTTGTTGGGGCTGGAACTGTAGCGGTCACTTGTTTAACGGGGGCTTGCGTTTCAGTTGGCGCTTTCACAGGGGGAGGCGTTGTCTCAATAACAGTTACCGCTTTTGGAAGTGTAATAGGGTTTTCTGGCTCAATAGCTGTAATCGTTTCGGACGGATTATTATTGCTGCCCGCGCTATAGATCGCATTATTGCCTTGTGGTTCAACAATGTCTTTTGGCGGCGGGATTTTCAGAGCTGTCTTCGTGGGAGATATAACAATGGGGTCGCCACGATCGCGAGCGCCCGTTTGATAGGCATAGAAAACAATCAAGGCTAGTATAACTAAAAAAGCTAATGCTCCTATTAGTTTCCACATCGCATATTGCCCGTGGTGGGCTTGTACATCAAAGGGTTGATGGATCTCTCCATCATATCCTGTAGGCCGAATATCGTCATCTTGACTAGTCATTACCGAATCCTAATAAAAAACTTAACGTCACTATAGCAAGTAACAGCCATATGACCAAATCGTCTTGTTATTATCAATAGTTATCAACAGTTTAGAGATAGCCAGATACTGAGAATAATTTTTTATGCTCTGCAATGGCGAAACTATCGGTCATGCTGGCGATATAATCACAAATCACACGAGCTGTTATTGGGTTTTTTGGGCCATTGCATTGTTGCCTAAATTCTGTTGGCAATAAGCTTGGGGTCTCAATGAATTGTTCAAAGAGTTCACTGACGACGCGTGAAGCTTGACCCATCATGCGGTTCACTTTGTAATGGCGGTACATATTATCGTGTAAGAATGTCCTCATCGGGCCTTCTTCCGAACGGAATGTGTCGGAAAAATCAACAACTGCATAGTCTAGCCTGCGAATATCGTCAGCGGATTGCGGATTAGCCTCACTTAAGCGTTTGCGCGTTTCTCTCAAAACGTCGGATACCATATAGCCGATCAGGTCACGAACCGCCTCGTGTATCAAGCGGTTTTCGGTAATATCAGGATAGCGTCTACGGACATCGGCGAAATGACGCCCGACAATCGGAACTTCGCAGACATCGGCCACTGTGAACAAGCCAGCCCTTAGCCCGTCGTCAATATCATGGTTATTATAAGCAATATCATCGGCAAGGGCCGCAACTTGAGCTTCAGGGCCTGCAAAAGTGTTTAACTCTAGTTTCTCCCACTCGGGTAGGTCTTTTAGCGCCCACGGCAGGCTATCAATATCACTCGGTTTTTTCACAAGTGGGCCGTTATGTTTTGCGATGCCCTCTAAGGTTTCCCACGTCAGGTTCAGCCCATCAAATTCGGCGTAACGGCTTTCAAGCTGCTCAACAATACGCAATGTCTGGGCATTATGATCAAAACCGCCGTACGGCTCCATGCCGGCATGCAGCGCATCTTCGCCAGAATGACCAAAAGGCGGGTGGCCAAGATCATGAGCAAGGGCGAGACATTCGGCTAAATCCTCATCAAGGCCTAAAACCCGCGCAATAGAGCGCGCAATCTGCGCCACTTCAAGCGAATGGGTCAGGCGCGTTCTATAATAGTCCCCTTCATGGGAGACAAAAACTTGGGTTTTGCCTTTTAAGCGGCGAAAAGCCGAAGAGTGGATGATGCGGTCTTTATCACGCTGGAACGGGCTGCGTTCACTGGCAGAGGGCTGGCCAATGCGCCGTCCACGGCAGTTCGCAGGGTCTGACGCATAGACTGCGCGGTTTCTGATGGATGGAAAAGTGCCCATAAGGCCTTACTCCCGATTGATTCTTAAGTTATTCTCACTATATTGGACTATGAAGCAAAGGATAGCGCAAAATGAGCGATTTAACTGTGACATTGTCCGAATCGGCGGCCGTGCAGATCAATGCGATCATGGCCAAGCAAGGGGCTGACCGCTATATGCGCGTGATGGTTGAAGGCGGCGGCTGCTCGGGCTTTCAATATAAGTTTGATTTTGCCGACACGCCAAATGACGACGATATTGTCATTGAGCGCAGCGGAGCGAAAGTGTTGATTGATGACGTGTCGCTCGGGTTTTTGGAAAACTCGGAAATTGATTATGTCAAAGAACTCATTGGGTCGGCTTTTAAAATTCACAACCCTAACGCTGTTGCAGCCTGTGGGTGCGGGACGAGTTTTTCCATCTAATGTTTGGTTTGTTTAAGAAAACCAATAAGCCGAAAAGGGCTGCAAGTGAAGATGATGACTATAACCTAGAGTGGCGCAACAAATATCTGACAGCGCGTTTGAAATTTTTAATCAAAAAAATTGAAAAACGTAATGGCATTATTGGCGTTGTTACGACGGGTGAAACAGAGCTGAAAGCGGTGAATTTGTTTTTAGCGTCAACTGTTGAGCGGTTAGAGGCAGAATATAAACAGATTAAATAGGTGAGTTGGCTTGAATTGCCCCCCACTCAAGCGTAAGACAGACACAAATAAAGGAATAGATTATGGCTCCGGGTCCGTGGCAAATTGCAATCGTATTAGTGCTCATCGTTCTGTTTTTTGGCGGACGGGGTAAAATATCGGCTATTATGGGTGATATGGGCAAAGGCATCACAAGTTTTAAGAAGGGCCTGAAAGAAGGCGCGCAGGACGTTAAAGACGCCGCAGATGATGCGATTGACGTGACACCTGCCAAGGATGACAAATCCTCTTAATTAAGACGTCCCAAGAGTAAGAGGCCCCCGAGAAGGGTGGACTATGATTCCGCAAATTGGTTTTTCAGAAATGATTGTTTTAGCGCTACTGGCGATTATCGTCGTCGGGCCTAAAGACCTGCCTAAATTAATGCGGACCGTCGGGCAGGGCATGGCGAAGCTTCGCGGCTTGGCGTCTGAGTTCACGCAAGCCTTTGACGAAATGGGCGCGCAGGAAGAAATGGCCGACCTGCGGCGCGAAATTGAAGAGCTTAAAAAGGTCGGCAGCCTTGATGGTTTAACCGATAAGGTCATCGGTGAAGATATGCGTAACCTCGATACAGAGCTGCGTGAGGCGACCGATATGTCTAACCCTAAAAAGGGCGATTAGGCATGGCAGACCCAAAGGCCATAGAAACAAGCAGCGATGATATAGACGCGAGTAGCGCACCGCTTTTAGATCATCTCAAAGAGCTTCGGTCACGTTTGATCACGTCCGTGCTCGCCCTCATTGTTGGATTTATCATTTGTCTGTTTTTTGTCCGCCCTATCTTTGCCTTTCTGGTCTATCCTTATGAGCAAGCCGTCGCCAAAGTCGGCGGGGCGTCAGGCAACCTAATCTATACGCAAGTGCTAGAATTTTTCTTTGTGAAATTAAAGCTTGCTTTGTTTGGCGGGATTGTCATGGCCTTTCCTGTGTTGGCCTATCAAATTTACCGTTTTGTTGCGCCGGGCCTTTATAAGAATGAGCGCGGCGCGTTTCTGCCCTACCTGATTGTCTCGCCGATTTTATTTATCGCGGGCTCGTCGCTCGTGTTTTTCTTTGTCTTTCCTTATGTGCTTGAATTTGGTTTGAACCAACAACAAAGCTTGGGCGGGCAGGGAGATATTACCTTGCTGCCGAAAGTTAGCGAATATCTCAGTCTCGCTATGACTCTGTTTTTGGCCTTTGGCTTGTCGTTCCAGCTCCCTGTTATTCTTAGTCTTTTAGGTCGCGCGGGTATTGTTAGCGCGGCGGCGCTCCGCAAAGGTCGTCGCTACGCGGTGGTCGGTATTGCCGCCTTCGCCGCTTTCGTCACGCCCCCTGACCCGATCACGCAAATCGTCCTCGGCGGCGCGATCTACCTGCTCTATGAAATTTCAATATTGTCGGTGAGCTTGCTTGAAAAGAAGGTTGAGGACGCGGAATAAACCCGCATTCGCGCTTTACCTGAATCGTCTACGCCGTTAAGAGGCGAACAACCTATTTAATAAGAGACGTGCCATGCATGATATTAAAGCCATTCGCGAAACCCCTGATGAGTTTGACGCCCTTTGGGCCAAGCGGGGTTTAGAGCCTTTATCTAAGAAAATTCTCGATCAGGATAAGCTGATCCGTAAGGCGATGCAGGTTGTGCAAGAAGCCGAAGCGGCGCGGAATAAATCGTCCAAACTTATTGGTCAAGCGATGGCCAAGGGCGATAAAGAAGAGGCCGAACGCCTAAAGGCCGAAGTCGCTGGCGCGAAAAACATCATTGCGGCGATGGGCGCGCAAGTTGACAGTGAAAAGGCGCAGTTAGAAAACTTGCTCGCGAGCTTACCGAACGTGCCGTTCGCCGATGTTCCCGAAGGGGAAGATGAAGACGCGAATGTCGAACTCCGCAAAATTGGGGAGCCGACGGAGCTAGGCTTTGAGGCGAAAGACCATGCAGACCTCGGCGAAGCGCTCGGTATGATGGATTTCGAAACCGCTGCAAAAATGAGCGGTAGCCGTTTTGTTGTGCTGTCTGGACAGTTAAGCCGTTTGGATAGAGCGCTCGCTGCGTTTATGCTTGACCTACAAACGGAAGAGCATGGTTACACGGAAACTAGCCCGCCGTTTTTGGTGTGGGACAAAGCGCTTTTCGGAACAGGACAGCTCCCGAAATTTGAAGAAGACCTCTATAAAACGACGGGTGATCATTACCTCATTCCAACCGCCGAGGTGTCGCTTACCAACACTGTTCGTGAAAGCATTATTGACCCTGAGACACTCCCGCGCCGCATGACGGCGCATACGCCGTGTTTCCGTTCTGAAGCGGGAAGTGCGGGACGTGATACCAAGGGCATGATCCGCCAGCATCAATTTAACAAGGTTGAGCTTGTCTCTATTGTGAAGCCAGAAGACAGCGAAGCGGAGCATTTGCGGATGTTAGGCTGCGCCGAAGAAGTGCTAAAACGTCTTAAATTACCGTACCGCGTGGTTGAGCTGTGTACGGGTGATCTCGGATTTGGCGCGCGCCGCACATTCGATATTGAAGTCTGGCTCCCGAGCCAAGACACGTACCGCGAGATTAGCTCTTGCTCTAATTGCGGGGACTTCCAAGCGAGACGCATGAATGCCCGTTATAAATTTGCAGAAAAAGATAACCGCTTTGTCCATACGCTCAACGGATCGGGCCTCGCGGTCGGGCGGACACTTGTGGCGGTACTAGAGAATTACCAAAATGAAGACGGCTCGATTAAAGTCCCCCAGGCGCTCCTCCCTTATATGGGCGGTGTCGAGGTGATTAAAGCGTGAGAATCCTTCTTACCAATGATGATGGGGTGAACGCTAAGGGCATGGGCGTGCTTCGCAAGATTGCGGCTGAACTATCAGATGATGTTTGGGTGGTTGCGCCTGATACGGAGCAGTCCGCGACCTCTCGGTCTGTGTCGCTTCATAACCCTGTCCGCGCGACAAAATATGAAGAGCAGGTTTACGGCGTATCGGGGACACCAACGGATAGTGTGGTTGTTGGCCTATGTGACCTTTTAGCGGATCATAAGCCTGACCTTGTTTTGTCGGGTGTGAACCGCGGGCAAAACCTCGCGGAAGATGTGACCTTTTCAGGAACGATTGCGGCGGCTTTGCAGGGCACGCAACTTGGTGTGCCGTCAGTGGCTCTATCATTAGCCCGAGGCTTTCAAGGGGCGAAAAGCTTGCCGTGGGAAACCGCAGAGCATCACGGGCCGAAGTTGCTCCGTGACCTTTTAAAGCAAGGCTGGCCCGATGATGTGACGTTGTCTGTGAACTTTCCAGACCGCGCCCCTGATAATGTGGAAGGTGTGCAGATCACCAGCCAAGGTAAGCGGGACTACCAGATGAGCGGCGTTCAAAAACATGACCATCCGCGCGGAGGGCATTATTATTGGCTAACCTACGGGGCAGGGCTATCCAATCCGCCAGAGGGCACAGACCTACGGGCGATTTATGACGGCTATATATCTGTGACCCCGCTTCATACAGATTTAACCCACGCGCAAACACGTCGAGACTTGCAAGAGCTGTTTAAAAACGGTTAGCTTATCCAAAAGCTGGGGAGCGGAGCGATATGTTTGATCCGGGATTGATTGATTTGGTGATGTTTCTTCGCCAAAAAGGTATTTCCGACACGCGTTTGCTTTCGGCCTTTGAGACAACACCGCGCCGCTATTTCGTCGGGCCAGAGTTCCAAGATCAAGCCTATGCCAACCGTCCCTTGCCGATTGCTTGCGGGCAAACTCTGCCGTCGCCTTTGACTTTGGCGATGATGGCCCATTTTGCTAAATTAGAGGCGGAGCATAAGGTTTTGCTCATTGGCGTGGGGAGCGGTTATTTTGCGGCTGTTTTATCAAAGCTCGTGCGGCGCATCTATGCTGTCGAGCGCTATAAAACTTTATGCGAGAGTGCCGAGGTTCGATTGTCCGCACTTGAGATCGTAAATATTGTGATTGATCATGGGGATGGTCTGAAAGGGTGGACTGGACAAGCGCCTTTTGACAGAATTGTTTTGACGGGGAGTGTTGAGTCAGTTCCCAAGCATATCATAAAACAACTGAGTGAACAGGGCTTGTTACTTTATGTGCAGGAGGGTGTTTTGATGATATGGAAGGACGGGCATGCTAGGAGTTGCACCACCTTAGATTTACCACCAATTGAGTTGGGCATGTCGAAAATTATATAAGCTTTGTTGACGGAATGTTAACTATAGATGTTCATGTTTTCTCCCGAAACTATTGGGAGCGTTAATATGCCTATAAAAAAATCAAAGTTCACAATTGGGATTATAGCATCTCTTTGCCTTGTTGGTGCAGCCACGGCACAAGACCAAACTGTAGATGATCGGTTTAAACCACGAGTTTACGGAAGCCTTTCCGTGGCTCCTGCACAAATTAGCCATGAAACGGCCCGTATTTCAGGGACGACAGCATCACGTAATGTAGTTGTGCGACCTCTTCTCTCTGAGGGTAGACGGGTGATCCCGACATCTTCACCGACAGGGTCATATAGCTACTCGGACGTTGAAGCAGAAGCGCAACGGGTCATTGCGTTCCAACAGTCAGCAACACCGTCAATCTCTGAGGCTTATACGCTTGAGGGAGCTGAATATAATGTTGTTCCCCAAGAGCGCCGTTATCAAGTTGAGTTATTTGAGCCAGCCGCGCCGATATATGCGTCAACGACAACAACGCATATAGAAAGTAATGTAGCGCAAACGTCGTCACACTACGTGAATGAAGGGGAAACACTTTATGGTATCGCCAAACGGTATAATACAAATGTGGCGGCCCTTAAGAATCGCAATAATATTACGACGGATGGTATTAATATTGGCCAAACGCTGATAATTCCAAATGCATCTAACCACATTATCGCGAGTACCAGAGTCAATAATGTGACAAGCCAGCCTGTCGTTCAATCAAATTTAATTCGCTCGGTCCAGCCCATCCCACGCAGTGGTGTTTATGGGGTATTGCCAGGCGATAGTTTATGGCAAATTTCGAAACGAGCATGTGTGACGGTTGAAGGTATTCAAGCACGAAACGGCCTTGGTGAAAGCACTAATATTGCTCCGGGGGATATTTTAAATATGCCTGCAGGCCATTGTCTGAACTAAAAAACGATCTTTAACGGCTCTTGGCCGTTGCAAAAGCAAATTGCGCTCCTATATTGGCTTAAATTAACAAGCCTGTAGGGGCGTTTTTTCTGGGGACATTATGTTCAATATTATCGCACAAGCTGGGCCCGCCGCAGGGGGAAACCCAATAGCTTCATTTCTACCATTTTTACTAATCATTTTGGTATTCTACTTTTTTATTATCCGTCCGCAGAATAAGCGGATGAAAGATCATAAAAATCTCTTAGCCGCCATTACGCGCGGAGATATGATTGTCACCAACGGTGGCTTGATTGGTAAGGTCAAGAAAGTGGCTGACAATGAACTAACGGTTGATTTCGGCGGACAGGACATCAAAGTTGTACGCTCTATGATTGCAGATGTTCGCAATAAGACAGTGCCAGCGAACGATACAGATAAAAAGAAGTAAGTTCATAAAGGGCGGCGTTGGCCGTCTTTTTTCTTTATATAACAGGTCTGCGTCATGCTTTATTTTTCCAAATGGAAAACCATTACTATACTTGGTCTTGTGGCCTTGGGCTTTCTCTTCGCTTTGCCTAATGCAATACCTAAAAAGAAACTTGAAACATGGCCGCCAAGCTTGCAGCGCACGATTAACCTCGGCCTTGACCTTCAAGGCGGCGCGCATATGCTTTTGGAAGTCGACCTGACGAGTGTCTTAGAGCAAGAGACCGAAAACCTCCGTGATAGCGTTCGCGGAGCCTTGCAAGAGGCTGGACGTATTCGCACAGAATATCTTCGTGTTGAAGACGGTGCGGTCGTCGGTAAATTTCGCAATGCCGATGAAGTTAATGCAGGTTATGCCGCTCTTGATAATGTTCCTGAACAAATTGACCCAAGACAATTAGCTGGCCCTAAAGATAGCCGCATTGAACGTGTCGGCACGGATCGTTTCAGCGTTACGATTACTGACGAAAAGCTTGAAGCGGTTAAAGAGCGAACGATTGATCAATCTATTGAAGTTCTTGGCCGCCGGATTGATCCTAACGGGACAACAGAGCTAACCCTCGTTAAAGAAGGTAAAGACCGGATACTCTTGCAGGTTCCGGGCGCTAAAAATATTGATGAGATAAAGGCACGTATTAATAAAACCGCGAACCTGAGCTTTCATTTAGTCGATCCTGACAGTTTTAACGCAGGGGCAATGCGCCTCGCTAGTGAGGGTCGTATGAAGCCGAGTCAGGCGTTTTACCTGAATGCGGACGGTGGAGGCGGCTTAATCGTTGAACGCCGCACTAAGATTACAGGGGAATGTTTAAAGTCTGCCAGTGAAGGGTTGCATCCCGAACGTCAAAATGATCCAATTGTGAACTTTGGTTTTAATTTGAGGTGTACGAGACTTTTTAGTGAATTAACGGTTCGGAATATGGGGCAACAATTTGCTGTTGTTCTTGACGAAGAGATTATTACGGCTCCACGGATTAATAATCCGATTACAGGCGGTAACGGTTTTATTGAAGGCGGCTTTACCTTACAAAGCGCGCAAGAATTAGCGTTGCTTTTGAACGCCGGTTCGCTTCCAGCCAAATTGAAAATAGTTGAAGAACGGACCGTGAGCGCGGAACTTGGTGAGGATTCGATTAATGCAGGTAAGATTGCCTCGATCATTGGTTTGGTCGGCGTGGCAATCTTTATGTGGCTCTCTTACGGGCTACGGTTCGGTACCATTGCTAATATGGCCCTGACGATTAATATCATGCTGATTATGGCGGCGTTGTCGCTCTTTGGGTCAACGCTAACTTTGCCAGGAATTGCGGGTATTATCTTGACGATTGGTATGGCGGTGGATGCGAATGTCTTGATCTTTGAGCGTATTCGCGAAGAGGCCCATAATGGCCGTCCGCCTGTCAACGCGATTGAGACGGGCTACCGCCTGTCACTCGCACCCATTTTGGATGCCAACATCACGACCTTTATTGCGGCGGTGGTTCTCTACCTTGTTGGCTCTGGCCCTATCCGAGGGTTCGCGGTCACATTGGCTATTGGTATTGTAATGTCAGTCTTTACGGCTGTGATTGTAGCGCGCTTATTTACGGCGACATGGCTTCGAAGCCGTCGTCCTAAAGCGCTACCGATTTAGGAGATTGCCATGAAAGATATTTCTCTCGTCAAACTCCTTCCGATGGAACCTAAAATTCCGTTTATTAGCGCTCGCATGATTGCAGGGGTTTTATCGGTCATATTGATTGTTGCGTCGATGGTCCTATTTGCGACTAAGAACCTGAATTACGGTATTGATTTCACAGGCGGCGTCGTGGCTGAAATGGACTTTAAAGAACAACCGCCCCTTGATATTCGTGCGGCTGTTGCGGATTTGGGTTTTGAGGGCGCAACCGTCCAAAATATTGACCCCCCAAAGTCTTCCGATGTGAAATATCAATATGTTCGTGTGGGTTTGAAACTTCAAGCGGACGATGCGTCGTCAGGTTCTGATGATACAGTTGATAGCGATGCGGCTATTAACCCACAGCAGGCGGCCTTAATTCGTTTGACTGATGGCCTCAGAGAAGAATATGGCGATCAGGTCGAGCGCCGATCTCAGGAGACGGTGAGTGGCAAAGTCTCGGGCGAACTTCGTCAAAAAGGTCTGCTGGCTATCTTATCGGCCCTCGTGATGATTATGATCTATATTGCGTTCCGCTTTGAGTGGCAATTTGCTGTCGGGGCTGTCGCCGCGCTTGTCCATGATGTGTTGCTGACGATTGGTGTGTTCTCCCTGACGGGAATTGAGTTTAACCTGTCGATTATTGCGGCGATTTTGACCATCGTAGGCTACTCGCTCAATGATACGGTGATTGTTTATGACCGTATCCGTGAGAATTTGCGGAAATATAAGAAAATGCCGATGCCAGACGTTTTGAACCTGTCGATCAATGATACATTGTCGCGGACGATTATGACCTCTGTGACTACGCTTCTGGCCTTGATCGCTCTTTATATTCTTGGGGGTGACGGTCTGCGCGGCTTCTCATTCGCCATGATTTGGGGTGTGATTGTCGGGACTTATTCTTCGATCTTTGTAGCGTCACCTATGTTGCTTCTCCTTAAGTTGAAGCGCGGCGGGAACACAGGCGGTGAGCGTAAAGAAGACTAAAGTCGCTTTAGGCCTCTTGAACCATAATAAAGAATAGCGCGGGCTCTGACCCGCACTTTTTCTATGCGGCCTAAAATATCCCCAGAGTTACTCACAGGGTTATCCCCAGCAAAGATAAGGCGTCCGTCAGAGGTCTCGCGCTCTAGCCGTTTAATGATCAGCCCTAAATCTGAATGATCAATACAATAAACCCGCCCCACAACATATGTGCGGGCGGGCCATGTCACGATGTAATCGCCGTCTTGCAGTGTGGGGGCCATGCTTTGGCCCCGCACTTTTATGATTTGAAGCATTGCCGCTTAAAGCGCAGGTTCAACAACCTCAACATTCGGCGCGTAAGGGGTCGTGACTTTCTTCGTCTTAACACCTTTCATCGCCCAGAACATTTCAGAGAACTCATTGCAAAGCGCAACAAGCTTCTCGCCGTCTTCACGGTGAAGGTCTTGCTTACACGCAGACCCTGCAACCATGATAGAATGAGCTAAAGCGTGAGCATTTGGGAACTTCTCAAGCTTATCTCCCTTCATGAAATCGCCCCAGATGACGCGCACTTCATGCTTTACAAGCTCGGCTTGCTTTTCTTTCTCCGCCGTATTTCGGGCAGCTTGCATAGCAAAGGCTGTGTCTGACAGGCCTTTGTCTTTCAGGCTTAAGAGAATGTCGATTTGACGTAGCGTTGATACGGCGTGGTAAGTCACCGCACGCGCGTCATAAATTCCACAAGGAATGTCGCAATGCGCCGACGCTGTTTCAATTTTTGAATCTAATTTTGATAGAATTTTATTTAACATCTGTATGTCCTCTTATGCTTTACGGCGCTTCATAGCGACAAGTGTTGCCACGAAAGCAACGCCGCCAATAACCGCAAAAAGGCTATGAGCTGGGCTTGAAAGCCAGTGGATGATATTGGCCAGTGTATTATGGCTATGTGTTCCGTCCGCAAACGCGGGAGCTGATAGCGTAAGCGCCGCAGCCGTCCATGTGAGTGTTTTCGTTATTTTCATGAGAGAATCCTTTTATCTGATCAGCATATATGCCTACCCTAGAGCTTTCAGCTTTTGACGACAAGCCGATTGCACCCTATGGGAAGTTGATTGGTATAAAAATTAGGTTTTGTTTGGGTGATATGAGCATGATTTCAACAGAAATGCACGCACGACTACGCGCGGTTGATCCTGACCGCTACCGTAGCGCCCTGTTAGCGGATGAAACGCAGCGTGAGCGACTCATGGTGATTTACGCCTTTCACAGCGAATTAGCTAAAATTCCTGAGCTTGTTTCAGAGACGATGATCGGAGAGATACGCTATCAATGGTGGCGCGATGTGGTGGAAGAAATTTATAAGGGAGGAGCTGTGCGGAGCCATGAAGTGGCGACACCGCTTTCGACTGTCCTACGCGAAACTAATGTGCCGCGCTTTTGGGTTGATCGACTGATTGATGGACGGGCCCGTGACCTTGACCCAACACCCTTTGTTAATATGGAGGCGGCTAGAGATTATACCGCACAGACGTCTGGGCTATTGGCACAAATCGCGGCGCACGTTTTGGCCCCTGATTTTGACAGCGACGGGGCCGCGCAAGCAGGGCAGGCGTGGGGCATGACAGGTCTTGCACGCGCTTATCGTTATTATCATGCGGGCATGTTATCGCAGGTGGACTTCGCGGATATTTTGGCTGCATCGCGCGGTCAATATCAACTGGCTCAAGACCAGACGCAGAAAATGTCGCCGCTTGTGATGCCAGCTCTTGCCTATGTTGCAACAGTTCCAAGCTTTTTAAAACGTCTCGGCGCGAAAGGGTTTGATCCGAAAACACAAGATGTGAATTATGCTCCGCCACTTAAACATATAAAAATGACGTGGGCCGCGTTAAGAGGGCGTCTGTAGGGGTTTTGCAAAATCACCTAAATTCTGTCATAGTTTCGTCAGATATCATCACTATAGTTAGTGATAATGGGAAATACATATGACAGTGACGAATAAAATTGCAGTCAAATGGCCGAATTTTGGACATGTCGTTCAGCGCTTTCCTGTGGCCGTTTTGGCCATGGCGATTTTCTCTTTGATTTGGATATTTACGCCTGATGATAAGTTGCGAGAAACGATTATTCGAACGTTAATCGGCTTGGTCGTCGCAGCTTATTTATGTGTCATCATCACACTCGCGCGCGAAGTTACTCACAAATCAAAGCTGTATTTCCTGCAAATTTTGATCGTTGGCCTTATGACGGCTTTGTTTTATTTTTCCGAAAGCTTGCGTATAAATATGGCCATGGCAGTTGGGGCCGTGTTGTTAGTGCTTGGCAATGCTGTTGGCTGGCGTCGACCGCGCAACGATCTGCATATATGGGATTTCACACACAAGCTCTGGACAGGGGCTATTATGGCAACCGTTGGCTCGGTCATATTCCTTCTGGGACTGCTAGCAATCATGGAGGCTTTAAAGACCCTTCTGGGAATTGATGTTGAAAGCCTTGTCGTCGAATTCCTCATGCCAATAGGGTTTGGGTTCCTCGCGCCGCTCTATTGGATGTCGACCTTACCGCCTGTAGATGAACCTTATGAAGAGCTTTATGAAAATCCGGGTTTTGTCTCAAAGGCTATCGGCTTTCTAGGCACATGGCTGCTTGCACCTTTGTCGATGATCTACGCGGCGATCATCCTTATTTACGGCGTGAAAATTCTGTTTGCGATGAATTTACCAAAAGGCGAGATTGCTGAGCTGACGACACCGTTCTTGCTCATCGGAACCATAACATGGCTTGTGCTGGAGCCGCCCTTTATTCAAAAAAATGCCTTAGCCCGATGGTTTCGTTGGCTGTGGTTCCCCGTGTCTATTCCAGTCGCGCTTCTCTTAGCTGTCGCCGTTTTTGTCCGCGTGCAAGCTTACGGCGTAACTGAAGAACGCTACGCGCTTATCTTGGTTGTGATTTGGTCGTTAGGATTGGGACTATGGTTCATATTTAGAAAAGAGACGCAGCGCGACATTCGTATTGTCCCAGGTCTCGGAGCCATATTATTATTGATGGGGACATTTAGTGCGCTGCCTGTTTCCCTTAAGAGCCAAACCAACCGCGCTCAGGAGATTGTCGCAGACCTCAACTTGCTCGATGCAAACAATAAAATTAGGCCGATTGAAACCCCGACTGAAGACCAAACAGATCAGTTGCGGCAGCTAAAAACGCAAATCCTTTATCTCTCTCGTCATAAGGCGAAGCGCTCGATTAAATCTGTTTTTCCAAACGCACCTGATAAGGACGTGAGGCAAACAATATTCGAGGAGCTGAATATTAAAGATCTATCGATTTATAAAAAATCAAATCATCGAAATAATTATTTTGCGGATGATAGTCAGACGATTGATGTTGAAGGTTTCTCTGTCGTTAAAGGTCTATATTCAATCGGCAATCTGTCTAACATAAAAACGTCAAGAGCATTGACGGGCAAAGATGAAGCGGTCAACATTGTCTTTGAACGGGGGGAGCTGCATGTAACCCATGCCGATGGTCATGCCGTTACGCTGCAGGTTGAGTCTGCCATTAGAGCGTTAGCGCCCTATAAACAAAAACCCTTTATTGTTGATATTGGTAACCGTACACGCGTACAAATAAAAACTATGACGTTGCGGTCGAACGCAGATACGGGCGAGCAGGATATTATGAGACTGACTTTCTACGTTTTATTACGTAACTAATTAAAGTTTCCCGCCAGTTTTCGCCCCAATATTAGCCCATGGCATAATATCAACAAGCGCGCGTTCGGATATTTTACGTTTCCGAAAACGCGTTTTGTCTTTGCCTTTAATCCGAGACCCGTCCTCGCGTTTATAGACAATATCTTCAATCGGCGGGAGCAGTCCGTAATTGACATTCATCGGTTGGAACTTAGATTTCGGCCCTGTCATAAAGCCGCCTGTTACATGCTCAACAAGCGCGCCGAGGGCTGTTGTTTTCGGCGGGGCGGGGATGGTCTCGCCTTTGGCTTGGGCTGCAGCCATACGGCCTGCTATCAGCCCCAGAGCGGCGCTTTCCACATAGCCTTCGACGCCCATGACCTGACCTGCAAAGCGAATGTCTGGACGGGCTTTAAGCTGTAAGTCTGCATTGAGCAGCTTAGGGGAATTAATAAATGTATTGCGGTGGATGCCGCCAAGCCGCGCAAAGACGGCCTTTTCAAGACCCGGAATTTTGCGGAAAATATCTGTCTGCGCCCCGTACTTCATCTTGGTCTGAAAGCCGACCATATTATAGAGCGTTCCGAGCGCATTATCTTGGCGCAGTTGCACAATGCCGTAGGCTTTCACTGTGGGGTTATGGGGGTTGGTCAAGCCGACAGGTTTCATCGGGCCAAAGCGTAATGTCTCTGGGCCGCGTTCGGCCATAACTTCGATGGGGAGGCAGCTTTCAAAATAGGGCGTGTCTTTCTCGAAGGCTTTAAATTCGGTTTTGTCAGAGCCGACCAGATCATTGATGAAGGTCGTATATTGTTCTTTATCAAGCGGACAATTGATATAGTCCGCGCCGTCACCGCTGGGGCCTTTTTTATCGTAGCGGCTTTGGAACCACGCTTTGTCAAAATCAATCGAGTCCTTGTGAACGATGGGTGCAATAGCGTCGAAAAAGGCGAGACTGTCTTCGCCTGTGAGTTTCAAAATAGCTTTGGCAAGAGACGGCGCGGTGAGGGGGCCTGTGGCGATAATGCTATTGCCCCACGCTTTGGGCGGGAGCTTAGAGACTTCGCCGTACTCAATTGTAATCAGCGGGTGTTGGCTGAGGATCATTGTGACCGCTTCTGAGAAATGATCACGGTCAACGGCGAGTGCGCCGCCTGCAGGGAGCTTATGCAGCTCACCCATGCCCATGATTATACTATCACAACGGCGCATTTCCTCATGCAGTAATCCGACCGCATTACCATAAGCATCGTCAGAACGAAAAGAGTTAGAGCAAACCAATTCGGCAAAACCGCTGGTTTGGTGGGCGTCCGTCATACGCTCGGGTCGCATCTCGTGCAGGATAACAGGAACGCCTGCGCGGGCACATTGCCACGCGGCTTCGCTACCCGCCATGCCGGCGCCAATAATGTGTACAGGTTTGATCGTAGATTTTGTCATAGAGGCGACCTATTAAAGATCGCCTCAATGCGCAATAGAAAGCTCGGTTTTAGGGAATAATATTGCCTAAATTTATCAGTTGTGTCTCGCCGTTTCCGTCTTCGGCCCCATTATTGTCATTGACGATAAGGACGTCGCCTGCGGCATTAATCGTGACGGCCTCAAAGAAAGGCAGGATTTGCCCCCCAATTACATCGAGGTCACCTTCTGGAACCATATCTCGAATAAGCGCTTTTGTGACGATGTCGCCGTCGGTGAGGCCCGTAAGATCGACACTATATAGTCGCTTTAACGCCGCATCAGGGCCGCCGCGATTATCTCTTTCCAAGATCATGACTGTATTGTCGTCAATGGCTGCGGCACCGTATAGGCCAACGGTTCCGCCGGCTTGTGAAATAATTGGGTCGAGCGGATAAAATGCAAATTGCCACGTCTCAGCCGTTAAATCATAGAGGCCAAGCCTGACGTTAACTTCATTGTTCCACTGAGTTTCAAACGGCACGACTAATTGATTGCCAACTTGAGCAACGCCTGAAAAACCTTGGTCCACCTGAATGAGGTTAACACTATCCGGTAGGGATATGATGTCGGTCAACACGCCGTTAGCATCGGTGCGGAATATTCTATTACGACTATCAATGGGGTCTAAGAATCCTCCTCCTGCCGTGCCGTCTCCTTCTGCGGCTAACCAAAACCCACCGTCAGAGGTCTGGGCAATGCCTTCAAAATCAAGATTGACTGTCCCATTAGAATTACGAAGTTCACCACGATCTTCAGCGTCAAACACATCGCTATTGCTCGTGTTGGAGGCTACGGGAAGCGCATCAATTAAAGCATTAGGGTCCGTTATTTGTATTTCACGGCTCAGACTAACAGGTGTCACGCTCGTATCTAGTTCCAAAATTCGGTTGAAACCAAAGAAGGCATCTTCAATTGTAAACAGCCTATCGGGATTGGTGGCGTCAGCGGTTAATCCGGATAAAGCGGCAAATGGGATAGGCGTTCCGTCTGCACGGTCAACGCCTTGAATATTAGGGAAGGCCTGCGTTTGTGTTGCGATTTCATAGAGGGTAACACCTGCGCGATATTCTCCACGGAAGTCTTCTTCACTCGCGACAGCAAATAGATTTTGCGCGGGAAAGGCTTTGACATTCTCAGGGCTGGTTCCCGTTGGAAGCACTTGCTTTAAAACGGGCGCAGTTGGATCCGCAATATTGTAAACGAACACGATACCACTGCGTTCTGTGGTGACGAAAAGATAGCGCTCGTCGCCGAAGACGGCGACATCCGCGCCTTCGGGTTCACTGCCTTGTTCGTCAGACCGTCGGTCTGCATAATGTCCAATCCCTGCGAGTGTTTGTTCAAGTTCATTGCCAGCTGAAAAAAGCTCATCTCCGTCTGTATTAAACACGCTGAAATCTCGTGTGCCGCTATCATCGCGGTCACCCTCATTAACAGTAACAAGTGATCCGTTGTTAATCCAAGCGACGGCGTCAGGTTGACGCTGTAAGTTACCACTTGTCTGGTTTTGCAAAATTTGACGTGGGCGTTCATCTTCCAAATCAATGCCAGAGATGGAGGCACTGCCAAGGTCTGTGTTAAGCGTAACATTGCCCGTCGCCCCATCTATGAGCGCCAATCGGTTGTTTTCTTGTAGGGATACAGCGACGATATTATCATCATTAATATCAACAAATTCGGGCTCAACGCCGTTAATGTCGCCGCCCGTTGGAACGGGAAGTGTCACGTCTTGTGTCGTCCAATCAGCGGGCGTATCACTGGAAATATCCAGTAAGGTCACAAAGCCTAAAGGAGTATTGCCATCTGCGGGCTGCGTGGCGTTACCTTCATTTTCTATAGCGACGGCTGCAAGGCTGTTATCAGGTGAGACGGCGATTGTATCGGGTTGTCCGCTAAGTTCTATATTTCGGACAATAGTTCGTGTGCTCATATCTATGACGGTTAACGCGCCGTTGCGTTCAACATCATTTGACGGAAGGATGCGTGTCACAAGGGCAAAGTTTCCGCGAACGGCCAAGGACACAGTTTGATCATCCAGAGGAATAAACCCGTCTGGCTGTGGTGAGCTCGGCGTTGCAATATTGATGAAACCTACGCCGCGCCTCAGACTATCTGCATAAATCAACGTCTGGCCGTCAGTGCTAATGTCAACAGTCTCAGCGTTTGAACCAACAGACGTATTACAGGCTAGGTCAATTTGCTGACAGGCTGGAAAGAATGAAATCGGCCTAAAGTTTAGGCTTTCATTAATAACGGTGGTCGAGCAACTAATGGTGTCACTTTCAATTTCGTCTGTGTCGAGTGTGCCGTTGCCGTTGTCATCTCCGCCCATTTGCGTTTGCGTACCGCCTTGGAAACAGACGGGAGTGCCTGCGGCTAATGTTGTTTCAAGTGTCAATGTCGCTGGCGGCGGAGGCGGCGGGGGAGGGGGAGGGGGAGGGGGAGGGGGAGGGGGAACAACAGCTGTTGACGTGGACGTATTACTGCCGCCGCCTCCACATCCTGCGGCTAAGAGGACAAGGCTAGACGCGCACAAAACGAAACAAGTTTTTAATGTCATAGGAAATTCCCCGATTTAATATTTCGCTTAATAAGGGTGGACGACGACAATGTTGCAACTCACAAACAGTTACAATTATGCAGAAATCGCGCCTTTCTAACAATTTGTAATCAAGATTGACAAATAAGCTTATCTCTTGAATGTTTGGGGTTAGAAATGGAGAATTCATAACTGACCAATCCAAAAAAAAACCATATGATTTCATTCAATCCATTACACAGCCCTTTCAAAGCCGTGACGGGTTTGTTTGGCGTGTGGCAATTTTAATGGCGGCGCTCTTTAGTGTGGTTATGATTATTACCTTTCCAATGATTTATACTGAATATGGTCAAATTCTTGATATAAGTAAGCAAAACATGCAGGATATTTTATCTGGAAGGCAAGTTGGTAGTTCAAGCGAGATTTTAGCCATATATGCCTCTGTCTGGAAACCATATACGGTGATGACAGTTTTATCTCTTCTCATTCCCGTAGTGGCTGAGACAGCGTTACACCGTAAAAACTTATTAGGCGCTGAAAAGCAAACTTTGCCACTACGGTTTGCTTGGCCAGAGATTCGTACATTTATCGCCATGCTCGGGGTTTGGCTGCTTGCCTTTATTGGCTATTTTCTCGGAGCTCTTGCATTGGGTATCGTTGCTGCCATATTTGCAATTATATCAAAGGGTCTTGTTGCGATTGTTTTCATTTTAGGGATTGTATTTGTTCTTGGGCTTTGGTTGTGGCTAAGCATTCGCCTTGCGCCAGCTTCGGCTTTAAGTTTGCAACAAAATAAACTTCACGTCCTAGCAGCTAAAGATATATCGAAAGGGCGTTTCTGGCCGATGTTAGGCAGTTATGCCTTTGTCTTCTTTTTTGGTTATATAATTCTGATTACGGTCGTATCGCTGCTTATGATGTTGGTGTTTGGGGATGCTCAAATACTGAGTTCCATTAACGGTTTTGGTGATGACGTGCCATCTGAACAATTGAAAGCCATCGCCGAGCAATTACAACCCCCATTCAAGAAAATTATTGGGGTTGTCGCTTTGGTGGCTTATTTCACATTTGTGTCTATTTGGTTTTTAATGTTTTCTGGTATTGGTACATATGCTGTGAAGCTATGGAGTGAAGAATAAAAGCGACCTAACCCTTCATTCGCGCGCGGTCACGCTCTAACATCGGCTTAAGGAAACGTCCTGTCCAACTTTGGGCATTTTTTGCAACTGTTTCAGGCGTGCCAACTGCTACGATTTCTCCGCCGCCGTCGCCGCCTTCAGGGCCAATATCGATAACCCAATCGGCGGTTTTTACCACGTCCAAATTATGCTCAATTACGACCATTGTGTTGCCGTGGCTGACAAGCTCTTGCAGAACTTCGAGGAGCTTTGCCACATCGGCAAAATGTAGCCCCGTTGTTGGTTCATCCAAAATATAGAGCGTTCGACCTGTGGCGCGTTTGGCAAGTTCTTTCGCCAGCTTCACCCGCTGCGCTTCACCGCCTGATAGTGTCGTCGCTTGTTGACCTACTTTTAAATAGCCAAGGCCAACCCGTTCTAATGTCACCATTCTATCGCGAATAGTGGGAACCGCTTTGAAAAAGCCAGCCGCTTCGTCAATAGTCATATCTAGGACATCAGCAATAGACTTGCCTTTGAATTTAATCTCCAAAGTTTCGCGGTTATAGCGTTTGCCTTGGCATTGATCGCAGGTGACATAGACATCGGGCAAGAAGTGCATTTCGATCTTGATCACGCCTGCGCCTTGGCACGCTTCGCAGCGCCCGCCTTTGACGTTAAAGCTAAACCGCCCCGGCTTATAGCCGCGTGTTTTGGCTTCGGGGAGGCCTGCGAACCAATCACGGATGGGCGTAAACGCACCTGTATAGGTTGCAGGATTTGAGCGCGGTGTGCGCCCAATCGGGCTTTGATCAATATCAATGACCTTATCGAGATGCTCAAACCCTTCGGCCTTATCATGGGCCATAGGCACTGCAGTTGATTTATTATTCAGTTTGCGCGCCGCCGCTTTGTAAAGGGTTTCAATTGTCAGGGTCGATTTCCCGCCACCAGATACACCTGTGACGCAGGTTAAAAGCCCAAGCGGAAATTCAGCTGTGACGTTTTTAAGGTTATTTCCCCGCGCACCTGTTATGGTCAGTTTTTTATGATCTTGCGGTTGGCGGCGCTGTGCGGGAAGGGCGATTTGCTTCTTACCCGTGAGATATTGCCCCGTGAGAGATTTTTTAGATTTCTTGATTTTATCAGGCGTTCCTGCCGCCACGACTTCGCCGCCGTTCACACCTGCAAGCGGCCCCATATCGACGACATAGTCGGCGGTGAGTATGGCGTCTTCATCATGTTCGACCACAAGCACTGTATTGCCAAGATCGCGCAGATTTTGCAAGGTCTCGAGTAGGCGGGCATTATCGCGTTGATGCAGTCCAATAGACGGCTCATCGAGAACATAAAGCACGCCTGTCAAACCAGATCCAATTTGCGAAGCGAGGCGAATACGTTGGGACTCGCCGCCCGATAGGGAGCCAGACCCGCGACCCAAAGTGAGATATTCTAGCCCCACCGCATTAAGGAAGGAAAGGCGGTCGGTGATTTCTTTTAAAATTCGAACGGCAATCGCCATTTGTTTTTTAGTCAGCTTTTCAGGTAAATCTTTGAAACTTTGCAGCGCGTCAGAGATCGACATCTCGCCTGTTTTGGAAATGTCCATATCGGCAATTTTTACGCACAGCGCTTCGGGCTTTAGGCGCTTGCCTTTGCAGGTATCGCACTGAGCCGATGACATATATTTGCCAAGCTCTTCGCGCATCCATGTTGAATCTGTATCGCGGTAACGGCGCTCCAAATTAGGAACAACGCCTTCGAAAGGTTTTGTGGTTTCGTAACGCCGTCCATCATCTTGATAGACGAATTTAATCGCCGCCCCTTGGGTGCCATAAAGCACCACATCGCGTGCGCCTTCGGCTAAGTCCTCAAACGGTGTTTCAAGCTTAAAGCCGTAATGCTTGGCCAGGGCTTTGAGGGTTTGCATATAGAGACTGCTCGGCGTTTTCGACCACGGCGCAATCGCCCCGGCCGCTAATGACTTTGCTCCGTCAGGGACAACAAGTCCTCCGTCAAAACGCAGCTCTCGCCCTAAGCCGTCACAGACAGGGCACGCCCCGTGCGGGCTGTTGAAGGAAAATAAACGCGGTTCAATTTCGGGAATAGTGAAGCCGGAGACAGGGCATGCAAATTGTTCCGAGAATAAAATGCGCTCAGCGGTGCCGTCGGCGACTTCTGCTACTGCGAGGCCGTCGGCGAGACGCAGCGCTGTTTCTACAGAATCTGCGAGGCGCGTTTCAATCCCCTCTTTCATGACGATACGGTCAACGACCACATCTATGTCATGCTTATACTTTTTATCCAAATCTGGCGCGTCTTCTATGCGGTGAAACTCGCCGTCAATCTTAGCGCGCTGAAATCCGTCTTTCATAAGCTGTGCTAGCTCTTTACGGTACTCACCTTTACGGCCACGTACGATGGGCGCGAGAATATAGAGCTTGGTCCCTTCGGGCAGGGTCAAGATACGGTCGACCATCTGACTGACGGTTTGGCTCTCAATCGGCAGGCCTGTTGCGGGCGAATAAGGCACACCTGCGCGCGCCCATAGCAGACGCATATAGTCGTAAATTTCGGTTACGGTTCCCACGGTTGAGCGCGGATTGCGAGAGGTGGTTTTTTGCTCAATCGAAATAGCGGGAGAGAGGCCTTCGATGCTATCCACATCAGGCTTGCCTTGCAGCTCTAGGAATTGCCGTGCATAGGCCGAGAGGCTCTCGACGTAGCGCCGCTGGCCTTCCGCATAGATCGTATCAAAGGCGAGGGATGACTTGCCAGACCCAGAGAGGCCCGTAATCACAATCAGCTTGTCACGGGGCAGGTCCACATTGACATTTTTTAGATTATGCTCGCGTGCGCCGCGGACTTCTATGGTGTGTAATCGGCTCATGGGCGATTTAGCTCCAGACTCTAAACGATGTTCTCTCGAGGACATTCTCTTGTGGATATATATGCAGGAGTTTCCTGCATAGTATGGACTCACGGGGCTCTATCCCTCAAAAGGTTAATAGGTGCAAGAGAAACGACTCGCAAAACGACTCATTGACCGCAGATAAAAAAGAACATATAAAGAACAAAATGTAAAGTAGAGGAGGCCAAAATGGCCGGTTCAGTCAATAAGGTGATACTCGTTGGGAATGTAGGGAATGACCCTGAAATTCGGACGTTTGGGAATGGCGGCAAAGTCGCAAATTTGTCGATAGCGACATCAGAGAACTGGCGTGATAAATCGTCGGGCGAAAAGCGCGAAAAAACAGAATGGCACCGTGTGGCTATTTTCAATGACGGTCTTGTCGGTATTGTCGAGCGCTATGTTAAAAAAGGCACGAAGGTTTATATCGAAGGTAAGTTGCAAACTCGTAAGTGGCAAGACCGCGACGGCAATGATAAATATACAACTGAAGTTGTCCTGCAAGGTTACGGCGGAACGCTAACACTGCTCGATAGTCGCAATAGTGGCGGCAGCGGTGGTGGCGGTGGCTACAACCAAGATAGCGGCGGTTATGGTAACCAAGGCCAAGGCCAAAGCCAAGGTGGTGGCTCACGTTCTGCTTCTGCTCAAGAAGGCCCTGCCCAAGACTACAGCATGGATGATGATGAAATTCCGTTCTAGCCCAAGCTGACAGATTTAATATTAAGCCGCTCAATAAATCTATTGGGCGGTTTTTTTATAGATTGCTCTTATTAAATTTGGCTCTTCATGTGAAAACCTGGGGCATAAGCGAGTCGTACGGACGTGATCGATTGCTCGCGGTGCCATGTGGTTCGGTCAATGATAAACAAAGCGTCACCAATATTACATTTCAAAAGCTCGGCGTCTTTGGCCTTGGCATTCGCGGCTGAAAAATGAATATCTCCGCGGGAATAGGCCGCATGTTCGATGAGCCATTCATTGGCATTTATTCCGACAAAGCTTTCGTCCTTAATCTGCGGGACCGCTTCCAAATTAACCCAACGGCTTTCATAGAGAAAGGGAACTTTGTCGGCGTAATGCACGGCAGGGATATGGAGTGCTTTCTGCGTGGATGAAAGGTTCATTTTTTCTTGTATGGACTGAGGTGGGCGCTTAAACTTGCGGCCTATAAAGCTGTGTTCATAGGCTTTGCCGCGCCCTTCAATTTCAAGCCGCGTTATCGGTATATCCAATGTGGCTTTGCGTACAGGATAGCGCGCCACACGCGTTCCGCCCTTGCGGCGGCGCTCTAAGATTCCAGCGTCGGCGAGTTGACGCAGGGCTCTATTGACGGTAGCTCGCGCGCAACCAAATTCTTCCGCAAGGCCGATTTCGCCGGGGATCAACTCGCCCGCTTGCCACATTTTACTGGATATGCGCCGCATGACTTCGGCTTCAATCGCCTGCCATGTTGTGATTTTTTTCACAGCTAAAGCCGTCCAACGAGGGATGACATAACCGTGCGGTAACGGCTCGTAATCTGGTCTCGGTTCTTATGTTGACCCTGTGCCACAAGATGGCGGCCTGCGGACCAGACATCTGTCATCATTCGGTCATCCCCTGCGAAAATATAACTATCAAGGAGTGTATCCCCCTGCTTACCTATGAGGTCAACATGAGTCTGATCAAGGGCTATAAGGTCAGCGAGTTGCCCCGTCTCTATAGTACCAGACTTTCGCCCCGACGCATATCCGCCGCCCAATGCGGCGCCTTCAAATAAGACGCGCCCTGCGGAGCGCGTTTCTGTTGCCAGAACGGCGCGTCCCAAATGTTTTAACCGTTGAGAATATTCTAGGGTGCGCAGTTCTTCGGATAAGGAAATACGGATGTTGGAGTCAGAGCCTATGGCGAAGCGCCCGTCATGTTTTAGGTAACGCTGCCCATCGAAAATTCCGTCGCCGAGGTTGGCTTCGGTCATAGGGCAGAGGCCCGCAACAGCCCCAGAGCGTGCCATAGCAAGGGTTTCATGCGGGTGCATTTGCGTTGCGTGAATGAGGCACCAGCGCTCGTTTACATCATGGCGATCAAATAGCCATTCTGCGGGGCGCTGACCGTAAGCGGCCAAGACCTCATCAACTTCGCCGACCTGTTCGGCTAGGTGAATATGAATAGGGCTATCTGGTAAAAGGCTTTCTATCGCTTGCAAACTTACACGGCTAACGGCACGTAATGAATGTGGAGCCACACCGATGCGGCAATCTTGCGGTAAGGTCGATAGATGGTTTTTGGCTGCGTCCAACAGTTTCACGTAGCGTTCAAAATCATTGCCAAAGCGGATTTGCCCAGCTCCTAAAGCGCGCCCATCGCATCCACCTTGCTCATAGAGAACGGGTAGTAATGTGAGGCCGATGCCAGAGCTTTGCGCGGCGGCACATATACGCGCAGACGTTTCCGCGAGGTCGTCATAAGCTGTGCCGTCCGCATGGTGATGTAGATAGTGGAACTCAACCGACGCGCCGTAACCCGCCTCTAACATTTCCATCTGAACAAAGGCGGCAATGGCTTCAATATCGTTAGGGGTGAGCTGCCCTAGAAATTTATACATGAGCTTCCGCCATGCCCAGAAATTATCAGCAGGGTTCTTTCCGCGCCTTTCTGTCATACCAGCCATAGCGCGTTGGAACGCATGGCTATGAATGTTGGTGGGGGCAGGGAGCAAAATTCCGACACGTTTATCCGTGACAGCGTCAGCCGTCGTGCCCGTTTCAATAGATTGAATGAAACCCGCGCCGTCAATGCGAACGGAGACATTGGATGTCCACCCTTGCGGCGTTAAAGCTTGCTCTGCCCAAATTGTCGGCATTCAGAAGGTCCTGTCTTGACAGTTATTATGTGCAGACATAATAAGTTGAAAGACTGCCGTCAATCAAGAACGTGAATGCAAGAATGGATGGTACTTGGAAAAGATAGTTTTAATACAGGCAAATGCGGCGACGATGGTTCCGTCTCTTGGGGCTTATGGCCTCATTAAAGACTGCGCCGTTGCGGTAAATAACGGCAAGATCGCGTGGTGCGGGGCCCGAGCAGATATGCCAGAAACTTACGCAGCATGGCCTCAAAAAAAACTTGACGGTCGCCTTGTCACGCCTGCGTTGATTGATTGCCATACGCATATTATTCATGCGGGAAACCGCGCGAATGAGTTTGAAATGCGTTTATCTGGCGCAAGTTACGAAGAGGTATCACGAGCAGGGGGCGGTATTGTCTCCACGGTCCAGGCCACCCGCGCCGCGACAGAGGATGAGCTTATCCGCAGTGCAACGCCGCGACTAAAGGCGCTGATATCTGAGGGGGTTTGTACTGTCGAAATTAAATCGGGTTACGGCTTGGATATTGAAACAGAGCTGAAAATTCTACGCGCCGCGCGCCGCATTGAAACGGAGTTTCCTGTCCGTGTTAAGACAAGTTTTCTAGGAGCGCATGCTGTACCAGTAAATTATAAAGATAATCCAGATGCCTATATTGATGAGGTCTGCCTTCCGGCTCTGGTTGCGGCGCATGAAGAAAATCTTGTCGACGCTGTTGATGGGTTTTGCGAGTCCATAGGTTTCACAACAACGCAAATAGAGCGCGTGTTCAACCAAGCCAAAGCGCTTGGGTTGCCAGTGAAATTACATGCGGAGCAATTATCAAATAGCGGCGGGACGGCTCTAGCGGCTAAATATAAGGCCCTGTCATCTGACCATCTTGAATATCTTGATGAGGTTGGGATTAAAGCTATGGCGACGTCTGACACAGTCGCAGTTTTACTTCCCGGTGCTTATTACTTCTTGCGCGATACACAGCCGCCGCCGATTGATGAGCTGCGCGCATTGAGTGTGCCCATGGCAGTGGCGACGGATTGCAATCCGGGTTCATCGCCGCTTACCTCGCTTTTACTGGCTATGAATATGGCCTGTACCTTGTTTAAACTTACGCCTGAAGAGGCGCTTGCAGGTGTGACCCATCACGCGGCGCAAGCCCTTGGGCTGCGTGATAGCGGTATGATTGCCGAAGGCTTACGCGCTGACCTTGCCGTGTGGGATGTGGGGCATCCTTGTGAGCTGAGTTACCATATGGGCTTCACCCCCCTACACGCGCGCATCTTTGGAGGGCGTCTATGATAAACCTCATCCCAGGGCAGGTCTCACTACAAGAGCTGGAAATTATTTACCGTTCAAATGAACCTGTAAAAATTGATCCCAAAGCGCGGGTAGCCGTTGAAGAGGCGGCGTCTCATATTCAAACTGCCGTGAATAGTGACAGTGCGGTTTACGGCGTAAATACGGGGTTTGGCAAACTCGCGAGTGTTCAGATTGCGCCTGAAGACACATCGACCCTTCAACGAAATCTAATCCTGTCTCATTGTTGCGGTGTTGGCGAACGAACCGAAACGCCCATTGTGCGGTTGATGATGGTCTTAAAACTCCTGTCATTAGGGCGCGGCGCATCGGGTGTGCGGTGGGAGGTGATAAGCCTTATTCAAGACCTTTTAGAAAAAGACCTTATGCCGATTATTCCGGCCCAAGGCTCTGTCGGGGCGTCGGGTGATCTCGCGCCTTTGGCGCATATGGCTGCGGTTTTAATCGGCGAAGGTGAGGCGGACTACGGCGGCGAGAGATTGCCTGCACGAGAAGCGCTAAAACGGGCGGGGCTTCAGCCTCTTATACTAAAGGCAAAGGAAGGTCTTGCGCTCATCAATGGAACACAATTTTCCACCGCCTACGGCTTGGCAGGTCTGTTTGAAGCGTGGCGAAATGCGCAATCCGTTATTGTAACGTCAGCCCTGTCGACGGATGCCATCATGGGCTCAACGGCGCCGTTGCTAGCAGAAATTCATGCCCTGCGGGGACACCGTGGTCAAATTGACGTTGCCTCGTCGATGCGCTTGATCTTGAAAGGTTCAGCCATTCGCGAGAGCCACCGTGAAGATGATACGCGCGTGCAAGACCCTTATTGTATTCGCTGCCAACCTCAAGTGACAGGGGCCTGTCTTGATCTATTACGCACTGCGGCGAAAACCCTAGAGATCGAAGCCAATGCCGTCACAGACAATCCACTTGTTTTAAAAGATACGGGCCAAATCGTATCGGGTGGGAATTTTCATGCAGAGCCTGTTGCCTTTGCTGCCGATCAAATCGCCCTCGCGCTTGCGGAAATGGGAGCCATAGCTCAGCGCCGTATCGCGTTGATGGTCGACCCAACGCTTAGCTATGATCTCCCGCCGTTTTTGACGCCAAAACCAGGTCTAAATTCAGGCTATATGATCGCAGAAGTTACGACGGCGGCTTTGATGAGTGAGAATAAGCACCTTGCCAATCCTTGCTCAACAGACTCGACTCCAACGAGTGCGAACCAAGAAGATCATGTCTCTATGGCGGCTCATGCAGCGCGGCGGCTCGTGCGGATGAATACCAACCTGTCAGGTATCATAGCTGTTGAGCTGTTATGCGCGGCGCAAGGCGTGGAGTTCCGAAAGCCGCTGCAAACGAGCGCGCCACTTAAGCGCGTCATAGAGGTGCTACGCCGTGATGTTGCAACGCTAACGACAGACCGTTATCTAGCCCCAGATATTAAATCCGCCACTGATATTATCAAGCAAGGTTTGCTCATTGACGCTGCAGCTATTGGCTCTAATTTTGAATGGGCGACGTAAATGAAGGTCGTGGAGATTACACGCGGTGATAGCCCCATCATTTTGGCGATGCCGCATACAGGAACTTATGTGCCTCCTGATATTTGGGATGATCTTAACCCCTTGGGGCAAACCTTAGAAGACACAGACTGGCATGTGCATAAATTATATGAGGGTTTGTTATCTGACGTAACCTCCGTCCGCGCGACGTTCCACCGATACGTTATTGACGCGAACCGTGACCCGTCTGGCGCAAGTCTTTATCCGGGGCAAAATACTACGCAATTATGTCCGACAACTGATTTTGAAGCCCGACATCTTTACCATGATGGCAAGGCTCCGAGTGACGTGCAAATTGAACAGAGGCGACTTGATTTTCACGCGCCTTATCACGCAGCACTTACGGCTGAAATAGCACGCGTGAAAGACCTCCACGGCATGGCGATTTTATATGATTGTCACTCAATCCAAAGCCGTAAGCCTTTTTTGTTTCAAGGCATTTTGCCTGATTTTAATATTGGGACTAATGACGGCAAGACATGTCATCCTATATTGCAAACAGCGGTGAGCGGTATTTGTGCGGATTGCAGCCCTATGAGCTTTGTCGTGAATGGACGGTTCAAGGGCGGCTGGACAACACGTCACTACGGTCGCCCTCAAGACAGGGTTCATGCGGTTCAAATGGAACTGGCCCAATCGACCTATATGGATGAGCAAGCGCCGTGGGCTTATAACTCTGAAAAAGCCAGCCATATTCGTCTTCATCTTAAAAATATTCTTCAAACCCTTGAACAGTTTGCGAAAGAGATTTAATCATGTCTAACCCTCGTAAGAATAGCCGCGATATTTACCCTGCAACTGGTTCTGACATAACGGCGAAGTCGTGGTTGACTGAGGCGCCTATGCGAATGTTGATGAATAATTTGCATCCCGATGTGGCCGAAAATCCGCATGAGCTCGTGGTTTACGGCGGCATTGGCCGCGCGGCTCGGACATGGCAAGATTTCGACCATATTGTTGCGAGCCTTAAAGCTTTGGAAGATGATGAAACCTTGCTCGTTCAATCGGGCAAGCCTGTGGGCGTATTCCGAACGCACAAAGATGCGCCGCGTGTGTTAATCGCCAATTCCAATCTTGTACCAAATTGGGCGAATTGGGATCATTTCAATGAACTCGATAAAAAGGGACTGGCTATGTACGGCCAGATGACAGCAGGGTCTTGGATTTACATTGGCACGCAAGGCATTGTGCAAGGAACCTATGAAACCTTTGTCGAGGCGGGGCGGCAACACTACGGAGGCGACCTCACGGGGAAATGGATATTAACCGCAGGGCTTGGCGGTATGGGCGGAGCGCAGCCGCTCGCAGCTGTTATGGCAGGTGCGTCATGCTTGACGGTTGAGTGCGACCCTACTCGTATCGATTTTCGTCTGCGTACTGGATATGTCGACGAGAAAGCACAGACCCTTGATGAGGCTCTCGCGCTGATAGAGCGGTGGACAGCCAACGGCGAAGCTAAATCCGTCGGTCTTCTTGGGAATGCGGCGGATGTGTTCACGGAACTTCATGCGCGCGGCATTAGACCTGATATCGTCACAGATCAAACATCCGCTCATGACCCTCTGAATGGTTATTTGCCTCAAGGCTGGACGTTAGGGGAATGGGCGAACGCCAAGGTAAATGATCCGAAATCCGTGGAGACAGCTGCCCGTTCCTCTATGCGCATTCAAGTCGAAGCTATGGTGAAGTTTTGGAACCAAGGCGTACCCACGCTCGATTACGGAAATAACATTCGTCAAGTTGCCAAAGATGAAGGCTTTGAAGAGGCCTTTGCCTTTCCGGGCTTTGTTCCCGCTTATATAAGGCCTTTGTTTTGCCGCGGCATCGGGCCGTTTCGGTGGGTCGCTCTTTCGGGTGATCCAGAGGATATTTATAAAACCGATGCCAAAGTTAAAGAGCTGATACCTGATGATAAGCACCTTCATCATTGGCTTGATATGGCGCGAGAGCGGATATCGTTTCAGGGGCTTCCCGCCCGTATCTGTTGGGTTGGTTTGGGGCTTCGTCATAAGCTCGGTCTGGCCTTTAATGAGATGGTGCGCACGGGCGAGCTTAGCGCCCCTGTCGTCATTGGCCGCGACCATTTGGATAGCGGTTCTGTAGCGTCGCCGAACCGTGAAACCGAAGCTATGAAAGACGGGTCAGACGCCGTGTCTGATTGGCCTTTGTTAAATGCTTTGCTCAATACGGCCTCTGGCGCGACGTGGGTGTCACTTCATCACGGCGGCGGAGTCGGCATGGGATATTCCCAACATTCGGGCATGGTGATTGTCGCGGACGGAAGTGATGATGCCGCGCGGCGCTTAGAGCGAGTTTTGTGGAATGACCCCGCAACAGGTGTTATGCGCCACGCCGATGCAGGCTACGATATTGCAAAACAATGCGCCGTTGAGACGGGCCTAAATCTACCCGCCATATCTTAGATTTAATGTTGTCCCCCATCAAAAATAAATAGCCGACCCTCTAATCTCTTTGGGGGACAGGGCGCCGCACATGGGTTAGTGTCGTGAAAATTTTTAAGGACGCTGCCATGACTTTACCTTCTACCCATTTGCAAATGCTCTCTACGATCACAGCGGACGCTGAGCTTCGTATGGAGCTTGTTGAAGCACCAATGCCAACACCCAAAGCGGATGAAATTCTTGTGCGCGTCGAAGCCACACCGATTAACCCGTCTGACCACGGCGTCATGTTTGGTTGGACGGATATGTCCACCGCAAGCTCTTCGGGTGAGGGCGCGAAGACCGTTCTCAGCGCGCCAGTGTCAGCTCACGCTATGGGCGTGATGAAAGCCCGTATCGGTCAAGCCCTCCCTGTGGGGAATGAAGGCGCAGGCACAGTTGTCGCGGCGGGTCAGGGCAAAGCTGCGCAAGCGCTGATCGGCAAGGTCGTCGCGATTATGGGCGGCGGCATGTACGGCCAGTACCGCTGCGTTCCTGCCATGATGGCGCTCCCGCTGATGGACGGCTGCACAGCCAAAGACGGCGCGTCAAGTTTCGTCAATCCGCTGACCGCGCTCTCGATGGTTGAGACCATGAAGATGGAAGGCCACACGGCGCTTGTCCATACGGCGGCGGCCTCGAACCTTGGGCAGATGCTCAACCGTATTTGTATCGCCGACGGTGTTGATCTCGTGAACGTCGTTCGCCGTAAAGAACAGGCTGATTTGCTCAAGGGCATGGGTGCGAAATATGTGGTCAATAGTTCCGACGAGACCTTCATGGCCGACCTAACGGACGCTATTCACGAAACAGGCGCGACCCTCGCTTTTGACGCCACGGGCGGCGGCGACCTTGGATCTAACATCCTCACCGCGATGGAAGGCGCTGCGGCCCGCACGCCAGGGGCCTATTCGATTTACGGTTCCATCAAGCACAAGCAGGTCTATCTCTACGGTTCACTCGATTTCTCTCAAACGACCCTAACACGCGGCTACGGCATGGCGTGGGGCGTCGGCGGATGGCTCCTGCCAAACTTCCTCGCCAAAGCCGGCATGGACGTCGGGATGCGCCTACGGATGCGCGTGGCCAAGGAATTGAAAACCACCTTCGCTAGCCATTATACAGATGAGATTTCCCTCTCCGAGGCACTGAACGCCGACGTGGTCGCGAAATATAATGCCAAATCCACAGGACAGAAATTCTTGATTTGCCCACAGATGAGTGTGTAGTCTATTCCCAACGAAGGAGACCACATGCGTAAACCGCTTATATTTGCCATCGGAGTTGGGATGATCGCCCTTGTAGCGTGGCTCGCGAGTTTCGTTGTACCGCGCACCTGCGAAGTGCCGGCTGATCTGACGGCGAAGGCCGAGCATATCATCCAAGTCCGTAGCGTCCTTGATGAACAAGTGGCGGCGTGGAACAGTGGCGATATAGAGGGCTATATGGCCCATAATTTTAACGGGGATGGGTTCCGCTTTGCCTCGGGCGGGACGGTGCAAACAGGATGGGCCACCACGCTGGCCCGTTACCAGCGTCGCTACCCAGATAGGGCGGCGATGGGTACGCTCCGCTTTAGTGACCGCGAGATCGAGGTGCTATCACCGACGGACGCCCTCGTCTTTGGCCGCTGGACCTTACAACGAGAGGCCGACGCCCCCACGGGGTTATTCACGCTCCATATGAAAAAGATCAACGACGCATGGGTGATCGTCTCGGATCATACCTCCTCGGGGTGAGGGGATAAGACATTCTCCCTTCGTCATACCACTTTTTGTAGGGTAAGGCCGAAACGCCCTCTCATCGTCATCATCGGACTTGATCCGATGATCCATCATGCGTATTGGGATGGACCCTTGGATCAGGCCCAAGGGTGACGTGTGAGGGTAATAGCGGTAAGTGGAATTGAAGATTAACCGTGCTGTTAGTTATGCCTTATAAGTGTGGTAGAATGAGATATGAAACGATTCTCAACGCCTTTATTCTTCGTCTGGTTATTGATTGCGGCGCTCTATGCGTTATCAGTTTGGCAAAATCAAGTAATCCAACAACACCAAACTTCCCACTATAACAAATCAGTCACGCAATCTATAATCCCGCAAATCCATGATGGCATAAAGGGAATTGCCTCCCAAGATGATGAACGGCAAAAGCAGAAACAAACCAACGAAAGAATACGACTTAAAAAAAACGAACGATTGGAGGTCTTTAACCATTTGGCTCAAATCAACATGGCTATGGCCGCTTGGATAGGTGTTCTCCTTGGTATATTCGGTTCTTATTTGCTTCTCCGCACTTTGCTTTATACGCGTGCCGCCGCCAATGCCGCCAATGACACTCTTGATGTTGCCAGAAAAAATTTGAACCTCTCTAGAGATACCGCGCAAAAAGAGCTTAGAGCTTACCTTTCCGTTGAAAAAGTCGCGACTGATGGCAAACTTCAAGCTCAAGGTATAATGCGCCCTGCTGCACCAGAAAGGCCAAATTTTTCACCTGTTGATGTTATTATTTCTTTTAAAAATACAGGTAAAACCCCTGCTAACAACGTCCATTGCTGTTTCCAATGGGATATAGTTGAAAAGGGTAGTGGCAGCTGGACTATGGAGATTGATGAAGAAAAAAGCCAATCTCTGGGTTCTATTGGGCCTTCTATGACTAAATTCAGCAAGATATCCATTAAAAGAGGGGATGATATTGAATGGCATCACCTCCAAGACGGATTGGTTAGTGGCAAAGACATACTCTACGTTTATGGAAAGATTTTGTATGACGACATCTACGGGGACAAACATGAAACTAGATTGATGTGCTATTTGAGCGGTGGACATCTTGATGGTGTGGGTCTTTACACTTCCAGTGAAAATAACGAGATGATATAACGCTAACAGTGTAATTCGCCTAAACATCACGACGCGCCGCCACTCTACCCCATTCCCTATACATCCCCCACATCCCCTTGACGTAAAAAATACTTTACTTATATATGTAAAACATAGTTTACATAGCGCGGTTAAATATGCGTGGCAAAAAGAGGTGGGTATGACATATATTGAGGACATGAGTGAGACGCAGCGGGAGAGCTGGATTGTGCTTTTGGCGGACGGGGCGGTCTTGATTTGGTTTTGGAAGAAGATGACCTTTAATTGGCAGCTTCATCCTGAGGCTATGTCGCTGGGTGCGTTTGGCGCGTTGATCATAAGTTTGATTATTCTTACGGTCATTCTTCATGCGGTGATTGCGGGTGTGTTTGACGTGCGAAAGCGCAAAGGCGAAATTGAGCGCGATGAGCGCGATGACAATATTGAACGCAAGGGCGCTCATGCGGGTTACCGTTTTTTACAGCTCGGCGTCGGGGTGATTATGTTTGGTATTTTCATGAGCCATAGTCTAGGCGCGGATTATCAATCTCCCTACCGTATGGAAACGCCCGTGCAGATTATCTATTACATTATGATCGTCAGCTATATTGCGGATTTGATTAAGCACGGCGTGATGATACATGCTTATAGGACTTAGGTTATGGGCGGTAAGAAAACCCAGATCACCAATCATATTAAGCGTATTCGCCTCGCGCGGACGGAGCTTTCGCAAGCCGAACTCGCGCGCCGTGTGGGGGCGACCCGCCAGACAATAATTTCTATCGAGGCGCAACGCTACGCCCCGTCGTTAGAGTTGGCTTTTCGTATTGCCCATGTTCTCGGAGAGCCGATTGAAGAGGTGTTTATCTTTGACGCCACAAGCTGGGAGTAGGGGCTGATCTTTATGCTTTCGGCGTGTCGAGCACATAAACGGCTTGGCGGAAGATGCCTGCGACGGGGTAAATCTCGGCAGAGATGAGGGTGAGGCCCATGTTGGAAAAGGTCTCACGCCACGCCGTGTCCGTGCGGTTGGTATGGGGGTGGCCGATAAATTCGAGGTTCATCAAACTATCAAACCGTTTGGTCAGCCATTCCATGACGCGTCCCTTATAGACATCTTCGATTATAATGAGACGGTGTGCTATGCGCGTAGATTCGCGCAGGATATGGTCTGGGTCAGGGGTGTGGTGCAGCATGGTTGAGAGTAGAGCGGCGGTGTAGGTTTTACCTTTAAACGGCATAACACCTCCGTCATAAAGATGCGCGGTGAGGTCGGTGCGGTAGGCGCTATCGGTAATATCTAGTCCGTCTACGGCGCGTCCGTCGCGGCGCATAACATCCAAGAGGCTGCCAGGGCCGCTGCCAATATCAATGAGGGGGCCAGAGGCGGGGAGATGCTCATACATCCATTTATATTTGCGGCGGGCGTCAATCTTCCATGCGGCAAATGTCAGCGGGCCAATCAGCGGGAGGCGCCATAATCCGCGCATTAAAGCGTTTTGGGCTCAGGCAGTGCTTCCATCCGCGCCTCAAGCTCGGTCATAATGACTTTGCGTTGGCTCGGGCTGTAGCGCGTCCAAGAGGCGATTTCTTCGCGTGAACGACCGCAGCCAAGGCAAAGGCCAGAGCTGAGGTCAAGCTGACAAATCAGCTTGCACGGGCTTTCAATGATTGGCGTTTCACGGAGCATTATTTTTCGCTCCATCCACGGTCAGTCATGAGGTAGGTGGCGAAACTAGCCAACCAATGAGAGCCAGAATAATGGGTGTCAGAAACCGCAGCAACGCCTGTGTCTTGATGGATTTTGGCCGCAGCAACGAGGGAGGCTTTACGAGCGTCCGCTTCGGGGAGGGCGCGAGCGATATTATAGAGGTTCCACGCGCGAGAGGAGTTGACCCCGTCGAGATGGACGAGCTTTCCATCGCTAGCATCTTTGACGATGCCGGGCGCGAGCCATTCTCCAGACCCGTCTGTTGGGACGTGCGGCATGAAGTCAGATAGCCAATCGGAAAATTCGTCTTGCGGGAGGATACGCCGCATAAGGTCGGCCTCCATGAGGCAAGGCGAGAGGAAATCCTCCCCGCTCGGTTCATAGGAGAGAGGGCAATTTACATCGTTTTTGTGAAAGGCGAGGGAGCGCTCTATGATGAGCTGTTCCATCTGCGTGTCGCCTGACACCCGTGCCCAGTCGAGCATAAGTCCAAAGGCAAAGGCGCTTTGGTTATGCGTCCCGAGGCGGATCGGATAGGCCAGTTTGGGCAGCCATGCTTTCAGGCTGTCCGCAATATCAGTTTCAAGCGGTGCGAGTGTTTCGAGCCAAATTTGAGCTTGTGGATTACCGTCGGCACTCCATTCACGAAGCTCGCTCATGAGTTGGAGATACCATGCGAGGCCGTAGGGACGCTCCCATGATCCGCGCGCTGGTCGGGCGAAATTAGCCACTTCGCCTGCGATGTTTTCTGCGGCGAAGCTTTGGTCAAGCTTAGCGATGGCCGTGCTGCGCCACGTCGCATCATCGGGTCCAACCCGCAGGAGACGAACAAGGAGCCAGTGACCATGCACTGCACTATGCCAATCAAAACAGCCGTAAAAACTTGGAAAAATCTCTTGAGGGCTGCCTATGGCTTCAGCCGTATCGGTCGTACGGGAAATCTTGTTGGGGAACTCTTGATGCACACACTTAATAGCGAGAGCAGAAAAGCTATCGGCCAACTCGGGGGCGATGTTGGCTGGATAGTCCAATGAGCTCGGGGTGATAGATGGTAAGGTCGGCGAACCAGTAGAGGCTTGGCAACCCCAGACGATAGCGCCTGTGAGGAGGAGAGAGAGTTTTAAATATTTCATATTTACGGCCTAGTTGGATTAGGGAGCTTTGTAAACAATCCCGCCTTTCATGACGAAATCTACGTCTTGTAATTCGGTGATGTCTTGGAGTGGGTTTCCGTCTACCGCGATCAGGTCAGCATGTTTACCCGTCTCTAACGTACCAATAAGACTATCCATACCAATATGTTTAGACGCAACGGTGGTGGCGGACTGAATGGCTTCCATTTCACTCATGCCTGCGGCGGTCATATAGATAAATTCCTCCGCATTTTCGCCGTGCTTAGAGACGCCCGTGTCAGTACCAAAGGCGATGGTTACGCCGTTTTCATAAGCGAGCCGCGCCATTTCTTGCATGACGGGGCCGACCTGAAGAGCTTTCTTTACGCTATTAGGTGGTAAAAAAGTATTCGGGTCTTGCGCCCATTTCTCAACGGTTTTCCCTGCGAGGACGGTCGGGATAAGAACCGCGCCTTTTTGTTTAAATAGCCGAGTCGTTTCTTTGTCCATAAAGGAGCCATGCTCTATGGATTGAACGCCCGCACGGAGAGCGGCTTCGATGCCGCCTTTATCATGAGCATGGGCGGTAACTTTGCGGCCCATTGATGCAGCTGTTTTGACAATGGCTTCAAGCTCATCATCCATGAGCTGCTGACCTGTCCCTGCATTTGTATTGGAGAGGACGCCGCCTGTCGCTGTGATTTTAATGACGTCGGCCCCGTTCTTAACCGCTTGTCGCACGGCGCGGCGGCAATCAGCAACACCGTTACAAATTGTATCGCTTCGCATGGTGTGGAGAACATCTCTCCTGAAACCATGTCTGTCGCCATGTCCGCCTGTGGCTGAGATGGCCGTGCCTGCAGCTTTAATGTGCGGGCCGGGAACGAGGCCCTTATTGATGGCGCGGCGCAGGGCGAAAATCTCTTTCGGACCGCCAACATCTTGCACGGCGGTGAAGCCTGCCATCAGTGTTGTGCGCGCATGTGCGGCGGCTTGGAGGGCGACATCGCCAGACTCGAGGCGAACGTCATCATCAGGCTTTCCGCTATCACGGTCCCCGCGGAGATGTACATGACTGTCGATTAGCCCCGGTAGGAAAAACATGTCGCGGTGGTCGAGAATGGTTGCTTCTTCATCTTCAAGAAACCCATCTTCGATACCGACAATTTTACCCTCATGAATAATGATGGTTTGATCTGTTTTGGCAGGTTTGCCGGGAACGTCTAAGACCTGTCCTGCATAGATGAGTGTGAAGTCTTTATAATCATCATGAGTATCGCTGTGAGCTAGAACTGTAGAGGCGGCTAAAAGGCTCACACCAATTGCCAGAATTGATTTTATTGTCATGACCTATCCCAATATTATTATATTTTTCGACGTTATAATATTGGCTTATAGAGCTATGGCAATTAGTTTTAGCTCATAATCTGGTAAACTTAATGTGGTCTAGGTCGGTTGGCGCTGAAATTAATTTGTTTCCACGTCGATTTTTTGAGGCCCGCGAGGTTTGCCAACGCCGAAGCGCTTCATCGTCTTTATGCTTGGAACGGGAGATAATTTATACGCGCCGCCTTTAATTATAAGGGCTGTAGCGTCATAGGCATCTATTTGTTTTAATGTAATAACGTAGCCTTCATTGTAATATTCGCCTTCAATGAGTTGAAGTCCCGTTGGCGTTTCCGCGTAAATTTCGGGCGATGTATTCGCAGATGTATATTTTATATGAAGGCATTTTGTATCAGGCATAAAGGCGCGGACGGCAGAGGGAACCATTTTTTTATAATGGGCTTTCCCGTCTTTGGCACCTTCAGCTAATTCGTCCATTGTGTGACGGCCGGAGATATTGTTGAAAAATGGGGTTAGGCCCATCTCGAAATAGAGGCTTTCATCATCGGCATCTAGGCCAACACGGGCTGGGTCTTGGATGCAGAGATTTGCATCTTTATCGGCGGCGATGACTTTCTGGACAAAGTCAGGAACTTGGCCGTCTGGTGAGATAGTGAAATCAACCGCCTCATCGCCGTTTGTAACATAATATCGTTCGGGTAAGCTGCCCCCATCATAAATAAGAAAGCGCGGGGCGATATTGATGGCGACCACATCGCGTTGTCCAGGCTTTAATTTTGCGAGTTGCGTGATGGTCTTTGCGGCGTGGCTGGCAGGGTAACAATAAGTCTCTGCGCGTACACCGTCTCTATCAAACTCATCAGCCAAGGCGCTGCTGTTGATGAGCAGTGCGAGTAGAGCAAAAGAAGCAAGTCGTAAATTCATAAGGCTACAATATCTAAATCAATTATTATGGCTAATCACATAGCATGACAGTCTATGAACTCAGGCTGAATTAGTCGACCTTTAAGCAGACGTAATCTAGCTGCGGTTCAGGGCGTGATGAGCTATATCGGTGCGGTAGAACCCGTCTTTCCAATCAATAGCCTCGACCGCGGCGTAAGCTTTCTTGACCGCCTCTTCGATAGTCTCGCCTTCGGCTGTGACGTTGAGAACTCGTCCTCCGTTGGAGAGAAGTTGTCCATCTTCATCACGTTTAGTCCCCGCGTGAAAGACCACAACATCAGAGTTTCCAATTTCAGCATTTTCGATACCGTTGATTTTTGTGCCCTTTTTATATGTCCCTGGATAGCCTTTGGCCGCCATGACGACATTCACGACGGGGTTGTCGGTCCACGTGGGGGCTTTAAGCTTTTTCAATTTACCCGCTTCGGCGGCGATGAAAATTTCCATAAGGTCGCTGTGCAAGCGGCGCATCATGACTTGGCATTCTGGATCACCGAAACGCGCATTATATTCAATCAGTTTCGGCCCGTCTTTGGTTATCATTAATCCAGCAAAGAGGACGCCAACGAAAGGGTGTCCGTCTTTGGCCATACCGTCGATGGTCGGCTGAATGATATTGGCCATAACGTCAGCGAACACTTCATCCGTGAAAACAGGAGCGGGGGAATAAGCCCCCATCCCGCCTGTGTTTGGGCCTTTGTCGCCGTCATGGGCGCGCTTGTGATCTTGTGCGGCAATGAGCGGAAGCGCGGTTTTCCCGTCAGATATGGCAAAGAAGCTGGCTTCCTCACCGTGCATAAATTCTTCGATCAAAACTTTTTGTCCTGCGTCGCCGAACTTGCCAGAGAAAAACTCCTCTAACTCCGCATTGGCTTCTTTGAGCGTTTCAGGAATGACCACGCCTTTACCTGCAGCGAGACCGTCGGCTTTAAGGACATAGGGAGCGTCCATTGTCTTCAAGAAGGCCTTGGCCTCTTTAACACCGGTGAAGACGCCGTATTTGGCGGTTGGAATATCATATTTATCGCAAAGCGCCTTGGTGAAAGATTTAGAGCTTTCAAGCTGCGCGGCGGCCTCAGTCGGGCCAAAGACTTTAACGCCGCGCTCTTGCAGTTCATCTACAATGCCGAGGGCGAGGGGGGCTTCGGGGCCAACGACCACGAAATCATAATTTTCGCGTTGGATCAGCCCGAGTAGCGTTGGAATATCATCGGCAGCTATGGCGACCGTCGCGGCGATTTCGGAAATGCCTGCATTGCCAGGGGCGCATGTGAGGTCTGTTACAAGTGGGCTTTGATCAAGCTTCCATGCGAGGGCATGTTCACGTCCGCCAGAGCCGATAAGAAGAACTTTCATGTTATTATTCCATTTGTCGATTCACTTTGCGGCTACATAGTCTATAAAGCCTTTCGAATCCAAGGAATGTTTCAAGGAATATTTGTGCCAGATAACGCCTCAAACGCATATGAGTTTTCAGTTTCCGAGCTTGCGGGAACGCTAAAACGTACAATTGAAGAGACATTTGGCCATGTGCGCGTGTGCGGAGAGCTTGGCCGCGTGACAGTGGCGAAATCAGGTCATTGCTATCTTGATATCAAAGACGACAAGGCGGTGATTAATTCGATCATCTGGAAAGGTGTCATGAGCCGCCTGTCTATGCGGCCCGAAGAAGGCATGGAAGTCATCGTCACAGGAAAGCTGACGACGTATCCGGGGCGCTCAAATTATCAGCTCATCATTGATAGTCTAGAACTGGCTGGCGCGGGCGCGCTGATGGCGCTGTTTGATAAGCGCAAGAAGGCTTTGGCCGCAGAAGGCCTGTTTGATAATGACCGCAAGGTTGAACTGCCCTTTATGCCGAAAACTATTGGGGTTGTGACCTCGCCAACGGGCGCAGTTATTCGCGATATTTTGCACCGTATTACAGACCGCTTCCCCGTGCATGTTCTCGTGTGGCCAGTTCTTGTGCAGGGCGACCGCGCGGCAGAGCAAATTGCCAGTGCGATTACGGGGTTTAATCATGGAGCAGGTTTCCCCAAGCCTGATGTGCTGATCGTCGCGCGAGGCGGTGGCTCTATGGAGGATTTGTGGTGCTTTAATGAAGAAGTCGTGGCGCGCGCGGCGGCGAATTCCGATATTCCGCTGATTTCGGCGGTGGGCCACGAGACCGACTGGACGTTGATTGACTATGTTGCTGATTACCGTGCGCCAACTCCGACAGGTGCGGCTGAAGTCGCCGTGCCTGTACTTGAAGATTGGGTCGATACGGTCACAGATTACGGCGTTCGTATCTCAAGAGGACTGCGGCGTAACTTGTTAGAGAAGTCGACGCAGTTGTCGGCGACACGTCTGCCGAAGCTAGAGCAAATCTTATCGGCACCCCAGCAGCGCCTTGATATTGCGGCGGCGAAATTTCCTAAAGCGGACAAAATCTTCGATCCGCAGAAACAGCGGCTTTCTCTGGCGCAAAGCAAGTTCCCGCGTATCGAGACTATACTTTCGCCGCTCTCGCAGCGTTTGTCCTTGGCTAGTCAAAGATTACGACCTGCGCCGCTCCGGACAGCGATCAACCGTCAAGGGGATGATGTAGATCGATTATTGCAACGGGCGCAGCGCTCGGTCAAAACAAGTTTAGAGCAAAAGGCAGCTCGTCTCAATCGGGCCGCGTCTCTCTTAGACGCCTATAGTTATCAAGGCGTCTTGGCGCGGGGCTATGCGCTTGTCACAGATGCCAACGGTAGTGTTGTTCGCTCAAAGGCGACAGGTGATGACGGTGAGGCGGTGACCTTGACCTTTGCCGACGGTGAACGTGCCGCGACATTAGGCGATAAGCTTACACCAAAGCCTACGCCAAAACAGGCAAAAAAAACGACGACCAAGCTGCAGGATGACAAACAGGACGAAAAACCGCAGATGGGACTCTTTTGATTAGGATCAAAAGAGTCTAGGGTACACATAATTGATACTATCAAGGTCATAAATATAAGGACGACCATGGATAATTTATTTAACGGTGACTTTGCCGGTGAAGCCAAAATTCACTTTGGCGATTCAGATTTCACAATCTTAGAAACGGGGCGTTTCATCCGCTGCGCCGTCACAGGTGATACGATTCCGCTCAATCAACTCCGCTATTGGTCAGCTGAGCGCCAAGAAGCCTATAAAGATGCGGGCGCGAGCTTGGCTGCATGGAAAAAGGCACAAAGTTAATGCGGTTTTGGCTAGGTCTATCTCTGACAGCTCTGGTGAGTGTAAGCGCTTGTGCGCAAGAGGAAACCGAGGCTTTACTCCTTCAGCAGCGTGTCGAAACGGTCAGTCAGCCCGACATTGTATCTGTGCAAGCGGCGCATCAGGCGTCTCATCAGGCCCCTCAATCTGCTATTAATTGCGAGGGCGTACCAGAGCAAGGCGGCGTTGTGAAATGCCAAACGCAACCGAATGCAAAAGTGAAGGTTGGGCGTTCTGAGGATGATTTCTACTATGAGCAAGCGGATGAGAACGGTGAAATCATTGTTGGATTTGATCGTGATGAGAAACGTGCATTGATTAGTGTTGAGGGTGAAACGGTTGAGTATAATTTCACGCCGCGTGACTATGATATTTCACGCATTGACGGTCTGCCGCCCTCTCAAGTTTCGTCTTTCACTGAGGCGCAGCTCAAGCGTATTCGTAGCTCGAGTGCGCGTAAAGCGGTGGGGTTCAAATCCCGCGCGCAGCAAGTCGGCCTGACACATGGTTTTATTCATCCGCTAAAGACATGGAATAAGAGCTCACCCTTCGGGGCGCAGCGTATTTTGAACGGGGAAGCCAAACGCCCGCATTACGGCGTTGATATTGCGGCCCCTGTCGGCACTGTGATTTACGCCCCTGCGGACGGCATTGTAAGCCTCGCGGATGATGATTTGTATTTTGAAGGCGCGATGGTCATGCTCGATCACGGGCAGGGGCTTAACTCTATGTATCTACATGTCAGCGACATTTTCGTTGAGGCGGGGCAATCGGTCAAACAAGGCGATAAAATTGCCGCCGTTGGCTCACGGGGCCGTTCGACGGGGCCGCATTTGTGCTGGCGGATGAAGTGGCGTAACCGTAACCTTGATCCTGAACTGTTGACACAATGGCCAGACCGTGATGGTGAACATAGCCATGAATAAGATAAGCTCTATGACAAAATTACCTGATGATTGCCAAACCATGCTTGAGGTTCGTGCGGGTGTTGATGCGCTCGACCGTGAGTTGGTGCGCTTGTTGGTTATCCGCCAAGGCTTTATGAAAGCTGCTGCACGGATTAAGCCTAATAGAGACGCGGTCTATGATTCTGATCGTATCGAAGATGTTGTGTCTAAAGTCTTAGTTGAGGCCAAGACAGCGGGCCTATCGGCTGATATTGCCGAGCCTGTTTGGCGTAAGCTAATCGAGCGTTGTATAGCCCATGAATTTGATATGTGGGACACAACGCGTTAGATTTAATTTATTGGCTACGTTAGCCCCGTCTAAAGTTGTACTTTAGCCTTGCGTCATATGATGTTACAGCTTCTCTGCGCCTAGGTTTTAATTGGTCTATCTAAATGAAGAATTGGTATGCACTAAAAATTCTACCAATTATTATAATCGGTAGGTTAAATTGATTGACAAGGGCTTTTCAATCTGTATTTCTGCTAAGAACCTATATAAATAGCAAGTGTAATTGCAGTGGGAAAAAGTAACGAATAAACTAAGTTTTATGTTTGAAATTTGCTGACTTGTTAGCGATTTTTGTAAGCTTCACCCCTCAAGGTCGACGTTAAAAAAACATAGAGCGTAAGATAATAACTGTAAGTTCAACTAGGAGTGAGCATGTTTGTAGCCAATGAATCTAGCAAAATTAATAATTTGAAAGTGGCCCGTAAAGCACTTTTAACCACATCGACTGTGTCACTCTTGGCCTGTTTAGCCTTCGCGCCAAACGTGTCGGCGCAAACAGATCCACCTGATGGATCAATGATTGAAGTTACAGACGATACGCGAGTTGTAAACCCAGGTGTCGGAACAACTATTAATATTGCGGAAGGTGTTACACAAACTGTTCAAGATAGCACCACCATTGGTGATAGATTGAACGCCAATATTCTTTTGGACGGCGATGGTGATAATGATGATGTTACGATTACAAATTCTGGGACGCTCATTAACTTAGACCTTAATGATGAAAGTGCCGTCATCACGATTGATAATGCTGAAAACAATACTGTCATTACGAATACTGCGACTGGTGTGTTTCAGGGTGTTAATGGTGTGTTGTTTCTCGAAGGTGATGAAGTCACTTTGACGAATGACGGCCTTATCGAAGGTACTGGACTCGCAGATGAAGCTGTTGTCTACTTTGACCGTGACGGCGAAGATGGCCGTAGCAATGGTGAAATTCCTGACGAGACCACAGAGACAAATACGGTTATCAATTCAGGTACCATTACAAGTGTAGGCGGGGCGACAATTGGTATTGACGTTCTTTTAGGTATTGATCCTTCAAGCGGTACGCTTGCTGATGAAGACGGAATTACAGCCTTCGTTATTAATAATTCTGGCACGATTTCAAATACAGATGATGCGGATGGATTTGATAATAGCAATTCTGACGCCATTAATTTTGATGGTGCACCAGGTACTTTGAGCGGAAATGCACGTACATGTACGGAAGGTGATCAGATAAATTGCCAAGTTTTGCTTGATCTTGATAATTCAGGCACAATCTCGCAAGCGCGCGATAGTTCATCAAATGCGGCTATTCGTTCTGAAGATGATGTCATCTTAAACGGGACGATCACGAACGCGGCTGCGGGTACTATTGTCGGGGCTAACCAAGGTATTTTCATTGATGGAGCGCATGCTGATCATGATTTGATCATTGAGAACGCTGGAGCTATTACAGGGACTTCCGCTACAGGTGTTCGCATTAGTGGCGCAGGCGTAACGCTCGATAACCAAGCTGGCGGTGTTATCACAGGCGGCAGCCAAGGCCTTCTTGTTGATAATGCGGCAATCGGCAACACATTCACAAACGCAGGGACGATCTCAGGTGCTACGGCATCGGTCGATTTGTCTGCTGCAGGCGAAGCTATCACATTCACACAGAATGGTGGTGCTTTGACGGGTAACTTCTTAGGCACAACTGGCTTTGATGATGTTTTAAATATCACGGGTACAAGTTTCACATTAGCAAGTGACGTTTTACAGTCAGTCGATGTCAATGTTGCGAGTGGTACGGCTGTTACGCTTGATGGTAATCGCACAATTGACGGAGACCTCGTCAGTGATGGTACTTTAGGGCTTGATCTTGCGAATACGCATGTTGTGAGTGGCGATGTTACGCTGAACACAGGCAGTACAGTGGCTTTAACTGACGCGACAAGCGTTGGCGCGATTAATCAGCAATTCACATTGATTGATGTGGGCGGCGCATTAGTCAACAACTCAACACTGGACACAACGGCGATCACGGACACAAGTTTCTTGCTTGATTTTGTCTCTGTGACGGACGCCGGTGGCGATTTGGTCGTAGAAGCGATTGCAGCAGCTCCGCCTCCACCACCTCCGCCACCACCACCACCTCCTCCGCCACCACCTCCACCTGTTGTTGCAGTTGTTCCTTTTGCTATACCGGCTATTACAGCGGCTAATGCAGATGTTGTCGTAACAAATGAGACGGTTCCGCAGATTGATAGCGATTCGAATGGTCAAACATTCTTTGTTGGGTCTGACGTGGACCTAGAATTTACAAGTACAAGCGGTAATGCCGACGGAAGTATTTTCCGTTTTGATGGCGATGGCAGCCAAGTTACACTTGTAAATGAAGGTACATTAACAAGCATCAATGAAGATGATGAGGAAGTCGCTGTCTTTGTCGATAATGCTGAAGATGATGCGATTATTGCGAATAATGGCACGCTTGAAGGTAATGACGGTGTTGTCTTCTTCGAGGGTGACAGCGCGACACTCATCAATAATGGTACAATTAGAGGTACCGGTGTTGCCAACGAAGGTGTTGTCTACTTTGATAGGGATGTTGATGGTAACCTCAATACAGTCCTAAACTCAGGAACAATTACAGGTGTTGGTGGTCCAACAATTGGTGTTGATTCACTCTTAGGCTCTGTTGGGAGTAGTAATGCGGACGCTGTAGGTACATTGACGCTTGCTCTTACCAATAGCGGTACAGTTTCGAATACCGGCGAAGGCGATGCAATCTTCTTTAACGCTGACCCAGGTGGGACAAGCGAAGGAAGTACAAGCAATGTTCAACGTGGGTGTATAGAAAATATTGCGGGTAATGATACGGCCGTCATAAATTGTCGCTTTAATGTTGATGTTGATAATTCGGGCACGATTTCTGCCGCAGACGGCATCGGTATTCGCGGTGAAGATGAGGCTGTAATATCAGGGACAATCGATAATGCCGCAGGTGGTGTAATCACAGGTTCAACCAGTGGTATTACCATCGCAGGTGCTCAGGCTGAACATGATCTGGTCATCACCAATGCAGGTACAATTTCTGGTGCTAATGGCCTTGTTATTACTGGCGATGGTGTTGACGTTGTCAACGCGACAGGCGGTCTTATTGAGGGAACAGATGTTGGTTTGTTTGTGTCTGGCTCAACGGCTGATGTTCGTTTTTCAGATCGTAATGCGGAGAATGATACCACGACAAACAATGGTAATATTGATATTGAGGTTCTTGGCGTAAATAACAGTTTCACAAACTCAGGCACGATTTCGGGCGGAACAGCGTCTGTCGATCTATCTGGTGCTGGTGAAGCCGTCACCTTTACACAGAACGGCGGGGCTTTGACCGGTGACTTCTTAGGGACGACAGGGTTTGATGATGTTCTTAATATCGCAGGCGCACCGTTTACATTAACGCATGATGTCTTGCAGACAGTTAATGTTAACGTCGCTCAAGGTGGTTCGCTTATCTTTAACGGCAACCGTACGATTGATGGCAGCCTCGTCAGTGACGGTAATCTTGGACTTGACGTTGCAAATACACAGATTGTGAACGGCGATGTTACGCTTAACGCTGATAGTACTGTTACGGTGCTAGATGCGGGCTTAATTTCTGCGATTGATACGAATTATACATTGATTGATGTTGGCGGAACGCTGACGGATAATTCGACCTTGGTAAATGGTGTGACAGACTCAAGTTTCCTACTTGATTTTGAAACGGTTGAGGATGCATCAGGTGACCTCGTGGTGAGAGCCGTAGCGGCTTCAGCACCGCCACCACCTCCGCCTCCGCCGCCACCACCTCCGCCGCCACCACCTCCGCCGCCGCCGCCTCCACCGCCGCCTCCACCGCCGCCGCCATCAGTTGAGTTATTTGATACTGAGCTTAATGCGTTCGGAGCCAGTGTTATTAGCGCCTTCGTTTCTGGCGATCTTAACAATACGGCAAGTTTCTCAGCCTTGGCTGGACTTGAAACCGGTGAAGATGTTGCAAGCGAAGTTGCAAGCCTAGCACCAGATTTAAGTAGTGGTGTACAGGAAGAAACCTTCGGTGCGATTGCTGATACAAGTGGGATTATCAATCAGCGGTTATCAAACCTTCGTCGTAATGCTGCAGCTGATGGTCCTGCATTATATGCCTCTAACTCTCTAACGAGTCTCTCTGAGGATCGTTACGCTACAGCAGAGTCTGGTGCATGGATCCAAGGTGGCTTACGTTATGCTAAGCAAGAGAACGTGACATCAGATTCTCAGAGCCTATTGAGAAATGGCTATGACGCGGACTCTGTTACAATCGCTCTTGGTTATGATTACGCCTTAGACAGTACTACAATTGTCGGTCTATCAGGCAGTTATACTGACGTTGAAATAGACTCACGTTCTAATGTTGCTAATGATCGCGAATTGAGTGTGTTCCAGATTGGGGTTTATGGCGCGCGTCAATACGGTCAGTTTAACATTAGTGGACAAGCAAGCTATGCCTTTGGTGATGTTGATGCTGAACGTCAGGCGTTTGAGCAAATCACGAGTGAGTTCGATATTGATGGATTTAATGCCCAGGCATTAGGAACATACGAACATGAGTTTGGTGAAAATTACTATCTCGCACCTTATGTTGGCTTACAATATAGCAATATCTCTACGGACGCCTTTACAGAATTAGGTGGACTAGGGCTTACTGTTGACGACACAAGTACGGATTATCTTGAGGGTCGTGCAGGTGCAACGCTAGGCATTCGTAGATTTGTAGACGATAATGCTTATACAGATGTCTATGCGAGTGTTGGTGTTATCAGTGACTTCGCGAGTGGTCCGGATGATCTAAATATTGCCTTTGCGGGTCAATCCCTATCGGCTCTAGGTCTAGATTCAGATGACACGCGTCTTGAAACTATCCTCGGTCTGAACTTGTTCTCTACAGGGAACTGGTCAATTGGCAGTACTTTGAACGGCGAATGGGCCAGTGATTATACGGCTGTTGGCGGAAATCTTCGCGTGAAGTTCAACTTCTAAACACCCGTTACAATCAATGATTTTATGCCAGCCAAATTCGATTTGGCTGGCATTTTTTATGCCTTATCAATAGGCAAGAAATTGAGATAATATTACGACTTTGATCGCTTATATAACGCCTTTGGCCAGCGGCGATGCACCCAAAACCATTGTTCTGGATGGACGCGAATAACGTCCTCTAGAAATTGATTGATTTGTCTCACGCCGTTCTCTGTATCGTGGGCTTTAATTCCTGACGTCACAAGGTCGACAGGATCATGTATAGTCATATGGAAGCTCGCGCCATTACGCGCCAGTGATAGGGGAATGAGAGGACGGCCTGTCTTTAACGCTAACCGTACCGCGCCTGTCGCCGTCATAGCGTCCTCACTAAAGAAGGGAAGGCTGAGGCCTTCGTTAAATTTTTGATCCGTTAAGAGCGCAACACTCTCATTATTTTCAATGGCATCAATAAGTTGCCGCGCGCCTTTGACTCCCGACTTTTGCACGAGTAATTTGGTTCCGTAAGCTTGCCGCTTTTTGCGCACCCGCGCATCAATATAGGGGTTGTTGATTTTCCTATAGGTGATTTGAACGGGAAGACCAGCTTGTGTCATGATTAGGGCCATGACCTCCCAATTGGCGAAATGTCCCGTGAACAGAACAGCGGGATTATGCGCTTTAAGTATCTCCAGCCCTTCAACCGTAACCTTACTGTTCGGTGCAAAGGCTTTGAGGCGGTGCAGGGCGGGAAACTCGGCAAAGGTACGGCCACAATTATCCCATTGCTGGCGCATGAGTTCTTCTAGTGCCGCGTCCGGTAAATCTGGAAAGGCAATACGTAGATTTGTACGCGCAATATGGTCTTTGCTAGACCGCGGTCCAATGGTGCGCAGCAGCTTTCCGCCAAAGGCAGAGAGAGTCGAGAAGGGAACGGCTTTGACAGCAAGTGACAGCGTATCATAGGCGAGCGCTTCTAAACGCCAAGTGAGACGTTGCGAAAGCTGGCCCATTATCTCTTATCTAACTCTGTGTTTAGCCGCGCGCCTGTACTTTGTATGATGGGGTGCAAGAGGGCGCGTAGGGTTAACTCGTCCTCAAATTGAACCTCGACGGGCCAGACTTTCACCTTTTTGCGGAACGCTTTAGGCAGGCGAATATAATCTTTTTCTGTCGTAATCAGCTGCGCGTCATATTCTTTTGAAAGTGTTTGAAGCCGCTGTATATCTTGATGATTATAAGGGTGGTGATCGTCATAGGAGAGCGCCTCAACAAGGTCCCCGCCTTGACGTCTTAGGCTATCAAAGAATTTATTAGGTCGCCCGATGCCAGCAAACGCAAAGAGCTTACCTTGTGGGGCTTTGGTCGGCGTTTTCAAAAAGGCGGGAATGATGATTTGACCTTTGAGTTGCGCCGCGAGGTGATCGCTAATTTCATAACTCGAGTCAGGCTTCATCAAGATAATGGCGTCGGTTCTCTCTAAGGAGGCTGGCAGGCGTTCGCGTAATGGCCCCGCAGGGAAAACGCAGCCATTACCAAAGCCAACCTCCGCGTCGACAACAATAAGCGAGAGCGTTTTTTGCAAAGTCGGATTTTGGTGACCATCATCCATGACGATCACTTCGGCCCCGTAAGAGACAGCCGCGCGTGCGCCGTCATCACGTCCAGCGGAGACCCAGACAGGAGCCTTGCGCGCGAGGAGTAAAGGTTCATCGCCGACATGTTTGGCCGTATGGTGGCGCTGTACAGGGATGGGGCCTTTTTCTTGGCCCCCGTAACCTCGCGAAAGGCCGACGACATTGACCCCCATACGGCGCAGGCTATGGAGTAGGTAAGCCGCCACAGGTGTTTTGCCCGTGCCGCCCATCGTAACGTTCCCGACGCAGATCACCGGGATGCCCGCATCATAACTTTTTGTTGTGCGAATACGCCGCGCGCTCGCCCATGCGTATACCCAAGATATGGGCTTGAGCAGGGCTCTCAGCATCGGAGCCGCTTCTCGACCACTGCGTATGTTCCAAAATTCTGGTGCGCGCATAACTTAATCTAACCGACTTGGCGGCGAAATGAAAGGCGAGAGATGATCCGTTACTTGGGTCAAAAGTCCGTCGTTAAGGGTCGTGAATGAGCGTGCTTTCTGAGCGCGGCGCGCACGCGTGCCGTCATGTTGGAACCATATTTTCACGCGCTCTGCAATGCTGTGTGCATCAGGACTTTCGAGTAAGAATGCGGCGTTTATCTTATTCATATTATCAAAGAGGGCTTGGAAAGAACTGACGTAAGGGCCGTTTATAATGCCGCAATTAAAATGGGCGGGTTCCATAGGATTATGCCCTCTAAGATGCGGCAGTAAAGACCCACCCATGAGAACGACCTTTGACGCGAGATATACGGCGCCCATTTTCCCCATTTGATCAACAAGCAGAACATCGACTGACTTGGACGGCGCATGACCCCACCGTGCATATGAAAGCTTCCGTTTTTGTATGTGGGCAATGATGTCATCCGCCCGTTCAGGATGTCGCGGCACGAGGGTCAGCGAAGCGTCAGGGAACTGTTTTAGGATGTCTAGGTGAGCGTCAAGGATGATCTCATCTTCGCCCGCGTGGGTACTCGCGGCGCACCAATTATAAAAAGAGTTTTTAATAGCCCCTCGGATGTGTTTGAGGTCTTTATCAGGGGCAGGCAGACGAGCTGCGGTTATCTTTAAATTTCCGAATGTGTCTATGTTGCGGCCCAAAATTTCGCTTAGGAATTCCGCCGTGTCATCATCGGCGGGGAGGATGTCACCAAACAGGCTAAACAAAACTTTGGCGGTTTGAGGGCGTTTCATCCAACCATCTCGGGAACTTTTAGATAGGCGCGCATTGAGAAGCTGCATCGGGATATTTCGCGCTTTGGTGGCTCTGAGAATATTCGGCCAAATGTCGGACTCGAACCAAAGGCATGCATCAGGCTGCCAATGGCTGAGAAACCTCTTGGCGTAGGCGGGCGTGTCAGCCGGGAGGTACTGATGAAAGGCCCGTTCGGGAAGGCGCTGCTTTAACATCTCGGCGGAGGTGACCGTTCCGCTTGTGACAATCACATGGGCGGTTTCATCTGTCTCCAATATCCAATAAATAATGGGTAGAGCCGTGAGGGTTTCGCCGACGCTGGCCCCGTGTACCCAGATGAGTTTGCCATTGGGGCGCGGCAGATACGCTTTTCCGAACCGTTCAGAGAGGCGGGCACTGTCTTCTTTCCCCGCTTTGGCTCTCCTCGCAAGGTAGATCCGCAGGAGCGGTGAGGCGGCTCGCATCAGGCTGCTGTAAAGACGAAGAGGGAGCGTGGATGTCATGACGCAGCCTCGACAGGGCTGTGCCCCATACGTTGATCAGCGAGCGCAAGCAGCGCGTTCATTTCCGTCTCGATTTGGGCTCTTATTAAATCAAGAGCTTCATCAGATGTTTCGGGCGAGATATATTGCGGCGTGCCCCAAATGATCGACCCGCGCCCAAAAGGCAACGGTAGCACGAACCTATCCCATGATTTAAATTGCTTACGGTTTTTAACGGCAAACAGACACGGCAGAATAGGATGGCCAGACAGGCGCGCGAGGCGAAGTGGCCCAAGCCCAAGCCGTTGGCGGGGTCCGCGCGGTCCGTCGGGTGTGATGACAACGCAGCCGCCATTATCAAGAGTTTCGATGATGTCGCGCCCTGCTTTGGCTCCGCCCTTATCTTGAGCTTTGGTCACTTTTTTGGCCGAGCCGCGAATGACGGAAAGGCCGAGATATTCACAGGTCTTAGCGACGATTTCCCCGTCCCGAGAGCGAGAGATCAACACATGCGGATGGGGCCATGTTTTACGATCCCACGCGCAATTTAACATCATGAAGCGCGAATGCCATGTCAGGGCGATTAAGCCTTTGCCTTTTTCAATCACAGGGGCGGAAATATCGCTGCGATCAAACTCCCAACGGGTTGAATATTTAATCAGAACCATATAGGCCGCGACGAAACGGCCTATGAGAGCTTGCATGAACCGAGAGCGCATGATTTTTTTTAACATCAGCTCCCTTTCATATTAAGACTTCACTTTTGGGCGCATATAAGAGATCACATAGGCTATATGACCATCGACCTCAACACAAACAGCGGACGCAGACAAGCTTATAAAGAGCTAACTTGGGGTGACCACGGGTTTTTACGCGCGCGGTTCAATAATATGCACGACATTGGCGGCGGCATGTACCGCGCTAATCAACCCTCGCCGAAGCGTATTGCAGAGCTAGCCGCTATGGGGATTAAGACGATTTTGAACCTGCGCGGTGAAAGTCCGAAGGGCTATTATTTGCTCGAAAAAGAGGCTTGCGAGCAGCACGGTATCACGCTGATTGATTACCGCATGTATTCGCGCGACGTGCATACGGTTGAGAAACTTCTTGGCGCGAAAGCGCTGTTTGAAGAGATTGAATATCCTTGCATGATGCATTGTAAGTCTGGATCTGACCGCACGGGGATTATGGGCGTTCTTTATCGCCATTACAAAATGGGCGAGACGATAGAGCAGGCGATAGCTCAGCTCTCGTTTAAATATCTTCATGTTAAAGCGGGAAAGACGGGCATGCTCGATCATTTCTTTGAGACTTACCTTGCTTATAATGCTCATACACCGATTGAGTTTAGCCAGTGGGTGCAGACGGTCTATGACCCGCCTGCGGTGAAAGCGGAGTTCATGTCGAAATGGTGGGGCCGTGTTTTGACGGACGGAGTGATGAAGCGGGAGTAAATTTACGCTTACTTTTACGCCTTAAACCCCGCATGAAGTTTGGCGTAGAGGCCTTTCTTTTTCAGCAAAGCCTTATGGGTACCGCTTTCAATGATGCGGCCTTTATCAAGCACGTAAATTCTATCGGCTTGCTCAATCGTGCTGAGGCGGTGCGCGATCACTAATGTCGTGCGCCCTGCGCGGAGGCGGCTTAGGGCGGCTTGCACCTTGGCTTCTGATTCCGTGTCGAGGGCCGAGGTGGCTTCGTCGAGTAGGAGTATAGGCGCGTCGCGTAATAAAGCTCTCGCGATAGAGAGGCGCTGTTTCTGACCGCCTGATAAATTATCGCCGTCCTCGCCAATGATGGTGTCATAGCCTTGGGGCAGGGCGGTAATGAAATCATGGGCATTGGCGGCTGTGGCCGCGCTGATGATGTTGTCCTTCGTGGCGTCTTTATCCCCAAGTCCAATATTATAGGCGACGCTGTCATTAAACAGAGTGACATCTTGGGAGACGAGGGCAATATGGCGGCGCAAGCTCTCTAGGGTGAGCTGTTTTATGTCTGTCCCGTCAATTTTAACGGCTCCGCTTTGGACGTCATAAAGACGGGGAATGAGGTTAAATAAAGTCGTTTTCCCGCCGCCTGATGGCCCAACGAGCGCGACTGTTTCGCCGGGCTTGGCCTCTAGGGATACGCTGTCCAAAACCTGTTCATCGGCGTAGGCAAAGCTAACGGTCTCAAGGCTTATATCGCCTTGAGGGTTGGATAGCTCAATGGCATTTTCACGGTTCGTGATCTGGGGCGTCTCGTCAATGACGTCGTAAATACGGCCCAAAGCTGAGAGACCTTCTTGGACGACATTGTTTAACGTGCCGAGCGCACGTAAGCGCGGCGCGAGGATGAGGACGGCGCCGAGTATGGCCGCGACCGTACCGCCTGTGCTTTGGCCTGACGCCACCAGATAAACACCCACGGCGAATATGCCTGCAATCGCGAGGCCGCCAAACACTTCCATCAACGGATCAACACGGGCCTGATTGGTGACGAGCTTCAAATAAAGCCGCACGCGCTCTTGGAAACTTTTATCAAGACGCTGCGTTTCGTGCGCCTCAAGACCGTAGGTTTTCACCATGCGTGCGCCAGAGAAGCTCTCATCGAGCTGCGAGGTCAGAGTTCCCATGTGAGCTTGAGCCGCGCTCGCATTACCGCGTAGGGTTTTGGAGAGGCGAACGATCGGCCATGCGGCGAGGGGGTAAACGATTAAAATAAGCGCTGAGAGTTTCGGGGCCATCCAGAACATCATCGTCAGAACGGCGAGTATGGTCATCACGTCTTTTAAGAGATTGGATAGGCTTCGTAATAAGGCATGAGTGACGGCCTGCATATCATTAGTGAAACGCGAGAGGAGGTCACCAACGGTACTTTGGTTAAAGAAAGCGTAGTCAGCGCCGTGGGCAGATTTGGCCATATCTTTTTGCAAACCTGCGACCGTATTAAGCGCGACTTTGTTGGTTAGAACCGTTTGGGCAAACATTGTTAGGCCCGAAATAAGGGTGAGGACAATCAGTGACGGAACAATGATTTTGACAAAGCTTTGCGTCGCCGTAGACGCATTTTCGCTACCACTTAAATTGGAGGCGAAGTCGATAACGTAGCGTATAAAGTAAACGTAAGCGGATTGGGTTGCCGCTAAAATGATCATAAAGATAAAAGCTATGATCAATGTCCCTTTTTGAGGGGCCATATAATTTAACCACAGCCGTTTTATTCGGCTGCGGTCTGTTGTTTTATTCAACGTGTCTTGGGCCATGTGGCCTAGCCGATTAATCCGTCTTTATCAGGGTCAATGAGTTCATGCGCGTGAAGCACAAAGTAACGCATATGGGCATTATCAACGGTGCGCTGTGCGGCGGACTTCCACGCATCACGTGCAGCTTCATAATTTGGAAAAGCCCCGACGAAATCAACGGCTTTTAAATCTTTAAATTCAGTTTTGAGCGGGTCAACTAATTCGCCGCCAATTACCAGATGTAAGAGTTGCATCCTCTTGTTCTCCTGTCGATCTTCGGGCCGAGTACCCAAATGTGAAAAATCTCGAGCTCTTTTGCTGCTTTTATAATAAGCATCCGTCAAGGGCTGTGTACGCTTTACTATCAAAGCATGAAGGGTCGTGCTAGCACAAATAACGCCTAAATTCGATGTTGTGTCATTATCGTACCGAATGGGTTTATTGGTTACAGTTGTGACAATACCGCCAGCTTCTTTGACTATCAAGGCGGCAGCCGCCAAATCCCAATCAGATTTTGGTGTAAAAGCAACGCTGGCATCAGCCTGCCCCGAAGCAACGAGGCACATTCTGTAGGCCATAGAATTGACAACCGATACATTCATGTCAGGCCAATTAAGGCGGCGAAATTTACGCGGATAGCCTATCATATTACAGTCTTTAATCTGTTGGCAGGAGCTAACAGAAATGGAGGCATCATTTAGAAAGGCTCCACCACTTTTTAGGGCGGTATAAAGCTCGTCTTTTAGCGGATTGTAGAGCGCCGCTACAATGGGAAGGCCCTTTTCAATGATGGCCACTGACACAGCGAAATTAGGCGTGCGGTCAATGAAGGCGCGTGTGCCGTCAATGGGGTCAACCACAAAGGTGCGGTCGCAGTCATGACGTGATTTATCGTCTTTGGTTTCTTCTGACAGCCATCCGTAGTTTGGGCGGGCTGTCATCAAAACCTTATATAAATGGTCATTAACATCAATGTCCGTCTGGGTGACGGGGTGACCTTTCTCTTTATCCCACGCCTCTGCTTTGCCAGCATGGAAACCCTCTAGCGCGATTTTTCCTGCGGAGAGAACCGCATCGCGGATAAGGTTTAAATCTGAGATATGTGACTTAGAGTCCGGCAACCATCATTCCTTCAATCCGTAGAGTTGGAGCATTAACAGTGCTCTCAAATTTGAGATCATTGGCAGGAGTAATTGTTCCAAACATCTCAATCAGGTTTCCTGCGATGGTAATTTCGCTAACAGGCTTTGTCAGAACGCCGTTTTTAATAAGAAAACCACTGACGCCGACACTGTAATCACCCGTATTGGCATTGACGTTCGGGCCAAACATATCCGTAACGAGTAAGCCTTCGCCCGTATCAGCAAAGAGAGCTTCGCGGCTGAGAATGCCAGCTTCAATATAGACATTAGAGGGGCCAACGCCGGGCGGGTGACTGACACTGCGCGACGCATGACCTGTACTAAGCATCTCGAGCTGTTTGGCGGTCGATGTGTTCAGCAGCCAAGTTTTCAATACACCATCATCAACGAGGGTGCGGTGAGCCACAGCTACACCTTCTCCGTCGCAAGGACGTGTTGCCAGACCGCGCGGCATAAGCGGATCATCAATAATGTTTAAATGTCTTGGGAATATCTGCTGGCCGAGTTGGTCTTTCAAATAAGACACACCGCGCGTAATTCCGTTGCCGTTAATCGCGCCTAAAAATGCGGATAAAAGCGAACTGGCTTTACGCTCGTCGTAAATGACGGTCATAGCGCCTGAGGTTATTTTCTCAGACCCTAAGCGCGCAACAGCGCGAGCGCCTGCGGTTTTGCCGATTTGAACAGGGTCGGGCAGATCGTTGAAATGTCGACGGGAGGCATAGTCATAATCGCGCTCCATCGCGCCGTCACGTTCAGCGATCGCGGCCGTGCTAATGCCGTGACGGGAGGAGGCCCACCCTGCACGAAACCCGCGACTATTCCCGAACGCGAAGTCACCCTGCGAGAAGGAGGCGCTAGAGCCCATAGCTTGCGCGACGCCTGTCACGCCTAAGGTTGCGGCTTCAACGGTGAGGGCGCGCTCTTTCAGGGACTCTGGTGTTGAAACATGAGTATCGATGAGGTCATATTTGGCCACGTCCACATCATCCACGACGTGATCAGGTAGGCCGCAATAGGGGTCAACAGGCGCGAGTTTAGCCATAGCCACGGCGCGTTCTGCTAGTTGATCGAGGGAGTGAGAGGATACATCAGAACTGGATACGCAAGCCTGCCGTCCACCGATCATCACGCGGAGGCCTACATCACGGCCTTCGCTATTATCAATGTCTTCAAGCGCTCCGCCGCGGACACTCACAGAAAGTGAGCGGCCGTAAGTTACGATGCCGTCGGCATCTTCAGCTCCCGCTTTTTTGGCTTTAAGGAGTAAGGCGTCGAGAGTCTCGACCAGTTTTGGATTGGGCATCAAGGATGTCCTTTACGTAAAGATGAGGAATAAAATATAAGCGGCTTGGCCGAGAAGCGTTAAAAATGTTAGTACCATTCCAATGGGGCGGCCTTTACCCATTGCATTTTCCGTCTCCATAGCAGCAGCGTGACATAACCGTCCGATAAGGAAGGTCGCGCCGAAAAAATGTAAGGCGAGAGGCGCGGCATTCAGGGCTGCAATAATTAAGAGTCCTATAAGTGCAATAGGGGTGTATTCAATATAGTTTCCTTGGGCGCGGATGCGGGCTTGTAATTTACTGTGGCCGCCATCCCCTAGGCTGATGTCTTTCTTCATACGCACCATGCCGACCCGCAGTGAGAGTGCGATGAGCAAAACGCTATTTATGGCAACATAGAGGGCTACAATTTCAAAAAGGGTCATGCGTATCTTTCTCTAAGCGCTAATGTCTTTAAGTGTTAATTTCTGAAACTAATTTATTGATTATATTCGTGTGAGCGGCTGTGTCTTGCGCCCCTTGTACAAGATATTTTCCTTGATAGATATAGGTGGGGACAGACCGAATTCCAGCGCGGCCAACCTCATGGATTTCTTTTGTTACAGTGTCCTCATCTGCTTGTTTAGCATATAGGTCTTTAACGATATTTGCGTCCATGTCGAGCTTTGCCGATATGTCAATGAGGACATTTAGATCGTTAATATCAAGGTGGTCTGTAAAAAAGGCCTGAAACAAGGCTTCGGCCATATCATTGGCTTTATTTTGACCTTGTGCCCAGTGCATGAGCTGATGTGCCGCGAGCGTATTGGCGCGTTTGGGAATGCCGTCAAAACGAAAATCAATACCGAGTTTTGGGCCTGCGGACTCCAAATGTTCGCGCATGATTTTGAATTTATTATTGGGCGTGTCACCGAATTTGTTTTTCATATAGGTCTTATAGTCCATGCCCTCTTTGGGCACGTTCGCATCAAGCATATAGGCGCGCCAAGTGACGTTGACCCTATGTGGTGTTTGCTCAATCGCTTGATTAAGATAGCGCCATCCAACCCAGCACCACGGGCAAACGATATCAGAGACGATATCAATGTGCACAGCATCAGTATGTCCGGCATCAATATCTATGGGCGCGCTCATACTTCAGCCTCCACATTTTCAACGGAGAGGTTGAGGAACTTAATCACGGCTGTGATTTCGGTCTCGTTCATGCCGCGTATCAATTTTTCGTTGAACTTACGGAAATCCTCACGGACAATTTCTCTAAGGCGCCAGCCTTCATCGGTTAAAAAGACCGCGCGGGACCGTCCATCAAGCGTTTTGTTACGCGTCACGAGCCCCAGTTTTTCCATACGTGTGACCAAGCCTGTAATGGCAGAATTATTGCGCCCAACCCCATTCGCAAGGTCGCTTAATCGGCAGCCATCATGATAGCCAAGGTAAATCAGCACGGCGGCTTGTGATGTGCTGACGCCCGATGAGATAGAGAGGTAATGATCGGCCGACTTTGATAATTGCGTATGAGTGCGGTCAAAAAGGAAAAACAGGCGGCGGTCTACGGTGCGGGCAATCGCCATGTGCGAACTCTGTGCTAAGATAGTTACTTTAGATGTAAACTAACATAGCGGAGTCGCCTGTGGCTGCAATCAAAAAAGTAAGTCTTTTGCAAAACAAAGGCCTCCTGACAGTATCAGGAAGCCTCGTTTTAAGTTTGGGTCTAACAGGACGCCATGCCTGCTTCTCTATAAGATAATTTAGATACCCAATTTCGCGTTTACGAAAGTTCTAAATTAATAGTTTCGGGCAGACCCCTCAAAAAAGATAGACAAAATAAACCTCCTCTCGAAATACGCGGCCCGGATATCGGACGGCTCTAGTAAAGTAAATATGCCGCAAAAGGGCGGCTATATCAAGTCTGATGTTTAAGCGGAGGTTGGGACGAACTTAATCGCGACGCCATTGTTGCAATATCTTAGGCGTGTCGGTTGGGGGCCGTCCGTGAAAACATGGCCTTGGTGACCGCCGCAACGGCGACAATGATATTCTGTGCGCGGGAGGAAAAGCTTACGGTCAACTCTTGTTTCGACAGAGCCTTCGATGACATCAAAAAAGCTTGGCCATCCTGTACCTGAATCGTATTTTTGTTCCGACGTAAACAAAGGAAGTTCGCAGCCCTTACAAACAAATGTACCTTCGCGTTTTTCGTCGTTTAAGGGACTTGTCCACGGGCGTTCAGTGCCTTCATGCCGTAGGACGTTAAATTCCGCAGCGGTTAAGCGGTCTTTCCAGTCAGATTCGGATAAATTGGCCCAATCGATATTTTCAGCATCTGCCACACTTGTCTCCTCGAATGTTCTCGCATGAGCTTTATTGTCTATGCCTGCTTTTGTGCAAGCCGTTAGGGCCATAGCGGCCGCGCCTAAACCTAATGTACGCCTTGAAATATATCTAGCAGTCATATCGTGTTCCTTGGATAACGACCATCTATATAAACATTTTTGAGCAAAGCGGACTTAACGATGTCGTCACGTTTCGGTGATCGGTGAGGAGGTATTCGGTCTGTAAATGGGGAATTTATTTCCCACAGAATTTGTTAAGAATACCATTGTTACAAATGGGTGTGTAATATCTATCCAGGGCATCTTGTGATATATGTGTAGGGCATGGCCCATCATCGGATTCTGTTTTGCCGTTTGGGATTGCGAATATATATATGACCGAGATGAACAATAGAGCTGCTATCCCGTTTGATTTAAATATTTTCAATGATTTTTGCGTATCTTTTGGGTTAAAACGTAAGACCTGCCAGATAAATAAGTGTGCCATAAAGAATGGTGCAAAGACTATGGGGGCTAGTATGAAGCTTATTAAGGTTGAGAGGTTTAAAACAATGTTATGAAAGCCGTGGTTGAGGATGAAGCTTCCACAGCTAAATTCAGCGTAGTGACCATTGGTTACAAGGGCGATGCTAATCAACCCGACACATGCCAAATAACATAGCCCAACCCCCAATTTTACGCGAGAGCCAAACCGTCTTGCGGTGGATTTAATCCCCACCATCGCATCGTCTTCAATGTCTTGGCAGGCATAAATAGTATCATAGCCAATCGTCCAAAATATCAGCCCTACGTAGAGAATGAACAACGGCGTGTGAACCGCGCCTGTTTTGGCGGCGTAGGCGACAAGCACGGCCCAGTTAAAGGTCAGTCCGAGCCAGACTTGTGGCCACCACGTAATCCGCTTCATAAAGGGGTAGGCGGCGACGAGCGGAATCGATCCAAGGGAAATCAGTTGCGCGAGGCGCGGTAAGCAGAGCAGCACAATCAAGCCCACGCCGCATTGTGCGAGCAGCCACATCCAAGCTTGCTTCGTTGTGATGGTTCCTGCGGGAAGGGGGCGAAGGGCTGTGCGCTCGACTTGCTTGTCGAGGTCTTGGTCGACAATGTCATTATAAGTACAGCCCGCGCCGCGCATGGCTATAGCGCCGATTAAAATCAGCAGAGCCCATTTCAGGTCGCTTAGGCCCAAACCATGAGACAGGCTGGCAAAGGCTAAGCCTATCCACCCCGGCAAGGTGAGGAGCCAATAACCAATCGGGCGATCAAGCCGCGAGAGCTGTAAAAACGGCTGCCACCCCTTGGGCATTTTATAGACCCAATGGTTTTGGGCGGCGTCTTTGATCGTGGTTTGCATAAACAGGTGCTTAGCGGCTCCGACTCGGCTATGTAAAGATCATGCGTGAAAATTACACATTGGTTCGACTGTTTATTGAGGCCTCACTCGGCGAGGGTCAAGGCGTCGAATTGACCAAGGAGCAAGCCCATTACCTCGGAAACGTCTTGCGCCGAAAAGTCGGAGGCGAACTCCGCGTGTTTAACGGCGATAACGGGGAGTGGCGCGCTGAAATCACGGAGCTCTCTCGCAAGGGCGGAGCTATTGCGTGCGTTGAGCGTTTGCGCGCCCCCAAGCCTATGCCTGATATATGGCTCTGCTTTGCGCCTGTGCGAAAGCACCGCACGGCCTTTATCATTGAAAAAGGCACAGAGCTTGGCGTCTCGGAATTTCACCCACTGCAAACAGAGCGCACGCAATTTCCCAAGCTGAATATTGAGAAGGCACGCTTGCAGGCGATGGAGGCCGCAGAGCAAACCGAACGGCTTGATGTGCCAACGGTGCAGGCGGTTTATCGAGGAAGCCTCGCAAGCTTTCTAGGCCAGTGGCCCCGCGAGCGTACCCTGATTTTTGCCGATGAGGCAGGCGACGCGCAACCCGCTTTGAGAGTTTTGAAAAATATGCCTCAAACACCTGCTGCCATTTTGATTGGCCCAGAGGGCGGCTTTACGCCGAAAGAGCGAGAGATGTTACGGGCGCAAAATTTTGTTGTGCCTGTTTCCCTTGGGCCCCGTATTTTGCGCGCGGATACGGCGGCTTTGTCGCTCATGACCCTGTGGCAAGCGGTGCAAGGGGATTGGGGCTAGTTTCTCGGTTCTGCTATTTGTTTCGTCAATGGGTCGCTCAAAGTGTTGGTTTTGAGCTCATTGAGGTGCTTATAAATTCATCATTACAGGGCAGTTCGCTTATGTTTATTTGCTAATTATGTCTCCTGGTGGAGTCTCTTAATTAGTGTTATTTTGCAACAGGTGAGTAAAAACGACATTGGTCATACCAATAAAGGGGAATTGGTCGGCAAATCAGGTTGACAAGGCTAGGTAAACTGGTTCTTTTACAACCAATGATAACATAAAGCTATTCAGGGAAGAATCAATTATGGCTACACGGTACATATCCGCTCATAAAAAATCAGTTAAATTTCTATTGTTAGGTACGGCGTCACTATCAATGATGGCGATGTCGCAGGTTTCATTAGCTCAGGATAATGATAATGTTGACGAGGTTGTCGCCACAGGGACGCGTCAAATTATTCAAGATTCTTTAAACTTGAAGCGGACGTCGACAACGGTTGTTGATGGCCTATCTGCTGACGAAATTGGTGAGCTTCCGGGGCTTTCTATTGCTGAAGCGCTTGAGACAATCACGTCGGTTGGTTCGCAACGTGAAGGTAGCGGTGCAACAGAGGTTTCTATTCGGGGTCTAGGGCCGTTCCTTGGTTCGACAGTCATTAACGGACGCGAAGCGACAAATGGTTCTGGTGACAGATCAGTTAACTTCGGTCAGTTTCCATCCGAGCTCTTTAATAAACTTGCGGTTCACAAAACTCAGTCTGCTGAGTTGATTGAAGGCGGCGTTGCTGGTCAAATTTCACTATCAACACTTAAGCCGCTGGAATATGGTAAGCGCCGCATTCAGTTGCAGGCAAAAGGGAATATACAGCCTGATAATATTAGACTTGAAGATCCAGAGCGAACTGTTGGTTACCGTCTAACAGGTAGTTATGTCGATCAGTGGGAAAGCAATACTTTAGGTGAATTTGGTCTTTCAGTCGGTGGTCAAATTCAACGACGCGCGAATTCAGAGCAAGAAGCTCGTTCAAGTTCAACATTTGATGCGTGTCGGGTGTCGTCTCTGGACGGTGCGTCATGTGATGATGGTGAGACAGATGTTCTTACACTTGATCCTAACTCTGCAACGTCTTTGCAAGACCAGGTCGATAATTTCTTCAATAGTAATCAGCGGCAGTCAGCGCAAACAATCAACCCGTTAACGGGACAGCCGATTGGGTTGGGTGAGCCGATCGTTTTGACGACGTCTAGCCGTAGTTTCCGTCAAAACATTACCGACGATAATCGGGATGCCATCTTTGGTGCGGCTCAATGGCGTCCGAATGACAGGCTTGATATTAACATTGATGGGCAATATTCTGATCGCGTATTTACTGAGTTTAGAAGTGATCTTGTTATTGATACCAACGATATTGAAGAAGCTATAACAGGGCAAACCTTGCCGATTCCCGGGTTTGATCTAACAACCACATCAGATGGATCTCTTCGTACAGCGACAACAAGTGGCGATGTTCAGGCAATTAGCCAGTTTTCAGAGCGTCTAGAAGAATATATTGGTTTTGGCGGTAGCATTGACTATCAAGCTACTGATAAGCTTAGGCTTTTTGTTGATGGGTCTTATTCCGATACATCACGCCAAGAAAACCAAATATCAGCACGCGTTGCATCTCAAGCCGAGCTTGTAGGTGTTCAAGTGTTGCAAAACGGGTCGGACGCGCATCAATTTACGTTGCTTGATTTCGACGTTAATGATCCGTCGCTCTTCGTGAATGATAATCCAGAAGTTCGTGAAGACCTTAATCAATTCCGTAACCATCAAATCTGGGCCATAAAAGGCGATGCGGAATATAGTGTTGATAACGGCTTCATAAAATCGTTCAAGGCTGGCGCAAGATACTCCGAGCAAACCTATGATCAGCTTCCTCGCGTACGGAATGAATTTGAGTTTGATGATGGGGCTGCGGACCTCGCGGAATTTGTAACCGAAATTGGGGGCGTTGCTGTTGAAGATTTTGGCTCTACAGCTAATATTGGCCCTCTTGCTGCGGCAGCTTGTGCAAATACGTCGTTTCCGGATCCAGGCTTCTTAAACGGTGAGGTTAATGGTAATTTATTTACTAACATTGATAGTGATGGAAACGTCATTGATGCGGGTACGGGGAATACCTTCCTGACATTTGATGCTCTATGTTTAGGTGAGACGCTTCTTGGTCGTGAGCTTTCTGTGCCTTCGGCCTCTGACGCTGGTGGTGCGGAACTTGTGCAGTCTGTCGATGTGACAGAGGAAACAGTTGCGATTTATGGTCAGTTTGATTTTGACACTGAGTTTGATGGCTTGCCAATTCGTGGTAATCTAGGTGTGCGTTATATCGATACTGATTTGACATCACGTAGTTTTCGTGAGGAATTGACGCTTGAACTTGATGCTGATGGTAATGTTATTGGCTTAGGCGAAAGTTTGAATACGGATGACCTTGTTTCTGTCGTTGATGATTTTAGTTACTCTGAGTTTTTGCCGAGCTTCAACCTTGTCGCAGAAGTTAGAGATGATGTCCTTGTTCGTGGGGGGGTATTTAGAGCCTTATCACGTCCAGACCCATCTGATTTAGGCAGTGGTCGGACTTTCAATGTTGTTAATAATGATGATGATGGGAATGTAGACTTCTCAGTCGCTGACTTCATCGGAAGTGTCGTTGCTAACGGTAACCCAAATCTTGCACCATTTACATCATGGAATTATGATCTTGCGGCTGAATGGTATCCAGATGAGGATTCTATCCTTTCCGTTGGGGCGTACTACAAGGTGTTTACAGGTGGGTTCCAAAACTCGTTGCAGACTGAGACATTTGAGGCAAATGGTGAAAGCTTTAATGTAGTCGTTCCTGTTTTGACTACATCTGATGATACTAACACAATATTTGGTGTTGAAGTTAATGCGGCTCACGCTTTTACATATCTACCCGGACTTTTAAGCGGAACAGGATTTAAAGTGAGCTATAACTATGCTGACTCTAATTTTGAATTCGAAGATGGGCGTCTTGGTGAGGCTATTACGTTTGCTGAAGATGGTTCGATTTCCGGTATTCGTGAGGGCTTTATTCCGCCTGCTAACCTTGTAGGTTTGTCAAGACATACTGCTAATGGTCAAGTTTACTGGAATGTTGGCAAGGCGACATTTACAGGTATTGGTAAGTACCGGAGTTCATTCTTCCAGCAATTTGTTGGTACACCGCTTAACTTGCGTTTCATTGATGCGGCTTTTGTTGCTGATGCACGTATTTCATACAAAGTGAACGACAATATCAAGCTTTCGCTTGAAGGTACGAACCTTTTGAATACAGCGCGTGAGCAATTTAATCCAACGCCTGATAGTTTTGCTGAGATTAATGTCTTTGGCCCACGTTATTTCGCGGGTATTACGGCAAAGTTCTAAGTTAAACACTGCAATAAATTAGTTTTTTAACGGCGTAGCTTTCTTACTTGAAAGTTGCGCCGTTTTTTTTTACAATTGGTAAAGGCAATAGGGATTAAGCAATAGTAATTGGTATGTTAAATGGGTGAAAAGAGATTATATCATACAGTCGCGAATAAAATATTGGAGCTTATAGACTCAAATGTCTTTCCTCCAGGGAGTCGGTTGCCCGGCGAACGCGATTTGGCTGAGAAATTTGGGGTGAGCCGTGTGGCTGTGCGTGAGGCAGAGATTGCCTTGCAAGCTCAAGGGCGTTTAGAGATTAAGGTTGGGTCTGGAGCGTACGTCTTAGACGGTAAAAGTAGTGCTATTAACGGGTTTCCGAAGGTTGGGCCCTTTGAGCTGACTGAGGCGCGGGCCTTGTTTGAGGCCGAATCAGCCGCTCTTGCTGCGCCGATTATAACGGATGAGGCTATAGCTGAACTTGAAGGCTATATTGAAATTATGTCGGGTAAGAGGGCGAGCGATATGTCGCCTGATGATGCGGATGCTGCCTTTCACAATGCAATAGCCAAGTCGACAAATAATCATGCTATTATGTTTGTTATAGATTCTATGTGGAAAATGCGGACGGAAGCGGCGCAACTACAAAAGGTTTATAAGAATGTATGCGATAAAGACTCGTCGCACCGCGAGGATGAGCATCAGGCTATTCTTGATGCATTGAAAAATCGTGATTCTTCTGCGGCACGACTTGCGATGCGGGCTCATTTTACACGTATGATTGAAGCTCTTTTACAGGCCTCTGAGGAAGAGGCTTATCAAGAGGTCAAGCGTAAGGCATCTGAGAGTCGCTCACGTTTCTTGCTCACCAAGCAGCTCACCTAATCAATCTATACCAATGATTTAAATTGGTATTATATATTGGTTGACAAATCAGCCTATTTTAAACATATTCCCACCTAACATGGTTATATAAAACTGGTGTTAGGTGCGATTTTGTTAAGCGAGGCGTGTACAGGATGACGAAGAGAACTCCATTTAAATCTGCTCTAATGGCTGCGCCTTTAGCCTTTCTTATTTTGGGGTGTGAGTCTGAAGCTCCTGGAAATATTGTTTCAGATCAGGCACAGTTTCGCGAGGCGGTTGCAGCCGCAAAGCCGGGTGATGTTATCACCTTAGCCAATGGGACGTGGGACGACTTTGAGGTCGTATTTACGGGCCAAGGTGAAAAAGACAATCCTATTACCTTGACCGCCGAAACCAAGGGAGAGGTCATTTTGTCGGGCCAATCTAATTTGCGCCTATCGGGTGACTACCTCGAAGTGTCAGGTCTTGTTTTCAAAGATGGCCATACGCCAACACAAGAAGTCATCAGCTTTCGCACAAGTAAAAGTGATCTTGCCAATAATTCCCGCGTCACAGAGGTCGTGATTGATAATTTTAATCAACCTGAACGCCAAGAGGCTGATTTTTGGGTGATGATGTACGGTAAGAACAACCGCTTTGATCATAACAACCTTATTGGAAAGCGTAATAAAGGCGTGACAATGGCAGTGCGTCTGAACACGGACGCAAGTCGCGAGAACTATCACCAAATCGATCATAATTATTTTGGCCCAAGGCCTATTTTAGGGTCTAACGGCGGCGAAACGTTGCGTGTTGGAACAAGCCATCATTCCCTTAAAAACAGCTTTACAACAGTTGAGAATAATTACTTTGACCGTGCAGACGGCGAACTTGAAATCATCTCTAGTAAGTCAGGGAGGAATACGTTCCGTCATAATACGTTCTACCAATCACGCGGCACGCTGACCATGCGTCACGGCAATAACACGCTGATTGAGGGCAATGTTTTCTTTGGTAATGACGCTGATCATACGGGCGGCATTCGCGTGATTAACGGCGGGCAGACTATTAGAAATAACTATATGGAGGGGTTGAAAGGGACGCGCTTTGGCGGTGCTTTTGTCGTTATGAACGGCGTACCAAACTCGCCTATCAACCGCTATCACCAAGTTAAAGATGCGGTAATTGAAAAAAACACGATCATTAACAGCGATAATGTTCAATTGGGGGCTGGGAGTGATGCGGAACGGAGTGCGGTTCCTGAAGACAGTCAATTTGCTAGCAACCTACTTTATCACAGCGATGGTCGCGACGTGTTCACGATTTATGACGATATGTCGGGCATAAATTTCCAGGACAATGTGGTAAATGTTGCTGCGCCTGATGCCATAGATTCTGGATTTAAGGTTCAAGATCTGTCATTTGCACGGGCTGATAATGGATTGCTTTATCCGACGGGTGACGTGTCCATAGGCGTCTCTCGTGATCTTAAAGTGACGCAAAAGGATGAGGTCGGTGCGCCTTGGTATCCTAAAATTGATCCGAATATTCCTTTTGGATCGGGCAAGACGCATACGGTTGAACCGGGTGAAAGTGCATTGCTAAATGCTATTAAAACAGCCGAAGCGGGCGACGTTATATCTCTCACGGCGGGACATTATGTTGTCCGTAAATTTCTAAAGCTTGATAAACCTTTGACCTTTGAGGGCGCAGGTGATGTGAAGCTGACTTTTGAGCGTTCTGCCATGTTTGAAATCCTCGACGGCGGCAGCTTGCAGTTAAAAAACCTAACCGTGTCTGGTGAAGATAGTCCTGATTATTCTGGTAACTCCGTCATCCGTACAAGCCCTTATTCGATGCTGCAAAATTACCGCCTCGAAATCATCGACAGTCAATTTGTTGACCTTGATGTGAACCATACCTTCAATGTAGTGAAGGTGGCAAAGGGAACTTTTGCGGATAATATCCTCATTCAAAATTCAAGCTTTGAAGATGTGACCGGTGCGGTTTTAGGTCTAGATAAAGAAGATGATGATTTCGGTATTTATAATGCGGAATATCTCACAATTACTGACTCGAAATTTAAAAACATCCAAGGCGATATTGTCGATTATTACCGCGGCGGACGTGACGAGAGTACCTTTGGCCCGCACTTCACATTGACAGGTTCGACGATTGATAATGTCGGAAACGGTTCACGTAATAAGTCTAAATCCTCACTCTATATTCATGGCGTTCAGGTCACCAATATCACAGACAATGTGTTCACTAATAATGCGCCGTTCTTGGTTAACCACACTGTCGGTGAGCCTAAGACGTGGATTACGGCTAATAAGTTTACGAACACTGAGGCTCCGAGGGTGTTCGAGCTTAACAGCGGCCTAGAAAATACAGCCATCATCGAAGATAATCAAGGGTTGTAGGTAGCATGAAACACTTTATTCCATATATCACAGCTGCGGCGCTTGCGGGAGCTTTAACCGCATGTAGCGCCGAAAGCCCGGTCACCGGAAACAAAACTGTGAATGCAGGTGCGAGTTCTAGCGTTGGCTTTGACCAAACTTTGAACGCCGCTAAAGCAAGCCTTAACGCGGCTATGAATAGGGAGCTTAACATTCCCGTCCCTAAAGATCCAGGCGGCGGCTATACCCATGAAACCCATAAGGCGAATTTCACCCTCATGTATGATGCGGGTCAGCTTTATCAGTTAACGGGTGAGACAAAATATGCGGAGTTCGCGGGCAAAATGATGCTCGCCTATGCTGACGTCTACCCGAGCTGGGGAATACACCCCGCGAAGAAAGAGCAGTCACCGGGCCGCATGTTTTGGCAGAACTTAAATGAGAGCATGTTTCTGCTTCATACAGCTCCGAGTTATGGCGCGATAAAAGAAACACTCACGTCTGAACAGCGAAGCAAAATTGAAACGGACTTACTACGCAATATGGCAGATTTTCTCTCTGTCGGTGCGCCTGAGACGTTCAATAAAGTTCATAATCACGGAACATGGGCAACGGCGGCGGTCGGGCTAACTGGCTACGCCATTGGCGATGATGAATATGTCGAGCAGGCCTTGTTAGGTTTGGATAAATCAGGTGAGGCAGGTTTCCTCAAACAAATGGATGTACTCTTCTCGCCAGATGGATATTACAATGAAGGTCCGTATTACCAGCGTTTCGCTTTGAAGCCTTTTGTGATCTTTGCGCAGGCCGTTGAGAAAAATAACCCAGAACGTAAAATCTTTGAAAAGCGTGACGGGATTTTGAAGAAGGCGACCTATAGCCTCATTCAGCAAAATTACGGTGGTCTATTTTTCCCGATCAATGACGCTATTAAAGAAAAAGGCATTCGGACGAATGAACTTTTGCACGGCGTTGCCATTGCCTATGAGCTGACGGGAGATACGGGACTTTTGTCTATCGCGCAGGAGCAAAACACATTTGTTTTAACCCCTGAAAGCCGTAAGCTTTCGCAAGACTTGGCCGCCGGAAAAGCCACACCCTTTGACTATAAATCCATGCGCTTAGGTGATGGTGAGCAAGGAACTGACGGAGCGCTAGATATTTTGCGGGCCTCAGCCGACCCCAATGGTTTGGCGGCTGTGGCAAAGAACACCTCGCAAGGGTTAGGGCACGGACATTTCGATAAAATGGGCCTGCTTGTTTATGATGCAGGTCATGAAATTCTACGGGATTACGGCGCAGCGCGCTTCTTGAATGTGGAAGCAAAATTTGGCGGGCATTACCTCGCAGAAAATAATAAATACGCAAAACAGACTGTTGCTCATAATGCTTTGGTCGTCGACGAGACGAGTCATTTCGGCGGTGATGTTGAAATTGGTAATCAGCACGCGCCCACTCTTGGTACATTCGTCAATGAGGGGGATGTGAAGTTAACCTCGGCGGAAATTTCAACCGCTTATGATGATGTCAGAATTGGGCGAACCGTTGCGATTATTGAAGACGCGGCTTTTTCTGGTCCTGTGATTGTTGATCTGGTGGAAGCCCATTCGGACAACACCCATAGTTATGATCTACCGTTCCACTATAATGGTCACTTGATTGAGACGAATTTCGAGGTCGCAGCTGATCCATTGGGGCGTGCGCCGCTTGGGACTAAAAATGGCTATCAATATTTGTGGAAGGTCGCTGAAGCAGAGCCTGTTGACGGCCTGTCTCAAGTGACATGGTTGTTGGACAGAAAGTTCTATTCTGTGTCCTCTTCCGTTCCGGCGGGAACCAAAGTTGTCTTCACGCAAATTGGAGCCAATGATCCAAATTTCAATCTTAAAAATGAACCTGGTTTTATGCTTCGCGCTAAAACAAATAATGGGGTGGGAATTGCCTCTGTTATCGAACCGCACGGCGATTATAACCCAACCGTTGAATATACGATTGGCAGTCATAGCCGCGTAAAATCGGTTTCACATTTTGAAGGCGGCGCGGCTGAATATATCTTAATCGAGACAAAAGACGGCAATGTTGTTGGCTTAGGTCTTGGCGGTGAAAGTAATCCATCTGGAACGCATAGTGTTGACGTTAACGGCGAAACGATTAGCTGGACGGGGGCCTATAAATTGTTCCATTCCGACCTTCATTTAGAAGGAAATAAGTAGTGCAAAGCACTGTCCATTATGAAGCGACTCAGGTAGTCGCTTCACTTTCACTGATCCGTGAGGATTGTATAAAAAATAATAAAGAGGGAAATTCTCATGAAGGGTAATTTAAGGTGGGTCGTTGTTGGCCTTGTCGCACTTGCGACGGTAATTAATTATATTGATCGTCAGGCTATTACAGTTCTGTGGCCCGCTCAAATGGCGCCAGACATGTTTCCAGACATGGATGCAGATGGGCATAAGGCGATATTAGCTATTATCTCTTCTGTCTTTATTTTTGCTTATGCCTTTGGTCAGGCTATTTTCGGTAAGATATTTGACTGGGTTGGAACACGTATTGGTTTCGCTCTGTCTATTGGTATTTGGTCTGTTGCAACGGCCTTACATGCGTTTGCTAAAGGTGTTTGGACCTTGAGTATTTTCCGAGCTTTACTCGGTGTTGCTGAAGCGGGTAATTGGCCGGGTGCGGCTAAGGCGAATGCTGAATGGTTCCCAACGAAAGAACGCGCTTTCGCGCAGGGTATATTTAACTCTGGCGCTGCTATTGGTGGTATCATTGCCATCCCGCTAATCGGTTACCTTTCTATTTATATGGATTGGAAGATGGTTTTCATCCTGATTGGTGTCTTGGGTCTACTTTGGCTAATTCCTTGGCTTGTCATTGTCAAAGCTCCGCCAAAGGCTCACTCTTGGTTATCTGAAGACGAGCGTCAATATATTTTGAGTGGCCAAATCTCAGAAGATGTAGACGGAGATGGCGTTGCAGATGAATATGACCCAAGCACGGGCGAACTTTTATCCCGTAAGCAAAGCTGGGGTGTAATTGTCGCATCAGCTGCGATCGACCCTATCTGGTGGTTGTTCATTGTCTGGATTCCAACCTATTTGTTTGAGGTCCATGGATATAACGTAAAAGATCTCGTGGCTTCAGGTTGGGTTCCATTTGTAGGTGCTATGTTTGGCGCTTGGTTTGGTGGTCTCTTGGCGCAAAACCGCCTATCTTCAGGATGGAATGTCGATAAAACACGTAAGTTCGTTATTACACTTGGCTGTCTGATTATGCTGCCGTCTTTATTGGCTATGTCTATTACTGGCGATGCAGGTGTTTTAGCTGTCTTTGGTGTTGATGCTTCAATCACAACACTGTTTCAGGACACACATGTGAAAACAATGTTGTCAAACGAAACCGTGAAAATGACAATGGAAAACGCTGATATTGTTAAGCAACTTGCTGGACTTGATGCAGCAGCTATAATGGCAGACCCTAATGTGACTTCTATGTTGTCAGATCCAAAGCTGGTTGAAGCTATGTCAAATGATGTAAAATTGGCTGCGGCGATAACACCTGAAACGTTGACAGCGCTTGGGTCTTTCGAAGCTATTGATCATGCAAAGACTGTCGCTGCGACATTATCTGTTAGTTTGATGTTTATCATTCTGTTTGGGTTCCAAACAGCTATTGGTAATGTGCAAACGTTACCAAGTGATTTTCTGGGCCGTAAAGCCGTTGGCAGTCTATCTGGATTTGCCGGCATGGCGGCGAAGTTAACAGCTTTCGCTCTGACTTTACTCGTTCCGATTATGACAAAAGGCGCGAATTATACGTCAGTCTTCATTCTCGGCGCTATCTTGGCTCTAACAGCTATCGCTGCCATTTGGTTCCTTTGTGGAAAAATCGAACCCCTTAAACCCCGCGGATCAAAGTCCGCACAATAGTTAAAAATAATATAACGTAATTAGGAGACGTATAATGTCAAAACCAGTCATTGGTTTCATCGGACTAGGCCTTATGGGCGGAAACATGGTCGAGAACCTTCAAAAAAGAGGCTTCGAGGTCATTGTTATGGACCTTGATAAGAGTGCCGTTGATAGAGTTCTCGCTCGTGGAAATGCATCTGAAGCCAGCTCACCAAAAGAGCTTGCTGAGAAATCAGATATCGTTCAATTCTGCGTCACGACATCTGCCGTAGTTGAAAAACTTATCTACGGCGATAACGGCGTATTGGCCGGTATTAAAGAAGGCTCTGTCTTGATTGACTTCGGGACATCTATCCCGGCCTCTACCAAGAAAATTGGCGCAGACTTAGCCGCTAAAGGCGTTGGCATGATTGACGCGCCTTTGGGCCGTACACCTGCTCACGCGAAAGACGGTTTGCTTAACATTATGGCCGCTGGCGATAGAGCAACCTTTGATAAATATGAGTCTATGCTTAAAGAGCAGGGCGAAAATGTTTTCTATCTTGGCGACCTTGGTGCTGGGCACACAACAAAGCTCATCAACAATTTCATGGGCATGACAACTGTCACAGCCATGTCACAAGCCTTCGCAGCCGCTAAGCTTGCAGGCGTTGATCGTCAGCAACTTTTTGACATCATGTCATCAGGCCCGTCAAATTCACCGTTTATGAAGTTCTGCAAGAACTACGCTGTTGACGGTGTAAGCGATCTTGGCTTCTCACTTAATAATGCCAACAAAGATTTGGGTTATTTTGCTCAAATGGTTTCTGATCTTGGATCACAGTCACTTGTTGCTGAAGCGACATCGGCGAGCCTTCAAGCCGCTGTTGATGCAGGGATGGGCGATAAGAACGTTCCTGAAATATTTGACTTCTTCGTTGACTTAAAGAAGTAGAAAGGCGCGTAATTTTCGCGTCTCTTCCGCTTCACGGCGGTTTACAATTTTAATGTAATTCTGGCTGTTTTTCTTTTTAGAAAAACAGCCTTTTAAAGGATAATACCATGAGTAATAGTCTAATGGCTGTATTGGAGGGAACCCCCGTTGTACCGCTTGTCGGCGGTGATAACCCAGAGCAAGCCGTTGAAATTTCCAAAGCTTTAATTGAGGGCGGCCTAACAGTTCTTGAAGTCGTTTTACGCTCTGATGCTGCGCTAGATTGCCTCGAAGCGATTGTCAAAGCTTTCCCTGGCGCGCACGTGGGGGCAGGAACAGTTGTCACGCCTGCACAGGCACGTAAAGTTATTGAAATTGGTGCGACATTTGTTGTCTCGCCTGGGCTTGACGCTGAGGTTGTAAAGATCTGCCAAGATGCGAACATTCCTATCTTGCCCGGTGTTGTTACGGCGACGGAACTGACTGCAGGTTATAATATGGGCCTCAGAACCATGAAGTTTTTCCCAGCTGGATTAGCAGGCGGTCCGAAGATGCTTAAAGCCTTCGCCTCTGTTTTCCGCGATGTACGCTTTATGCCAACAGGCGGCGTTAAAGCGGCGAACCTCCACGAATTTCTCGAAATCCCAGCAGTCCTCGCGTGCGGCGGCAGTTGGTTGACTCCTAAAGATGCAATTGAGGCTGGTGATTTCGCAGCCATAACAACACTTGCAAAAGAAGCGATCGCGATCGCCCAATCAGTAAGGTAAATTAAACAATGTCAGACTTTATGAGTTTTGGTGAAATTATGCTTCGGTTGAAATCACCTGGTCACGAGCGTTTTTTCCAATCTCCAACACTTGAAGCCACATTTGGCGGCGGCGAAGCCAATGTTGCTGTATCGCTTGCCAATTATGGTTTTGATGCAGGCTTTATTTCAGCGATTCCAGATAATGGTGTCGGTGAAGCCGCTATCCGCGAACTATGGAAGCACGGCGTCAATACGGACCACGTCGCGCGTCAAGGTGAACGTCTTGGTATTTATTACCTAGAGCGCGGCGCGAACCAACGTCCGTCTAATGTCATCTATGACCGTAAATGGTCATCTATCTGTGAAGCTAAAGTTGGTGACATTGATTTTGATGCTGCCTTTAAAGGCGCTAAATGGTTCCATTTTACAGGTATCACACCTGCGCTATCTGAAAGTGCTGCTGAGCTAACACTCGAGTCGCTTAAGGCTGCAAAGAAGCACGGCGTCACCGTCTCTTGTGACTTTAACTTCCGCGGTAAGCTGTGGAAATATGGCAAGACGGCTCCTGAAGTGATGACGGAACTTGTGAAATATGTCGACGTTGGTATCGCTAATGAAGAAGACTGTCAGAAGTCTCTTGGTATTAGTGCTGACGCAGATGTTGAAGCAGGTCACCTCGACCGTTCGGCATATGAAGCGCTGTCTGCGAAGATGATGGACGTGTTCCCGAACCTCACTGAAATGGCGATTACACTCCGCGAATCGATCAGTGCTGACCATAATGGTTGGGCAGCTTGTATGCGTGATAAGAACGGTTTCTATATCTCAAAGCGTTACGACATCACACACATCATTGACCGTGTCGGCGGCGGCGATAGCTTCGCCTCAGCCTGTATCGCAGGATTGAACTTGTATGAAGACCGTCAGCAATCTCTTGAGTTTGCTGTTGCGGCCTCTGCGCTTAAGCACACTATCAAAGGCGACTTCAACCGCGTTGGTGTGGCGGAAGTACAAAAGCTTATGTCAGGCGACGGCTCAGGACGCGTTTCACGCTAATTGAATGCGCTAAGCATAATGATTTAAAGCCGCTCTTCTGAGCGGCTTTTTTTGTGGGAGAGGGAACTTATGCTTCGACAGGCTCAGCATGTTGGGAGATAAATCCACGCCCTCCCAACTTGATATATCTTACCCCCATCACCTTTTGGGACAGCTTGTACTAGTTATGCTGGCGTAGGGGTGATGGTTAGTGCGAATAGCGCGGAGCGTGGCAAATCGATACAGTGTATCGTATCAATTTCAGCGTAGCGCCGCAGATGCAAATCTGCGGTCAGGTGACTCCCTTTGCGTCCCGCCGCACCCTCTGTTCTTATCCATTCAGTTGGGTAAGTAGGTTCACGCCGAGATGGTTTAGACCTAATAACTGTCCGGAGGCTGTGAAAAAGCTAACCGATGGGACGTAGCCCCTTGGGGTTATCCGTTGTCAAAGTGCCAACGGAGCGAGTCTTGTAAAATACATTAGACACTTGGTAGCCATCAAGGCTCGTCGTCTCATCTGTCCAACTCGTACCGAAAGGTGCTGGACATTTCCGCGTGGGTGAAACACTGACCACACCCTTCTTTTGTCGGGGCGAGGGGCCTTAAATAAAGGATGTTTCCGTGATCTTGTGGTCACGGTGCTCGCCGCCTCTTATCACTCATAAAAGTTTTCTAGGGCGCGCTACACGCCCAAAAACAAAACGCGTGTACTGCCCCATAATTTATCAGCGTGAACCGTGAAACCGTCCGTTTCAATCTCGGCGTCTTTGCTTTCCTCGAGGATAATCACGCCGCCTTCAGCGATGAGGCCGTAATGTTTCAGGCGCTCCAATACGGGTTTCCACAGGCCTTTATTATAAGGAGGGTCCATAAAAATATGCGTAAACGGCCCGCGTAAATTACCAGGGGCAATCTTCAGTCGTGTGGCATCGTGGCGGTGTAGTCGGGTGACACCCCCGAGACCGATTTTGTCGATATTGGCGCGAATGGCGGCGCGGGCATTGGGTTCAGTTTCTACAAACAGGCAAAATTCTGCCCCGCGAGAAACCGCCTCTAAGCCAAGCGCGCCAGAGCCTGCGAAAATATCGGCGACAATGGCGCCTTCAAGGTCGAGCGACCAGTCGGCGTGGCCTAAGATATTGAAGATCGACTCGCGGGTTTGGTCAGAGGTCGGGCGCGTATTACGGCCCTTTGGCGTGATGATATTACGCCCTCTGAGGCGGCCCGTGACGATGCGCATTAGCGGCGACCTCTTGGAGCGTTGCCTCTGGGGCTGTTGCCTCGTGAGTTGTTAGGGCGGCTGTTTGAGCTATTGCCAGAGGGCTTAGCTGTGTTGCGGTTCGCCTTTGATGGATTGCCTTTTGCGGCAATCGAGGCTTTGCGGCTAGAGATCATCTGCTTGGCGGCTTTTGTCGACAGGTCACGGCCTCCTGGAACTTTGCGTTTGGGCTTGGCATTTCGGCCTTTGCCCTGCGGCATAGGCTTATCACCTGTGCGACCACCAGCATTAGGGCGGCCAGATTTTTGAGGTTTCTTGCCTTTGGGGCTGTTCCCTGTGAGCGTTCCGCCTTGGCGAGTCTTTTCGATCTCCATTAGGTGACCGACTTGGTCACGCAGGACACGGTTTTTGACTTCCTCGACATCGCCGCTCGGGAGAGTTGCGAGTTGGAATGGCCCGTAGGAAACACGAATGAGGCGGTTAACCCGTAGGCCGACTGTATCAAGGGCGCGCCGCACTTCGCGGTTCTTGCCTTCGCGCAAGGTGACATCAATCCACACATTGTCGCCTTGTTGGCGGTCAATGGAGGCTTCGATGGGCCCTGTCGGGACACCGTCAATGGTGATGCCGCGTTTTAGGGTATCAAGACGGTCTTGTGTGATGCGGCCATAAGCGCGCGCACGGTAGCGCCGCGCCCACGCTGTGGACGGAAGCTCCAACATACGGGCCAGCTCGCCGTCATTAGTTAGCAGCAGCAAGCCTTCGGAGGTCATATCGAGACGGCCAACAGAAATAACACGCGGGAGGCCTTCAGGGAGGTGCTCAAACACTGTGGGACGACCTTGCGGGTCTTTATGTGAGGTCAGCAGGCCCGACGGCTTATGGTAACGCCAGAGTCGTGTCGCTTCTTTGGCGTTTACGCGCCGTCCGTCAAATTCGATTTTGTCGCGGGACGTGACTTTGACCGCAGGGGTTCTGAGCACCTTACCGTTGAGGGTCACGCGCCCTGCTTCGATAAGTTTCTCCGCGTCACGCCGAGAGGCGATACCTGCACGGGCCAAAACTTTGGCGATGCGTTCTCCGTCCGTTGGCGCACTCTCCGCCGACGTTTTCTCATTTGCCGTTTTCTCTTTGGAGGCTTTGTTATTATCTTTTTGCATAGCTGCCTTACCTTGACCTTTTCACGGCAACGCCCGACAAGGCAACCATGACTGATGAAAGCTATATGCGCGAAGCCCTAGCCGAGGCGCAAGCGGCAAGTTCACGCGGAGAGGTCCCAGTAGGCGCTATTTTGGTAGATTCGGCCTCTGGAGACATTATAGCGCGGGCAGGGAACGCTCCAATTGGGATTTGTGACCCCACGGCTCACGCCGAAATCTTGGTGCTTCGGGATGCGGCTTACGCGAAAAATAATTACCGACTCGGTGGTTTGACGCTTTTTGTCACCCTCGAGCCGTGCACAATGTGTGCCGCTGCGCTGTCGAATGCGCGAATTGATAGTGTGGTTTACGGCGCGTTGGACCCTAAAGGTGGGGCCGTAGACAGCGGGGTTCGGTTCTTTGAGCAACCGAGCTGCCACCACAGACCCAGCGTCACAGGTGGAGTTCTTGCGCAAGAGTGTAGTCAAATTTTGAAAGACTTCTTCAAGGTGCGCCGTAAGCAAGCGAAACAGGCGAAGCCGGTGAACAGCTAATTATGGCCCTTAATATACGCACCATGATGACGGCTCCGTCATTGTTTGACGGCACGCAAGCCAAAGTCGGTTCACGCTCTTGGGTGTTTTGGGGCTTTGTATGCGGCGTTGTTGGAGCGATCCTCTTTTCAACGAAGGCGATTTTTATAAAGCTAGGGTACGCGGCGGACGGTCTTGTGCCTGACCCCATTAGCCTCTTGGCTTTGCGGGTCCTGTTTGCTCTTCCAGCCTATATTCTAGGGCTTGTATGGTTAGAGCGGCGGGCCAAACGGGACGGGATAGATAGGCCGACCTTAAAGTTGATATTGCCTGCATTCTTCCTCGGGATGCTTGGTTATTATGTTTGTTCTCTACTGGATTTTGTTGGCCTGCAATATATTACGGCGCAGCTAGAGCGCTTATTGCTTTTTACCTACCCTGCATTCGTATTTTTACTGGGGGCGATGTTTTTCGGAAAGCCCGTTAGCTTCAAGGCCGTTTTGTGTATTTTACTCGCTTATAGTGGTATCCTCGTGATCTTTTGGGGTGGGGATATTGCCATAGGTGAAAATGTTGCCTTGGGGTCGGCGTTAATCCTTCTAACCGCCGTGTTCTTCGCGCTGTTTCAGCTTTTAGCTAAAACCACGATTGATAAAATAGGGAGCCTTTATTTCACGTGCTACGGCATGATTGGGGCGACAACTGCGATTTTAACGCATTTTGTCATCGTCAACGGGACACAGTCTTTGGCGCATATTGGGCAATATTCGCAAAACATCTATGTGATTGGCTTTATGCTCGGTGTGTTTGGGACGATTTTCCCAACGTTTCTTGTCAATATAGCCTTAGGGCGCATTGGCCCGCAACGGGTGGCGATTTTAGGCATGCTCAGTCCGATTGCGACCATTGGTTTAGCTATTGGTCTCTTAGGGGAACCCTTTGGTCTGTATGACGGAATAGGGACGGCGTTGACGGTTTTTGGCATAGCGCTTTATAGTTACACAATGCGACCCAAGTCGGGGAAGTCTCAATCAGATTGACTATTTGATTTGGGCTCTGAAAGACACCTCAAATGATGACGTGGGTTGAGTAGATGCAAAATTTCCTGCAGGGTTAAAGCATATATACCTTACATTCGGGTCGTAACCGACAAGAGGGGCATAACTGCAATCCGACATATCGTCAGGAGGAGAAGATACGTTAGAAAACCCGAGGTCGCTGAGGATGTCAAAAGACAGGCTTGATCCGTTATTGGTAAAGATTACGGGTTGGGTCTCAGGCCCCACGTCATCAATGTCACCGTTGAAAAACATAATTTCGCGCGGCAAGCTATCTGCCAAAAATACGGAATTATTATCAAGTGTCGCCCCGCCTAAATGGGTGACAGTGATTTTATAGAGAACATCATTGCCAGGCGTGGAGTACAGGCCAATGCTTTGTGGGTCCCAAGTTTCGACTGTTTTTTGTGCCGCGATATTGGCTTGGCATATAGTTTGAAAGACAGTTGGTTTCCATTTATTCAATAGATAGCATTCTACATCCATAATTTCACTTGGGTTTAATGCTCGCTTATAAATAATAATTTCAGCAAACCGTCCATTATATCTTTGAGCGCTTGGTAGGTCGCCAACATGAATGCCGCCAGAAACATTGGCATTATGACCTGTTGTGTCTGAAACAAGCAGGGTGCCGTCCAATCTTAAAAGTTGAGAGTTACCGACTTCATCATTTAAGCCTGTATAAAGGGTTGTCTCCGTTAGGCCATTAGGGGTTGGATTTCTTAGCCTTGTCGTCCCGCAACAGGCCCCAGCATCAAAGAACACATTATTATTTATCCACGGTGTATGAAAGCTAAAGCGCCCATTCGCAATGTTGGCTCCCGTATTGTGTCCATTGAGTGAGAGAGAGAAATTATTGGTTAAGGTGACATTGGAGTTCACGAAGAAGACCGTCATTTGATTTTGAAAATTGCCCGAGAAAGGATTTGGTCCATCCATATCGGCCACTAATGGAAACCGTAATCCTGGATTGACACCATCAAACCCTGTTGCCTCAAAGGTAATCGTGCCTGCGGTTCGGCTTAAATTATTGCCAAAGCCACTTTTATCAGCCCACGTCGTTATAACCGCTCCGTTGGCAGGTTGAACACCATTCGCATTAACATCAGTTGCATCGACCCAGAATACGAGGTCGGCGACCTCAGTTGGGGTGTTGATTTGCCCCCACGCCAAATTGCAGAGGCCGAAGAGGGAGAAAACCAAGGCAGATATGAATTTAAAGTAGGTCAAGATTATTACTTACAACTTAAACGTTTAAGTTGTTTTAAAGATAATGCAATCTTATCGTGTGTTTAAGTTATAATAGAAACCCTGTTAGTGTGAAACCGCGCCATAAATATACACTGCCGTCGAGGGTCACAAGATACTTAGTGTAAGATTTAAACTGAATATCCGATAGGCGATGCAACAAGCTTGTGCCTGTGTAGGTTCCGAGCATTGCGCAAGGAATAACGGCGATAAATACCCACGCTGGCGGGAGTCCGCTTAAGTTTCCTGCTAGGATGAGGGGTAAACCGAAAAAGGCGATTTTAACCATATGGGCTGCAAACATGGTGACAGCCTTTGTTGCGACGATCTCGAGGCGTGAGAGACCTGTTCTGACATAAAAGAAATCAAGGGCTGGGCCTGCGATACCTGCTGTTAGATTGAGGCCAATTACCATAAATCCACACATAACAGCATCGCGCGGGCGTTCTGCGTCTCCCTGCATCCAGCCGCGCGGTAACCAGAGGATAAAGGGTAGGAGGCCAAGGGCAAAATAGACAAAGGCTTTAGACGGAATAAACACGATGAACGCAAGACCGATAATGGCAGGTAAAGCCCCGATGGCATGAAAGCCGAAAATGTCCCACCGAATATTAGCGCGGAGTAAAAAGGCACGGTATGAATTGGATAGGCCTTGTACGGCCCCATGAACGATCATAGCTTCGGGAACACCGAGGAAAATGGTGATAATTCCCATGAAAATCATACCGCCCGCCATGCCGAAGAGGCCAGAAATCATGGCCGTAATGAGTGCGGCAATGAGAATGATTAGAGCGGTGTGCATAGGCTTGTTTGTATGATTGCGACATAAGGTTCAAGTCTAATCTCTTGAGTCGACATTCATAGGCCTATCACCTAATTGATATCTATGATGAGCCAACGAAATGCCTTCCGTTATATGACACGCGCCCACAAATGGGCCGGGTTAGTTCTGGGTCTGCAAATATTATTATGGTTTCTATCAGGCTTCATCATGAGCTTGTTTCCGATTAATGAGGTGCGCGGACGACATCTGGTGGATGTGCCAGAGGTGTCACTTCAGACGCAAAATTTAATTCCTCTTGAATTGGCGATGTCACTCTATGAAGGTGAATTATCTGGGGCGAAATTAATTACAGCAGCAGGCCATCCTGCCTATGTTTTAATCGGTGATAACGGAGAGCAAATTATCGACGCGGTTAGCGGAGATATGTGGTCCGAATTAACTGCTGAGGATATTCAAAATGTAGCAGAGCGCCTCTATAAAGGCGAGGGCGAGGTTAAGCAATTTGAGAAGCTATTGGTCGCGCCAAGAGAGTACAGAGGGCCTCTTCCTGTGTGGCAAATTGAGTATAAAGATAAGGATAAAACGCGTCTGTATTTGGATGCAAAAACGGCGGAATTAAAAGCGGTTCGAACACGGGTTTGGCGCGTATTTGATTTCATGTGGATGCTACATATTATGGACTATAAAGAGCGCGAGAATTTTAACTCATGGTGGCTTAGATTGTTCTCAGGAGCCGCCGTTTTATTCGCTCTATCTGGGCTTGGTTTAGTGGCGCACCGCATTTTTATGCGGCCACGCAAACTTCGTAAAATCTCTAATTAGTCTCATTGTTTATTTTTAAATAAATTATTGTAAAACAATGGCTTATGAGTCCTTCTTAGAGGACTTTTTGACCTGTGCTTTCCCAGTCTTTTAAGAAGGCTGCAAGGCCTTTATCGGTCAAAGCATGGTTGGCCATTTGGAAGATAACTTTAGGCGGCGCTGTCATAACGTCCGCTCCAACGAGGGCGCAGTCTTTGGCGTGATTAATATTACGAATTGAGGCGGCTAAAATCTCCGTTTCAAATCCGTAATTGTCATAGATAGTTCGGATGTCTTCAATGAGTTCCATCCCGTCTAAAGCGAGGTCGTCAAGGCGTCCAATGAAGGGTGAAATATAGGTGGCTCCGCACTTGGCGGCAAGTAAGGCTTGGTTGGCGCTAAAGCAAAGAGTGACATTGGTTGGGATGCCTTCTCTAGATAAGATAGAGCAGGCTTTTAAACCGTCTTTGGTTAGCGGTAATTTGACACAAACATTGTCAGCAATTTTACGTAGATGACGGCCTTCTTTTATCATCGTTTCGGCGTCAGTTGCGACGACTTCGGCGCTGACGTGGCCATCGGTCAGGCCGCAAATTTGCTTGATGACATCTTTGAAATCGCGCCCTGATTTAGCAATGATCGATGGGTTGGTTGTAACGCCATCACATAAGCCAATGTCACTAAGTTCAGTAATGGCGTCGATGTCGACACTATCGATAAAAAATTTCATGAGTTTCTCCAAAAAAGGGTAAGCGAGTCGTTTGCGGTCTGTTATCACAACTTATGGAATCGCGAAACGTCCAAATCCTATTCCCGGTTAATGTGCCGGAACCGTTTGACTATGCTGTGCCCCCGCACCTTGATGTCAGCGTCGGTGACTTTGTCATTGCGCCTATTGGTAAGCAAATGAAAATTGGCATAGTTTGGGGCGAGGCAAAACCGAGCGCGCGCACTCTAAAAGAGATTGTAGACCGTAAGGCGACACGTGCTCTCCCTGCGAAAATGATCGAGTTCGTCAACTGGGTTGCCCGTTACAATGTTGTCTCGGCTGGATTGGTGCTGCGGATGGTCATACGGTCTTATAAGGCCCTTGAGCCGAGCGCGGAGGTGACGCTTTATCGACCTAAGGATGGGTTCACGGGGAAGATAACACCCTCGCGCCGTAAACTGCTTGATGATGGCGGCCCGTTTCCTGCGCGTGCGAGTGAGATTGCAAAGCGCTCGGGTGTTTCAGCCGGTGTGGTTAAAGGCTTTGAGGCCGCAGGCGGTTTGGCCGCTGAACGCGGCCTTGTTGATCCACCTTTTGCTGTCCCTGATCCTGATTTTGGCGGTCACACTCTGACAGTGGGGCAAAAGCAAGCGGCGAAAGAGCTTGAAGTGCAGGTTAAACGCGGCGGTTTTTCCGTCAGTCTCCTCGACGGAGTGACAGGTTCGGGGAAAACAGAAGTTTATTTTGAAGCCGCGGCTGAGGCGATCCGCCAAGGGGGGCAAGTTTTGGTGCTTGTACCTGAAATTGCCTTAACACAGGCGAGTTTACGCCGTTTTAAAGACCGCTTTGGGGTTGAACCCGCCCCGTGGCACTCCGCTTTAGGGGATGCGGCGCGTCGTCGAACATGGCGAGAAGTCGCGCAAGGGCGAGCGCAATTGGTCATTGGGGCAAGGTCTGCCTTGTTTCTACCTTATCCGAATTTGAAAGCCCTTATCATTGATGAAGAACATGATGGCTCCTACAAGCAAGAAGAGGGGGTAATATATAATGCTCGCGATATGGCGGTGTTACGGGGTAAGATTTTTGGCCACGCGGTGGTGTTGGCTTCGGCGACGCCGACTTTAGAGAGTTTTGAGAATGCACGTCAGGGGCGCTATGCTCACATTATACTGCCCGAGCGTCCTGGTGCGGTGACATTACCACCGATCAAACTGGTTGATTTAAAGGAAAATCCACCTGAATCGGGCCATTATATATCAGAGCCTCTCATAGAGGCGACCCGTGCTGTTCTAAATAAGGGCGAACAAGCGTTGTTTTACCTTAACCGCCGTGGATATGCGCCGCTTATTATATGTCGGGCATGCGGGGAAAAGCTCCGTAGTCCCGATACAGATAGTTGGCTCGTTGAACACCGCGCAACAGGTCGGGCGCGCTGTCATTATACAGGCTTCTCTATGCCGATGCCGAAAGCTTGCCCTCATTGTAAGACCGAAAGTAGTCTGACATCCGTTGGGCCAGGGGTGGAACGGGTTGCCGAGGAGGCAGCTATACTGTTTCCAGATGCGCGGGTTGAAGTGTTCTCATCCGATACGGCTGGCAATCCTGACAAAATCGCCGATAGGATGCGGCGCATGGCGAACGGCGATATTGATATTCTTGTCGGCACGCAAATGGTGGTAAAAGGCCATAACTTCCCGCATTTGACCTTTGTCGGCGTGGTTGACGGTGATTTGAGCTTAGCTGGTGGGGATATGCGCGCAGGGGAGCGCACCTACCAGACCTTAGTGCAGGTCGCAGGCCGCGCAGGGCGGGCGGATAAGCCGGGAACGGCGATGATACAGACGCACCAGCCCGAACATGAAGCTTTGACCGCCTTGGCAGCAGGTGATCGATCTCGCTTCATAGAGACTGAGCGTGATATGCGGAACCTCTTGGGACTGCCGCCGTTTGGAAAGCTAGCGGCTATTATTATGTCAGGACCAGATCATGGCGGTACGGCGCGGTTTGCCAAAGACGTTGTTGACCGCGCGCCAAGAGCTGAGGGGGTTGAAATTTCAGGGCCGTCTGAGGCTCCTATCGCCCGCCTACGAGGACGGTTTAGGCAGAGATTGTTAATTCAGGCTGCGTCAGAGGTGAGTCTCTCGCAGTATATGGCAGCATGGAAACGGAGGGTAAAAATCCCGCCGAAATATAAGTTTCAAATCGATATTGACCCGCAGAGTTTTATGTAAGGTAATCGAACTGCAATAATAGTTGTTATGTTTTTTTATGAAAGGCTTAATTAGTGTATTTCACCCTGTTTTGCTAGTATAGATTGTAAGCAGGGCTTAATTGGGCTTATTTTTTAGTAAAGTTTTGGATTAGATTGCCTCTGTCATATTGCCGCACCGAATTCAGGGTTGGCATATAAAATTGCCCGTGCTAAAGGCAGCGAAAGTTTAGTGGATTGGGTGCTTGCTCAACCCGCTTTTTGCATGTTTTAGCGGCTAGTTTTATCAGTTAGTCTGCATAGATATAGGTCCTATATAGTGTCACAATCAGACATAATTACAGGTGAAGCTCCTAAGCGCTACGCTATGGCAGTTATCGAATTGGCATCTAACGCTACAGTACTGAAATCATTGGAAAAAGATCTCGTAAAAGTTAAGACGATGTTTGCCTCTAGCGTAGATCTCCGTCGCCTTGCATCTAGTCCTGTTATAGCGACTGAAGACAAAGTCAAAGCGATGGTCGCTGTCGCCAAAAAAGCAAAGCTCGGAAATTTAGCAACGCAATTTATCGGTTTAGTCGCTACGAATCGCCGTACAGCGGAGCTTCCTGCTATTATTACGGCTGTAGAGGGTGAGTTGGCTCTCAGACGCGGGTCTCAAATCGCGAAAGTTACAAGCGCCAAGAAATTAACGGCAGCTCAAGTTACGGCGATCAAAACAAATTTAAAGAAAACGGTTGGCCGCAAGGTTGATCTGGAATTGGACGTGGACTCATCTTTGCTCGGCGGCTTTGTCGTGCGGTTAGGGTCTAAACTTTATGATAGCTCCCTCAAGACACAGCTTGAGGATCTAAATCTCGCATTGAAAGACGCATAAGGCCCAAGGGCTTAAGCAAAGAGGTATAATCATGGATATTCGCGCGGCAGAAATTTCCTCGATCCTGAAGAAACAAATCAAGGATTTTGGAACTCAAGCTAAAGTCTCTGACGTTGGTCAGGTGTTGTCAGTGGGTGACGGTATTGCTCGTATTTACGGTTTGGATAATGTCCGCGCCGGTGAGATGGTCGAGTTTCCTGGTGGCATCAAAGGCATGGCGCTAAACCTAGAAACTGACAATGTCGGTGTTGTTATCTTCGGTGATGACCGTGGTATTAAAGAAGGCGACACCGTTAAGCGTCTCGGCGAAATTGTTGACGTTCCTGTCGGAAAGGGTCTTTTGGGCCGCGTTGTGAACCCGCTAGGTGAGCCGATTGACGGGAAGGGTCCAATCAAATCGACTGAGCGCCGTCTTGTTGACGTGAAAGCGCCAGGCATTATGCCACGTAAAGGTGTTCACGAGCCTGTTCAAACGGGTATTAAGGCTATTGATGCGCTTATCCCTGTTGGCCGTGGTCAACGTGAGCTAATCATTGGTGACCGTCAAACAGGTAAGACGGCTGTGGCTGTCGACGCGATCTTAAACCAAAAGGCAGCTTTTGACGAAGACCGCGAAAACGACAAGCTTTACTGTATCTATGTTGTTGTTGGCCAAAAGCGTTCAACAGTGGCTCAACTTGTTAAAACACTCGAAGAAAACGGCGCGATGGAATATTCCATTATTGTCGCCGCGACGGCCTCTGAGCCAGCACCTCTTCAGTTCCTAGCTCCGTTCGCAGGTTGCGCGATGGGCGAATATTTCCGCGATAACGGCATGCACGGCCTGATCATTTATGATGATCTTTCCAAGCAAGCTGTCGCTTATCGTCAAATGTCACTTCTACTTCGTCGTCCTCCGGGCCGTGAAGCTTATCCGGGTGACGTTTTCTATCTTCACTCCCGTTTGCTTGAGCGTGCGGCGAAGCTAAATGAGGATAATGGCGGCGGGTCTTTGACAGCCCTTCCAATTATCGAAACACAAGGTAATGATGTTTCGGCCTTTATTCCGACAAACGTTATTTCGATTACTGATGGCCAGATTTTCTTGGAAACAGACTTGTTCTACCAAGGTATTCGTCCAGCGCTTAACGTCGGCCTGTCCGTTTCTCGTGTGGGCTCATCTGCTCAAATTAAAGCAATGAAACAGGTTGCGGGTCCGATTAAAGGTGAGCTTGCGCAGTACCGTGAAATGGCAGCCTTCGCGCAATTTGGTTCTGATCTTGACGTATCAACGCAGAAGCTGCTTGCGCGCGGTGAGCGCTTGACTGAGCTACTTAAGCAACCACAATTCTCTCCGCTTCAAGTGGAAGAGCAAGTGGCTGTTATTTACGCGGGAACACGCGGATTTCTTGACCGGATTGAAACAAAAGATGTGGGCCGTTACGAGAAAGAACTTCTCGCGCTGCTTCACGCTGATTATGCTTCAATCTTAAGCGATATTGCGACAGGCAAAAAACTTACGGATGATATTGAAGCGCGCTTAAGAGCAGTTTTGGAAGATTTCACAACAAGCTTCGCGGCTTAGGTTGATTGAAACGAGGAGAGACGACCTATGGCGTCTTTGAAAGAGCTTAAAACTCGGATCGCGTCGATTAAGTCGACGCAAAAGATCACGAAAGCCATGCAAATGGTTGCAGCTGCAAAACTGCGTAAAGCGCATGAAGCGGCGGAAAACTCTCGCCCCTATACTGAGCGTATGAATGCTGTGATTACCAATTTGGCCAGCTCGATGGTTGGTAATGGTGACGCACCAGAGATGCTTGTGGGTACAGGCAAGGATGATGTGCATTTGGTCGTTGTTGCTACGGCTGATCGCGGTCTTTGCGGCGGGTTTAATGGTAATATTGTTCGAGCGGCGCGTGAAGAAATTATTGCGCTTAAGCGTGCAGGTAAGACGGTCAAAATCTTCTGTATCGGTAAAAAAGGTCATGAGCTTCTTGTTCGCCTTTACAAGGACGATATTGTCGAATTTATTTCATTGCGTGAAGAAAAAACTATCACGGCAGCGGTCGCGCAGGGTCTTGGCGGTAAAATTACAGCCATGTATGAAGCGGGTGAATTTGACGTTGCGAAACTGATTTATAGTCAGTTTGAAAACGTGATGACACAAACGCCGACAATGAAAACACTCATTCCTGTTGCGGCAGGATTAGAGCTTAGTGATGAAGCTACAGAAAACTCGGCCCCGTCGAATGACCTTAAAGGTGCAATTTACACTTATGAACCTGACGAAGCTGGCATTTTGCAAGTGCTTATGCCGCGTAATCTCAATACGCAAATTTTCGCAGCTTTGCTTGAAAATGTAGCGGGTGAGATGGGCTCTAAAATGACAGCTATGGATAATGCGACCCGTAACGCGGGCGATATGATCGATGATCTGTCACTTCTATTCAACAGAACACGTCAGGCCCAGATTACATCTGAACTGATTGAAATTATTTCCGGCGCGGAAGCGCTTTAAAGAAAGCCAAGAGGAACATACATCATGGCGAAATCACCCGCAAAAAAAGCTCCGGCTAAAAAGGCAACGACTAAGAAGTCTACTGCTAAACGCACTCCGGCGAAGAAAAAAGTTGCCGCATCAAAAGCGACAGGCCGTATCAGCCAAGTTATCGGCGCGGTTATTGACGTTGAATTTGACGGTGAATTGCCGGCAATTTTGAATGCGTTGGAAACCGATAACCAAGGTAACCGTCTGGTTCTCGAAGTGGCGCAGCATCTCGGTCAAAACACAGTCCGTACAATTGCGATGGACTCGACTGAAGGCCTGGTTCGCGGTCAAGCCGTTACGGATTTGGGACAATCAATCACAGTACCTGTTGGCCCTGAAACGCTAGGCCGTATTATGAACGTCATCGGTGAGCCGATTGATGAACGTGGCCCGATCAAATCAAAAGCTATGGCGTCTATCCATAAAGAAGCGCCTGCCTTTGTTGACCAGGCGACGGAAACAGAAGTCCTTGCGACAGGTATTAAAGTTATCGACTTGCTTTGCCCTTATTCAAAAGGTGGTAAAATCGGTCTCTTCGGCGGTGCCGGTGTTGGTAAGACTGTTTTGATCATGGAATTGATCAACAATATTGCGAAACTATTTGGTGGCTACTCTGTCTTTGCCGGTGTTGGCGAACGGACACGGGAAGGGAATGACCTTTACCACGAAATGATCGAATCAAACGTGATTAACCTCGACGGCGAAAGCCGCGCGACCCTCGTTTATGGTCAGATGAATGAGCCTCCAGGAGCGCGTGCACGTGTTGCTTTGACAGGTCTATCTCAAGCGGAATATTTCCGTGATGAAGAAGGTAAAGACGTTCTGTTCTTCGTTGATAACATCTTCCGTTTCACACAAGCGGGTTCAGAAGTGTCAGCGCTTCTTGGTCGTATTCCGTCTGCTGTGGGTTATCAGCCAACATTGGCGACTGAAATGGGCGCTATGCAAGAGCGTATTACCTCAACGACAAAAGGATCGATTACATCGGTTCAGGCCGTTTACGTTCCTGCCGATGATTTGACTGACCCTGCGCCAGCGACATCTTTCGCCCATTTGGATGCGACGACCGTTCTTAATCGTGCGATCTCTGAAAAAGGTATTTACCCTGCGGTTGATCCGCTTGATAGCTCGTCTCGTATTCTCGAGCCACGGACTGTTGGTGTAGAGCATTATGAAGTGGCCCGCCGTGTTCAGGAAATTCTACAAAAATATAAGTCACTTCAAGACATTATCGCCATCTTGGGTATGGATGAATTGTCAGAAGAAGATAAGCTTGTCGTGTCTCGTGCGCGTAAGGTTGAGAAATTCTTGTCACAGCCGTTCGACGTGGCTGAAATCTTTACAGGTTCTCCTGGTATTCAGGTTCCGCTCGAAGATACCGTTCGATCATTTAAAGGTCTTGTTGAAGGTGAATATGATCACCTTCCAGAGCAAGCGTTCTACATGGTTGGCGGCATTGATGATGTGGTCGAAAAGGCTGCTAAAATGGCTTCAGACGCGGCGTAAGAAAAATTATTTAGGGCGAGGCATTATGCTTCGTCTCTTAAAATAAAGACGAAACAGTAATATGGCTGATAAACTCAATTTCTCTCTTGTATCACCAGAGCGTGAGCTTTTTTCAGGTGCTGTGGATCAGGTTGACGTTCCAGGAACCGAAGGTGATCTGGGCATTTATCCGAACCATAGCCCGCTAATGGCGGCTATTCGTACAGGTGCGATCACCGTGTATAACGACGGTACAGAGACACAATATTTCGTCCAAGGCGGATTTGCAGATGTGACGTCTGAAGGACTTATCGTCCTCGCTGAGCGAGCCTCTGATATGTCTGACGTCGAGCTTGAGGCCATCAAGGTTGAGATCGAAACAGCTACGAGCTCTTTATCTGGACTTGAAGGCGACGCAGCCTTGAACGCACAGCAAAACCTTGATGGTTTAAAGTCAGTTGCTGAAACGCTCTAAGGTCTTCAACACATAGTAATGGTTGTTTGAACGGGTCTTTATGATCCGTTTTTTTTATGCGTACCTTCGGTAACGACTTATTTGGGGGTATCAATGGTTAATCAGATTATCGAGCCTAAGCGCTTTCTATTGTAAAAAAGCTACAGTCCTCTGCGTTTGAATAGACTTCATAAATACTAAGTGTTTCTATGCTTTTAAATCATCAGATCTGTTTCTGACTATATGTAAGCTCGCGTTCATGGAGAGTTATAATACGAAGCCCCTCGGTTTATATATATAGCCTGGATGCTGATATTATTGTGTTTGTTTGTCAATCCAGATTTGAAAGGTAACTTACCCCTATGGTTTCTATACAGGTTCTTTGATGTGAAATTTCTAACACAGACCATAAGTATATGGCGGTTAAATCAACGCTCTTCTCTTGGTTAGTTCCTAGAAAATAGCGATCAAGAATTTGAGTAGAAATATAGTTTAAGCCGTTATCACGATTAAAATTATTATACTATCGCTTTGGACAGGGTAGGCGAGGTCTCTTGCCTTGCAAGGTAGAGAGCGGCCTGAGAGGTCGTAGTTATAATCAAGCTTTCGCCTGATAAAAAAGTAAGTGGATTATATTTAGACATAAAAAAACCGGCCAGTGAAGGCCGGTTAAAATATTGATATGGGACTAAAAGCCTAGAACTTTGTTCTTAGGCTAGCAAATAATGTCCGGCCAAATACATCATATGTGGCTGGGAATGTGTTTGCTTGCTCATCATTGTCACCGATTACTGGTGGGTTTCTATCGAACACATTGTTCATACCAACAGTGATCGCGTAGTTGTCAGTCAAATCCCATGATGCTGATGCATCAAAGTAATGGAATGTACCAATCTCATCAACGAAGTTTGTTCCTGGCGCGTCATCATCAACGCTACCAACTAGACGCCAAACAACTTGTGCTGAGAACGGTCCTTTGTCCCAACCACCTGTTGTACGGTGACGGTATGTTGGATCAGGTTCGCCACATGTTGTACCAAACTCACCAGCACATGTGATAACATCAGCACCTTCAAAGGCTGTGAAGTTGTTATCTAAGTTGATAGTAGAGTTATAGGTTACGTTGAAGTTCCCCCAATCAGAAAATTCAAAGCCATAACGTGCAAGGATATCGATACCTGTGTTTTCGATAGACGCAACATTTTGAGCTTGAAGGGAGATGAAGTCAATCAAACCACCTGGTTGACGCTGAATAACGTTACAGAATTCTGAGCCTACGCCACCAAATTCTGTGTCTGTTAAACATGTGTCAAGAACGTTTTGTGCACCACCACCGAAGGCAGCAATCGCATCATCAATCGTAATGTCATAGTAATCGACTGAAAGCGATAGGCCTGGAATGAATTCCGGCTCAATGACAGCACCAATTGTGAATGTGTCAGCTGTTTCGACGTCTAGATTAACATTACCACCAGCAAGTGTTTCAACCTGACCAGAGATCGTGTCAATTGCAGTTGAGCCGATGTTTGCAGCAGAAACACCTGTTGCTAAACAAACAGCTTGAACAGCTGCCGGTACAACACCGTTTACAGCACCCGCAGATGAACATGGGTCTTGTGCACCTGGGAAGCCTTGTGCGACTGGAGCGAATAGTTCGCCAATGTTCGGAGCGCGGACAGCACGGTTATAGTTACCACGGAAGCGGAGCTGATCATTAACAGCCCATGAACCACCAATTTTGTAGGTCTCATTACCACCTGTTGTATTGTAGTCGGAGTAACGACCAGCAAGATCAAGTGTAATGTTCTGTGCAAAAGGTAGACCTTCGACAAGTGGGATTTTCAATTCGCCATATATTGAATATACGTCAAATGAACCACCTGAAGGCGGAGATCCGTTAAAGCCAGCGATCGTACCCGCAGCCAAGTCTTGTGATGGACGGAAATCAGCTTCAGTTTCGATGTATTCACCACCGATAGCAACACCGATTGGTGTATCAGTTAAGCTTAATTCACCTAAGTCACCAAAAACGTTACCTTGGATAATCGTTTGTTGAAACTCTGATGTTGACGCAACAGCTGTATTAATGAAGTCAGCAGCGCCTTGGCTAATATTGCCAGCACCAAAAATGTTTAGTGGTGTACATCCGACAGTACCGCCATTTGCACCAGTATCGGCGCAAGTTGGGTTACCATTTGCGTCGAGATCAACATTACCATCACCATCAGCATCGGCAAGTAGTAACGCTTGATCGTAACGGTCTCTGTTTACGTTACCAAGCTGCGTAAGTGCGCGAGTTGTACGGCCTTCTTGGAAGAATACGTCGTATCCCCATACATCTGTGATATCACCACGAGCACCTAATGTGATTTGGAAAACATCGTTGATATCATTTGTTACCCGAGGGCCAACTTCTTCAAGACGACGACCAAAGAAACCTGTTGCTGTATCATCAATGCCGTCACCATCTGTATCCACGCCATTACCGATTGAGTTTGACAAGATAGCTTGTGTCTCAGCGGATAGGAATGGGTTTCCATCAAGAGAAATTTCTGATGTTTGGAAAATTGGTGTTGGAGCCAATTGGCTATCAACGCGGTTTTGCGCGAATGTTCCACGCCCGTAGATTTCAACGTGGTTGTTAATTTCATAGCTACCAAGTGATGTGATTGTGAATCGCTCTTGCGGCAACTGTAGGAAGTTAACAGGTGCGTAGTTGTAGAAGTCATTTACGTCACCAGTGGAGATAAATGGTGCAATGCCACCGTTTCCATCAAAAAGACCGTTACCGTTACTGTTATCTGGAACAGTAGCGAATAGATTAGGAGCACTAAATCCAAACAATGTTGTACCTAGTGTACCTGATGAACCGCCTGGCTCTAGGCCTGTGTTGTCAGCATTGTTGAAAAGAGCAACTTCTGAGAAATCACGATCGCCTTGGAATAGTGAATCACGATTTGCATATGATACGTCTAAAACAACATTACCGCGATCATCATCGAAATTAGCGCCGATAGTTGCGGAAAGGTTGAAAAGACCAGCGTCGCCCTCGTCTGTGATTGAGTAACCAACATTGCTTTCGAAGCCTTCGAAATCATCGTCAAGAATAAAGTTAACAACACCAGCAACCGCATCAGCACCATATACAGATGACGCACCACCCGTAAGAACTTCAACGTTTTCGATCAAGCTAACAGGGATTGTGTTAAGGTCGACAACACCGTTTTGGCCGAAAGGAATCTGACGTGTACCGTTTACAAGAACAAGTGTTCTGTTGGCGCCAAGACCACGAAGGTTAACTGTTGCAGAACCGTTACCTGGATTGTTTGACGTACGGTCAAGACCAGCAACAGTTTGCGGAAGTGTGTTGAGGAGGTTTTCCGTGTTAATAGAGAAAGTTTTTTCAAATTGTTCTACATTAACTGTTGCAACAGGTGAGTTGGACTGGAAGTCCAGTTGTTTGATACGTGAACCCGTAACAATGATTTCATCTCCATCAGCGTCTTGCGCTACCGCAGGCGCGCTGAATGAAGCAACCGTCACTGCTGACAACAATGTTGTTAGAAGCAATTGCTTTTTTGTCAAATTATTCATTAAAAGTCTCCTTAAACTTGACTTTATTAAAATGAGAGCGAGACAAGCTAGATGTAACTTATCCCTGTACGTAATGCGCATTTTTACAACACGCGTATGACGTCTTTGTAACGTTTGATTTAAAAGTCTCAAGTAAGAACGCGGCCTTTGGGGGGACTCAACTCGAATTACTTAAATCATGTTGCAAATTTGTAACGTTTAAATTTGTTATGTTTAAACGTCTCACGCCATAAGTCTGCTTAGAGGGATGGGCTGAACTTCAATTCCTTAAAATATGTTGCAAAAACACACTATTGGTCTAGGCTGTGCTAACAGGTATGGCGTATCATGAAATGTTAGGACTATCTTGGTTTTGACTACGATTTTACAATATTACAAAAGTCTAAGTGATTGAAAGTAAGAGGTTTATATATGAATATAAAAACGAAGCTTGGATATGCAGCATGTGGTTTTGTTTTTGCATTATTAGCACCTAACGTAGTTTTTGCTCAAGATAATACTAAGCCGCTTGATGGTCTCTTCGCCTGTGCCGATATTGAGAGCGATAATGAACGTTGGCGTTGTTACGATACACAAGTTCCACTTTTGCGAGAAAAAGAGCAAAGACAGGAAATCGTCACGATTGATTCTGAAAAGGTCAAAGAGATCGAACGTGATGCTTTTGGCTTCTCACTTCCAAAATTGAATATCTTACGCTCAAATAAAAAAGATAAGGACGATAAGAAGGATCAGAAAGCTGAAAAGATTGAGAAAGAGGTAAACAATCGAGAACAAGTTTTCGACATATCATCTATTGATCGTAGACGGTCGGGCTTAAAGATCACAATGGATAATGGTCAAGTTTGGGAGCAAGTTAATGGCAGCACAGGGTCTGTTTCTAAAAGAACTAGACAGGCAAGAATAAAACCAGCGACTTTTGGCAGTTATCTGATGACCTTGCTTGATGAGAACGGAAAAACGACGCGCCGCGGAATACGTGTTCGCCGAATTAAATAAAGCGAGCTTTAATAAGGTTTATGCCGTTTGTATTTTCCAAGCGATTGGGGCTCTTTCTTGTGGAAAGTGTAATTTTTCCAGTGGGTTAGAGGTTAGTCCCGCGGTTTCGAATGTGTCTAATAAAGCCTGCGCGTCTTGCTGGCTCAGCGCCGCGTCAATCATGCTGGACATACGGCCCTTATAGGCGAATGTTTCCCTCTCCATACCATCAAACCACGCTTTTCCGTCGCTAGGTGTGTATTTGTGGTAATTTTGAAGTAATTTATTTGAGCTCTGTAAAAGGTAATAGATAAATTTGGCAAAATCGTTTTTTTCTAAATTTTCTTCCTTCAGCCAATCTAATAGGGGCTTTGAAGCCTGATTCAGCCGCTTCATTGTACTTTCGGCTTTATTCTTATCATGAGCGCTTTTTGTATTATTCGCGTTATGAGAGGCTATGAATGTGGATTGAGCTATTTTGAAGAATTGACTTTTAGCAATCATGTTGATTTGATCTAAAGATGTTTGGCAGTCGCGCATGATAGCACCGTTCTTAATATGGGCTATCAAAACGATTTTTCCTGATGGTTTTAAAATACGCACCATTTCTTTGGTGGTGTTTATACGTTGGTTTTTTCCGCCAGCATATTCAAAGCCAAATTGACTGACGATAATGTCAAACTCCCTATCATTGAAGGGTGTTCTATCCACAGGGCAGACGACCCCCTTAATGGATGGATATTTATCTGTGAGTACATCAATGGCGCTACCGGAAATATCGATCCCCGTTAGATTTTTCATATTGGCATTATGGGCATGTTTAAGAACCGACCCTGCGCCGCAAGCAAAGTCAACAAGACGTGCTGTTTGGGGGAGAGGTTTAAAGGTTTTTTGCCAAAATGAAGATAAAACAGCATTGTTTTCAATTCCCACGCCCGTTAATGCATTCCCACCTTCAGAGGCAGATCGTCCTTGCCAGTAATTATTCCAATCTTGGGAATGATGATTTGTCATATATGGAGCCTTAACGTTTAAAAACGAGCAGGGGAGAATATCTTATGGGCATGTCATAAGCGGCTAAGGTGGTATGACGCAAGTCAAACTCGACTGTTTTGACAGAGATATTGATTTAGACTTTCCAAGTTCCATGTCTTTCACTAAACGAAGTGTATGACAGACCCAAATAAGATTTTAAATGAGGCCAATGGTCTTTATCGAAGCGGAAATTTTGACGCGGCACGTAAGATGTTAGCGCCTTTGCTAAAAGAGTCTCAACATCACAAAGCAAAACACCTTGCGGCAATGATAGCGCGTGACAGCGGTGACTATCATAATGCACTCATTTATTTAGAGGATAGCCTCGCCGTCAAACCGAACGATCATGAAGTTTTAAATACGGTTGGAACGATTTGGGTGCGGCTGCAAGATCCGATCAGGGCAGAACGTGCTTTTAACGCCGCCTTGGACATATCGCCGTCATATCATGTGGCGCGTGCGAATCTTGCTTTTTGCCATCTTAATTACCAAAATCCAGCGGATGCCCTGCCTTTATTTGAGGCCTTGGCCCAAGTGGATGTTAACAATCAACTTTTTATGCTCGCACAGGTTTACGCGCTTAAGGACTTAAGTAAAAACGAACAGGCCTTGGCGTTATTGGATAAGGCGAAGACAGACGGACCACATAAAGAGGAGTTCGCGTTTCTTCGCGGGCAAATACTGTTTGAAATGGGGGCGTTTGACGAGGCTATAACGGCGAATAATGAGGCTATATCTTCACCTGTTTTCGGTCCAAAAGCGATTGTGAATATGGCGCAAACTTTACATATGTTGGGCCAATGGCCAGCGGCATCTGTCGTCTTAGAGCGCATATTGGAAAATGAAGATAACCGTTCTGAAGTTTTTGTAGCCGTGGCTCGGGTTTTCCATATGGCTGATGAGACAGAAAAAGCAGAAAATATTTTAGAAAAAGCTCTGTCAAAATTTGGGGAACAGGCTGAACTATTGTCATTTAAAGGACGGATGAAAGCCGACCAAAACAAAGCGGCTGAGGCTTATAAGCTAACATTTGAAGGCCTTAAACGTCGCCCCGGTGATATTGGCCTCATGACGGAGTTCTCACGCGCGGCTATGGTGGCGGGCCACGTCCCCGATGCTATGCATGCGGCGCAATCAGCTTTAAACCAGCAACCTAACAATCAATTTTGGATGGCTATGCGCGCCACTGGTGGTCGGCTCTTGGGGACGGATTACAAATATTATTTTGATTATGAAAAATATGTCCATGTTTATGATTTAGACGCCCCTGAAGGCTATAAGTCTATTGAGGATTTTAATGTAGCATTGGCGCGTACACTCGAAAATCTACATAATTTCTCCGATGCGCCGCTTAATCAATCGGTCAGGATAGGAACGCAAACAAGCCCAAACCTTGTTCATCTTGACAACCCTATATTGAAGCATTTTTTTGACGCGGTTCAATCCCCTATAAAGCAATATATGGCGGCTATTGGTACGGATAATGGGCACCCTTTGACACGTAGGAATACAGGTGAAGCCCGTATTCGTGCCGCATGGTCAGTTAAACTGGATCAAGATGGGCATCACATAGACCATATCCATCCTGAGGGCTGGATTAGTTCTGCCTACTATGTTGACGTTCCAAAGACTATGGATGATGGAGACGGGAAGTCCGGCTGGATTAGGTTCGGACAGCCGCCTTTTGATGTGAATTTGGAGGCTGAGCATTTTGTAGAGCCTAAGGCAGGGCGTCTTGTTTTGTTCCCAAGCTATATGTGGCACGGAACCGTGCCTTTGAAGCAGTCGGGGCGGAGACTGACATTGCCTTTTGATGTTTTACCCGACCTACCAAAAACATCATAAATTTTACGTCGCGCTATCCGGTATTGTTGGAGCTGTATGTAGGTCTGAATCCTTTCCGACGAATAAAAATAAAACCAGAGCAAGCACCGCAAGACATGCCCCAAAAATGAAGGGCGCACCGGGCAGGTAGATAGACAAGGCGTTATCGTGCCGCGTGAATTCTTTAAATAAATAGGTCATCGGCAGTGGCCCAAACATGAGCGCGAGTCCCATGACGGCCCCTACGGCGCCTTGCAGCTCACCTTGTTCTGAGGCACTGAGGCGGCTAGAAATCATATTGTTTAAAGAGGGCTGATAAAGGCCTGCGAAGGCTGAAAATGGCCCCATCGCGTAAATAACCCATCCTGTGGTCGCGAGGCCGAAGCCGATGAATGCAATGATATTGGAGGTTATGCCAATAAAGGCTGCCCAAAATAGACCAATCGCAGGGATAATTTTACGGATCAATCCGCCTTGAACAATAATTGACGCGATACCAAAAAAGCCAAGAGAGATACCCACATCGCGCGACGTCCATCCAAGCCCTTCATTCATGCTAAACGCATAGCTCGTAGGATAGGCCGTATGGGCCGTTGCGAGTAGTAGCATGATTGTGAGCAGGCCAAAGGCGCCTTTTAATCTGGCAATTTGGCGGAACACACCGAAAGCATTAGCGCGCTTCCAGTCAAAGGGTCGGCGTTTATCTTCGGTTAAAGTTTCAGGTAAGACAAAATACCCAAACACCATGTTAAGCAGGGATATAATTCCAGCGGCGTAAAAGGGAACACGTGAGCCATATTCACCGAGTATTCCGCCTACAACAGGGCCTAATATAAAGCCTACACCGAAGAATGCGCCGACGAGACCAAAGTTCTGGGCACGTTTTTCTGGTGGTGATATATCGGCAATATAGGCATTGGCTGTGCTAAATGTAGCGCCCATGACGCCCGCTAAGCCGCGTCCTATAAATAAGAAAACAACCGTTGGAGCTAGGGCCATAATAAAATAATCAAGGCTTAAACCGAAAAGAGATAGGAGCATAACTGGGCGGCGCCCATAACGATCAGACAAATTGCCTAATATAGGCATGAAGAAAAATTGCATGACGGCATATACAAATGTCATCCAGCCGCCGTAAATAGCGGCCTGACTATTGTCTAATCCTGTTAGGTCTTTGATGAGGTCAGGTAGAACAGGTATTATGATGCCAAAGCCGATTGAGCTGATCATCACGCTGATCAGGACGCATATCATGGCGCTATTTCCCGTAACTCTTTCGGTCATGACGCCCCTCATTTATGGCTATTTTGCTCTCTACCTTTGCGGCATAAGGCTATTTATTCGGTTTGGCAAAGTGTTTAAAGTCTTTTGCAAGTCGCTTATAGACGTCGCGTTTAAACGGCACAATTAAGTGCGCCGCATCGTCAAGGCTTCCCCATAAATAACGAGAGAACTCAGGTGGATTTTCGACCTTAAGGTTGATGTTCTTTGTCGAGCCTAATAAGCGCACGGCGAACCATTTTTGTTTTTGCCCGCGCCAGCGTTTGCGACGCTCTTTCGGAAGATCATAATAGAGCCATGGTTCGATTTCACCGATGACCTCAATATGTGATTTTTGCAGGCCTGTTTCCTCGTGAAGTTCACGGTAAGCGGCTTGCTCGGGCGTTTCTCCTGAGTCAATGCCGCCTTGTGGGAACTGCCAAATCCAAAAGCCCTTTTGCCCCCGCCTGCGGCCTATGAAGACCTCGCCATTATCATTGAAGATAACGAGGCCAACGGCGGGACGGTAATCAGAGTCTTTAGTTTTAGGTTTTAACATTAGGGCGCCATGAGGTGAGAGGCTGGAACGAGAACCAGACCTTCATCAGCCGCTGTTGCAGCCCAAGCCGTCACGGCATCTATCGTGCTCGTGTAAGCGAATCCCGTGCCGATGGGGCGGTGCCCACTTCTAGCTTTATCAGTGAGTTCAGATAATTTAGCCCGCGTTAGATCTCTATTGTTCACATCATCCAATATCATCTCGGCCTCAATAAATGGCAACTTAGCAGATGTTGCAAGAGCGGGGAGGGCAACAGATGGAAAGGAGCTATCAAAGATAAAACCAAGGCCTGTGTCTTCAAGGTAACTCATCATTGGAGCGACTATATCTGAGCGGGATAAAAACGCATCTCCATTGTAATTTGTTACAGCAAAATAACCTGATCCCTGACTTAACAACCAGTCAAGATTACGCGTATTTTTAGCGATGTCATCAGTGACGATGAGTGTACGATTACTAGCGTCAGGCGTTTCTCCAATGGCTTGCATAGGGATTTCGATCATCACTTCGTGGCCATTTTCACGGGCTTGGTCGATCCATACTTGTAGTTGAGGGCTATGAGCGGCAAAGGATAAAGTGATTTGTTCAGGCAGGTCTAGAATGGCGCGCGTGGTAATTTCAGAGTTCAGCCCGAGGCCCCCGATGATTATAGCAACGGTTTTGGCGTTAACAGGTGTTTGGAACGGTTTTGCATAACGAAGAAAGGCTGTATCGCCGGTCTCTGATTTAGCTGGAATTGGGCCATAAGGTGATTGTCGTGACAATCCTTGTATGGGGGCTTTAATCAGCGGGGTTGCACGATCTCGGCCCGCAGGTTGACCGTTTATTCGAATGAGTCTCGGTTGTGGTGTGTCATTTGTTTGTGGAGGCGTTACATTTGTGTCTTCAGTCCCGCCTGCGAGGACCTCAGTTGGATTAACATTAGCAGGAACCTCGCCGCCTAATAAATCTGGCAGATTAGTCTCTATGCCCTCTGTCTGCCCGTCGTTGGCTAAATTTTTGATATCGTCGGGAGCGGTGGGTGTGATGGTAACTTTCTTAACATTATCATTAGAGGCAATGTCTTTGATATATTGAGCGCTTGCATAGAGTGTTAATATCACAATGGTCATTGCCGTTACAGCGACGACCCCATGTTTAAACGGTGAGGGGCCGTTACGGCTATCACGTCTTACATTTCGAGAGTGACCGGGACCTGACATAGCTGTCCTTTGATAAACGAATCATGGGGTTATCCCCAAAGTCGTTTTACCAACCTTGTTCAGTCAGTAAAGTCCGGTATCTTGAGGTTTTTAGAATATCAATGGCTGTTTCAAGCTGGAAGTCTTTGTCTTCAGGCCAATCTTGGGGAGGGTAGGTCACATTCTCAAAGTCATCTTCGATTGTGCTTTCATCAGAATTAGAGAGTGCGTTACGGAAACTCCCTTCACGGAAACGCTTACGACGATCGCCATCATCAGGAGCCAATTCGACTTTTACATCTGGAACGATACCGCGTCCTTGAATGGATTGTCCTGATGGCGTGTAGTAGCGCTGTGTGGTGAGCCGTAAAGCTCCGCCACCGTCTGTTACAAGAGGAATAACAGATTGCACAGAGCCTTTACCGAAAGAGCGACTCCCAAGAACGAGACCGCGTCCACGGTCTTGCAGGGCCCCTGCAACGATTTCAGCTGCTGAGGCTGAGCCGCTATTGATCAAAACTACAATTGGCATATTGGCTTGAAACTCACCTGGCATGGCGTGGTAACGTTCCGTATCGGCAGCGGTACGTCCGCGCGCCGAGAGAACTTCTCCGCCGTCGAGGAAGAGACTGGAAATCCCGACAGACTCATCTAATAGGCCGCCTCTATTTCCACGTAAATCAATGATAAGACCAGGTAAGGTTCCGCCAGCCTCTGCTTGTAAAGCTTCAAGAGCATTCTCTGTGTCTTCGGTTAAGCGAGCATGCGAAAATGTTTCAAGGAAAATATAACCAACGTCTCGAACCATACGGTGCCTGACAGCACGACCTTGTACGTTTTCGCGAATGACAGCCACATCTCTGGGGCCTTGCCCCGGGGTTAAAATTGTCACGGTTACGGGCTCGCCTGCTATGCCTCTTAAACCTTCTACGGCGTCATCAAGACTTTTCCCGCGAATACTTTTGCCTTCGACACGGGTGATATAATCTCCGCTCCGAATACCAGATTTATAAGCAGGGCCACTCTCAATAGCATAGTTTATTTTCACCAATTCATTCTCAGACGTCACTTCAACGCCCAAGCCACCATACTCGCGGCGGTCACTGACTCGTTGTTCTTCAAATTGAACAGGCGGGACGTAATGAGAGTGGGGGTCAAGAGCTTCAAGCGCACCGTTTAGTGCTTTATCAATAAGTTCGGCGTCATCAACCTCTTCTACATAGAGATCTTTGACAATGGCGAGGACATCCCCAAACAGCTTTAATTGCTCAATGGTTGCGGCATCTTCTGCTGCACTATTATTGTTATCACTGTTACTTTGTGCGAAGGCCATGACAGTAACAAGGCCGCAACACATGCTAATGATAAGGCTTCTTGAAACCCATTTATGTAGATTTTTCATAAGAAATTGACCGCTTTAGCCAGCGTCAGCGAGACGCTTAGAGTATGATCCATCTTTTAGAATTTGGATGGCTCGATCTAATTGATAATCCCCATCCTCTGGGTAATCAGCGGGACGGTAATCAATAACGGCGTCTAAGGTTTCACCTTCGTCTTCCGCAACTTCTTCTGTCGCCTCTTCATTCTCAATTGAGTTTAGAAGATCAGCCTCTCTTAGGCGTGGGTTATCAGATTCGTCTTCAGGAATATTTGAGACTGCAATATCTGGTTCAATGCCCGTGCCTTGAATGGATCGACCAGACGGCGTGTAATAGCGTTGTGTTGTCAGGCGTAAAGCACCGTCACGCCCCCCTTTTAGAGGGATGATAGACTGCACAGACCCTTTACCAAAAGAGGTCGTTCCGAGAACTATTCCGCGACCACGATCTTGGACCGCACCCGCGACGATTTCAGAGGCGGACGCAGACGCGCCGTTGATCAAGACGATCAAAGGAATGTCGCTTACGGCTTCTTTCGGGAGTGCGTTAAATCTCTGTGTGTCATTAATGCGACGACCACGAATTGAGACGACTTCACCTCCGTTTAAAAAAGTACTGCTAACTTTCACGGATTGATCAAGAAGACCGCCCGGATTATTGCGCAAATCAAGAACGATGCCGGGAAGGCGACCGCCAGATTCTGTCTTTAAAGTTTTAATGCCTTCAAGCAAAGAGTCCTCACTGCGCTCATTAAATTGTGAGAGGCGTAAGTATCCAATCCCGTCTTTAATCTCTGCCCGCACCACATGAGGTTTGATCACTTCTCTGACCAATGTCACGTCTCTTGGATCTTCACCCTCGGTGACAACTGTCACTGTAATAGGCTCTCCCGCCTTACCGCGCATTTGTTTAACGGCTTCATTGAGCGAGAGACCAAGGATTGAATCGCCTTCAATCGCGGTTAGGTAATCTCCAGCCTTTATGCCAGCTTTATCTGCGGGGCTATCGTCAAAAGGTGATACGACTTTTACAACGCCTTCCTCTGACGTGACTTCCATTCCGAGACCGCCATATTCACCGCTTGTGGTTTCTTGCAGGGCTAGAAAATCTTTTGGACTGACATAGCTTGAATGTGGATCAAGCGATTGCAACATTCCGTTCAGAGCGTCGGCAATCAAGTCTTCATCATCAACATTGACAACATAGTCGCTACGGACTCGAGCTAGTACATCGGCAAAAAGTTCTAATTGCTCAAACGTGGAGTTGTGTGATCCATTCTCGACTGATCTTGCGGCGCTTTCTGTTGTTGTTAAGGCAAAAAGTGTCGCGGCAGCAATTGAGCCAAGAACAGGAAGAATATATTTCATTTTTACTCCAATGCCCTGATTGGGCCAATCATACATACTCTTGTATAGCGCACAGATTGGCACTGACTAGCTTAAATCCATGTCATATGACAGCATTGTTATGGTTTTAGCCCATAGACGACGTAGAACTCACTTAAAAGTTAGAAAACCAAGGTGTGGGGTCCACGGGATTACTGCCTTTTCTAAGCTCAATATAGATTTCAGCCTGCCCCGTTCGAGAGGCAGGGAGTGCGCCAACACTTGTGCCACGTGATAATTGCTCACCAACCTCGACAATTGAATTAGCAAGCCCCGTGAGGAGAAGAAAATAGCCTTCACCGACATTTAGAATTACCACATGCTCATAATCTTTGAATGGTCCTGAAAAATCAACACGGCCACTATAGGGCGCTTTAACTTCGGACGCAGACGGGGCTGAGAGGGTGAGGCCTTGCTCGCCCTTACCATATTTTTTCAGCAACCGTCCTTTGACAGGGGAGAGCAACTGCCGTTTAGCTTGCGTGAAAGCTTTTACCCCATTGATTTGGGAAAATTTTACAGATGGTGCGGGGCCTGCCGTTGAGTTGCGAGGCTTAACGCGCGGTTGAATATTGCTGGTGGCGGCTTCTAGGGTTTCAAGTAATTGCTTTAATGATTTCGCTTTTGCCGCAAGATCTGCCGCTTCTTGTCGCGCTTTTTTCTCTTCACCGGCAATAGAGGCGGCTTTTTTACGGCGCTGATCGACAAGGGATTTAAGGTCAATCTCTTGCTGTTTAAGCCGGGACTGTTTGCGCTCTAGAGCTGATTGCTCGGAGATGAGACTGTCTTTAAGAATTGTAAGTTCGGATATTCGCGCCTCAAGAACACGGCTACGTTGATCAAATTCACGGGTCATGGTTTGGATAAGCAAAGCGGTTTGTGAGGCTTTCAGCGCGGACCGCGGAGATGTGGTCGCTGGCGAGGGCGGATGCCGGTCAATACGTTGAATATATCCCAAAAAATTTGATAATTTATCTTGATCTGCTTTTAGGGCTAATTTCTGCACGCGGTAATTTTGATCTAAATCTTGAAATCGTAATTGCGACGTGTGCAGGTCTTGGCCGAGAACCGCTATGGATTTGACTTGTTGAGTCAGCCTGTTGTTAATGCCCTTTAATTCCGTTTGAATTTTCTCACGTTCAACTTTGAGGCGGGCTTCTTCAGTCGCGGCGGCCTCTTGTTGTGACAGTAGGCCGTCAAGGTCTGTTTGGTCGACGTCTTGCGCGTAGGTAGGTGTGGCCCCAAGCAAGGCCAAGCTTATGAGAATCTGACGTAACATTAATCGCGATGATATGGTGAACCGCTCAAAATAGAAAGGGCGCGGTAGATTTGTTCGCTAATCATAACTCGCACGAGTTTGTGTGGCCATGTCATCCGGCCCAAACACCATTTCACTGTGCCGTTCGGTAAGTGGCTAGGCTCAAACCCGTCTGCGCCACCAATGACGATATGGAGAGTTTTCGCTCCGTCATCACGCCATTGCGCCATTTGCGTGGCCACTTGCCGTGAGGTCATATCCTTCCCGCGCTCATCAAGGATGACAATCGGGTCAGAGCTTTTCTCAGCAAAAGAAAACAAATGGTCGGTTTCAAGCGCGCGTGTTTTACATTTTGATAGGTCGACACCCATCTCTTCAACGCCGATGAATCCGCAACTTCGCGACAGCCCATTGGCACGTTTTATGTAGTCTTGAATAAGATTGTGCTCTGGGCCTTTGCGGATAATTCCGCCTGCGCGAATAATGACTTTCACGGCTATATATGCCTTTAGTCGTCTTGTGTATTCTGCGTGTCATGCATCTCTTGTAGAGATTCAGGAAGCGGTACAGACCAGATTTTTTCAAGATTATAGAACAAGCGTACTTCAGGTCTAAAGATGTGCAAAACCACATCACCCGCATCGATCAAAACCCAATCGCCACTTTCTTTACCTTCAATGCCAAGGCCAGTGAAACCTTGTTGTTTAAGTCCCGTGACAACATAGCTTGAAAGGGCGCTCACATGACGGTTAGACCGACCAGAAGCGACAATCATATAATCTGCAACTGAAGACTTTCCGAGAATGTCAATTTCTATAACGTCCTGTGCGGAATTTTCGTCAAGTATGGCGAGGATAAAGTCTGATAGGGCTTTCGCGTCATCGGATTCAGACAATAGCGGCGCGTTAGGGCTCGCTGTATTGGGGTCGGTCAGGGGGATCTCCATTTGTTATCCTGATGGAAAGCCATAACATATTATTTTTGTTATGGCCAAGCTGTTTATCTTATCTTTTCTTAATCGCACGAAGTTTCGTCGATGATTGTGAATTGAGGGGTAGGGTGAGATAGCACCATGCGGGCGGGCGCATCCATTGTAATATATGCGCGTCTGTTTCAGGTAGACGGTATTGTTCAAGGGAGCGCGCCGCTTGTCCTAATCTTGGGCGCATATTTGTACCCTGTTTCGAAGGTCGTGCGATGACGGCTATAGGGATGCGTCGCGTAATAGCTTGCCAATTCACCCAGCGCGGGAGTTGGGCGAAGTTATCCGCCCCAATCATTAAGACGTAACGGTTTATATCGCGCCGTTGCTCGAACCCTTTTAACAGGTCTATGGTCTTATTCGTGCCGCGGTCGCGTTCAATATGTGATAGGTGCATCCCATGTGGAAGTCCAAGCGCATCGACAGTCGCCGCGCGCTTCGCATATGGGGGTTGTTTTGACTTTAACGGGTTTTGCGGACTAGGTATCCACCACACCTCATCAAGAGCGAGCTGTCGCAACCCTGCTTTGGCCACATGTAAGTGCCCCTCATGGGCGGGATTGAAAGAGCCAGGGAAGAGGCCTATGGCGCGACTATGGCTCATATTATGGCCGCGTATGTCCGTCGCCAGCAACCACATACTTATAGGTCGTTAGGTGCTGCGCGCCAACTGGGCCACGCGCATGGATGCGGCCTGTTGCAATGCCGATTTCTGCGCCAAAGCCAAATTCACCGCCGTCTGCAAATTGGGTTGAGGCATTTTGCATGACAATCGCGCTATCGACTTCGCGGGCGAATTGCTCCGCCGCGTCAGCATTTTCGGTGATGATGGCGTCCGTATGACCGCTACCATAAGCTGCGATATGGGAGATAGCTCCGTCGATGTCATCGACCACAGCGATATTAAGAATCGGTGCGAGATATTCTGTGCTGTAATCTTCCGTCGTGGCTAAAGTGACACCTCCCACAAGCGCTTGTGTCTCTTTATCTCCTCTAATTTCGCAGCCTGCATCCATCAGCTCTTTGAGCATAGGAGGAAGGAATTGAGCCGCCACATCGCGGTGTACCAGCATGGTTTCTGTTGATCCGCAAACACCTGTGCGGCGCAGTTTGGCGTTCATAATAACCGCTTGCGCTTTCGCAAGGTCAGCTTGACCGTCCACATAGCTATGGCACAAGCCCTCAAGATGGGAGAGGACAGGAACACGCGCATCTTGTTGGACACGTGCAATCAAGTTTTTACCACCGCGCGGGATTATCATATTGACCACACCGTCAAGGCCGCCCAGTAAATGTCCCACGGCAGCACGGTCAGAGGTCGCAATCATTTGCACTGTATCAGGTGATAGACCTACGCTTTCAAGTCCTGCTTGAATCGCTTGGTGAAGTTCTGTTGATGAATGGAGGCTTTCCGAGCCGCCGCGTAAAATACAGGCATTGCCAGATTTTATACATAGCGCTCCTGCATCCGCCGTGACATTGGGGCGGCTTTCATAAATCATCCCAATGACGCCAATGGGAATACGGCGCTTTTCAAATTTAAGGCCATTAGGTCGCGACCATTCTTCCTCAATTTGACCAATTGGATCAGGAAGGTCGGCAATAGCGTCAAGACTATCGGCGATGGCGCCTACCCGCGTTTCGTCAAGTTTAAGGCGGTCGAGCATAGAGGCACGGAGGCCTTTGGCCTCTGCGGCGGTCATATCAAGGGCGTTGGCTGCGAGTATCTTGTCTTGGCGGGTACGTATTTCCTGCGCAGCCGCGTGAATGGCCTCGACGCGCTGCGCTGAACTTGCAAGGCGAATATTATCTTTCGCGGCCTTAGCTCGCTCTCCTAAATCCGACATATAGGCGGCGAGGTCGAGGCTCTTGGAGGGTTTCGTCATGATGGCTCCCAAACGAGGTTGTCACGGTGAATAATAGGGTGAACCTTATCATAGCCTAAGTCTAGCGCGGCATCTTGTGATTTTTGGCCCATGATTCGACGCGCTTCAACACTATCATAAGCGACGAGGCCATGGCCACATATCTCGCCGCCTTGATTAACAACGGATACTGTATCGCCTTTTTCAAACTCGCCCTCAACGGCGACCACTCCAGCGGAGAGTAAGGACTTTCCTCTATTCAGAGCGGCTTCTGCGCCGGTATCTATCGTCAGTGTGCCGCGAGGATTAATTGTTCCAGAAATCCATTGGTCGCGCGCATTTTTTGGACTGATAGCGGCTTTAAACCATGTAGCTTTAGCGCCTTGCATAAGCCGTGATAGAGGCGATAACTCTCGACCATCCATAATCGCCATATGGCAGCCCGCTCCTTGCGCGATTTGTGCCGCGAGGAGCTTTGTCGCCATGCCGCCCGTTCCAATGCCAGAGCTTTGGTTTGCGCCGCCGCCCATTTTTATGATATCATCATCTATGGTCTCAATGATTTCTATATGTTGAGCGTCAGGGTTATTACGCGGGTCTTGGGTATAAAGCCCGTCAATATCGCTGAGTAAAATGAGCGTATCAGCACTGAGCATCTGTGCCGTTCGTGCCGCAAGGCGGTCATTATCACCGTAACGAATTTCAATGGTCGAAACGGTATCATTTTCATTGATGATGGGAATCACGTCAAGACCCAAGAGAGTCTCAAGGGTTGACCTAGCATTGAGCCAGCGCCGTCTATTTTCCGTATCGTTTAGGGTTAAGAGGGCTTGCGCCGTGTTCAACTCATGGGCGGCGAGGGCGTCTTCATAGTGGCGCGTTAAAAGCGATTGTCCTGTGGCCGCGCAGGCTTGCTTTTGCGACAGGCTTAGAGTTTGGCCAATCATGCCCAAACGTCCGCGACCAAGGGCTATGGCGCCAGATGAAACGAGAATGACCTCTACACCTTGTTTGTGAAGTTTTTTTATATCAACTGCGAGCGCACCTAGCCATTTGGTTCTCAGCTCACCCGTCTCAGGATCTACGAGTTGGGCTGAGCCAATCTTGACGACAAGACGCTTTGCAGAGGTGAATGGATTTAAGGTTGCCATCCGTTTTTCTTTTCTTTGAGGCCTGCTGCAATGTCTTCAGCCTCTCTGCGCGCGTCCCGCACCGCTTTTTCTGCCTGCCGCCTTAGAGATACATGTTGGAACACAGCGGAAAGAACGGGCTTTAACCCTTGTTGTGCAACGGATGAAATGAGTAGGGGTGTTTGTCCGCACAAGGTTTCGACCTCGGCTTGTATGCCGCTGATTTTATCAGGATCAATGGAGTCGCATTTTGTGATCAGGACGATTTCTGGTTTTTCGGTGAGGCCTGCATCATAATTGATCAATTCATTTCGGATAATTTGGTAATCTTCCGCAGGGTTATCGGCGGTTCCGTCCACCAAGTGAATGATCGCTGCGCAGCGTTCGACATGACCGAGGAAGCGGTGGCCGAGGCCTGCGCCTTCGCTCGCGCCTTCGATTAACCCAGGCAGGTCAGCCAGAACGAAACGCTCTGCCGCGCCTAGGTTTACAACGCCCAAATGTGGATGCAGCGTGGTAAAGGGATAGTCTGCCGTTTTCGGCGTGGCCGCTGTCACAGTTGACAGGAATGTCGATTTACCTGCATTGGGTAGCCCGACGAGGCCTGCGTCAGCAATCAATTTAAGACGCAGCCAAACCCACTTTTCTTCGCCGAGTTCACCGGGGTTCGCATTACGCGGCGCTTGGTTGGTTGAGGATTTAAACCGCGCATTGCCCCAGCCGCCATTGCCGCCTTTAGCAAGGAGGGTTTTTTGCCCTTCCTCTGTCATATCAATCAGCACTTCATCGGTTTCATCATCGATGATTTGCGTGCCGACAGGTACGCGCAGTTCGACATCTTCCCCGGCGTGGCCAGAGCGGTCTCGGCCCATACCGTGGTGTCCCGTACCCGCTTTGAAATGCTGCTTATAACGGTAATCAATCAGCGTGTTGAGGTCGCGTGTGGCCACGATCCAAACATCGCCGCCTTTACCGCCGTCACCCCCATTGGGGCCACCAAAGGCAATGTATTTTTCACGGCGAAAGGAAACACTTCCTGCACCGCCATTGCCTGAGCGTACAAATATTTTGGCTTGATCGAGGAACTTCATGACAGCAAATCTTCTAATGAGGCGGTCATACCTGCGCCAGCCTTTGAGTGAGGACGAAGTGTAAACCCAAGCCGCGTATAAAACCCATCTTGCTCATAGGCAGCCATTAAACCGACGGTACATGTCGTCGGTAGGCTGTTTTTCATATGGTTTATCAATGTTATTAGCATTTTTTGGCCTAAGCCCTTTCCTCGGAGAGAGGGTTTAACAATCACATCCTGAATGTAAACATTAAACACGCCGTCCCCCACAAGGCGGCACATAGCGATGGTCTCCCTGTTTTGACGTAAATGCACGCCTAAGAGACTGTTATCCAAAGCCTTTTGAGCATCTTCCTGTGTAATGCTGCCCCATGTGGTATCGTCTCGCAAGCGAACGAAATCTTGGGCAGAGGGCACTGATAGCTTCGTTGATATGTCCATTATTGTCTTCACTTAACAATTCGCATGACGGTTGCCGAGGCCGTGCCGCTTGTTTGTAGCTTATCTGTCAGCTTAAGGACGAGGTTGATCGAGGGGGCTTTTTTCAATCGAGCCATCGAGAAAAACATATCTATAGGCCCCTGTTGCTCGAAACCGAGTTTTTGCAACACCCTTAGACTCGCAGGATTATCCGCAAAGACGCCAGCCTTTAGGCGTGTGATACCAAGGTGGGCATTTGCCGCCTTTATCAGCATCTGAGCCGATGTGGTGGCATAGCCATGCCCCCATGCGGATTTGGCGATCGAATAGCCAAGCTCGAATATATCATCTTGTGAGGCGCGAAATAAGCTGGCAATGCCGATTAGCTCATCGTCAGCGCACTTTGTTATAGCATAATTATAAGCTAAGCCGCGTCGTGTCTGTGACGCCATATACATAAGTCTAAATTCAGCTGCGAGTAGGGGGAAGTGGCACGGGATTGTGCCTGTCATGCGTGCGACTTCCATGTCATTAGCATATTCAGAAAATCGCGCGGCATCGCTTAACCGTAAAGGGCGTAGGGTGAGAGTGGTTCCATGAATAGTCTCAGGTAACCCCATATTATGTGTTGTGTTCTCTGTCATCTGTTCCCCCCCTTTATGTACTGGGCGTGAGGTTCAGGGATAAAAAAAAGGAAATCGGCGGACCGATTTCCCTGTATTGTTCGGACCGCGTTGCGATCCGTATGTAATTGGATCGCGCTATTCTGCTGCGTTTGCCAGTGGAGCTACCGTCACATATGTACGGTTGTCACGTTTCTTTGAAAATTCGACGCGGCCTTCTGACGTTGCGAAGAGAGTATGGTCTTTGCCCATACCTACATTTCCACCTGGATAGAATTTTGTTCCACGTTGACGGACAATAATATTGCCTGGAATGACAACTTCGCCGCCATATTTTTTAACGCCTAATCGACGGCCTGCTGAGTCGCGACCGTTATTGGATGAACCACCTGCTTTTTTATGAGCCATTTTAGTCTCCTATTCTGAAGGACCAACGTTCTAAGAACGGGTCGCTTAACCTTTAACCGCTGTGATTTTAATCACAGTTTCGTTTTGACGATGACCGCGCTTACGACGGTAATTTTGACGACGCTTCTTTTTGAAGACGAGGACTTTGTCGCCCTTACGTTGTTCAATGACTTCGCCTTTGACTTCAGCACCTTTAACAAGTGGAGCGCCGACTTTAACGTCGCCCTCTTTGCCGCAAAGTAGAACGTCTTTGAAAGAGACGGTTTTACCGGTCTCTGTATCAAGCTTTTCAACAATAATGATGTCGTCTTTGGCGACTTTATATTGCTTTCCGCCTGTTTGGATGACTGCAAACATGTCATTTACCCTTTAGTGATGACGAATGGAGCATGTCCATATAGCCATTCATTATAAAAATCAATTAAGGCCGCACGCCACCGTTTAAGGCTTGGGGCTGCCATTTCAGCGCGCATATATACAGATGAGTCGGTGTATGTCAACGGAAAGGCGAGGGGAAAGATAACCTCATTTACCTCTATTCTATCTGTCTATTTACGTGGGTCCTTAGAGGGTTCCTCTAAGAGAAAACCCCGCGTCAATAACGCGGGGTTTCTTATTTTGATTTAGGCGATTGCCTAGCGTGGGTTCACACGACCAATGATGTTACCAGAGGCATCTACGATGTTCCCGCTTCCATCAACTCGGCCAATGACGAGACCTGAGCCATTCACAACAGATCCGTCGCCGCGAACAGTGAAGCCGCCTGCTGAGATACCGCCGCTTGTGGCGCCTGATATCGCGCTACCAGCTGATCCTGCCGCACCAGAGATGCCGTTGCTGAATGAACCAGAGGCACCAGAGATAACGCTACCGGCTGACCCAGAAGCACCAGAGATAACACTCCCTGCTGTTCCAGAGGCACCAGAGATACCGTTACCGAACGATCCCGCTCCAAAGCCACTACCTGAGAGACTTACGACTGAGCGAGCGATAATGCTTCCGTTCGATCCAACAAGGTTACCTGATCCATCAATATAGCCGATGATTGCGCCTGAAGCGTTTTGCACCTGACCATTTGAAAGGATTGTGTAGCTTGCACCATTTACGGTGAGGGAAGTCGTTCCACCTGAAACCGTCTGACCAGATGTAAATCCAGTTGTCGTGGTTGTTGTGAAGCCAGTTGAGCCTGTTGTTGTTGTGCCACCGAAAGTGCCACCATTTCCAACAAGTGAGCGCCAATCAACACCGAGAGCATCAACAGTTGTCAGTGTTAGACCACCTGTTGAAAGACCGCGGGCCTTCTGGAACTGCTCAACAGCGTTATATGTCTGCTGACCGAGAACACCATCAATTGTACCTTGATAGTAACCCTGTGTCTTCAGAGCTCGCTGAATGGCAGAGATCACAGTCGAGTTAGCATTCGCTTCACAAAGAACCTGACGCCATTCGGCTTTTTCAGGAGCGATCTGCGTCCGCTTCTCAATTGTACTATACTCAGCTGGGATAACAGTTGTTTCCGTGCTCGCCGCATTCGCCTGACGACGAACTTGGACTGTATCGTAAACAGCCGGGATCAAACGACGCTCAGTTGCAGCAGGTTGGTCAACCACACGACGTGTGATGGTCTTCGTTACCGCTGGAATGACGCGCTCTTCAGTCCGAGCAGCTGATTGAACAACACGACGTGAAACTTCACGAGTTACCGCTGGAATGACACGCTCGACAGTCCGTGCCGGAGTTTTGATCCGACGACGTGTTTCTGTCTTCGTGACAGCCGGGATACTGCGCTGTTGCGCTGCAGCCTGATTGTTCACGACGCGGCGTGTGACCTGCTTCGTGACGGCTGGAATAACCCGCTCTTGAACTTGAGCTGGTGTCTTCACAACACGGCGTGTCACTTGCTTCGTTACAGCTGGAATTACCCGTTCGACTGTCTGTGCTGGTGTTCTGACCACACGACGCTCAACAGGACGTGTTACCGCTGGGATAACGCGCTCTTGAACTTGTGCTGGTGTCTTAACAACCTGACGTGAGACCGCTTTAGTCCGAGCTGGGATCGTCCGTTCTTGTACCTGAGCTGGTGTCCGCACAACGCGGCGAGTAACCTGCTTAGTTACAGCTGGGATCGTCCGTTCTTGTACCTGAGCTGGTGTCCGCACAACACGGCGAGTAACCTGCTTAGTTACAGCTGGAACAACACGTTCGACTGTTTGAGCTGGTGTCTTAATGACACGGCGCTGTTCAGTCTTAGTGACGGCTGGGATTGTCCGCTCTGATACAGAGGCTGGAGTTCTCACAACACGACGTGTCTCAGTCTTGGTTACAGCTGGGATAGTCCGCTCAACAGCTTGTGCTGGTGTGCGTACGATACGGCGCTGAACCTGCTTCGTGACCGCTGGGATTGTCCGTTCTTGTACAGAAGCTGGTGTCTTCACGATACGACGTGAGACTTGCTTCGTTACAGCTGGGATAACCCGCTCGACAGTGCGTGCTGGATTTTTGATCCGGCGACGTGTTTCTGTCTTCGTAACAGCCGGTAAACCACGCTCTTGTGTCTGAGCTGGAGTTTTCACGATGCGACGAGTAACTTGCTTCGTTACAGCTGGGATAACACGTTCGACTGTCTGAGCCGGTGTCTTGATGACACGACGCTGTTCAGTCTTAGTGACGGCTGGAACACCACGCTCTTGTACTTGAGCAGGGACCTTCACGATGCGGCGAGTAACCTGCTTCGTGACGGCTGGTATAACACGCTCAACAGTTTGAGCTGGCGTCTTGATAACACGACGTTGCTCAAGCTTAGTGACCGCAGGGACCGTCCGCTCTTGTGTTGAAGCTGGTGTCTTCACGATACGACGAGAGACTTGCTTCGTTACAGCTGGGATAACGCGCTCGACAGTTGACGCTGGTGTCTTGATGACACGGCGCTGCTCAACTTTCGTGACCGCTGGAATACCACGCTCTTGTACTTGAGCCGGCGTTCTTACGATACGACGCGTAACCTGCTTGGTTACAGCTGGAATGACACGCTCAACTGTTTGCGACGGTGTCTTAATAACACGACGTTGCTCAAGCTTGGTGACCGCTGGGATCGTCCGTTCTTGTACCTGAGCGGGTGTCTTAACAACACGACGGCTTACTTGCGTTGTAACCGCTGGGACAACACGCTCAATAGTTTGAGCCGGTGTCTTCACGATACGACGTGATTCCGTCTTCGTAACAGCTGGGATTGTCCGCTCGACTGTCTGTCCTGGTGTTTTCACAACACGACGTGACACAGATTTAGTAACCGCAGGTATGACTTTTTCAATCGTACGTGCTGGTGACTTAACAATCCGTTGTGTTTCGAGCTTCGTGATGGCCGGAATGACCTTCTCGATAGACTGAGCCGGTGTTTTAACGATACGGCGTGTAACCTGTTTCGTAACAGCTGGGATAACCCGCTCAACAGTTTGAGCTGGAGTTTTAATGCGGCGACGTGTTTCCACTTTAGTGACCGCAGGAATACCCCGTTCTTGTGTTGAAGCTGGTGTTCTCACGATGCGGCGAGAGACCTGCTTAGTTACAGCTGGGATAACCCGTTCAACAGTCCGAGCAGGATCCTTAACAACACGACGCGTTTCTTGCTTCGTGACCGCTGGGATTGTCCGTTCTTGTGTTGAAGCTGGTGTTCTCACAACGCGGCGAGAGACTTGCTTGGTTACAGCTGGAATTACGCGTTCAACAGTTGACGCTGGTGTCTTAATAACACGGCGTTGCTCTGTCTTCGTGATCGCTGGGATTGTCCGTTCTTGTACCTGAGCTGGTGTTCGCACAACACGGCGAGTAACCTGCTTAGTGACTGCTGGAACAACACGTTCAACTGTCTGAGCTGGTGTCTTCACAACGCGACGAGTTTCAGTCTTCGTCACAGCTGGGATCGTCCGCTCTTGAGTTTGAGCTGGTGTCTTAACAACACGACGCGTTACTTGCTTCGTTACAGCTGGAACAACACGTTCAACAGTCGATGCTGGCGTGTCAATGACACGACGCTTCTCAACTTTTGTGATCGCTGGGATCGTCCGCTCAGACACAGTCGCTGGTGTTTTTACAACACGGCGAGTGACTTGCTTCGTAACCGCAGGAACAACGCGTTCAACAGTTGTCGCTGGTGTCTTAATGACACGGCGCTGCTCAAGCTTCGTTACCGCAGGAATGACGCGCTCTTGTGTTGACGCTGGACGGTCAACAACACGGCGAGTAACCTGCTGCGTTACAGCTGGAACAACACGCTCAACAGTCGATGCTGGTGTTCTTACCACACGACGCTGACGTTGTTGCGTTACCGCTGGAACAACCTTCTCAACTGTCTGAGCCGGTGTTCTAACAATACGACGAGACACTTGCTTCGTAACGGCTGGGATAACCCGTTCAACAGTCCGTGCTGGATTTTTGATCCGGCGACGTGTTTCTGTCTTCGTTACAGCAGGAACGCTACGTTCTTGCGTTTGAGCAGGTGTGCGAACAACACGACGTGTGATTTGCTGTGTGACCGCTGGTACAACGCGTTCTTGTGTTGACGCTGGCGTCTTAACAATACGGCGTGTTTCAGTTTTCGTTACAGCAGGAATAACACGTTCTTGTGTTGACGCTGGACGGTCAACAACACGACGCTCAACAGTCCGTGTAACCGCTGGGATTACGCGCTCTACTGTGCGTGCTGGGGTCTTAACCCGGCGACGTGTTTCTGTTTTCGTAACCGCTGGAACCGAACGCTCTTGTGTAGAAGCAGGGCGATCAACAACACGGCGTGTAATTGCTTGTGTCACAGCCGGGATAACGCGTTCTTGCGTTTGAGCCGGTGTTTTCACAACACGACGTGTAATGGTCTTTGTAACAGCTGGGATAACACGCTCAACAACTTGAGCCTGCTCAGACACAACTTTCGTTGAGTAGCTGCTGATCTTCTGACCAAAGTTTCCGCCATTGCCGCGTGACTTACCATCACGGTCCGCTGCACTTGCAGCAGCGCGTGATAGACCATCACGGTCATCTGCACCATCGCGGTTGCTATCAACAAATCCACGAATAGTTCCGCCTGAGTTTAAGCCGAGGCCTTGAGCGCGGTCTAAGAGACCTGCTGTACGAGCTTCAGCGTAAGACATCGTGCGAGCCGGTGTTCTGACGATACGACGTGTAACTGTTTCAGTTACAGGTGGTAGAGCGACTTCACGAACAGTTGCTTCACGATCAACCACACGGCGTGTGACTTGTTTCGTAACGGCAGGAATAGTCCGCTCAACAGTCCGAGCCGGTGTTTTAACGACACGTTTTGTGATCGTTTTGTACTGGGCTGGGATAAGGACGCGACAAAGGATTTCACCTGTTTGAGCCACGATCGTTTGTGTTGATTGTACTGTTTGCTCAGAGATACCGTTAAAGACAGTAAATTGACCTGTTGTGGATGAGTTCACCCGTCCACCAGCGAAAGCCCCAGAGTTGATGGCTTGTGAGCCTGGCTTCCACTCTTCACGAGCCGGAGCGATAAGAACACGCTCTGTTCGGTTTTCGTAAACAGCAGGGATGACGTCAATATCAACGCTTTGCTCTTGAACAGTGATTGTTTGCGTCTCAGTTCTGTAAGTCGCAGGAACGATCTCAAGACGTGTAGATGCTTCTTGCTTAACAACAACATCTGTAACTGTCTCGTATTGTGCAGGGATGACGACCAATTGATCGGCAGCATCTTGCGCAATATATGATTCGTTACGTGTCTCAAACTTCGCGGGGATTGTTACATATTCAACTGTTTGCGGTTGAATAACAATCGTCTCAGAAACTGTTTCGTAAACAGGTGGAATTGCCACAAGTTCAGTCGTCGCTTCTTGCGCAACCATTGTCTCAGTGACAGTTGTGTAAGTCGCAGGAACTGGAACAAGCTCAGTAGACGCTTCTTGAACTACAATCGTGTCTTGGTAAGTTTCGAACTCAGCAGGAATGACGTCATAAGCAACGGATTGTGGCTGAACGACAACAACGTCTTGAACAGTGTTATATGTTGCTGGAATAGCAACCAATTCAGTCGTCGCTTCTTTAACAACAACCGTTTCTGAGACTGTATCAAAGACAGCTGGAATTGTGACCAATTCTGTTGAGGCTTCTTGAACAACGACAGTTTCTGTTACTGTTTCAAAGACAGGCGGTACAGTGACAAGCTCCGTAGAAGCTTCTTGTACAACAACAGTGTCTTGGTACGTTTCATACTCAGCTGGAACAACTTGGTAATCAACAGATTGCGGCTGAACAACAACTGTGTCTGTCACAGTTTCAAATACAGCTGGAACCGTAACTAACTCAGTTGAACCTTCTTGAGCGACAACAGTTTCTGCAACCGTCTCATATTGAGCTGGAACAGAAGCAAGCTCAGTTGACGCTTCTTGAACCACAACAGTCTCAGTGACAGTTGTAAAGGTTGCTGGAATAGTCACAAGCTCAGTAGAGGCTTCTTGAACAACAACAGGCTCTGATACTGTTTCATAGACAGCTGGAACTGTTTCATATGTTACAGTTTGCGGCTGAACCACGACAGTTTCTGATACTGTTTCAAATACAGCCGGTACAGTGACAAGCTCAGTAGAGGCTTCTTGTACAACGATGACTTCATCAACAGTTCTATATGTTGCTGGGACGCTTTCGTAAGTGACAGATTGCGGCTGAACAACAACAGTTTCTGACACTGTTTCGAAGACAGGCGGTACAGTAACAAGCTCAGTAGAGGCTTCTTGTACAACAATTGTCTCGCCAACTGTTTCAAACACAGCAGGAACGCTTTCATAAGTTACAGATTGCGGCTGAACCACAACAGTCTCTGTGACTGTTTCGAAGACAGGCGGGATTGTTACAAGCTCAGTAGACGCTTCTTGAACAACGATTGTTTCGCCAACTGTTTCATAAACAGCAGGAACGCTGACATAATCAACAGATTGTGGCTGAACAACAACTGTTTCAGATACAGTCTCATATACAGCTGGCACTGTGACCAACTCAGTAGAGGCTTCTTGAACAACGATTGTTTCAGATACAGTTTCGAATGTCGCTGGAATGCTTTCATAAGTCACAGATTGTGGCTGTACGACAACAGTTTCAGTAACAGTTTCGAAGACAGGCGGGATTGTAACAAGGTCAGTTGATGCCTCTTGGACAACAACAGTGTCTTGGTATGTTTCATATGTCGCAGGAACAAGTGCATATTCAACCGTTTGTGGCTGAACAACAACTGTGTCTGTAACAGTTTCATAAACCGCAGGAACAGTAACGCTTTCTGTTGTTGCTTCTTGAACAATAACAGGAACCTGAACTGTTTCGTAAACAGGTGGAACAACTTCGTAAGTCACAGATTGTGGCTGAACAACGAAGGTTTCGTTAACAGTTTCGAAAACAGGTGGAACATTTACAAGCTCAGTAGATGCTTCTTGAACAACGATTGTTTCACCAACAGTTTCGAAGACTGCAGGAATTGTTTCGTAAGTCACAGATTGTGGCTGAACGACAACAGTTTCAGTGACTGTTTCGAAGGTTGCAGGAATTGTTACAAGCTCAGTTGAAGCTTCTTGAACAAGGATAGGTTCTGACACTGTTTCATAAACAGGCGGTACAACAGCATATTCAACTGTTTGTGGCTGAACAACAACTGTATCCGTAACAGTCTCGAAGACTGGTGGGATTGTTACAAGGTCAGTTGATGCGTCTTGAACAACAATTGTTTCGCCAACTGTTTCATAAACAGCAGGAACGCTGACATATTCAACAGATTGTGGCTGAACAACAACAGTATCGGTCACTGTTTCAAATGTTGCCGGGATTGTTACAAGATCAGTTGAAGCTTCTTGAACGACAATAGGCTCTGACACTGTTTCATATGTGGCAGGCACTACAGCATATTCAACTGTTTGCGGCTGAACTACAACAGTATCTGTAACAGTTTCAAAGACAGGCGGGACTGACACAAGGCTAGTCGATGCGTCTTGAACAACAATTGTTTCGCCAACTGTTTCAAATGTCGCTGGAATAACAGCATATTCAACAGATTGTGGCTGCACGACAACAGTTTCAGTAACAGTTTCGAAGGTTGCTGGGATTGTTACAAGATCAGTTGACGCATCTTGGACAACGATTGTTTCTTGGTATGTTTCATACTCAGCAGGAACAACAGTGTAATCAACAGATTGCGGCTGAACCACAACCGTGTCTGTCACTGTTTCATAAACAGCTGGGATTGTCACAAGCTCCGTCGTCGCTTCTTGAACGACAACCGTTTCAGCAACTGTTTCAAATACAGGTGGGACTGTTTCAAGAGCTGTAGACGCTTCTTGAACAACAACAGTTTCACCGACAGATTCGTAAACTGGTGGAGACGTTACAAGCTCTGATGAAGCTTCTTGAACAACAACAGTTTCTCCAACAGTCTCATATACGGCTGGAATAGTTTCGTATGTAACAGTTTGTGGCTGAACAACAACTGTTTCAGTGACGTTTTCAAATACAGCTGGAATAGTAACAAGCTCTGTTGAGGCGTCTTGAACAACAACGGTTTCAGTCACTGTTTCAAATACAGGTGGAATAGTCACAAGCTCTGTTGATGATTCTTGAACAACAGCTGTGTTCGCGACTGTTTCATATGTCGCTGGAATTGTGACCAATTCAGTGCTGGCTTCTTGAACAGTTACGTTTTCAGTCACTGTTTCGTATACAGCTGGGATCGTCTCGTAAGATACAGATTGTGGCTGAACGACAACAGTTTCAGTAACATTTTCAAATGTCGCTGGAATAGTGACAAGTTCAGTTGAGGCTTCTTGAACAACAACTGTGTCTGTAACTGATTGGAAACTTGCGGGCACTGTTACGAGCTCGGAAGAGGCTTCCTGAACAACAACCGTATCTTGGTATGTTTCATATTCTGCAGGAACGACTGAATATTCAACAGACTGTGGTTGAACAACGACAGTCTCAGTTGTTGTGCCGTAAACAGCCGGGATAACAACGAGTTCAGTCGACGCTTCTTGAACTACAACTGTTTCTGAAACAGTGCGGTATGTTGGAAGAGCTGCATTTGAAACACGACCTGATGCGTTAACATATGAGTTAACAGCATTACGTGCGATAACAGCACCGCCAGATGATCTGACAATGTTGCCGCCGGCATCGATAGTGCCAACGCGTGTGCCTGAACTGTTACGAACAGTGCGGTCAGCTGCAACACGATAAGTGTTTCCGCCAATTGCGACTGTCGTAGTCGCGCCAGACGCTGTGCCGATCATTGTTAATGGGTCTACGGCATTGCTTGCAATGATGCTGCCGTTTGAGCCAACGAGGTTGCCGGACTGATCAACAGTCCCGATGCGAGCACCCGCGGCGTTTAAAAGGTTTCTGGAGGAGTCAATTGTATAAGTTGTTCCGTTGGTCGTGACCTTGAGGGTGCCACGGCCTGGGACAAGACGTGTCCCTGGCGCAGATCCGACGGGTACGATTTCATAGCTAGGCTCTTGAACCAGTACCTGTTCGGTAACGGTTTCATAGCGGCCAGGAATCTTACGAATTTCCTCGCTGGATTGTCGAAGGACAACCTGCTCAGTTGATATTTCATATTGTGCAGGCACAATAACCCGAGCGAAACATTCGCCGGGCAGTGGATTGCCTGGAGGTAACTCCTGGGCAATTGTAGGTGCGGCAAGGACAGCAACGCTGGATGCCAGTAATAAGGTACGCTTCATATTAGACCCCCAAAAAGTCTCCAGTAACAAAATCTGCACCATGCAGATATCTTTAAATCTTAACCAAAAGTAATCCTTTTGGCCAGACATTAATTCCTTCTTAATGTTTTAAGAGGGAAATTCAATGGTAATATTAGTCATACGCGAAAAGGCTTCCAAAAAGACGCCTCTGCCGCGTTTAATAATTCCAAGTCTCCTCGGCTATCACCATATGCTTCTTTAATAAGGACCTGTTGGCCCTCAAATTCGGCGAAAATTCGCCGTGTTTTACCCGGGCCCCAGATATTCCATCCAGATATTTCACCCGTGCAAACTCCGTGCCGCGACTCAAGTTCTGTCGCGAGTATATTGTCGATTCCATGTGTTTTTCCCCAGTGCCTTAGGTATGGCCCAATGGATGCGCTGCATATATATAATGTATAGGGGCTATTTTGTCGCTGTTTTAAGTGCTTTAGAGCCTCAGGACGAATCAGGTTAGGAATTATAGTTTGAGCAAAGTCTTTAGCTTTTTCTTCGATGTCACTTTTTGGTACATTCTTGAAGAAACGGCGAATGACGTGAGCCTTCACAGCGTCACGACTTGTAAGTTTTATAAGGTATCCAATAAAAACAGGCAAAAGGAGGGTTAAATTCAAGATCCAACGTCCCGTTCCTGCAAAATAACGTAAAAAGAGGGCAAATGTATCCTTCGTCGTGATAGTTCCGTCAAAATCGAAAACATACAGCTCAATATCTGGCGTTGTGGACGTATCATTTTCGATTGAAGTCATTTACTTCATAATCTCCTTAAGCATGCCCGCGCGTGGGCTATTACACCGTTCGCAATAGTTATCAAGGTGGTTAATCCTAGTGATTTATAGTATAGTTAACATGAAGTTTTCAGATATCATGTTGAACTAAGCACACCCCGATTTCATTTATTCTGGACAGATGCCGTAGGCTATGTGAACGTTAGGTGAATAGTAGAATTTGCCTCGTTTTTCAGGCATTTTTTTTGGCGAGTACTAACGTGCTGAAGCTCAATATATAGGAGTGCTGAACTTGTTTAAGTCATTGAAATTAAAATCTTTATTTTTTTCTGCCTTGGTAGGGCTATCTGCGTGCAAATCAGACAATAACACGCAAAAATCAGAGCTTTTTGACTTTGCTCATGAGGTGAGCGATCTCCCTGTTGATTCGGAGGTTACATATGGAAAATTACCCAATGGTCTTCGTTATATTTTACGTGAAAATAATCTGCCAACAAACACGATCTCTCTAAGGATGGGGTTTCTTGTAGGGTCTATCAATGAAACCGACGAAACGCGGGGGTTAGCGCATTTTTTAGAACATATGGCCTTTAACGGTTCAACAGATATCCCCGAAGGTGAGCTGATACCCCGCCTTGAACGTAACGGCTTGGCGTTTGGAGCTGATACGAATGCCTCCACAGGTTTTTTTCAAACTACATATCAGTTAGACCTTCCAGAGGCCGATGAAGCTCTCATGCAAGAGGGATTGTTTATTATGCGGCAGACTGCGAGTGAACTGACGTTAGATTCGAGTGCAATCGACCGTGAACGGGGAATTATTCAAGCGGAACGTCGTCGGCGCCTTGGGCCCGCTTATGATGCGAGTATTGCGTCATTTGAATATTTTCTTGAAGGCACAATTATCCCTGACCGCCTTCCTATTGGTACGGAAGAGACAATAGATACGGTTCAAGAGTCTGATTTTAAAGAATTTTATGAAAAATATTACCGACCAGACAATAGTGTCATCGTCATAGTTGGTGATAATGATGTTGCGACGATGGAAGCGCTCATAAAGGAGAACTTTAGCGATTGGACTGTTGAAGGTGAACCGCCAGCGGCTTTTGAGGCTAAGCCCGTAGCGATTAAGGGCAAAGAAGCTATATATTATCATGACCCCGAAATTTCGACAGGGATTAGTCTCAACGCCATGTCAGAACCCATTGTCCGCAAAGATACGGCTGAAAATCGTAAGATTTCATTTATTGAAGGTTTGGGCAACCGGATTTTATCACGGCGTCTCTCAACATTAGCGCAATCGCCAGAGGCTCCCTTTATCGGCGCAGGCGTGTCCACATCATTTGTTTTTGACACTCAAACCCGCTCTTCGGTTTCGATGTCGATGCGGCCTGAAATGTGGGAAGAGGCGCTTGCTGTTGCAGAACAGGAACTACGCCGAGCTATTGATCACGGGTTTTCGCAAGCTGAACTTGATGAGCAGCTCGCCAATAGCCGTAAATCGGCAGAAGTGGCGGTTCAAACCTCTCCCACGCGACGGACAGCAGGGTTGGCGGGCGGCTTGCTGAATAGTTTTTACGGTGAATCTGTCGTAACAAGTCCTGAGGATACCTATGAACGCTTTCTTGGTTTTGTTGACGACATTAGCTTGGAAGATGTGGAAAGGTCTTTCAAACAGGCCTGGGCCAATTATCAAACGCCTCAAATTTATATGAATACGCCGCTTGTGATAGAAAATGCGCAAGATGCTATACTAAAGTCTTATGACGCATCCGCCGTGGTAGAGGTTGCAGCTCCCGAGAGTAAAGAGGCGAAAGCCTTTGCTTATACCGATTTTGGCCCAGCGGGTGAGATTATCTCTCGTGAGGTCAATGACGAGATCGGCTTTGAGACGGTTACGTTTAAAAATAATGTTGTACTCAATTTTAAGCAAACTGATTTTCAAGAGGATGTGATTTCGATTCGTGTGCGCATCGACGGGACGACGCTGACATTCCCACAAGAGTTGATAAGTTTGTCTGGTTTTGCCTCAACGGCCTTGAATTCAGGCGGGCTTGGTGAACATTCAAATGATGAATTGCGGACAATCTTAGCCGGTAAGGCCATTGGGGCCGGTGTTGGGCTTGGACAAGGTAGTTTTTCTATTAGCGGGGCGACAGTCCCCGAAGACCTAGCTGATCAGCTCAACCTCATGGTGGCGCGTATGATTGACCCTGGATATCGTGAGGAAGCTCTGTCTCGCTATGTGAAATCTATCGAAAATGTTTTCAATACCCTCGAAACGACACCGCAAAGTACGGCGGGTCGTTATCTTGGGCAAATATTACGCGATGGAAATCCGCGCTATCGGTCGCCTGAAAAGGATGAATACTTAACGGCCAGCCTTGCTGAAGTGCAGCAATGGGCGACACCTTACCTTGAGACAGGGGCGATTGAGATCGGTGTTGTAGGGGATTTTGACCCTGAGCGCCTTGTGAGTGAGATTGCGCGAACATTTGGGGCACTTCCTGAACGTAATGCCGAATTCAAAGAAGTAGATTTGTCTCTACGCCAGCGTCAATTCCCTAAGCCAACACAGACACCGATAGAGCTTTACCATAAGGGAGATAAAACAACCTCTCAACTCGCGGTTTATTGGTCGCGGCCACCGTATAATTCCCACAAGGACTGGCCGCGTGCTGTTCGAATTGGCTTGATCAATAGTATGTTGCGCTTACGTTTGACCGAAGTGCTTCGTGAAGATGAGGGGGCAACCTATTCGCCAAGCGTGTCCAGTTCTGCTTCTGAACTTTTCCCTAATTATGCTTTTACAGGTGTTTCAATTGAAGTTTCACCCGAAAAGATTGACCATCTTTACGGGGTTATTGACCAGGTTACAGGTGAAATGCACCGCGGCGAATTTGATGCTGATTTATTAGACCGTGCGCGCAAGCCTATTCTTGAAAGATTCGAAACCAACCTTGAAAATAATAGTTATTGGATGGGAGTCATCTCGCGAGCAAATTCAGAGCCTTGGAGCTTAGAGCCTCATCTCACCCGCGAAGATGTGTACCGTTCTATTACAGCTGAAGAGCTTAAGACATATTCAAGCTCTCTTTATGATCCTAAAACGGCCGTAAGAGTGAAAATCATCAAGGGTGATCCAGAAAAAAATAAACAATACGCTAAATAAATAGCCTGTTTTCATAGGCTGAAGCTATAATTAACCATGAATATGGCTGATTATGTCCTATTTTGAGATTTTCCCCTAACTGGCGAGTTCTCTGCATATCTTCTCCCAAAAGCACACGTAAGTGCAAACTGAGCAAGATATCAGGAGTTCAAAATGCAGTTGAAAAAAATTTGGAACCAATGGGTAAAAAATGATGATGGAAACTTCGGCGCAATGGCCGCTGTTTCGAGTTTGGCCTTACTCCTTATGGTTGGGCTTGCGGTTGATACGCGCTATATGGCCAATCAACAGGTAAGATTGCAATCGGCTACAGATGCGATTGCTTTGCACGCCTATCAGTCTGGCGCGACGTCACCAGCTCAATTAGAAGGTATCGCGAAAGATTATCTATTGTCTATTTATAGCACTGAAGAGGCCGATAAAATTTCGGTTGCGAATATTGAACGTGATGGTGATGAAGTTCTTGTTACTTTATCTCATGACCTCGATAATAACCCAGCCTTTTTCATTCCGCGTAATGATGCAGATGTTTCAGCAGCATCTACTGCGGGTAGTTCTGGCAACCGGATTAATTTCTCGCTCGTTCTTGATACAACAGCTTCGATGCGTAAAAATGGTCGTATTCAATCACTTATGGCGGCGGGCAATCGCTTAGTAGATCATTTGGAAACGGTTAATAATGATCAATTCCGTGTGTCGGTTGTTCCTTTTGCTCGTCACGTTAATGTTGGTATTGCAAACCAAAATGCAGCGTGGCTTCAACAGCCAACAACAGGGACTTGGAATGGATGTGTTGGCTCACGTTTAGGTGCGCAAGCAACTAACCCTCATTTTGACGGCGCTCGTATGATTGGCGTTACAGATGAGTGTGGGACTGAACTCTTGCCATTAACAGGTAACTTACAAGCTGTTCGGACGCGCATTAACGGTCTTGTTGCAACAGGACGGACTTACTTACCGGCTGGCCTTATGTGGGGGTGGAGAACATTAGAAGCGAGTGAGCCATTTACTGAAGCTCAAGCGACAAATGTAAATGGGAACCAGGCGCGTAAAGTCATGTTGTTAATGACTGATGGATCAAATTCATTGCGTCAAATCGGAACAGACCATGCAGGTGACAATAATGCAGCAACCAGAGCGGCGGCTAACATCGTGACAATAAATGTGTGTAATGCGGCTAAGGCCGATGGAGTTGAAATTTACACGATTGCCTTACAGGTCGATGTTGCAGGTACACGTGAGTTACTCGAGGATTGTGCGTCTTCACCCGCTCATGCTTTTGACGCCCAAAGTGAAGTTGAGCTTATTAATGCTTTTCAACAAATTGGCCGTGAGTTAAGTCAGGTTAGATTGTTTAACTAATTATACTCTCGAGCTTAAAACAGGCTCGATCTAAAAATAAAACCCGCTGCGATTATGTTCGCGGCGGGTTTCTTATATTTAAAAATTAGACTATTTTTTTACTGATTAATTCCCAAAAGTTGGACGTGAAATGCCAAGGTTGCATTGGGTGGAATACCGCTACGACCTCGTGAGCCATAAGCCAGATCACCCGGGATGTAGAGTGTCCAAGCATCACATGGTTTCATTTTTCCAAGCCCTTCAATCCAACCTTTAATGACGCCATTAGCTGGGAACTCAAGAGGTGCGCCGCGGTCGTAAGAACTGTCGAATATTTTTCCGTCTAAGAAGAAACCGTGGTAATTTACACTAATGACTTCACTACCAACCGGTGACGGGGCGTCTGGGTTCCCAGACTTAACGACTGAATATTGTAAACCACTCGGAAGAGTGATGACGCCGTCACGTTCAGCATTAAGTTTATGCCACTCATCAGCCTCAAGCTCTGAGTCAGGCAGTTCGCCCAAAACGGCTTGATAGGCCGATATATCGGTTAAATGCTGGTCTGTCGGGCAGGTGGCTAATGGGTCACCGAACACTTCAAGTTTCAAAGCGTCTACATCTTTGCGAAGGGCATCAACTTCCGCGCTATTTTGTTGGCATCCCAAAAGAGCCATAACGGGTAGGATGCAAGATAAAGCCAGTTTTTTCATAAATATCTCCGTAACATAAAACTCCCCTAACGAGGGGAGCTTTTGAAGTCAAAGAGAAACCCGGTGAAGCGGGTGTTTTTAGTCAGAAAAAGGGGTGTCTTATGCCGCGTCTTCTAGTTTTTGGCTCCACGTACCTAGCGATGCCAAGCTATTCATTTTTGCCCGAAGGTGAAATGCTGTTTGCGCAATATCATGGTTCTCAGGCTTGCCTTGCCAAGCAAATAGAGCTGATTGTTGCAGGGCACGACCATAAGAATAGGTCATTTTCCACGGGAACCCGCCGATCTTATTCATCATATTTAAATGCTCAGTCGCGACTTCATTGCTTTGCCCTCCAGACAAGAAAGCAATTCCCGGTACAGCGACAGGAACCGTGTCTTTTAGGACCTTGATTGTGCGTTCGGCGACTTCTTCGACACTTGGCTGATCGGTGCATTGTTTGCCAGCAACAACCATGTTTGGCTTCAAAATTGTGCCTTCAAGTTTCACACCTTGCTCATAGAGTTCGCTAAAGAGTGAGTTCAGAACTGTCTCAGTGACCTCGTGGCAACGTTCTACATTGTGGTGTCCACCCATAAGGATCTCAGGTTCAACAATAGGAACAATATTGGCCTCTTGACAGAGCGCTGCATAGCGAGCCAGCGCATGTGTATTGGCTTTAATGCCACCGCGAGTTGGCGTCATGCCGACATATTGGTCAGGATGTGAAATTTCGATCACAGCGCGCCATTTAGCAAAGCGTGCACCTAGCTTGTAATATTCGTCCAGACGGGCACGAAGGCCGTCGAGGCCTTCTGTAATGGTCTCTCCGGGGCGTCCTGCAAGTGGCTTCGCGCCCATATCAACTTTAATGCCAGGAACGGCATCTTGTGACGTGATAATATCGACTAATCGTGTGCCGTCTTTGGCTGTTTGGCGGATAGTCTCATCATAAAGAATAACACCAGAGATATATTTTTGCATGGCGACATCTGTTCTGAACAACATTTCACGCCAATCACGTCGATTAGATTCATTGTTTTCGGTATTAATTGAATCAAACCGTTTGCCAATTGTGCCGTGGCTTTCGTCTGCGGCCAATATGCCTTGACCTGGCGTTACCATTTTTTCGGCTATCTGATTTAATTGTACAATATCCATAATGTTCTCCTAAATATTTTATTTCGCTCGTAATATTTCTACGCCGGGAAGGGCTTTGCCCTCCATCCATTCAAGAAACGCGCCACCCGCGGTCGAAATGAAAGTAAATTTATCTGCTGCGCCAGCATGTTTCAAGGCCGCAACTGTGTCACCACCGCCTGCTACGGCAATGAGTGTCCCTGACTCGGTTAATTTAGCAGCATATTGTGCTGCCTCAACCGTACTTGTATCAAATGGAGCCAGCTCAAAAGCGCCTAACGGGCCATTCCATATGAGCGTTTCAGCGCGGTCCATATGATCGGCGATCAGGTTTACCGTCTCGGGGCCTGCATCTAATATCATCTCATCTGAACCAACATTATCGAGTCCGCACGTGCGGTGCGGGGCGTGAGCTTTAAAGTCAGATGCGACAACGAGGTCAACAGGTAGAATAATTTCGCAAGAGGCCTCTTCAGCGCGGTTGAGTATTGAACGGGCTGTATCGGCTAGGTCGTGCTCACACAAGGACTTGCCGACATCATGGCCTTTGGCGGCGAGGAATGTATTGGCCATGCCCCCACCAATTACCAAGACGTCAAGTTTTTCGACGAGGTTTGATAGGAGGTCTATTTTAGTGGAGACTTTCGCGCCGCCAACTACCGCCATGACAGGGGCTTTGGGATGCTCTAATGCCTGTGCCAGATGGTCAAGCTCTCGCTCCATAGCGAGGCCAGCATAGGCTGGTAAATATTCACCGACGACTGCGCTTGAGGCATGACGGCGGTGGGCTGCGGAGAAGGCATCTTGAACGAAAATATCGCCGTGTTTGGCAATATATTGCGCCATTCCTGAATCACCTTGTGTTTCTTGAGCCGCAAACCGTGTGTTCTCAATCAGAACCACATCTCCTGCCGTCATAGAATCGGTAACAGATGTACTGAGTTTTTCATGAAACTGGACCGGAGCGCCAAGCATGTCTGAGAGTGTTGGGATGATGAAACTCAGCGACAACTCTGGCTTATGCTCTCCCTTAGGGCGGCCAAAATGCGATAACAAAATCGTTTTTACGCCGGCTTTTTTAAGGTGATTAATCGTTGGAAGGGCTGATTCAATACGCGTTGTATCTGATATTTTACCATCGTCATGACGGGGAACATTGAAGTCCACGCGAACGATGGCTGTTTTGCCAGATAAATCTGCATTTTCTAAGCGATTAAATTTCATAGGACGACTCCAACGGCAGTTACTTAACGCCGTACAGATGCCCCATTTTCCTAGCGACATCAATCATTCGATTGGCAAAACCCCACTCATTATCATACCAACTGACCACACGAACGAGGTCTCCGCCTAGAACCTTCGTTAAGGGAGCCGCAAAAATGGAAGAGTGAGGGTCGTGATTAAGATCAGACGATACAAGCGCCTGCTCTGTATATCGTAAAACGCCCTTCATTTGATTCTCAGAAGCGTGCTTTATAGCAGCATTTAAAGCCTCGGCGGTTGTGGCCATTTCAGGTTGGAAGGCCATATCTACCATAGAGACATTTGCGGTTGGAACGCGCACGGCAGACCCTGCTAATTTGCCGTCTAGTTCAGGAATGACGAGGCCAACCGCTTTGGCCGCGCCTGTTGATGTCGGGATCATATTTAACCCTGCGGCGCGCGCGCGATATAGATCTTTATGAGAATTGTCCAAGATGCGTTGGTCTTGGGTATAGGAATGAACGGTCGTCATGAAACCGCGACGTATTCCAACTGTATCTAAAATTGTTTGGGCGAGGGGAGCTAGACAATTTGTCGTACAGGACGCGCAAGAGACAATTTTATCATCCGCTGTTAATTTATCGTCGTTGACGCCGTATACGATGGTTTTATCTACGTCCTCGCCAGGAGCTGATATGAGAACAGATCGTGCGCCTGCATCAAAATGTGCTTGAACAGATTCGCGGCTGCGAAAACGTCCCGAACATTCCATCAGAACGTCAACACCAGTAGTGCGCCAATCGACCTGAGCCGGAATACGTGAATGGGTCATCCGAACTTTACCGCGGCCATAGTCAAGATAGCCATCGCCTTCGATAACTTCATTTTGAAAACGGCCATGTACACTGTCAAATCTTAGGAGGTGAGCTGATGTTTCGAGAGCGCCAGGGCTATTGATCGCAACAAGCTCGACGTCTTGGATGTCATACTCGGCCAAAGCCCGAGCCACTAAACGCCCAATGCGGCCGAATCCATTAATACCAATTCGTACTGTCATGATTGCCCTCAAAATTTTCGGGGTGTCACCTTAACCCCCGCATCCTTACATATATGCGCGCTCATCTGGCTAATGCGCCGATTGAAGTCAATAAGTTATCGCTTGTTTAGATGGTATTATTAGGTCAAAATAGTTAAATAATTATAGAATCGAGAGTATGTCATGAATGACAGCGCTGACATAAAACAAGCTTCTCAACGACTACAGGTCGCCTTGTCGAATCTTGTGAAAACGATAAACCCTCTTGTTGATCGTATTGACCGTCTGGAAGCGGCCGTTAACGAGGGCCGGCAATTTAATGAAGACCGTGCGCGTTTAGCGCGTGAGCTTGATGAAAGTCAGGCGAATTTAGCCGTTGTGAGTGCGCGTGAAGCGAGTATCTCAAATTTGGCGAAAGAAACTCGAACGGAGCTTGATCAGGCGATCAAAGATATTGAGGCGATTGTTCAATCCGTTGACGGGGAAGGTGGCTAACATGGCAAAAGTTAGTTTGCGTATCAATGGTAAGCAATATGCGCTGGGGTGTGATGATGGTGAAGAAGAGCGCCTAACACTCTTAGGGAATATGTTGAATACACGGGTTACGCAGCTTGCGGATCAATTTGGGCAGATCGGGGATTTACGTCTTATGGTCATGGCGGGTATTACGATGCTTGATGAAATGGAAGATTTAAAGGTAGATCACGACGCCAATGTCTCAGAAGAAACGCTTAAGATTGAACGTGATAGCCAAGCGATACTCGAATTAGCCCAAGCGAACGAGCAAACCGCTGTTAAAGAGTTAGATTCTGTTGCGGCCACTCTTGAAGGTTTGACGGCACGCTTAAAGCCTTAGGACTCCGTTTAAATATTTGAATCAAATTTATGGCCTATGGGAAACAGGATTTTATTCGTTTACCTGTGTGCTGTGTGCTGTGTGCTGTGTGCTGTGTGCTGTGTGCTGTGTGCTGTGTGCTGTGTGTCAGTTTTGTTAAGTCTGATGATTAAAAGCCCTTGCTATTTCAAGCCATGACGACCACATGTGGTGTGACGGTTGCTGCAGGTTGCGTGCGTGGTACTAATCCACCGGACCTTAATTCATCCTTAGGGAGCTGGCTCTGTGCGGATCGTGGTCCGCTTATTTCCGGTGCCCACCTGTTCAATCAGGTTCACGAGGATTTTTAAACTGCCACGGATTTTAGCGGTACCGTCACATTTCCCTTACTATTATTTACCCATAAAAAAAGAGCCCTGAAACAGAGCTCTTAAGTCGTGTCTTGGCGAAACCGCCAAGACGAAATTTGTAAAGGACGAACCTAGAAGCGGTAGCTACCACCAAAGATGATCCGGCGATCTGGAAGGCCAACGAACGCAATAGGTCCTTCTGCCGTCACAGCACGTTGGACAACATTAGCCTCGGTTAGGTTAACACCTTCAACGCCAACCGTGAAGTTATCTGTTATGTCGTAACTAACACTTCCGTTAAACTGTCCTCTTGATTCCGTGATGACAGGGAAACCAAATGTACTACTACCACTTGTGTTCGCGCCGCCGCCGAAATCGAACGTACGGAACTCATCACGCCATGTGTAGCGTAAGCGAGCAGACAATCCGAACTTCTCATAATAGCCTGTGATATTATAGGCATTTTCAGAGAAATCTGGAAGTCCTTGAAGAAGTGTCAGTTCGCCGAGTACAGCAGAACCACGACCAGACGCTTCATTTGTCGCTGAACCACCACTAAACTCTTGGTACGTGTAGTTAGCCTGAAGGCCAAATCCTGACGCCCAACCTAAGCGGTCTTCAAAACTTGAAAGATCTCCTTGGAAGGCCACTTCAACACCACGCTGTGTGGTTTGAGCTGCGTCATTCTCAACCTGAGTTGAGTCAACACACAAGCCTAGCAACTCTGGGTCACCTAAAACATTAGGTACAACTTCAGGGTTGAAAATACCACCACCTGGACATGTAGGGTCTATCTCGCGCGCCGCTCCTTGCGTTGTTACGAAGCCAGTTGCAGTTGGCCCATCTATTAGAGCCGCAAAAGATTGCTCCAATGAGAAGATGTTTGTACGGGTTTTCTCAAACACATTAACACTAAAGACGGAAGATGGAGCAAAATACCAATCAAGTCCAAAATCAATCGAGTCTACAGTCTCTGGCTGCAGGGCTGGGTTACCAGCTTGAACCGCTGCGTTTTCGCTTTGGCTAAATGAGAAGCCACCTAGATTGTTAAAACTAGGGCGCAAAATATCAGATGCATAACCAGCACGTGCAACAAGTGTATCTGTTAAATCGGCTCTGAGGTTGAAGCGTGGTAAAAAGAAATCATACGATCCATCAAAAGAGATTGTTTCTGTAATGTTTCCGTCACCATCAGCCGTGAGTACGCCCGTTGAAGTAACGTCTGTGTTGACATAACGTCCGCCAATGTTGCCACGGAAAATTCCGCTCTCAAAGTTAACCTGACCATAGATCGCATGTGTTTCTTCAGTTACATCAAAGAAAGCATCCGTGTCCAAGGTAGGTTCGGATGTAAGTTCACCGTCAGCCTGTGGATTAAGTAAACGGTTTGCCGCAAGAGCCTCTTCTAATATTGCGATTGTTCCTTCTCTATCAGAGAAAGCACGATCTGGGTCAACAAGTAAGAAGTTGCTGATGAACAATTCACGTCCATCCGCGTCACCAAAATTGTCGGGTCCAGGAATAAGAAGTTCAGCAAACAAAGACCCGTTAGGACTGTCCTCTAACTGACTAAATCCACCAATGTTGTCATCAAAGTCTTCATTTAAGCTCGTTGTTTCATTGTAACGATAACCGACATCAATTGAACTTAATGCATTTCCAAGGAAACTATCCTCTAAATCATATGATACATCAAATCTTAGAGCATCCTCAGTGTTCTCTTGACGATCATCACTAATAATAGCTTGATCGAAAACAACATTACTTGGGTCAAGCAATTGAGCTGGTGTAGGTGCAAACGGTGAGGCGAAATTAATGCCAAATGCTAATGTTTCATCCGAGAGATCGAAAATAAACGGTACACAATTATCATTACTGCTACCATCACCTGGGCAGTTTGGATTGAAGAAATTCAATGTCACGTCCAGTTGTGGTGTTTCTGTTTCTGTATCTGAACGTGCATATTGGGCTGAAACCGTCCAATTATCACGTTCCCATTCACCACCGAATGCAATGACGCTGCTCTCTGTGACGCGAGCCGCTGTTTCACTTGAAAACCGCAGGTTAGGATCGTCATCATCAACGCCTAAATTGGGCTCAATAGTACCTGTAAGAGACGCTGGAATAATACCAGGGCCAAAACCAACGTCAGTCAATCCACCAATTTGAGATGCGGATAAGCCATCGCTAAAGTCGACTAATTCAGTTGATGTTGGCGTTGTTACGCCAGCGAGTGCACTGACACCAGATGCCTGTAGACGATATTGATCTTGGCTGTTTTGTTGATCGTTATAGAATACATCAACATAGAGATTTAACTCATCGTTTGGTTCCCATTCGGCCGTACCAGCGATATTGATGGTCTCAAAGTCTTCGTTTTCTGCCTCTTGAAGGAGGAATTGGATGGCAAGGAACTGTTCATCGTTAACGGTTGTAAGGTTGTCACGGTCAGCACGAGGGCGGAATGACACCGCTTCTTGCTCCGTATAACTACCACTGACAACAATACCGATATCACCTGCGCCTGTTGACCATTTATTACCTAAAGCAGCTGAAAATCTGGGTTGGATGCCTTCTGTGCTAAGACTACTATCTTCACCTTGGATACGTGCGGCGATGAGTGGTTTGTCCAAATCAAGAGGACGAATTGTTCTCAGGTTAATTGTACCACCAACAGAACCTTCAATTGTTTTAGCTTCTGGAACCTTAATCACTTCAACACCAGCAATGATGGATGAATTAACATCTTCAAAGTTAATGCCGCCACGACCAGAGCCAGAGTCTAGGGTTGAGACACCGTTGATTTCAACGCGGTTAGAGTTTGTTCCTCGAATCTGAACACCTGTACCGACACCGGCTGTCCGAGTAATTTGAACACCTGTGACGTTTTCTAGAACTTCAGCGAGGTTTTGGTCTGGTAGTTTACCAATGTCTTCGGCAAGAATAATTTCTACTAGGCTAGCCGCTTCGCGCTTTTCAATAAGCGCATTTTCAAGTGATTGGCGAATGCCAGTCGCGATCACTTCGTCTGTTGGCTCTGATTGAGCAAAAGACGTTGTAGATATGGCTGCAAGAGATGCAGAGAGCAGGAATGCCCGTGTTATGGTTTGACGATTCATCGAATGTCCCCTCCAAATGAAATTATCTTAGTCATTATTGACTATTGTTTATGGAATTTACAAAAAACATGATTGGTATTGGTAAGTCAAGTGAAGACGCATACCAAAATCTCTAAAATTGGTACTACCAAAATAAGAGGAGGGGAGGGAAGTGCCTTTGTTGTTCGTTTTAAAGGGCGCTTTATTCTATCAAACTTACCATTGTTGGCATATAATTCGCTTCAATTTTGAAGTGTGATAAATTTACTAGTATAAAAAAATATTTGCAACTTTAATTGGATACGTCACAAAAGTGGCAGTTATGACAATTTTAAGCTAGTTTTCACTGAAATTGGTCATACCAAATTAAAATTAAAACTAAAATTTTTGTGAAAAGAATCGTTATTGATTTCATGACCGATATTGTGTCGCACAGGGATAAGTCTGAGCAAAAGCTTTCCGTAATAGGCTTTATGGGAAACAGTTAAAGGCTAGAATCAGAAAAACCACAGTCGTAAAACTGTGGCTTTTCTGATATTAGCCATTTCCTTAAAGAAATGGCGCGAGTGACGGGACTCGAACCCGCGGCCTCCGGCGTGACAGGCCGGCGCTCTAACCAACTGAGCTACACCCGCTAAGATGTGAGCGCGTACTAGCCTTACACTGGAGGCACGTCAATCACGTTTTTCTTACTTTTTGATTTTTTTTCACGCACAGGAAAAAAAGAGCTCCTTAGTAGAAATCCTCTTTATCTGGTACGCGTCCAAATGCGATTTTAGCGCCAGCATAGCCGCCCGGCAATTTTGCCCGTGTGCCGACATGGACGAGGGCCTGTCCATGCTTCATATTCAGCCCGTCTATAACCTGCATTAGCGTATCATAAGTCTCTTGCTTCGAAGATAGCTCAGCCGTTTCGAACATGTCATAAGCTAAGTCTTGTGACTGGATAAGGCCGTGCAGCATGACCGATGTTGATTTTAGGCGGTGCGGCTGTCCCAAAGTGTTAAGGCCCTCTTTGTAGAGGTCTCGCATATGACGGACAAAGGTGAAATCATCGGCAACAGGGGCGAAACGCCGCTCACCATGCCATCGTGGGGCTTCATTGGTGCGTATTGAAATGGATAAGGCTCCCGCAAGGAACCCCGCGCGGCGCAGGCGAAAGGCGGCTTTGACCGTCAAAAGATGCAGGCAGTCAATTGCGCGGCGAGGGTCTTTAAACTCACCAGACAGGACGCGGCTATGGCCAAACATACGTTTTTGTGTAGGGGGACGCTCTGTACGTTGCCCGTGTAATTGCGCCCAGAGACGCTCTCCCTCGACATTGTTCCAAATTTTGCGCGCATGTTTGGCACCAATGTTCCACAAATCGAATACGCTCATTATGCCTGCGGCATGAAGGCGGCTCTCCATATTACTTGAAATGCCCGGCAAGTCAGTGAGCCTGAGTTCTAGCAGTGGGCCTGGCAATATGTCGGGATGGAGAATGGTCAGTCCGTTAGGCTTTTCCATCTCGGCAGCGACTTTAGCGAGGAACTGATTCGGGCCAAGGCCAATAGAGGGCGTAATAAAGGGCCCGATACGGCGCGCTAAGCCGGCCCTGATTCGCTTGGCGATGTCTTGGGCGTTACGCCGCTCTGATCCGATGAGGCGGCACTCGACTTCGTCTATAGACCAGACTTTTGTAATCGGGACGTGGCGGTTCACTTCATCGAGGATTTGATTGTGAATATCGACATAGACATCAGGTCTTGCCTCTAAGATGGCAATATTAGGACAAATATCTCGGGCGTCCATGGCTCGCATGCCGCGTTTAATGCCGGCCGCTTTAGCGGCGTAGCAACGAGTGATCAGGGCGGAATACTCTGATGACAGGGCTGTGATCCCAACAGGGCGACCGCGTAGGGATGCATCCAATTGCCTTTCGACATTGGCAAAAAAGGCGTCGAAATCAATATAAAGCGTCTCTATCTCTGTGGGATGCTGCATGGGACTTATGGAAACTTTCTCTTACATGTAAATGCAAAAGAACATAAAGGGAACATATATATTCGTCTAGTCTCCTTAGGGGGTAATGTGGGGATAGAGGTTTAAGAATGAGGGGATAAGCGTGTCATTCACCTCACAATCCTAGTAAAATTAGGGTTTTACAGCGGTTTATCCTGTTATTTTTAAAAAAACACCTATATAGGCCGCGAAACACGTACGGCGTTCGTCGCCACAGTTACAAGGATATACAGTTTGGCAAAAGAAGAACTCATCGAATTTGAAGGCGAAGTTACAGAACTTCTGCCGAATGCAAATTTTCGCGTGAAACTGGACATTGGTCAGGAAATCATTGCCCACATGGCGGGGCGCATGCGTAAAAACCGAATTCGAGTTTTAGCTGGTGACCGCGTCACTGTTGAAATGTCACTCTATGACACGACTAAAGGTCGTATCAATTACCGCTTCAAGTAATCTGGGAGCCGTCCATGGCTTCTGGTGAAACTCCTTACTTAATATTAGCGAGTGCGTCGCCGCGTCGGCGTGATTTGCTGGCGACGCTTTACGTGACGCCTGGTGAAATATCTCCGGCTGATATTGACGAAACGGCCCTCTCAGGGGAATTACCGCGACCTTACGGTCAGCGCGTTGCGCGGCAAAAGGCGCAAAAAATCTATACAAATAGACAAGAAAGCGATCAAGCGCCTGCTATCATACTCGCGGCGGATACGGTTGTTGGCGTTGGACGGCGTATTTTGCCGAAGACCGAGACAGAAGATGAAGCACGTATGTGCCTCGAGCTTATGTCAGGCCGCGCACACCGTGTGTTCACAGCCGTAGCGATTATAGACGCGGAGGGAACTCTCCGTGAAAAATGCGTTGAAACGCGACTAAAGGTGAAGCGTTTATCCGAAGACGAAATCAAATTTTACCTGCAAAGCGGTGAATGGAACGGCAAGGCGGGGGGCTACGGCATCCAAGGCTATGCGGGAGCGTTTATCACGCATCTCTCAGGGTCTTATTCGAATGTTGTCGGGCTTCCTGTGACCGAGACGCGTCATCTTTTACTCGCGAGTGGCTATAAGCTATGAATAGACGTCCTAAAAAGCCAAAAAACGGTAAAGCGCGCCGAACTAAGCGTGCGCCTGTCAAGCGCAGATGCGTGATTGATGAGGCGGTCGGGGAAACTCGCGCAGCTATTTACGAAGGTAAGGGTCTCGTCGAGCTTTATACTTTGCGTTGGTCGGATGAGGCCTCGCCGCAAATTGGTGATATTTATGTGGGCCGTATTCATGACATCAGCAAAGACCTTGGTGCGGCCTTTGTTGATCTTGGGACTCAGCAACAGGGCTTCTTACGCTTTACCATGGCGTCTGGTGCGCCGCGCTTTCAGCAAGGGCAATATATCCGCCTGTCTGTCACAGGCGAGCGCTCTGGGGATAAAAGCGTCATTGTTAAATTCATCGAAGCTGAAACCGGAGCGGATAAACCGCACCGTGTCTCGCGTCTTTCGGTGCAAGAGCGTATGTCAAAACGCTTTAAGGATAATATTAGCTTCGAGACAGGCTCTGTAAATATTCTTGATGAGGCCTGTGAGCGCGAAGTCGCTATTCCTGGCGGTGGATCGATTTCGGTTGAGCGCACTCGCGCCATGTGGGTCATTGATATTGATCGAGGCACGCAAGCGAGCGGATATGAAGCCAGTCTGGCCGCCTGTAAGGCGATTGCGAAAACCATCCGTTTGCGCGGCATTGGGGGGCTTATCGCAATTGATTTCCCGAATTTACGTCAGCGTGGGCAACGCGATGAGGTTCATGCCGCCATGGAAGCGGCTTTTGACGCTGACCCGCACCAGATAAAGATCGCGCCTCTATCGCGCTTTGGCGTGATTGAGATGACCCGTAGCCAAGGCGGGCAATCCCTCGACGTGGTGGTGAATAATGACCGTGGATTGCCCACCATGGAAACGCGCGGGCTTTACGCTATTCGGCAGCTCCTCTCCCACGGCTTAAAGGCAGGCGGGGCGCAGCTTGTTTTGGAGGCGCCAAGCGGTGTTTATGATTGGTTGGAAGCGGACAAGATTGGCTGGAAGGCCGCTGTGACGGATAAAATTGGCGCACGGTTTAGCTTAAAACGCGCCCGCTCTATAAGTGTGGTGGAGGATAGATAATGAAGCCTTGTCCCATATGTAACGCGACGATCAAAGACGTCGATTTCAAGCCCTTTTGCACCAAGCGCTGCGCCGATATTGATTTGGGGCGGTGGCTAAAGGGCAATTACGCCATACCTGCGAGCACGCCTGATTTTGCGCAACTCGACGGAGAGGTAGGTGACCTCGCAACAGACTCGAATGAAGTATGATAATTAATTAGATAAATTAATTAGGTTGTCGGATAATGGACCATTGGAAAATTCTCGGGCTAGACGGTCCCACAGATGATATAAAGGCGATAAAAAAAGCCTATTCCAAAAAGCTGAAACTCACACGTCCTGACACTGACCCTACAGGCTTTATGAACTTACGCCAAGCCTATGAGAGATGTCATAAGGCGGCTCAATCACAATTGTTACAACACACAAAACCACCACAGATTTCGCAATCAACCTCGCAAATTATGACTGACGATACGGTTGTTAATATTGCCCAAGATAAAGTCTTAAATGCTTCGAGTGAGGATACGCCAAAAATAGACCAAGCGGCTATTGATGCACGTAATAAATTCCTTGATGATTATTACAATGACGTCGACAGTTTCATAGAGTCTTCTGAGAGAAAAAACATTCAAGAGTGGATGTTATTGTTGCAGAAACGCATTGATTTTTCTTTAGAGGAATACTCAAATTTTGAAAAGTATCTATTACAAAAACTTATTAATTTACAGTCAGATAGAGACGTTTCTGAAGCTAACATAGATCGCCCCATTCCCGTTGAGGTGATGAGGGAAATATTTAAAGAAATGCGGTGGGCTGACCGAACAATGCGGCCTACATCTGTTCAATCAGATTTGCTCTGGTTAAGGGATAAGGCGGGTTTAAAAAGGGATATTCGCGAAACAAACCCCTATCCAGCTATAACTGGAAGAAGCTGGTTCATGAGTCTTGCATTAGGCTGTATACTCGCGGTTGTTTTGATGTTCAGCTATACGCTCATCCTAAAAACAAAACCTGGTGATAATCCTGATGTGACTCCAGAAAATGTTATATTTGAAGCGCAATATGGTGACTATAAACGTATAGATGATAGTCAATTTAGCTATACGCTTAAATCACATCCCGAGGTCATAGCTCTGAACGGAGATGAGCAATTAAAGGATCAATTTAAAATACTATGGAACAATAAATTTTTGACCGAAATCACGGTGACAATCCATTCGAAAGATCACAGAGATAGAGTTGAATTTTCTCAAGACGACACCATCTTACCAAAAACATCTGAAGAGAAAAAGCACGAGATTGCACTGTTTATTAAGGGGCTACTTGAAGGCGCTTTAATTGGCTATATTCTCTTGCATATATTCTATTTAATTAATGACCACAGAAAAGCTTGGTTATGGCGTCGTAAGAGACGCACGTAGGTGCTGATACTATAGACATGGGTAAAGAGACCTCTTACTTCTATTTACAGTTACGTTGAAATCAGCCAGTATGTTTGTATGAAACTCTATGTCCATATCTCTTTGGCGCAGCATGTTCTGCGTAACTGGCTGACGGGGCACGCTTAGCTATTTCTCCTGTGACGAAACTTTTAATGTTACCTTGGAGAGAAAAATGGACAGAGACTATTACCAGAAAATCATGCGCGGCGATGGCCAGTTGGATTATGAAATTTACCTAAATACAGAGCGTCTTCTCGCATGTCAGAAAGAGCCTGAAGCGCTATGCAATCCTGATGAGCTTCAATTTATGATCGTTCACCAGATCGAAGAATTGTGGATGAAGCTCATGGCGACCACATTGCTGGATATTGATGATGAAATGCGCCGTGGTAATACATTTAAGGTGCTTACCTTGTTTCGGCGTGTGCATATGTGCCAAGAAATGATGACCACGCAATTGACGCTTCTCGAGACGATGTCGCCGAAAGACTACCAAGAAATTCGCCTCTTGTTGGGGAACGGAAGTGGGCAGGAGAGTCCAGGCTTTCGTGTTTTATTAAAGATGCCGAAGGATTTATGGGCAACTTTCACGGATGCTTATCTGGAGAGCGGTGCGCGAACCTTGGAGCAGGTTTATGATAGTGAATATAGTCACGACGCGGCCTATATGGTGGCCGAAGCCTTAGCGGAATTTGACGAGCAGTTCCAAAAGTTCCGAAATGCCCATATGCAGCTTATTTACCGCTCTATTGGCGTGGCGGCTAATTCCTTGAAAGGGCGTCCCGTTGAAATTCTCAATGAGGGTTTACGGCAAAAATTCTTCCCAGATTTATGGCAAGTCCGTGCGGATATGACCGACCGTTGGGGCGGCACATATGGCCGTAAACGCGATAAGCTAGAGTCTTCAAAGGATGCGTGAGTACTTTCACGTCCCTGATAATTATTTTCTATCCCATAGTGTTGGGTGTTTACCGCGCACCGCCGAAACTCGTTTGCAAGACGCTTTTTTGACTCCGTGGAAAACAGGAGAAAATTGGGGGGAGTGGATGGGGATTGTCGATGGATTTCGTCGTCGTATCGCAAGCTTATTATCAGTGTCTCACGGAACTATTTGCCCGCAGATCAATGTCTCAAGCGCACTCACGAAAATCATTCACAGTGTGCCGAAGAAACAAGGACGGGACGTTATCTTAATATCTGAGCAGGATTTTCCAACCATTGGCTTTGTCGCCGCTCAGGCCGAGCTTGCAGGATATCGCCTAAAATTTGTTGCAGGCAACCCTGTTGATAAAGAGACTTGGGACAGCCATATGAGGGCAGATGTTGCGATTGTTCTCGTGACGCACGCGCTGTCAAATACGTCTCACTTGCTTCCTGTTGGGGACATATGCGCTACGGCAAAAGAACGGGGGATTATCTCGATTGTTGATGTTGCTCAATCTGTTGGAGCGATTCGCGTAAAGCCTGCTGAGTGGAGCGCGGACTTTGCGATTGGAACAGGCGTGAAATTTCTTTGCGCGGGGCCGGGAAGTTGTTTTCTATATGCTTCACCTGAGATTATCTCGCAATGTAATCCCGTTGATGTTGGGTGGTTTTCTCATGAAAATCCGTTCGAGATGGATATTCGAAACTTCCGCTATAGTGTTGATTCTATGAGATTTTTCGGAGGAACTCCGTCGCCCGCGCCTTTAGCTATTGCCAATGCGGCGCTTGATCTTTGGGAGGCTATAAACCTTGAAGAAGCCTATATGCAGATACAAGAAAATCTATCTTTCCTAAGCCAATATGTTGCTGCCAATCAAATTGTTTCCCCGCTGGATAAAGCTTCACGCGGCGCGACATTTGTTGTCTCGCCGCCTGACCGCGCGGCCTTAACTCAGGCTCTAAAGGCGGGGCATATTTTACATGATGAACGTAAAGAAGGCTTCCGCTTTTCCGTTCATGGTTATATGCAAAAGCGTGAGCTTGAAACCTTAGGTAAAATTTTATCGCGTGCCAGCCGGTAAGCGGCGCGCGGTAAGATTAGTCTTGTTCTTTCAACCAGCTCTCAAGCCAGTGGATATTATAGTCCCCAGCAAGAAAGTCAGGATTATCGAGTAAAGCTTCGTGGAGCGGTTTTGTCGTTTCCACACCTGTAATCACCATCTCGCCGAGGGCACGGCGGAGACGTAAAATAGCGCCTTCACGGGTGTTTCCCCAGACGATAAGTTTACCAATCAAACTGTCATAATAAGGCGGGATGGAATAGCCGGCATATAGCGCACTATCGAGGCGTGTATTCATACCGCCCGGTGCGTGAAAATCGACAACTTTACCTGGTGACGGCGCAAAGGTTTTCGGGTTTTCAGCGTTAATACGGCACTCAATTGAGTGACCTTTGAAGGTCACGTCTTCTTGCTTATATTTAAGCGGTAGCCCTGCGGCGATACGGATTTGTTCACGCACAAGATCAATGCCTGTAATTTCTTCGGTCACAGGATGTTCGACTTGTAGGCGTGTATTCATTTCAATGAAGAAAAATTCGCCGTTCTCATAAAGGAACTCAATCGTTCCTGCACCGCGGTAGCCAATTTTCTTAATTGCTTTAGCCACGATATCGCCGATTTCATTGCGTTGAGCTGTGCTCAAAGCAGGAGAGGGAGCCTCCTCGAGAACCTTTTGGTTGCGGCGTTGCAGGGAGCAATCACGCTCACCAAGGTGCACGACATTGCCGTGAGTATCGGCAAGAACTTGTATTTCAATATGACGACCGCCTGTTAGGTAGCGCTCGAGGTAGACTTCACCATTGCCAAAGGCGGCAAGGGCTTCTTGCTGTGCGGCTGCAAGGGCTTCATCTAGTTTGTCAGGCGTTTCGGCTAGGCGCATACCTCTACCGCCCCCGCCAGCGGCCGCTTTAACAAGAAGCGGGAAGCCAACATCTTTGGCAACTTTGCGGGCCTCTTCTAAGTCCTCGACACCACCATCAGATCCAGGAACAACAGGAATACCCGCTTTCATAACTGTTTCTTTGGCGGTGATTTTATCGCCCATAATGCGGATATGCTCCGCCGTCGGGCCAATAAAGGCCATATCATGAGCTTCTACAATTTCAGCAAAACGGGCGTTCTCTGACAGAAACCCATATCCTGGATGAACGGCATCAGCATTTGTAATTTCGCAGGCAGATATAATCGCGGGAATATTGAGATAGCTATCTGTGGCGCTATTGGGCCCAACGCAGACACTTTCATCGGCGAGGCGCACATGCATCGCGTCTTTATCGGCTTCGGAATGGATAGCCACAGTGGCAATACCCATTTCTTTACAGGCACGGTGAACACGAAGGGCAATCTCGCCGCGATTGGCAATGAGGACTTTTTTGAACATGAGAGTGTCCTAGGTGATGATGAACAAAGCTTCGCCGAATTCGACAGGCTGCGCATCGTCTACGAGGATTTCCAAGATTTTACCGCTTTTCGGCGCTGCAATCGGATTAAAGGTCTTCATGGCTTCGATTAACAAGACCGTGTCGCCTTCTTTGACACTATCACCTACCTTAAAGAAGGCATCTGCGTCAGGAGACGGGCGCACATAGGCTGTCCCGACCATCGGTGACTTTACAGCCCCCGGATGAGCTGCGGCGTCGGTCTTTTCTGTCACCGCGGCAGGGGCCGCGACAGGTTGGCTTGACGGAGCGGGGGCCGCAGCAGGAGCATAGGCCTGCATCGGCGCTGCCACCATTTCGCTTGTTTTGGAAACGCGAATTTTAAGGTCGCCCTTTTCCATCTCGATTTCCGTAAGATCGGTTTCATTCAGTATGGATGCCAGTTCCCGAATAAGTTTGGTTTCGGTTGAACCAGCCTTCGCTGATGATTTTGATGCAGCCATTCTTCTCTCCAGAATCGATAATAGCGTCAGTTTAAGATTTAAGTCTTTAGCAGATTTATAGCGGCTTGCAGCCCTAATTTATAAGAATTTGCGCCAAAACCGCTAATTGTACCTGTGGCGGCCTGCGCTACGTAGGATCTAGCGCGAAAACTCTCCCTTGCGGCGGGTTGCGAGAGGTGAATTTCAATTACAGGTATGTCTAAAGTTTTCAGCGCGTCATATATCGCCACTGATGTATGGGTATATGCGGCAGGGTTGAGCAAGAGCGCAGACGCCTCTAGGCGGGCCTCTTGGATATGGTCAACGATTTCACCTTCAATGTTGGATTGTTTGAAAATGATGTCATATCCGTCGGCTTTCGCGGCAGCGCGGCAGTCGTTTTCAATATCGGCGAGGGTTTGGTAGCCGTAAATCTCGGGTTCGCGTTGACCTAAAAGGTTTAGATTCGGCCCGTTCAAGATGTAAATCGGTTTTGTCACAGCGAACCTTCTCGGAGTGGCCTATTAAAATGATCGAACGCGTGCAAAAAAATATGCATCACGCTAGTGATTTTCTTGGTCAACCCTATATAGGGAAAAGTGAATTTGGGAAACAAAATGTTTTTAGTGATTAACGGCGAAGATTATAGTGATTTACCCGACGATTTAACAGTCGCGGGATTGGTCACCCATCTGAATTTGCCCGAGAAAAAACTCGCGGTTGAGCTGAACCGCAATGTCGTCAGTAAATCTGCTTACGCAGACACGCGGCTGAGCGAGGGTGACAGGCTCGAGATTATACATTTTATTGGTGGAGGCTAATATGCCGCAAAATAAACAATCAGACGATAAATTGATCATTGCAGGCCGTGAAATGTCCTCACGTCTCATCATTGGCACGGGTAAATTTAAGGACTATGCGGAAAATGCTGCCGCGCTTGAGGCCTCTGGTGCGGATATGGTCACAGTCGCCGTGCGCCGCGTGAACCTGAGCAATCCTGACGAGCCGATGCTTGTTGACTATATTGACCCGAATAAGACGATCTTCCTGCCTAATACGGCAGGCTGTTTCACGGGTGATGACGCCGTGCGGACATTGCGTTTGGCGCGTGAAGCAGGCGGATGGTCACTGGTGAAGCTCGAAGTGCTATCAGATGTGCATCTTTATCCTGATATGGAAGAAACGCTCAAAAGCCTGAAGCTCCTCGTTGCGGACGGGTTTGACGTGATGGTCTATTGTACCGACGATCCTGTCTATTGCCAAAAATTACAGGAGGCAGGGGCCGTCGCAATTATGCCTTTGGCTGCGCCGATTGGCTCTGGGTTAGGGCTGTTGAACCCAACGAATATCCGCCTTGTCCGCGAAGCTGTCAGCGTCCCTGTGATCGTCGACGCGGGCCTAGGAACCGCGTCAGAAGCGGCTGCGGCGATGGAACTGGGCTGTGACGGCATTATCGCCAATACGGCCATAGCGGGCGCAGATGACCCGCTCCGTATGGCGCGTGCATTCAAACATGCGGTGATCGCAGGCCGTGAAGCCTACCTCGCAGGCCGTGTCACGCCGAAACAATATGCGGTCCCGAGTAGTCCGCTGACGGGGTTGATATAGGGGTGATTTGCAAAATCACCTAAAATCATCCTACATTTCGTCAAGCGAGAGCTTTTTCACCTTACTCAAAGACCTTCGTGTTTTACCGCTTCGCGCTTAGTTGCTAAGCGCTTCGTCGAGGAGGCGTTGTAATTCAGGTGTATTGGCGCCTGAGACTTGCTCGTCATTGATTAAGAAATAAGGCGTACCCGTTAAAGAGGGGATACGTTGTGCGAGAACAATTGTATCATTGATTTGGCGTTCTAAAGCTGGATCTTCTAAGTCCTTTTTGAGCAAATCCATATCTAGTCCCGCGTCTTCGGCGATCTTCAAGGAGCGGTCTTTTGTTAGGCTCCGCTCACTCATCAGAGAGAAATGCACGGTGGAGTATTTACCTTGCCTTGCGGCCGCGAGAGCCACCTTAGCCGCGTAGCGTGATGTTTTTGTACGACCATCAAGTAAAGGGAGTTCCTTAAAGACAACGCGGACATCATCGCCGTGTTCGTCAATGACGTCTTTCACCCACTCGGTGGAGCGTTTGCAATAGCCGCAATTATAATCAAAGAATTCGACAATTGTAACTTTCGCATTTTTAGGGCCAATTGCAACGTCCCGTGGGTCTTTGAAGATATCGTCACGAACGGAATCGAGAGCGGCTTTTTCTTCTTTAACTTCAAGAGCTTGAAAAGCCTCTCGAAGAATTTCTGGATTTTCGAGAAGATAGGCTTTTACGATCTGTTCGACTTCCGTACGGTCGAGTTTACCGCTCGCGTCCGCTTGGCCACAAGCAGTTAGACTTAAAACTGAAAGAGCAGCTACGCTCATCATGAAATGTTTCATTATAGTCTCCATGCGCATATCGATTTTATGCTGAGGCAAAATATAGTTTCAAATATATAACGCTTATAGTCTAAATTTATAGTCTTTATTTATAATCGTGGACGGCGGCGGTCGCCACGGCTTTTTGCAAGCTCTGTTTCGGCAATAACAATAATGTCACTGGCGCGTCTCCATTGTGGGGATTGGCGCGGGAGGTCTTCTTGAGCCCTTTTAGCAAAGGAGCGCGCCCGTTGAATGTCACCCGTATGATAGGCCTGTTCAGCAATCGCGTATTTTGCATAAGCTTCTTGGTTCAATTGGCCATAAGCCAGAGATAAGCTATACCATGCGTAGCCATTATTTGGTTCTTTTTGCAGGGCTGATTTAAACAATTCAACAGACCGTTCAATATCAGCTGTCTGTATTGAATCAGATAAGGCTCGACCTAAAGCGGTTTCAAGTAAAGCCGAGTCACGTTTAAGCTCGAGGGCTTTTTCGGCAGATGGAATGGATTCGCGGCCTTTCCCGCTCTCATAAAGCACTTGGGCTTTAAGTTCGTGAAAGTAAGGATTGTCGGGTTGGCGTTCGATTAAAATATCAATTTCTTTTAAGGCATTTCGAAGATCGGCGCTTCTAAAACGGGCCACAGAGCGCGCGTAGAGTGCAAAATCAGACATATCATCGGGGGGGTAATTTGTGAAAACGATTTGCGGCGAATCAAGGAAGCCTTGAAGCTTAGCTTTTGCCATCTCAAGTCTGTAGCTCGAGGCTTCATCGTCAGCTTTGCCGTAATAGGGGCTTTCTGATGTAACTTCTCGAAGACTATCAATACGATCACTCGATAAAGGGTGACCACGGAAGTATGGGTAACGACGCGCTTGCGATAAAACCTCTTGATAACGGAATTTTTCAAAAAAGTGGATAAGTCCTTCACTGGATTGCTGTGTACGTTCAAGATATTGTGCCGCATATTGATCTGCTGCGGCTTCATTAACCCGTGAATAGGCGGCGACTTGTAAGGCACCAAATTGTTGTGGCGCGCCTGCGAGAATCAGGCCGCCCGCAGATCCTTCACCGGCTAAAATTGCAGCAAGGCCGATACCCGCGGCGATAATGGCAGCACCGTATGCGCTTCGCGCGCCGTAATCACTACGGACAATATGCCCGCCGGCAATATGACCAACCTCATGGGCGATAACGCCTTTTAGTTGATTTGGCGTAGCGGATTCGTTTATCAGCCCTGTGTGGAAAAATATATTTTGTCCGCGTGTTACAAAAGCATTGAGTGAGTGGTCATTAACAAGATAAATATCTACATTATTAGGATTTAGACCCGCTGCGCGAATAATCGGGGCGGAAAAATCACTTAACATTTCTTCGATTTCAGCATCTCTAATAAGAGATTGTGCTTGCGCGAAAGCAGTCAAAGTCATTGCAGTAACCAAGGACGTGATGGTTTTTAGTATGCGTGAGTGCAGAAAAAAATTCATTTATTTAGCCACTTTTAATATTACGTCTTTGAAGGTGACAATTCTGTGGGCATTGGTCAAGTGAACCCACTGTAATAATACCGTGATCACCCTATAAAAAAACCCGCAAGAACCTGCGGGTTTTATATATTAGGCGGTGAAAGCTCTAGTCTTTCTCACCAGTTAAGCGTTTTAGCCAACTCCGTTTTTTAGTTTTTTTCGAAGCAACATTATCAGTCGTTTCCGCTGATAGCGTTTTAGGCGCGTCCGTTTCAGCCATTTTACGCGCTGGTGCTTTGCGTGTCCGTGGCTTTGTTGCGGCCTCTTCTGGGGAAGTTGCTGGCTTTTCAGTAGGTTTTACCGCTTTTTTAGGTGCGGCCTTTTTAGGTGCCGCCTTTTTAGCGGGAGCTTTCTTAGTTGCAGCCTTACCCGTTGTTTTCGCCTTGGGAGCTGATTTCTTGGAAGCTGCCTTCTTAGGGGCTGCCTTCTTAGGAGCTGCCTTCTTTGGTGCGGCTTTTTTCGGAGCAGGCGTGTTTGTAACAGCTTCCTCTTTAAGCTCTGGCGCTTTGCGAGTCGGAGCTTTCCGGCGAGCCGCTGTTGAAGATTTTGCTGGGGCCTTCTTCGTCACTGCTTTTGCCTTAGGAGCTTTCTTAGCAGGCGCTTTCCGTGTGGATTTCGCCTTTGGAGCCTCTTTGGTTTCATCAGTCTCGACCACGTCCGCACGTTTAGGGGCAGGGCGACGAGATGTAGAGCGACCGGTTTTAGCCGTAGCTGCTTTTGACGTCTTGGCCTTCGTTTTAGGCTTTTTCGTTTCGTCTTTTGCTGGCGCGTCTACAGTTTGATCATTGCTGACGTCTGTGCTGTCTTCGACTTTACGGCCAGGGGCCTTGCGGCGTCCTGCACGAGATCGTTTAGGTTTGGACGTTTCGGTCTCTGCTTTGGCATCATCTTTCGCAACAGTGTCATTTGCACCTGTTTCGACAGTCTCAGGGCTTTTTTCTGTTTGTGATGCGTTCTCGCTGTTCTCGTTGCTTTCACCTTTACGGCGACGTCCACCCCGACGACCGCGACGACGGCGACGTTTTGGCTGATCATCATCTTGTTCAGCCTTTTCTTCGCCTCTATGTTCGTTCGTGTCATCATTTTGCGCGGTTGCTTTGCTCTCGTCAGTCTTCTTACTCCGAGGTTTACTTGCTTTGCGATCTTGTTCTTGTCGCTCTTTTTTGTTTTGCTTTTCAATCTCAATCAGAGGGTCGCCATTTTCAGAGGTCCGACTTTCTAAGACATCAATGCCAAAGTCAGGTTTAAGCAGGCTATCATCCGCGTAAAGCTCCGTGAACATATCATAAGTTGCTTGGATTTCATCCAATTGCGCGCGTTTCTCATTGATCATGTAAAGCGCAACATCTGGAGTCACCCGTAAACGAATACGGCTAGCACGGCCTCGAACACCTGTTTCTGCGGCGGATCTCAAGGCGCGTAGCGCACTTGATTCTGTCGTTCTTTGACGGCCAACACCTTGGCAATGTGGGCATGACGTTGTTGAGGCGTCTAAAAGACTACGACGGCGGCGCTGACGTGAGATTTCCATCAAACCAAACTGAGAAATTCGCCCCGCTTGTACGCGTGCGCGGTCTTTAGAGAGAGCGTCTTTCATGCGTGATTGTACGGCGCGGTTGTTTTTATAGTCATCCATGTCGATGAAATCGATAACAACCAAACCCGCGAGGTCACGTAGGCGCATCTGTCTGGCGACTTCATCCACGGCTTCGAGGTTGGTTTTCAAGGCTGTCCGCTCAACATTGCGTTCTTTGGTCGAACGGCCTGAGTTCACATCAATTGAGACGAGGGCTTCAGTCGGGTGAATAACGAGATAGCCACCAGATTTAAGCTGCACAAGCGAATCTAGGCTATTTTCTAACTGACGTTCGATGTCATATCTTAGAAAAAGAGGGATGTTCTCTTTATAGGCTTTCACATTCTTAGAATGGCTTGGCATTAGCATTTTAATGAATGTTTTGGCATCCTTATAGGCATCGTCACCTTGGACAAGGATTTCACTAATGTCCTTATTATAGAGGTCACGGATAGATCGTTTAACAAGATCACCTTCTTCATGTATCAAGCTTGGTGCGATAGATTTTAGAGTTTTGTCACGAATGGTCTCCCATAGGCGACTAAGATATTCATAGTCTCGCTTAATCTCGGGTTTTGTCCGCTTAGCCCCAGCGGTACGGACAATAACGCCGATACCTTTTGGCACTTTCAGGTCGGCCACAATCGTTTTGAGGCGCTTACGGTCAGAGCCGTTGGCAATTTTACGTGAAATGCCGCCGCCCCGAGGAGTGTTAGGCATAAGAACGCAGTAACGTCCCGCTAAAGACAGGTAAGTTGTCATTGCCGCGCCTTTATTGCCGCGCTCTTCTTTAACAACTTGAATCAGGAGGATTTGGCCACGCTTGATGACTTCCTGAATTTTATAGCGGCGACGGTTTGATTTATAACGGCGTTTCTTAGCCGTAACTTCTTGGTCTTCAGATGGGTCATCTTCGCCCTCAGAGACTGTTTCTTTATCGTCTTTATCACTTGTTTTAGTTTCATCATCTGATGCGTCAGCTTCGCTGTCATCATTTGAGTCCGCATCATCTTCTTCCGCGAGGGCAATCGCTTCTTCTTCTTCCGCTTCTAAGAGCGCAACGCGGTCCTCATAGGGAATTTGGTAATAGTCAGGGTGGATTTCGCTAAAAGCCAAGAAGCCATGACGGTTTCCGCCATATTCAACGAAAGCCGCTTGAAGCGAGGGTTCAACGCGTGTGACGCGGGCTAGGTAGACGTTACCGCGGAGTTGACGCTTCGCGCGACTTTCAAAGTCTAGTTCTTCAACACGTGTTCCGTCTGCGATGACGACACGGGTCTCCTCCGGGTGGGAGGCATCGATAAGCATTCTTTTTGTCATTATATTCTCCGACGAGCCCATCTGTTATAAAAGCCGTCCCGGCGCGTTGTTGCGCGGCTACAGGTATGGCTTGGGGCTCTAATATTAAATTGAGGTGTGAAAACACGTGCGCAATCAAGTCAATTTGAGACCTGATGTTTTTGTTAAATGTGCGCAAAACGTGCATGTAATCCTTTGGTTTTAAACGCTGAACGCGGATGCGTTCGCTCGTTTGTGTCAGAAGTTTTGTTTAGAAACCACGTCCATATGACGTATTTGCTCTGACATGACTTGTCTTGGCCTTATTCCATATAAAAGGCAAAGACTTTTATGAGCTTTAGAAGAAAAAATCGCTTAATATGCGAAAATGCAGTCGCCTATGCTCTTGTTACTTATGGTAAACGCAATCTTAACGCTCTTTGGGCATGTCTGAATGCAATGTACAATATACGATTCATAACTCGAATGGCGCTGTTATCTGTTGTGTTGATTCTAACGGGCTGGTCTGTATCCGCGGTCGGGCAAACATGGACTCAGCTTAACTATGAGGACGGCGAGGTCTTTGGTGTCGTGTCTCTTGGTTTCTCCGAATCTGTTTCCGAACCGTCGGTGCTTGAACTTGACCAAGGTGTTCCAAGGATTGTTTTGGATTGGGCGAAGCTCGGGGAGTCTATTTCAGGAAAGCAGATTGGTGACGGGCAATTTATGGTCGAGGGGCAGGGGGGTGTTTCGCGTATTCGCTATGCCAAGCGCGGCGAAACAGGATTGCGTATTGTGTTAGAGCTCGCTCCAGACGTGTCACTGAATAAACAAGAGCATCTTGGGTCTGAACTCCGCCTTTATTTTAAGGGGTCAAAAGCTCAGGCTTCCACGAATGAGGCGCAAAATGCAGACCTTGACCCGTTATCTTATGATGTGCCTGTTCCGAAGTTGAAACCCACACTGAAAAGAGTAACGCCGCATTTATTGACACCAAGCGCCCCTGAAGTCGTTAAACAAACGCAATTGACGGGCGAGATTTATGCGCCAAAGAAGCGGTTGTTTTCTAAGCAAGATATTCCTTACCCGCGCGTCGCTCCACATTTAAGCCACTCTAATGGGGCTAAATCAATCGTTAAAATCACCACACCGCCGCGGAAGCCAGTCATTGTTATTGATCCCGGGCATGGTGGCTCCGATCCAGGTGCGATTGGGGCAAGAGGCACACATGAAAAAGTTATTACAACTACCGTATCACATCGTTTAGCCGCCGTATTAAGGGCGACGAACCGATATGATGTTGTTATGACGCGAACAAAAGATGTTTATGTTGAACATGTAGACCGACTTCGAGTGGCGCGAGAGCGCGGCGCAGAGCTATTTATATCGATTCATGCGGATTCAACGGTGAATGGGAAAGCCTCAGGTGCGTCTGTTTATACCTTGTCCAACCGCTCGAAGGGGCGATCTCGAGATATTACCCAGACACAAAATTGGATTTTGGATGTTGATCTGTCTGAGCAAAGTGAATCTGTCGGCAATATCCTTGTTGACCTAGCGCAACGCAAAACTTTATCTCATTCCTCACAATTTGCGGATCGACTCGTGAAAGAATTAGAAGGCCGCGTGCCTATGGTGCGTAATAGTCATCGCCGAGCAGGTTATTATGTTCTCTTGGCGCCAGATGTTCCTGCGGTTTTGCTTGAGCTTGGGTTTTTATCGAATGTGTCCGATGAGAGCCGCCTGAAAAAACGCTCTGAGCAAGATAAAATCATCCGCGCCGTCGTTCGGGCGATAAATGGCCATTTTGATGCCAAAAAACAGTGACCTCGCAGCGTAAGGTGTTTATGTATACGTCAGTTGAGTGTTGAGTCGTTTTACGATCTGCCTTAATCTGAACATAGGTTGTAATCATAATACAAGGCCTTAAGGTAAAACTAGCGAAAAGCTCTGTGCAGAAAGTTATGTGACATGACAAAGGCCCGTGTTTTTAAAATATTTAAGTGGAGCTTCATCGCGGGAGTTTTTCTCGCGATTTGTGTGGCTCTGTTCGCTTTTGTTTTCATTCTGACATCAACGCGGGATTTGCCGCCGTTAGAAACCCTATCAAATTATAAACCACCCATTATGACCCGTGTTCATGCAGGTGACGGTAAGCTTATCGAAGAATTTGCTGAGCAGCAGCGTGTGTTTATTGCAGGCGATAAAATCCCTGACCAATTAAAGCACGCCTTTATCGCCGCTGAAGATAAGCGCTTTTACACTCATAATGGGTGGGACCCAATTGGTCTGAGCCGTGCGGTCTTACAAGCGCCTATCCGTAAGCTTAAGAAACAACGGATTGGCGGCACGTCCACCATCACGCAGCAAGTGGCGAAGAACTTTATTGTTGGGGATGATTATTCAATCCGCCGTAAAATTCGCGAGATTGCTATTGCTCGCCGCATGGAGAAAGTGCTCGATAAAGAACAAATTATTGAGCTTTATCTTAATGAGATATACTTCGGGCGGCGCTCCTACGGCGTTGCAGCCGCGTCATTGAACTATTTTGGTGAGCCGCTTAATAATCTTTCCCTAGCAGAGATGACCTACCTTGCTGCTTTACCGAAGGGGCCGAATAATTACCGCCTTGATGAACAAAGAGGTCGGGAACGTGCGGCCATACGCCAGTCCTATATTTTAGGTCGCATGACCGAAGACGAATATATCACGCAAGCGCAATCCGATACGGCAAAGGCCGAAACCCTTGAGTGGATTACGCGTTTTGATGGCCAAGAATACCTTGCCGCAGATTATTTCGTGGAAGAGGCTCGTAAAGAGATTTTTGACCTTTACGGCGAAGAGGAGCTTTATTCAGGAGGGCTGTCTATTCGCACAACTCTTGATACGGATATGCAGCTTTCCGGGCGCCGAGCTTTGCGCGCTGGACTAGAGAGGTTTGATCGCCGTCGTGGATATAGAGGTGCGATTGGCCACTTCGATGATTTTTCTGATTGGAAAAAGCGCTTAGCCGCTTTTGAATCGCCGCCAGACATTGCGCCGTGGCGCGTAGCCCTCGTGCGTTCTGTCAGTTATTCAAGCGCTAAATTATCTTTTGCTACTGATATTGATGAGACGGTTGAGACGGCAAACAACAGTGAAGGTCTCCTCACACTTTCTGGTGTTGAGTGGGCGGCGAAAGTCTTACCCGAAGACCGTAAAACCATGCCGCCAGAGGCGGTAAGTGATGTTGTCAAGGCAGGCGATATTATCTTGGTTGAAGCGGTCAGTGGTAAGTCAGCTCAATCAAAGGGTGGGATTCAGACATATAATTTACGCCAAATTCCAATCGTAAATGGCGGACTAATTGCTATGGACCCGCATACAGGACGTGTTCTGGCTTTGGTGGGCGGGTATAGCTTTAATCAAAGCCAATATAACCGCGTGACGCAGGCGAAACGTCAACCGGGGTCTGCTTTTAAGCCCTTCGTTTACGCTGCGGCGCTGGAGAATGATTTCACGCCGTCCAGTCAAGTTCTGGACGCCCCTTTCGTCATTGAACGTCATGACGCTGATAAATGTGATGATGAGGAAGATCTGTTGGCTGATGGGGAGGCTCTTGATGGTTCAAATCAAATTGAGGGTTTGCGCCGCACGGCAGTTGAAACCCCTGAAAACGCTAGTCAAGAGGATGAGGAAAGCACAGTTGACGAGGGCGAAGAGGAAGAAGAAGAATGTGAGCGGTTTTATAAGCCAAGCAATTATACGGATGGTCGCTGGTACGGTCTGTCGACTTTACGACTTGGGTTAGAGAAATCACGTAACGCCATGACGGTTCGCTTGGCCAGTGATATTGGAATGGCACCAGTTATGCGTATTGGTAGACGTTCGGGCGTTTATGATAATGTGCAGCCAGAACTTGCCTGGTCTTTAGGGGCGGGCGAGACGACTCTGATGCGTTTGGCGCAAGGCTATTCTGTCCTTGTCAACGGTGGTAAAGATGTCACCCCACGGATTATTGACCGTGTGCAAAATGGGCAAGGGGAGACGATTTATTTACAAGGCGAAGAGGCTTGTGAAGTTTGTGCGCAAGAGGAGTGGACGGGGCAATCTGCGCCTGACTTGGCGGATAGCCGCGATCAAGCTATGGACCCTATAACGGCCTATCAAGTGACCTATATGCTAAAAGGTGTGGTCGATAATGGCACAGGACGATCTATTAAGGTTCTTGGGCGCCCTTTGGGCGGGAAAACGGGCACGACGAATGATTATAAAGATGCATGGTTTATGGGCTTTTCGCCGGATTTGGTTACGGGCGTTTATGTTGGATATGACACGCCTCGTAGCTTAGCGAATGAAGCGGGCGGAACCGTCGCTGCGCCGATTTTTCGCGATTTCATGGGCGACGTTTTAAAGAATGAACCGAAAGTCCCTTTCCGTATTCCTGAGGGCATTACACTTGCCCCTGTTAATCGCGATACAGGTGAACCCTCTTTTATTGGGGCGCCGAATTATATCTTAGAGGCTTATCGGTCTGGAACGGAGCCGCGTTTAGGACAGTTTGGAACAACAATTAGTGTCGGTGGGGGGTACGATCTAAATGAATCTTATGAAGATTCTGACAGTGATGTTGATTTCTATAGCTTAGATTATGGTTTTGAGGATGAGGTGTCTGAAGGTGCTGGAGGCGAAGACGCTGCTGAGAATGAGGCGTCTACGACTGACAAAGAAGTTGAGGAAACTGATGCGGCTGAGGCAGATGCTAATGAATCTAGCGATGGTGATGCTGTGCGTCCAGAGGATGAAGTTGCTGAGGAAAGCGAAGAGATTGTCGGTTCAGATAGTGGCGATAAAGCCCCAGCCATTGATGCAACTGATAAGGCCCCCTCAGAGCTTGATAGTGTATTAGATGACGCTAAAAAAGCGATTGATAAGAAAAAAACTCAGAAAGTTCCACCGAAACCTCCTGTCGCGGAGGATGAGGAAAACGAAGACGAGGAAAATCTTGATGACGGTATTTATTAAGGTCATAAGTAGCTCGTAAAGTTGAGTGAAATGAGAAACTATGCGCGCTGATATTGAACAACTTAAAACCTCGATTGAGCAGTCTGTTGAACTGCTGAGGAGGCGTCTTTGACTGGGACACGGCTGAACACCGCCTTGCTGAGTTAGGTAATCTATCTGAGCAGGCCGGGTTTTGGGATGATCCACAAGCGGCGCAAAAGCTCATGCGTGAGCGCAGTAAACTCGAAAACTCATTTGATAATATAAAAACGATTACCACGTCTCTAAATGACGCGCTTGAATATGCGGAACTGGCGGAGATGGAAAGTGAAGACGGCCTGATTGACGAAGCAGTGGATTCCCTTAAGCAGCTTGCTGAAAAGGCGGCCCAAGCAGAGCTTGAAGCGCTTTTATCTGGCGAAGCTGACGCGAATGATTGTTTCGTTGAAATTCATCCTGGAGCCGGCGGAACAGAAGCACAAGACTGGGCGGAGATGTTGCTACGCATGTATGTGCGGTGGGCGCAATCCAAAGGCATGAAAGTCGATGTACTCGAAGAAGAATCGGGTGACGGGGCAGGAATTAAATCTGCGACGATCAAGATCAAAGGCGAGAACGCTTACGGGTGGCTAAAGACGGAATCGGGCGTCCACCGCCTTGTCCGTATTTCTCCGTTTGATAGTAATGCCAAACGACATACGAGCTTTGCCTCTGTGTGGATTTACCCTGAAATTGATGACACGATAGACATCGATATTAATGAAAGCGATTGCCGCGTTGATACCTATAGAGCGTCAGGCGCAGGGGGGCAGCATATCAATAAAACCGATAGTGCTGTGCGAATTACCCACGAACCCACAGGTATTGTCGTCCAGTGTCAGAATGACCGCTCACAGCATAAAAATCGCTCACAGGCGTGGGATATGCTGCGCGCGCGTATCTATGAGATGGAGCTTAAGAAGCGTGAAGACGCAGCACAAGCTGAGGCTGATAGTAAATCAGATATCGGTTGGGGGCATCAAATCCGCTCTTATGTGCTCCAGCCCTATCAACTTGTGAAAGACCTGCGAACCAATGTCGAGACATCCAACACAAGCGGCGTGCTTGACGGGAAAATCGACTTGTTTTTATCGGCCTCATTATCAGCGAAAATAACAACGGCGGCTGACGCTTTAGATTAATACGGCTGAAGCTCTATTTTAAATAGCTTACAATGAAATCATTAGGAACGAGGATTGGATTTCTCGGGAGGTGATCCGCAACGTCGCGCACCCATTTTTTAAGGGGCGGCGCTGCGTCTGTTGGGATTGATTCCGTTAGGCCGGCCATATAGGGGAAAACCAGCTGCGGGAATAAAGACAGGTCGATAAGGGTAGGTATTGGCGATCCACCGAGGAACGGCCCATCCCCTAAGTGCCGTATCATCTCCATGCCGATACGCATGTTCATGTCTTTCAGGCTTTCACTGCGGTCCAGTGTTTCCACCATTTTGAGGATAAAGGGCACATGCTCTAGCAGCTCTGGCCAGCGGTGGCGCACATGTTCGGGCATAGGCGTTTGGGCGCTAACAATCGCAGCGAGACGCCAACCTCTGAACTTTGCGGCAAGATCTTTCTTCCCGTCAACGGCTGCGCGAAAATATGAGGGGTAGAAGACGGTGTTGAGCCAATCATCAATCTTTAAAATGTTAGCGCGTTGATCTGGGTCTTGCGGCACAAGCGGACGCTCTGGGAATGTCTCATCTAGCCATAAAGCGATCGATGTTGAGTCTGTCTTCCACTCATCTCCAATGGTTAGAACAGGAACTTGGGTGCCGCCCGTGAAGCCAATCGCTGCCTTTGGATTAATTGGGTTGACAGGGACGTGCTCAAACGGGAGCTTTTTATAATATAGGCAAGCTGCAACTTTGCGAACAAAGGGACTTGTCGCGTATCCATATAGTTTTATATCAATCATAACGATGCGCTATCTGGCTTGATAGGTAACATCAAGTCTGATGCAAAAACGTTTTCGAGATCAATCTGTTACCTGGCTCACTTTAAAATTGGCTTGGCAATATTTGTGCTAGATTTTCGCGTACATTTACCGTCTAAAAAGGCACCATTAGCGATCACAATGTGATCTTGGATGATATCGGCTTGAACATTTGCTGTCTCTGAAAGCTCGACTGTGGAGGCATCAATTTTTCCAGTTACTTTACCTTGAATTGTTGCTTTTACGGCTGATATTTTACCATTAACAGCACCATGTTCGCCGATCATGACATGATTTGCAATGATGTTGCCTTCGATCCGTCCGTCAATTTGTACATCACCATCAGTTTTGATATCGCCCGTGATAACAATGTCTTTGCCTAAGATTGAGGGAATTCCTGCAGATTGTGTTACCTTTGATGGTGACGCTTTTTTCTTAGAATCCGTTGGCGTAGTTGATGATGAATTAGTTTTATTGAACATATTGGCCCGCCTTAATAAAGGGAGCCGGATCTACGGTTCGTCCCTGGAAGTAAACTTGATAATGTAAGTGAGTGGAGGTGCTACGTCCTGTTGATCCCATGCCGCCAAGCAGTTGCCCTTTTGTGACACGCTGACCACGTTTTACATTAAGGGTGTTGAGGTGTCCATATCGGGTTTTAAATCCATGCCCATGATCGACTTCAACCATACGGCCAAGCCCACCATTTCGACCCGCCATTGTTATTGTCCCTGCGGCAGGTGAAACAATTTTAGCCCCTTTGAAAGAAGCATAATCAAGACCCGCGTGGAAAGTTGGGCGTTTTGTGAAGGGGTCAGGACGCATCCCGTAAGGACTCGTTTTGTAATGTTCATCATCAATTGGCATACCCATAGGCATTGCATTGAGAGCTGCATTGAGTGTTTCAGACTCGTTGACACGTGCTTTAACGGTAGTCATGCGTGGCATGAATTCACCAACCTTTAGGTGAGTCTCTGCTTTGTTATCTGTTGTTGTTCCTCCTTTGCCATAGGGACTCGAATCCAAAACATCTTCAAGGTCAATGTTTGTAGAGCGAATGATCGCGCGTTTACGCTCAATATCGTCTAACATATTAAATTCGGCAGATTTTAAGACAGAATTTTGACTCTCACTAAGATTGACGATGAAACGGTCAACTTGCGTGTTTCCTTTGTCTTGATTTGATTCGAACTCTCGTCGGGGGACACGTGGGTGTGCATCACGAATACGTGGGTTCATGAGGATTTCAGCTTTAGCATATGTAGTTTCAGCACTATTCGCTAGGGTGAGATCTGTCTTTGTAAGAGGTGCATCCATTATTTGAGCAATGGTTGCGTGCTTTTCTTCAAAACTTCTAGCTATTTTCTCAAAGCTTTCTTTTTGTTGAGCCATCATAAGCTGTGCGTTTTGAAATTTAGCACGCTCGTCAGCGATTGCGCGTTCGAAATTAGCTTCTTGAAGTCGTAAATCACGCGCGGATGATGAAAAAGGGTTGTATCCCCAAACAACATTGCCAATTGTTAGGATGCACCATAGTGCCATAAATGATAATACGACAGCAATGCTTGTCTGAACACGTGTTGATAAATGGTAATACCGGACTTCAGTCTGAGTCCGCAGATAAATCTGTCGCTCGGGGAAGTATTTCAAGAGTCTAGTTCTAGACTCATCTATGAAATTGTTAAACATATGTCCCCATAATTACAGATTAATCATCTCTTGAGCGCATACCACAAAATCCTACTACATTTATCAAGGGCAATTACCTAAAAAAAACATATATTTTACTTATTTGCCCTATTTTCTGGCATAAAGTCATGCTTGCTTGTCCTTAAACACCTCAAAGTAAGTTGGTTTGTCTAAATTTTCAGCATTTACTCAATTGTTTGTAAAGGCTTGGTATGTTGTTTTAAGCCTCTAATCCCATGTAATATTCTTTTTGTAAGCCCGCTAAGTCACGTGCGGGAATATTAAAGGGTGGTTTGACATTTCCTTGGAAAAATTCAGTGACAAGTGAACGAAAATAAGTTCGTGGGTCTTGGTTTGTCATGGTTGCAACATGGTGGAACCAACGTGTGCCGATACTGACATGTCCAATTTCATCCTCATAGATAATGTTTAAAATCGCTGCACTTTCATGATCTCCAACTTGGGTGAGCTTTTCAATCATATTTGGCGTGACATCAAGCCCACGGGCTTCGAGAACCATAGGGGCAATAGCGAGACGGGCTGCTATATCATGCTGGGTTTTCAAGGCTGATTCCCACAAACCACCGTGAGCTGGATAATGACCGTAATCAATGCCTAGCCCTTGCAAGCGAGACCTGATCATCGAAAAATGCTTAGCCTCTTCTGCGCAAACTTTGACCCAATCTCGAATAAAGTCAGGGCGTTCATCCTGATGAAGTCGTGGGTCAAGACTAAAACGCGCGATCATATCGGCAGCGAGATCAATTGCGTTAAATTCAATATGGGCGACGGCGTGAAGGAGAGAGTTTCGGCCTTCTTGAGACCCGAGTCGCCGCCGCTTTACAGCATGCGGCGGTACAAGCTTTGGTTTGTCAGAGCGCGCAGGGCTATCACACAGGGTTTCAGATAAAGGTATAATTTCAAAATCAAGTCGTGCAGCGTCGTGTAAGGCGAAAGCCGCTTCAGCTTTCGCCGAAGGCGTCGCGGCTTTTAGAACGTTATGAGCGGCGTCTAGAATGGACATAATGTTGACAATTATCTGGTTATCAAGTTGCGTGAGATTTCAATACATCCAGAACCGTGGCAACATGTTCTTTCACGCGAACCTTTCGCCAAATTTCAAGGAATGTGCCATCTGTGCCGATAAGGAAGGTCGACCGATCAATGCCCATATAGGTTTTTCCGTACATTTTTTTCTCAATCCATGACCCGTATGATTCGATCATTTCGCCTGTCTCGTCTGACCCAAGTGGAATTCCGAGCTCATGTTTGGCGATAAATTTATCATGCTTTGCTACTTTATCCTTGGACACACCTAAAACCTCAGCCCCAAGAGCTTTGAAACTCGCGAGCTCTTCGGTGAACCCAATTGCTTCTTTTGTGCAACCCGGCGTGTCATCTTTAGGGTAGAAATATAATATTAGATATTTTCCAACGTAATCAGAGAGGGAAACATCTCCTCCTCCGCTTTTAGGGAGGGTGAAATCAGGGGCTTTTTGCCCAACGTCTATAGAACTCATGATTGTTATCCTTTCGTAACTGCAATTTCATTACGAAGTAGTGTAATAAGATGTTTGCTTTGTGTGTTTAAGTAAGACAAATAGCGCTTTTAGAAAAGGACGTTTAGAAAATTTTCATGGATTCGGTGACGCCTGACATCAAAAATGAAGACGAACCAGCTCATGATCATAAGCTGACAGCTATACGTGGCGGCTTTTTATATGCTTTACGGTTTTTTCAAACTTGGGGCAAGTGGGCCTTGAAGTTCGTCTTGCGTGGACTGGCTGAGCTGACAGCGGTAAGCCTAGGTTTTGGCATTATTTGGCTCGGTCTCATAACCTCTATTATGGCTAAAGGTGAAGCGGATGTTTCTTTCTTAAAACAAAATTTCACACTTTGGTTTGCGCAAGCTTATGATGGGCAAGATGCAGAAATTGAAACGTTTAAAGTTCAGTGGCACCCTGAACGGCAGGCAATTGGATTTTTAGCGGAAGGTATCATCGTCAGCGATGAGAATCAGGCCAATCTCTTGACCGTCACTTCAATCTACACGGAGACGCCTGTTTCCGCACTTGTTAAACGTGGGTTCGTCGCCAAACGTCTTGATCTTGTCGGGGGGCAATTCACCATACAACGTAATAAAAAGGGCAGCGTTTTTGGGTCTGTTGGAGGGCCAAATGCCTTTGGGCGCTTAGGCCCTATTATTCCAATTGTCGCTGCGGAAACGGAGCAAGAATTAATTGATTCGGTCGCCTTACACGGCACGGAGGTTTTCTTCAGGGATGACAATACGGGGCTGTCTCTTGATTTGGAAAAAGTCGACTTTCAAACAATGATTACAAATAGTGAGATTTTTGGCGAGGGACAGGCTTATTTTGCTTTGCCAGACACGTCAGATGATACCTTGCTACCCGAGCTTCAGCCGAAGGTTGATATTAGCGTGAAACGTGAACGTATTAATCAGAAGGCGCTCGACCTCTCAATTAATATAACACATTTAAACCCGTCCTCCATTAGTTCAACGGGCGGTCTATTTCGTCATCTAGAAAAGATTACAGCACCTGTGACGATCATGACTGATTTTCGGAGTGTAAATGACCAAGAAAGGACCGTTAAATTCTCCGTTGAACGCGCGGACTCAAGAGGGGTTTGTGAATTGCCTCTTTTAGGAAATGTTCAGAATATGTCTCTTCGTGGCGAATTTGATTTGATAGCTGACACCGTAAACCTTTCGGATGTTGAAATTGATGCAACACATGGCAAATTTCGCGGCGAAATAGACTTATCGAATTTAATGTTACAAAACAGTCGCTTACCCGTGGGCTTTAATGTTGATTTAGATGCCTTAAGTTGGGACGCTAAAGAGGTTTTTCCAAAGGCTTTAAAGATCAATAAAGGTCAGGTTAAAGGAACATATAACACCTCTCAAGGTAGACTTAATCTTGATCAGCTCGCCCTGCCTATTTCCAGCTATAAGTTAAATGCTTACGGGCAAGTTGACAATATCGGTAAAGGCTCAGAGTTGCCTCTTGGACTGAAATTATCGGGGGCAGTAGACGGCACCTTAAGCGAGTTTGAGCTATTGTCTATATGGCCAATAGATTTCATTTTGGGTGGGCGTAATTGGGTGAAGTCCTCGATTGTAGAGGCGAGCCTTTCTGACATGAAGTTTGAGTTTGATATTCCTGATTTTTCTCAAATTGAGGGCGGTTTAGCAGATGATTCTGTTAAGTTAGATTTTAATATTAGTGATGGACTTGTGCAATATATCAGCACGATGACACCGCTCGATAAGGTTAGCGGTTCAGGGTCACTTCGAGCTAATGGTATTGATGTTATGCTCACGGGGGGGATATTGGGCGAGCTGGCAATTGAGACAGGTCGTGTAAAAATTCCGCAGTTCTTCCCTCCGGGACATGATTTTACGATTGATATTGAAGGTTCTGGTCCTGTCGATTTTATGGTAGAATTGATAGATCAAAAACCCTTCGAATATGCGAGTATCTATAGTTTATCACCGCAAGATTTTACAGGGCAAGGGCGTGTAAAATTTAATGTTAAGCGACCTTTAGGCTCAGGTTACCCAAGCAGCCGTTTTCATTATGACGTTGAGCTCCAAGCTTCAAACATATCCGCTCCTTTTGGCGTGGGCCAATATAGTCTCACAGAGGGAGAGCTTTTTTTAACGGCGAATAAAAAAGGTATGACGATAAAAGGCCCTGCTAGGATCGGGCCTTTACAGGCCGATATTAATTGGCGGGAAAACTTTGACTTTGGTGCAACACCGACATCGCTGAGTCTCACAAGCCACGTTGATAACGCCACATTAGATAAATTAGGACTGAAATTGAGAGAATATTTCGGTGGTATCATTCCCATTACTTTAGATGCAAGTGGTGAAGGGGTGAACTTTGATGAGGCACGTATTAGCGCGGACCTTCGTGATAGTGAATTAGTGATAGGAGATTTTTGGGCAAAACCCAAAGGTGAGCCAGGTGATTTACAACTTTCTATTGCGCGCAACGCCACAGGGAAAATCATAGTTGAGGATTTAACGGCGTCTGCCTCTGGGCTTGATATTAGTGGGGCTTTAAAGCTGGATGACAAATTACGCTTAGTTGAAGCGAACCTAAGCACTCTTCATATTGATGATTTTATTGACGCGCGAATGACACTTAAACGTGAAAATATTGATCACCCTATGCAAGCGACATTAAGTGGAGATTACTTAAACCTTGATGGGGTTGTTAGCTCTGCGCTTTGGCAACCAGATGGTGAAAATGCTATAAACTTGCCGCTGAACCTTACAGCTAATATGAACAGCTTGCGATTGGCGCAGGATTATCAGATTAATAAAGCCAGCTTACTCTATAACCATTCAGGCCAGTCCGTTGATCAGTTTAGATTTTCTGGAGGAAGCGAAGACGGACCCGTTGTTTTAGATTTACAGACTTTAGAGACGGGGCCATTCGTGAATCGCTTAACCTTTGATATCGCAAATGCATCAGATGCTGTTGGGGCGTTCTTTGAATTAGATAATATTCAAGGTGGACGAATGTTTGGCGAGGCAGTGCGTCCACGTGATGGTAACAGCCTGATTTGGTCAGGGACGCTGAATGTTGATGACTTCACTCTTACTGAGGCGCCATTTTTAACACAAATATTGTCACTCGCCTCTTTAAACGGATTGTCTAATGTATTGACGGGTAGCGGCCTAAAGTTTCAGACTGTGGAATTGCCCTTTACATGGGGCGAAGGTGTATTGGGTTTGGAAGGCGCGCGTGCGGCTGGACCCGCTTTAGGCCTCACTGCGGATGGTACTATAGACTTGACGAATGAGGCGCTTGATATGGACGGAACTCTTATTCCAGCATATTCGGCGAATTCTTTTATCGACGCCATTCCGATCATTGGTGATATTTTGGGCGGTAAAGCCGATGATGCCACCTTAGGGTTGACGTATGGTATCGCAGGAGGTTTTGATAAAGCTCAAGTTAGCGTAAACCCTCTATCGGCTTTAACGCCTGGAATATTACGTAAGATATTTAAGCCTGAACGTGAGAAAAAACGCATCGCGATCCCGTCTGATACGGATGAAAAAGGCCAAGAAGAACCGTCTCAATCAGGTAACTAAGACGAGTAAGGCTTAGGTCGGCTTAATCAGAGCATGACGTTTTTTGCCGACGGATATTTTAATCACCCCGTCCACATTGGTATCACTTTTTGATAACGCCAATGTCGCGTCTTCTACCTTAATATCATTCACTTTTAGTGCGCCGCCTTTGATGTGCCGCCGCGCTTCGCCTTTAGAGCTCGCAAGGCCGCAAAGAATAGCGGCGTCAACAGCGGTGAAGCCGTCAAAGCTATCAAGCTCAAAGGTAGGTAGTCCAGCGGCTGCGCCGCCGCCTGCAAATGTTTCGCGGGCTGTGGATTCTGACGCGGCTGCAGCTTGTGCTCCGTGGAGCAAGGTCGTGGCCGCGTTGGCTAGTGCCACTTTTGCATCATTGATTTGCGCCCCTTCGAGAGCTTCGAGGGCGGCAATTTCGTCCATCGGCATATCGGTGAATAGGCGCAAGAATTTACCAACATCGGCGTCATCCGTATTGCGCCAGAACTGCCAGTAATCATATGGGCTTTTGGTGTAATCCGCCCCGAAGCTTGGGTCGCCATTAAGCCAAACAGCTCCGTCGACAGTTTTCCCCATTTTCCCGCCAGACGCAGTGGTGATGAGCGGGGTGGTGAAGCCGTAACATTCAGCCTCGGCCATACGTCTAGAGAGATCTACACCTGTTGTGATATTGCCCCATTGATCTGATCCGCCGAGTTGCAAGCGGCATCCATGACGGCGGTAGAGCTCAACAAAGTCATAACTTTGTAGAAGCGGATAATTAAACTCAAGGAACGTCATCGGTAGCTCATTTTCGAGACGCCGCTTCACGGTTTCCATTGTAATCATACGGTTGATGGTAAATTGCGTTCCGACATCGCGCAAAAACTCAATATAACCAAGGCCGTCAAGCCAGTCGGCATTATCCACGATAATCGCGGCGTTTGGCCCGTCGAAGTCGAGAAAACTAGCAAACACTTGGCGAATGCCAGTTTTATTGAATTCAATCATCTCATCGGTGAGAATCGGACGTGTCTTATCTTTCATTGACGGGTCACCGATTTTCGTCGTCCCGCCGCCTAAGAGCACAATCGGACGTCCTCCACTTTTTTGCAGGTGGCGCAACATCATGATTTGCACAAGCGACCCCACATGGAGACTTGGGGCTGTGCAATCAAATCCAATATAGCCTGTAATGCCCGACGTAGCCGCGGCGTCTAACCCGGCTTCGTCGGTACATTGATAGAGGTAGCCTCGTTGCGTGAGGGTTTTCATTAGCTCTGATTTATAAGTGGCCATGATTTGCGTCCATTTTAGTCATTTGCGGGGATAGCAAATGGGACTCGACTGTCAATGTTAGTTTGGTAAAGCGCTCATGACATGTGCAAAATTTAGGTGTAAACGAACGTTATGAACACTGTCTCTAAAGCTTCTCTGCGCCGCCGTGCGAAGATCGTCCGTCAAGGGGTAGACGCGCGTGAGCCAAAATCTATTGAGCTTATCCGCCAATTCCCGTTGGTCCATTTTAACGCCGCGACCTTCGCAGGTTTTTGGCCGCTCGGGGATGAGATTGATATGCGTCCCGTGATGACGGCTTTGGTAGAGCAAGGCGAGAGGGCGTGCCTGCCGCTAACGGGAACTGCGGGGACAGCCTTGAGCTTTAAAAAGTGGTCGCCAACCACACCTATGGTTAAAGGCCGCTACGGGACCTATGAGCCACAGGGCGGTGAGGGGCTAAGCCCGACATTTATCTTTGTGCCCTTGCTTGCCTTTGATATGTCAGGCGGACGGCTAGGTTACGGCGGCGGCTATTATGACCGCACGATTGAAGCGTTGCGAAGGGCAGGACACGCGGTTTTTACTTGCGGTGTTGGCTTTGATGCGCAAAAGACGGAGCAAATTCCTATGGAGCCGCATGATGTGAGGTTGGACGCTGTTTTGACCCCATCTGGCTTTCATTGTTTTAAGAAAGATCGTTCGTGAGATTTGCTTTTTTTGGAGATGTAGTCGGTAAATCTGGCCGCCGTGCTGTGACGCAAAATGTGCCGTCATTGAGGGAGCGACTTGGGCTGAATGCTGTCATCGTCAATGCCGAAAATGCGGCGGGTGGCTTCGGGATTACCCCGTCAACAGCAAGGGAACTTTACGATGCAGGGGTTGATGTCTTGACCCTCGGTAATCATAGTTTTGATAATGTGTCGGGCATTAGCTTAATTGAGAATGAACCCCGTATTCTACGGCCTGCTAATTATCCGCCTAATACTGTGCCTGGGCGCGGGGCCGGATTTTACGATGTGGGCGGCTACCAAATCCTTGTCATTAATGTCTTGGGCCGAGTGTTTATGGACGCGCTTGATGATCCCTTTATTGCGGTTGAACGTGAACTTTCAGCTGTGGAACTTGGCGCGATGGCCGATGCTGTGATCGTGGATATTCACGCCGAAGCGACGTCTGAGAAAAATGCTATGGGTCATTTTTGTGATGGCCGCGCCTCATTAGTGGTCGGAACCCACCAACATGTGCCGACGGCGGACACGCGTATCCTGCCGAACGGCACGGCCTACCAAACGGACGCGGGCATGTGCGGCGATTATTCGGGCGTCATCGGTATGGAAAAGGATGAGCCGCTCCACCGTTTCACCACACGTATGCGCTCGGGACGTTTCACCCCTGCGAGTGGTGCGGGCACGCTTTGCGGCGTCTTTGTTGAAACTGACCCTGCTACGGGCCTCGCCAAACGCGTAGAGCCGATTCGCATCGGCGGTGGTTTAATGGAAACAATCCCAGAGGTTTAGCTTAACAAGGGTGTTGAACGACTTAGGTCTTACACGTTGCTTGGGGCTTGCAACGACTTAGCAAATTGGCTTATAGCTTCCGTGAATTATTAACTAGTACTTATGCAAAGGTACCCACATGGCAGGTCATTCCAAATGGGCCAATATTCAACACCGTAAAGGTCGTCAGGATAAGGCTCGCTCTAAACTTTTCTCTAAACTCGCAAAAGACATTGCGATTGCCTCCAAAATCGGCGGGCCAGACCCAGATATGAATCCGCGTCTTCGTTTGGCGATTAACAACGCCAAGGGCCAATCTATGCCCAAGGACAATATTAAACGCGCCGTTGATAAAGGCGCTGGCGGCGACGGTGCGGATTACGAAGAGATTCGCTATGAAGGTTTTGGCCCCGCAGGTATTGGCGTTATCGTCGAGTGCTCGACCGATAATAAAAACCGCGCCGCGATGGAAGTCCGCACGGCCTTTTCAAAGAACGGTGGTAATTTGGGCGAGACAGGCTCTGTTGCCTTTATGTTCGACCAAGTTGGCAAGATTGAATATCCGCTCGCAATTGGTGATGAAGACACCGTTATGGAAGCGGCGATTGAAGCAGGCGCTGATGATGTTGAGCATGACGAAGCGGCTGATGATCAATGGGCCGAATATGAGCCCGTTCACACGATCTATACGGCCCGTGATGACCTCGGTGCTGTATCGGCTGAACTTGAAAAGGTTTTCGGTGAAGCCAAGTCGATCAATTTGATTTGGAAAGCGCAGAACGATATTGATGTCCCTGATAAGGCAGGCACTGTCTTAAAGCTCGTTGACGCGCTAGAAGATTGCGATGATGTTCAAAACGTCTATCATAATTTGGAAATGTCTGAAGAGGCGATGTCTAGTCTTGAAGATTAAAAATATCTATATTTAAAAAACTTAAAAGCCGCTCACTAGGGGATTAGTGAACGGCTTTTTTATGGGTATCGTGATCATCAGGGAAAATGATCTGTGTGATACTAAGACGGATCGTTTAAGGAGAATAGTGAACCGTTGATTATGTTTTAGCATGTTTCTTGAGCATTTCTAATCACCACGAGTAAACTGCGTGTGATAGTTTGTTTACTAACACAAAATTACAAAAAACCGCTCACCTATGTAGGGGAGCGGTCAAAGCGTTAGGATTGTTTATGCTGGATCGTAAGGGGAGGGACGATCCAGCAAGATTAATATTTACAACTCAACTTAGGGGAGGAGAGAGAGTTAAGCTGTATTATCTTAGTAGCTAAAGTCTCCCCGTCTATCCAATCACCTCGTATGACACTCGTGTTATAATTTTACTGAAAATCTTGAGTGACATGTTATCTGCGGATATTAGGTGCGGTCTGTTTTATGCAGAGCCTTTATCGCGTTTGAAAAATCGCCCTAAGAAGGCGAAAGCGGCTAGGATGATGACCCAACCTTTTTTCAAGAACAGCAATAATACGCCAAGAGCTCCAAGTTTTTTGGCGACGACGCCTCCGGCAATAAGGCCTGCAACACCGTAAGCCGCGACGTCATCTGTTGCAGGGTTGAAGTCAGTATATTTGTGCCCATCATTAAAGCTTGCAATTTTCGCTACGTCGTTAATGTCGTTATCGACAATGGCTAAAGCATTCTCATCTGCGATGAAATTAAATTGCAAAACTCCTTTGCGGCCTAATAAGCGTAAATTGTAATTTAATGTATTCGACTCTTCGCCTTCGAAATGGATGAGTTTTGCCCAATAAAGTCGGTGGTTTTCTGCATCATATTTTGGGTCAGCAGCCCAACCTTTAACAGTGATGGAGGGGAAGCCTAATTTCTTTCGTGCAGGATTTGATTCATTTGACGACTTTGTAATGTCTCTTAGCATCTCATCATAATCAATATTTCCCGCATCCTCGTCACTTACATAACCTGTTTTTTCAAAATTGACTTCAATAGCATAATCATAAAAATCTTGATTGCTGCCTTTGGCGAAGATCATGCCCTGTAGACTCTCGTCCTCGGGGTTGTTCCAACGGTCTTCAAGGATTCGGCGGGCATCTTTTTTCCCAAGAAAATAATAATCTTCACCCAAGTCTAATGTGACGCCAACTCTATCCACACTCACTTCGCCTGTTTTTGGTGATAGGGTCGCAAAAAAAGCATCCGACTCGTCAAGATAAGTTTTAATACTTGCGAGTTCTTCCGCCGTATATTCACTGGGAGCATTATTTTGAAGCTGGGGATGAGAGAATAAGGTTTGTATTTCTTCAGGCGTAAGCGGTGTAAATTCCGCGGCTTCAATCGCTGAGTCCGTATCTTGCGCAAAACTTGCAGTTTGCGCGCTCAGGTATAGTGATGCGACAGTCAGCGATATAATACCGGATCGTTGTAAAAATGATTTGAATAGTGACATGAATGTATCCCCCCCTAGACTAGTGTAGGATATTTGAGTTCGTCAGCTATAGCTCTGATGACGAATAGTTCTGTTTTCCTACATTTTTATAATTAAACTTTTGGAGGGTAATTCTCGACGTGTCAACTAAAGGTATAATAAAGCCGCCTCCCGAGAGAGAGGAGACGGCTTTATTGCGGCTTGTAATTTATGTTCATGGACTGGAAGGTGGGGGCATGAACGACGTATAACTTACAAACCTATTTGTGATAAAACTTATATTAACCCGATATTGTGGTGCGAGATGCGAGTTTTACAACAGAGAGCCTGTTGACCATGTCGCCAACCTTATCGGCTAATTCGCCTATGTTAAATTCAACATTATCTGCTGAAACCATCCCTAAGACTTGGCCATTGTGACTATTCATTAAGAGTGCACGGGATTTGGCCTTTGTCCATTGATCGCTGGTCTTACCGAGTATCAACCCTGTTTCCGTCATTGTGCGGTGACCAAACAAGGCAAAGTCAGCATCAGGTCCGACGGCGTAAATGAGGGTGAAATTGATTCCTTCATTCGCGGCCGTTAAACGGACTTCATCAATCTTATTATCCGTATCTTTGCCGTTAAAAGGAATTTCAGGTGTATATTTAATATAGCTTGCGGCTTTCATCGGTACGAAGTTCACGGGTGAGCGGTTATCAAGATAAGACCAATCCTCAAGTTCTGTATGAGGTGTGGGAATCAAACGTCCACCATCCAAGCGGGCGACGGCTATGACGCTATCTTGGCTCAATGCTGGTGCGCTTACAGATGTCAGGGCATCAAGATAGGAAATCTCCGGTGCGATGACGTCTTCTGCAAATGCGTTATAAGAAAACCCAAAGCAGAGACTTGCGATAAGGGCTGCCTTTAAAATTGATTTAGGGGCGATAGAATTCTTCGTATTATATGTCATGGCCGAGGCTCTCCTTTTGTGTGTCTATGATTTCTAACTAGGCAGGCATTCGGGCAGGCTAAAGACGTAATCAGGGAGATTTAAAGGCAAGAATTTTGTAATGTGACGAAATTGTGCGTCACATATACTAATATGGCGGAAATGAGGTTTAAAGATAAAGTGTAAGGATACATTTATTAAACAAGAGTGGATCGATGTTTCGTTAGATGAAAAAGGGCGATCCTCAGGGGTTATGAGGATCGCCGAAACCAACGAAGAGGGGTCCGTTGAGTTTGTCGTCAGTGCAAAAGGGGGGGGCGACTGACGATGACCCTTAATCCTACATCCTGCTTGGTTATGCAATAAAACTGAACGTGATAAATTGGTAACGCTAACTGACGCAATCGTGAATAATTAAACGCAATAAAATAGCTCTTATATATGGAAGTCTTACAAAGACAGATGTTTAGGTGATTAGCGTATCACGGTAATTAATGCGTTGGGCCGTTTCTTTATAATCAGGTGATAGCATATGAACAATCAAGGGGGCTATATCAACGGGATTTGGCACAGTTGAAGGGTCTTCCCCTGGCATGGCTTTGGCACGCATCTGTGTGCGCGTAGCCCCGGGGTTTATCAAGTTAACCTTCAGATTAGTTTTATGTGTCTCATGAGCGTAACAGGTTACAAAAGCATCAAGGGCAGCTTTACTTGCCGCGTAAGCTCCCCAATAGGCCCGATGGTTTATGGATACTCCAGATGAGACAAAGAGTGCGCGCCCAGACTCTGACGCACGTAGGGGCAGGTCCAAAGATCTGATGAGGCGGTAATTTGCTGTGACATTAACATCCATGACTTGATCCCATGTTTTGGGAACCGTATGCGGCGCGGGAGTGATCTCTCCGAGAACGCCAGCATTACCAAAAAGGCCGTCCAGGCGCCCCCATCGTTCGTGGATATGCTTGCCGAGCATATCAATGCCGTCAAATTGACGAAGATCCATGGGGACGAGTGTGCAGTCTCCGCCTTGAGCTTTGATCGTATCGTCAAGCTCTTCAAGTGCCCCTTGGGTGCGTCCAACGGCGATAACATGCGAACCTGCTTTAGCAAGGGCCAAGCTTGCTTGCCACCCAATGCCACGTGTCGCGCCTGTGACTAGCGTGATGCGGCCTGATAAGTCAGGTGAAGTTACTGAGGCCATAAATTAAGCGACTTCAACGAGGAAAGAGAGTTGACGTACGCCGCCTTTGGCTTCGCGGTCACGGTCAATTAGAGCCGTTGGATAGTGGCCCGTGAAGCAATGATCTGTATATTGCGGCGCATTTTCTTGGCGGTATTCTTCACCCATGGCCCAATAAAGACCTTCGATGGACAAAAATCCAAGACTATCGACTTCGAGCATTTCTTGCATCGCTTCGAGGCTGTAATTAGCCGCGATGAGCTTTTCCTTAGTTGGCATATCAATGCCGTAGTGATCAGGGAATTTGATCGGCGGGGAGGCTGAACGGAAATGAACTTCAGTGGCACCTGCCGCGCGGATCATGCGAACGATCTTTGTCGAGGTTGTTCCGCGAACGATAGAATCGTCAACGAGCAAGACGCGCTTGCCTTCGATCATAGATCGATTTGCCGAATGTTTGAGGCGAACGCCCATGTCTCGAATTTGCTGTGTCGGTTGAATGAAGGTCCGCCCAACATAATGGTTGCGAATAATACCTAGCTCAAACGGAGTGTCTGATTCTTGTGCAAAACCAAGGGCAGCAGGAACCCCGCTATCAGGCACAGGGATAATCACATCGACCTCTGCAGGGGTTTCTTGGGCAAGCCTTTGACCCATGCGCTTACGCACGTCATAAACGCTTTTGCCGCCAACGATGGAGTCGGGCCGCGCAAAATAAACAAATTCAAATACGCAAGGCCGTGACTCTGACTTAGGGAAGGCGCGGAAGCTGCGGATGCCGTCGGCATTAATCGCCACAACTTCACCAGGGTCAACTTCACGTATGAATTCTGCGCCGATCATATCAAAGGCACACGTTTCAGACGCGAGAATGTAGCTATTGCCAATTCGTCCAATTAACAGAGGGCGGATGCCAAGGCGGTCGCGTGCCCCAATGAGGCACTTATCTGTCATAGTAACGAAAGCATAGCCGCCGTCCACTTGACGGACCGCATCAACAAACCGGTCAACAAAGTCACCATCTTTGCGTGAGCGCGCAATAAGGTGAATCAGCACTTCTGTATCACTTGTACTTTGGAAAATCGCGCCGCGTTCCACGAGAGCCTCTTTGAGGGTAAAGGCGTTGGTTAAATGTCCATTATGGCAAACGGCAAAGCCGCCCGTATGAAGTTCTGAGTAAAGCGGTTGCACGTTTCGTAGAACCGTCTGTCCCGCTGTTGAATAGCGCACATGACCAATCGCCATATGTCCTTTAAGGCGTTCAGATGGATCTGCACCCGTGAAGTTATCGCCCACAAGTCCCATGTGGCGTTCCGTATGGAATTTCTCGCCGTCGTAGCTGGCAATGCCGCAAGCTTCTTGTCCGCGGTGCTGTAAGGCATGCATTCCAAGCGCGGTGAGGGACGCGGCATTGTCCATACCGAAAATGCCAAAGACGCCGCATTCTTCTTTGATCCGGTCTTCATTTGGATCGAAAAAAACAGTAGGGTCTTCGTTTGAAGTGTCTAAGGGGGCGTTGTGTGAGGGGGGCAGATCACGCATAGCTATTACTCGTTAAGTTTGAGTTCGTTGATGTCGGGGATATCACCATCTTTAAGACGGTCAGCGAGGGATTTTATTTTAGCGAAAGGAAGAAGGCGGATGCCATCTCCGATTCTGTTTAGAAGGGGGTAAAAAGTCGAATCTTGCAAAAAGAAAGGAAGTTCAACGTCTTTGGCTTCTAACATTTCTTTGACGGAGGCCGGCGCGTTTTCAAAGGCTGCGCGTTGCTCGGCTGTTAGACTTTTTTGAAAAGCCTGTTTTTCTTGAGCGTCACGGTAAGACGCGGTCGTTACCATAACAAATAATGAGGCCACCAATAATCCGCGTGCTATGCCAAACCCTGCACCAAGGAGACGGTCAATCAAGCCGATATCTTTCCCTTTTAAGGATTTAACGACACCGCTGAGGAGGAAGACGATAAGTAAAAAGGACAGGGCGAAAGCACCGAACCCTAAAGCTCCATCCGCTAACCAACTGGGTTGAATAAAACCTTGTGCGGCAAACCGGAACTGACCGAAAATGAAAAGTGCGATTGCACTGGCGATGACAAGGGCAAGTAGCGAAACGAGCTCACGGGCGAGGCCACGGGAAGCGGCCATGAGCAAGGATACCAAGCAGACAAGAAGAACGACGACATCAAAGCCAGTAAAAATATAGGGGCCAATGCTCATTGCGATAATCCCGACACGCTAGACCTCGCAAAATGAGCGAGAGGTTAGGCAGCCCAAATCTTTTCCATGCCGGAATCGGTCAGAGCGCCACTATTCGCCACCGTCTCTACACGTCTTATGAGGTCAAGCAAAGTCTTGATTGCAATGATTGGCAGGGCATAGTTGTCATTTTTACCTGATTTTTTCACTTGGTGTGCACAAATGGCACGGTTGAAGCCCAACTTGGCCGCTTCTTTCAATCTTGCGTCCGTTCGACCAACGGGGCGAACATCGCCAGACAGGCTGATTTCGCCGAAAACAACACAGTCAGACGGCAGGGCAACATCAAAAACGGAGGACGCGATTGCCGCAGCGACCGCTAAATCTGCGGCAGGTTCGTTGATCCTAAGCCCGCCTGCAACATTCAAATAAACATCTTTTCCAGCAAAGCTAACGCCGCAACGCGCCTCTAACACGGCGAGTACCATCGCAAGGCGGGAATTATCCCAACCGACGACGGCGCGGCGCGGTGTGCCAAAGGCGGCAGGCGCGACAAGGGCTTGAATTTCGGTAAGAACGGGGCGCGTGCCTTCGAGTCCGGCAAAGACAGACGCCCCGCTCGCCGCATTCCCTCGCCCATCCAGAAATAGGGCAGAGGGATTGGGGACTTCTCCGAGGCCTTTTTCGCCCATTTCAAAGACGCCGATTTCATCGGTGGGGCCGAAGCGGTTTTTGTGAGCGCGCAGGATACGAAATTGTTGTTGGCGGTCGCCTTCGAAATAAAGCACCGCATCTACCATATGTTCAACCACGCGCGGACCTGCGATTTGCCCGTCTTTTGTGACGTGGCCGACGAGGATAACGCAAGCGCCGCGATTTTTAGCATAGCGCGTCAACTCTTGCGCGCAGGCACGAACTTGCGCGACGGTTCCGGGGGCCGCTCCGAGCTGATCCGTCCAGAGCGTTTGTATCGAGTCGATAATAATCACCTCAGGCTTTTGCGCCATGAGCCCGTCAATGATTGGCCCAAGGGAGGTCTCAGAGGCGAGGGCTATGGGCTGGTCGGCCAAACCAAGTCGCCGCGCACGGCGTTGCACTTGGCCCGTGCTTTCCTCACCAGATATATAGGCGGTCTTTATACCCGCCGCTGCGAGCTTGCCGGTGATTTGTAATAGTAAGGTCGATTTGCCAATGCCCGGGTCGCCGCCGACAAGCAGAGCAGAACCGGGAACAAGCCCGCCGCCAGCCACGCGGTCAAATTCTGCAATCCCCGTGACGCGGCGCGGGAGGTCTTTCATCTCTGCGTCCATCGGGACAAATTCCATTCCCCGGCCCCCGCGACGTTTCGGGGAGGCAGGACTGGCCTTTTGGGTTACCTCTTCAATCAGCGTATTCCATGATCCGCAACCATCACAGCGCCCCGCCCATTTAGAATGGACGCTTCCGCAAGATTGGCAAACAAATGTAGAGGTCGGCTTTGGCATATAGGTTCACTATATGTTCCAAATCAGAACGTCAAGCCATGTTTACGATATGTTCTTTTTATATTCGACGTGTTAAAATAAATGAAACAGATAATTCAAGGCAACAATAATGAGAATAGTTCTGACAATGCGCCAAATCATTTTAGGTGCGCTGATACCGTCATCTTCAAATTGTGGGGCTTGAACGCGAGTGGCTTGATGCGTTTTAGGCGCTTCGCGGTTGTATAAATCGAATTGCCCTTTGAGCCAGTCAACTTCATTGGCTTTATATGTGTCTGTCTCTTGCAGGAACCGCCATTCCATTTTGTCAAATATGAGGTTTTCAATGGGGTGCGGTAGAGGGCGGCGAAGAGTAGGCTGTTCTTTTTTATCTTCAATCCATTGATTATAGGCATTAATAAGCGCGCCGCGAAAACGCTCCTCGAAATCTATATGTTCGTCAATCGTGAGGTCTATTTTTTCGTCGAGGAGTTTGCTCCAATGGGCCTTATCATTTTTCATAAACGGGTCGTTGAAGGCCTTTGAGAAACGAGACATCAGAACTTGATCCCCTGTTGGCTCGATGTCTTCAATAACGGGTTCAGGTTCGGCAGGTGTTTCTGCCAGTAAGTCATTTATGGCTTCGGGCGAGATGTTGACGGCCGACGGTTCATCCTCTTGCGCATTTAAAGTGACACTGTCTTCCGCTGGAGCTATCGCGGGTTCGTCAATCTGCGCTGCGTCATGCTCCCGCCATGCGATTTCATTTTTAGCCGCATCAAGCGCGTCTCGCAATTTCATAAAACCTTCAGGGTCATCATCTGGACGGGTGACTCGTAGTTTTTTCGCATAGGCGCGCTTCGCGGATTTCATATCCGAAGGATGATCATCAAGACCGAGAATCTCGTAATAGGTCGCCACAGCTAGAAGACATCCAGATTATCAATTTCCTCGAGCCATTTTATCACCTTTTCACGGGCGGCGGCGATGTCCGTATCGTTTTGTTTTGCGAGCGTTGTTTCGAAATAAGTTAGGTTCTGATCAATCTGGCGGCGAATATCCCCAAGGTGGTTTTCATAGGCGCGTTTCAAACGAGCAATAATCGCCAAGTTCTCAGCCTTGTCACGCGGATGAACTTTAAGCTTATCCAACTCTTTGAGGCGCTTTGTGATGTCCTCTTGGCTGAGGCTGCCCGGGTTGCCTTCAATAACCATACGTTTGGTTTCATTATTCGATAAGGTCGTAACCAAAATTTCTAACACGCCCGAGACATCATAAGTGAAGCGAATATCAAAGCTTTCATGGTTCCCTTTCTTTTTGTTGAGCGGTACTTTGATGTTCATTTCTCCGAGGAAGATATTGTCATTCACACGCGGCGATTCCCCTTGGTAAATGCCCAGCGTGATTTCCTTTTGATCTGGCGTAAGGGTGGAGTTACGGGTCACGCGTGAGACGGGTATGACCGTATTACGCTCAATAATCGGTTGGAAGTGGCCATGCTCATATTGACCATTACCGATGTCGACAGAGACATTCGTGCCGAGCGAGAAGGGGCTAACGTCGGTCATGACGACATCTTCAAGGGCTGCGTGACGGTCAACCAGTCCCGCTTGCACGGCGGCCCCAAGCGCGACCACATGATCGGGGTCAAGACTATGCTCAGGGAACAGCTTTAACAGCCGCGTCACCATGCTGCGAATAACAGGCATGCGGGTCGCGCCGCCGACGAGGACAACGCGGTCAATATTTTCAGCCCGTAAGCCCGCATCAGAGACGGCTCTTTGTATGGGAAGGCGCAAACGGCTTTGTAGCTTTTTCGTTTGCTCATCAAACTCTTCGCGGGTTATTTTTAGACTGATCGTCTCTTTCAGGCCATTATAATTGACGGTGACGTCGGGCTTCGTTGTGAGCAGATGCTTCGCGCGCTCTGAGAGGTCGCGGAGTAAGCCGCGCTGCTTGGCGTCGAGCTTTTCAAATTTCGGCCCAATTTGCTCGCCGAACATTTTAAACACGGCGTCGGTGAAGTCCTCCCCGCCGAGGAACGCATCCCCCGCACTGGAGCGGACTTCCATAATGCCGTCGAAAATCTCCAGTATAGAGACGTCAAATGTGCCGCCGCCGAGGTCAACCACGAGGAAGGTGCTTTCTCCTTCTTTGTCATTGAGCCCGTAGGCGAGGGCGGCTGCTGTCGGCTCATTAATCAGGCGCTCGACTTTAAGGCCGGCCATTTTACCCGCGGCGTAGGTCGCCTTGCGTTGCACATCATTAAAGTAAGCGGGGACAGAAATCACTGCGCGCTCGACGGGTTCACCGAGAAATGTCTCTGCGTCCGCTTTCAGCTTTTTTAAGACAAGGGCGGAAAGGTCTTCGGGACGAAAATCACGCCGCACTAAACGGTAGCCTTTGTTAGAACCCATATGGCGCTTAAACCAAGCGGCGCTTTTTTCAGGGTGGGTGACGAGGCGGTCTTTGGCGGCGTGGCCGACAATAATCTCATTGGCATTTGAATAGCCAACGGCAGAGGGAGTCATAAAGCTCCCCGTCTCATTGGGTATCAGAACAGGGCCGTCATCTGTAAAAACAGAAATCAAGGAGTTAGTCGTTCCAAGGTCTATCCCAACAATAGCCATAAAGTCCCCCAGTTGAGTCATTCATTAGTTTAGTCGTAAGATTTCTTTAGAAAATTTCAAGAGGGAATAGAGGTGCAATGGATGACTTATGGGTGAGCTATCGAGACTTTCCCCGTTAAAATCTCAAACCACATTTTCCAATCGCCCATCAGACTCCAGAGGGGATAGGTAAAGGTCGCGGGTCTGTTTTTTTCATAAAAGACATGACCAACCCACGCAAAGCCGTAGCCAATCACAGGAGTCAGTAAAAGCCACACCCAGTTTTGTGTCAAAACCACGCCAATAAATAAAGCCACGATCAAAGACGACCCAACAAAGTGCAAGCGGCGACACGTCACATCTTCATGCTCCGAGAGATAATAAGGATAGAAGTCTTTAAACGACTGATAGCGGTCTGTGGGTTGGGTCATGGGGTGTTTGTACTCTAAGTGAACTCTTATGTGAAGTTGGTAAGTAGTGTTTATAGGTTGATGAAAATGCTATAATGTCATTGTGTGACTATTTAGCGTTGGGTATGTGATGAATGGAGAAATTTTTGAGTGATTTTCCGCCCGGAATTAGAACGGTGATTCTCGTTGTTTGTATGGCGGCGTTATTGTTCACTCTATCCTGTCAGCAAGAGTTTGCGCCTATTCGCTCTGAGATAGTTGCTCCGAGCTGTGAGGCCCGCAATTATCATGAACAAATATTGTCTCATAAAACCAAGCGTGTTTTGAAGTCTGGCGTAGCGACACCGTTTACTAATTTCATAAGCTTTTTAAGTTATCGAGAAATTTCTCAACCATGGATCGTAAAGCCATTTGTTAAGTCGCCTGATGATGTGTGGTCTATAAAAAGCCCGTATGTGGAAAATATTAAAGATATTGACATGAGAACGACCTTTCTAATTGTTTTGGTGGATGATTTAGATGGTTATGGTTTTGAGGCAAAAAAATACTTTGATGGGCGGTTTGAAAAAATACTCATAAATAAGCGTTGTCCTATATACATAGGAGAACGTAATGGAGTCTTTGCCTTAGCCACGATACGAGTTGGCGGTAGAAAAGAAAGTTATGATGATTATTCTCAGTGTAATACCGTTTCGACTCTGATTTATTTTGGGTTTCCTCAAACTGAATTAGAAAATTACAGAGGCTATCTTCGGAATGTCACATTGGTAAATAAGCCTGTTATTGAATATGATTTTGAGAAAATTGAAGAATATTTATATTCTCATTCAGGGTGTTAGGACGAAGCCTTGTGTTAGGTGCGAATTGTCTGAGCACGCGTGGTCTATCATTTGATTTGGGATGGACCCGCGGGTCAAGCCCGAGGGTGACGTGTGAATACTAATCCGTGCTAACCTTACCTTACGTCTGGATTACCCCCGTACTCATGATTTAAGGGGGCGGTAATGACAACAAGGATGAAACCGCCGAGAGACAGTTTACTTCGATTACCCATTTCGCGAAATCACTGCACCATCGCTCTCACTTTGCTTTTAATTCCCAAAATTAGAAAATCGATACTTAATCAATTTTTGAATCTAATTTCAGGAATTAAATCCACGGGTGATGAACTACATTTATATTACCCTCACCACCTTTTGAGGACAGGCAAGTGTACATTGGCTGCTGTTAGGGTATGGCATGGGCGGTAAACGTAGTGGGGTAATGCCTGCTGGCTGTACCGCCGTACTTCGGTTCGATGGCCCAGATCCACGGTTGTCCCGGACTGTGAAAAACCATGTCATCGCGAAGCGCCTGCGCTGCGAAACATTATATATTAGGTATCCTGTAGCGTTAGCGCTTTGCGGTTGTCCAATTTGTTAACTAACAGCTCGAGCCAAGTGGCGACGAGGCATTTCGGTGTACCTTAACATCATCTTGAAATGCTCTCTTGACCCTCTGCCGTCATCTGCTAATCCCCACCTCACATATTAACCGTGTAAAACGCGGCGCTGAACCGTTCATTTGGTGGCCGTAAATGATGGAGATGTCTCATGCACGCTTTTCGTAGCCACACATGTGGAGAACTTCGCGCAACTAACGTTGGCGAAACTGTAAAATTATCGGGCTGGGTTCACCGTAAGCGTGAACATGCCAATGCGCTATTTATTGATCTGCGCGATCATTACGGCATCACTCAAGTTGTGGTTTACCCCGTCGCTGATTTCTATGAAGAGGCCAAGCGGACTCCTGCCGAGAGTGTTATCACGGTCACAGGCGAATTGCTCGCGCGTGACAAAGAGGCGATCAACGGCGAGATCGTTACGGGCGAAGTTGAGCTTCGTGTTGACGACTTTATCCTAGAGAGCCGCGCGGAAGATATTCCGCTGCCAGTTTTCGGTGAGCCTGACTATCCTGAAGATATTCGCCTGAAGAACCGTTATCTTGATCTGCGCCGTGAGACTTTGCACAAAAATATCTTACTTCGCGGGCAGGTGATTAACTCCCTGCGCCGCCGTATGATTGACCAAGGCTTTACAGAATTTCAAACACCGATCTTAACCGCCAGTTCCCCAGAAGGGGCGCGTGACTTCCTCGTGCCGTCTCGCCTGAACCCCGGAAAGTTCTATGCGCTCCCGCAAGCGCCGCAGCAATTTAAGCAGTTGATTATGGTCGCGGGCTTTGACCGCTATTTCCAAATCGCACCGTGTTTCCGCGATGAAGATGCGCGGGCGGACCGCTCACCGGGTGAGTTCTATCAGCTCGATATCGAGATGAGCTTCGTCACCCAAGAAGATGTCTTCAACGCGATTGAGCCTGTCATGGCCGGCGTGTTCGAAGAATTTGCCGATGGCCGCGAAGTCCAAACGCCGTTCCCGCGTATTCCCTATAAAGAGTCGATGGAGAAATACGGCTCTGACAAGCCTGACTTACGTAACCCAATTGAGCTGAAAGACGTCTCTGACTTCTTTACCGACGAGAGCAAAACGGGCTTTGGTATCTTTGCCAAGATCACAGGCGGCGGCGGTAAGGTCATTGCAGTCGCAGCCCCAGGCGCGACCGATAGTCAATCCCGTAAATTCTTTGACGGCATGGACAAATGGGCCAAGAAAGAAATGCAAGCGCCCGGCCTCGGCTACGCGCGTATTCGTGAAAGCGCTGAACTTAAGTCACGTGATGATATTTTAGAATGGGCAGACGATACAGTCACTTATTTTGAAAAAAATAGATTTGCAGCTAGCCAAGACCCCGTTCTTAAAAACTTCCAACCTGATCATTTGAAAGCTTTTCTGGAAAAGACAGGGCTGAAAGTCGGGGACGGTGTGTTCTTCGCTGCAGGTAAAAAAGCCGACGCTTATAAGCTTGCGGGTGCGGCTCGTAATAAGGTCGGCGAACAGCTCGGTCTGCTTGAGGACGGTGTGTTTAAGTTCTGCTGGGTTATTGATTACCCCATGTATGAGTGGGATGAAGACAATAAGAAAATCGACTTTTCACATAACCCATTCTCTATGCCGCAAGGCGGCCCCGAGGCGCTCGAAGCGGCGGATACGGATGAAAAATTGCTCGACCTCTTGGCCTATCAATATGACATTGTCTGTAACGGTGTTGAATTATCATCTGGGGCGATCAGAAACCATAAACCAGATACGATGTATAAAGCCTTCGCTAAAGCGGGGTATGCACCCGAAGTTGTCGATGATAAATTCGCGGGCATGATTAATGCGTTTAAGCACGGCGCACCGCCGCATGGGGGAATTGCTCCGGGGGTTGACCGTATCGTCATGCTCCTTGCGGGAACAAATACAATCCGCGACGTGATCTTGTTCCCAATGAACGGCCAAGCGCAAGATCTTATGATGAATGCGCCAGCCGAAGCGGACCCTGCGCAACTTAAGGAATTAAATCTTAAACTCCGTCCCGTTGAGCCAAAGGCTTAGTTGAGACAAAAATAAAGGCTCTCCAAATGGAGGGCCTTAAAAAGTAAAGGCCCCGCAAGGAGGCCTTTTTCATATAGGGTTAAACAACCCGAATGAATGAATATTTCTATTCAGCAAGCATCTTCAAGTTAACAGCTTTGTCACCTTTACCGCGCTTGTCAGCTTCACTATCGAAACTTACACGATCGCCTTCGTTAAGCGCTGGGCAACCAGACGCTTCGACAGCTGAGATGTGTACAAAGTGGTCTTTTCCGCCATCATCACATGTGATGAAGCCAAAACCTTTTGATTGATTGAAGAATTTTACAGTACCTGTTTTCATGAGGCTTTCCTTTAGTTTAGTGCATTTTGCAGCGTTAAGCGCGTGTAGTATGTTTGGAAAGCAGTCAGTAGGTTGGCAGTCGAAACCGCCGGTATTCATTCAAATCTTTCCGGGCAATTACCCGAGCATGAATCTACTAGGCCTTTATTTCGCGGATAGCAATATATTTATCATACCTCTTTTTAATCGTAAAAAGCGGGGTAAAATCAATCTTTTCAGTCTGGAAGACGCCGCCGAACCGAAAAACCGAGCTTTCACATTTCAGCTTTACGCCTCTATAAATGCAAATAGTTAAGAGCTTTTCACTTTAAGCACTGGTTTTCGAAAGATATTTGTAGCTTGAAGTTTGGTTGTATTAAGCCGCCATGCTTCGACAAGCTCGTCCGTGAGGGTGGCGCCAACCCTATATACTGTTATTACCGCCTTGTGGCGGTAATCCATACCCCGCTTTCGAATCTCATAGATTACTACCACAAATGGAGTAATGACGGTAGAAAGAACAATAGTAGCATGTGACCCTGCTCTTCAGTGGGCTGCGTAGAGAAAGAAAGGCGCGGGATGAGCAGCGGATATGCTACGCAATTTCCGCAAGGGGTTGACAGGCTTGCTCGAGCCACGCTTTGACGTCGCCGTCAAGTTGCGGGGCGATCAACTCAAGAACGCGCCTGTGGTAGTCATTGACCCAGTCTCGTTCAGTCGAGGTTAGAATGTCGACTTGAATGAGGTCTTTATGGAGCGGAGCCCATGTGAGGTTTTCAAAGCCGAGCATATCACGTTCACCGCCCTTGATGGAGGCAGGTGGGGTAACAAATTGAAGGTTTTCAATGCGGATACCGTACTCGCCCGTTTTATAATATCCGGGTTCGTTTGAGACAATCATGCCAGGGCGGAGGGCAATCGTATTTGGCCATTTGGCAATACGTTGCGGGCCTTCATGGACGCCGAGGAAAACGCCGACACCGTGGCCTGTGCCGTGGTCATAGTCTAGCCCTTGTTCCCACAGAGCCATACGGGCGAGGGCGTCCAGATTTGACCCTGGAATGCCTTCAGGGAAACGAACTCGGGCCAGAGCAATATGCCCTTTGAGGACGAGGGTGTAACGATTACGCATTTGATCCGTCGGCGTCCCGATGGGAACTGTCCGAGTAATGTCGGTTGTGCCGTCTTGATATTGGCCGCCGCTATCGACAAGGTAAAGCGATCCGCGCGCGAGCTTTTGCACCGTGTCGTGGGTGACGCGGAAATGAACAATGGCGCCGTTAGAGCCTGCGCCAGAAATCGTCTCGAAGCTGAGATCTTTGAGGTCGCCGCCTTGAGCACGAAAATTTTCGAGCTTTTGTGCGGCTTGAATTTCGTCATAGTCGCCGCTTTGCGCCTCTGTATCGAGCCAATGGAGGAAGCGAGCTATAGACGCTCCGTCGCGGATATGCGCTGCCTTTGTGCCAGCAATTTCAGCCTCATTTTTGCAGGCTTTGGGCAGAGCGACAGGGTCCATTTGGGCAATAACTTTTGCATCAGCGGCTTTCAGTGTTTCGCTATACCATGCTGATGTGGTCGCGGGATCGACTAAAACATGCAATCCAGCGAAGCTCTTGAGGTGAGTTTCAAAGACGTCTTCATTATGTAGGCTGACTTGATTGCCAAGGTGTTGACGGACTTGATCTGTGACTTTTTCAGGATCAATGAACAGATCAACATTACCTTTTGTATCTATCAAGAGAGTCGACAAAGGAAGCGGCGTACATTTAACATCGCCGCCGCGAATATTAAGGAGCCACGCAATTGAGGCGGGCGATGTAATCAAAGCGGCATGCGCACCTGCGTTTGATATAGCTTGACCAATGCGGGCGCGCTTATCCCCGTGGCTTTCGCCAGACAAGTCGAGGGGTTGAACAGTGAGTTTGGCTTTGGGAGGTGCGGGGCGGTCTTCCCACGCAATATCGATAGGGTTTGGGGCGAGAGCGATTAGAGTTCCGCCTGCTTTGGTAACAGCCGCTTTAATTTTAGCGAGCGCTTGTGGGGAGTGGAGGCGAGGGTCATAGCCAATCTGCTGGCCAGACGTAACATTTGTAGATAACCACTGGGCGACGCTTGTGGTTTCAGTACTGACATATTCGAAAAGCGTACCGTCTACTTGGTCTCTCATTTGTAACGTGTAGCGGCCATCAGAAAACATTGCGGCTTTATCGTTCATTATAACTGCGGCTCCAGCTGATCCCGTAAAACCAGAGACCCACATAAGGCGGTCATTACACTCTGGGAGATATTCATTTTGGTACTCATCCTCATGGGGAACGAGAAATCCATCAACGCCAAGTGTGACGAGCTGTTGTCTAAGTTTAGGAAGGTTTTTAACACCGAAGTCAGGTCCACCCTGAACATTGAAGTTTTGAAACTGACCCATGTTGATTCTCCGTTTCTATGAGTGACGTCGTAATTATGACCGATTTTGATTGTTACCATATCAGAGCCGAGCGTGGCTGTAAGGGTGTTGGTGATAAAATATGATGAAAAGGAGAGGAAAACTATGGTCAAGATGGTGACTCATCGACGGAACGCTCATTTACTCACTGTCACATGCATAAATGCATAGCTTATCTGATATCTAACCTCAGCATGCTTTTAACCCCTGTTTTTTAGAAAGAAAAAATCAATTGTAAATTTTGTGTTTATAGAACAGCATTGTTTTGCGTAAATGCATATCAGAACTAACGAGCTATGCGTTCTAATCTTTTGAGAGTGTCGTACATAGGATGCACAAACTGAAAGGAAGACAACATGTCTAAAGTTTTTACAAAGTTCGTTGGTACACCTGTCGCTTTTGATTTTGCTGATACAAAATCTAATGTTTCTGGAAACACACAAAGCATCCTAAAGCGCCGTAATGTGCGTAAGCAACGTCGCGAATTTCGCTCTCTATAGTGCGAAATTCATCAGGCGTGGGATTTACGTCCCAAAAGGCTGACCCATTCCGCCAAGGGTACGTCATCAATAATATCTAAACCGTGGCCGTTAAAATGAGTGGCCACGGTATTTTTTTGCTCTTTAAGAATGCCAGATAAAATCACGTAACCATTATCAGACATATGATCTGATATTTCAGGTGCTAAATCCATTAAAGGGCCCGCGAGTATATTCGCGAAAATCAAATCAAATTTACGCCCCTTAAACAGAGAGTTATTGAACCCGTCCGACCGTTGTGCATCTATTAGTGGGCTCACCTTATTTATAACAGCATTTTCAAGGGTCACGTCGACGGCGTCTTGATCAATATCTGTGGCTAATACCGAGCGCTGCAATATTTTTGCTGCTGCTATGGATAAAATTCCCGCCCCGCAGCCCAGATCAAGGCAATGCGTTGAGAGGATGTTCTGTTGTAACAATCGATCAAATAGGACCAAACAGCCTGCCGTCGTCCCGTGATGCCCCGTTCCAAAAGCGAGACCCGCATTGATTTGAAGGCCAATATGATGGGTTAAGTCAACATGGTTTGCGTCATGTTCACCGTAAATAAGGAACCTCCCTGCTTCGATAGGGGCGAGACCTGCTTGGCTTTTGCTGACCCAATCTTCATCACCAAGCTGTACTAGCGAAACTGAAATTCTGTCGTTGAGCGTGAGATTATTAAGGCTCGCCTCTGCTTCACCTTTACTTTCAAACAAGGCTTGAACATAGGAGGAGGTATCATCGACTTCGAACATAGAGACTGAGAGCGCTTGAATTGGAGCTTCAAACCCAAGCGCATCTGCGAGATTGAAAATGTCAGAATTTGCCCCCGTGAGCGTCAAAGCATAAGGTTGCTCAGTCATCATTGTCTACACCTGCTAAGCAGCCTTCACTATTGGGTTGGCCGTTTTTAGCCCCACATAAAATAAGCTTCATGACGGCTTCCTCACTTGCATGACCACTATGGGCATCTTTTGGGTCAACAAAACCTTTAAGAACGGGGACAAGTTTGTCAGCAAACTCAAGGCGAACATCAACCATATCAAACCCAATTTTTTCAATTATATCTTTTCGGTCTTCGACGCTATGTAATCCACCCGTTGCATATCCGTTTGAAAAGCTACGTTTGTGTACTTGTTCTATAAAGGGGATAAGCTCATAGGTGAGAAAATCATTGATTTCAGACATAGCAACAAGACGTGGCCGATCCGCTGTTGAAGCTGAGGGAGGCGGAGTAAGCCTAGGGGTCATAGAGAGGTCGCTAAGAGAGAGGAGGGCAAGTTGGTTGGCGAGCATGTAAACTTCGGTTCCCGCAATAAGATCATCAATAGCTGTATCTTTTCCGTCTTGTTGGGCATCTTGCATAAGATCAAACATGATTTTGCTGCCTAAACTTTCTGTGACGAATGCAAATTGGTTCAACTCTAATGATGTATTATCAGCTGTTGAACATACATTTTGCTGACTTACTGAGGCTCCTTGCTGCTTAAAACTAAAGCCTGCGGCATCAAGGGCAGCGCTACACATGGCGCCTTTAACGGCGCGTCTGATCTGTGCACCAGCGGGGCCGAGATACATTACTGCATCACTGAAACCATAATTTACGAGATCATCTTTTAAGATGCGGTTATATTTGCGCCGAAGTCCTGCAAGTTCTTGTGACGACCCTTGATTGTCATCTTGACCTACATGTGCAAATTGTAGTTCATTCCAAAAAATTTCATCCCAAAACACACGATAAACAGCGAACTCAAGATTATCACCAATTTGTAGAATGGTTCGGTCCATACAGGCAAGTTGATCGAGGCGGAGTTGTTGATTTGGTATAATCGTCTCAAGATATTCGGGCGTTTGGTTGCGAATATAAATGAAATCCTGATTGGCTGCACGTTTGTCATAATCACTTTCACCGCAAAGACTGCTGATGTAGTTTTCCTTGACGTCTAGCCCATAAGCGTCCGCGAGCCCAGCAATAAAACTATTGGCTAATTGTTCTTTCGAGCGATCTTCCGTCCAGCCGATGCCGTGCATGTACATAATATTGACACGGTTTTTTAGTTGACCCGGCACGGGATCAGCTAGGAATTCTAAACCTTTAAATTCGCCCGTATTTTCACGGGGAGAGTCGAGGGAGTTAATTTGCAAAACCTTCGCAGATACGTCACCTGTGGTCGAGCAAGCTGTAGAAAGAAGCGCGAAACATATAAATAAAAACAACCGTTGAAAAATACTCATCACTTATGCCCGCTCTATGAAACCATCGAGGACTTTTTTACTGCCCGCTTTATCGAATTCAACGTCTAATTTGTCACCTTCGACACTGATTACGTTACCATATCCAAATTTCTGGTGGAAAACACGATCATCGACCTTATAGCTTGAGGTTTTTTTGACGGTTGCTTTTCGAGTTACGCGGCCTTCAATTTGCTTTGCCGTGCGGCTAAAGTTGGATTGACGGTTATTTTGGTAGCGTTGCCATCCTGGAGAACTTCGTCCGCTTTGAGCCTGATCAAACGAGTTTGCGAAATTATCGGCAACGTCTTGGACGACCCGTTGGGTTTGGTAATATCCCGTTTCTGACTGAGCGTCCACATGTTGCGGCGGTAGCTCGTCAATGAACCGCGACGGGAGGGCCGCTTGCCAAGAACCGTAAATTTGGCGGTTGGCGACGAAATAAATTTGGGCGAATTCGCGCGCGCGGGTAATGCCGACATAGGCGAGGCGCCGTTCTTCTTCTAGTCCCGCAAGGCCGTTTTCATCGAGGCTTTTCTGGCTTGGGAATGTGCCTTCTTCCCACCCAGGGAGGAAGACAAAGGGAAACTCTAGCCCCTTGGCCGAATGAAGCGTCATGAGGCTAATCTCATCATCTTGCGGCCCAGAGTCGATATCAAGCACAAGGCTGACATGTTCCAAATATCCCTCAAGACTATCAAATTCGGCCATAGCCTGAATCAGTTCTTTGAGGTTCTCAAGCCGCCCTGCTGATTTCGCGTCCTTATTATCGCGCCACATTTGCGTGTAGCCCGACTCGTCGAGGATGCGCTCCATCAGTTCCGTGTGGGGCAGGGATTGCCGCGCCGCACGCCACCGTTCTAAGTCTTGGCAAAACGTCCGCAGAGAGGTGCGAGCTTTGCCGCGTATTTCATCGGTTTTGACAATCTCGCGGGTGATACGCTCTAAGCTCATGCCCGAGGCGCGCGCCGCTTGTTGTAATTTGCGCACAGACGTCTGGCCAATGCCGCGCTTTGGGGTGTTCACCACGCGCTCAAAAGCGAGGTCGTCGGTTTCGGAAATAATCAGCCGTAGATAGGCGTGAGCGTCGCGAATTTCTTGACGCTCGAAAAAGCGCGGCCCGCCAATGACCTTATAGGGCAAGCCGAGCTGTATCAGCCGTTCTTCAAAGCTCCGCATTTGGCGAGAGGCGCGAACGAGAATGGCGCAGTCGCTATAATTACGGCCCTTGCTTTTCCAATTTTCAATCTCGCCGCAAATGATACGCGCTTCGGCGGGGGCGTCCCACACGCCCATAACTTGCACGCGCTCGCCGCCGTCTTGGTCTGTCCATAAGGTTTTGCCAAGGCGGGATTGGTTGGCCGTAATCAGCCCAGCGGCAGCCCCCAAAATATGCGAGGTCGAGCGGTAATTCTGCTCAAGTTTAACCACCACAGCGCCGGGGAAGTCTTTCTCAAAACGCAGGATATTATCCACTTCCGCCCCGCGCCACCCGTAGATGGATTGGTCATCATCCCCGACCACGCAGATATTGTTTGAGCCTTGGGCTAGCAGTCTCAGCCATAAATATTGCGCGACATTCGTATCCTGATACTCGTCCACCAAAAGATAACGAAACTTCGCGTGATATTTTTTCAATATCTCGGGATTGTTCTGAAACAGCGTAATATTATGCAGAAGCAAATCACCGAAATCACAGGCGTTGAGCGTTTTCAGCCGCGCTTGGTAAATCTCGTAAAGGCGCTTACCTTTGCCTTCCGCGAATTTATATCCTTCGCGGTTGGTGATTTTATCAGGCGTCAGGCCTTTGTTCTTCCAACTATCGATTAGCGCGGCGAGGAAGCGCGGCGTCCAGCGTTTCTCGTCAATATTTTCCGCTTGAATGATTTGCTTAAGCAGACGGATTTGATCATCCGTATCGAGAATGGTGAAGCTTGATTTCAGGTCAAGCAGCTCCGCGTGAATGCGTAAAATCTTGGCGGCAATCGAATGGAACGTCCCGAGCCACGGCAGACCTTCGACCGCGTCCCCGATCAGTCCGCCCACGCGGTGGCGCATTTCCCGCGCCGCTTTATTGGTAAAAGTCACCGACAATATTTGCGAGGGATAGGCCATGCCGTTGGTCAAAATATGCGCCAAGCGGCAGGTGAGGACTCGCGTCTTGCCCGTTCCCGCACCCGCCAAGACAAGCACAGGCCCGTCCGTAGTTAGAACGGCTTTTTCCTGCTCGGGATTTAACCCCTCAAGATAGGCGGCATTGGTCGCAAGCCCTTGCCCTTGCGGACTACGCGCCGCCGCTTGCGAAGATATAGACCCCGCACGGCGCATCGGCGGCGGAGCCGGTATGAAAGAATCAGAGCCAGACATGCGTACATCATAATGATTTCAATAGCTTTGGCTATGGGGGATGGTGGGGTAGGGAGGGTTTTGAGAGGTAGTATTAATCTACTCTTCGCACTCTACCATCATAGCCGTCACGGCTTTATCAATTTCATTAAAAATCAAGGGCGTATGCAAAGTAGCTCGCGATGTTGACCGAAATGAAACACCAAAATGATGCGACGTATCCACATACAAACCTTCTAAATATCTAACAAAAAAAGGACCAACTCCTTGAGTCGGAAGAAAACGTGCTTGCACGTTATCTTCAAACCAATGGTGTACGGCTAAGCGGACCTTCGCATGGGCCTGTCGTTTGAAATCTACAATATAATAGGGCGCCTCAGGGTCGCAACCAGGACATTTTTGAGAACCGTAAATTTTAAAGTCCCACTCATCTTGCTGAAGCAATTCATGCGCTTTATACGGAAGATAATAGTTTGGTATAAGATGGTTTTCAAAAAAATCATGCTGCTCTAACACACCCATTTGGCGTTTAAAGACTGCAATCGGGGCAACCATAACTGTCAAATACTCTTGCCCAAAAGTCACAAATTCATAATCAACTGGCCGAGGTGAATATACGTTGTAAAACGGAATGCCAAGATCAGAGGACTTAATTGCGAGAACAATACTGCCCTCAGGAGGAAAAGGTTTGTATTTAAAGGCATTAGGCACTCTACCAAAACTAGCAGATGTAACATACCACGGGTTTGGAAGTTTATCCGCATCAAGGCAAGTCGTTGAATTTAATTTAAAAGTTGTTTCTTCTGGTGCGATTTTAGGAGGCTGATGCAAAACAGATACACCATCTCGCTGCATGATTTTATACGCTTTTCGCCTATCCAATTCTTGTGAGGGTGAGTGCTGTATAGTCGGCGATTGTCTTGTAATATCTTGCTTATTATCCGTATTTTTATCGGCTTGAGGAGTGCAAGCAATAAGGGTTAATCCAAGTGCAAACGTAAGATGACGACGAAAAACACCTTTAAGCCTACTCTTAAAAGCGATTGAAATATTGAACGGTTTGTGTTTCTGGAACACAGGTTTCTCCATCGTTAAAACGATATATCTCAATTCCTCATTTTCGTTTATAAACTAATCAAAAATGTTTAAAGATACAATGGATATAGTATTTTTAACTATGTTTATACTGAGCCTCCTACTCTAACCCCGCAGGGAACCCGTCCTCATCCACCGCGACAAAGAGCCATAAAACACCCAAATATTCTAATGCTAATCATAGAAATATAAGCTAACGTTCCGTTCGAAAGACCGCACACGGGATGTTTTTTATGCGACAAATTATTGGATTTCATTTCACCTTGAAAGATCAATTTAGCAATGTTTTGGGGAGCTCTCGTGACAATGCAGGGCATCCTATGCTTGTTCTACAAGGGTCGGGGAGCATTCTGGCCGCCTTAGAACGGCATGTCAGTGACATGAGCGTCGGGGAGAGCAAGAGCGTCGTGATCCCTGCGGGTGAAGCTTACGGTGAGGTTGACCCGTCGCTTAAAATGAAGATCGCCCACTCTAAGTTTCCAGAAGGCACGGACGTTGTCGTCGGCCTAAAGTTCCAAGGCGGCGAAAGGGAGGGATGGCCGATCATCTTTCGTGTGACCGAAATTAACGGCGAGGAGGTCTATGTGGATGCCAATCATGAACTAGCAGGCCTGTCGCTCCACTATGATGTTGAGATAACAGAAAAACGCGAGGCGACGGCGGAAGAAATCGCTCATGGTCACGCCCACCATCACGGCGGGTCATGTGATTAGCCTGCGAAATATCACAGGCCTCTAAGAGTATAGAGACCTACGGCGATATTTATTACGCCGCAACGCTCTCACTCTCGCGCTCAAATTCCGCAGGGCGCCCATTCTCATCGACCGCGACAAAGACGAGTGAGTCGATGGTGATGATGCTTTGCTTACTGTCTTTATTGCGCACTTCGCAGCGGAGAGTGAGGGAGGTTCTTCCTGTTTTTACGGTCTCGACGCCGATCTCGATAATGTCGCCTTGGTAAGCAGGGGCGACGAAATTCATCTCTGAAATATATTTCGTGACGATATTATGAGTGTTCATTTGGCATACCGCATAGACGGCGCATTCTTCGTCAATCCACGACATTAACCGCCCGCCAAATAGGGTGTTACGTCCGTTCAAATCTTCAGGTTTAATGAGTTTGCGAGTTCTAAAAATCATGGTGACCTCCTGCGTGTGTTAATTGCAATATGGACGGTTTCTATGGCTGTAGAACCTTTAACATCGAAATAGAGCTATGCGGAACTGAGGGAGCTTATTAAGCGTGCTTTGAAATACGACTGGAAGAACTGCGGTTTGCGCTAATTTTGTGCAAGCACTGTCTGGAGGTGGTCTCTCACCGCGTCATCATGGATGATGAGGTTAATGGCCCAGACCCGAATATATGCGGCAAGGCCACGACCATATTTTTGCGCTATGCGCTCATCATCAAGGGTTTTAATTAGGGCGGAGACGGAGACCTCATCTCGTGCGGCGATAAAATCTATCACCGTCCAATATTGAGCTTCTATAGCGAGGGAGGTTTGGTGGCCGTAGATCGAGAGTGAGCGTTTAATCAGGCTCACGTCTCGTCGTCCTTATTCGGTTTTGATAATTTATGGCCGTCGATTTTTCGGGCGTCTTTAGCGGCTTCGCTGTCTTGCTTTAATTTTTCCGCCTTGGTGCGCCCATATTTAATTCGGTTCTCCGCCGCCTGCGCCTCGCGCTGATGACGCGCGAGGTTTTTTTTGGCTTTGCCGAATTTTATGACATTATCGCTCATTTATTACCGAGGCTTGATCATCAATTTCGGCTGGACGGCTTTGTCAAATTCAGCCTCTGTGACGAAGCCGAGCGCCACGGCTTCTTCGCGAAGGGTCGTGCCGTTCTTATGAGCTGTCTTGGCGACTTTGGTGGCATTGTCATAGCCGATGGTTGGCGCGAGGGCGGTAACGAGCATCAGTGAGCGGTTCAGTAAGTCATCGATACGGTCTTGATTAGCTTCAATGCCGACGACGCATTTTTCCGTGAACGCTTTGGCGCTATCACCGAGAATTTGGATCGACTGTAGCATATTATAAGCCATGACAGGCTTATAGACGTTCAGTTCGAAATGGCCTTGTGAGCCTGCCATGCTGATGGTGGTGTTATTGCCCATCACTTGTGTACATACCATTGTCAGAGCTTCGCACTGGGTTGGGTTGACTTTGCCCGGCATGATGGATGAGCCAGGCTCATTGGCGGGAAGGGACAGCTCCCCGAGGCCAGAGCGCGGGCCAGAGCCAAGGAAGCGAATGTCATTGGCGATTTTAAACAGGCTCATAGCGACAGTGTTAATCGCGCCGTGGGCGGAGACATAGGCGTCGTGTGCGGCAAGGGCTTCGAATTTATTCGGTGCGGTTTTAAACGGCATCTTTGTGTAAGCCGCCACATAGGACGCGAAAGTCTTGGCGAATTTTGGCTTGGCGTTCAGGCCCGTGCCAACGGCTGTGCCGCCTTGGGCGAGGGGGAGGAGTTCTTTGAGACCTGCTTCGACGCGCTTAATGCCAAGCTCGACCTGTTTGGCGTAGCCTGAAAACTCTTGGCCCAGTGTTACGGGCGTCGCGTCTTGGGTATGGGTGCGGCCAATCTTGATGATGGATTTAAATTCCTGCGCCTTATCGTTCAGCGCATTGTGAAGGAACCGTAGGTTCGGTAGCAGGTGATGCATGATTTCCTCAGCGGCGGCAATGTGCATCGCGGTTGGGAAGGTATCGTTGGAGCTTTGGCTGCGGTTGACGTGGTCGTTCGGGTGAACAGGGTCTTTAGAGCCAATCTCGCCGCCAAGGATTTCAATGGCGAGGTTAGAGATCACTTCGTTGGAATTCATATTGGACTGTGTGCCAGAGCCTGTCTGCCATACGGAGAGGGGGAAATTATCGTCCATCTTGCCTTCAGCGACCATTTTGGCCGCTTTGACAATCGCTCGTCCGCGCTTCTTATCAAGATTTTGAAGCTCCATATTACTTTGTGCGGCACTCATTTTAATGATGCCCAGCGCGCGGATAAGGGACGGCGGCATGGTCTCAATTCCGATTGGGAAATTGATAAGGCTCCGCGCCGTTTGTGCGCCGTAATATTTGTTAGACGGGACTTTGAGAGGCCCAAAGCTGTCAGTTTCAGTACGAAAGTCGGTCATGATGACGGTCCATTATCTAAATGCGATATAAAATTTACATGATAAATACTGCATTGAAAAATTATCGCAATGCAAAAAAATGTTATGTCACGCCTTATGGATTTTACGCATCAAAAGGAACGTAGAAGAATAGTCGCGCTATTCTTTCTTGCGAAAACTATCAAGGCTGACGACATTATCATCACCAGATGGTGGCGTGTCGCTGTTAAGGCCGTCTTTGTTATCAGCGTTGTTGTTAACATCGCTTTTTTGAGCCTTACTAGCTTTTTTAGTTGTTTTCTTATTAGGCGTTTTTTTCGCCGTTGATTTCTCGGGCTTAGCCACGGATTTAGTTACAGGCTTTGGACGTGGAGAAATTTCACTAATCGGCGCAGGCTTCAGGTCCATGTGTTCAGGGCGATCAAATTGTAGAGCAAACCCGACGCTTGGATCGTGGAATCGCGTCAGCGCTAAATAGGGAACCTTTGTATATTTTGGAACACCGCCAAATTTTAGGGTGACTTCAAAATATTCATCATGTGCTGAAAGTTCCCAGAATTGATGCTCTAGAACAATTGTTATCTCTTCAGGATATTTTTCTGCCAATGTCGGATCAATCACAACATCAGGGTAGCGCGTTAAAAATGTAATGTAGAAGTGATGCTCCCCTGGCAGACCGTCCTCGCGTATCACGCGGCGTATCGCATCTCGCACAACGCCTCGAAGGGCAAGTTGTGTCATGTCTTCATATTTCATCAAATCCAGACTCATTTGGGCATGGTAAATTATGAACTCACGGCGTCAACCTATGATTTGACTTTGAACACGAAAAATTGTCTCGGTGGAGCTTTATCTCTCGACCTTTGCCTCAAATTCGTGCGAGACCATTCATATGGTTGATACCACACTTGAAAAGACGGGCGGTAAATTTTACCCGCCGCATGCTGAACCTTTAAAGGGGACCGAAAGTTTTGCCTATGCGACTTGGAAGTTTATGCGCAACCCCGTTGAAGGGTTTGGCCCTCTAACCTATTCGCAACCCATAGCCTCCGTGAAGTCTTTGGGTGTTCAAATGCATGTTGTAAGTGATCCTGCTGCGATGGCAGAGGTTTTAACAAAGAACTTTAAAGACTTTAAGAAGTCCCCTCTTGATCAACGGATTATGGGCTCTGCCACGCGCGAAGGGTTATTGTCTGTGCATGACGCCCAGTGGCGCAAGCAAAGGCGCGCTGTGGCGCCCTTGTTTCAGCACCGCCATATGGCCGACCTTGCCCCTGATGTGAATGATATGATCGAAGCCTTTACGCAAAGACTTGGCGCGGGAGGGGAGCTTGAGCTGTCAGAGGCGATGGCCGACGTGACATTTGATGTGCTGGCCAAGGCGTTATTGGGCGACCCCCAAGGACTTGACCGCGAAACCTTACGTGTCGCGACTCGGCGAGTCGTAACCGCAGCAGGTACGATACGCCCTGATGACCTTATTCCGTGGACGGGGAATGTCCCGCGCCCCGTTGGGCCGCGCGGGTTCATGGCTGTACGGCGATTACGAGCGGCAGCAGATGACCTTTTAAAAACCCGTAGGGACGGCCCCGAGACGGATGATTTGGTCGGGCTATTGGTGGGCGCTAAAGACCCAAAGACAGGTGAGGGGCTAACCCTACGTGAACAGCGCGATAACCTCATCGGATTTTTTATTGCGGGGCACGAAACGACGGCTCTAACGCTGACATGGGCGCTTTATTTATTGGGCCGCGACCCAAATGTGCAAGACCGCGTCCGCGCGGAGGTCATGGATGTTACTGGCGGCAAAACCGTGAGCTTTGAAGATATGGCGAAGCTGCCCTTTACGCGCGCTGTGATCGACGAGACGATGCGTCTGTTCCCGCCTGCGCCTGTGCTCGCACGGCAATGCCGCGAAACGGCGATGGTTGGCGGGCGGGAGATTAACCCCGGCGATATCGTCATCCTCGCCAATTACGTCATGCACCGCAAAGAAGCCTATTGGGATGACCCACTCGCTTTTGATCCAGACCGTTTTATCCGCAAGCCTGAGCTCCGTGCCAAAGGTGCACCCTTTATGCCGTTTGGCGCAGGCCCCCGCATTTGTGTCGGGGCGGCTTTCGCATTGATGGAAGCTGTGATGGTTTTAGGCTCGCTTGTTCGGGACTATAAAATCACCGTCGCACCAGACTGCTACCCCCGCCCGAAAATGACTGTGACATTACGGCCTGAAGGCGGAATAAAAGCGATGATGGAACGGGTTTTTAAATAGTGTTACGAGGCAGTATAAGAATCATAATATTAGCTTGCATATTTACACTTTTAAGCTTCACATCTGGGTGTGTAGAGCAAGAAAGTAGTGTCTTTGACGAAATAGATAATAACAAAGAGCTAATCAAGTTGAGTAATCTCTGCCCATCTGAGTTAATTCAAGAGTCGGATATTTCGTTCAATGATGAAACGAATTATTGCGAACGAAATCAACAAAGCTGTCTTTCTAAATGTTTGACAGGGAGTTCAAATCATTGCTTCGGTTTAGCCAATCATTTTAATATTGTTGAATCCCCTGAAAAATATTCGCGCCCTTTATATGCTAAATCCTGTCAACTAGGGTTGGCTTCATCATGCACGAATATGGCAGCAGGAATGAAACGTGATCAGGGACTTGAGGCTGCAATATGTTATACTCCTACCTTTCAAAAAACATGCGAGCTAGACGATCCTTGGGGATGCACAATGTATGCGGTCAGTTTGATTTATGGTGAAGGCGTAAAAAAAGATACAGATGTTGCTTTAGACGTGCTTAAAAATTCATGCCGCTTTGGCGAAACTGATCGCGCTTGTTCAACGGCTATGGATTTAGCAAGCGATATAATTAAAGGCGATTTTTCTGAAGAATAAAGTGGTGGGTTTCTGTTGCCAGCTACCCACCGAAGCCCGCCTAGCCTTATGAGGGGCTAGGAGTTAAAGTGCGAATTTGTCGCGCTGCTTACGCTGCGAGAGCAAACCCTTCATTAGAATTGTCATTTGCAATTACTAAAAACGGGCATTTAACGGTACCCATACGAATGAAAGCTAACCTCTTTAGACGTCTGTCGATCCTATTTCGGCCCCATCAAAAACACTCAGGTGGCTGAGTATTTATGGTGGAGCCGCCGGGTACCGCCCCCGGGTCCAGTCCGCTTATTACAAGCGCCTTTATCATCATAGCTAGCAAGCTAGCCTGTTTAATATAGCGACTATTTCTTAAAATAAAATAGAGAATGTGAATTAAGATAGGGCAAGCTTATTACGTGGCGTATCTAACACGGTATTCACACGCCTACGTCTAAGAAATTGCTGCTTATTGTTGAATAAACGGTTAAAAACCAATCGTTTAAAGGTCGCCTTACTTATTGTTAATTGTAAAAATTTACAAAAAATAAAGCTCCGTATCATAAAGTAAGATATAGGTATGAAGGGGTGATGGGGATCACCTAAATTTTTTAAAATGGGCAATTGCGCTCTTTTAACCCTTTGTGGTTGAAATGACATTTGTCACATTGAGATTAATGAGGATAGGATAGTGCCGTGGTGTGGACGGAACTAAAGGCGTGCGGGAAACAAAGTGAAAAGTTCCTAAAAAGGAACGTTTCGTTTTTATTGCACCTCTTAATTGCTTGGCAGATTTTACGATTTTGGAGCATGTCTCTAAGGGGTGTAAAAGTTTGCATCTCGGTTGTTGTAGGGTCTCTAGTCTTTACGTCTACGGCTTCAGCGCAGAACCGTACGATCGAAAACCCAAGTTTTGAAGATGGCCCGATGCCAAGTTCGTTTTCAATACATTCTGACACCTTGCATCCCGGTTGGTTTTCAACAAACGGAGAGATGGAAACTTGGGCCGACGGTTTCCAAAGCAGAAATGCTCAAGAAGGAAATTACCTCGTCGAATTAAACCCAAGTGCTCCAGTCGGTCTCTATCAAGAAATATGTTTAGTCCAAAATGAGATACTTTCTTGGGATTTCTATCATTCGGCACGAGGCGAGATAGGTGGAACAGATCAAACGCTCGTCTATGAAGTTATAAGTCAAGATGGGGCGACAACGCATCAAACATTATCTACGAACACCCTCTCACCGATGGGAGTAGGTAGTAATAATCAAACAAATAATCTGTGGGATAACGTCGCTGATTCGGCCGTTTATACAGGCCCAACAGGTACCCAGCGACTACAGTTTCGCTCTACAAATTCTGGTTCTAATGGTAACTTCCTAGACGATATTAATATTGAACTCATTCCTATCGTTACATTTGAAAATCTAAATACAAGCGCCCTCGAAACAGCAACGACTGGCTTGCCGCAATTTGTTATAAACGGTGAAGTGCCTACGGCTTTCGAGATACAGTTCTCTATCACAGGTGGAACGGCGACGCTTGGAACAGATTACACTGTATCTTCCAATTCAATTTCCATTCCAGTTGGAAGTTATGACGGAGCTTCAGCGACATCAACCTTTCCTGTGCCGATTACTATTCTACCAGATAATGTTTTTGAAAGTGATGAAACGATTGAAATTACTTATAATGAGGTCACGCCTTCTACGGCGGCTGTTTTATCAGGACCAAATTGTTCCACGCCGTCAACAGCCGCTATTCACACAATTATGGACGCCACTGTAGCCACCGTAGAACTGACTGTAACGAAAACCACAGGTGCAACGGGTACATTACAGGCGGATGGGTCATTTTCTCAAGCCTTTACTATTGAGTTAGAAAACACTGGGAATGTCGCAATTAACAATCCAACACTGAGCGATGATCTTGAGGCAATATTTGGAGCGGCTTTCGAACCCTCTACAGAGGCCGTAACAACGGGCGGTGTGACGATTGCCCCCACAGTGACAGCCAATAGCGGAAATACGGGAACAGCTCCTTCGTCTAATTCTGCTTATGATGGTGATGGGAGTGACGGCCTTCTTGATGGCACGTCTGGGACTTTGGATGCAGGCGATAAGATTGCCATCAATTTTACCGCCATGTTTAGAGCCCACGTTATGTCAGGTGACGTTACAAATTCCGTGACGGCAAATGGGACAGCGCCGTCGGGCTCAACCTTGACGCCTGATATGGCTACGTCTTTAGTTCCTAAGCCCGCCTTACCATCGCCAAGACCTACATTAACCCCAACGGCTTGTGGAGCTCATCTGGCTGAAGGCTTCCTGACAAACCCTCTACCAACCGAGCCAGATGTTGTGTTTGGTGACGGCACGACCAATGATCCATATGTGCAACAATATATGACTCGAAATGCAACCACGGGAGAGGTGAGTATATATTATTCCTCTAGTGATGTAATTTTAAATGGCTCAGACATACATTCAGATATGACATCAGAATTAGTGACGGACAGGCCGGGAGCCGCGGGCCAACAATCAGAATTATGGCGCTTAGCCATTCGCTTAGATGGCACGCCAGGAGATTCTATTAATGTACCGATCAGAACTGAAAATGTGCATGAGTTCACCACATGGTGGTTAACGGACACGTCTGGCGCCTTTCTTGGGAATAACGATTGGCTGTATACAACTAGAACCTCTAACCCTGGTGGCGATGGTGAAAATTTTGACGTGTCTATTACATTCCCGTCTGATGGAATTGTCTATCTAAATATCGTCATGAGCGACCCTGTGAATAGACGAGGAAGTTTCACAATTTCTGCATCGGATTACACATGTCCAGCAGCAAGCGCTGTTCTTGACGCCGCCAAAACTGTTGCAATGTTTGAACCTACAGCTCAGCCAGCTTACGCTATTCCGGGAAATGATGTCATTTATACGATTACGGTCAATAACACAGGTGACGGGCCAACTGATACGGACAGCATTGAGTTAATTGATAATATGCCGTCGTCTATTTCGTTTTGGAATGGTGATATTGATTTTGGCGGGCCTGATAATTTCACTAATACAACGCCTGTCGCTATTGATCAGTCTTCTGGAACTGGCTTGACCTTCGATTACACGACTGACGTTCGGTTTGGCTTTGGAGCGAGTGCGCCAGATGATTTTGATGATTGTTCAGCCCTCACGCCCGACGCAACATATCGTGACGATGTTAAGTTCATTTGTTTAAATCCAAAGGGAGCTTTAAGTGCGGGGTCGCCAACGCCCAATTTTTCTTTGAGCTTTAGGGCGAGGATTAATTAATTCGTCTGCTATTCGTTATACCCATAAAAAACCGCCCCTAGAGGTAAGTCTAGAGGCGGTTCAAATATAACGATTTTATGGGGTTTTTAACCGCCAAAAATGCTGAGCTTTCCAGCGTTCTTTGCGAGAAGATAATAAAACGTCACGCGGGACTTCATACGGTCTTCTTTGACAGTCGCACAAACGGCGTTAATCGCGGCAGATGCCTCATCAGGGCCCATATCTAGCTTTTTCTTGCAATAGCCATCACGAACGCGGTTCTTTTCTGTTTCATCAGAGCAAGACACGAGGGATGAGTCTTTATTGCGTAGGGCAATCCCACAATAATTGACAACCTTTTGTACAACGGCTTCACTAGCACCGCTGTCGTATTTCTTAACATTATCCATATAATCAGCTGCTGCTGGCATAGTTTCCTCCATTTTTTATTTATAATACAATTATTAGGTGATTTAATTGTAGCAATGCAAGTGTAATTTACCGTTGGTTAACCATAAATAGCAGCTCTGTATGATAGCAATCTGAGTTGTGGGATTGAAAGAGGTTTAATGCACGTTATAAGGTCTCAGTCTCAAAGGATGATATATGCCCATTTCTGAAACTGCTATAATATCATGGCTTGAGCCTTTGATCGCTATGGATACGCGTAATGGTACTGGGGACGAAGTCGCTTGTGTGAAGTGGTTAGCGGCAGTTTTAAAGGCACATAATCCAGATCAATTGACGGTTCAGACAGTTGCTCGGTCAAGAGGGAAGTCTGATAGTGCCTATGTATTGGCTGTTTGGGGGCACCCCCAAATTTTACTCAATGTCCATATTGATACAGTTCCGAGTGGTGAGGGGTGGACGCAAGATCCTCACCTATTACGCCAAGAAGGTGACCACTATATTGGCCTTGGAACAAGTGATATTAAGGGAGCGGCCGCATGTATTCTTGCAGCCTTAGAGGTCACACGTCCTAAAGACGTGGCAATTTTATTTTCGGGTGATGAAGAGCATGGCAGCGAGGTCATGCCTGTGGCGATTGCGGATAATCAGTTAGGAAACATTCCTCACGCGATTGTCTGCGAGCCAACATCCTGCACAATGGGCGCACGACATCGCGGTATGTTAGCCATGCGGGTCGGGTTTTCGGGGCCAGGAGGTCATTCGTCCTTGTCAGATGTCACACCTGCGCCTCTACAAAAAATCACCCGTTATGCCTCGGCCATGTCGGACTATGGCGATCGTTTCAAAGATGTTGGCGAGGCCGTTTATAAGGGCGTCTGTCTAAACATTGGCGAGATTACAGGGGACGGCGCTTATAATGTCATACCCACTCAAGCGGCGATGAAGTTTTCCATGCGCCCGCCGCCCGGTGATACGGTCGCGCGCCACGAAACGGCGGCGAGAGAAATTCTCGCGAAACTTTATCCTGATGCGTCCCTTGAGATTATTGCAGCTCTTAACCCCTTCAAATCAAAGGCCCCTGAAAGACTCTCGCGTATATGTTTGGGGTTGTCTCCAATTGATCTACCTTACTGGACCGAGGCTGCTATGCTGAGCGAGGTAGGTGTTAATGCGGTTGTCTTTGGCCCTGGTAATGTTGATCAAGCGCACAAGCCCAATGAATATGTTGAAGTCTCGCAGTTGATAACTGCGGCAAATGTCTATAGCGGAGCTCTGTCGGGAGAGTCGTTATGAGCGCTAAAAAACATGTCCGTGATTTGGTCATCAAAAGCCTATCCGCCATAGGGGCTGAGCGCGAAGCTAAATTTTACGCGGAACTTTTCGCGCAGCAATCTCCTGAAAAATTTGCTTTGATTGTGCTTGACCCACGCTGTTTAAAAAACCCTTTACTCGAAGCCTTAACAAGTAACCTACGGATTTTATCTGACCTTAGCCTCACGCCGATATTGTTGATCGGTGCGTTGGGTAGTGACCGTACGCGCGTGAAATTCATGTCTCAACGTCTATTCAAAGAACTAGACGGTATGGGGGTGCGGGCAATTAAGTTAAATACCGCGTCTTATCAGCTATTTCCCGAAGTGCGTAAACTGACGGCGAAAGGCCAAATGCCAATATTGGAATTTACGGATGCCCAGCAAGCTATAGACCTTGAGGGAGTGATCAACGAATTACAGCCCGCTAAAGTTATTTTTCTTCAACCTTCCGGCGGCATTTCAATTAATGGCGAGAGGGTTCCCTTTATTAATATCGACAAAATGGATGAGCGATTGCAAGGGGTTGCTTTATCAAAGGGGCAAAAAACCTTTCAAAGCCTTGTTACAGATTTTTTAAACTCTCCGCTAAATACAAGCGTTTATATTATGGCCTCTCCGTTAAATTTACTGCGTGAACTCTTTACCACGCGCGGGTCCGGAACGCTTGTGCGAAGAGGGGCTCCATTGTTAATTGTGGATAGCCTATCAGGATTAGACGAGAGTCGCTTGGTGGCGTCTATTTCTGGTTCATTTGAAAAGCGTCTGAATCCAAGTTTTTTTGAAACGCCTATAAATTCGGCTATTGTAGAACGTGATTACCGGGGTGGGGCTATCCTTAAAGATAAGCAGGGTTTGGCTTATCTTTCAAAGTTTTGGGTCACTCGAGAAGCCCAGGGTGAGGGAATAGCACGTGATATTTGGGACGCAACCATTGTTCATCAACCTAGAGTTTTCTGGCGCTCCCGTGAAACAAATAGTTTTAATAATTGGTACATGAAGATGTGTCATGGGATGCAGCAAGTCGCGGGGTGGCGTGTGTTTTGGAGAGGTCTTGATACACAAGAAATCCCGTTAGCTGTCAACTTGGCCTCATCAGCATCAGATGATTTTGAACATTAGGATTTAACATGCCCCTTTCTATAAATTCAGCCTTTGACGGTGGTAATATTATCGTCAAAGACCTAAGTGACCCTGAAAACATTAGGCTTGACATCCGTAAGGATAATGCATCCGATTTTTATCAATGGTTTTATTTCCGCGTGAGCGGCGCCCATGGGCAGGACCTTCGTATGGTTATTGAAAATGCTAAAGGCGCGGCCTTTGTTGGCGGGTGGGATAATTATCAAGCTTGCGCCAGTTATGACCGCGAAACATGGTTTCGTATCGATACGGATTATGTGGATGGTGAGTTGATTATGGCTCATACGCCAGACTCTGATAGCGTCTACTATGCCTATTTTGCCCCTTATTCTATGGAACGCCACGCCGATTTGATCGCGTCTTGTTTGCAAGAACCAGGTGTGTCACACCGCGTTTTAGGGCAAACCGTTCAAGGCCAAGAGATGGACTGCCTTTCTGTTGGAGAGGGGGATAAAGTCATCTGGGTGATAGCCCGTCAACACCCCGGAGAAATCATGGCCGAGTGGTGGATGGAAGGGTTTTTAGCGCGCTTGCTTGACGATAATGACCCCGTTTCGCGCGTTCTACGTCATAAGGTGCGGTTCCACATTATCCCTAATATGAATCCAGACGGGTCACGGGCAGGCAATATTCGAACAAATTACGCGGGGGCTAATTTGAACCGTGAGTGGGGCAAAGCGACCGTACAATCAGCACCCGAGGTTTACTACACGGTAAAGGCGATGGACGCCGATAAGCCTGACTTATGCTTGGATGTTCACGGGGATGAGGCCTTGCCTTATAATTTCATCGCTGGGGCGGAGGGCATTCCCGGTTATACGGATAAACAAGCGAAAGACCTCGCTGATTTCTTGACGGCCTATAAAATATCGTCACCAGATTTCCAAACAAAGCATGGTTATCCATTAACGGCTCCTGGGCAAGGTAATTTGTCCTACTGCACGAATTATACGGCACATGCTTATAATTGCCTCGCCATGACATTAGAAATGCCGTTCAAAGACAATGCTGATTTACCTGATAGTGACTATGGATGGTCAGCCGATAGGTCTGCAAAACTAGGAGCGGCTGCACTTGACCCCATGCTGGCGGTGATTGATCAATTGTAGAGCCGACCTATAAAAAGACCCCGCAGGGAGAAAGTGCGGGGTCAAGTAAGGTTGGTTTTGGGCCAACCGAGGGATTAGATATCCACTAAATTCTGATATGACTACGCTAGCCCATATAGAAATTGTGTTTCCTACAGTATAACCGAAGTAGTTTCCGTGATGAAAATCACGGTGAGGCTATATTAACGCTCTTGTTGCGCGCGGGATATTCGAAGTCTTTAAACAGTGCCTTTAAACAGTTCCTTGGCGAATATCCTCATAGAGTTGATCGGCTAATTTCATATTCTTCGTTCGCGTGCGGTTGCCGATAAGAAAGCAGTCAATGAGCACCCATATGCCAAGACCACCAAAGGTTATGAGCTTTAAAACACCCGCAAGGATGTCGCCGAGAATGAAACGGTCAACCCCAAAGCATCCAAGCCATGAATTCCAACCAAACATTGCGACAGGGTTTTTGGCATGTTGTTGAAAAATTTGAATAAATTTATCACGGTCTTTCTCATTTAATGATGCAGCCATATCCATAAGCTCGGCTTCATAGGTAAAACGGTCCATTATCTCTTCTCCTTATTGTTTATCAATAATAATGTGGTGAAGTTTACGAGAAGGTCAAGTCGCGCGTGAAAATAAATTTACGTTGCGGCTAGAATCGGCCACAAGGCTTATATGCAACAATATCTCGACCTCCTCTCTCATGTTATGACAAATGGTACGGACCGTATGGACCGCACGGGGACGGGGACGCGCGGGGTGTTTGGCTATCAAATGCGCTTTGACCTCGCGGATGGTTTTCCGATGGTCACGACCAAGAAGCTGCACAAAAAATCGATTATCCATGAGCTGCTGTGGTTCCTCGCAGGAGATACCAATATCAAATATCTCAAAGAGAACGGCGTGCGTATTTGGGATGAGTGGGCGGACGCGGACGGCGACCTTGGCCCTGTTTACGGCAAGCAGTGGCGAAGATGGGAAGGCCCTAACGGCGCCGTCATTGATCAAGTCGCGAAAACCGTTGAGGCGATTAAGAACAATCCCTATTCACGCCGCCATATTGTCAGCGCGTGGAACCCTGCGGATGTCGACGAGATGGCCTTGCCGCCGTGCCATTGCTTATTCCAATTTTTCGTCGCGCCCAATCCAGACGGCGGTAAGGATAAGCTGTCCTGTCAGCTTTACCAACGTAGCGCCGATATATTCCTCGGCGTTCCGTTTAATATCGCCTCTTACGCGCTGCTTGCGCAGATGATGGCGCAAGTTTGTGACCTTGATGTCGGAGACTTCGTTCATAGCTTTGGCGACGCCCATATTTATCACAACCACTTCGAGCAAGTTGAGCTGCAAATGTCACGAGACCCCATGCCGCTCCCACGCCTTGTGATAAACCCTGACGTGAAAAACCTGTTTGATTTCAAATATGAGGATTTTAAAATCAAAGGTTATAAGTCCCACCCGCACATAGCGGGTAAAGTTGCGGTTTGAGCAAGAGTTTCAACGCGCTCGGCCTGATGTCTGGCACATCGCTGGACGGGATAGATGCGGCTTTTCTCAAAACGGACGGGCAAACTATTACGGCTTATGGGCCCAATGCTTATCGTCCTTACACAGATACGGAACGCGAAGTTTTAAGAGCGGCGACAGAGACAGCGCTTACGTGGCAATTTAACGGGCCAAAGCCTGACTTTAACGAAGCTGAAGCCGTGCTTACGGCTGCACATATTGAGGTGATAGAGAGTCTTTTGAGCGATCATTCTGATTGGGCCGAGACGCTCGACCTAATTGGCTTTCACGGGCAAACCGTTTTGCATCACCCGCCGACGCAGACGCAAAAAGGCCAAACATTGCAGTTAGGGGGCGGACAGGCTTTGACGAAGCGTTTTAATGTGCCGTGCATCTATGACTTCCGCAGTGCGGACGTAGAGGCGGGCGGGCAGGGTGCGCCGCTTGCACCGATCTATCATAAGGCCTTGTGCGAGCATGTCCAACTGGACGGGGTGAGCGCTGTCCTTAACCTCGGCGGTGTCGGCAATGTCACCCTTGTGGGGGTCGGACTATTGAAAGCCTCCGACACAGGCCCTGCGAACGGCCCACTTGATCAATGGATGCAAAAACATGGTCAGAGCTATGACGATGGCGGGGCGGTATCGCTTCGTGGTCGTGTTGATTTCACGCGCCTTGAACGGTGGTTGGCTCGAGACTTTTTTAAGCGCTCTTTGCCGCGTTCTGCTGACCGTTATGATTTTGACGTGATGAACGATATGTTGGGCCTTAGCTTTGAAGACGGCGCGGCGACGCTTGCGGCCTTTTGTGCCCATGCTGTCGGGCTAACCTTATCGCAAATGAACACACGACCAGACCGTCTTATCCTCTGCGGCGGGGGGCGGCATAATCAAGCTATCCGTCTGATGCTCGCAGACATTTGCGGCGTTCAGATTATGTCTGCTGAAGACGTTGGGTGGGAGAGTGATATGATCGAGGCGCAAGCCTTTGCTTACCTCGCGGCCCGTCACATGAATAAATTGCCGATTAGTTTTCCTGAGACAACAGGCGTGTCCCGACCGCTACTCGGCGGACGGGGTTTGAGAGACCTTGAAGTCTAACCCTCTTCGAGAAGGCGCATCTCACGGGGTGGGCAATATTTTGGATCCAAATGGGCGTCCAGATAATCATCAATTACCTCGATAGCATCGTCGAGATGTTCCGTATAGAAATGGTCGGCTTCTTCGATACAATAGGTGCTGATGATCTCGCCTTTTTGCACGCGAATTTTCTCAACAACGCGGTCAACATCATCGGGAGGAACAATACGGTCTTCTCCGCCGTAAATCACGAGGCCAGAAGCCGGACATGGCGCCAAGAAGGCGAAGTCATATGTATTTGTTGGAAGCGACATAGACACAAAGCCAGCCACTTCAGGGCGGCGCATCAAGAGCTGCATGCCAATCCACGCACCAAATTGATAGCCAGACACCCATGTGAAGGGCGCATTTTGGTTAAAGCTTTGCATCCAATCAAGCGCATAGGCGGCGTCTTGTAATTCACCTTGGCCATTATCGTAAACGCCAACAGAGCGGCCAACGCCACGGTAGTTGAAGCGCATAACTGCAAAACCACGGGCTTTATACTGTTCATACATGGCGACAGGGATGCGGTGGTCCATATGACCACCCGCTTTTGGATGTGGTGAGAGGATCATGGCGCATGGCGCATTCGGGTCATCACTTGGGCTATAGCGCCCTTCAAGACGTCCGTCTGGTCCGTTAAAAATTACCTCAGGCATGGCAGAGCCCCTCATATATAAAAATGACGTAATCTTTTATATAAAAATCACGTCTTTCAATCTTGACTAAAATAGTCGGAATTACTACATGCCTCCTGTTATTGGAGGCGAGACATTATCTTAACAACTCGTTTTACAAAAAGCGAGAAAAACCTGCATTGGAAACGCGTAAAACTATGAAACTCACAGCAAAAGGACGATATGCCGTTATGGCCATGACCGACCTTGCCGCGCAAGGTGGCGGAGCTGTGGTGTCTTTGGCTGATATTGCGGCGCGTCAGAAGATTTCTTTGTCCTTCCTCGAGCAGCTCTTTCGCCAAATTCGCCAAGCGGGACTGGTTGAGAGTGTTCGTGGGGCGCATGGGGGCTATAAATTGGCCACAACGCCAGATGATCTGAGCCTCGCCCATATTATCCAAGCGGTGGATGAGCCGATAAAGGCGCATGGCTGTACGCCCGAAGTTCGTCATTCTTGCACAGGTTCAACAGAGCGCTGTTTGACCCATGACCTATGGGGCGCGCTTGAGAGCCATATTGGGCAATTTATGTCCTCAATTTCTCTGGCTGACGTAGTCGCAGGTCGCGTTAATCCCTCTGTGATGGAGGTGGCGGAATGAGTTCGCGTGTTTACCTCGATTATAACGCCACATGCCCCGTGCGCCCTCATGTTAAAGAGGCAATAATCTCTGCCCTTAATGTAGCAGGGAATGCTTCGGCGCAACATAGGCACGGGCGTAGCGCGGCGCAGGTCATTGGCGATGCCCGTGAAGCGGTGGCACTTGCGATGGGGGTTTGCTCTGGCGACCTTATTTTTAACGGCGGCGGAACCGAAGGCGATAACACGGCGATTTACTCGGCCATGCGCGCGGGATGTAAGCGGATGCTCATCTCTGGCATGGATCATCCTGCGACGATTTTAGCGGCCGAAAGCTTTGGTATCACGTCAGAGGAAATCCCGACTGACCTTGAAGGCAGCACAGATACGGCTTGGCTCAAAGAGCGTCTCTCCAATTGGGACGTCTCTGACGGTCGGCCCTTTGTCTCAATCGTTGCGGCGAATAGTGAAACGGGCGTGTTGCAAGATATTGAAACAGCGACGGAGCTTGTCCGCGCTGCCGATGGTTTGATCTTAGTTGACGCCGTGCAAGCGCTCGGGAAAATCCCAATGACGTTCATTCCTGATTATATGGCCGTATCCGCTCATAAGATTGGCGGCCCGCATGGAGTAGGGGCGCTCTATGTGTCGCCCGATGCGCCTTATACACCGCTCCTCAGTGGAGGCGGGCAAGAACGCCGCCGCCGCGCAGGGACATCTAATGTGGCAGGTATCGCTGGATTTGGCGCGGCGGCTAAGCAGCTGCCTAAGTTCGAGCATACAGCCGCCCTACGTGACCATTTGGAAACCGAACTCAAACGTCTTGAGCCTAGCTTGACAGTTTTCGGGGACAAAGCCGAACGCCTACCAAACACGAGCCTTTTTGCTGTGCCAGACGCTAGCTCTATGACGCTAATGATGCAGCTTGACCTTGAAGGCATTTCTGTCAGCACAGGCACAGCCTGTTCTTCGGGCAAAACGGGCGAAAGCCGCTCTGTGAAGGCGATGGGCCGTTTAGACGCAGCCCCTAAGGGCGTTATCCGTGTTAGCCTCGGTGAAGATAGCACAATAGACGACGTAGAAACATTCCTGCGCGCATGGCGCAAAATCCGCAAAAGTCAAATGAAGGCGGCCTAATATGAGCGAAGACATTAAAGTCAAAGACAGTATCGAAGCTGAAACGGTTGAGGGCGTTCGCGCGCTCGAAGCGGATAAGTATAAATACGGCTTTGAAACGGATATTGAACAAGAGTTCGCGCCTAAGGGCCTCTCTGAAGATATCGTACGTTTTATCTCCGGCAAGAAAGAAGAGCCGCAATGGATGCTCGATTGGCGGCTTGATGCCTATAAGCGGTGGCTCGTGATGGAAGAGCCAAAATGGGCGATGGTCGACTATCCCGAAATCGATTATCAAGATGCCTATTATTACGCTGCGCCCGAAGGCAAAGCGAAATATGACAGCATTGATGATGTCCCTGAAGAAATCCTAAAGGATTTTGAAAAGCTCGGTATTCCACTTCGTGAGGCCGAAGTTCTACTCGGCGTTAAGGGCGCAGCGGAAAGCGCAGCCGAAGCGCGTGAAAGACCCCGCGTGGCGGTGGACGCGGTCTTTGATAGTGTCTCAGTTGTCACGACCTTTAAGGATGAACTGGCAAAGGTCGGCGTGATCTTCTGCTCAATCTCTGAGGCCATTCGTGAGCATCCAGAACTTGTGAAGAAATATCTTGGCTCAGTTGTACCTGTAACAGATAATTTCTTTGCGGCGCTCAACACGGCGGTATTCTCTGACGGGAGTTTTGTTTATATCCCACCCGGCGTGCGCTGCCCGATGGAGCTTTCAACCTATTTCCGTATGAACGCCCAAGGCACGGGCCAGTTTGAACGGACGCTGATTATTGCCGATAAAGGCTCTTATGTGAGCTATCTTGAGGGCTGTACCGCGCCGATGCGTGACGAAAATCAGCTTCATGCGGCGATTGTTGAGATCATCGCGCTTGATGACGCCGAAGTGAAATATTCCACCGTTCAGAACTGGTGGCCGGGCGACGCGGACGGGAACGGCGGCGTTTATAACTTCGTGACGAAACGTGCTGATTGTCGGGGTAAGAACTCCAAAGTGTCTTGGACACAGGTCGAAACAGGCTCGGCGGTGACATGGAAATACCCAAGCTGCATTTTGCGCGGCGATGGCTCCCAAGGGGAGTTCTATTCAATCGCTATCACCAATGGTCACCAACAAGCTGATACGGGCACAAAGATGATCCACTTGGGCAAAGATACGCGCTCGCGTGTGATCTCTAAGGGGATTAGCGCTGGCAAGTCGAACCAAACCTACCGCGGTCTTGTCAGTGCCCACCGCAAGGCGACCAATGCGCGCAATTTCACCCAATGTGATAGTCTGTTGATTGGTGATCTGTGCGGCGCGCATACGGTTCCTTATGTGGAAAGCAATGTACCAAGCGCACAGTTCGAGCATGAAGCGACGACGTCGAAACTCTCCGACGATCAACTATTTTATTGCCGCCAACGCGGTCTCGGCGAAGAAGAAGCGGTGGCGCTCCTTGTTAACGGCTTCTGCCGTGACGTTCTGCAAAAACTGCCTATGGAATTTGCCGTTGAAGCACAAAAGCTCGTCGCGATTAGTCTTGAGGGGAGCGTGGGCTAATGAGGCTCGTGGCTTCCATATCTCTCGCCATTATGTTGGCAGCCTGTCAAGACAGCGCGCCGTCTAATGACATCGCGATTAAAGATGTGTCCACCACAAGCCTACATGATATGGTCAATTTTTCGCAAGAGTTAGCAGGGCATGTTGGGCTTGAAATCGGGTTTGACCGTGATAGTGCGGAAGCTGAAATTCGTGGATATTTCGGGACAACCGCCTCGACGGGGCAAATCCCAATCTTTCAGTCAAAGAAACTCGAAGACGGGACGTTTGAAATTGTAGCAACCCGTAACGGCCTCAGAGATGATAGCGTCAAAAACGAACAGCTTATTGCTAGGTTTTCCAACAATATTCTAACCGATTACGGTATGCGCGTGAAATGCTACCGCGCAGCTGACCCTGAGGCTTGGATAAAGGAGTCATGCCCATGATGAAACCATTTTTTATGACCCTTTTAGGGGCCTCTCTATTAATTGGATGCACACAGTCTCAGGCGGATCAAAAAGATACGGCCGTTAGATTCGTTGCGGAAAAAACAGCGCCCTCAGGACCGCCGTTCTCCCCAGTGGTTGAAGCGGGCGGCGTTTATTACCTGGCGGGCCATTTGGGACGTAATCCCAAAACGCTGAGTTATGAGCCAAATATTGCCGCGCAGACAACGCAGACCCTTAAAAATATTGGGCAGACATTATCTAGTGTCGGCGTTGGCATGTCGGATATTGTCCGCTGCCAAGTCTTTATGACGGATATTGCGGGATTCTCAGAGATGAACAGGTCTTACCGACAGTTCTTCCCGACGAACCCACCTGCGCGAACGACCGTTGAAGTCTCAGGCCTCGCCGCGCCCGACGCGCTTATCGAAATTGAATGCACAGCTGTGCGGAACTAACCACAAGAGGATTTATCGTGGCTAAAACAAAAACAGACCCAAAACGGATGCTTATAACTCTATCTGAAGGCGAGAAAAATTACGCCATGTCCCGCGCGGTTGTGCAGGGCGATTGGTGCTTTGTCTCGGGCACAGTCGGTTATGATTACGTCAAAGGTGAGCTACCAGAGAGCGCAGCACAACAAGCGCAAAACACATTTGCCAATATCATGGCGGCGCTAAAACAAGGCGGCTTCGAGCTTGGCCATACGGTGCGGGTACAATATACCATCTCTGACCGTAAATATATGGCCGAAGTTATGCCTGTTATTCAAAAACATTTCGGCGCTATTTTACCCGCCGCAACCATGGTGATTGCCGATATGGTCGATGAGAAAATGAAAATCGAAATCGAAGTAACCGCGTTTAAAGGATAATGACTCCCTCACCCTGAGAGGCGCTCCGCGCTCCTCAGGGTGAGGACTTATATTTATGACAACCAAGATCAACATAAATGAGAAATTCTCAAAGTTCGATGAGCATTGGCGGCCTAAAATTGTCGCTGAGCTGAACGGGCAAGAGATGAAGCTCGCCAAGATTAAAGGTGACTATCCCTTCCACGCTCATGAGGGCGAGGACGAGATGTTCTTTTGTTGGAAAGGCGAATTTATCCTTGATTTTGAAGGTGGCGAAAGCGTGCAGGTGAGCGAAGGCGAAGCTATCGTCGTCCCCAAAGGCGTCGTCCACCGCCCCCGCGCCGCAGAAGAATGCCTCATTTTCTTGTTTGAACCGAAAGATGTGAAAAACAACGGCACGGCTGAAGTTGACGCGGTTTACGATGCACCTGTGGGGGAGTGGGTGTGATGACTAGAGGGAAGAAAATATTAATTGGTGTTTTTCTGGTAATTGGATTGATATTTTTATTTCTCTATAATTTTGCGATTGATGGCAGGTTTTTTCAAAAACTTGAGTGGAAGAAACTTCAATCAAATCCCTATATCCAATCGATTGGACATTGGAAGGATAATGAGGCCGAAACAAAAGTCATAATTCCGAGCGATATTATTCCTCATAATATTACATATAGAAAATGGCGTGACCTTATGGAAAATAATGATTTTACTTTGCATAAAAACCAAGAGAAATGTGATTTATTTAATTCCGCAATGGAGTTTTTAGGGGACTATCAGGCCTGTGCCTTTAAACCTGTTGGATCATATACTCTAACGACTTGTAATTATTGGTATATTGTTGCTGCAAATTTTGAAGATAACTTATTGACTGAGTCCGTAGGGACTCGATTTGTATTTATGTGTTAAATGCGTAAAATTGTAAGAAATAGAAAATGTTAAAAAATCTTGATTTTATTACAGTAAATAACTTTCAACCTCTCCCGTGGGGAGAGGTCGCCATGAGCGTTAGCGAATTGGCGGGTGAGGGGATATCGTCTCATCTGGACGCGTCCTCAAACCCGAATAATTTTAATTCCCCTCACCCCGTAAGGGCTATCGCCCTACGGACCTCTCCCCAAGGAGAGGCTATTCATTGCAAGGTGTTATCATGCTAAAAATAAATAATCTAAGCGCGGCGGTTGATGACGGCCGTAAGACTATTATCAAGGGTTTGTCCCTTGATGTGCCTGCGGGTGAAGTCCATGCGATCATGGGGCCGAACGGGGCGGGGAAATCGACCTTGTCTTATGTCCTCACAGGGCGTGACGGCTATGAAGTGACGGGCGGCGAGGCAACGCTTGGTGGTGAAGACCTGCTGGATATGGACCCCGAAGACCGCGCGGCGAACGGCTTGTTCCTAAGCTTTCAATATCCGCTTGAAATTCCGGGTGTGCCGACACTGACGTTCCTTAAAACGGCGCTGAATGCGCAGCGGAAAGCGCGCGGTGAAGACGAGATGCGCGCGCCAGAATTCCTTAAGAAATCCAAAGCGATAGCCAAAGAACTTAAGATCAGTCCTGATATGCTAAAGCGCCCTTTGAATGTTGGTTTTTCGGGTGGCGAGAAGAAGCGTATGGAAATCTTCCAAATGCTTATGCTCGAGCCGAATTTCATAATCATGGACGAAACCGATAGTGGCCTTGATGTGGACGCACTGCGTATCGTTGCGGACGGTGTGAACCGTCTCCGTAGTCCTGATCGCGGCATGCTTGTGATTACCCATTACCAACGCCTGCTTGATTATATCGTTCCAGACAAAGTGCATGTGTTGGCAGGTGGTAAAATCGCGGCGAGCGGCGATGCTGACTTTGCCAAGAAACTCGAAAAAGAAGGCTATGATGCATATGCCGCCTGAGGTTCATAATATTCAATCCGTCTTAGACATTGTAGAAATAGCTAAAGCTATCCGTCTCGTTGATTTAGGGGACAGCGCTGTAAAAGTTGCATCCTTGAACGGTGAATATCCGTTTCACTCCCATGACGTCGATGAAGTTTTCTATATCGTTGAAGGGGAACTTATGATGGATTTAGACGGAAGCGATAGTGTGCCTTTAGGCACAGGAGACATCATCAAAGTTCCTGCAAATCTACGCCACCGTACACGCACGTCAACGCCGTCGCGTGTATTGTTGATAGGGCCACAATAATGAGCATTACCCAACACCTTCCCCACCGCCGCAATGAGGCGTGGAAGTGGACAGACCTGCGCGGAAGCGTGAAAGAAAAAATCGGTCTCTCCGATAGTTTGACGCCTGATATTGATATGGCGAAAGATCTGCCATTAAATGTGAAGGGTAGCGCCCCTCATGAGGGGGCTATGTCAACGGTCGCAGCCGCGCATAATCCAGAGGTTATTTCCATAGAGGTGCCTGCAGGCGTAACCCTTGCGGAGCCGATTAATATTTTTGAGCTGACCAAAGGTCATGCCCGTATCGATATTAATGTGGGTGAAGGCGCCAGCGCGCAAATCGTGGAACATCACCGCGGACGCGCGGGGAGTTTTACCAATGTAGATATAATTATCCACCTCGGGAAAAAGGCACGTGTTAGCCGTATCATTGTGCAGGATGACCCAAAAGATGCTGTGCGGGTTTCAACCGCTCATGTCACCCAAACGGATGGTTCGGACTATAGCCAGTTTACCCTTAGCTTTGGCGGGGCGCTAACGCGGCTTGAAACGCGCCTATCTGTTGGCGGTGAAGATTGCAAAGCGACCTTGAACGGGGCTTATTTGCTCGATGAGGAACGTCATACAGATATGACGAGTCATATGCTGCTCACCCAGCCTAATAATGAAATCCGTCAATCGGTCAAAGGCGTTGTCTTTGATAAGGCGCGCGGGGTCTTCCAAGGCAAGTTCCATGTTGAACGGGCCGCGCAGAAAACGGACGCCGAGATGCGCCACGATGCGCTATTGATGTCTGACCGCGCCGAAGTCCGCGCCAAGCCAGAGCTTGAGATTTACGCAGATGATGTGGAGTGCGCCCACGGTAATACAGTCGGAGCGCTTGACGAGTCTGCCCTGTTTTACATGCGTCAACGGGGCATCCCCCTCGCACGAGCTAAGTCTCTCTTGATCGAAGCCTTCCTTGTTGGCGTGTTTGATGATTTGGATGATGAAGATATGCGGGAGTCGCTTTCTGGCAAGGTCCGCGATTGGCTAGAGGCGAAACTGTGAGTTTCAACATAGACGACATACGCGCTCAATTTCCGATCCTCTCGCGGGAGGTCAACGGCCAACCTATTGCCTACCTCGATAATGCGGCGAGTGCGCAAAAACCGATTGCCGTGATGGACGCCATGCGGCAGCAGATGGAAACCAGCTTTGCTAATGTCCACCGTGGTTTGCACACTATGGCCAATGAAACGACGGAGGCCTATGAGGGCGCACGGGCGAAGGTCGCAAAATTCCTCGGCGCTCCGTCTGCGAATAATATCGTGTTCACCAAGGGCGCGACAGAAGCGCTAAACCTGACAGCTTACGGCCTCGCACATACGATAGAGGCGGGGGACGAAATTATTATCTCCCAAATGGAGCACCACTCCAATATTGTGCCGTGGAATTTCCTACGCGAACGCAAAGGGGCTGTAATTAAATTTGTCCCTGTTAATGCGCTCGGTGAGCTTGATTTAGATGCGCTGAAAGAGATGCTCTCGAGTAAGACAAAAGTCGTCTCGCTTGTGCATATGTCCAACGTGCTCGGCACGGTGAATCCAATCGCTGAGATTGCGCCGTGGGTCAAAGCGACTGGCGCCTGGTTCGTCGTCGACGGCACGCAATATGCGGTTCACCGCCCTGTTGACGTGCAAGCTCTCGGGGCTGATTTCTACTGTATGACGGGCCATAAACTTTACGGGCCGACAGGCATTGGCGCGCTTTACGGAACAACCGAAGGCTTGGCGACGTTAGAGCCGTTTCAAGGCGGCGGCGAGATGATCGAAGATGTGTTTGAAACCCACGTTACCTATAATGAGCCGCCCTATAAGTTCGAAGCGGGAACCCCGCCTATCCTCCAAGCCATAGGCTTCGGTGCGGCGATTGACTGGTACGGCCAATTTGACGCGGAGGCGGTGCATCAGCATGAAATGGCGCTCTATCATGCGGCGCTTGACGGGCTGCGGGATGTAAATGCTTTCCGTCTTTACGGCGACGCGAAGGACAAGGGCAGCGTACTCTCCTTTGGGCTAGAGGGCGCACATCCTCATGACATAGCGCAAATTCTTGATAAATACGGCATTGCCGTGCGTGCGGGGCAGCACTGCACTCAACCGCTTATGCAAAGCCTTGGCATCCATTCAACCGCGCGAGCGAGCTTCGGGATTTACAATACAATGGAAGAGGTCGAGCGCCTTATTGCAGGCGTTAAAAAAGCGGCTCTCTTTTTATCTTGAAATATGACACTATATGAAAAGCCTAGTAAGTAAGATAACGACTATGATGACAGACAGACAAAAACGCGCCGAAGAATTGGCCAATTCGCAAATTCCCGGGCTGACACCTGAGAATGAAACAGGTGATGTTGCGCCTAAACGTGATGTTCTAGACGTATCGGGTGCGCCCGTTGAACCGCCGAGCGAAGAAGAGCTAGAGCGGATTACAAATGATGTCATCGGTCAGTTAAAGTCAGTTTATGACCCTGAAATTCCGACCGATATTTACGAACTTGGCTTGATCTATAAGGTCGAGCTTGAAGATGACCGCACCCTCAAGGTGGAAATGACCTTAACCGCGCCGGGTTGCCCTGTGGCGGGTGAAATGCCGATTTGGGTGCAAGATGCTTGCGCCGTGGTCGCGGGCGTGCGCCGCGTCGAGGTGAGTATGACCTTTGACCCGCCGTGGACTCCTGATAGGATGTCTGAGGAAGCCCGTCTTGAACTGAATATGTTATAGGTTAGATATGACTGTTACTACATCGACACCGACATCAACCCGTAAACGCCGTCCTCGCCCGCAACTTGTCTCGCTGACGGACGCGGCGGCAGAGCGCGTGCGCGAAATCTTGGCGGAGCGCGGCGAAGGCTTCCTGCGTGTCGGCGTTAAAAACGGCGGCTGTGCAGGTATGGAATATGTCATGGATTATGTCTCTGAAATTTCTCCGATGGACGAGCTTGTCACAGATAAAGACGTGCAAATCGTTGTCGATGCGAAAGCGGTTCTGTTTATTCTTGGCTCTGTCGTCGATTATGAAACGACCATCCTGCACACGAAATTTGTCTTTAAAAACCCGAACCAAACGGATGCTTGCGGTTGCGGGGAAAGCGTCACGATCATACCTGCGATTGAGGCTTAATTGACATCAAGTAGCTTTGAAGGTAGCATTAGTTATGAATGCAACCTTTAAGTATTACCTGCGGCGCAATTACTTTCTTTCAATTTTATACGTTTTATTGGGAATAGGGTCTTTGTATCACAAGGAAACAAGTGGTCTTGTCCTCTATGTTGTTCTGGGTTTGCTTTTTTTGATCGGCGGGTTTGTACTTTTTCGCAAACCAAGAAGGTTTAATAAAGCTGTTTTTTATCAGATTAATAAAATGTTTGGGCGTTCTATTATCGCCATTTATTTGTTGGCGTACATTGTAGCAAATTTTATATATTTTATCTTAGACTTACGAATAGATAGTTATACTTTTGCTTTAGGCTTAAGTTTCATAATTGCTGGGTTTTGTGCTGGGTTTGCCAGCTATATCCAAGTTCGAACCCTACAGGCAACGGGGCTCTATGATGAGGTTCCACTGGTAACGGATAGATTGCAGGAGGTTTAATTGAATCACACTCATTTTTTCAAATATTTTTTACTAAGAAGTGTTGTGCTTAGCCTGACCGTCATCTCTATGGGCATCTATAATTTGTTTGATCCGCGATTTGTTGTATTTATCATATCGAGTTTGGTTGGCGTTTTAATATATGTTCCTATTCATGTTTTTATTTCCAGAAAGATGGGGCAAAAATTTAAACCCTTAGACCGTCAAATGCAGTCTGTAACCGGTAGTCTTATACTTCCTGCATTCTTAATAGTTTTTCTTTGTACCACGATTATTCTTCGTAATGCTTATGATTGGGTTGACCCGTATGCCATTGTTTACCCTCTGACATATATATTTTTAGGACTCATTGTTTTCGTCGGGAGTTATGCTCAAGTAATTATTCTAAAGAAAACAGGGGTTTATAACGATGAGGTGCTTACAGACGGCAAGGGATTTGAAAAACGGCAGTTTTCCCAATAGCCTCCGAGTTTAATAAGTTACTTGCGGATGCCCGTGCCTGCCGCCTTTGCAAAGACTTACCGCTAGGCCCGAACCCGATATTACAAGGCAGCCCACAATCCAAAATCCTAATCTGCGGCCAAGCACCGGGACGCATTACTCACCATAAGAACATTCCCTTTGATGATCCATCAGGCGTGCGTTTGCGAGACTGGCTCGGCGTGAGCTGGGATGAATTTTACGACCCAGATAAAATCGCGATTATCCCGATGGGCTTTTGCTTTCCGGGTACAGGCAAGGGAGGTGACCTGCCGCCGCCGCCGATCTGCGCCCAGACATGGCGACAGCGCTTGTTGGATAGTCTTACGCAGGTGGAGCTGACGCTCATCATCGGTAAATATGCGATTGATTGGCACTTAGAGCCGAACCGCAAACTAAATGTCACAGACCGCGTCCGTGCGTGGAGAGATCACTGGCCAGAAAAGCTAGTCACGCCCCACCCAAGCCCGCGTAATAACCGCTGGCTCAAAACTAATCCTTGGTTTGAGGGGGAGATCATCCCCGAACTACAAACGCGGGTGAGGGGCTTGCTCGGTTAAGGCTTAATCAACGTCCCGCAGACGAGGCGCGTTAGCATCGTTCGTACAGGCCAGATGCGGCTCAGCGGATTGAAGACATAATTGCGGACAGGCGGCAATATTGCGCTGTTAGATTGATAAAACGGCGTGAAAACTGAACTAAAAATTTGATAAAGTCTGACATGGGCGAAACGTCGCCGTGCATACAGTTTGAGAGCTTTGTCTATGTTGTGGCTCTCGAGCGCTTTGCATAGCACTTTCGCATCCAGTAGCGCCATATTCGCCCCTTGGCCAAGCTGCGGACTGGCTTGGTGAGCCGCGTCTCCGATAATCGCGAGGCGGTCTTGGTAGGGCTGACGCAAGGTTCCATGGTCGTAGGTCGCGGGTGTCATTTGATCTGCCTGTGTGATTTGTGAAATAAACGGCGCAAATTCTGACCAAAGCCCGATAGCTTCATCTTTCCATGCTTCAAGACCTGATGACGGCCACGCGGGGAGGGTCTCGCGCGGCTCGCTCCAGAACACGGCGGCCTTAGGCGTATCATCATTCGGAAGCGTACCGAGAGGAAGAACGCCCATCATTTTCGACGCCCCGCGGTAGCATTGTGTCAGGCGGTTTTTAGGAAGCGGCGAGCTATCCACCCAATCGACTGTTCCCCAGAGAGCGCCGAACGTAAGGGGCCGTGTCTTAATCGGTGAGAGCGGGGAATGCGCGCCAGACGCATCAATGATAAGATCATAGGGGCCGTGCGTTTGCGTCTGCGTTTCTACGTGCCGACCTTGCGCGTTGACGGAGGATTTGGTGATATGGCTGGACGGTATAAGGTTCACCCTTAAGGTTTGCAGATGATCAAATAAGATTTGGAATAATGTCCCACGGTGAATGCCGAGGCCAAAAACATCGCCGTTCTCTGGGCCGTAATCCACATGCAGAACGGATATACCGCTGCTGCTTTCTGTGCCGTGCATTGTGTAAATGGGAGCGGATTTTGCAAGAACAGCTTCAAGACAGCCTAGGTCTTTTAACACGGCTTGCCCGACGGGTTGGATAACAAGGCCAGAGCCTATCGGGGAGGGTGTTTCAAATTTATCGAAAATATCAACAGTGTGTCCTTGGCGGGTAAGATTGATAGCCGAGGCTAATCCGCCAACTCCGCATCCAACAATTCCGATATTATAAGGTGTCATGATATTCCCCCATAGACATATTATACATATGGTATTGTGCTTTTATATCATCAATTTCGTGGAGTTTTGTCGCAGATTTTTCACCACAATTCATGCCTTACGGTGCAAACACCGTGTAGACCATGAACATGGTAATCGTACCGTTACCAAAGGAGAGGTCAAAGGGCTGCACGCCGTCTTCTGTCGTGTCACCGTCGAGGGCATAGCTCAGGTCAAAGCGGACTGATTGTTCGGCAATAGAGCCGGGTGCTGAGGCCGTTTTCTGTCCGCCGTCAAAGACTTGAATTTGTCCCGCACCGCCAAAGTCAGCGAGGGTTTCTAATGTCGGTAGTGCGCCGGTGCCGCCAATAGACGGGTCTTGGGCGGATGTACCAAAGACAATGTCGTCGTCTCCAGATACGGTTACGCCCATATCATAGGTGATATTTTCAAGTGTGAAGTTGATGAGAAAGTCACCCGTTGCGGTCGGGTTGAAAATCTGTCCGTGAATGTCGAAAGCCGTATTAGACGCGACGTAAAAAGAGGCATTGTGGCTATTGCCTTGCCCGCCGACATCTGTGGTCTCATCTAATCCAAACTCACTGAGCGTATCATCGACACTCAGAAGGCCTGTTGGTGCGTTATCTTCGAAGTCGCCGCCGAAAACTTGACCGCTAATAAAGTCGCTTTCAAATGAGCTAACGCCGTCTTGTAAGGTGGGAGAATTAAGGTTTAGCGGCGCAAGTGACCCTGTGGCAACTGTGCCGGCATTGGCAGCGATTAAATCATTACCCTCTGTTCCTGAGGCCACACCATCGAGAAGAACGAAGTCCGACACGATGGGGGCATTACCACCTGCGTCACCGAAATTGTTAGAGCCCCAAACAATGACGACACCTCGGTTATTAAAAAAAGGTCGGTCAATTACCGCAGCAATAGCGTGTGATGCGTAAAATAGGCACAATCCCGCTGAGGCTATAAACCCTATATGCCTAATAGATTTTCTCATCGTACTTTTATTGTAAATATATAGGCTTACCAATGGGTTAACATGCGTACCTATAGCTGTACTTGACCTGTGGAAATTATCAGATAGCACTGTAATTATGATACTTTATACCCACCCACGCTCACCCTTTGCTCGGAAAGTGATGATGTTCGCGCAAATCCATAAGATTGCGCTAGATTATGAGGTGGTGGATAGGCTTGACCCTAAGCATGGTTATACGGACGGTCACAACCCTTTAGGTAAAATACCAGCGCTTGAATGGCATGCGGGACAGTTTTTATTTGATAGTCCTGTGATTTGCGAGCATTTGGATGCGCTCTCAAAAACACCCTTATTGCCAAAGGATAAGCAAGCCGCATTTGAGCAAAAATGGTGGCACGCTTTGGCGGATGGTCTTGCAGAGGCGAATATGAACTTGATGTTTGAACGGCTCCGTCCTGAGAACCATCACTGGCCCGAAATCATAGAGCGCTATGAGACAGCGATTGCTGATACCATTCGCTTTATTGAGGGACGTGTCGATGATCTCAGCCCTGATTGGACTTACGGCAATATTGGTCTTGTGGCTGCCCTTGATTTTATCACGCACCGCGCGTGCGAATATGAGTGGCGACGTTATGCGCCTAAACTTGCAAACTGGCATTTTGGCTTTGTCGATACGCCTGTCTATCAAGATAATTTTGGATATTGGGAGGAATTATGAAACTCATTTGTCACCCGATATCGCCCTATGCGCGTAAGGCGATGATATTGGCACATCTTCACGGCATCGACGTGGATATGGTGCTGCCAGAGAAGAACGGCGCGCATGGATATAGAGCAGGGGATAATCCTTTGGGTAAAATCCCTGCGCTTGAATGGAAGCCGCAGCAATATCTGTTTGATAGCCCTGTGATCTGTGAATATCTTGATAGCCTGTCTGATACACCTATACTGCCAACGGACCCGCATCAACATATGCTAAGTAAATGGCAACATGCTTTGGGAGATGGTCTGGCTGATGCAGTTTATAATTACCGTTACGAAATTGTCCGCCCGAAAGAACTTCATTGGGACGAGATGATCTTGCGTCACGAAAGTGCTATTAAAGACGTAATTGCGAGCCTTGATAAGATTTGTGACTGGTTCGGCGGGCCGTGGAATTACGGCAACCTCGCGGTTGTGACGGCTTTGGATTACGCCAGTTACCGCGCAGCCCATATTGATTGGCGCGCCATGTCTCCAAAATTGGCGGCGTGGCATGCAAACTTTATCGGTGACGCAGCCTATATTGCGACTTATGATTATCCTGCTTAAAGGATAGATTATGTTGAAGAAAATCATCGTCGGTATATTTTTACTACTCGGCCTAGGCGCGGTTATTTTTTACATTTGGCCGCAACCTAAATATCAAGCGGGTCAACCGAGTGAGGTGTTTATTGAACAGGCTAAAACTTTCTATGTTCCTGATTTGCCGCCTGACTGGGTGTTTCATGATTTTATGACGGAGGACGGACGCCGTATTCGCTGGGGCGAGACAGGCAATCGCGACGCAGCGAAAGCAACGCTTATTCTTGTCCCCGGTTTCAGTGGGTTTATGGAAATGTACGGCGAGCAAGTAGATATGCTAGCAGAGCGCGGTTTTCATGTGGTGGGCTTCGAAGCTCGCGGCATGGGTGGTGGTGACCGCGATAATGCCAATCAACCTGAGCAAATGAATCCGAAAGACTTTAAAACCTATTCAGATGATTTTGCGAGTTTTTATAATCAAAATATTGCACCCATTCCGAACGATAAAGCCATCTTGGCTTTGTCTTTTGGAGCGCACTTCTCTCTACGCGCAGTCGGTGAGCATAAACTCGACCTTGATGCCGTCGTGGCCGCTGCGCCAGCATTGCGTTTGCAAACAGGGAGCGAGCTTTCCTACGCGCAGGCGATTAAAGGGCTGTCTTTACTGCGAACGCTTGGGCGCGGAGAATATTTCTTACCGGGTATGGGGAACTGGCTTCCCTATAGCGATGATCTAACTGCTGTGAAAGAGTGCGGATCAATGCCCGAGCGGCTATATAGACGCGATGTTATATTGGCTGACAGGCTTGATCTCCGCACGGGTGGGCCAACAGTGAATTGGGTGTTAGAGATAGATGAGAGCGGACGAGACTATATGATGTCAGCGGCCTTTAAAACCAACTATAAAGTCCCAACAGCATTCCTTCTTGCAGATAAAGACACGATCATTGAAAATGATTATGCTGAGGGGATTTGTAATGATCTTGAGACCTGCTCTGTGAGTTACCTATCTGATGCAGGTCATTGTCTTTTGGTTGAGCGTGATGAAATATTAATCAAAATATATGATGAAGTTGATCGGCTCTTAGGGAAGTAAGTATCTATTACAAAGAATTGTTGAAGAAAGCTGGCATGGATTCTCCAAAGCCTTTTTCCGTATTCTTAGGTAAATTGTGATAAGACTTACGGGCCGTATTAGATGATGATTTGCGATCATGACTTTTAGAACGGTCTTGACTATCTTGATCTTTATCACGATTTCTACGGGGTTTCTCAGAGCTTTTATCCGCGGGTTTACGTGAAGACTTAGCCTTAGAAGGCTTCTTATCTGATGATTGAGTGTTCTCTGTTTTTGACCCCGCCTGATCAGATCTTGGCTGTTCAGATCTCGGTTTTCTACGACTATCAGATTTTGACTTAGAAGAGCGGCCTTTAGAGCGCTTATCATCACGGCGACTACGGCTGCGTTCTGTAGGGAAGCCTTCAAGACCAGGAACTTCCATTTCTTCAATGGATTTGAGGCTGATTAAAGATAAGATAGCATCGTAATATTTGCTATCACGCGGGGCGACAAACATGACGGTATCTCCTTTACGTCCCGCACGCCCTGTACGTCCAATGCGATGAACATAATCTTCGGCGTGGCTTGGAACGTCGTAATTGAGCACATGGCTAACATCGGGAATATCGAGGCCACGCGCAGCAACGTCACTAGCACAGAGAATTTTGACTTCGCCCGATTTAAATTTCTTAAGTGTCTCCATACGTAGAGACTGGGCAAGGTCACCGTGAATCGGCGCAGCTGAATGGCCGTGAACGGTGAGGGACTTAGCGACAATGTCGACATCTTTTTTACGGTTACAAAAGACAATGCCGTTTTTCATGTCGGGTGAATTGTCAATAACCCACCTTAATGCCGTTCGTTTTTGTTTGGAATCGTTGGTTGGCATCTTAATAATGCGCTGTGTAACCGTATCGGCAGTTTTATTTTGCCGCGCAATTTGTACTGTCTCTGGCTGATGTAGGAATTGATCCACAAGACGTTTGATCTCAGGTGCAAAGGTTGCCGAGAAGAAAAGCACTTGCCGTGTAAAGGGGGTGAGTTTGAAAATCTTTTCAATATCGGGAATGAAACCCATATCGAGCATACGGTCAGCTTCATCGACAACAAGGGTTTGAACGCCGTTGAGTAATATTTTACCACGATCAAATTGGTCCAAGAGACGACCTGGTGTGGCGATCAATATATCGACACCTTTCATCAGCTTTCGGTCCTGTTCGGCAAATGATACGCCGCCAATTAGGAGCGCCATTTCTAGCTTGAGGTATTTACCGTAAAGCTCGACATTTTCTGCCACTTGTGCGGCTAATTCTCGTGTGGGGCAAACGATGAGGCAACGCGGCATGCGAGCGCGAGCGCGGCCATTGGCGAGGTTATGCATCACAGGAAGCGTGAAGGCTCCTGTTTTACCCGTACCCGTTTGAGCAATTCCTAAAACATCCCGCCCTTGCATGGCGGCAGGGATTGAACGTGACTGAATAGGAGTCGGTTTCTCATAACCCATATCGCCGAGGGCCTTGAGGATTTTGTCGTGCAACCCGAGTTCAGCAAAGCTGACATCTACAGGCGCATCGGCTGGAATTTCTTCAATGTCTTTAGTCTTATCGCTCAATTTTTTTCCCTTACGCAAATATATGCGTATTTATACGTGACATATTGTTAACACGCAGGGTTGCACTGGCAAAGACCGAGGCAAAGGTCAAGTCATCCTTTCAATTCAAGGGCAGACTAGCGGTATTTATGCGCCTCAGAGGTTATATTTAGGGGGTTATAACGATCACGAAGAGCCGTTTGTCGCGACTCAAGCGACTGTTTTTCACCATTTATATATATGTGCGTCGGTGAAGATGTCACTTCGAGCGGGTCCCCGTCCCAAACAACAAGATTGGCGGGCCTTGAGCGGCGAATTTGCCCAAACTGTTGAAGCCCAAACCATGATAACGGCACTGTGGTCATGGCGGCAACAGCATCATCCCAAGCGAGGCCCTCTGCAACGGCATTGCCTGCATGTTGCGGTAGGACGCGAATGTTATGAGAGAGATCGGCTGTTCGTGTTGTAAAGCTAAAGGGGATGCGAGCTTCAGCTAAGAGCGCCGCATGGTCCGCTCTCGCTCCAAGCCTCTCAAAACTACTTGGCAAATTATTATGGGGATCAATGAGCAGCTTTAATCCAGCCGCTTTAACTTGGTCAGCAACCATCCATGCCTCTGTCGCGCCAACGATGATAATATTGAGGCGGCCATAATCCGCTTTGATCTTGGCAATACGGAGAATGTCTGAGGCACGGTCTGCCTCTATCATAATTGGAATTTGTCCCCTTGCTGCGCTTGCCATAGCCGCAGCATCCGAGCGTGATAATGTATCGCCATTATCGGAATCATTGAAACGTCCTGGATAGGCGAGTGCGTCATTAAGTGCGGCGCGAAATTGCGCGAGCGCGGCTGCTCTTGATCCGCCTGCGACATTAGCCCCACCTTCTCCAAGGCGAACAAACATAAAGGCAGATTCGCGTTCTATAGAGGTGAAGCTTCCCGATGTATCAGCAATCAATCCTGTGCCTGCAATGATATGATGGGTTGCAGAGGGGGCGGCGCCAATACGTGTTATTCCTTCAATACGGGTATTCCCAATCGCAGCTGCTTTGGGGTTGAAACTATCGGCGGCATTTTCACTAGCCGATGTGTGGGCCTCGCCAGCGCGAATATCATTTGTTGAAGCTTCAAGACTAATATCGACAAGACCGACTTGAGAAAGAGGGGCGAAAAACCCCGGCGTGACCCAAATATTATCGCCGTCAATAATTGTAGCCCCGTCTGGAGACGCTAGCTCCGCGGCGATATTCGTTACGATACCATTTTGTACAATCATGTCTGCGCTCTCAAGCGTTCCTTGATTTGTCTGTGTTGATATTTTGGCATTATCGACGAAAAGTGTCTCTGCTTGTGCTGTGGCTGTTAAGCTTGTGGCCGCAAGAAGAGTCAGAGTTATATGCTTTAACATTAGTTTGCCTCTCCATTATTAAGAAGATTTTGCCCAACTAAGAAATCACTACGTGGCTTCAAGCCGCTCTCCCTGTCAAGGTAAAGGCTCCCGTCAATAAAGACCTTTTGCGGTCGAGCATAAGTCGAAAATGGGTCATCCGTCCATAAGATGATGTCCGCACGTTTGCCGACCTCAAGTGAGCCGATTTCTTCAGATAGACCCAGAGCTTTGGCAGGATTAGATGTCATCCATATAAAAGCTTCAGCTTTAGGAATAGCAAGGCCAACCTTGTTCCCATCTGACCATGCCTTAGCGACTTCTTGGTTGAGCCGTTGAATCCCGCGACTATCATCAGAGTGGATCATGGCACACGCCCCTTGAGCATGAACAAAAGGAATATTTTCACGAATACCGTCATTGGCTTCCATTTTAAATCCGTACCAATCAGCCCACATCGCAGAGCAAACGTCTTCTTTGGCGAGAATGTCGCCAATCTTATAGCTCTCTACAGCATGGTGAAATGTTGAAACTTTATACCCAAACTCTTTAGCTATATCCATGATTTGCACCATTTCATCGGCGCGGTAACAATGCATTTGAACGAGTATTTCACCGTTAAGAACACCCGCAAGTGTCTCTAGTTGAATGTCACGCTTAACGGGTTTTCCGGATTCTAATTTCTTTTTATACTCAACGGCTTTGATCCAATTGTTACGGTAGCCAGCGACATTACCCATGCGAGAGCCAGGGCCACCTTTTTGTCCGTAAACGCGTTTCGGGTTTTCACCGCAAGCCATTTTGAGCGTGTAGGGCGCATCAGGGAACTTCATTCCCTGAACAGTGCGGGCTGGAACATTTCTAAGCGTGACACCGCGCCCACCAAACAGGTTGGCCGAACCAGGAAGAATGTGAAGTGTGGTCACGCCGCCTGCTAGAGCTTCGTCAAAACCCGGATCTTGCGGCCAAACGCCGTGTTCTGCGTAAACTTCAGACGTTATAGGTGAGGTGGCTTCATTCCCGTCACTATGGGCATGAACACTAGGCGACGCGTAATTGCCAAGATGTGAATGGACGTCAATCAATCCAGGACTTACGGGTTTACGACCTGCGTTAATTACGCGTTCGACTGTGCCTTGAAACTCACCGTCTCCTATGGCGGCAATACGTCCATCAACGACATGGATGAAGCCATTTTGAATTTCACCGCCAAGACCGTCAAAAATCAACGCATTTGTGATGACAAAATCTTCTGAAGTTTGCGGGGTATAAGTCGAGGCAAACGCCGTATTTGGAATCAAGCTGCCATCTGTTTTGGCTTTGTTGTCTTGAGATTTGTCACTGCAGGCAACAAGGGCGATAGCGGCACAACTTACTATGAGCGAGGTTTTTATAAGGTTTTTCATGCTTCCTTTATTGCCATAAGGGGGCTGTGTTTCAACTAAAAAAACAAATGAAAGATAGATTTATCTCATCGCCTGCTCATGGTCTTGTTTTAAGGGTGGTCTTGAAAGGTTAAATAAATAGGATATAGATTTTGTTATAATTAAGTTGGAGGGGGATATGGACGGATTTTTCAGATCGTTTTGCAAGGCAATATTATTAGCAAGCTTAATCGTAATGGTAACGGCTTGTACGCCCACGGATAGTGCAAACTCGGACAGTGCGAATAAGGCTGAAGAACGGGCTGAAGATAAGGCCGTTAAGCTAACATACGGCGAAACTATATCACATGATATTAAAGCGTCTAAAATATCTTACATCGCATTTTATGTTGAGCCGAAAGGTAAATATACATGCCAGGCGATTAAAGCCTCTGCCGCTAAATGGAATGGCTTTCATAATTATTGGGAACCACACGCCTCTCAAAAAATTGTTTTTAATCTTAATAATCCATCGAAGCGTGTGCCGCTTAAAGATCAGTTGATTTTAATTCCTGTGCAATCTCCCGGTAAATATTCAATCTTTGATCTGACCTGTACCCCAATGAAAGGGCGTGATATTGTGTTTCCCGAAATCGCAGGCGAGTTCACGGTTAAGGCCGAGGCGATCAACTATATTGGCGAGCTTTCGCAACATGTATCAGCCCCGACTATTCATTTATATTTGACCAAAAACGAAAGACATGAAGCGGCAAAAACTCATCTTGAAACTTTAGATGTGGGGCTGAGTGAGTATCAAAATTTAGCTGATTTTACAGAAGGTGAGTTTCATAATTATAACGGTAAGATTTTATCTTTTTCACAACTGGCCGAAAATAAAAATAGGTCAGAAGATTATTTCGTTCTCTCGCAAGGTCTCGCGCAGGAGGCTGTTCTTTGGGAGGAAACCTATATTAAAGAGACCGCACGACCTCATCCAATTTATGCACATATGTTGCAGGCTTATTATTTTAAGAAGAAAGACCAAGCCTTAGAGCGTGTTTACACACTATGGAACCTCGTTAAGAGCACGGATAATTATGAGGTCATCAATAATTATATGCAGTCGCGCTTAACCTATGATGATTTGGTCGTGCCTAAGTTCAAACCTTTTGATATTAACACTCACCACGTTCAACGCACGACAGCTCCTTTGCGCCGAACACTTCGTGAAAACATGGCGATGTTAGAGGGGAAATATAATTTAAACCCTCATGGGAGTAAGGCTCAGATTAAAGAACGTGAAGACTATTATGACGCGCGGGAAAGGTTCCTTGAAGCGCAAAAAGTGTTTTTTAAAAACATTACGGGCGGGAGTAGGGATGTGCCGTTCATTAAATTGCGGGGCCTGTCATCGGTAGAGCCTTATCTTGATAGCCTCGATGAGATCGAACGTCTATCCGATATGCGGATTGAACGGTTTGTACCAATGGATGAAGAGTTAAAGGTACTATATGTCGCTCAGCAGAAAGTTTTCTTTGATCTTAGACGGGACTATTTCATCTATGCGCTTGAAAATGTCGGGTCGACAGACTCTGGTATCAAAAATCAAGTGAATGAGAAAAGACGCATGCTTACAGAGCAAAGAGAGCTTCTTGAGCTGTTAAGAGAGTAGCCTAAACGTCGACCTCTTCGACGAATTGCGCGTGGTCTTGGATATATTGATAACGTAAGTCGGCGCGTTTACCCATCAGGGTTTCCACGAGCGCTTCGGTTGAGGGGAGGTTTTCCTCGTCAATCGTAATACGTGCGAGATTGCGCGTTTTCGGATCCATCGTCGTGACTTTAAGCTGCGCCGCCATCATTTCACCAAGGCCCTTAAAGCGTCCAATTTCAATCTTTCCTTTACCTTTGAAAAACTCCTTGGTCAGAACTTCACGATGAGCATCGTCAATGGCGTAAGCCGTTTTACCGCCTTGGGTCATTTTGTAGAGCGGCGGCATGGCCATATAGAGCCGCCCTTGATGGATGAGCTCAGGCATAAAGCGGTAAAAGAACGTAATGAGTAGCGCCGCAATATGGGCCCCGTCCACATCCGCGTCGGTCATGATAATCACGCGCTCATAGCGCAGATCATCGAGATCAAATTTGCGGCCAATGCCAACACCGAGCGCCGTGGATAGGTCGTTAATTTCTGCATTTCGGGAAATTTTTTCCACCCCTGCACTTTCTACATTCAGGATTTTCCCTTTCAGGGGTAAGATAGCTTGGGTGACACGGTTGCGCGCCTGTTTGGCGGAACCACCCGCTGAGTCGCCCTCAACGATGAAAAGCTCTGTGTCCGCAGAACCTTTGCGTGAACAGTCGGCGAGTTTGCCGGGTAGGCGTAATCTTTTAGTGGCTGACTTTCGTTTGACATCGCGCGCACGCTTGCGGCGCATACGGTCTTCGGCGTTTTCAATCGCCCATTCTAAGAGCTTTTGTGCGTCTTTCGGAGAGCTTGCTAGCCAATGATCAAACGGGTCACGAACAGCCGCTTCAACGATTCTCGCCGCTTCACTGTTTGACAGACGGTCTTTGGTTTGACCTTGAAATTCGGGGTTCGAAATAAATACTGAGACGAGGGCTCCCACGCCGTGCATCACGTCATCGGGTGTGACGTTGGAAACCTTCTTACCCATGCCTGCAATATCGGCATAGGCGCGAAGCCCTTTAGTGATAGCTGCGCGAAGTCCGGCTTCATGGGTTCCGCCATTGGGGGTCGGAACCGTGTTACAATAAGAACGGATGAATTTATCAGCGTCGCCATAGCCTTGCGGGGACCATGTGACAGCCCACTCAACATGGCCGTGGCCTTTTTCTTTCTTGGATTGGCCTGCAAACAAATCGCTTGTGACGGTGACCTTCTGACCAATGGTTTCGCGCAGGAAGTCGGCGAGGCCGTTGGGGAAGTGAAAACTGGCTTGCTCGGGGATAGCGTCGAGTTCTTGAACTAGCTCTGGTGCGCACTTCCACCGTATCTCAACACCCCGTTGTAGGTAGGCCTTTGCGCGAGTTATGCGGAAGAGTTTGGCGGGTTTAAATTTCGCGCCCTTGCCAAAGATTTCAGGGTCAGGATGAAAGCGGACTTTCGTGCCTCGGCGATTATTGATCGGCCCAAGGTTTTGGATTTTACCCTTGGCTTCGCCGCGAACAAATTGCATTTTATAAAGTTGCTTATTCCGCGCGACTTCGACCTCAAGTAAGTCAGACAAAGCGTTGACAACCGAAACGCCAACCCCATGAAGGCCGCCAGATGTTTCGTAAGCGTCATTACTAAACTTACCACCCGAATGAAGTTCGGTCATGATTACTTCGAGTGCGGATTTGTTCTTAAATTTAGGATGAGGGTCTATCGGGATACCGCGTCCATTATCCGTGACAGATAAAAAACCTTCCGCGTCAAGCTCGACCTCGATGCGGCTCGCATGTCCAGCAACGGCTTCGTCCATGGAATTGTCAATAATTTCAGCAAAGAGATGATGCAGGGCACGGTCATCTGTACCGCCAATATACATACCGGGCCGCAGGCGTACAGCTTCAAGGCCTTCAAGCACCTGAATATCTTTGGCAGAATAGGCGTCCTCAGCGGCTTGATGGCTTATGGACGATTGATTCTTTTTGGCGGTATTAGTCATAATTATAAATGAAGCTGATTTGGCTATTGGGTCAAGAGCAAGAGTAATCTAGAGATAGAATATGACGTTAATAGAATCCTTTAAAGCCATGGAAATTGGTCGCCTAGCCATCTCTTTAGAAAATCAAGGGCGAAATATCATTCATATGGAATATGGGCAGCCCACCGCGGCTTTGCCTGCATCTGTGAAAGCGGCCGTTCAGACTGCGCTTGAAGGGCCTGTGCCGGGCTATTGGGAGAGCAACGCCTTACGTCAAGCGCTTGTGGATGATTACGCTGCGCGCTACGGGGCCACAATAAAGCCAGAGCAAATATTTCTGACTTGTGGGGCGTCTCCTGCTTTGGTCTTGGCTTTATCAGCAGGTTTTAAAACGGGCGCACGAATTGCTATGGCCCGTCCCGGTTATGTGGCGTACCGTAATACGGTGAGGGGACTTGGGATGGAGGCCCTAGAGCTGGACTGCGGCGCGGAGAGTCGTTTCCAAATTACAGCCGCTAAGATTGCTGAACTAAACCCTCTACCTGACGGGGTGATTATTGCGAGCCCTGCAAATCCAACGGGAACAATTATTCCACCAGACGAGATGCGTGCGATTGCTAATTTTTGCGACGCGAACAATATTCGTCTGATTTCTGATGAAATTTATCACCGTTTAAGTTTTGGGAGCGAGACGCTATCTATTACGAGCTTGTCGCCGCAAGCTTTTGTTATAAATAGTTTTTCTAAATATTTCTGCCTGCCAGGGTGGCGTATTGGGTGGCTTGTTGCGCCCCGTGATATGATCGAAGCTGTGAACGCACGGCAAACAAATTATTTCCTCACCGCGCCGTCTCTCAGTCAGACAGCGGCTTTAGCCGCGATGAAGGAAACGGATTATTTTGATGGGTTTTTAGACGTTTATAAGCGCAACCGTGACCTTATGTTGAAGGCTTTACCAAAGCTTGGGTTTGCTAAAATAGCGCCGCCAGACGGGGCTTTTTATATCTATACGGATATCAGCCAATTTAGTGATAATAGTCTTGAGTTTTGCAAGAAACTTCTCATCGATACAGGTGTCGCAACAACGCCTGGATTGGATTTCGATCCTGTCGACGGGCATAAATATATGCGACTCAGCTACCCTCAAGATAGTCAGCAGGTTGAGACGGCCTTAGGCCGTATCGAAGATTGGATAAATTCTAATTGCGCTTAGAATAGGAGGCGAACAACAACGCGTCCTGTATGGCGAATGAAGCCGTCGCGAATATCGCTATCGAAGTCAAACGAGAAGGATGACCATTTTGAGCCAGCTGCAACAGAAAATCCTAAGATAAAACCGCTATCAGAGACTTCGCCGCTTAATGTCTCTGCAATTTGTCCATCAAATAAATTTCCTGAACTATCGACAAGGTCAATAAATTGAAATTGCGTTAATACGGGGTCAGAGATGAAATCGGTTCTATATCCCGCCCGTAAGGAGGGTTTCAACCATGTTCTGTTTCCATTAAAGGTCGTTCCGACATTTAACAATGCTGTTGCACCTGCACGGTCAGAAACACGAGATTCCACACCTAAAGCAAGACCGACATCACCCGTTTCTCGGAATGATTCTTCATCAAGACGAAGATAATCAAGTGAAACAGAAGGCCGAACCCAAAAACGGTCTCCAATGTCAGCGTTATAACCGAGACGGGCAGAACCGTTAATATGTGTTGCGTTCCATTCCCCACGTGATGAACCCGTAAAGTCTCCGAATCTGACAAAACGATTGTTTTCAATGTCAGACACACCCGCACCCGCATATAAGTCGAGGCTGAAATTACTATGTTCTGCGCCTGCATATGTGCCGACTTGATAGGTTACGATATTAAGAGGATCGTCGACGCCCAAAACATCTTCGACTTGGGTCGATGCAAACGCTAGGTTTGCCCCCACGGTGTGGAAGGGCCCCCAAGAGGTATCAAGACCGCCCGCAAAACCAAAGCCAAATCCACGGAATTGTTCGGATAAACCATCAAGTTCTCGGTCAGCAAAATATGTGAATTGCTGCAACCAAGCTCCACCCGAACGATCTTGAGATCGACGTGCATTTTCAAGATGAGTTCCAACGGCACCAACGGCGCCGTCAACATTTGCTTGAATAAAATATAAAGGGGAGGCAGAGACTTCAGGCAAAATTTGATTGAAGGCCTGATTAAACTCAGCTTCTTCCGTAATCGCGGTGAAAGCTTGTCCAAGAGCCGCATTACTCGCCAATGCTTCGAATGCAGATGTGAAACTTGCAGCTTGTCGTGTATCCAAGCCAAGGTCTTCAGTTGAACGTAAATCGAGAGTCACAACCAGCGTGTTAGGATCACCTTCAGCGAGTCCGTAAGTTACGTCATATAGGAAGGGTGAAACAGATGAATCGAGTTGGTCAACAGCCCCTTGAATATCAAGGTTGTCAGCACTTATTATATCGAAGGTTTGGTTATCTAACTGAAGGACGTTTGTTAACGCTAATCCAACTTGAGCACCGTCCTCAAGTGTGACGTTATTTGTTGCAACTAATGTTCCAGCATCACCACTTACACCATCGATAACGGTTTCAAAGGATGAGGTTCCGTCAAATGTAGCATTGGTAACATCGATCGTTTGAGTCTCTGTTTGGCGTAATAGACTTCCATTTTCAACCGTGACTGCTAAGACGCCGTCGCTATCTGATAAGCGGCCTTCAAAGTTCGTGGAATTTAAATTAAGGACATCAGCACCTGCGCCAAATGCAATATCGCCATTCAGTGCACCAAAGCTTGATGTAACTGTGTCGTCACCACTCCCGAGTAAAATATCGCCGTTAATAGTTGGCACAAGTAGAGTCACTGGAGTGGGGTCTAATCCTTGGAGAATAGTGACGCCAGACGTATTGGCCGATAAATCTAATGCGACAGTCGTTATCTCACTGATTTCATCTTCGGAAGGATCAGAATTTACACTGTTAGCATTAATTTGTCCTCGGTTTACAATATTCGTAAGAGTGCCAGACCGATCAACAATCGTCGTTGCTACCCCGTCTCTTGCGGTCGCCGATGCGGTGATAATACCGTCATTGAGAATGCTTTCTAAAACTGAGTCTGCTGAAATATCTATGGCTGTTGCCTGGATAAGTCTTGCGGGTATAATTGCGTCACGATCTTGAAAAACTTCATCTGTGGCTTCGAGCGCAGTAACCAGAATTGCGCCTTCGTTCACAAAGTCTTCAATTGTGACGCCTTCGCGAAGGACTATTCCTCGAGCATGACCATCAAAACCTGCGGCGTCATCTGTTCCGTCATCACCACTTCTAAATGTCGATACTGATATGGCCCCACGGTTAAACAATCCATTTTCAATTTCAACATTTGCTAGTTCGATAGCTGTCGCTGGAGAGTCGTCTATGACACCTTGAGCCGTAATCGAGCCTAGTTGTACAAAGCCAAATTGTAGATCTGGATCAAAATTTGGATCGTCAGGATCTGTGATTTGAGTGACGAGACCGAGGGAGATAGGGGTCCCTTGTCCGTCTATAAGAACCGCCGCGGCGGCTCCTGATTGCACCACGGAGCTTGTAGAGGCTATGGTTGTTGTTTCAACACCGTCTTCGTCTGTGGTTGTTAAGGTGCTTGTGCCAAACAAAACACCTTGAGTGACATTACCGTTAATTTCGATGGCGGATCCGGCTTGTAATGTGTCTTCTTCATCAAGAAGGCCTCTGGCGATGAGCGTGGGGCGGCCGACAGCGCGAAGCCCCGAGTTACCAACTGATCCTGAGTTTGAAAAACTACCTGTTATGTCGCCTTGAACTCTAATGCCCTGCGAGCCTTCTCCTTGGGTCGTAATAGTCCCACTGTTGGCGAGCTGGCCAAGAACGTCGCCTTCGATATCTAAACCAATGGTGTTGTTGCCAACGAGGGCCAATCCGCCGTTATTTATGATGTTACCTGAAATTGTTGTATCACTTGCAAGGCGTATGGCGGATGAATTATTACCTTCAATTGCGATTTGACCACTTTGAATGTCAACATTTCCGGTAAAGGGACTAGCTCCAGAGATCAATATGCCTGTACGGTTATTTCCGATGGCGAAAGGTCCATCGATGGTAGTGCTGTCATCTGTGTCCTCAGGTATGAAATCTTCGACATGAGTGATCGTGCCTGTCTGTGTGTAGTTACCTGTTACGCCGCCCGTAATTAGGACGCCAACAACATCATCACTATCCTCTGTGCTGATGGTACCATTGTTCGTGATATTATTGTTTGAATCGAGGGTTACAAGGTTTCCGTTAGTTCCTGTAACTACGCCTGCCGCGATGTCATTGGTCGTATCTGGAGCTTCAATGGTTATGTCACCAGAGTCTGATGTTGTCAGGGGAGCTTCTGTTTCACCCTGTACACTTGTTTGTGCCGTACTTAGATTGGCTAGGCCCATCAAAAGCACAGTCCCTGCAACGCTTTTTAGCAAATATTTGGATGACATAGGTGTTTCCCAGTTCCCGAGATAATGATTCAGATAATCTCTTAGCCTAGTCTGCGCTTAACGCCAATGAAAGATTGGACAGAAACTCACAATGATTTCAGTTGGCTAAACGTGAAATAGGGCTTAACTATTCGAAAATTTAGCAGAATGAGCCTTTAGATGGATAAATTGCCCGAAAGTTCTATAAATGGAGCGATTAAGTCGGCTCAGTTGTTAGAGCGAGCTGCCGCTAAATTGCCCATATTACGTGCGGTGAGTTGGGATGCTGCGGTTAAGACAAGGTTCTTGGCGGATGGGCGCTTACCAACGCCAAATTACAATCCAGTAGACACGAGTCAGGCGCGGGAGGTCCTCGGATCTATTAAAATCGATAGGGCGAGCCATCCCGTTCACGACTGGCTTCGCCGTGTCCATGGAAAACTGACGACGACGGCCAACTTGCTTGACCATAGAGGGACGGCGGATTTTTTCACATATTCACGGGCGCTTTATGGTGCGCCAGATGAAGTCACACTGGACGGTCGGACAACGGTTATTGACCTCGCTGAGCATATGGAGCGTATTTTCGCAGGTATGTCACTAGGAGCACTTAACCTTGGCGGCGCGGATAAGACTTTTACGGCAACCGAATTTGCGAAGAATTTGACCCCCCCGTTAAAGCGCTACTTCGGTGATGAAATTCCGAAGGTTTTGGTCGTGGATAGCTTGTCGGCAAAAGCCATTGCAGGTTCGAAACGTATTCGCTTGAGGGAAGACGCGACGTTCACAGATCGTGACCTTGATCAACTCTTGCAGCATGAAGCCTATATCCACGCGGGTACGGCTAAGAACGGGCAGCGGCAAGATGCTTTCCCTATATTAGGCCGCGCTCATGCCGGCACCACAGAGATCCAAGAAGGCTTAGCCGTTTTTGCTGAAATCATTAGCGGGGCTATGGACCCGCACCGGTTCAGACGATTGTCCGACCGTATTCACGCCATTAGCATGTCTGCTCAAGGGGCTGATTTTAAACAAGTTTTTGAATTTTATATGTCGCGGAACGATAATCCTAGCGAAGCCTATAACAACACGTTCCGCGTGTTTAGAGGCGGGGTCGTGACAGGCGGCGCGCCGTTCACGAAGGATATTGTTTATTTGAAAGGACTGATGCGGGTACATAATTTCTTGCGAACAGTAGTGAGCCTTGAGAGGGCGGATTTAATCCGTTTACTCTTTGTCGGTAAGCTTGATGTTGAGGATATCCCTGCGCTCGCTTATCTTCGCAAGGAAGGGCTGATACATCGGCCTAAATACCTTCCGCCGTGGGTGAAAGATTTGCGGTTCCTCGTTAGCTATCTTGCTTATTCGGCTTTCCTCAACAAGGTCAAATTGCCGGGCTTTCAGCGTTATTACGCTGATGCGTTGAAGGAAGTCCCAAACATTTGGGAAGATGGTTAGCTTACATATTTCGACGCGAGAGGAAAGCGAGCCGTTCAAACAGATGAACATCTTGCTCGTTTTTCAAAAGCGCACCATGCAGGGGCGGGATGAGCTTTTTCGGGTCAGCTTCTTTAAGCGTTTCAGGGTCAATATCCTCAACCAAAAGCAGCTTTAACCAATCGAGCAATTCTGACGTTGACGGTTTTTTCTTAAGACCCGGTGTTTCGCGGACGGCGTAAAAGCGTTTCAGGGCGGCTGTGAGTAGGCGTGGCTTTAAATCAGGGAAGTGAACGTCGACAATGTCTGTCATGGTTTCCGCGTCAGGGAATTGGATATAGTGGAAAAAACAGCGGCGCAGGAACGCGTCAGGCAAGTCTTTTTCATTATTTGACGTGATGATAATAATAGGACGTTGTTTGGCGACGACTGTCTCACCCGTTTCGTAAACATGAAATTGCATTTTATCGAGCTCATGCAGTAAATCATTTGGGAATTCGATATCAGCCTTGTCGATCTCATCAATTAAGAGAATCGGTCGTTTCTCGGCGCTAAAGGCCTCCCAAAGCTTACCCTTGCGGATATAGTTGGAAATATCATGGACGCGGTCTTCGCCAAGTTGACTGTCACGCAGGCGCGCGACGGCGTCGTATTCATAGAGGCCTTGTTGAGCTTTGGTCGTGGATTTTATATTCCATTCGAGTAGCGGCGTCCCAAGCCCTTTGGCGATTTCATGGGCTAAAACAGTCTTGCCCGTCCCAGGTTCGCCTTTGATAAGGAGAGGGCGTTCGAGCAAGATAGCCGCATTGACTGCAACCATAAGGTCTTTTGTGGCGACATAGGAATCCGTACCCGAAAATTTCATGTTCAATCTCATTTCATTCAAAAACTAAATTGCGATAAACAAATGTACGGCTCTAAACAAGCTCTCATATATGATGGCCGATCATACTTTTGTGTAATTCAGTAGTTAAGTATTGAATTTTTACATGTTTTAGGTAAATAGCACTCAAAAATACTCAGCAAACAATGCTGATTTGATAGTGTTATACTGCGGTCACGCATGCCGCGATATGTTATAGGATGAGTTATGAGCGGTAAATCTAAAGCTGATATTGCTGTGCCTGCGGACTATGAACCGACGGATAAAGAAGATTTCATGAATCCTGTCATGACGGCGTTTTTCAAAAAGAAGCTCCTCGATTGGCGTGAAGACATTGTCAACCAAACCAAAGAGACGATTAACTTCCTTCAAGGCGAAAGCGTATCTCATCCTGATCCCGCCGATACAGCGGCCGCCAATGCTGACCGTCAGCTAGAACTTCGAACGAAAGACCGTCTTCGCAAGCTTCTCTCGAAAGTCGATAAGGCGTTACTGCGTATCGAAAAGGGAACTTACGGATATTGCGAAGAAACAGGTGACCCGATTCGTGTCGGACGCCTGAGCGCGCGCCCTATCGCGACTCTGTCTATCGAAGCCCAAGTCATGCACGAGCGCGGCGAGAGAACTCGCGCTTAGTAGGCGTTTTAGGGGCTTCTTTGATTGGTAGTGTTTAGGACGCTGGGTTTAATCTGATTTGGGACATAGTGGGAGTTAGGTTTTGTATTCAAAACACTTGATCTCACTCTTAGTGCCAAAATAAAGGCATCCATCCGAAAGATACAAGGGAGTGGTAATTCGTTTCTCGGAATTCATACGACTTACTTCGCCAGACCTTGAAACTAGTTTTACTGCTCCTTGAGCTCCTGCTATAATGTAGTGTTCATTGTTAAGTTTTGTAGCGATTACATCTGTCCAACCATTATGCTCGATTGGAGTTTGCCAAACTATTCTTTTTTCAGCTCTATTCCATAGGCAATAAGACCCCTTGGTGTCGCGAAGGATTATTTCATCGTTAAAGTAACAGGGTGTATTCGGCTGTACAGATTTTAGTGGAATTTCTTCCACAGCCTGTGAAAGGTCTTTCGTATTGAATTTGAACAATTTTCCCCTTTCAGTAAGGAAAGTGATTTCATTCTCGACAACTCTATATGAATGACCTGCATCAACATGGTAGATACCTTCTGGTAAAGGGCTTTCATTGAGTATTTTTCCAGATTGCGCGTCGATGAGTCTAATAAGGTTTGTAGAATGATTGACTGTGACAATACGGAGTTCATCAAGGAAAGATGGGTAAGAAAACTTCTGTAATTCGCTCGTTTTCATATTATGCGACCATATGAGATTATTCGTTTTCAGGTCATATGCGCAAAGATCGGTATAGCCTCGCCATCCACCCGTTAGAATTATGTTTCCACATACTTTAACATAGCCAAGATAAGGGAAACGGAACTTTTGTTGCGAAACCAATTCTCCAGTGTCTTTCGCAAAGCTGCACAATCCGTCACCGCTAGACATATAAAACAATTTGCCATTTACAGTGGTGAGAAAACCGTAACCATCTGTTATTTTATGTGACCAAACAGTCTCGCCGGAAACAGCATCGATTTTAGATAGCTTCTTAACACGTTCCGTCATGTAAAGACTGCCCCCATCAATCATCACCGATTTAGGGTTGAGTGCGAAGTGTAAGTGTCGCTGCCATTTGAGGTCAAATTTCATTGCCTCATATTACAATCAATCACGAACAAAACAAATGCTAAGATTTTGCGAAATTTTCAATACCCACTTTCTGGGATTTGGGGCAATCAACGAGCACCTTGATTGAAGGAGCTTAAGCCGATCAGTTCCAACAGACTGCAAGGCCCGTCTAGTCAAGTTTAAAGGTCTGGCCGACGCCAATTCCGAATGTCGCTTTGTCATTGATTTTCTTTTCCAAGCCTGCCTGAACGCGCCCTCTTGGGGAGAATTCTTCGAAAACTTGATCATCGAGCGTGATACGGTCGTGGGCCACGCCGACTCCTGCGGAAAGGAAGGGTGTCCAGTCCGACTCGTCTTGACCTTCCATGCGTGCGATTATGTCGGCATAGGCGCCTAATCGGCGAAAATCGGTGCTGCCCGTCTGCGTTAGGCCGTTGAGTTGCGGGGAGTTCCCATCGCCGAAACGGGCCTGTCCTGAGATCGCGCCGCTGAGAGTAAGGTTATCGCGCCGCATAAGCTCACGCTCGGCACTGATGCCAAAGTCGACCGTTTTCACATCATCAAGGGTCAAGGAGGCCCCGTCGTCGTTCACCGTTACAGAATCCGTATAAGTTCCGCCAAATTCCAAGGACGTCTCTATCGGTGCGTCTTGCGCTAAAGCTGAGCTCGACAAGAGTGTGGCCGCCGTCAGGGCGAAGAGAATATGTTTAGGCATGAGCGGGAGCTCCTTTAATCTTGTTCATGAACGAGGCCCATTATGAAAATTTATAACAAAGTCTCTTGACGATTTCTATATGAGAAATAGAATTATAACTGTAAATAACATAAAAATGATCGTAAAACAACCATTATGAATGAAAACCATCCCCCAATTTCCAAACGCTTTCGTAATCTTAGCCGTTTGATTTGTTTCTTATGCGTCTTCAGCGCAATTATTTATCTGGTGCAAGGGTTCTTGGGAGGTCTGTCAGTCGGACTATCAAGTGAGGCAGGGCCTCAAATCAACACTGGAATTGGAGAAGTGTTACGGTCTTGGCGCGAACGGGTCGCGCTTGTACCATTCTACCTATCGGTGGTCTTGACCCTGCTTTATGGGGGAGCCGCTTTTTGGGAGCTGTCTAAGGGAAATGTCTTCACAAAGCGCTCCGTCAAACTTTTGAGCCTATTGGCCCTTTGGATGTTCGTTATGGCGGTGTCTGCCATGTTTTCTGGTGTTTTTCTTTTCATGCTAAGAGCTATGTCTAGTTTAGGCTTGGAAAATAGTTTGACTATAGACATGTCGACAAGCGATTTCGTCACATTGGGGTTGAGTGGTATGGTTTACTCTTTCGCGCTGATATTGCGTGAAGCGAAGCGGCATGTCGATGACGTGAGGTTGATATTTTGAGTTCGGACATCAAAATTATAGTTCGCCTTGATGTCATGCTCGCGTTGCGAAAGATTAAGTCCAAAGACCTCGCTAACCATATCGGGATAACGGAGCAGAATCTTTCGATCATAAAGCTTGGCAAAGCCAAAGGGATTCGGTTTGAAACGCTGGGCAAGATATGTGATTTTTTAGATTGCCAGCCGGGTGACATATTAGAATTTGTTCGTACGCCTTCCGACTAGCCTATAAGTGGATGGCTTCTCTTCGAGTGGGCGTTTTAATTCGTGTCGGACGCATGAGCACGCCCTATCGCAACTTTGTCTATCGAAGCCCAAATCATGCACGAGCGCGGTGAAAAAACGCGAGCTTAAGTAAACTGTATTAACCGTGGAATTACACAGACTAGGGGAATGGAATTCGACCGATGCTGTCGGAATCTACACTGGACACATATAGATAACCGTCCCCAGGCGTGATAGCCCCTGTTGTGGTGGTAAACGTCCCCTCAGGGTCTTGCCAAGTTCGCAATATCTTACCGTCCTCGGTGAATTGAAGCACCAAACTATAATGGACGGGTTTAGGAATTGCCCAGTTTGGAAATCTGGATATAATTTTTCTGAGAAACGGGCGATCCGATAGATCATCAAGAATAGCCATTCGAGGCCCAGCTAAACCCAGAAAATAGGTTGGTGTTCCATCAGCAAGCCTTGGCCCTGCATTTATATTATCCGGAAATCCGGGTAGATTAGTCAGGATAGGTGTCGGGGCCGTTCCAGTCGCAATGTCTATTTTGACAACACGATAAGTACCTGTTTCGGCAACTAAGAGCGAGTTTCCATCGCGAGAAACCGCAATTCCATTTGCGAAGCTAAGTCCATCTGCAACAATTGAGGTATCGCCACTTTGTGGATCAAATGCGAGGACACGTCCGGTCTGGCTTTGCTCCAGAATATCTAGCTGACTAGCGGCTAAAGGCGAGCCAGTTTCCTCTGCGCCAAACCGCGTCGAAGCGTCTGTGAAGTAGATTATGCCACTGGGCGCTATATCAACATCATCGGCAAATTTAATAGGATCACCTGACACACTATTCGTAAGAACTTTGACGTCACCGTCTGGGCTCACCTTTAACAAACCTAAATATGCATCGGCGACCAATAGAGTCCCGTCATTTGCGAACTCGACACCAAGTGGGAAACCTCCAGTCTGTGTAAATTCGGACACCTCTTTTCTGAGTGGATCAATTTCATAAATCACTCCGCTTTGAGATGAGGCAAAGAGGCTAATCTCGCTATCTTCTACTTTTGCGACAATATCTTCGGGACCGATCGCTCCATTTAGATGGATCAATGACATGTCAACGAGTTTTGCATTTGAAGCAAAAACTCCAGAATAGCCATTTGATTTAGGCGCGTCCCAAGCAACTGGGCTCACGGGTGTCGGCCAAAACAGGAAATATACTAGGGTTAGAGAAAGTAACCCTAGTATTATTTTAAATGCTCTAGCCATGCCGCGAACCTTGTCTGTCGTTTAAGACTTGCTGGCGATCCAGTCATTTACGCGTCTTTCGAACACGTCGAGCGGGACGGCGCCTTGGGCTAGGAACACATCGTGAAATTCACGAATATCGAATTTATCGCCCAGAGCGTCACGGGATTTGTCGCGCATCTCTAAAATCTTCAGCATACCGATCTTATAGGCGGTCGCTTGCCCTGGCATAACGATGTAGCGCTCAATCGCTTTAACGCAGTCATTCTCAGGGTTCGGTGTGTTCTCTAAGAGATAGTCGATCGCCTCTTGTCGTGTCCATTTCTTGTGGTGAAGGCCCGTATCGACGACAAGACGCGCGGCGCGCCAAATCTCCATAGAGAGACGTCCAAAGTCAGAATAGGGGTCAGAATAGAAGCCCATCTCTTTGGGGAAATATTCTGTGTAAAGACCCCATCCTTCTGAATAGGCTGTATAGCCTCCGAATTTACGGAATTTTGGAACCCCTGTAAGTTCTTGCGCGATGGCAATCTGCATATGATGGCCCGGTATGCCTTCGTGGTAAGCAAGGGCTTCCATTTGGTAGCTCGGCATGTCCGAAATTTTATAAAGATTGGCGTAGTAAACACCTGGACGTGACCCATCTGGAGCAGGGCGGTTGTAGAAGGCCTTACCGGCTGAGCGCTCACGGAAGGCCTCAACACGTTTAACCACGAGATCGGCTTGTGGTTTGCGTAGGAAGACCTCATCTAGTCGGCCTTTCATTGTATCGATCATAACTGTGGCATCATCAAGATAGGCTTGGCGACCTGCATCAGAATCTTCATAGGTAAAACGAGGTTCTTCTTTTAGGTAGGTGAAGAACTCTTGTAGCGTGCCTTCAAACTCAACGTCTTTCATAATCGCGCGCATTTCTGTATGTATGCGAGCGACTTCTTTCAGGCCAAGCTCATGAATTTCATCGGCGGTCATGTTGGTCGTCGTCATTTGCTCTAGTCGTGAGGCGTAATATTCGCCGCCATTGGGTAGCTTCCACGCGCCGTCATCATCTGATGTGCGGTCTTGGTGGTCATTGGCTGTCCTAATGACATTTTGATACGCAGGTTTCACGGACGTGAGGAGAGCGGTAAGAGCGCGCTCATATAGGTCTTCTTTTTGATCGTCCGCTATGTCGCTGGCTTCAACCTTGTCACGAAAATCTTTCATTAAGACGTTAAGGTCTTTTGTATCTTCAAAAGGCGCACCTGATAAGATATTATTTGCATCACGGATGACATGATCATAGACGAATTTAGGGGCCATAATGCCCTTATCTGCGGCCTTATTCGCATTTGAAATAATCGCGCCCATCTGCGCATTGACCTTTTCTAAGCGTGTGATGTAATCATTAGCATCCTTAGCGGTTTTGATCTTGTGGAAATTAATCATAAAGGTCGGAATGCTCGATTGTGCGCCGCGCATTTGATTGAAGGTATATCGGTAATCATGATATTTATCTCGCGCGAATTCGTCTTCGGCATTTTTGATATAAAGATCATAAGAAATTTGGCCGTTCTCAGACAGTTCACTTCGGTCAAATGATGACTTAAATTCGGCGAGTGCGAGGCGGTTTTCTTCTAGCCGTTCGAGTTGAAACTCACGGGTTGGGTCATTCCACTCATCCGTGCGCTCTTTAATGCCAAGTTGCGCTAAAAATTGCGGATAATGTTTTACGCCAGCATTGAAGTCATCTTCGAGCCATACGTTCATTTGCTCTTCAACTGATAGGTTTTGCTCTACGGCATCGGCCTTAATAGTCGTGCTGTCGTGACTTTTAGGGCTACAAGCAGCGACCATAAAGAGGGCTGAGGTTATAAGAAGTATTTTGCGCATGATTTATCCTTTTTCTTTTTTAATCCAATTGGTTACGAGTGTTTCTAAAACCGATAGCGGTACAGATCCATTCGCGAGAATGACATCATGAAATGCCGCAATGTCAAACTCATCACCCAATTCTGTTTCGGCTAATTGTCTTAGCTCTTGTATCTTTATCATTCCGATTTTATAGGCTGTCGCTTGGCCTGGCCAGACAATATATCGGTCAACTTCTGCCCGTATATCTCCCTCTGCATTGGCAGAATTTACCAGAAAATAGGCGACGGCCTGTTCACGGGTCCATTTCTTAGAATGTATACCCGTATCAACGACAAGACGGACGGCTCTGAATATCTCCATCGATAGGCGGCCAAAGTCTTGGTAGGGGTCTGTATAAAGGCCTAACTCACCAGGGACAGACTCGGAATAAAGCGCCCAGCCCTCAATATAGGCGGTATGTCCGCCGAGGGTTCGAAACTTAGGTAAACCTTGCAGCTCCATACTCAACGCGAGCTGCATGTGATGCCCCGGAATGCCTTCATGGTAAGCGAGTGCTTGTATTTGATAGGTCGGCAAATCGTTCATATCTTTGAGGTTGATATAGTAAGTTCCCGGACGAGAGCCATCAAGGGCAGGGCGGTTATAAAAAGCGCCGAAGGCCGTTGCTTCACGGAACGGCTCCACGCGTTTTACCACCATATCCGCGCGGGGCTTGGTGATGAAAAGTGTATCGAGTTGGTCGCGCATATCATCAATATAGGCGGTTGCTTCTTGAATATATCGAGACCGGCCTTCATCATCATTATCATAAGTGAATTTAGGGTCGGTTCTGAGCTCATCGAAAAAGTCTTGGAGGCTTCCCGTAAAGCCGATTTGTTCCATAATCAGGCGCATTTCGGCCTGGATGCGTGCCACCTCTTTAAGTCCAATTTGATGGATTTCATCGGCGCTCATGTCGGTGGTTGTATAATGTTTTAAGCGCGATTGATAAAAGGCTTCACCTTGAGGTAACTTCCAGACACCGTCTTGATCATCGCTTATAGAATGATGAAGGTGGAACATGGTGATTAAATTCTGATATGCAGGTCCTGTGTGATTTAGCAATGCACTTGAAGCGTTTAATTTTAAACGATTTTTTACTTCACTATCTGTGTCGAGTTTATCAACTTTTTCTGTAAAAGATTTAAGCAAGGGGCTTTCGTTTACACCGTTAAACGGAGCACCTGTTATTACATTTTGTGCGGCTTCAATTAGCTTTGGATAAATATAACGCGGGAGAAGCACCCCCTTATCAGCTTGCGTTTCGGCACGTTGCGTATATTGGCCGAGATAATCTTGAACAGCGACGAGCCTTGCAATGTAAGCCTCTGCCTCTGCGATACTCGTTACAGGATGATTATTGATTAAGAAAGCGGGGAGAGACGTATGTGGCCCACTCATATGTTGGAAGATATAATTTTGGTCTGCGAACTCATGCTGAGCGAGTCGGTTATCAGTATCATATAAGAACAAATCATATGAAAGTCGTGTTTGTTCGTTAAGACGGTCAACATCAAAAGTTGTGGTTAAGTCTTGCCGCCATCCTAACAAAAGGGCGGAATTTTCATCCAAAGCTTGTTGAGACACGTCATCTAAGCGCGAGAGAGACTTTCTGAGACCGAGACGTGTTTGGGATATAGGAGACCGAGCCAGTTCATCATTGTAGCGATCGTCAAACCAACGGTTTACGGCGTCGCTTTCAAGAGTGATAAAATCAGACTGGTTTGCGGATGTTTCTGATCCTTGAGTGCAAGACGCCATCACGAAAATAGTCGTGATTCCAAGCGCAGCGGATAATATAAGACTCCTGATAATCGTTCCTCCAGCTCTATTGAGTATAGTATAAGCGGAAATAAAGCTTCTACAATCGAAAAACTTGATTTGGAAATAGACAAAATAAACGAAGCATCTTAACCGCAATACATAGAACGAAGTAGGTTGTATGGATAATTCATCTTTATACATCGCATCAGATGCGCAGGTAGCTGTAAAATCATCAGGGATGCCACGTGAAATTTGGCTTATGCTCGGATTGGTACTTATAGTTGCTGTTGGCTTGACCTATGTGGCCTTTAGCTCACGCGGTAGCCTTGATTCAACTGGATGGGCTTTGGTGTCTGGTTTAATTGTTCTAGTGATCATTATTGCGGCGGGATCAATTTTAATCTTAAAAAAAGATTCGTCTTCTTTGCTGCCGATTGAAACAATATTGTCTGAACATAGTCGCCCGTTCTTAATTACACAAAACGGACGATCTATTGCTGCAAATAAATCCTACTTAACCTTGTTTGGGGATGCTGTTTCGAATGGGGGGGAGGTTCAAAATTCTATTCCTTTAATTGATGATTTAATTGATACAGACAGGGATATATACAAGCGCTCATTGTTTCGCTTACATAATCTACTTGATGATTGCGCAAGTGAGGACGTTTTATTTACGCGGCGCGGGCAAGACGATCTTGTTCAAGAATTTAAACTTCGGGTCACTGGGCTTGGTGAGGCTAAACTATGGGAAGTTATTGATACGGTTGAAAGTGACGGCTCTGACACCTTATTTGAGGCCGCTCCTGTTGGTCTTATGAGCGTTGCGCCAGGCGGTAAAATACTGGCTATGAATCAAGCCTTAGAAAAGTGGCTTGGTCGTGACCTCAGTGACGTAAATCATATTTCGGATATTCTAGATATAGACGGAGATCTGTTTAACGAAGAGGTGGCTATTGTTGGACAGAAGGTAAGGACGGACACTCATCTCATTACGTCAGGTGAAACCCATATTCCTATTGTCATGCAGGCAAACTGGATTGAGATGGGTAACGGTAATCTTGTCGCGATTACATCTATTCATGGCCATTCAAATATACAAACTCAACTGCGTAGCGAGGACGGGGAGAGCGCGGCTCAACTTATGTCTCAGGCCGGGTTGAGCGACACGGACTCACCTATGGCGGCTATTGAGGTGGATAATATTGATCTTTCCAAAGCCCATATTGTACGGGTCAATAAAGCTTTTACGGCGTTAATGGGAAAAGACGTGACCTCCGAGGTTTCTTTATCGGACGTGTTCCATGTCGAAGACAACGTCAATATTAACACACCAATTGAAACCCATTTCAAGAATGAGGGCCAAACGCCTATCAGCCTTTATGTGACGGCTAATCACGCTCTCAAAGGCGGTGCGTGCATCTATATGGTCGATATTTCCACACGGCGGTCACTTGAAACCCAATTGTCCCAATCACAGAAGATGCAAGCGATTGGGCAGCTTGCGGCTGGGGTTGCTCATGATTTCAATAACCTCCTTCAAGCTATTCGCCTCAATTCGGATGAACTTTTAGGGCGCCATCCTTTGGGCGATCCGTCTTATCCTGAACTGCAAAAAATCAATTCAACGGTCACCCGTGCAGCGGCGCTTGTTAGTAAACTTCTTGCCTTTTCTCGTCAGCAGACCCTTCGCCCAATTGTTTTGGACGTTGGTGAGGCGCTCTCTGACATCATGATTGTCTTGCAGCAAGTCATGGTTGAACGCGTGAAATTAGATATTGTTCACGGCCGCGGAGTGCCTGATATACTGGCCGATAAGAGCCAGCTAGAAACCGTTTTGATGAACCTGTGTGTCAATGCGCGGGACGCCATGGCAGAGACATGCGGCGGTACAATTACGATCAGCACTGACTTTATGGACCGCACAAAAGTTGATGACGCGGCGATGAAACAAAGTCTTTCAGAGCTGTCATCAGACCGCCTCGCTGTCATTAGCGTCACTGATAATGGATCAGGTATTCCAGCGGAAATACTCGAAAAAATATTTGAGCCTTTCTTTACGACGAAAGAACAGGGTAAGGGCACGGGGCTTGGGCTGGCGACCGTTTATGGTATTGTTCAGCAATCGGGTGGTCATCTCTCCGTCGAGAGTACTGTCGGTGTTGGGACAACATTTCGTCTCTTTTTTCCAGAGGTGGATCCAGAAAAGGCCCGGTTGGCAGCTGAAGCTGCGGCAAAAATTCCGCCTAAAGAGGTCAAGCGCGCCCCTGCTGATTTGGCAGGCCAGGGCAATATTCTCTTTGTCGAAGATGAAGATAATGTCCGAGTCATCGCGGCCAAGACATTACGTAAGCGGGGCTATAATGTGCTTGAGGCTTGCGACGGTGAGGAAGCCTTAGAGCTGCTTGAGGGGGCGGATGTATCGTTTGATTTGTTGATATCAGATGTGGTTATGCCCGGTGTTGATGGGCCGACTCTCCTTAAACGCGGAAAAGAAATGCTTGGTGAGGCGCGAATCGTGTTTATATCAGGATATGCAGAGGAAGATTTTTCGGATCTATTGGCTGAATATCCAGATGTTAGTTTTCTGCCAAAGCCCTTCACGCTGACGCAATTAGCTGAAAAAGTGAAGCTGGAAATAGGAGAAGTGGTTGTTTAATAAGGATAATTTTAATATGTTCTAATTTTGTTCTTTTTTCTTGATGTGTGAGAACAAATATAGTACATGATGTTTATGGCAGTCCGATTGAAGCCATAATATTCACCCGCTTGCCGAGGGGCTCCGGCAGCGCTATGCGAGATGTAACATGGCAAAGAAGTCAAATTTAAAACTTGTGAGACCAGAAGTGAACTCTAATAAAGCAGCCGCTCTAGATGCCGCCCTTAGCCAGATAGATAGGGCTTTCGGTAAAGGTTCCGTAATGAAACTCGGCCAAAAGTCCACAATGGATGTGGAAGCCGTATCAACAGGATCGTTGGGCCTTGATATTGCACTCGGTATAGGCGGTCTCCCAAAGGGGCGTGTTGTTGAAATTTACGGGCCCGAAAGCTCAGGTAAAACAACTCTATCGCTACATGTGGTCGCAGAAATCCAAAAAGCAGGCGGCGTCGCGGCCTTTGTTGACGCGGAGCATGCGCTTGACCCTGTCTATGCGGGGAAACTCGGCGTTGACGTTTCAGAACTTTTAGTGGCTCAGCCAGATACAGGTGAGCAAGGGCTTGAAATTGCTGACACATTAGTGCGCTCTGGCGCAGTTGATGTTCTTGTGATCGACTCGGTTGCAGCCCTAACGCCGCGCGCAGAACTTGAAGGTGATATGGGGGATAGCCTCCCAGGCCTACAAGCACGCCTCATGAGCCAGGCTTTACGAAAGCTTACAGGCTCAATCTCTAAGTCGGGCTGTATGGTCATCTTCATCAACCAAATTCGGATGAAGATTGGTGTGATGTACGGCTCACCTGAAACAACAACGGGCGGAAACGCGCTTAAGTTCTATTCCTCAGTTCGTCTTGATATTCGTCGCATTGGTGCAATTAAGCACCGCGACGAGATTGTTGGCAATCAAACTCGCGTTAAAGTCGTGAAGAACAAAGTCGCTCCGCCGTTCCGTCAGGTAGAATTTGATATCATGTACGGTGAAGGCATCTCTAAAACGGGTGAGCTGATTGACCTCGGTGTGAAAGCTGAAATTATTGAAAAATCAGGGTCTTGGTATTCTTATGGTGATGAACGTATTGGTCAGGGGCGTGAAAATGTTCGCCGCTTCCTTAAGGAGAATCCAGATATTGCCGACGTGATTGAGCAACGTATTCGGGCAAATGAAGGTCTAATCGAAGATGAGCTTCTCATGCCAAAGGCTGAACAAGATAAAATCGAGAGCGAAGATAAGGCCCTTCCAGCGGGTTAAGCCTTAATGCTTAGCCTTAGAATGGCGATTTAAGCTTAAAATCAATGTTTAAACTCAAAAGAGCGCTTGGCACAGTCGGGCGCTCTCCTTATATCGGGAACTGATAATAACAGGACCTTTAATATGGCGCTTCTACGTGACATCCGGCAGCAATTCCTCGACTATTTCGGGGGACAGGATCATTCTGTGATGAAGTCCAGTCCGCTTGTGCCTGATAATGACCCAACATTGATGTTCACCAATGCGGGGATGGTACAATTTAAAGACTATTTTACGGGTGCTCTGAAGGCTCCCGTATCCCGGGCCGCTACGTCGCAAAAATGCGTCCGTGCAGGCGGGAAACATAATGATTTGGATAATGTCGGCTATACGGCACGTCATCATACATTTTTTGAAATGTTGGGGAATTTTTCTTTCGGCGATTACTTCAAAGAAGAGGCGATCTTACATGCGTGGAACCTTATCACTCAGGAATATGCTCTGCCGCGTGATAAGCTGCTCGTCACAGTCTATCACACGGATGATGAGGCGGCGAATTATTGGAAGAAAATTGCTGGATTGTCTGATGACCGCATTATCCGCATCAATACGTCTGATAATTTTTGGTCAATGGGTGATACTGGGCCGTGCGGCCCTTGTTCTGAAATTTTCTATGACCATGGTGAAGATATTGCTGGTGGCCCTCCGGGAAGCCCCGATGAAGACGGTGACCGGTTTATTGAAATCTGGAACCTTGTATTTATGCAGATGGAACGCTTTGCAGATAAGACGGAAAAACCGCTACCTAAGCCCTCAATTGATACTGGTATGGGCTTAGAGCGGATCGCGGCAATCCTACAGGGTAAGCATAATAATTACGATATTGATTTGTTTAAAGCCCTCATTCAAGCCTCTGAAGAGGCGACGGGGACGACAGCCAAGGGCGAGGCCAAATTTTCGCACCGCGTGATTGCCGATCATTTACGCGCCTGTTCTTTTTTAATGACGGATGGTGTCTCGCCGTCCAATGATGGCCGTGGATATGTGCTGCGCCGTATTATGCGCCGAGCTATGCGCCATGCACATATACTTGGGGCGAAAGACCCGTTGATGCACCGCTTAGTTCCCTCATTAATTTCTGAGATGGGTGAGGCCTATCCTGAATTGGAGCGTGGGCGCTCCATGCTCGAGGCCACATTCCTCCAAGAAGAGGAGCGTTTCCGTAGCACTTTAGGTCGCGGAACAAGCCTGCTCGACACGGCGGTGAAAGACCTTAAGATAGGCGATGTGCTCGATGGTCAAACGGCGTTCAAACTTTATGATACTTACGGGTTTCCCCTTGATTTAACCCAAGATGCGGTGCGTGCACGCGGCCTTACGGTGGATGTTGACGGCTTTAACGTCGCAATGGAAAAGCAAAAGGAAATGGCACGGGCCAATTGGTCTGGCTCAGGTGACGCGGGAACAGACGCGATTTGGAAATCCCTCAGAGACACGCACGGGGCGACAGAGTTTACAGGTTACACAGACCTCACTTTGTCAGGCTCTATTGCAGCTTTAGTTCAAAACGGCGAGGTGGTTGAGAATGCCGCGTCGGGCGACGTTATGCTGCTGACGACGGCTACACCGTTTTACGCGGAAAGCGGCGGACAGGCGGGTGATAAAGGTCAGATAGTCTTTTCTGGTGGGGCTGTCATGAGCGTAAAAGATGTGCAAAAACGCGCAGGCGACCTTCACATCCATATCGGCACTATCAACAGCGCGGCATCTGTCTCGGAGACGATAGAGCTAAGTGTTGACGCGCACAACCGCGAACGCACGAAACATAATCATTCGGCGACGCATATTATGCATGAAGCCTTGCGGCGTGTCCTCGGGGATCACGTCACCCAAAAGGGACAGATGGTTGATGGTGACCGTATACGTTTTGATATTTCCCACGGCGGCGCTATTACGCGCGACGAATTGGCCAAGGTCGAAAATGAAGTGAACGCGGTCATTCAGCAAAACCAACCTGCAGCAACAGAACTGATGAACCCTGAAGCGGCGATTGCGGCGGGGGCTATGGCCTTGTTCGGCGAAAAATACGGTGACGAAGTGCGGGTGCTGTCTTTGGGGGATCCTTTGGAGCCCTCTCCGAAAGCCTATTCGGTTGAACTTTGCGGCGGGACGCATGTGGAACGCACGGGCGATATTGCTCTGTTTAAAATTGTCTCTGAAGGCGCTGTCGCCGCAGGGATACGCCGCGTTGAAGCGGTGACAGGCGAGGCGGCTCGTGGTTATCTTGAAACGCAAGCGGGCTATGCTCGCGCCGCTGCGGACACGATGAAAGCTAAACCTGAGGATATCACCACGCGGATTGAAACCCTCATGAGTGAGCGTAAAAAACTCGAGAAGGAACTATCAGAAGCCAAAAAACAACTCGCCCTTGGCGGCGGGGGCGGTGCGGCCAGCGCGGAAGAGGTCAACGGCGTTAAATTCATGGGCCGAGTCCTCGACGGTGTATCAGGTAAAGAGCTGCGCGGAATGCTCAATGATCAACTCTCTGCTATTGGCTCTGGCATTGTTGCATTTGTCGCCAAAGACGGCGCGAAAGTTGCTGTGGCTGTTGCGGTTAGTGATGATCTGACGGACCAATATTCGGCGGCAACGCTCGTGAATGCAGGAGCTGAAAAAGTCGGCGGGCGCGGCGGCGGGAAACCCGGCATGGCGCAAGCCGGCGGTTCTCAGCCTGAAAATTCGGATGAAGCGTTGGCAGCGATTAAGGCGGCTGTTTAGCCTTTTCTCTAAGTTTTTTCTTAATTTTTAAGATAAGGGCGAACCTTTTACCTGTTTGAGGCGACTATAGCTTTGAAACAAGGTAAGAGGGCCTATGTCCAGTGGACACATACATAAGCATGATACGCGCGACGTGCGTCGCGCTTTGGCCGCTATGGCTGCCACGGAGGACGCAGCGGCATTTGCATGTCTTTACAGTCTTTGCCACGCGGAATTTGTGCGCTTGGCCTACCGCCTTTGCGGGAACCAAGAGGCCGCCCGTGATATTGTTCAAGAGGCTTCGATTACCATGTCGCGTAAGATTGGGGGTCTTAAAGACCCGTCTGCCTTTAACGCGTGGGCTTACCGTATCATTCGCTACCGCGTGCAAGATTATTTTCGCCGCGTTGAGAGAAGACCTGAGACGCCCCTTTTGGAAGATTGTTTTACAACCTCTTGCTATTCCAATTTAGAGGTTGGGCTAAGTCTGCGCCAATGCCTCGCTAAATTAGGGGAGGCAGACCGTCGCCTTTTGCTATTATTCTATGTGGACGGGCTAACGGGCCGCGAAATGTCCGAAGCGCTCGGCATCCCCATAGGGACGATCAAATCGCGATTATTTGCCATACGGCAGAGATTTAAGCAAATTTACAACCAAGAAGGAGATCATGATGAATGATTTTGACGACCGATTGAAAGACCTTTTGTCCGAAGGGGACGATGCGGCCATTGAACAAAGCCTTGCCGAGAAAAACGTCTTTGCTGAAACTCTCGCGAGTTACAAAGGCCCAGAAAGCAAGATAAATATTATGACGTCCGTAGGGATTTTGGTTTTTTGCATCTTACTATTTGTTTGTATTTATAAATTCTTTCAAGCGGAGACCGTGAAGGGACAGATATTATTTGCTTCGGGTGTGGTTTTGACCAATTCGGCACAAATCGCGTTGAAACTCTGGTTTCATATGCGTTTGAACCGCCGTGTCTTATTACGTGAGATCAAGCGGTTGCAATTGGCTATTGCCCATAAAGACGCTATAGACGGCGTATGAGCGCACATCACCACTTTAATTACATAGAACTCCCATCGACGAATAATGTGGCCATGAAGGCCTTTTACGGCGCGGTCTTTGGCTGGACGTTTGAGGATTGGGGCGACACTTATGTGGCCATACACGGTAGCGGCGTTGACGGCGGCTTTGATGCGGCCTCGGGTTCGCGCAAGCCGTCTGCTCAAGGCGCTTTGGTGATTTTATATTCCGATGATTTACCCGCGAGTGAAAAAGCGGTTGAAATGGCAGAGGGGGTTATCTCTGTTCCAGCTTATGATTTCCCAGGGGGACGACGCTTTCACTTTATAGATCCAAGCGGCAATGAACTTGCCGTATGGACGGCGAATTAAGCGGCTTTAAGTGTATGTACGAATGCGTAGGCTACTTAGAGGGACGAAATTAATTCCAGAATACACAATGACCCAACTCGCGAATATTATCGGCTACGTCTTTTTCAGCTTGTTCAGATTGTTTGCGTGACCGCATGGGGTTGAACGATTCATATAATTTAGGCTGTAGAAACAGGCCGTAGCGCCGAACATACCGATTAGACCGACTCTTGGTTATCGTTTTGCGTAGACGGCAGATGCACTTGAATGAACCAAAATCTTTATGACATGTTTTGTGCTGTTGAAAACGGCATTCTGGACTATGAACCGTTTGACCGACATAATAATATTCACAGCCGTCATGGAGAGGGTAATCCCAGTCAATATGCCAATTTTGGTCACGGAAGGCGCGTGAAGGTTTTTCGCCCATGGCGTCGCGGTTCAATCTTATGGCATAAACATAATAAGGCATGGTATTTGGACCCACATATCCATGTCAGAGTTTCTAATTGTTTAATTAAAGGCAGATGTTGGAAAGAAATTAGGCGCGTTATTATCACCGATTGTTAATAGCATACTGGTGCTGGCAATATTGATACAAGTTTATGTAGAATGAACGTGTAAAAAATATGCTATATATACCTCACAACCATGCTATGAAAATGGATAAACCGTTTGAAGGTTGGTTTGGATTATCAGTTAAATGCGAATATTTCTAAGTTTTATATTTTGTGGACTCATATGCAGTTTAGCGGCAGCTAAATCGGGTAAGCCGACTCCAGATACGCCCTATAAAGTGGTGAGAGCCTATCCTCATGATACAAATGCGTTCACGCAAGGGCTATTGTTTCATGATGGAAATTTATATGAAAGTACGGGCCAATATACACAATCGCGTATGCGTCGCGTGGATATTAAAACGGGGCAAGTACAGCAGGAGTGGAAATTCCCAGATCAAGTTTTTGGCGAAGGCTTGACCCTATTTAAAGATTATCTTTTCTCTATAACCTGGCGCTCTGGTGTTGGGTTTGTGGTTGGTGTTGATGACTTTAAGCCTGTTGGTTATTTTCGTTATGATGGAGATGGGTGGGGCCTGACCGATGACGAAACTCATTTGTATATGACGGACGGCACAGACCGAATTTATGTGCGCGACCCCACCACTTTTCGCGTCATCAGCACCATAGATGTGAAAGACCAAGGCCTGCCAATTGTTAAACTGAACGAGCTAGAGTGGATTAACGGTGAGATATGGGCAAATATTTGGAAAGACAATAGAATTGCGCGAATTGACCCTAAGACAGGTCATGTGAAGGCGTGGCTTGATTTATCTGCTATTGCGGCAAAAACCAAAGGGGCCGATAATGTTGATAAGGTGCTAAACGGTATTGCATATGACCCACGCTCGGGCCGTGTCTTCGTGACAGGAAAATATTGGCCGAGCGTATATGAATTGGACATTCAAGGCCTAAAGGGTAAGGCTAAATAAGCCTTGGGAAAATTTATGCTGACGCCTAATACTGATGAGATTATCGGCTTTGGCGGCGGATGTCATTGGTGCACCGAAGCCGTGTTTCAAGACCTGCGTGGAGTCAGCTACGTCGAACAGGGCTTTATAAGGTCCACGCCGCCCTATGACCGTTTTTCCGAAGCTGTGATCGTGCATTTTAATCCTGAACAGATTAGCTTGTCCGTCTTGACAGATATACATTTACGGACTCATGCGAGCGGGGCTAATCACTCTATGCGCGGGAAGTACCGAAGTGCAGTCTATGTTAAAGGTGAAGCGCAAAGACAACAAGTCGAAGCGATTTTAGCGGATATTCAAACGCAATTTGATACGCTACGGGTGACTCAAGTTCTTGATCACACCGCTTTTAAACCTTCTGACCCGCAGTTTCAAAACTATTACAAAACTGACCCTGAGCGCCCTTTTTGTAAGACCTATATTGACCCTAAACTGGCACGTATTCGTAAGCAATTTACGGGCGTATCTATTGCTTACGGCTCATAAAAAAAGCCCACCGAAGCGGCAGGCTTTAAGCATGATCATATGGAAGCGTTTTTAAAACAGTTTCTTGGCCATACCTGCGAGGCCGCCAACGCCGCCAACAGCGCCGAGCAGTGAGCCGCCTTTGCTTGATTGGTCAACCATTTGCGGAATGGCGTCTTGTAGGCCTGCGAGGAGTGAGCCTTCGTCAGAGCCGAGTTGTGCGGCTGCGGCGCTAATTTTGTCAGCGCCAATAACGTCTTTAAGTTGGCTGGCAGAAATCGCTTTGTTCGCGCCGTCGCCGAGCCATGATTCAGCCACGTCGCCGAGACCTTTAGATTGTAGGCCGCTAACAAGACTACCAATGTCCATTTTGTCGCCGCCGCCGATGAGGTTTTCCATAACACCGCCAATAGCACTGCTATTACTACCTGTGAGTTTTTTCATTAACATGCCAGCTGCAATACTTTTGATATCCATAACGAGACCTTTTCAAGGAATTAAAATGAGTAAGAGGCCTGACCATAAACGTCGGCTGTCTTATAATCAAGATAGGGAGCGTATGATAACATTACCAGTATAAGATGCAGTAATTTTACAGTTCCTGTATGAGCACGAATCCTAACACAAAATCTATGACTTTTTGAGCTGGCATTTCGCAGGGTTTCAAGCGGGTATTATCTTCTTTGAGGAAATAAATATTACAGCTGATGTGATTATTCCCGCCAAGCTCCTCGGCATAGAGCCAGGCTTGACGATCATCACGACCATAACGAATGGTGAGGCCGTATTTGCGGCCTTCATACAGGCCTTCAGAGCTGCCGCGAGGCAGGGTGCGGAAGGCAGAAATGAACTGTTTGTCTAAGACCATGACGTTATCCCATGAAAAAACCCGCCGATTTTAGGTCGGCGGGTCATAAAATTAAAGCTCGCCGAGCGTTTATGTCATTTTGCGTTCAAAGTTCTCAGCAATCGCTTCGAGGTAGCCTGTTGTTGAGAGCCAGCCTTGTTGATCACCGACTAGAAGCGCCAAGTCTTTGGTCATCTGACCGCCTTCGACAGTTTCAATCACAGTGGCTTCAAGGCCAGCTGCGAATTTCGCGAGTGCTTCATTGTCGTCAAGCTTGGCACGGTGAGCGAGCCCACGTGTCCATGCAAAGATAGAGGCTGTTGAGTTCGTCGATGTCGCTTCACCCTTTTGGTGATTACGGTAGTGACGTGTTACTGTCCCGTGAGCGGCTTCAGCTTCCATTGTTTTTCCGTCTGGAGTGAGAAGGAAAGAGGTCATGAGGCCAAGTGAACCAAAGCCTTGGGCCACAGTGTCAGACTGAACGTCACCATCATAGTTTTTACAAGCCCAGATATAACCACCAGACCATTTCATCGCCGCTGCTACCATGTCATCGATCAAGCGATGCTGATACTCGCCGTTAAATTCTGCGAATTTGTCTTTGAACTCATTGTCATAAACGCTCTGGAAGATATCTTTGAAACGACCGTCGTAGGCTTTCAAAATTGTGTTCTTCGTTGAGAGGTAAACAGGCCACTTACGTGTGATACCATAGTTGAAACAGGCGCGCGCAAAATCTTCGATAGACTTGTCTAGGTTATACATGCCCATAAGAACACCGCCGCCAGGGAAGTCGAAAATTTTCTTCTCGATGACTTCGCCGTCTTCGCCTTCAAATTTCATGGTCGCTGTGCCTTTGCCTGGCACAACGAAATCAGTTGCTTTATATTGGTCACCAAAAGCGTGACGGCCAATAACGATAGGCTGTGTCCAACCCGGGACGAGGCGAGGGACGTTTGAACAGATGATCGGCTCACGGAAAACAACACCGCCAAGGATGTTACGGATGGTTCCGTTAGGTGAGCGCCACATTTGCTTAAGGTCAAATTCTTCAACGCGCTGCTCATCAGGGGTAATGGTCGCACATTTGATACCGACATTATGCTTTTTGATCGCATTGGCGGCGTCAACCGTGATTTGGTCATCTGTTGCATCACGGCTTTGGATGGATAGATCATAATCGAGAAGGTCAATGTCCAAATAGGGATGAATGAGCCGTTCTTTGATCATATCCCAAATGATACGTGTCATTTCATCACCGTTCATATCGACGACGGGATTATTTACCTTGATTTTAGCCATGAGAACCTCTGTATAGCGGTTGATTTAAAAGAGTTGGTGCGCAACTAACATGCTATGCACCGCTTGAAAAGAGCGAGTTTTACATCTCATTTCAGGAGTTCGTGATGGGTGGCAGTATAAAAGACCAATTAGGGCGAGAGGCCGAGCGCTCTGGGGAGCATCCCAATGCGCCTGCGGTGATCTTGGTGAACCCACAACTTGGCGAAAATATTGGAGCCTGTTGCCGGTGTATGCTCAATTTCGGTCTGACAGAGTTACGCCTTGTGGCGCCGCGTGATGGGTGGCCGAATGCGGCTGCTGACGCAATGGCGGCTGGGGCTGTCCGCGTGTTAGAAACGGCCAAGCTTTACGAAACGACAGCTGAGGCGGTCGCTGATTTGAAATATGTCCTCGCAGCTACGGCACGGCGGCGAGAATTGGAAGTGCCCGTTATAGGAACGCAAACAGTTGGGGCAGAGCTGCGCGCCTTTGCTAATAATGACATTAGGACAGGTGTTTTATTTGGACCTGAGAAGGCAGGGCTTAAAAATGCGGACGTGGTTCTCGCGGACGCTATTTTAACCTATCCCGTTAATCCCGCCTTTCAATCACTTAACCTTGCGCAGGCGGTTAATATTTTTGCTTATATTTGGCAGTCAGCTGAGAGTGCGTCACCGCCCGAGCTATTTGATGATATGGGATCTGACGTTGCGGATAAGGCTGACCTTATCCGTCTGTTCGAACATCTTGAGGATGAGCTTGAAAAGGCAGGGTTTTTCTACCCACCCGAAAAGAAGCCGCTCATGAGCCAAAATATTCGTACGCCACTGACACGGGCGAAGCTCACTGATCAAGAAGTACGTACACTGAGAGGGATCGTAAAGACACTCGCGAAGGGACGAGGGGCAGCCAGAATATAGGTCAGATATAAGGCAAAATATAAATCATGGCGGCGTCAATACTAGTCTGCAACATTTTTAAAAACAGTCGTGTTGCCCCACTGGGCTAATTTAGATTTTAAACCAACAATAGATACAGGCTTTGAGAGATAATCATCCATACCTGCGGCTAAACATTTTTCCTCATCACCACTTAAGGTGTGTGCTGTCACCGCAATGATCGGTGTTTTGTCTAGGTTGAATTTCTGCTCATCTTCACGAATTATCTTTGTCGCTTCATATCCGTTCATGTCCGGCATTGAGATATCCATTAGAATAATAGTGGGGTTTTCACTCCGCCAATAGTCAACCGCCGCACGGCCATTTGGAACAATTTTAAAGCTGAGGTTAAGTTCCTCCATGATATATTTGATATAAACTTGATTGGTCACATTATCTTCGGCCACAAGAACGTCCAAACCTCTTTGGGTGAGGGCTTCGTTTCTTGGTTTCATCCGTCTTTCAATATCGCGTGCGACATGTCTGCGCGGAGATGGCAAAGCTTCGGCTACAGACGCTAGCGGATTAGTGTTCGCCTCAACGATGTCATCAGCATTGGCCTGAGATTTAAACAGGCTCTGAGCAATTGTATTGAGGAGCATGGATGATCTGACAGGCTTTGTCAGCACAGCGGAAATTCCGTCTTCTTGTAATTTTTGTATCAACCTATCTTCGCTAACAGATGTCAGCATAATGACAGGTATATCAGCAAAATTTGCGTTCATTTGCAGGGTTTTGAAGAAATCGTCACCATTCATCCCGGGCATTTGATAATCAGTAATGATGAGGTCAATTTTAATGCCTTTTTCTTGAGCATTTTCAAGGACCTGTAAGGCTTTAGCGGCGCTTTCAACCGCAGCGTTACGGCATTTCCAATATTTGGTTTGTTCGCGTAAAATATTACGATTTACAAGGTTGTCGTCAACGATAAGAATATTCGCGCCAATTATTTCAACAGGAACTTTTTTCACAGGCTTTAAGTTACGATGACTTGGTAAGGTCAAGTTGATAGTAAAGACAGTGCCTTTGCCCAAAACGCTTTCTACGCTTATTGTGCCGCCCATTAACTCTATGAGATTGGACGTGATAGAAAGACCAAGACCTGTTCCTTCATATTCGCGTGTTGTTGTTCCGTCCGCTTGACTAAACTTTTTGAAGACATGCTCAATTTGATCCGCAGGTATGCCTATTCCTGTGTCTTCTATACGGATAATTAGATCAACATTCTCATTATTTTTGGTTCCATCTACATCAATAAAGACATGGCCGAAATGTGTGAATTTGAGCGCGTTGCCGATAAGATTAGTCATAATCTGTCGGAAGCGGCCCACATCACCAATATATGTCTCTGGTAGGTTGGGCTTCATTCGCACCATAAGTTCTAGGTTTTTTTCAGAGGCTGAGTTTGCCAACATTGTTGTGACGTCTTCGATACTATCGCGTATAACGAAAGGAACAGGGTTGAGTTTTACTTTACCGGCTTCAATTTTTGAAAAGTCTAAAATATCATTGATAATTGTCATGAGGGCGCTGCCAGAGTTCGCTATTGTCTCAACAAAACTTTGTTGACGGGGGTCAAGCTCAGTTCGAGATAATAGCTCTGTCATACCGATAATGCCATTCATGGGTGTTCTGATTTCATGGCTCATATTTGCTAAAAATTCTGCTTTAGCTTTTTCAGCTAGTTTGGACTTATGTAGAGCCTCCTTCATATCGGTAACATCTGTTAAAACGACAATCTGGCCGCCAGACGGAATGAACCGTGCGCGTCGTATGTAATGGCTATCGCCAATTGTGACTTCGCCTTGGATGGACGTCGTTACACGCTCTGATGTTAAGTAATTATCGATAAATTCCTCAACAGGCGTGTCACCTGGGGAGAGGATACCAGTTTTAAGTAAAGCTCTCATATAGTCTCGGCGAGTCATGCCGACATAACAGTCGACATTTATTGAAGCCATGATGCGTCTATAGGCTGAGTTCACCTCTGTAACGACTTGATCGCTATCGAAAATCATCAACCCATCTGACAGGCTATCAACGGCTTCTGTGAACATGGTTGAGCGTATCTGAGCCTCTTCACCGAGACGCTGGTTCTCGCCTACCATCGTTGATAAGGCTAAACCTATTTCCGAACGAGCATGATTATTTCCTGTGAGGGCTTTGATCTGCGACTGTTGCGTTCTTGACTGTGTAGAAGCTTGGTAGCCAGCTTCCAGATGTTCTTTCGATAAATCAGGCGTGTGCTCACCGATATTAAGACCTAAATGTTCTTGCGCGTCACTGACACGAAGTAATTTCAAGACCTTTAGAACGGCAAATACCGCGACGCCAAATATCATAGCCCATGCGATACATAAGAAGACCCCAAGGCTTTGGGTCATGATTTGCGAGAGCATGTTTCCTGCGGGGAGAGATTTAACGGCAAAAATTGGAAATAAGATAGAGCCGACAGCGCCGGCGAAGCCGTGAACGCCGATAACGCCCACAGGGTCGTCAATTTTGAGATTATGCAAAAGAACATAGTTGCCTAAAATGGCCATTGTCCCGCCTAGGAAACCAAGCGTCACGGCTCCAATGGGGCCAATGAACAGAGTTCCGCAGGTGACGGCAACTAAGCCACCGAGTATGCCGTTAAAGCTGGCTTCAGGGCTAAATGTTTTATTTTGCAGAATATAACCGATGAGTTTACCGGCCACCCCTCCAGCGGAGCCGCCGAGAATTGTTACAAGTGCGGCCTCTGAAAAAAGCTGTGACCCGGGAGTAAGAGACCCCGTGTTAAATGGAATCCACATGACAAATAAAATTAAAGCTCCTGAAAGGGCAAGGACAGGGCTCGATCCAGATATGGGATTAACTTTTCCATTTTCATCAAAGCGGCCTTGTCTAGGCCCTAACGTCAAGACAGCGGCGAAAGCGTAAAATGCGCCAAGTGTATGAATCACAACCCCACCCGCATGGTCGACAAAGCCCATATTGGCGAGAAAGGCTACGTTAGATGTTATTATGGTGCTACCCCACGCCCAATGGCCGAAAATGGGGTAGACGAATAGAGCAATGATGGCGGTGCTGATAAGGTAAGCGCTGATTTTCATTCTTTCGGCGATAGCCCCAGAAACAATAGTTGCGGCGATTGAGCACAAAGCAAGATTGAAAATTAAAAGTTCAGGTAAACGTGTCTGATCTTGCAGCGCATCTTTTACACGGCCTACGCCGATATACCCCCCGTAAGACGAGCCATACATTAATCCAAAGCCAATAAGACTGTAGCATGCGAGGCATATGATCAAATTAGACACATTTTTCTGGGCGGCATTAATTGAATTTTTAGCTCGAACCGATCCTGCTTCAATTAGTAAGAAGCCCGCTTGCATCAAAAAGACAAGAAAGGCCGCAATAACTATCCAACCATCATCCATGTGCTTCGTTCCCAACTTTCCCTAACCTTAGATAGAGTAAAAATAGAAAATATATGGTTAACGTGTTGTGTGAATTAACAGCCAAGATATTTAACGGCCGGCTTTTTTTGACGTGGAATTAAAGCGTGATTTTGACATTTTTTTGAAACCTTGTAGTCTAAAAACTGACAAAATAAAGGTGTGCACATGGGATGGATTAAAAAGACGGCTTTAGGTCTTGGCAGTGTGGTCGGTTTGGGAGCGCTTGGGGGGTATATTTGGTTCTGGGGTGCGCCCGTTGGTGTAAATAATTACATCAATAAAGTCTCGATTAAGATGGCGACCGATAGTCCCGAATTACTAACCTATATTGGTATGATTGATAATACGCCGCTTGATTTCCATAGTGGGAAGCTAGCTAATTATACGCAGGCTCAAGAGGATAAGTCCTTGGCAGACTTAAAATCCGCGCAAGAAGGGCTGGCGAAATATGGGCCAGATGGTCTAAACGGGCAGGAGCTATTGTCATGGAAAATCACGCACTGGTTTTTTGACGATATCCTCACGGATGCAAAAATTGAATATTCGGGATATCCGATCAACCAACTCTCTGGCCCGACTGTAGACTTACCGCAATTTTTGACCGACACACATGCGATAAAGAGTAAGAAATCAATTGAGCGTTACATTAGCCGTGTCGATGAGTTTGCTCGCGTTTTGGAGGAAATGCGTATTCGCGTTGAAGATCACCGTGACAATGGTGTTGTTGCGCCTGATTTCATCATTGATAAAGTCTTAGTCGGTTTACGAAGCTTTATAGACGGCGGGGCGGTTGAAAATCCATTGGTCAAAACGCTGCCCGCAAGGCTTGATAAGGTTGAGGGGCTTACGGACGCGCAAAAAACTGACTATGTTGCGCGAACGCAAACGCTGGTTGAGACGAAAATCATTCCAGGTTATGAGGCGATGATTGCGCTGCACGAGGAGCTGCTAAAAACAGCGGATTCAGATGCGGGGATTTGGCGCCTTCCAGATGGGGATAAAATTTACGCCGCTGCACTACGCTCAAATACGACGACGGATTATACGGCGGACGAGATTCACAATATAGGACTGTCCGAAGTTGCCCGCCTTGAAAAAGAGATGGAGGCTATCCTAATAGGCCAAAAGCTCACAGAGGGAACCGTCACAGAGCGCGTTCAAAGTTTAATGCGGGATCCTGAGCATGTCTTTCCAAATACGGATGAGGGACGTGCAGAGATGATTGCTTTCTTAGGTGAGATCAACGATCATATCATGAGCAAAGCAGGAGAATATTTCATAACCCTGCCGCCGCAAGAACTTGAGATATTGCGTGTTCCTGAATATTCGCAAGATAGTGCGCCGGGCGGCTATTATAGTGGCCCATCTCTGGACGGGTCGCGACCGGGACGATTTTATATCAATCTAAAAGACACGGCGGATAATCCGCGGTGGACGCTCCCGACTTTGCTGTATCATGAGGCCGCACCGGGGCATCACTTTCAAATTAGCCGCGCTATGTTGATAGAGGACGTTCCTTTGCTTCGTAAAATGAGTCCCTTTACGGCTTACACCGAAGGGTGGGCGCTTTATGCGGAGCGGATTGCGGCGGAAGATATGGGGCTTTACGACGGCAAGCCGCTTTGGGACTTGGGCCGCCTTCAAGCCGAAATGTTCAGAGCTGTAAGGCTGGTCGTTGATACAGGCATCCATCATAAGCGCTGGACGCGGGAAGAGGCGATTGACTATATGATCTCCAAGACAGGCGATACAGACGCGAATGTCACGCGCGAGATCGAACGCTATATCGTTTGGCCCGGCCAAGCGACCGCTTACAAGACGGGACAGCTCGCTATTTTGGATATGCGAGAGAGAGCCGAAGCTCAATTAGGGGCTCAATTCAACTTGCGTGATTTCAACGAAATGATCTTGGCAAATGGGGCGATGCCGCTCGGGATTTTATCGGATGTCGTGGATGATTGGATCGAAACGGTGAAGACCTAACAAAAACTTACTTTTTTTTCACTCCTAGCTGTTGACGGGTCGCATGGGGCTTCCTATCTGACCTTCATTAGCACTCGCATGTGGTGAGTGCCAAGAAAGTCAACTATAGCAAAGAGAAGTTCTATGAAGTTTCGTCCTCTGCATGATCGCGTTGTTGTTCAGCGTGTGAAAGAAGAATCAAAAACGGCGGGTGGGATCATCATTCCTGACACTGCCAAAGAAAAACCATCTGAAGGAAAAATCGTCGCTGTCGGGTCTGGAACCCGTGATGAAAGCGGTAAGCTTGTGCCTTTAGACGTCAAAAAAGGCGACGTTGTCCTATTCGGAAAATGGGGTGGCACTGAAGTCACGATCGACGGCAAAGAGCTGCTGATCATGAAAGAATCCGATATTATGGGTGTTATTGGTTAATCCCAATCGCTCTTTTTTACATTTATCCTTATAATCTAGGAGATTACTATGGCGGCTAAAGACGTCAAATTTGGATCAGACGCTCGTTCGAAAATGCTCGAAGGCGTAGATATCCTTGCAAATGCAGTTAAAGTCACACTCGGCCCTAAAGGTCGTAACGTGGTGATTGAAAAATCTTTCGGCGCACCGCGTACAACAAAAGACGGTGTCTCTGTTGCGAAAGAAATCGAGCTTGAAGACAAATTCCAAAACCTCGGCGCGATGATGCTCCGTGAAGTGTCATCAAAAACAAATGACAAAGCCGGTGACGGGACAACGACAGCGACTGTACTTGCACAAGCCATCGTCCGTGAAGGCCTAAAGCGCGTTGCCGCTGGCATGAACCCAATGGATCTTAAGCGCGGTATCGATACGGCTGCGAAAGAAATCGCGGGTGACCTTCTCAATAAAGCGAAGAAAATCTCTAAGTCCGAAGAAATCGCGCAGGTCGGTACGATCTCTGCGAACGGTGAAGCTGCGATTGGCCAGATGATTGCTGAAGCCATGGGCAAAGTCGGTAATGAAGGCGTTATCACTGTTGAAGAAGGCAAAACAGCCGAGACTGAGCTTGACGTTGTTGAAGGTATGCAGTTTGACCGTGGTTACCTCTCACCATACTTCATCACAGACCCAGAAAAAATGCGTTGTGAACTCGATGATCCATATATCCTTCTTAACGAAGGCAAGTTGACATCACTTCAGCCAATGCTTCCAATCCTCGAAGCTGTTGTCCAAACGGGCAAGCCGCTTTTGATCATTGCTGAAGACATTGAAGGCGAAGCTTTGGCAACGCTTGTTGTCAACAAGCTACGCGGCGGCCTGAAAATCGCAGCTGTTAAAGCCCCTGGTTTTGGTGACCGTCGTAAAGCGATGCTCCAAGATATCGCTATCCTAACAAACGGCACAGTGATTTCAGAAGACCTCGGCATCAAGCTTGAAAGCGTTTCACTGAAAGACCTCGGAACAGCTAAGCATGTTCACATCACTAAAGACGACACAGTCGTTGTTGACGGTGCAGGCAAGAAGAAAGACATCAAAGCTCGCGTTGATCAAATTCGCGCACAATCAGAAACAACATCATCTGATTATGACCGTGAAAAGCTTCAAGAGCGTTTGGCTAAACTGGCTGGCGGCGTTGCTGTCATCAAAGTTGGCGGCTCAACTGAAATCGAAGTGAAAGAACGTAAAGACCGTGTTGATGACGCGCTTAACGCGACACGCGCTGCTGTTGAAGAAGGTATCGTCCCAGGTGGTGGTACGGCGCTTCTACGTGCGTCTCGCTTCATTAACGCCAAAGGTGCAAATGACGACGAAGCCGCAGGTATCGACATCGTTCGTGCGGCTCTACAATATCCTGTACGTCAAATCTCTGACAATGCAGGCGTTGAAGGTGCTGTTGTTGTTGGCAATATCATTGCTGAAAACAAAGCGAACTACGGTTATGACGCGCAAAACGACAAATATGTCGATATGGTCAAAGCGGGTATCATCGACCCTGTTAAAGTCGTCCGTACAGCGCTCCTCGACGCTGCCTCTGTCGCAGGTCTTATCCTGACAACAGAAGCCGCTATCGTCGACGCGCCAAAAAAGGACTCTGGCCCAGCCATGCCTGACATGGGCGGCATGGGCGGAATGGGCGGCATGATGTAAATCGCTCACGCGATTTCATCATACCCGACCATTCTGTTTGAATGTTTTGAAGCCGCCCTTAGGGGCGGCTTTTTTGTTCCAATGAAACAAATTTAGGCATCGCCGAAAAACTCCGGCAAAGAACAACAGGCTGCCCCGTGGAAACGCAGTGTGATTTTGTTTGTTTGACAAACTTCGTATAGTTCAAATAATACTGACCGTATGGAAGATGCTAAAAGCGTGATTGATGATCTTTTACCACCCAATACAGGGCGGTGGAATGTTGTTGCAAATATTACGAAAGAAAAGCGCCGAGGGCCTATTGTTGGCCAAGAATACCTTGGAACAAAAGTATTTGCTCCTGGTGCAAAGGTTTACGTTGCAAAACCCATGTATGGAGGATGCGACTCCGTGGGTGTTGTTGGACAAAACCGAAAAACCAAACATCTCTCTTTTTGTATCGTTTCTATCGGCGTCATTGAAAATTTTAGATCTAAATTTTTATACAAACCTTCCGTTATTAGTGCACTGACAAAAAACTATCCCAATAGTTTAAATCAAGGTCTTGTGAGTGATAATGCCTTAGCTCTTGGTGAAGATTGCTTATTTCCATCCAAAGGTAAGAGTGATGAGTTGTTACATATGTTAGAGATATGGAAGACGCTACATTGAACTGCAAGGGCGGATAATTACCAAACCCGCACACCTCGCTGTAGAGCGGGGTCTATTTGAGTCTACGTCTGGATTCTCGCCATCGTTTACCCTTGTGAAAACAGGGGAAGGAACGGACGGGTAGGGGAATGGATCGGCACCACGAGGGCGGTAATTACCACGCCGCTTTATGACATTTGCGGAGAAGTCATTGGACGTTTCTGGAAATTTAATTTACTATTATAGGATGAAAATTTTGCGGAAATTGTTAGCGTCAAGCCTTGGGGTTTTAGTCCTTTTTTGTACCTATAGTTATTCAATCGCACAAAATATTGTTGATGAATCACTGTGGGAAAACCGCATTCTGATTTTTTGTAATGCGAGCGGTAATGAACGCTCTCCCATGTACTTATCTTTAATTGGTTTAGACGACGGGCGTGAATACTATGATCGTGACATCATTTTTGTACATATAAGTAAGTGGAATATTGATAAGTTTTACGGGGCTTTTGATACGTCTCATTATTTTCCAAAAGAAAAAGGTTTCGATGTGTCAAGACGAGAGCTTGGCGTGCAAGAAGTTGTTTCCATATCAAAGTTGATGGAATGTGAGCCTGCCAAGAATTCGTTGGCGTTGATGGGCAAAGACGGAACTCTTAAAGCCAGATGGGACGAGAAAGCGCCAACAACCGAAGACTTGTTTTCAATTATCGATGCAATGCCTATGAGACAGAGAGAAATTAAAGAACGACTGTAGTGAATTATCAAAAGAAATGAATATCCTTTTTATATGTTCTCGTAATCAATGGCGAAGTCCGACGGGAGAACTGGTTTGGAAAAAGAGGTCAGGGTTTTCTGTGCGGTCTGCGGGAACGAGTCCGCGGGCAGGACGGACGGTCAATGCGAAAGATATTTCTTGGGCTGATATAATATTTGTTATGGAGCAAAAGCATAAAGACCGTTTGCGCGCATCTTTCCCGTCACAGACTAAATACGCAAAGGTCACTGTGTTAGATATTCCCGATGATTATCAATATGCCGACCCTGAGCTCATCGCGTTGATCAAAAGCGGAACGGACTACCTTTTAGGTGGGTAGGGTTACGTCTGCATTCCCGCCGTAATCTATTCCTGTAAAAACAGGGGCGGGACGGCACGGATTAGGAGGCTCGACGTGGCGACTAAAGCAAACTCACTCCCATCATAGCTTCCTCAATCCTTCACACGAAATATTTACGCGAAAAGATTTTGTATTCAGGCGTGAAAGATCCTAGAGATTAGAATAGGTTAAGACCAGATCTTTTCAGGAGCCCCTATGTTGTTATCACGTTACCCGCGTCATTTCTTGGCGCATCTGCCGACGCCGCTAGAGCGGATGGACCGCCTCACGACTGAGCTTGGTGGGCCAGAGATTTGGATTAAACGTGATGATTGTACGGGGCTGTCGACGGGCGGGAATAAAACGCGTAAGCTAGAGTTTCTTATCGGGGAAGCTATTCTAGAAGGGGCCGATATGGTGATGACCCAAGGGGCTACCCAGTCCAATCATGCACGCCAAACGGCGGCGTTCGCGGCGAAGGTCGGGCTGGATTGCCACATCCTCTTGGAAGACCGAACGGGCTCGAATAATCTCAATTATAATCACAACGGCAATGTGCTGCTTGATCATCTACACGGGGCGACGACCCAAAAGATCAAAGGCGAAGCGTTGAACATGAATGCGGAGCTTGAAAAAGTCGCGCAAACTTACCGCGATGAAACGGGCCGTAAAGTCTATACGGTTCCGGGCGGCGGCTCTAACCCGACGGGCGCTTTGGGCTATGTGAACTGCGCCTTTGAAATGCTCGCACAATTTAACGAGCGCCACCTGCAAATTGATCATATCATTCATGCGACGGGCAGTGCGGGAACGCAGGCGGGACTCGCCGTGGGGCTAAAGGCGATGAACGCGCAAATCCCGCTTTTGGGGATTGGAACAAACGCGCCGAAGGAAAAGCAAGAAGCGAAGATATTTGCCCTCGCGCAGAAAACGGCGGAAAAATTAGGATGCCCAGATGTTGTCGCCCGAGAGGATATTGTCGCCAATACGGATTATGTCGGCGATGGCTACGGCGTGCCGAGCGAAGGCGGGCAAGAGGCGATAAAGATGTTCGCGGAACTGGAGGGCATACTGCTTGATCCCGTTTATTCTGCCAAAGGAGCGGCAGGTTTGATTGACCTTATCCGCACAGGATTTTTCAAAGCGAATGAAAAGATTGTGTTTCTGCATACTGGCGGCTCGGTCGGATTGTTTGGCTATGATTGGGCCTTTGATATGCAAGACCGTTGGAAAAGCCCAGCGACTTAGGGCGGTGTAGGCATGGTAGATTTAAAACCCATAGGAGTTATCGGCGGCATGGGGCCGCAAGCGACAGCTTATTTCATGGAGCGTCTGATTACGCTGACTGAGACGCGAGATGATCAAGATCATGTGCCGCTTTATGTGGACATGAAGCCGCAAATTCCGTCGCGCCTGAGCTATCTTTTGGACGGTACGGGCGATCATCCGGGGCCTGTTTTAGGGCAAATGGCAAAAGGGCTTGAAGCTCAAGGGGCCAAAGCATTGGTCATGCCGTGCAATACGGCGCACCATTATGCGGAGTTTATGACGGAGGCGGTGGATATTCCGCTTTTGAATATGCTGACGCTGGCGGCAGACGCTATGGTAAAAATCGTCGGTGAGGGCGGGACCGTCGGCATGTTGGCGTCGCCTGCAACGGATAGTGCAGGAATTTTCCAAACGGCCTTTGATAGGCTTGGGTGTATGTCTGTGGATAATCTTGGGGATAAGTTGGGGGTAAATGCGATTTACCCTAAGGATGCGGAGCGTGTCTTAAAGGTCATACGCCAGATTAAAGCTGAAGGGCCGTCCGTTGATATGGCATCTGAGCTAACCCATTTCGGCCAAGAGCTTGAGGCGCGAGGGGCGACGTGTCTCCTTATCGGCTGTTCCGAATTTTCTATCATCGGTTCTGGCGTAGAGACGGATTTACCACTCCGCGATACGGTGGATATTTTAGCGCGCGAAACCATTCGTTTTTCAGGGGCGAAACTTAAAGAATAATCCTTGGCAGACGGGCAATGTTCGTCTATTGTTCTATTATGAAGCCTGCTATTCGCATCTTAGGAATTGATCCGTCACTCGTGGCCTGTGGGTGGGGCGTGATCGAAGCGCAGGGGAACAAGCTCCGCCATATTGACCACGGGGTCATTCGTCCCAATACGAAATTAGAATTGCCTTTACGGTTGCAAACCCTGTTTGAAAGCCTGTGTAAAATCATTACGGATTTCGACCCTGCTACGGCGGCGGTTGAAGAAGCCTTTATGAAAGATAACCCCAATAGCGCACTGAAACTAGGGCAGGCACGAGCGGCCTGCGTCTTGTCGGCGACCCATAACGGATTGTCAGTCGGGGAATATTCCCCGCGTTCTGTGAAGAAATCCGTTGTCGGTACGGGCGCGGCGAGTAAAGCCCAAGTGGCCCATATGATGAATGTCCTTTTGCCGGGGGCGGGTGTGAAAGCAGGCGACGCGGCGGACGCGCTCGCCATTGCTATTTGCCACGCCCACCGTGTTAATGCGGCAGGGGCGCTCTATGAAAGGTTTGCCTCATGATCGGAATGTTGACAGGAACCTGCCTTATGGTCGGGACGGGCGAAGCGATTGTCGACGTGGGCGGCGTGGGATATTTGCTGCAATGCGGATCGCGCACGCTTGGCAGCATGAGTGTTGGCGAGGTGATTTGTTTGCATGTGGAAACCCATGTGCGTGAAACCGCGATTACCCTATTTGGCTTTCATAGCGAAGAGGAACGCGCGTGGTATGTGCGGCTCCAGTCCGTTCAAGGCGTTGGCCCGAAAGCGGCCTTGGCGATTTTGGATATTATGTCACCGGGCGAGATATTATCTGCCGCCAGCCTTGAAGATAAAACCGCCTTTGCCCGCGCGAGCGGTGTCGGGCCAAAGCTCGCGGGACGTATTGCGACGGAATTATCAGGCAAGCCTGCTCCTGTGGGGCGCGGCTTTCAGCCCGTCTTTACCGCCCCGTCTCAGAGTTCGGCCGCTTCAAGCGCAGAACGTAACGAAGCGCTTTCCGATATGCGCTTGCGTAATGACGCGGTCTCGGCCTTGGAAAATCTCGGCATTGGTCAATCAGACGCGCTTCGGGCGGTAGCCTCGGCCTATCAGACCTTTCTTGAGGACCCAGAGCTTGACGATTTAATCCGTGTCGCGCTCAAGGAGTTGAGTGCATAGCGTTCCCGCGCTAAGAGGGGATATGGACGAAGAGCGTTTGATATCAAGTGATTCTCAATTAGGGGACGGGCGTGACCGTGCCTTAAGGCCGCTCAGCTTTGATGATTTCGTTGGGCAAAAGTCGACGCTCGCAAATTTAAAGGTCTATGTTGAAGCGGCACGGCGGCGCGGTGAAGCGCTCGATCATTTGCTTTTGTCTGGCCCTCCGGGTCTCGGGAAGACGACCTTGTCGCAAATCGTCTCGCGTGAACTGGGCGTAAATTTCCGCGCTACATCGGGCCCGATTATTTCCAAGGCAGGAGATTTGGCGGCGCTGCTAACCAACTTAGAGCCGCGCGATGTTTTGTTTATTGATGAAATTCACCGCCTTAATCCTGCCGTGGAAGAAGTGCTTTATCCTGCGATGGAAGATTATGAACTTGATCTGATTATCGGGGAGGGGCCAGCGGCGCGTTCGATTAAGATTGACCTCGCGCCCTTTACGCTGATTGGGGCGACCACCCGCGCGGGGCTATTGGCCACACCGCTACGTGATCGTTTTGGCATCCCTGTACGGCTCGAGTTTTACGATGCGGCTGAACTAACGCAGATTGTCTTGCGTGCCAGTACCAAGCTCGGCCTGCAAATGAGTGCCGACGGGGCGCGTGAAATTGCACGGCGTTCTCGCGGGACGCCGCGTGTCGCGGGGCGGCTCTTGCGCCGCGTCAGAGATTTAGCGGAACATGACGGAGCGACGCAAATTGACGCGGCGGCGGCGGATAAAGCGCTCAAACGGCTCGGCGTTGATGATATTGGTCTCGATAAGCAAGATATGCGTTATCTTTCGGCTCTGTGTGAAATGTTCGCAGGTGGCCCTGTGGGCGCGGATACATTGGCTGCGGCTTTATCTGAGGCACGGGACGCGCTTGAAGACGTGATCGAGCCTTACCTTATACAGCAAGGATTCTTGCAGCGTACCCCGCGCGGTCGAGTAGCCACGGCGCGCGCCTTTGCGCATTTGGGCCTGCAAGCGCCTGTGCAACCTGTCTCGCCTTTGTTTGATGAGGGCGCGTCATAACATCCTCGAATATTAACGGTGAGGCCGTATGAATAGAAGAACCAAATTACTTTTAATAGCAGCCGCTTCATTTGGTGTAACTTTGTCTTTGATAGGATGTGTTGGGGCGAGCGATGAAAAAGTCAGCGCCGCGCCGACCTGCGATGTTGAATTTGTTATTTTAGGCATAGGGCAAGACGGGGGCGCTCCACAAATTGGCAACCCAAAAGACCCTGCGTGGACTGACCGAACATTGCAAATGTGGGCCGCGTCAGGGGCGTTAATTGATCACCGTCATTCCGCACGCTATTTGTTTGAAGCCACACCGGATATGCGAGAGCAAATGAATTTGCTGGATAATATGAGTGACGGCGGCGATAATCCGCTAGGCCTTTCGGGCGTGTTCCTGACCCATGCGCATATTGGTCATTATGCAGGCCTTATATTTGCAGGCCACGAATCTATTGGCGCGACAGACCTGAAGGTGTTTCCTTTACCACGGATGAAAAACTATTTGGAAAATAACGGCCCTTGGGACCAATTGGTGCGCTACAATAATATTGACCTTGTCCCAATGACACCGAAAACCCCCATTAATTTTGGCGGCGATATATCGGTTACGGCTTATCTTGTGCCGCACAGGGATGAATATTCAGAGACCGCTGGCTACGTCATTAAAGGCCCAAAGAAGAGCGTTTTATTCCTGCCTGATATTGATGATTGGGACCGGTGGCAAACAGAGTTTAATGTCCGAATTGAAGATATGATTTCGCAGGTGGATGTGGCTTATCTTGACGCGACTTTTTTCGATAATAATGAATTGCCGGGACGGGATATGACTAAAATTCCTCACCCTAGAGTTATAAATTCTATCGCGCGGTTTAAAAAATTACCACGTGGATATCAGGAAAAAGTAAGGTTTTTTCATCTCAATCATACCAACCCAATACGATATTCATCCAGTAAGGCTTATAAATTCGTTTATGAAAATGGGTTTAAGGTGGCCAAGCGCGCAGAAACGGTCTGCTTGAACTAGAGCGTGTCAACGCTTCATGAATTTTCCTGCGTAAATGCGTCTATCTTAGACTTGATATCGTTGGGGAGGCGAACAGGCCGCCCACTTTTTGATATAACGGCGGCTTCGCAGTTGGCACGGGCTATAAGCTTATCACCTTTGAGGCACTCTTGGGAGATCAACAGGCGTGCCCCCGTAATTTTATCATAAGTTGTTTTAATCAAAAGGTGGTCATCAATTTTGGCTGGGGCTTTATATTCGATTTCGAATTTGCGAATGGTAAAGGCAATATCATAGTCTTGCCAAAGCTCAGAATGTGCGACGCCAATGAGTTTTAAGAAGCTAGAGCGACCTCGCTCAAAGTAACGAAGATAATTTGCATGATAGACGAGGCCGCTAAAATCTGTATCCTCATAAAAAATATGAAGCGGGTAACAGTGGGTGCGACCTTCGAACCAACCGAGTGTGTTATGATTATTTAGGGCCATTTTTCATCTTGATTAAAGCGTGAGGTAATGAGAATGGTACAGGACGTGCGAATAAAATGATAGTCACGAAACGGCTAGAATGACAAGTGCAGAGATTTGAAATGACAGAGCTATCACATACATCATTTACGCCGTGGCCAGAGCGGTCGACGGCAGACCCACGTCGCGCGACTCAAGCGCAATATATGCACGGGATGAAAGAGATATTGTCCTATGAGGGGCCGATGCAGGCTTTACCGTTGTTTCAAACTTACGCTAAGGCGGCGGGGCTGTTAAAAATCACGGCGCTAGTACGTAAGCGGTTTGAACATGCGCTTATGAAGGGCGTAAAAGCGGGTGAGGTGCTACTTGAGCGTGAAGCTGATAGTGAACTGAAAAGCGAAGATGATAGTGTTGGTTGGATATTACGCTTACCTGAACAGCCAGAGGTGACCGTCCGTGATTTGGGTCGACGTAGTTTTGCGGAAATTCCTATGAGCGAGCTTGCGGCTTTGGTTTTAGAGATTCGTACGCAAGACGAATTTATCGGGCGTGACGGCATATACCGTGCGACTCTCGATCATTACGGGTTACAAAAGCTCACAGCCCTTGTGCGTCGTCGTTTGGATAAGGTATTAGAGGTTTATTTTTAATCATGGCCGATAAAGACTTGTTGTTTCTCCTGGCTCCGGGATTTGAAGATAATGGACGCCGCGAATATTGCCCAGAATGTGCGGAGATGTGGGGACTACTGTCTTATTTTCCTACGATTAAAAGCAGTCTGGAAATTCATTATCAACCGATTGCGCGGCCACGCGCTGATCTAGTTGAACGGCTTGGGGATAAAAATCAAAATTGCCCGACTTTGATATTGAGTGAAGAGAGCCCACGTTATGATGATTGCGGCATTATGCGCAAAAACGGACATTATTTTATCAATAATGCCCGTGATATTGGTGTTTATTATTCAAAGCGTTACGGGACTCCTCACCCACGGGGGCATTAGGTGAGAAATTCCCTATAAGGCTATGATTTATAGTAATTTTATGAATGTTACGCCTTAGCTTCCAGGGATTTGCGCTGGGACATCATCTGCGTTAGGCGCAATTTCAGTCTCACAAATATCGGTCACTTCACGACCTTCACTATCCACAAAAATCGTATGAGCTTCTTTGATGACGCGAACTTGTTTTTCTGTACGCTGTATCGGTTCATAAGGCGGATTTGCAATTTCTGTAGTGGCGTAAAATGTTTTGGTTTCGGCAGGAATATCAACGCGTGTAAGCGCGGAAATTTCTGTGCAGGTTTTTAGAACTGGCGGAGCAATCTCGATCAGTTCCTCAACGGGTTCTGGGGTTGTTTTACAAGCGGTCATGATGACAGCCGTGGATAATATTATTGCTATGTTTAGAAATTTCATAACAGCCTCCTATTTTATCTAAATATGACTATAACATGATAAGCGTCAGAAATGTGGCGAATAATGTTTATATTTGTGACATTTTATTCAGTTTAACTGTGCATCATGTTTTATCATCGTTTTGGGCCTTTGTCTTACGTGAACTTAATGTATAGAGACCACTGTATCTCTTTGACTCGTCGGCGAACGCGTGTAAGTCCATAAGAGTTAAGATTATAATTAAATGAGACATTATTCATGAGCCAGTTGATATCTCTTATCGTTCAAGCGGGCACGAGCCTTGACGGAGCCGTTACAGGCGATTTTTCGTTTATTGGCCTGTTCGCGAAAGCCGGGTGGGTCGTTAAAGGGGTGATGTTTATTCTCATCATTTCATCTTTCGTATCATGGGTCATAGCCGTAAATAAATATTTCTACTTTTTTGCTTTGAAACGACGTGCGAAGGATTTCGAAGAAACTTTTTGGTCAGGGCGTACCCTCGAGGAGCTTAATCAGGCTTTAGGTAAAAATCCACAAGACCCCATGGCCCGCGTTTTTTCGGCCGCTATGCGTGAATATGATCAGAGTAAAGCAATAGGGCCCTCTAGCGGCGCAATTCTTGGTACGCAGGGGCGCATTGATAAAGTTATGAACCTTGTCATTAACCGTGAAGTGGCCCGAGGTGAAAGTGGTATGACGTGGCTTGCGATCATTGCAAGTGCCTCTGTTTTTATTGGTCTCTTTGGTACGGTCTGGGGTATCATGAATGCGTTTCGTGCGATTGCGGCGAGTCAGAATACGAACTTGGCAGTCGTTGCACCCGGTATTGCTGAGGCTCTATTTGCGACGGCTCTAGGTCTGGTAGCGGCGATACCCGCTTTGATTTTCTACAATCTATTTTCCAATGAAATTGACCGCTATGCAGGACGACTTGAGGGATATGCTGATGAGCTGTCTGCGATTTTGTCTAGAAAATTAGGCAAGGATAAATAAGTGGCGGCTGGCGTTTCACATCAATCACGCCGCGGGGGTGGGCGTAGACGGCGCTCTCGAAATGCTGAGATCAACGTCACGCCGTTGGTTGACGTTATGCTTGTTCTCTTGATTGTATTTATGGTGGCCGCGCCGCTACTATCTGTTGGCGTCCCTGTTGAACTGCCGAAAACGGATGCAAAATCACTTCCCGCTGAGCAAGAGCCCATTACGATTACTGTCAGTAAAGACGGGTTGATATATATTCAGGACACAGAGATTTCTCTTGATAATCTTGCGCCGCGATTAGAGGCGATATCGCTTAACGGATATGATGAGCGCATCTATCTCAGGGCTGATGAAGATAGTGATTACGGAGCTGTTATTAAAGTGATGGCACGGGTCAATGCCGCAGGGTTTTCTAATCTAGGCCTCGTGACGGACCCTGTATCGCAATAGAGGTGTTTCCAAATTTAATATTATGAAGTTTGGCGTCCCCATATCCTTGCTACTGCACACCACCTTGATAGGTAGTGGATTTTTTGTTTTTACTGGAGCGCCGACATTACTCGATCAGCAGAAAATTATCCCGATTGATATCGTCGCTATATCAGAGCAAACGAATATACAAGCGACGGTTAAACGCCCCATAATCGAGGCAGAGCCTATCGTAGAAGCTCCAACATCACAAGAAGAAGTCGAGGCGCCTATTGTGCCAGACCCAGCCCCAGTTCCTACCCCAGACCCGGTCCCTGTTATTACCGAGGAGGTAGACATTTCTGATACGCGTCCTAATCAAAAATCGGCTGAAGTTGTAGAGGCGGAGGTTGATCCTGTTGAAGAAACAGAGACTGAAGACGAACCAGCGTCCTTTGATCTTGATAATTTGTCAGCCCTGATTGACCGCTCTCGTGATGAACAGCCATCTAATAGCCAACAAAGAATTTTGCAATCTGAAGAAACATTATACGCTTTTGCGGATGTGACGCGCAACGCTGCGGGAGCAGGCAACGGGTTAAGTCTATCGGAAACAGATGCCCTACGGTCGGCAATGTATAAATGTTGGCGTATTCCAGCGGATGCTAAAGACCCCGAAAGTTTGATCGTTCCTGTCGATGTGAAATTACACCGCGACGGTCATGTCGCGTCTGTGAATTTAAAAAATAGTGCCGCCGTTAATAATTCGTCAAATCCCTATATGGTCGTGGCGGCTGAAAATGCCTTACGGGCGGTGTCAAAATGTGCACCATATGACTTCCTACCCGCTGAGCGGTATGATAGTTGGAAACAAATGACCTTGACCTTTCGCCCTGTTCTTAGCCAGTAAAAGATATGACTATGTTATCAATTTATATGCGTTCCGCTTTTCGGTTTCTTTTCGTCACTATAGGAGCGTTATTTTTTTCGGGCGTCGCTTCTGCGCAACTTTCTATAGATATCACGGAAGGTAATCTGGAGCCTTTGCCGATTGCCGTTCCTGATTTTATTACGACTGATAATCGGGTGGCCGCGATTGGGCAGCAAGTGGCGGAAATCGTTCGGGCAGACCTTGAGCGGTCGGGACTGTTTAAACCGCTTGATCCAGCCTCTTTTATCGAGACTCAAACGAATGTTGACTATGAGCCAAGCTTTGGTGATTGGCGCGTCATAAAAGCTGAAGCCCTTGTATCAGGACGTATTGTTCGCGAGTCTGATGCGCGCGTTCGTGTTGAATTTCGTCTCTGGGACATTTTTGGCGAGAAGCAATTAACCGGTCTAAGGTTTGCCACAACACCTGATAATATTCGCCGAATATCCCATAAGGTCTCAGATGCTATATATCAGTCTCTAACGGGTGAAGCGGGCTACTTTGATAGCCGTATTGTCTTTATTGATGAGCAAGGGCCAAAGACGAACCGTAAGAAGCGTTTGGCCATTATGGATCAGGACGGAGCTTCACCGCAGTATTTACTAGCAGGGTCTGATATTGTCTTGACGCCGCGTTTTTCACCAAATTCGCAAAAAATTACATTTATGTCCTATGAAAATATCGTGCCGCAAGTCTATTTGCTTGATATTGAAACAGGACGCCGTGAATTGCTTGGTAACTTTCCGGGTATGACATTTTCGCCTAGGTTCGCACCAGATGGAGAGTCCTTGATACTTTCAATGATAGAGCGCGGGAATAGTGATATTTATGTTATGAACCTTAAAAACCGTTCAACGACACGCCTTACATCTGATCCTGGAATTGATGTGTCAGGTAGTTTTTCACCAGACGGGCGTAAAGTCATTTTTAATTCTGACAGAGGTGGATCTCCTCAGCTTTATGTTATGAACGCGGATGGGAGCGGGGTTAAGCGTATCACTTTTGGTAAAGGGCGTTATTCTGCACCTGTTTGGTCACCTCGCGGAGATTTAATTGCTTTCACGAAAAGCGAAGGTGGGCAATTTTCAATTGGTGTCATCAAGCCTGATGGTTCGGGCGAACGTCAGTTAACAAGTGGATATCTGGTTGAAGGGCCAACATGGTCGCCTAACGGACGGGTTATTGCTTTTAGCAAGGAAACGCGTGGCCGTAACGGGAGCTCCGAAGTCTGGTCTATTGATTTAACGGGGCGCAATTTAAGAAAAGTTGGCACGCCTGGCAAAGCCTCTGACCCCGCATGGTCACCCGTCCTACCGTAAGTTGAGTCACTAAATTAAGTTATTGTCATATAAGCGACTATTTTCATTTTTGCCTTAATCTAACCATTTTCTAATCAAAAGAATTCAAAATAAACTTGATTACGATGTCTGTTTTGGTTTTTATGAACGTGAATAGATAGAAGAGAGATGACGATGAGCTTAAAAACAATTTTAAAGATTGGAGTGGGCGGCCTCATTCTAACGGCATGTGCAACTCAGCCAGAACCTGCTCAAGAGGTGATTGAAGTTGTTGAAACCCCACAGCAAGTATTTGAGCCTGTGCCGCCGCCTGTTGCTCCGCCGGCCCCAGTGACGGCTCCAGTAGATACGACCCCTACATTTATTGCGCCGACAGCAGGATCTCTTGATGATTTCTTATATCAATCGGGCGGGGATGGGCGCGTTTACTTTGGGTATGATCAAAGCACTCTATCTGATACGTCAAGAGATGTTTTAAGGCGCCAAGCTAATTGGTTGAACACATACTCAAATATAACGGCTGTGATAGAAGGCAATGCAGACGAGCGTGGAACGCGTGAGTATAATCTTGCTTTAGGTGCCAGACGCGCCAGTAGCGTTAAAGCATTTTTGGTGAGCCAAGGTGTTGCACCAAATCGTTTAACCACTGTGTCTTACGGGAAAGAACGTCCGATTGACGCAGGCTCTAATGAACAGTCATGGTCGCGAAATAGAAATGGCAACACGAATGTCAATGTTGCGAACGGTGCTGGTTAAGTTCACCTTAGATCGTTTACGCTATGTTAACGACCTTTTAATGTGACTTAATTTAAAGGGTATATAGGGGTTGAGTTACGGCTCGCCCCTTTTTGTTGGCGTCTATTTTTTTGCCGTGGGAATTTTTATGCGTAGCATTATTTTTGGTTTTATCTTTGTCGTCATGGCGTCCCTTCATAGCCAGCCATCTTTTGCTCAAAGTAAGAAAGAGCTTGCGGCGCAAAACGCGGCACTTGCGGCGCGTCTGGACCGGCTTGAGTCGCGAATGTTGACGGGCGACCCTGCGGCAGAAGCGTTAATGGCGCGCATGGATACAATAGAGGCAGCTAACCGTAACCTGACAGGTGAAATCGAGAGATTACGGTTTGAGCGCGATAACCTCAGAGCTGAAGTCAAAGCGCTTGTGAGCGATATTCGTGAGATGCAAGAGCTGTCCACTAAATTTAATATTCATCTGGACGCTGTAGAATTAGTCTCCAAGCAAGGCGGGCAAGTTCGGTCTTATGCACCGAGGACTTATGGTGATAATAGTGGTTCATCTCAGTCAACCTATGTTGACCCAACCCAACCGTCGGCCATTCAGGGGCCGCCGACACTCAATGAGCGCCCATTATTGCGTGATCCGTCACCTTCATTTGAAGGACAGGCCGTAAATGATCTGTCAAATTTACCCAATGAAGGACGCCAGAAACTCGCACAGGGAGATTTTTCAGGGGCGCAAAGTCTATTTCAACAATATCTGACACTCCAACCAGAGGCGGATGATAGAGGCGAAGTTAGTTTTTGGCTGGGTGAAACCTATTTTGTAAAGGGTGGTTACGCTGACGCGGCGGATGCTTATATTCAATCTATGCGTACGGATAGAGATGGGGTGAAAGCCCCTGACGCGATGATCCGTCTTGCGGCCAGCCTGCGTGAACTTGGTAATAAAGACCAAGCGTGCCAGACCCTCGATAGCTTTCTATCGCAATATCCTAATGCCTCTGAGGCGATACGTAATAAGCGAGACGTTGAGCTAGGCCGCACAGGTTGCTAATAGCGCGTGACGTCCCTCTATGGATAAGCAGCTAAATTTAGAAGACATAGTAGAGGGGGCGTTAACACGGCTCCTCCCGTCAAGGGTGACACCGTTCGCGGTTGCTTTTTCTGGAGGCGGGGACAGTGTTGCACTCGTGCACGCCTTACGGGCTCATGCGGCGCGCGCACATGTTTTCATTGTCGATCATGGCCTGCGGCAAGGCTCACAACCCGAGGCTTTAGCCGCACAAAGACAGGCGCAGTCCTGGGGTTTTAAATGTGATGTTTTAACCTGGTCGCCTGAGGCCGTGACAACGGCTATTCAAGAAAAGGCCCGTCTCGCCCGTTACGGGTTAATGGGGGAACGGCTGCGGTCTTTGGGGCTTCGGTATCTTCTAACGGGGCACACTCTTGGCGATCAGGCGGAGACATGTTTGATGCGCTATGACCGTGATACGGGATGGCGCGGGGCTGCGGGTATGCGAGAGCGGGTTTACGCGCCCATATGGCCGGCCCTTGCAGGAATTGAGCTTATTCGTCCTTTGCTTAAATGTTCACGCGAAAAATTACGGGCTTATAATAGAAAGCATGGGCTTGATTGGGCGGATGACCCCAGTAATCAAAATGCTGACTTCACACGTATTCGCGCGCGGCAATATTTATCAACAAAAGCTGATCTGTCTAAGCTGTTAGTGACAACGGCTGACGATCTACAAGCGGGTTTGCTACAAGAGCAACAGCAGCTGGAAGGATGGACCAAAACACATGCTGACGTGTCCGGCCATGGTTTCATTCGGTTCAAATCTATTCCAAACCAGCAGGTGCTTAGGCGGTTTATTCAAGCCGTAGGTGGCCGTGGTAAAATGACGGATGCATATGCCCTTGAAAAGCTGCAAGCCCAAATGAGGGGGCCTAGCTTCAAAGCGGCGACGTTGAACGGCTGCCAAATCACAGCACATAAGACGGGATACTTGCTCGTGTGTGAAGCGAGTCGCGCCAAGGGGCGTAAGGGGCATATCCCCGCATCCAAACCGCAAGAATTTTCTTCAGGGCATCATGTTTGGGATCAACGGTTCCTCATATCTTATACAGGAAAAGACGTGGTCAAAATTGGACATGCCTTTGGTCATATAAGCCGTCTTGCTGATTGTATGCGGTCGTTTCCACCTGAAGCGCGTTTGACCTTACCCTTGATAGAAAACACACAAGGTGATGTCATTGGGGTGGGGGCCTATCACAGTGATGATCTTAGCGTGGAATGGCTAGGGCATGAACGTCTCATGGGCCGCGTGTCTGTCTAAAGTTCACTGATCCTTAACTGTCATGTTTCTAACGATCATGATGATAGGCAATTCCCATTTGTTTTATCCGCTGAATTCGCTAACCTATCCGCGTAGATAAAGACAAATGAGGGCTCAAAGCTATAAAGCGCGACATTTTGTAATAAATGATAATATTTTGACATATATGGGCTTATGTTTTGCATGAAAGTCCCTATATTAAATCATAACAGCATGACGTGAAGGCTGGGCCAGTTTCTGGGTAAGGACTCATAATGAAAATCAATTTGCGAAATTTTGCCGTATGGGCCCTTATTTTAGTCATGTTTGCGGCTATGGTGAGCATGAGCCAAGGATCTTTTCAAAATACGACTGTAACGACACTGAAAACGTCAGAGTTGATTGACCGCGCCCAAGCGGGAACTATTTCTGACGTAGTTATAGATAGCACGGGCGGTAGCGTTACAGGTAAGTTAGATGATGGGTCGAACGGGGCTGATTTTAAAGCCAATGTCAGACCCTTTGAAACGACTGACCTTGTTGAAGCCTTAGAGGCGAGTAATATCACCTATGATACAGTGGAGCGTAAACAAGAAAGCGCTCTGATGAGTATGTTCTTGGGTATGCTGCCCTTGATCTTGATTATTGGTATTTCGATCATGTTTATGCGCTCTATGCAGGGCGGTGGTCGCGGTGGTGCGATGAGCTTTGGTAAGTCCCGCGCGAAGATGCTCACAGAAGCTAGCGGCACGAAAACATTTGAGGATGTCGCGGGCGTAGAAGCGGCGAAAGACGACCTAAAAGAAGTGGTCGAATTTCTACAAGACCCTACTAAATTTAAGCGCCTCGGCGCACGTATCCCAACGGGCGCTTTGCTTGTTGGCCCTCCAGGGACAGGTAAGACCTTGCTCGCCCGTGCGGTTGCAGGTGAGGCGGGTGTGCCGTTCTTTACCATTTCTGGGTCTGACTTTGTTGAAATGTTTGTCGGTGTCGGCGCGTCTCGGGTTCGTGATATGTTTGCCGAAGCGCGCAAGAACTCGCCTTGTATTATCTTTATTGACGAGATCGACGCGGTCGGTCGCCACCGCGGCGTCGGAACGTCAGGCGGTCACGAAGAACGCGAGCAAACACTGAACCAACTCCTCGTTGAAATGGACGGGTTTGACGGAACCGAAGGCATTATCATTATTGCCGCGACGAACCGTCCTGACGTACTTGATAAGGCGCTCTTGCGTCCGGGTCGTTTTGACCGTCAAATCGAAGTGCCTCTGCCAGATATTACAGGCCGCGAGAAAATCGTCGGCGTGCATATGCGCGGCAAGCCTATGGCGAAAGATATCGACCAAAAATATATCGCACGCGGAACGCCCGGGTTTTCTGGGGCTGACTTGGCGAACCTCGTCAATGAAGCGGCTCTATTGGCAGCACGTCGTAATAAGCTGAAAATCTCTATGCGTGAATTTGAAGATGCCCGTGATAAAATCCTCATGGGCGCGGAACGCCGCACCTTGGTGATGACGGAACAAGAAAAGGCCAATACGGCTTACCACGAGGCAGGTCACGCGATTGTCGGCCTCAACATGCCGGGTAGTTTACCCATTCACAAAGCGACGATTATCCCCCGTGGACGCGCTTTAGGTATGGTTCAATATCTTCCAGAACGCGACCAAATTTCGCAAAGCCGCCAAGAAATGATTGCGCGTATGGCTATGGCTATGGGTGGCCGCGCGGCGGAAGAATTGAAGTTCGGTTATGACGAAGTAACATCTGGTGCATCGAGCGATATTGAGCAAGTCACACGCATCGCCACAGCTATGGTGACGGAATGGGGCTTGTCTGATGAAATCGGTCCGATTGCTTATGTGAACCGCGATCAAAGCAGCTTCATGCCGGGTATTGGCCGAGGCTCTGCGATCTCGCCTGACACGGCTAGCCGTATCGAATCCGAAATCAAACGTCTCGTCACCGAAGCGCATGAAACAGCGTTGAAAATATTGAAAAAGAAAAAGAAAGACTGGACGGCTTTGGCCGAAGCTCTTTTGGAATATGAGACGCTTTCAGGTGAGGAAATTGCGGAACTCCTCTCAGACGGCACGCCGCCGCGACGCCCAGGTGATGGGTCAGGCCCCGCGTCTCCCGTCTCGTCTATTCCAACCACCAAACGTAAGCCGAAAGGCGGCACGATTGGCGGCACGGCTGAGGCTTAAAATTAAGATGCCCCTCACGGGGCATTTTTAATGAACGGGATATGTTTAAACGACCAAAAATCATGGGCATACTCAATGTCACGCCCGATAGTTTCTCCGACGGTGGGCGCTATGACAGCCTTGATGTTGCGGTGAAGCAGGCCCTAGAGCTGATCGACCAAGGCGCGGATATTATCGACATTGGCGGCGAAAGCACCCGTCCGGGCGCAGAGGAAATCAGCGTCAAAGAAGAAGTCCGCCGCACGGTTCCTGTCATCATAGAGCTACGGGACGCCACGCGGGACTTTGACATTGGCCCCATCATTTCCATTGATACCCGTAAGCCCGAAGTGGCCGAAGCGGCTGTCCTCGCGGGAGCGGATATTTGGAATGATGTTTCGGCGCTCACCTTTGATAAGCGCTCCGAGGCGGTGGCGGCGGACTTGGCCTGTCCGCTTATCCTCATGCACGCGCAGGGCAAACCTGAAACCATGCAGAACAATCCCCATTATGATAACCCCGTATTTGAGGTCAAAGACTGGCTCGCCAAGCGGCTTGATGCCTGCGAATTTGCGGGGATTGACCGTGATATGATCACCCTCGATCCGGGGATAGGGTTTGGCAAACGGCAAGAGGATAATTTAGCGCTCCTGCGGGAATTGGCGTCTTTGAAGGCCCTTGGCTGTCCTGTGCTAATGGGCGCGTCACGTAAGTCCTTCATTGGCAAAATCGACGGCAGCAGCGCCGATGACCGCCTCGGCGGCTCCCTCGCAGCCGCCCTCTGGTCAGCCCAAGCTGGAGCTGATATCCTCCGCGTTCACGACGTATCTGAGACGGTACAGGCGATGAAAGTGTGGGAGGCAATTGCGAATGGAAACTGAAGAACAAATTATTAAAAATTTGAAATCAAATGTTCGTAAGGAAGGTAATTATGCACCGTTAATTGAAAGTTACTCTCAACAAATCATTGATTTTGAGAAACGGGTATTCGTGGCTCCACTAGTAGGGAATGGTGGTGGTTTGGTTCTTATAGCGTCTGGTTTGATAAATTCAGAATACAACGAAGAGATTGTTTTTTTTACACTAATAAGTCTATGGAGCTTCTTTTTTGGGATATTAGTAGTGTTTTTATCTGGAATGATTTTCATAAAAAGTCTGTATAATTGGAAAGAGAGCTATACTTGTAAAAGAAACTCTCAAGATGAGTTTTTAAGTATAAGGGATAATTTTCATAAAAATTTAAGAGATAATGGATGTAATAATACTGCTAACGTTTCTAATAAGATTATTAATGAGCAATATTCTAAGCAGTATCCGAGTATTATTTCTAATTTTTCCAAATATAAAAGGCTTTTGGAAAAAGGTAACCGATTGGTTAAATGGGGTAGATTTTTTTCTTACTTAAGTTGCCTGTTTTTCATTATTGGAGTGTTTGTTCCTTTGCTATTGTTAACTATAAAAATGGTGTTGATGTGATTGATTATATAACACCCCGCGTTCTTATCATCGCAGGTTCCGACTCGGGCGGCGGGGCGGGGGTGCAGGCGGATATAAAGACTTGTGCGGCATACGGGGTGTATAGCGCCACGGCGATTACGGCAGTGACGGCGCAGAATACAGTCGGCGTGCAGTCTGTGCATATGCTGCCCGCTGATGTGATCACGCAGCAGATTAAATCTGTCATGGATGATATTGGCGCGGACGTCATCAAGATCGGGATGCTGGGCAATCAAGAGATTATCGAGGCTGTCGCGGCAGCCGTTGACGATGTGGACGCCTTTGTCGTTCTCGACCCTGTGATGGTCGCGACGAGCGGAGATCGCTTGATGGACGAGGCGGCGATTGACGCGCTAAAAACCAAGCTCATTCCTGTGTGCGATTTGATTACACCCAATGTCCCTGAAGCGGAAATCCTGACGGGCGTTACGATCGAAGACACGGACGATATGACTAAGGCAGGGGATGTCCTCCTTGGTATGGGCGCTTATGCAGCGTTGATGAAAGGCGGGCATTTGGACAGTAAGATGGTGTTTGACGTTCTGGTGTCAGAGGACGGTAATAACCTTATGTCGGGGCCGCGCCTTAACAGTCGTCACACCCACGGGACGGGCTGTACGCTCGCCAGTGCGGTTGCAGCGGGCATGGCCGCAGGTACGCCGCTCGACGAGGCTGTGCTCTCCGCGCGGGACTTTGTTTATGAAGCTATCCGTACCGCGCCGAAACTCGGGGCAGGTCACGGGCCGCTTAATCACGGCCTTATTTTACAAGGGGAAGAGCCTGAAGCTAACACGACAAGCGAACCATCAGAGCCAACGTCTAAGAACCCGTTTGCCAATCTGAAAGACATGATGAAGCCTAAGTCGTAGTGACAGGTTTTTTGCTCCCGATGCGTGAAATCAATACGCCAATAATGATAACGAAAAAGGCGATAAGCTTCTGTAATGTAAAGCTTTCACCCAGAAACCAAATGCCGAAAATGACCGAGGCGACAGGTACGAAATAATTGACCGAGGCCATTATCGTCGGCCCCTTAATATCAATCATGTTCAAATATAAAATCGTCGCGAATCCTGTCGAGCCAACCGCCAACAAGAAGATCATCCAATAAGCTATGGGGTCTGGCGCTGTTTGTGGGAGGCCCTCAAAGAGCGCCCAGACAATAGCGGCAATCGTGGCCGCGCATAACATCATTGCGGCGGCAATATTTGAATCTGTCTCGGGTGCGCGCTTGGCGAAAACGGTTGTTATCCCATAGAAGAAGGCGGCGAGGAGAATGAAGCTTTGCGCTTTCCAATCTCCCACAAGAGAGAGGCTGAAATCTTTGGGTAAAAATAGAACAATCAAGCCGCTAAATCCGATGATAAAGCCTAGCAATTTCATGACTGTCATGCGCTCATCTGTGAGAAAATGCGCGAGGATAATCGTCATCAGCGGCATAGCGCCAATCAAGATAGCAGAGATGCCGCTTTCAATGGTTTGTTGGCCTAGCCCAATCAGAAAAAATGGGATGACGATTCCTGTCATGCCGAGAACGCTGTACCACCGCCAGCGTACATCATTGAGGGACGGTAAGCGAAAACCTTTCATATAGGCATAAGTGACAATAATGATGGCGGCGATAGAGACGCGCCCCGCCACAACCCAAATCGGCGACACGCTCCGCACGGCCACGTCGACCATTGTGAAGGCAGACCCCCATATTAAGATAAGCGTTATGGCCGTTATGATAAATCTGGTTTGGCTCATATAGGGTGTCTCAGTAAGGGCGCATGATTGCGCGAATCTTCGCACAGCCTTGTCAGTGATCACCCCTGTGGTCAATTCGCAAATAAGAATAGCAGCCGTTTAATTATATGCGTGATCAGTGAGTTATGGATATTGATCTTAGCTGAAAGAATGTCCTAATTTATTGACCTTTAGGTCAATGTCTTGACCTCTAAGTAAGTCTTCCATCTGTTCGATATATTGTTCAAGCCTTTCGGCTATCGCAGGGTTTTTATCTGTGTATTTTAATAAGTCCTGAAAGTTAATTTTTAAAGTGCGGCAGTCTTCATCAGACCTCAGGTTCACACGGCTTTCAGAGCCTGTCAAAAATGCACGTGAGACATAAAACTCATCTTCTCTGAGCGTTTGAATAAGTTCGCCGTGAGGATCAAGAAGGCTTAAACTGCCTTCGATGGGTATATAAATGGCTTTAAACTTATCACCCGCTGACATTAGCACTTCCTCAAACCCGTAGCTTACAATGTCTACAGACTCGGCTAGTTCATCAAACCCTATGCCTGGAGGGCTTATGGCCGTTATTTTGGACAATAAATCATGTCGTGTTTTAAAGCTTGTCGTTTGAGGTTCAATTGTTTGGAAATGTAAATTCTGCGCCCCTGAATGATGTAGTCCTTCACGTTGGGCGACATACCAAAACCGTCGTAGGAAATCTGAGCGTACACGCCAAGCTTCACCTCGGTTACTGACAAAGAACATGAGTTCATATTCTATACCCTTGTCCGTATAATTTAGAACTTCAACCTCATGAGGTGGGTCTTTTAGGATATCGGGGATAGACTGCGCAACATTATCAATTGCGCGCATAACTTTTTCGGGCGGATCATCATAGGCTAGAAAGAGAGAGACTTCCTCGCCGTACGGCATTGTTTCTGATGACTCGACGACAAAGGTTGATTGAGCCAATTCAGAATTTGGAACAACGGCCAAGATTTTTTGCTCTGTTTCTATAGTCACAGAACGCCAATCCATGGCTATGACCTTACCTTCATAATCACCAGTTTGTAGCCAATCACCTTCTTTGAAATTACGTGTGGAGACCATGGATAGTCCTGCAAATACAGCGGAGAGCGTATCTTGTAAGGCAAGTCCAAGGACGATACCCCCGACACCTAGCCCTACAAGGGCCCCTTGTAAGTCGGCCCCCCACACGGTTGAGACGATAATAGCCGCCCCAATGAGAACAAGCGTGACTCGTAAAAGGTCAAGAAGAAGTCCGGGTATATTCGCTAGAAAAGAGCTTTTATTACGTTGCGAAATCAAAACCGCATTCAGGGCCGTCAATAAGGCATTAATGGAAAAAATAGCTGCGGCTGTGAGGACTATTTTTGCCGCAATAACAGATAGGGGCAAGTCTGATAGGGGAGTCGAGTTCCCGTCTAATTCCTTTGGGAAACCGTCTACATTTGCAATGCGTGTTATCAAAATATAGAGAGCAACCGTTGGCATAACCGTTAGTTGAAATAGTCGTATAGCCTTCACATAAGGCGTTTTCTTTCGTTCTTGTAAGCGCTGTATTTCAGATAATATAATTGTCAGAATAGGATAGATTATTGCAACAGCAATAACCGCAAAAATGGCTGATGTGCTGAGCGCATTCATTAGGAACGGCTCTTAGATTTTGTCACAAGCCTTGGTGTTTTTGAAACCCAACGTTCAATCGTTCCTGTGGCTTCTGACTTGATCGCTGCGGCTGTTTTAAATTGTGACTGATTTTGAATGTCATCATAAGTCGTCTTAGCGATGGAAACGGTATTGACGGATGTTTCTGTCGCGAGTTGCCGCGCGACCGTCACACTCTCGCCAAGTATCTCATAAACAAAACGGCGTTTACCCACGATACCGGCGTCAACTTCGCCTGAGGATAGGCCGACACGTAATGTAAGCTGAAAGTTATGGGTGCGGTTAAAACGGTTGACGATCGTGATCATTTCAAGCGCCAAAGCGGTTGCGCGTTTCGCGTGATCCAAGCGCGGAATTGGAAGGCCACAGGCCGCGAGGTAAACATCACCAACTGTGTTAATTCTTTCAACGCCATGGCGTTCCGCAGCTTCATCAAAGGCGTCAATAAGTTCGTTAATGAGATTGATCATTTCACTCGCTGAAACATTGGCCATAATTTCTGTGAAGCGCCCAATGGTTGCGTAAACCACCGTGACATTTTCGAATGTTTCAGCAATAGCGACATCACCGCCGCGAACGCGATCTGCAATCGCGTCAGGCAGGACGGTTCGAAGAAGGCGCTCATTTTCAAGGTTCTTCGTTTCTATAATATTATTATGCCCGCGAATTTCATCTACCATTCCATTGAAAGCGCGTGAAAGAGAGGCAAATTCATCCGTGCCTGATACATCTAAGTGGAAATCCGTATCTCCAGCCGCAAACCGTGCAACAGATTCTTCTAGGCGCGCCACAGGCTTTGCGAATATGCCCGCAGCGAGAAGTGAAAACAAGGTCACAGCAATCGCTATAGATCCTATCGTGATGAGGATTTTGTTTCGTAAACTGTGGAGAGGCGCCATGGCCTCTGAGACATCTTTCTCAGCCATGATACCCCATCTCATGCCGCCAATTTCAATAGGGCCGTAAGCAGATAGAACTTGTACATTGCGGTAGTCATCGACGATTTCAGTGCCGCTAATGCCGCGTAAAGCTTTGTTTGAAGCAATGGAATCTACGGGCTGATTAAGGATGGCAATATTTGTATTCTCAATCAGTTCAATGGTCTTTGAAGGGACGGCAGCGTCTTTTAACGCTTGAATATATCCGTCCCTATCTTCAATAAGGAAACGGCTAGATGTACGAAGATTAGCATCTTCGCCAACGAGATAAACCTCTCCTGACGCGCCCATACCTTCTTGCACCCAATTTCCATCAGACGTCATAAATTTATTTATATCATCAATGTTCAGTTGGGCCGCAACAATTCCTTTCAGGACAGACCCGTCAAAAACAGGCGTCGCCATAAAGGCCGCAGGTTTGTTATAGGATGGCTCATAATGAGAGAAATCAATTAGGGTGACACTTCCCAATTGAGGGTTCTTGCGCGCCGCATTAAAGGCTTTGGTTAATCCCGTATAACGGTAAGGCCCCGTATCTAGATTGGTGGCGTAATCGGCTTCTTTATAAACAGAATAAACGATGTTTCCTGATTTGTGATCAATCAAGAAAATATCGTAATAGTTTAATTTGTTCAGCATGCGTGAAAAAAGCGGATGGTATTTAACATGGGCCGCCGCATAATCGCTGTTATCGATGGTTTGTAAGCCGGGTAATTTCGGCTGAACGAGCTCATCTTTGCGGCCAGTTTGGGAGGGGTTCTCGGAAATGAATTGAGCTTGCCGTGCTTGAGCCGCTATGGACTGTGGAAAGAAGGTTGAGAGGACAGGTTCACCGTTGCTATTGTCCTTTAGCTTCATCAAATAATCTGAAATATAGAATTGCTTTAGCGTTTCAATAGAGTTTTGCGTCGGGGGCTGCACGTCATCGAAGCTGGCGCTAAAAGCATCAAGGGCCCCACTAACTTGTGCTTGATTAGAAAAAACCTCAAAGGCAATGATTTGGTTTTGAAAATAATTTTCAGTTTGACGTTTCTTTGTTTCACGTAAAGCTGTTAGTTGGTCATAAATAGTTGTCGTTAATGAGGTTTTCGCATTTTTATAGGATAAAACACCGACAAATGCAGCGCTTAGAAGTCCAACAACTAACATTAATAATAAAAGTTTCGACCTGATAGACATATATTTAAACACGATCCCTCCATCCATTTTAATATATTGGTTATCAACTATAGCTGTTCCTATAAAGAAGAAAATACAGAACTGGATTGAGGTGAATAGACTTGAACATGACAGAGGGGCGATGTTCTTCCCTAGGTAAAATTTGGCAAAGGCGCTGTGCTCAATTTACCATTATTTTTAGCTATGCCGCATAGTCGATTTTCCTTTGACCCTAAGGGCTCTCGCAAAGATGTGAGCGAGTTTGAGTTGTGCCGGTCAGTCAATTTTGTCAGTATGAATAAAAGGATTAGATTATGTCAAACAGCCGAAAGCTTCTTTTCTCCGTTATTTTAGCAGCAACTTATAGCGTTTCAGCGTGTTCTCAAGACGCTACGGTTGGCGATAGTCCTAACATTGAAGCTGATGTTACAATACAAGAGGGTGTACAAAAAAGCACTGAAGATGCCCTTATGAGCGGTAAGAAACTTATAGACCTCGTTCTACGTCTTGATGAGGACGCGGACGTTCGTGAGACGGGGGCTGTGTTTGAAATCGCCGAGCGCGAACTGATGATGGTATTTGATAGTGAGGCTGGACGGATGCGGGTTATTTCCCCGATCATTCAAGTGTCGGCCTTACCCGACGGCCTTATGGAGCGGATGCTACAAGCCAATTACGACTCGGTATTGGATGCGCGCTACGCCATTGCCAATGATATTGTCTGGGCCACGTTTATTCACCCGCTACCGTCTTTAACCGAAGATGATTTTATTTCGGCACTGGCACAAACTGTGACGGCGGCGGAATCCTTCGGCACAACTTACACCTCAGGCGCAATGGTCTTTGGCGGCGGCGATAGTAGCGGTATTCACGAAGATCTATTGAAAGAGCTTCAAGAGGCGAACAAAGCTCGCACTGATATTTAAGCCTTAAAGGGGTCGCGCATTAAGATGACGTCTTCGCGCTCTGGCGATGTCGACACCATAGAGACGGGACAACCGATAAGCTCCTCAACGCGGCGGACATACTTCACCGCTTGCGCAGGAAGGTCAGCCCAAGAGCGCGCACCGCGCGTAGAGCCTTGCCACCCTTCGAGGGTCTCATAAATCGGCGTCACAGAGGCTTGGGCTTTAATGCCAGACGGCAGATAGCGCATAATTTGTCCATCAAGCTTATAGCCTGTGCAAATCTTAAGCTCAGCAAAGCCGTCAAGCACGTCGAGCTTGGTCAGGGAAATACCTGTAATGCCGCCTGTGACGATAGCTTGGCGTACCATGGCCGCATCGAACCAGCCGCAGCGGCGCTTGCGGCCTGTGACGGTTCCGAACTCATGGCCGCGTTCGCCGAGGCGTTGACCAATATCGTCGTCAAGCTCTGTCGGGAAGGGACCTTCACCGACGCGCGTCGTATAAGCTTTGGTAATGCCTAAGACATAGTTCAAAGCGCCAGGGCCAATTCCAGAGCCTGCCGCGGCTTGCCCCGCGATAGTGTTGGACGAGGTGACAAAGGGATAGGTTCCATGATCAATATCGAGCATAGCGCCTTGGGCACCTTCAAACAAAATACGCTTTTCGGCGCGGTTGGCTTCGTCGAGCATTTTCCAAACGGGCGCTGAATAAGGCAGAATTTTTGGCGCAACTTCCATCAAGGATGTGTGCAGCGCTTGCGCGTCTACAGGGTCATGGCCAAGGCCTTTGCGGAGGGCATTATGATGGTGCAGCAAATTCTCTATACGCTCCATGAGAGCGTCACTGTCGCGCAGGTCGCAAACGCGTATGGCGCGGCGGGCGACTTTATCTTCGTAAGCGGGGCCAATGCCGCGGCGGGTTGTACCGATCTTCACACCGTCCGCGCGGTTCTCGCGAATACCGTCAAGCTCGCTATGGAGCGGTAGGATAAGGGTTGTCGATTCTGACATCACGAGATTATCGGCTGAAATGTTCACGCCTTGGGCTTTGATCTTTTGTACTTCTTCAAGGAAGGCCCACGGATTAAGCACAACGCCGTTACCAATCACGGACTGTTTGCCGCCGCGTACAACACCAGACGGCAAGAGGCTTAGCTTATAGGTCGTTCCGTCAACCACGAGCGTATGACCCGCATTATGGCCGCCTTGGAACCGAACAACGACATCCGCGCGACTGGAGAGCCAATCAACGATTTTGCCTTTACCTTCATCGCCCCACTGCGAGCCAACAACAACAACATTCGCCATAATTTATCCCACCAAGAATAGGGTCTGATTCATTGAAATCAGACAGACAAGGCGCTTTATACAATTTGTCCCAAAATGGCGAGTATTATTTACGAAAGTTTCAGCATCTGTTGCATGTAGACAAATTGACGAGGTGTGACGGAATGCCATGACTGGCCAAATTAGATAAACGGCCAAAATATTGGGCAAGCTAATATTGTGGCGCAAAATATAACTCGCGATTGCTTTTGGATTTTTCGCGCACATCTTCTATAGCTTTCTGTTCAGTGAAATCTAAAAGGGCATTCAGGAGCCGTGAGAAATGCTGCCTCATAGCCTGACGCGCTGCGACGGGGTTTCGGGCTCGAATAGCCTCCATTATATCCGAGTGTTCTTTTACTCTGTCTGCTGAATCTTTTTCTCCAACGGCCTCATAAACGCGTTTTACGGCATCGATCTCATTTCGCATACGCCAAATATTTTGCAAGACTGCGATATTGGCTTCATTTCCTGTCGCTTTAGCAATTAACAAATGAAACCTGTGGTCGGCTTGGTGTCCCTCAGGGGAGTCTGAGGGGGTGTTTGCCATCAACTCGACAGTTGCTTCAATCTCTAAAATTTGCTCATCTGTGGCCTTTATTGCGGCCAACGCAGCACATTCAGGCTCAAATAAAAGCCGTGTCTGCGTAAGGCCAAAGGCGGTGACGATAGGTAAGTCTGATGACGGCGGCTCACAGATGTAAGCGCCAGAGCCGCCCTTGATATTTAGTACGCCAATTGCTTGGAGGGAAGCCTCGGCTTCTCTTACGACCATCCGACTAACTTTAAATTTTTTAGCTAGTTCTCGTTCAGTCGGAAGCCTCATTCCAACAGAATAATTCTCCGTATCGATCATTTCCATTATCGCCTTTGCAATGGAGTGGTATAAGCGGATTTCTTTCATATCATGGCTTTTTTGTTTAGTAATTGAGGTTAACTTCATATGCTAGAATGAAATCCCAGATGACGTCTGGGACAAGGGACTACGTCATGAAATTGGTTTAAGTTATCATAATCTAGTCGATTATATAAACTCGTATCCTACAATGGCCGTATTTTAAATTAACGGCTATCCAAGATAGTGGTGTGGTGATGTATATTATGACGTTATTAGTTTAAAATGACCAATTTTTATACGTTAGCAATCGGGTATAGATTACGTGGTAAATAGGTTTTGGTCATTCTGTTCTGACGCCTTTCGCTTTTCAACAAACGATAGAAACGCAGCCATGAGGCTGCGGAAAAAGAGAGCGCGTAATGCGCTAATCTTTATCCTTAGCCCTTAGCGCGTCGTTTGTGACTGATCTTGATGCGCTTGACCTTGAATTTCGATGATACGGCTTGGGGTGGCCTGCCTACAGTCTTGCAGCATGAAAGAGCTGATGCCTTGTGGATTTGAGGCGTGACCGTCTAGGACAAGGTTAATGGCTAATTCTGTAGAAGCTTCTTCAAGCAAAGCTGAATTGTTTGGGCCGTGGCGGCTAAAAGCCTGCTTGTCTGTTTGGCTAAGCTCGCGGTCAATTTTGTTGACAAGGCCTTGAACTCTTTGCGGGTCTTTCCCGCTATTCATCGCCGCATAGTCTCGCAGACTTATGGGGAGGATGTAATCGGCGACAATTCCGCCAAGATTGGCGAAAGCTAGGCAAGTCGCCGCATCATTTTGAGGGTGCGCTTGGGGTTGCACTTGCGCCTGTAGCGGTGCGGAAAGGCCAAGGGAGGCGAGGGCCATAAGTGCAAAAAAGGAGGGGGATAAGCGAGCCATAGGTCAGTGTCTTTCATTTGGGGCATCACACCTCAGTATGATGATTGAAAAACATTATAGGTCTAAACACATGTTCGTAAGCTGAATGTTAGATTTATCATAGGTTCACCTATGCGTGGATTTTGTTATCAAACAAAACGGACGCTCGAAGGTGTTGGGCGGCTAGAATATATGCGGGGATGGTATATCACCCCCACACATTTTACTTTAACTTCTATTTACAAATTAACGCCGTCAACGATCTTAACATGATCTAAAGCTTTGATCGCTGTGAGAATTTCTGGAGAGGCTTCTGTATCGACAGAGACGAGACAGACCGCTTCGCCGCCTTGATCCATACGGCCCAAATAGAAGGTGGCAATATTGATTTTGGCTTCGCCTAGAAGATTACCAAGTTTACCAATGAAGCCCGGCTTATCATCATTCCGAACATAGATTAAATGCGGGTCAAAAGCGGCGTCCATTGGTACACCGAAAAGGCGCACAATACGCGGCTCGCCACGGTAAATCGTCCCGACGATAGCAAATTTACGCTCATCCGTTTCGACCATGATGCGGATAAGGCTTTCCGCCCGTTCCGCTTCAGCGACGTAGCTTTCTTTGACTTCAATGCCGCGTTCTTTTGCAAGAACAGGCGCAGACACCATATTCACTTCAGGCATGGCCGTTTTAAGAAGGCCTGCAAGAGCGGCGGCGCTCATCGGCGTGGTATTAAGCTCTGAAACGGCGCCCTTATAGGTGATCTCGATGGTTTTAACGGAATCGTGCAAAAGCTGACCCATCATGCACCCTAATTTACTGGCAAGATCAACGAAGGGCTTAAGGCGTGGCGCTTCTTCGGCTGAGATTGACGGCGTGTTAAGCGCGTTAGTGACGGCGCCTGTGAGGAGGTAATCCGCCATTTGCTCGGCCACTTGGACGGCGACATTTTCTTGAGCTTCGAGGGTTGAAGCTCCGAGATGCGGCGTGGCGATGAAATTTTTTGTGCCAAACAGAATGTTTTCCTTGGCGGGTTCAACTTCGAACACATCGAGGGCGGCGGCGCGAACGTGACCTGAATCGAGTGCGTCTTTGAGGGCTTCTTCGTCCACAAGACCACCACGAGCACAGTTCACGAGGATCACACCCTTTTTTGTAATGGCGAGACGTTCTTTCGAAACAATCCCGCGTGTGCCTTCGACAAGCGGTGTGTGAAGCGTGATGAAATCAGCGCGCTTGAACAGATCGTCAAGCTCAACTTTTTCAATGCCTAAAGCCAAGGCCCGTTCCTCTGTGAGGTAAGGGTCATAGCCGATGACTTTCATCTTCAGGCCCAAAGCGCGTTCAATCACAAGTGCTCCAATATTGCCGCAGCCAATGACGCCGAGGGTTTTATTATAAAGCTCAACGCCTTTGAAATCAGACTTAGGCCATTCACCGGCTTGGGTGCGAAGAGAGGCGGCAGGAATTTGACGAGCGGCGGCGAAAATCATGGCAATCGCATGTTCAGCCGTTGTGACGGCATTTCCGAACGGAGTGTTCATGACAACAACGCCGCGGTCAGTGGCGGCCTTCTTGTCGATATTATCTGTACCGATACCCGCACGGCCAATAACCTTTAGGTTTTTAGCGGCCGCAATGATTTCCGCGTCAGGCCGCGTAGACGAGCGAACTGCAAGGCCATCATATTCAGGGATGATCTTGATCAGCTCTTCTTTTGTAAGACCTGTAATAACGTCAACATCGACGCCGCGGTTTTTGAAGACTTCTGTCGCTGAGACAGACATTTTATCAGAAATAAGTACTTTAGGCATTTTACTATCCTTTTATTATCTTAGGAATGTGGGTGGAGTGGGGGCGCTGCCAGCAGTTATGTGCAGCGCTCGCCCTGTCTAAATGTGTGAACTATTGTTGCGCTATCAGCGTTTCAAATGCCCAATCAAGCCACGGTGTTAGGGCGGTGATGTTCGACTTATCAATCGCCGAGCCTGCCCATATACGAAGACCCGCAGGGGCGTCGCGGTAAGCACCGAAATCAAGAGCAACACCTTCATCGCCTAAGAGAGCGACAAACGCTTTGGCAAAAGCCGCGCCGTCTTTGATGCGCTCATCATTAAATACCATGCAGACACCTGTGTTTGACCATGTTTCGCGTTTCTGCGCGAGGTTTTCAATCCACGGTGTGCGCTCAATCCAGTCAAACAGGACTTGAGCGTTTTCATCTGCACGTTTTAACAAAGCATCTTTGCCGCCAATAGACTTGGCCCACTCAAGCGCATCAATATAATCTTCCGTTGCAAGCATTGACGGTGTGTTGATCGTCGCGCCTTTGAAGATACCTTCATTAATCTTATCGCCTTTCTTGAGACGGAAAATTTTAGGCATAGGCCAAGGGGGATTATAGCTCTCAAGCCGTTCAACAGCGCGCGGTGACATGATTAGCATGCCGTGAGCCGCTTCACCGCCCATAACTTTTTGCCAACTAAAGGTTAGAACGTCGACTTTGTTCCATTCAATATCTTGCGCGAATGCGGCAGAGGTCGCGTCGCATATGGTGATGCCGTCGCGGTCAGCAGGGATGAAATCTGCATTTGGGAGTTTTACGCCAGAGGTTGTGCCGTTCCATGTAAAGACGAGGTCGCGGTCACCTGTATATTGTTCGAGGTCAGGGAGGCGACCATAATCGCCTGTTAAAACACGCACGTCATCAAGCGGAAGCTGCTTTTGTGCATCTGTAATCCAGCCATTGCCAAAGCTTTCCCATGCGGCCACATCAACGCCGCGCGGGCCGAGGAGGGACCACATGGCCATTTCAACTGCGCCTGTATCAGAGGCGGGGACAATGCCGATACGATAATCATCAGGAACACCTAAAACTTCACGGGTGAGGTCAATGGCATATTTGAGGCGCTCTTTACCCAATGCGGAGCGATGAGAGCGGCCAAGTACATCTAAATTGAGGTTTTCAACTTTCCAACCGGGCCGTTTGGCTGTTGGACCGCTTGAAAAACGCGGATTCTCCGGACGCAGGTCCGGTTTCGTGACTATTGCCATAATATGTCTCCATCATCTGCGTTTTTGTACAGATGTTAAAGTGCGTTCCAGTGGGGGAACGTGGCCCAAGCGTCGATTATGACAAGCCCATATCGGAGTCAAGTGTCTTAATCATGCCATGGGTTTAAGCTTCTGTTCACTTGACAGCCTGTATAACTATTATAAATTACGCTTTATTAGGCGACGTTGCGATAAAATGATGGTGTCGGTCATGGGAAAAAAACAATTTTTGCGCTTTAATTTGGTTTTACTCAGCGCTTTATCAATTGTGGCTTGTGCCTCAAACCCTCGAGTCGCCAAGCAAGACAGCCGGTCATCTGAACAAAGTTCTTTTTCTGAGACAGATGAAGCCGCATTACCTGTTCTCAAGGAGAAGAGATTTAGGGACCGTTTGGCTGACGGGGCTATTGGAGGCACAAGGCTTGCGGCTAAGGGAACTGTCCTTGCGGTTAAGGGAACCGCGCTCGCAGCGAAAGAGGCGGTTACGATCACGGCTGAAGGCGCTGGAGTGGTCGCCAAAGGGGCTGTTACGGGTGCTAAGGTTGGTGCTAGAGTTGGAAGTCGAGCGGCCGTTGGAACGGGTGAGATAATCGTCCGTGGCACGCGAAATACGGCCAAAGGTGTACGCGGCGGTATGGAATTCGTGACAACAGCGCCTGCGAGCAAAGATGCATCAAGCCCAGTCGGTTATAAATCTTTCACAGATGCAGCTTTGTCTCCTCTTTCTGATTTTAATATACGTAAACGCGCGCGACCCGAAATTTTAACACGCCTCAAAGATGAGGATGTTTATCAACTTGAAGCGAATGCGGGTTGTGATTGGTATGATGTAAGGATTGAAGAGTTAGATGACGTTCTCGGTGATGATTATGACGTGGAAAAGGAAAAGGTCTCTACTTTTAAGAAAATAGGAAAGAATGGCCATAGCGCGGCTATTTCAGGCGTTGCCTCTGTCGCAGGCACTCACATTCCGGGGCGGAGTATAGTTCGGGCTTTAAGTGGCGCTAAGGCCCGACAAAAAGAAACGCGTCGTGTTTATCAAAAAGGCGTCGCACGGAGATCATTTCTTAAAGGGGCTGCTCTTTCGGGGGGGTGTTCGGGTTACTAACACGACTTCACAAAGCTTTCATTTGGCACGCAACCTGTTTTAACCTAACAGCTTATGAATTGTATATTACGTACGCCTCATTTTGGATTTAGATTATGCGCGCTTTAAGTCTCTCTTTATTACTTGTTTCGTCTGCATTGATGGCGGCCTGTTCACCTGTTCAGTTTCTGAATTTGATTACGCCGAGTTCTAACTATAGTCTCGCCAAAGATGTGTCCTATGGTGACTTAGAACGCCAAACACTTGATATTTACAAGGCAGAGAGTCCAAAGTCGAAGGCCCCTGTGATTATATTTATTCACGGCGGAAGTTGGACAGAAGGAAGCAAGGATATTTATAAATTCCTTGGGGATGGTTTTGCTCGCGAAGGCTATGACGTCATTGTCCCAAATTACAGACTTTATCCCGACACGAAATTCCCAGGGTTTGTCGAAGATGCGGCTGAGGTCGTTGCGCTTACGTCCACAAAATATCCAGACCGGTCTATATCGATCATAGGACATTCGGCGGGCGGGCATATTGCAACGTTACTCGGGACGGATGGCCGTTACCTTGAAAATGCGGGGGTCGATATGTGTGCACGCGTGTCGTCTGTTGTTGGTCTTGCTGCGCCGACGGGCGCTTATCCTCTTAAGGAAGAGCCTTATATTACAATATTCCCTGATCGGTTTGGTGGTAAAGATGCGCCGCTTAATAATGTTGATAGCCCAATCCCGCCGATGTTTTTAATGAACGGCGGTAATGATACGACCGTTGGGCCTAAAAACTCAGAAGAGCTTGCAGCGGCGATCACAGCACGAGGCGGTAAGGCCGTCTATAAGCTTTATCCTGATCTTGACCACCAAGGCCCTGTGAAAGTCTTGTCTAAATATTTCGACGGCGACTCGACCTTAAAGGCGGATATTATCGACTTTATTGACACCTCAGCGCGCGAGCAGGGACGCTATTGCCAATAAGTTTGTTTTAGCTCTATCGATAGTGCGAACACGATGTGTTTGTCGATGTGATAACACACTCGTTTTGCCTATACGTGTTGCGTTAAACTTGTTAAGTCGAGTTATGAAATTTCCCTTACCGCCAAAGCTTCAATCTATCCAAGCCTTTCGAGGCATCGCGGCTTTTATCGTTATGCTCTACCATATTGGGGAGCGTCAGATCATGGTGCTGAACGCCAATAAACCGATTGTGACGGATGGGTGGCTCTTGTCGGGGCCATGGCGACAAGGCTATGCAGGGGTTGATTTATTTTTTCTGATTTCTGGCTTTATCATGGTCTATGTGAGCTGTAAGGGTGGGCGAAGCGTGCGTGACGTTGGAGGGTTTCTCTACCGGCGGATCGTGCGAATATACCCTTTATGGTGGGTTTTTGCATCGATCATGGGAGTTTACTTTTATCTCGCTTACGGTCTTTGGGGGGCCCCAGATCTAAAGGGAGGCGCTACCCCTGATTTTTCCTATTTTGTGCGATCTTTATTGCTAATACCGCAAGAATCCTTTCCTGTTCTACGGCTTGGGTGGACGCTCATACATGAAATGCAATTCTACCTTATCTTTGCGGTTCTTTTGTTTTTACCTCGTAAATTTCTTGTGCCAAGTTTACTTGTTTGGGCGGGAATTGTTTTCCTTGGGTTTGCGCTGGGTTGGACGGAGATAAACGGGACGTTTTCCATTCTCTTTTCACTTTTAAGTTTGGAATTTATTGTTGGAGCTATCCTCGCGTGGCTCTTGTTAAAGGGACGAGCTTTCGCGCCGAAAGCTTTGTTTTGGGTCGGTGTTGTTTTATCGCTCTTAGCCTTTTTCTTTTATACAGATAAATCAAGTGACCTGACGCGGTGGGGACGTGTGGCGGTTTATACGCTACCCTTTGCGGCCTTGATTTATGGTGCGGCAGGACAAGAAATAAACGGGACATTGAAATGCCCGAAGTGGCTCGTGACCTTAGGGGATTGGTCTTATTCTCTCTATCTTGTTCATTATCTTGTTATGGTTGTTGTTGTTCGTATTGGGAGATTGCTTGGGTCTTACGCGCCAGATGACCTTGTGGCGACGCTAACGATTGGTGCGCCAGGGATTTGGGACAATCTTGTGTTTACGCTTGCGACCGTCATCTTATCCTTGATAGCTGCGGCCATATCATATCGTTTGATTGAGCAGCCGACATTGAAGATCGCACGGCGATTGAAATTTGACGGCGCCGCTAAATCTAAGGTAAATTAAACAGATATAATAAAGGATATTGCATGACCTATAAATCTTTCTTCCTAACAACCGCCCTGTTTTTATCTTTGCCGCAAATGGCGACGGCGCATGGTGACGCTCACCAGAACGGTAACCATAAAGAGAGTGAAACTCAGGCGGGGCAAGCTCGCTATTTGGCTAATTCTGCGGTGTTAGTCACGGAAGGGGAGACGAAAATTTTGTTCGACCCGCTATTTCATAATAATTTTGGACAATATCAACTCGTCCCAGATGACGTACGTGCCGCTATTTTTGCAAGCTCTGGCCCGTTTGCGGGAGTCGACGCCGTATTTATCTCCCATGCCCACGGCGATCATTTTAACGCAGGCGACGCCAATCAATATTTAAGTCAAAATCCAACTGTGCGCTTTGTCGCGCCGCAACAAGCCATTGACAGCATGAAGAAACAAGAGGACTGGAACGAAGCGTTCACATCCAGTATTACGGCGGTTAATCTTGAATATGGTGCTTCTCCCGTCACAATTCAGGTCGGCGACATTACGGCGACAGCGGTCCGCATTCCCCATGCAGGTTGGCCTGACCCACGCCGCGTCTCTGTGCAAAATATGGTCTACCGCGTAAGTATCGACGGAGGCGCGACCGTCATGCATATGGGCGACGCCGACCCGCGTGAGCAGCATTACACGCCCTTTGCCGATCATTGGCAGGCTAAACAAACAGACACAGCTTTTCCGCCCTATTGGTTCTTCCTAAGTGATGGTGGCACAGATATTTTGACCCAGACACTCAATGTCCAAGACGCCGTCGGTGTGCATGTGCCGATCAAAGTCCCGCAAGAGCTACAAGATAGCGGCGCGCAATATTTCTCCACGCTAGGAGAGACACGTGCAATATCCATAGCAAAAGATGAAATGGACTTAGGTCAATAATTTTTCCGTCTCTTTAACGACCCCCTTGCGGTTCGCGCCGATTCCGCGCATATAAGATATTCCGAGGAGCGCCTAATCGTGGGCTGAGATGTATCCTTTGAACTTGATCGGGATAATGCCCGCGAAAAGGACGGATATGAAACGATATATTAATACCACCCGTAGAGTTTTTGCAGGACTTATAGGTATAAGCCTTTTGTCGCTGGCGGGCTGCTCGCCGCAACAAGACGCGCAGACCTACACCTCCGCAGATAGTTTTGTCGCCTCGCAAATTTTCCTTGTTCGCCACGCTGAAAAGACGGCAGCCAAAACCGACCCTGCTTTAACGCAAGCGGGGCAAGACCGCGCGCAACTTCTCGCCAATATGCTCGGGGACGTTGGCATCACCCATATCCACAGCAGTGACTATAAGCGGACACGCGACACGGCGGCCCCCTTGGCCGCGCATCTCGGTTTAGAGGTGATGATATATGACCCGCGTGACCTTGAAGGTATGGCGGCTAAGCTAAAATCCATGAGCGGGCGGCACTTGGTCGTCGGCCATAGTAACACCACACCGCCTCTAACAGAACTCCTCGGCGGGGAGGGCGGCAGGCCCATCGTTGAGGCGACGGAATATGACCGCCTCTATATTGTAACGCCCACGGCCAATGGAGAGGTCACGACGACCTTGCTACGGTTCGGAGCGAACTAGCTATGAAAAACCCGTTTAGCTCCAAGCCCAAAAGCCCTGTAGCGGCCCACCCTATGACGAATGAGCGCCTCGACGGGCTTGTCCGCCAAGCGAGTGCGGAGGTCACGGGGGAGGACGGCTATTGGCAATTTAATATTGGTGGGCGCGACTTAATCGTGGTGACAGATACGACGCACAACCGCATGCGCATTATGACGCCCGTAGCCCCGCAAAGCCAACTAGACGAAGGCGAGCTGACTCGATTGCTTGAGGCGAATTTCGCCAGCGCGCTCGACGCGAAATATGCCCTGCGGCAAGACACGCTCTGGTCGGTCTTTACCCACCCGCTCGCGGAACTAACAGAAGAGCAATTCCTCGACTGCCTCGCCCAAGTCGCCAACCTCGCCAATAATTTCGGCAGCAGCTACGCGAGCAGTAATTTGATCTTCGGGGGGCAGTAGGGGAGCGTCATGATAGATGAAAAGGTCAGAGCCGTCTTTGAACGACAGTTGGAGTCAGACGAAACACTTATCTGGCTAACGAAGTCCAAGGGAGTTTTGCTAAATCGATTGGCGCTAATAAGCCTTATACTGCTTTTATTGATCGCATATTTTGTTCAATTAAATATGAGTGTTGAAATCCCGTTTTATGCAAAAGCGATACTTTTCTTCATCGTCATCTATAATGTTATTGCCGTGTTCTCTCCGCCTTTTTCTTATCACATTCTAACGGATAAGCGGATTATGGAAACCACCAACATTCCTTTGATTGCAATCAAAATGGAAATTTACTTGTCTGTAAATACACATATTGGACGTGCGAAATGGTTTGGTAAGAACTCTATTTATGTTAAGCACAGTGAAGTCACTCGCATTAATTTAGGAAAATATCGAATACCTGTGGCTGCAGGTATTTCGGGCATAGTTTTGCATGGAGTTGTAGAGCCAGATAAATTCGAAGATATGTATAATAACCCGCCCATTTAGGATTAACCCGTGAATAAACCACTAGACATAAAGAAGGCGTAAATCACCCGCATGATCAACGAAGACGTCAGACATATCATTGAGCCTGAACTCGCGGAAGGGGAAGAGCTTTTGTGGGCGGATAAGCCAGCGAATGGATTTGATATGTCCATCTTAGTTGGCTTTGCGATTGTCGTTGTGCTTTTTTTCTTTCTGCGAGACAGTATTTTTCCCGATATTTTCAAAGGATGGCGTAATCCCAATGTAGGGGTTTTTGTCGCCACTGCGTTTATCTTTTTTGGCGTTATGTGGAGTATAAGGGCATGTGTTTTACCCCGTTATGAAAGCTATTTTCTAACCAACCACCGTATTGTTATTGACCGAAATGTTTTTCCGCGACAAAGAGCATTGATTCCGATTGAGGCATTGGATCGTGTAAAGGCAACTCGTAAAGGACGATATGGCCAAATTAGTCTGCTTCGGGCACAAGGCGGCATGTATAGAGCGTCTAAATTCCAAGGCTCTATGGGGCTACGTATTCCCTTTATCACGTTCGAAGGATTTCTTATGAGAGGGGTTTCAGAACCCGAAAAATTCATTGACCTTTTAAACCAATTATATCCGCAACATTCTTATTAAATTTATTGATGAAAGCTAGCTCCATGAACAAACCACTAGACCAATCCGAGTTCAAAACACCCGAAGTCACCACGGGAGGCTTGCCGAATAGTTCCAAGGTTTACACCGCGCCTGAGGCTGACCCGACGCTGCTTGTGCCGCACCGTTTGATCCATTTGCACCCGAGTGCGACGGAGCCTGATGTGCCTGTTTACGATACATCTGGCCCTTACTCTGATCCGTCCGTCGAGATTGACGTTGAGAAAGGCCTTGCCCGTCCACGGACCGCGTGGGTGCTCGAGCGCGGGGGCGTTGAAGAATATGAAGGTCGTCACGTGAAACCTGAGGATAATGGCGGCGCGAGCGGTAAATATCTCGCGCGGGAATTTCCTGTCCGCCATACACCGCTTCGCGGCAAAGCGAGTGAGATGGTCACGCAGTATGAGTTCGCCAAAGCGGGCATCATCACCAAGGAAATGATCTATATCGCCGAGCGCGAAAATCTAGGCCGCAAAGCTATGGTCGAAGGCGCAGAAGAACGCGTTGCCGCAGGGGAGAGCTTCGGCGCGAATATCCCTGCCTTCGTCACGCCAGAATTTGTCCGTTCGGAGATCGCCGCGGGGCGCGCGGTGGTTCCTGCCAATATCAACCACGCCGAGTTAGAACCGCAAATCATTGGCCGTAATTTTCTTGTGAAAATCAACGCCAATATCGGCAATAGCGCCGTGGCGTCTTCCGTTGAGGAAGAGGTCGATAAGATGGTTTGGGCGACCCGTTGGGGCGCGGATAATGTGATGGATCTGTCGACAGGCCGTAACATTCACAACACGCGCGAATGGATTATTCGCAACTCACCCGTGCCGATTGGGACGGTTCCGATTTACCAAGCCCTCGAGAAAGTCAACGGCGTGGCCGAAGACCTCACATGGGAAGTTTACCGCGACACGCTGATTGAACAATGCGAGCAGGGGGTTGATTATTTCACCATCCATGCGGGTGTGCGTCTGGCCTATATTCACCTGACCGCGAACCGCGTTTGCGGGATTGTCTCGCGCGGCGGGTCGATCATGGCGAAGTGGTGCTTATCCCATCACAAAGAGAGCTTCCTTTACACCCATTTCGAAGACATTTGTGACATCATGCGCGCCTATGACGTGACCTTTAGTCTGGGTGATGGCCTGCGCCCAGGCGCGACGGCGGACGCCAATGACCGCGCGCAATTTGCCGAGCTTGAAACCCTCGGAGAGCTGACGCAGATCGCATGGAAAAAGGGCTGCCAAGTGATGATCGAAGGGCCGGGCCATGTGCCAATGCACAAGATCAAAGTGAATATGGAAAAGCAGCTGCGTGAATGCGGCGAAGCGCCGTTTTACACGCTCGGGCCACTTACCACGGATATTGCCCCCGGCTATGACCATATCACATCTGGTATCGGCGCGGCGATGATCGGTTGGTTCGGTACGGCGATGCTGTGTTATGTGACCCCGAAAGAGCATCTCGGCTTGCCTGACCGCGACGATGTGAAAGTCGGCGTGATTACCTATAAGCTTGCGGCCCACGCGGCCGACCTCGCCAAGGGCCACCCCGCGGCGGCGCTCCGTGATGACGCGCTCTCACGCGCACGGTTTGAGTTCCGCTGGGAAGATCAGTTCAACCTCGCGCTCGACCCTGAAACCGCGCGGGATTTCCATGACCAAACCTTGCCGAAAGACGCCCACAAGGTCGCGCATTTCTGCTCCATGTGCGGCCCGAAATTCTGTTCCATGAAGATCACCCAAGACGTCCGCGACTACGCCGACGGCCTCAGCGAAAACGAAAAAGCAGCACTCTATCCTGACGACGCACAAGCAGGCATGGATGAGATGTCCGAGAAGTTTAAGGACTTAGGCGGGCAGATTTATCTGAGCGCCGACGGAAAGCAGAGAGAGCCGATTGATTAGGGTTTTAGAAGCGGCGTTTACGCCGCTTTTTTTTATCGTGATAATTATGAACTTAATGTCTATTCTATGGTAAGGAATGGTTGGAGGGGCTAATATGTCAGGAGCAGATGATATTCGTGAATATGCTTATGAGCATTTTATTAAACCATCACGGGCACGTGGCCTTAGCGTTGTAGCCATAGCTTCGCGTGATGTTCATAATGGATTAGAATTTGATTCAAAGTTTCCAAATGTATGCCAAGCATTGTCTGGAGAAAAGTTCTATTCAAAGTACGGGTTATCTATCCTCGAAACTTTAGGCCCGAACCCTAGCTCAACGACAGTTTTCGTTTATAAGATGTAAATCAATTAAGCGTTTTGTTGTTGAAGGAGTAAGTAATTGAACAATCTTCATAGGTATAATGATGATTTAGATAAGTTAATAAAACTCGGAAATAGTTTGCTTAATTCTTTGAAATATTCGGCATATGGAGACGAAATATTCCCTCGAAATAAAGAAATGTCTGATACTGAATTTAAGCAAATGAAAAAAAATATGATGGCAGATTTGCCTGATTTTTTTCTGAATATAATACTTGGTATTCGGAGTCTTGCGAGCTTATTAGGCAAGTTTTGCCAAATAGATTGGACGACTTTACGGGTCATTACAAAAAACCGAAAGCTAATCGAAAGGATATTTCTTTTGAAAACTATGTAATTCAAGATGCTCTTCAGGGTTTGGCGATAACTAGAGGGTATGATGGTAAAGTTATTGCTGATATAAAATCGGCACTACCAAGATTCGTTCAACAGCAAGCAATATTGAAGTCTGTAAAGGCTAGATTTGAATCGTCCTTGTTTGACATCAAAAGCCTCATGCAAGCTGACTTATTAGATTCTGAAATAGATGTTTCTAAAGAGTTACATAAACATAAATTTTATCGTGCAGCAGGGGCTATTTGTGGTGTTGTTATAGAAAAACACTTAGGTGAAGTTTGCGCCAATCATAATTTAAAATTTAGAAAAAAGAACTTAACGATTGCGGATTTTAATGATGCTCTAAAAAATGAAAGCATTATAGATACACCTAAGTGGCGAAATATACAATTTTTAGCAGATATTAGAAATAAGTGTGATCATAATAAAGCAACGGAGCCTACTAAAGATGAAGTCCAAGACCTAATCGATGGCACTTCGAAAATTATAAAGACTATATTTTAGGACACTCCCATGACCAACCGCACCACCAAAATCACCGCCATTATCGCCGCGCTTATTCTCCTCGTTGAGGCGGGGTTTCATTATATGGCTGTGGGGACTGTTCGGGGTGCTGTGGCGGGGGTTGAGTCTGATTTTCTGAGGTCGGCGCTTGTGGGGATTTGGGTGATGCCGTCTTTGCATTGGGTGTTTATTGCGTTCTTGTCTGTTGGGTTGTCGCGCTACCGGTCTCGGTCGTGTGCAGCGATTTTGATGGCGTTTGGGGTTTGGCTTTTGGCGGACGGGGTGCTGACCTTATTACATGTAGGGCCTTTTATCGGTGTTTATTTGCTTTTGGTCGCGGGGGCCTTGCTCCTCGTGTCAGGGTGGCTGCTGCGCCGCGATATGACGGCGGAATAGGCGGCTTAGCGGTTCTACATTACTGTTGCCTGATTTCACAGTAGCAGGCTTTTAGGGGGCACCCGTACCCTATTTAGCATCCAATGGATTGCCCCTACGTGAATAGTTGGTGGGTAATGACGTAACTGTCATTGTATAATCCTTCGAGAAGGCCTTTGGCCTCCTCAGGATGAGGGGTAACGGTAAATTCAAATAGTCACTCACCCTGAGGTGCGGAGCGAAGCGGAGCCTCGAAGTGTGGTCTAAAAGAAAATCACCAAGATATATCCACGCTAGAAATTCACATGATATTTTACTCCTATCACCTTTTGGGACAGGCAAGTGTACATTGGCTTTCTGTAAAGGTGCTGGCATGGGCGGTAAACGCAGCGGATTAATGTCCGCTGGCTGTACCGCCGTACTTCGGTTAGATGGCCTAGATCCACCGCTGTCCCGGACTGTGAAAAACTGTGTCGTCGCGAAGCGTCAGTGCTGCGAAACATTTAGAAAATAGGTATCCTGCGGCGTTCGGCGCTTCGTGACCTGTCCACTTTATGATTGATGAGCTCGCTCCGAGAGGTGCGGGGGTTTTTTGCGTGGGTGAGGGCCTGCTTATTCATTCTTAAAGGCCTAAAGTCAGCCATAATCAATTGAACAAATTAACGCTATTTTGATGGGTGTTTTTGACGTTTAAACAACCAAAGCAAAAGCCCAAGGATTGGAAGGTCTACAATAACACGTAGTAAAGCTGTGACTAAACTTTCAGAAATTTGCCCTGCGATGAGTTGTGGGTCAGCTTGCCCACTATTCGTCATCCCAATGAAGCTAGGTAGAATAGCGGTTGTTATGGATAAGAGGATGTAGAGTAAAATAACGAGCGGGATAATAATGCGTTTTTTCTTTCGACGTAGCACATATAAAACGGCGATCGAAATTATGAGAGGAAGCCAGCCCACAGTTCTACCCCTTCAACTTCGCTTTCAGGTCTTCGGGTTTTTCCGCATAGAGGAAGCCGAAGCTGACCGCGCCGTCGCGGGTGGTGGTATGGTGGTGCATGCGGTGGGCGAGGACGAGGCGGAACAGGTAGCCGCGCTTTGGGGTATAATTAAACGGCCATCTTTGGTGGACAAGCCCGTCATGAACAAAGCCGTAAAGTATTCCGTAGAGGGTAAAACCCAGAGCGATAAACCAGAGCGGCGTCCACCACAGTGATCCGGCGATAAACAGCCCCGCCGCGATGAAAGAGAAACAGACGGCGTAGAGGTCATTTTTCTCAAACGGGCCGTTCGTATGCACATGGTGGCTTTCGTGCCATCCCCATCCGGGGCCGTGCATATAATATTTATGAAACACCCATGCGAAGACTTCCATGAAGACGATACTGCCGAGGGTTATGACAATGTTGAGTATCACTGGGAAACCTCCTTGGGGCGTTTACGACTGGGCAGACCCCACCACGGCTCATGCGGATAGAGGTGATGCTCGTGATGATAGCCAAAGTGAAAGCAGGTCAAAAGTGACAACCAGTTGGGGTAGTCATTACTGCGGGCATTATGGTGATCGGGGAAATCCTCGCCGTGTTTATGGGTACGGTAGGTTCCAAAGTAAAAGAGTTGCACGGAGGAGAGGACAGACGGCACGGCCCACATGATGATGGTGTTGGCGTAATGTGCGCCTAAAATCAGATAAGCGACGGTGATGGCAAAGACGGTGAGAAATTGCGGGACACCGAAATAGGTGGTAAAGAATTTGAAATACCACGGCCAGAATTTGTGCGGGTTCACGGCATTAAAATCAGGGTCTTTGTCTGTTCCTGAAAACGCGTGGTGATCCATATGGGCGGCTTTCATTTTGCTGAAATGGAACCCTGCATAATAGAGTAAAATGATGCGCCCGATCATGTCGTTGAGCTTTGGCTGGCGCGGAGCGAGCGTGCCGTGCATGGCGTCATGTGCGCAAATAAACAGGCCCGTATAGAGCCAACATTGGCAGAGAATGAGGCCAAGAGTGAAAATAAAATGAGAGGATAGGTCGTGAAAAAACACGCTGTATATATGGATGAATATCCAGACCGTGCCAATAATTGCAGTTAAGACAAGCCCTGTTGGGCGCTGCGGATATGTTTCGACTATTTCCATTATGCTCCTAAGGGCGGCGTAGTCTGTGAGAGACAATCACCGTCATGATTAACATGACCGCGCTGCCTCCAAAGAGGATGAGCCATGTTAATAGCAAATCTTGCGGGCCTTGTCCCCGTGCCAAAATGCCGTAGATGCCTTCAATCGCCCAATGGTTGGGCGTGAAGCGTCCAAGGCCTTGTAACCAGTCTGGCATCATGAAACGTGGCACCATTGATCCACCGACTGCAGAGCAGAGTAAAACGACAAAGGTCGAGACGGTGTTCATTTGTGCGGGGCTTGTGCAAAGGCTCGCGGTGAATAGGCCTATAGACGCGGCGAGACTCGCCGCGCCGAGGCAGGCGAGGGTCAGGCCAAATAGGTGTCCCGCAGCGGAGACGTCGAAAAATAGAGCGGCGACGATAACGATTAATACGGCTTGGACCGTGCCAATGAGCGTAAGGAATATAAATTTACCCGTCAGCATTTTCATGACGCGGCCTGAGCCGGGAAGGATGCGGTCGGAAATCCCCATGCGGCGTTCTTCGAGGGTCAGTGCCGCGCCTTGCATGGCGGAGAACAGGAGGAAAAGAATAGCGACCCCGCCAACGTAATAGGTCACGGATGGGTCTTTCGGGCCAGTCCTAGCATCCGTATCTATAGCCGCTTGAGTTTCGAACAGCTCAAGCTGTTGGGCTTTTGTGGATTGCTCTGAAAGATATTGCCGGATTTGGCCTTGGAGGATGGTCGCAGCAACCTCGCGGCTGGGCTCTGTGATGAGCGTGAAGGGTGGTGTAGTTTGCTCGGGGTGTGGAGCGGCGTGAATGATAAGTCCGACATCTTCAGTGCCGAGTGCGATGCGTTGCTTGATTATATCATGCGTAAAGTCCGGTTGAAAGGTCACTGAATAATCAGCCGCGCTGCGTAGGTCGGCGGCAAAGTCCTGTGTCCCGCTATCTTGCGCTGTGACGGCCATAGCCACACGAATGTCAAGGTTGCCGCCTGCGGCATTAGAAAAGATGGAGGCGAAAACAGCAAAGATAAATCCAGGGAGGACAAAGGCCAGGATCAGCGCGCCTTTGTCTCGCCATAGGCGGAGCCACATGGTTTTAAAAACCGCACCGATCATATTGGGAAGGCTCCCGTTTTTTCGACGATTTCCATTAGGCGAGTCAAGTTGGGTCGGCGCACAGATACATCTCTCACGGCGGGTTGGAGGCTCTCCGTCGTTTTAATTAGCTCGGTTAGGTATTTGTCATTGCTGATTTGAGTGAAGAGCTGCCAGCGCGTTGGAACCGCACCTTCACGCAGAGCAAAAGTTTGGAGTATTTGGCGGTGCTGCGGGGACGGTGCTTGGGTGAAATCAACAACGATTTCGCGCGTCTCACCGAAAGCATGGGCGAGGATTTGGGAGCTAGTGGCGTGGGCCAAGACCGCGCCTTTTGATAGGAGTAGAACATGGTCGCAATAATGCTCAACTTCGTCAAGCTCATGGGTGATGAGAATAATCGTCATACCTTTAGCGGCGAGAGTTTTAACAAGGCCGTGAATAGCGTCACGGGCCGGCGTGTCGACACCCGCTGTAGGTTCGTCGAGGATAAGCACAACAGGATCGTGCATGATGGCGGCGGCGACATTGATACGGCGCTTCATTCCGCCAGACATATGCTCAATCCGAACATCAGCTTTGGCGCTCATATCAACATCGCTCAAAGCTTGGTCAACCGCATTGGCTTGTTCTGATTTGGGGATGGAAAGATAGCGTGCGAAAACGGCCAAGTTTTCTCGCGCTGTCATGAACGGATAAAGCGCTATGTCTTGAGGGACTAGGCCCACAAGATGTGTGCGGGAGCTATGCGGCGAAAGGGGTTTGCCATGAATAGATATTTGGCCTTGGTCAATATTGATACGTCCGCAAATGGCTTTAATCAGGCTCGTTTTGCCAGCCCCATTGGGGCCTATGAGGCCCGTAATCGTACCAGAGGGCAACTTAATATTGATATCATTTAGGGCTTGAAAGTCGGCGTAGCTGACGGAGAGGCCTTCAATCTCTAAGGCTATAGTCATGAGGTCGCAATCATGACTTTGGAATGGAAAACTGCTTATCAATGATATGCGTGAGCACGCCTTCCGTCGAGAGCTTAGCTGCCACAATAGCAGAGCGAGCGTGGGTCATATAGCCTGATAGACGTTTTTGCGCAGCTTCTGAGCCCTCGAGCGCGAGGAGTGTCGCTTTGCCAATATCACGGTTGACGGTCTTTTGGCTTTGCGCTTCGGCAAGGACTTCATCTTTAAGGTCATCAAACAGTTGAAAGGCGAGGCCGATTTGTTTTGAAAAGTCAGAGAGGTAATGTGTTTGCAACGAAGAAGCTTGGCCTATTACCGCAGCGGCTTCGATGGTAAAATCAAACAAGGCCCCCGTTTTAAGAGCGTTGAGGTTTTCAACAGACTCTGCGGCCACATTCATATCGGAATTGGCAAGGTCAGCAATCTGTCCTGCAATAAGACCGTTAGAGCCAACATGTTGGGAGAGACGATCAATGATCGTAACGCGTTGTTCTGCTGTCAGGCCTTGCGTACGGGCGGCAATTCCAAATGAACGGTTCAACAGGTTTGTTGCGGTTAATACTGCAGTACTTTCGGAAAAGGCGAGATGAACAGTTTCGCGGCCTCGGCGAAGGTCTGCATCGTCCATACTCGGCAGGTCATCCAGAATAAGTGAAGCCGTATGGACGATCTCGGCGATCCCGCCGATGCGTAACGCGGTCGAGCGGTCCGCGCCTAAACCCTCGGCAATCGCGAGGCAGAGGAGGGGCCTGAAACGCTTGCCTGCTGCCATTAGCGCATAATGCTGTGCGTGGTGTAAATCTGTTGGCCACGTATCAATCGAGGGGATAAGCTCCTCAAGAGTCTTGTTTATATCCAATCGAGCTTGATTGAGCCATACGTCTTCAGGGACAAGAATCGACTTAACTGAGGTTACATTCATATTATAAACTTAACGGGGCTATCACGTAGTAGCAAATACGAAAATTGATAAAAACAAATAAAATAGAAAGTAACGTCTATATTACGCAAAAGTGCCTTATAATTTTTGTTTTGTTTGGGTAAGGTTCATCTAAGTGAGCTTATCAGTATAGATTGTATTTTTGGAGTGAATCATGAAAAAACTGGTTGTTGGCATATTTATTCTAATTGCTATGTTGGTTGCAGCCATAGTCGTGCTACCGAGTTTGGTTCCTGCAGAAACCTATAAAGATAAACTCGAGGCCCAACTCGCAAACGCTTTAAACCGCGATGTGACTATTTCAGGCGATATAGAATTGTCGGTCTTTCCTGTGATAAAAGCCAAAACGGGCGCTATTCAAATTGATAATGCGGACGGGTTCACGGATCAATATTTTATTACAATGGACGAGTTGGATGCGCGCATTAAACTTCTGCCACTTCTATCGAAGAAAGTAGAGGTCGCTAAATTTGAACTTACACGTCCAATCATAAACCTCGAAACAAATGCTAACGGAAAATCTAATTGGGTGATTGGTGAGACTGCGGCCCCAACATCCGAAGCGGCAGAAAAAGCTCCGTTTAAGCGTGACGGACGTTACAATGATTACAATCCAAATATAGGATCATTTGCGATTACAGACGGACAAATTTCTTTTCGCGATGCAATCTCTGGTGATGAATATGATATTCAAGGTGCAGGCTTGTCATTCTCGCTCCCATCCCTTGATGAAATCGTCAATGTTAAAGGTGAGATGATCTTAAACGGAACAGCCGTTGATCTTGATGTTTCACTCGATACGCCGCGTTATTTTCTCAGTGGCGGCTTAACAAATTTTGCGGTCAAGCTTGAGACGGAATTTTTACGGGTTAAAGGTGACGGACAATTTGCCGAAAGCGAAGAGCTCGACTTTAACGCGCGCCTTGATGGTGACGTGTCAGATATGAAAGCCCTACTTGGAGTTCTTCCGCGTGAGTTTCCTTATTCTGACCTTGTTAATCAAGCAGGCTTTAGTGGTGACTTTACTTATAGCGGAGACACTGTAGTCGCAAAAAACAGCGCTTTGTCGGCAAATGGCAACTTATTTGATGCGCAGTTTGACGGTGACGCAACGCTTAATTTTGATTCAGATATCGCGCCCATCGTTGCGGGACGTGTTTCAGCAGATGTAAAAGATATTCCAGCGCTCGCAACCGTATTTGAGAAAAAGATAAATGGTATTGAGCTTGCGAAAACGGCATCTCTTTCCGCGGACTTAACCGCGCAAGAGTCAGGGTTTTTAGCGAAAAATATTATTGCAAACGTCTCTGGTGATAAGCTGAACGGAACCTATAGAGGGCAAGCTGATTTTAGCGATAAAGTTACGGCTCAAGGTGCGTTCACCGCCTCGGCGCAGGATTTACCAAATATTGTTAAGGCTTTAAAGCTAGAGATTGAGCAAGATATTATCGTCAACACATTGGATGTCAGTGGCCAAATTAATTATTCACAAGAAGCCATTAATGTCACTTTAGATAAGGCAGATGTTCAAGGCGAAAATTTAACGGCAAGCTATACGGGGGATGTAAATGTCCGCGGCAAGGACATTACGGCTAAGGGGGCTTTCACCGCTGACGCTAAAGCCATTCCTGCACTCTTAACGGCGCTTAAAATTGACGCCCCGCAAGCAACTATCCTTGATCAAGCCAGTACGTCTGGGCGAGTTGATTATTCTAAGGACGCGATTTCGCTCGCTCTGAACGATACTAATTTAAACAGTGCAGATCTTGTAGCCGCTTATGCGGGTGACGTGCGTGTGGTTGGTAAGGCCGTGTCGACGACGGGTGTTCTGTCGACACTTGATATTCCGTCTGTGCCAACGCTTGGTCAGAAATTAAAACTCACCAGTAAGGCCACCAAAGCCTTCGGCCAAGTTAAGATTAATCAGCCTTTGTCTATTGATTATGATGGTACAACGGCGCGCCTATCGAATGTTGCTGTTAGTCTTTTGGGCGGTGATTTTAACGGCTCCTTTACGGGTAATGTCACGCAAAGCTTGGGCGATAATCCCAATACAGCGCTAAACGGTAATTTTTCAGGAGAGACAGCGAGCCTTCGCCGTGTTGCCCAACATTTTGATGTGAAACTCCCTGCGAGCACTTCGCAAGGTAGCGTCTTTGAGCGGTTTGTAACGTCTGGAAATATTCAAGGCGATTTGAACAATCTAAACCTTACGCTTAGTTCTTTAACCTTAGATGCCTTACAAGGTAGCGGAAATTTTACCGTCAATATGAGTGGGTCTAGGCCTAACGTAAATGGTAAGCTGACTATTCAGAAACTTGATGCACGTCCTTATCAAGCGGCTTACGCGCCGCCGCCGAACGCCCCTAAGCCGGAGGGATGGAGTAAAACGCCTTTGGATGTGAGCGGTGTGAGAAAATTCGATGCAGATGTGACCTTATCGACATCACAACTACTAACGTCTTCCGTATCTTTTGGACAATCTGATATTCAAGCTAAGGTGCTAAACGGTTTGCTGACGGTCAATTTCCCAAATATGTCCCTTTATGGTGGACAGGGGCAGATGAATATGTCGGTCGATGCGAGCCGCGCTAATCCTGTGCTAGATATGGACCTTAATTTGTCATCACTGGATACGGAAAGTGTTTTAGCGAAATTTGTTAAATTTGCCAGTGCAACAGGAGCAGGGGGGACGAATTTTAAGGTTCGTGGAGCTGGACTGTCTATGGACAGTATTATGAAATCGCTCACAGGCGGCGGCGAGTTTGGCGTCCGTGAAGGTCTTGTGCGTGGTATTGATTTGCAAAGCACGCTTAGCGGATTTAGTTCTGGATTAAACCTTCAAAGTGCAGTGTCTGGTGTAGGCCCAACAAAAGTCACCCAGTTCAATGATCTCGTGGGTCAATTCTCTATGAATAATGGCGTTATGACGATTAATGATTTTGATTTTGATGCCGTAGGTGTTGCCGCGACGGGTGGTGGTTTTATTGATATCGGTAATCGTACTGTGGACTTTAGGTTCAAGCCACGTCTGACCACGGCAAATGCGAATAGCTTTGCACGGGCGGGTATTCCGCTCCGCATTAGTGGTACTTTTTCGTCTGTAAAAACAGGTCTCGATCAGGATGCGGTTGGTTCTCTTCTTGCGGCTCAAGCGCAAAGCTTGATTAAAGATCAAATTAGCAATCAGGTCGGTGGCTCTGCGGGGGCTATATTAGGGTCAGTTCTAGGCGGAAATAACGGCTCGTCTTCTGCACAATCAGGTTCATCACAGACACAATCACAAAGCGTGGAAAGTGTTTTGGGCGGCATACTTGGGGGAAATCGTTCCACGTCGAGTGGCACGTCGTCACAATCGACCGAGACTAAAAAGTCGGATGAAGAACAAGTAGAAGATATTGCCCGTGATGTTCTCGGCGGTCTTTTCGGATCAAAGAAGAAGAAGTCAAACGATGATGATTAGGTTTTAAGAAAAGACCTGATCCTTATTTGTGCGCGCCCTGAAATAAGGGCGTGTACGTCATGGAGTGATTATCTATTCGTTTAGATTACGCGGCGTCTTTGCTCATCTATATTCATGCTGATGATATAGGGATCTTGTGATTGTCTATGTTTAAAATCCGCTTTGTTTTTAAGGCCTTGCCAGCGGTGTTTAATGAGTTCCTGAGCCGTTGGCCCTCCTAGCGTAGAGCCTGGACCTAAGATAATTATCATATCGGGGGCAAATTCTTTTATTCCAACTTCAACCGCTTTTGAATAATCAAAGAGGCTATTGATTTGCGTGCCGAAGGTGTAATCATATAACGCGTCTAAGTCGGTTGCTTGCGGCTGCCATATGCGCCCTTTCCCATCTATAAGGGGAAGGTTTGGTGTGCTTAGCATATCAACGGATAAGGCCTGCTGTGCCATAGGAACTACATTACCAACGTGGGAGCTATGAAATGCACCGTGGTGAGCCAGCTTTAAAGGATAAGGTGATTGCTTTGGCAGTGATTTTTGCAAGTAAGATAGGCCGGCCGTATTTGCGGCAAAGATAAGAATACCGCCAAGCTTGATGGAGATATCAATGAAGGCATCATCGGGTTTTTTACTTAAAACACTGTCTATTAGCCTCTGTTTTTCAGGGCTTAAAACCCAGTTGTCATCAACAATAGGATAAACGATTTGCCCGCCCTGTGCATGGTCGTGCATGAGCTTCCCCGTCGTGTTGACGATCCGTGCGCCGTCTTCAAGGGAAACGGCTTTAGAGGCGGCGAGGGCGAGATACCAGCCCATAGAGTTGCCTGTTACACCGACTATATCGATTTTATTTTGGTCAATGGCCTGGAAGTCGGCGAGGGCGCATCCATAAATTAGGCTAGAGGCATTATCGCCCGTTACATGCAGGCTGGAACTAAATTGTGGGGACTGATCAAGCTCGCTAATCGTGATTTGATCTTGGCAGGCACGGTAGCTGTCAAGCATCTGAATGAAATCAGTCTGATTCGCATGATGGCGGTATAAATAGCCATGTTCAGCTTTATTATATGTACCACGTCCAGGGCAAATAACGAGAGCTGTTTTCTTCATGATATCAGCCCCTTACCGATAAGAGATAATGTGGCATTTATTATATTGTCTACGCTCGGGAGAACTTCATAAGCGGCTGGCCCAAGTGGGATATAGCTATCAACGCCTGTGACAGAACGAATGGGTTTGTCATAACCGTTATCAATCAAGAGTTTTGTAAGCTCTTCAGCAAGTGAGCCTGTCTTACGGCATTCATCGACGATTAGAATATGATCGCAAGCCTTGGTCGCCTCAACAATAGCCGTCTCGTTTAGTGGTTTTAACCAGCGGAGGTCGATGACACGTAGGTTGAGACCGTGTTTTTCTTTAAGTGTTTTCTCGGCCTTACGGGAGAGGTAATAACCATTGCCGTAAGTCAGTATGCAGACATCTTTCCCTGCGCCATGTTGATGCGGAATTCCAAAGTCTAACGTGGTTTCACTTTGCGGCGGCGTATAATGTGATGTCCATAATTTATCACCGTCTTCGTGAAGGTCTGTCGTCATATAGAGAGCAATAGGCTCTAGGAAAATAACAACTTTGCGTTCTCGGTGGGCGAGGTCAAAGGCTGTACGTAGCATTCTCCGCGCGTCCTCACCGTTCGAAGGACAAACAATAATTAGTCCCGGAATGTCTCGTAAAACGTTGATTGAATTGTCATTATGGAAATGCCCTCCAAAGCCGCGCTGATAGCCTAGCCCTGCAATACGGATGACCATCGGGTTGGTGAATTGCCCGTTGGAGAAGAAGGAGAGAGTCGCCGCTTCGCCGCGGATTTGATCTTCGGCATTATGTAAATAGGCAAGAAATTGAATTTCAGGGACAGGTAAAAATCCATTGTGCGCCGCGCCAATTGCGAGACCTAAAATCGTTTGCTCATCGAGTAGCGTATCCATCACACGTGCAGGTCCGAATTTATCGAGTAAGCCTGACGTGACGCTATAAACCCCGCCTTTACGGGCGACATCTTCCCCGAAAACGATAGCGTTCTTATAGTGTTGCATAAGGTCCGTTAGGGCGTATCCAATCTGACGGGCCATATTAGACGGGCGCGAGACCTGCGTGCTATCTTGGGCGAAAAGAGCTTTGTGCTGGATAAGAGACGGGAGGGACGGCGTGTCTTCGAAGGCAATTTCAGGTGGCGTAATCGGGGCCGTGATATCTTTTGCCGTGGACAGCTTGGGGCGTGTAAAGGCGGTCTGAGCCACCCGTTCAACGCGGGCCGCCATCGTGTTGTAGCGATTTAATATTTCGTCCGCTGTGAGAATGTTGTTTTCAATGAGAAGCGCGGCTGTGACCAAGAGCGGGTCACGGGATTCATTCGCTTCAATCGCCGCCATATCCGTGTAACGCATCTCAATATCAGCTCCAGCGTGACCTGCGAGGCGTACGGTTTTCACGTGTAGAAAGACAGGCTTGCGTCGGTTGCGGGCCGTCGTAATGGCGGAGGTCGCTCCCGCATATACGGATAACAAATTGCGCCCATCACATTGTATATAACCTAAACTGGGACGGTTTTTGTAATTTTGCTCAATCCAACCCCTCGGCGTGCGAACTGAAATGCCAATATCATTATCCTCGCAGATAAAGACAATAGGCATGGGAGAGTTTTGATAGGCCGCCCAACAAGCCGCGTTGATGGCGCCTTGCGCGGTTGAATGGTTTGATGAGGCGTCTCCAAAGGAGCATAAAATTACACTATCGCTTGGTAGCGGGTGCTCAAGCCCTGTTTTTGATGTGAGACATATTGAGTGTGCTGCGCCGACCGCTTTGGGGAGGTGCGATGCAATCGTGCTGGTTTGCGGTGGAACATATATATCGGCCCCGCCTAAAACTTTGTGCCGCCCGCCCGAAACAGGGTCTTCTGATGAGGCCGAAAAGGACAAAGCCATGTCATAAAGGGGCGTTGAACCTACGACAGATTTTCGCCGCTGTATAACAAAGGCCGCGTCGCGATAATGTAAAAAGGCCATATCCGTAAGACGCGAAGCCGTAGCGATTGCGGCGAGCCCTTCGTGCCCCGCGCTTCCAATGGAATAGAAGGTTTCACCTTTAGTGCGACGTGCCATGAGATCAAGTTGGCGGCTCATAATTTGTGTATCGAACCAGTCCACAAGGGTTTTGGCGCTGAGGCCCAGTTGGGTGTGAGAGAGGGGCGGTGTTATTTCTGGCAGATCAAGTGCCGTCACACGTCGTTTAAAGCCTTCATCAATAATATCTGCGCGATTGAACATGCGATTGTCCTATGCCCGTTTTTTACGGTGCGTTTATAGGATTACTTTATTCATGAATTTAAAGAGAGCAATTGGAAAATAAAAAAAGCCGCCCATGAAGGGCGGCTTAAAAATCAATCTGTAAACAATCTAGTTGTTACAGGCGTACATGTAGTTACCACATGTCTTCATGAAGTGTATAGAGGCACCGTTCGCGCTTTGAATACGGAAGGCCTGACGATCACGATCATTAGACGGTAGGATTGAGTAAGAATAGTGATGAACCTTACCAAGGCCAAGTAAACCACGTGTTCCAACGGGTAAAACCTCCTCAGAGAACATGTAAGACTGGGCGTCTGCAAAGCCGTTTGAGTAGCCCATAGATTTGAACAGATAGTTCAAATAGGCCTTATCTGTAGCATTGTCATTATAACGTGCCTGCAGCTTCTCGAAGAACTGATTTGGTGTCAGTCCGTGTGAGTCGCCAAACTCTGGCATTGTACCTAAGCGGCTCATTTGTTTCGGCGTGCTTGCAAGGTCAACATTAAAGATAGCGACGTTTGAAGGTCCACAATCATTGTAAGGCTGTTGAACAACAACGGGCTGACAGAAAGCCCGGTCAGTCACTAATGAACCGTCTGCACATGTTACATATTCCACAGGTGCTGGCTTAACTGGACACGCTGCCAAGTCACTCACAATCGTCGCATTATCCCAACAGGTATATGTTGGTGGCGGCGGCGGCGGCGGTGGCGGCGGCGGTGGCGGCGGTGGCGGAGGTGGTGGAGGCGGCGGAGGAGGCGGAGGTGGCGGCGTTGGCGCACCAAACTTATAACGCAGCCCTGTCAGGATAGAGTGTGACCCAACATTACTGAGTTCTACAGGGTGATTAAGAGCTGCCGGACCGGTTGTGCTGCCTGCGATAGGTACGAATGTACCATTGAAGTCTAGATCACTATTTCCTGCTTTGCGGAATGTGTAATGTGTGTCCCAAAATAAGTTTTTAGCAACCTCAACATCAACACCAGCTAGAGCTTGCCAGCCTATTGTGGTATCAGACTCATTTACTTCACATGTTCCAAGGAAACTGCCAAGACAAGCTGGGTTGTTTGCTAGAGCGCCATTGTTATCGAAAGCGTGGGCAGAGGCCGATAGGTCCCCATTTATAAGGCCCGCACCAGCGCCAACATATGGTGTAATTTTTTCTGAAAAACTATCATTAAAGGCATATATTGCATTTAACATAAGTGTGTTGGTGCGAAGCTTAGCGAAGCTGTTGGGTTGGTTGCCAATAGCACCAAGATCTGTCCAAAGTGTATCGCCATCAAGCTCTAAGCGCCAGTTGTCAAGTAGGCTATCATCGCCAAATTCATAACCGATACCTGCTGATGCTGCAACATTGCCTTCACTCTCAGTATCGCCAGAAAATAAGCCTGGCTCATCAAAGTCTGCATCTGTGTGTACACCGTAACCAGCGTTGCCGCGAAGATACCACCCAGAATCCTCGTCATATGTTTGTGCTAATGCGGGTGTTGCTGTTAAGACAATCGCGCTGACCGCCCCTAATAGTAAGCGTTTCATCTTACCTCTCCTTTAAGTTAAACATTATTAATCATATCCTAACGTATCAATGCGTTATGAACAAGGGATTTAAGTGTACTTTATGCAGTCGATTGTTTTAGGTTGTTTTAAGACGTTTTCTCGCTTTTTTAAGACGTTGAATGTAGGGTAAGAAAAACAAGTAAATACCAGTTATCCATAGGAAAAATAAAATCATACCTGACGGTAAAAACACATAGCGTTTTACGGCATCTGAAAAATAAGATCCGTCGTGTATACTTTCAATGATGTCAGACCGTCGGTACTTCACCTGTAAAATTTTACCGGTTTTTGTGTCAATTTGTGCTTCCCAATTGTTACGTGAAACAAATTTGGCAATACCTTTATTCGGTTTTATATCCACACGTGAGAGTTCATCCCATTGCATAACTTGAAGCTCTGGAACTGTTTGAGCTGATTTAAACAGGTCGTTAATACTAATGGTAGGGACGGCTGATAACTCAATACCTTTTTGTGTTGGAGGTTGAATCCAGCGGATGTCTTTTTTGAGCATTAACAAAAGACCAGCTCCAATGATGACGCCCATTTGAACCATTATTATCAATGACCCCCAATAATGGATTTTCCTGAGTAAGACTCGTGTTTTCATAAATTTGACTCCGTTATCCCTTTGGTTTGTTAAAGTAGCGAAAAAGTCAAATGGCTATTTGTGCGGTGAAGGTGATTGGGTTATTCATTCTATTAAATGCTAAGAGTTGAGAAAATTATACTCCTAAAGTTTATAAATTTTTTAAATTGAGGTAACTGTAAATCTCAAAGTGTGTTAAGAAACATTAATTCAGAATATCTGGGCATGGCCCAATCACAAAATTTATAACTGACATCAAGATTTGTGGGAGACGAATTCATGAAAAGAACAATAGCCGTTATTGCTGGCATTATAGTGTTACTCGTGGGGGTCATTAGTGCCGCCCAAACTGGGGATAAGAAGGATGAGCAAGGTCCTTTATCATCAAAAACCTTTGATGCCTTCAAACTACGAAATATTGGGCCTGCTTTTATGTCGGGTCGTATTGCTGACATTGCCATTGTTCAGGATGACCCTGCGACGTGGTATGTGGGCGTTGGCTCTGGCGGTGTCTGGAAAACAGAAAACGCAGGTACAACATGGACATCATTATTTGATGGACAAAGCTCATATTCCATTGGGTCTATCGGTCTAGATCCATCTGATGCAAACCGCGTATGGGTTGGAACAGGCGAAAATAACGGCGGGCGTCATCTTGGATTTGGTGACGGTATTTATAAGTCTAATGACGGAGGTAAGTCTTGGAAGAATATGGGGCTCAAGAACTCTGAGCATCTGTCCACAATTATTGTTCATCCTGAAGATTCAAATACAGTTTGGGTTGCGTCGCAAGGCCCCCTTTGGTCGAGTGGCGGTGAACGTGGTGTCTATAAAACGACGGACGGTGGAGCAACATGGCAGAATACACTAAAATCCGGCCCATTTACGGGCGCCACGGATATTCTGATAGATCCGCGTAATCCGGATAGGCTTTATGCAGCTTTATGGCAGCATCATCGGACCGTTGCGACTTATGTTGGCGGCGGCCCTGAAAGCGGTCTTTGGAAATCTGAAGATGGCGGCGAGACATGGGAAGAGCTTAAGAGTGGCTTGCCGTCTGGAAATATAGGTAAGATCGGTCTGGCGATATCACCGATGCGCCCTGACGTTGTTTATGCCGCTATAGAGACAGATCGCAGAACGGGCGGTGTTTGGAAGTCTACGAACCGCGGCGCAAGTTGGGCGAAGCAATCTGACGCCGTTGGAGGGGGTACGGGGCCGCATTATTACCAAGAGCTTTATGCCAGCCCTCATAAATTTGATCAAATTTATATGGTCTCAAATACATCTCAAATTTCAAATGATGGCGGTAAGACATGGTCAAACCTTAATAATGAATATAAGCATGTGGATGATCACGCGATTGCGTTCCGTCCAGATGATCCAGACTATATTCTGTTTGGTTCCGATGGTGGCTTGTATGAAAGCTATGATCATACAAAGACATGGCGTTTTATCAACAATCTACCTGTCACGCAATTTTACAAGGTCGCCGTTGATGACGCGGAGCCGTTTTACTTTGTTTATGGTGGAACGCAGGATAATAATTCCCAAGGCGGGCCGTCACGGACGGATAATCGCCACGGTATTCGGAATTCTGACTGGTTCATCACGCTCTTTGCCGATGGTCACCAATCAGCAATTGAGCCAGGGAATCCTGACATCATGTATGCGGAGTGGCAGCAAGGGAACCTCGCGCGCGTTGACCGTATCACAGGTGAAGTCATTCACATTCAACCGCAAGGCGCTCCAGGTGACCCGATTGAGCGATGGAACTGGGATAGTCCTATTTTTGTCAGCCAACATGAGCCAACACGGCTTTACTTTGCCTCGCAGCGCTTATGGAAATCTGATGATCGTGGGGATAGTTGGACGGCTATTTCAGGCGATCTGACACGGGATGAAGACCGTTTGAAACTTCCTATTGCTGGTAAAACATGGGGATGGGATGCCGTCTGGGATCTACGGGCTATGTCGCAATATAATACGATTACATCTCTTGGTGAATCTCCGCTAAATGAAGAGCTGATTTATGTTGGTACAGATGATGGTCTCATACAAGTAACTGAGGACGGCGGTGAAAACTGGCGCAAGATAGAGGTCAGTCGTCTTCCAGGTGTGCCTGATACGGCTTTTGTCAATGATATACGGGGTGACCTGCATGATGAGAACACGGTTTATATTGCGCTCGATAATCATAAATATGGTGATTACGCGCCTTACCTCCTTAAGAGTACAAACCGCGGACGCAGTTGGCGCTCAATTACAGGTGATCTGCCTGATCGTCACCTGACATGGCGGATTGTTCAAGATCACGTAAATCCAGAACTTTTGTTTAGTGCAACTGAATTTGGATTGTTCTTCACGATTGACGGTGGAGACAAGTGGGTCAAACTCACAGGCGATGCGCCGACGATTTCCTTTAGAGACGTTACCATTCAACGTCGTGAAGATGACCTTGTTGCGGCCAGTTTCGGACGTGGTTTCTTTATTGTTGATGATATTTCACCTTTAAGAGATATATCTGAAAGCGATTTGAAAGAAGAGGCTATGTTGTTCCCGGGGCGTAAGGCTCTGTGGTATATTGAACAGCATCCATTAGCCTTCTCTGAAGGCGGTAGCCAAGGTCACTCATTCTTTAGAGCGCCTAACCCTGAATTTGGGGCGAATTTTACCTATTATCTGTCTGAGGATATTAAATCCCTCAAACAGCTGCGCGTTGAACGTGAAAAGAAAGTCAATGCAAGTGGAGATAATGTTGAGTTCCCGGGCTTCGATGCGATTGATGAAGAGCTTTCGGAGAATGCGCCGGTCATATGGCTCACGGTCAGTGACAGTGATGGTAATATTGTTCGCCGCATAAAAGGCCCGACTAAGAAAGGGTTTCACCGCGTGAACTGGGATTTACGTTATGCTGATACGAGTATTGTCAGACAAAATGAAAACCCAAATAACCCTCCAGCTGGTTTCTTAGTTGCACCAGGTGAATATCAAGTTTCATTGTCACGCCGTATGAACGGTGAAACGGTCGAGCTGGTTGCGCCTAAACCGTTCTTGGTTGAACGTTTGCGCGATGGGGCTTTAAAGTCACCACCACAAGCAGAGGTGTCTGCTTTCTGGGACGAGGTATCTAGTATGGACCGAACTGTTACAGCTATGAACGTAACTTTAGGTCAACTCGATGATAAATTGAAACTGCTTAAGACAGCGTCTGAGCGAGCGTCTCGTGATCTGGCTGAACTTGATTCGGGATGGTTATCTCTTCAGAATGAGGCTGTAGCGTTGAGACGGTCGCTCAATGGAAGTCCTGCGCGAACCGCTATATGGGAGCGTCAAGTGCCGACTGTAAGGTCTAGGCTGCAAACGGTGCTTCTTGGGCTTGGGGCGTCGACATATGGTCCAACGGAGACGCATCGTCAGCAGTTCGAATATGTTAAGGCCGATGTTGATGAGATTAAAAATAAGCTCATTACACTGACGGATGAAACAATTCCTGCTTATGAAGCGTCTCTGTCGGCCGCTGGAGCCCCTTGGGTACCCGGAAGTTCCATTCCTCGTGATTAATATTGACGCCGCGTTACGCGCGGTGCAATCCAGTCTTTCAAGTGGAAAGGTATAAGCATGGCGGGTAAGTGGTTTGATGAGCTGAAAGTCGGACAGGTCTTTAAGCATGCAATTCGACGTACCATCACTGAAACAGACAATGTACTGTTTACGACGATGACACATAATCCAGCTCAGCTCCATTTGGATGAGGAGTATTGCAAAAACGAAACTGAATATGGTCAGCGGATCGTCAATAGCTGTTTCACGATCTCTCTTATGGTTGGAATTTCTGTGCACGATACGACTCTGGGGACGGCCGTCGCAAACCTCGGGTGGAATAATGTTAAGTTTCCAAAACCCATTTTTCATGGCGATACGATTCGAATCGAAACCGAGGTAAAGGCTTTACGTCGGTCTAAATCACGCCCCAAACAGGGAATTGTTACGTTTGAGCATCGTGCTTATAATCAAAATAATGAATTGGTGGCCGTATGTGAGCGGGCTGGTTTACAATGGATGAAGCCTGACGCGGCTTAAAACCTAGTGTTGTTTTGACGTGATGCTTGGGTTTAAGCGTTTATATAGCCATTGCCCTGAGACGAATAAAATTATGACTGCTATAGCTGTTATGGGGAGGATGATTTTCAACTTATCATCAAACAGCTCTCCGAGAAGATGGCAAATGGCAAAAATGACCGCACAATAAAGAAAAGCACTCAGGATAATGGCGAAAGAAAAAAGCAAGTAAGAGACTTTAAAGAAGCCACAGGCGACGTAAGCAGGAACACGGGCTAACGGCATAAAACGTACGCCAATCAAAGAGATGAAAGCATGGTCTTTGATCTTGCCGTGAAATGCGATGACTTTTTCTTTTTCGGCAAATTTTCGGGCTTTTGGATGACGGAGGGCCGCCCAACCAACCCAATATTTCCATAAATCACTTAGACATAAACCAATCCATATGATCAAGAAGACTTTGATCCAATCGTTAGGAACGGTCGCGGAATAGCTTGCGGCCGTAAACACGGCTGTATCTTCTTGAACGAAGGGGCCAAAAAATATCCCGAGATAAATAAGCCATAAAGGTGCATCAGCCATTTGTCATCATTTCTAAGGAATGCGTGGCGAGAGACTCAATCATGATCATAATGTAGAAAAAGCAAGTTTTTTGAGCTTAATCAAGGTTTCAAGTCAAAAAATCAGCCTCTGCGTGCAATCCTTGCGTAAACTGGTTGAAAAAAGATGTGATAGACCCGTTGCGTCTTAGGTGTTGTCGTGACATAAGCGCGACGAATTTTCACCACGCTTTCGGAAGTGTGTGCCGTTCCATCGGTGCAAAGAGGCGATGAATATATAATGGATGCGATCATGCAGGTAAAAGAATTGAAACAAGAAGGCCTGAGCCGAACATATGCTGTTACGGTTCCAAAGGAAGATCTAGCTAAAAAGCTTGAGGTCAAAATCAAAGAAATGCAGCCGCAGGTAAGCCTTAAAGGGTTTCGCCCGGGTAAAGTGCCTGTATCTCACATTCGTAAAATGTTTGGCCCGTCCATCATGCGTGATGTGATTGAAGACACTGTTAACGAAAGTAGCCAGCAGGCTATAAATGATAATTCCATTCGTCCAGCGGGGCAGCCTAAGATTGACCTTCGTGCGAACGGTGAAGAGGTTACAAGCGGAACGGCTGATCTTGAATATCAAATGACGGTTGAAGTGATTCCTGAATTTGATCCTGTAGATCCTGAGACTCTAAAGTTCACACGTCTTGTCTGTCCTGTTGAGGATAAGGATGTTGATGAGCGTCTTGCAAAGCTATCTGAAGGTCAAAAGACATTTAAGAAAAAAGCGAAGACCGCTAAAGCGAAAAAAGACGACGCTGTTCTTATTAATTTCACAGGCCGTATTGACGGTGAAGCCTTTGACGGCGGCGCGATGGAAGGCCATCAGCTAGTTCTAGGCTCTGGAACATTTATTCCAGGTTTTGAAGATCAGCTTATCGGCTCAAAAGCGGGGGATAAGCTCGACGTAACGGTCACGTTCCCTGAAGATTACAATGCAGCACCGCTTGCTGGCAAAGAAGCTGTGTTTGAAACAGAAGTTCTTGAGGTTCAGGGCGCGAAAGATGCTGAGCTTGATGATGAGCTTGCTAAGAAATTTGGCATGGATGATCTTGAAGCGCTTAAAGCGGCTGTCAAAGAACAGGCTGAAGGTGAATTTGACATGCAGTCAAAGATGAAACTGAAGCGCGTTATTTTGGATGAGCTTGATGCGAAACACGATTTCGAGTTACCAGCTGGCATGGTTGAAGCTGAGTTTGATAATATTTGGAAACAAGTCGAAGCTGAAAAAGCAGCAGGTCAACTTGATGAAGAAGATGCGGCTAAATCAGAAGATGACCTGAAGGGTGATTATCGTAAGATTGCTGAGCGCCGCGTGCGTCTAGGTCTGGTTCTGGCTGATATGGGGCAGAAGGCTGAGATCACAATTTCAAACGAAGAACTTCAAGGTGCGATGATCGCTGAAGCTCGTCGTTATCCGGGGCAAGAACAGCAAGTTATTGAGTTCTATCAAAAGAACCCACAAATGCTCGCACAACTCCGTGCGCCTATTTATGAAGAAAAAGTCGTTGAATTGATCACTGAGAAGGCTGAAATCAAAGATAAAAAAGTTAAGCAAGAGAAGCTTTTCGAAGAAGATGATATGATCTAAGGCTAATTTGCTTATATTTTTATTGTTAACCCGGCCTTTGGTCGGGTTTTTTTCTAGTTTAACCTTATTGCTTTACGAATGTTTGATATTTTTTTGTTAAGTGGGCTCTAAGGGGTTGCAAGTTAGCCGCGAATATCAATATTGGAATAATAGATTGATTATAACCGTGCGGCTAAACTGGTAGCTTCATAATAAAACCAAGGATAATCCGATGAGAGACCCACAAGACGTTATTCAAAATTACTTGATTCCGACAGTTGTTGAGCAATCAAGCCGCGGAGAGCGGGCTTTCGATATTTACTCTCGTCTTTTACGGGACCGTATTATTTTCTTATCTGGCCCGGTTGAGGACGGCATGGCCGCTTCAATCACGGCGCAGCTTTTGTTTCTTGAGTCTGAAAATCCTAAAAAAGAAATTTCAATGTATATTAACTCACCGGGCGGCGTTGTGACATCAGGCATGGCGATTTATGATACAATGCAATACATTAAATGCCCTGTTTCGACTGTTTGTATGGGGCAAGCCGCCTCTATGGGGTCTTTGCTGCTTTGTGCAGGGCAGGCGGGTCAACGGATCGCGCTTCCAAATGCACGTGTTATGGTTCACCAACCTTCTGGTGGTTTCCGTGGTCAGGCGTCTGATATTGAGCGTCACGCGAAAGATATTTTGGCGATGAAAAAGCGTCTTAACGAAATTTATGTGAAACACACAGGGCAAAAGTACGCGACAATCGAAAAGACGCTGGACCGTGACTTCTTCATGACTGCTGATGATGCGAAGAAATTTGGTATTGTAGACCATGTTTATTCTGCACGTGGTGAAGACGCTTGATTATCAGGCGAAATTTGTCGGAAAACGTGAATTTTAACGTGAAAAATATAACATTTAAGTGTTTCGGTAAGTGAAACGTAATAAAGATGTTGTAATTGAGACTGAAACATTGTTTCGATATATGGTATATAAAGCGAAGTAGGAATATGTCTAAAAATAGCGGCGACTCTAAAAACACACTCTATTGCTCATTTTGTGGCAAGTCTCAGCACGAAGTACGTAAGCTCATTGCAGGGCCAACAGTGTTTATTTGTGATGAGTGCGTTGAGCTTTGCATGGATATCATACGTGAAGAAGGCAAAGGGTCTATTGCAAAATCACAAGAAGGCGTGGCAACACCCAAAGAAATTTGTGAAATTTTGGATGACTACGTCATTGGACAGTCTTATGCTAAACGCGTGTTGTCTGTCGCTGTGCATAATCACTATAAGCGCTTAAACCACGCCGCAGAAAACCCAGAAGTAGAGCTAGCTAAGTCCAATATCTTGCTAATTGGTCCAACAGGCTGCGGTAAAACACTTCTTGCACAAACATTGGCGCGTATTCTTGATGTACCGTTTACAATGTCTGATGCAACCACACTCACCGAAGCTGGTTATGTGGGTGAAGATGTCGAGAACATCATTCTGAAGCTTCTACAGTCTGCTGATTATAATGTAGAGCGCGCACAGCGCGGCATCGTCTATATTGATGAAGTCGATAAAATTAGCCGCAAGTCTGATAATCCCTCTATTACACGTGACGTGTCAGGTGAGGGCGTACAGCAAGCGCTTCTTAAGATCATGGAAGGTACAGTTGCCTCTGTTCCTCCACAAGGTGGTCGTAAGCATCCGCAACAAGAGTTCTTACAAGTTGACACGACGAATATTCTTTTTGTCGTAGGCGGTGCTTTTGCTGGGCTTGATAAAGTTATCTCTAACCGTGGTGAGGGCTCAACGATTGGTTTTGGTGCGAAGATTAAAAATATTGATGACCGTCGTGTCGGAGATATCCTTCGTGGCGTAGAACCAGATGATTTATTGAAATTTGGTCTTATTCCTGAATTTGTCGGCCGTTTGCCTGTTATTGCGACGCTTGAAGACCTTGATGAGCCAGCCTTGATTAAGATTTTGACCGAGCCCAAAAATGCACTTGTTAAACAATATCAGACACTGTTTGAGATGGAGACGGTTAAGTTGACCTTCTCTGACGATGCTCTGTCTGCGATTGCGAAGCGTGCTATTGCTCGAAAGACAGGTGCTCGCGGACTGCGTTCGATTATGGAAGGTATCTTGCTTGATACCATGTATGATCTGCCAAGTTTTGATGGTGTCCAAGAGGTTGTTATTAACGCTGAGGTCGTGTCAGGTGAAGCTCAGCCGCTCTTGATTTATGCAAAGCGTAAAGCCAAAGCAGATAAAGCCTCTTAATCTAGAAAATAACGGCAAATGATGTAGTATTTGCTGTTAAGGCTCTTGATTAGCTGTGGAAAGCAACCACTTATATATTTGTACGTATTTAAAGGTTAGCTATGAGCGACACAATTATTCTTCCAACATTGCCACTTCGTGACATTGTCGTGTTTCCACATATGGTGGTGCCTCTTTTCGTTGGGCGTGAGAAATCCATTGCCGCGCTTGAAGACGTCATGCGTGATGAAAAGCGCTTGTTATTGTTGAGTCAAAAAGAGTCTAAAACTGATGATCCAGCAGCGGATGATCTACATGATGTCGGCTGTATCGCGCGTATTTTACAATTGCTTAAACTGCCAGACGGCACGGTTCGAGTACTTGTCGAAGGTGAGCAACGTGCGCGTGTAAATGAACTCCGTGACAAAGGCGGGTTCATTGAAGCTGAGGTTGTTCGTCAAGATGAAATCATTGAAGATCCAGTAAATGTTGACCTTTTAGCTAAAGCTTTGGACGGTCGATTTAGTGACTATGTTAAGTTGAATAAAAAATTAGCAGAAGACGTTGCGAATTCGGCGAAGATAGAAGACGGGCCGTCTAAATTCTCTGATGTGATTTCTGTGCATCTCACAATCAAGCAAACTGATAAACAGGCTCTATTAGCTGAACTTAATGTTGAAAAAAGATTAGAAGATATTCTGGGTCATATGGACAGCCAAAATAATATTCTAAAGGTTGAGAAGAAAATCCGTGGACGGGTCAAGCGTCAAATGGAAAAAACGCAACGTGAATATTATTTAAATGAGCAAGTAAAGGCGATCAATAAAGAGCTTGGTCATGACGATAAATCTGAGATTGATGAGATTAACGAGCGGATTTCTGAGACAAAACTCTCCAAAGAGGCTCATGACAAACTTAAGTCTGAGATCAAAAAACTCAAAGATATGAGCCCGATGTCGGCAGAAGCTAATGTATCACGCAATTATATCGATTGGATGCTATCTGTCCCGTGGGGAAAGAAAAAACGCCTTCAAAGCAGTTTAGATAAAGCGCAAGAAATTCTCGATGCAGACCATTATGGACTCGAAAAAATCAAAGAACGTATTATTGAGAACCTTGCAGTTCAAAAACGCACGAAGAAATTAAAAGGTCCGATTTTGTGCCTCGTTGGTCCACCTGGTGTGGGTAAAACGTCTTTGGGTAAATCCATTGCGCGGGCTACTGGACGTGAATTTGTGCGCGTCTCATTGGGCGGTGTTCGCGATACCTCTGAAATCAGAGGTCACCGTAGAACTTATATCGGTTCTATGCCAGGACGCATAATTCAGTCCATGAAAAAGGCGAAGTCCAACAACCCACTCTTCTTATTGGATGAGATTGATAAGATGGGTATGGACCATCGTGGCGATCCATCAGCTGCCCTTCTAGAGGTGCTCGACCCTGAGCAAAATGCGACGTTTAATGATCATTATCTTGATATTGATTATGATCTGTCCGATGTTTTGTTTATTACTACGGCCAATTCATTGAATATGCCGCAACCTTTGCTTGACCGTATGGAGATTATTCAAATTCCAGGTTACACGGAAGATGAAAAAGTCGAGATTACACAGCGCCACTTAGAGCCAGAAATGACCAAAGATCACGGCCTTAAACAGGGTGAGTTTAAAGTCGATGAAGCGGCACTTCGTGATATTATTCGTTATTACACCCGTGAAGCGGGCGTTCGCTCTCTTAAGCGTGAGATCGCGCGCTTAAGCCGTAAGGCCGTTCGCAAGATTGTTTCTAAAGAAGCTGATTCTGTTCATGTTACATCTAATAATCTAAAAGATTTGCTCGGCGTGAAAAAATTCAGATTTGGTGAAACGGATAAGACAGATCAAGTAGGTGTTGTTACTGGTTTAGCATGGACATCTGTTGGCGGTGATCTTTTGACTATTGAAGCTGTATCTATGTCGGGTAAAGGCCGTATGACAGTCACGGGTAACCTGAAAGACGTAATGAAAGAGTCAATTTCGGCGTCTAAATCTTATGTTCAATCGCGAGCTCCTATGTTTGGTATTAGTCCTAAACGATTCCAGAGTACGGATATTCACGTTCATGTCCCAGAAGGTGCAACGCCTAAAGATGGCCCGTCAGCAGGTATTGCTATGGTTACGGCAATGGTGTCAGTGCTAACGGGTATTCCTATTCGTAAAGATATTGCCATGACAGGTGAGGTGACCCTACGTGGTCGCGTGCTGCCTATAGGTGGGCTTAAAGAAAAATTGTTAGCGGCCTTGCGCGGCGGAGTGAAGACAGTTTTGATTCCCATTGATAATGCGAAAGATCTTGAGGATATTCCTGAAAATGTGAAATCAGCTTTGGAAATCATCCCTGTTTCAACCGTGGATGAAGTCCTAAAAGCCGCTTTGACCGTCAAAATGACTAAAATTGAGTGGACAACACAAGATGAGGCTGCATTAAGCGGAATTATTTTAGGAGAAAAGGTTGACGTAGGCGCGCATCCGAAGCATTAAGCGCGCCGAAAGAGATTTAATTTTTCAACACCCCGATAAGGGCGGTTAGCTCAGCTGGTAGAGCATCTCGTTTACACCGAGAGGGTCAGCGGTTCGAACCCGTTACCGCCCACCATCGGGAATTATAATTTCCTAACAAAAGCCTAAAGATTACCCCGCGCGAAAACGAGATGATTTTATCTATTCAATCGGTATAAGCGGTCCTTCACCTTCCCAATCAGATAGCATATCCCAGATACGGCCTTCGCGCTGCTCAGCTATTGTCACCGCGATTACTGCATCTGCGCCGAGACGGTCTTCAAGCTGTTGTAAATAGAGGCTGCGGGGGACTGTGATGGCGGTATTTGTTTCGAAGATGCCTAAGGGGTGGATTGGGAAAAACCCATCGACAACTGCGGCAATCGTTCCAATGGAGAAATTCATCGCGCCTGTTGGCGCTTGAACGACAATCTCATCATATTCACTATTCCAAACAACTTGCTGTCCACCCGCCCATCCATGGCCTGTCCCTGATGTCTGGCGGTTTTGAAAGCGAATGAGTTGTCCGCGCGCATTGTCAAACAATGTTCCTGTGGCCCAACGTTGATGGGGGCCATCATCATCGGTAGAACGCTCAATGACACAATCAAGAAAGACATTTGGCCCCAAGGCGCGAGAGCCACTTGTTAGCGTGTGCCGTCCTTCATCGCCGTAACAACGTTGGAAGAAGTTCTGCTGCCCCCCTTCGAAGTTAAAGGCATAAAGCCGACCACCACGGCGATCAAAATTTGGATCGAGATATGAGACGTTTTGGATGGTGTTATTGACGGCACCGTCATTCATATTAAATCCGTGTGAGGCAATCCGCACTGTCGCATCTCGGATCCAGCTGTTTTCAATATCATCAAAGTTAATGCCGAAGAAGGCTCTATCCTCGTCAGAGGTATCCGTGCGGAACGCGCTCTGAACGCTGAGGTTTTCAACCCCGACTTGTTGCAGGCGGCCTGAGATATCTGTGCGGAAAAGTTCGCCGCTGCCATATTGATCTTCAAAGACCTCAACTGTGGGCGGCTCGAAGAAAATCACATTATCTTCAATGGCCGTCACGGTACGGTCATAGGTGATAGTATATTGGCTCGTCGTCCAGCCAAATTGAGCGGTATCGACGCCGTCTTCACCCAGCCATGTTTCATTTGGATTACGTTGTAAGGCTATGGTGTCGCCGATGCTGTATCCATCTGAGGAGGCGACCTCGACGGAGATACTGCCAACAGGAACAAAGGCTTGCGTAATAGACGTGCGGCGTGCGTCTGGTGCTTCGTCCGTTTCTTCATCATCTGATTCGCCGCCAACAAAGATGACCTCTGAGCCGTTTTCTGTACTGGTGGAGGTAATGATTGTGCCGTCTAAACCTTGGCCTTCGCCACGTAATATCACGCCGCTAGTTCTAATCTCTAAGGCTTGGCTAATATTATACTCACCGGCTTGCAGCAAAACTGCACCGCGTATGCCGCGAGCGTCTGTGGGTAATTGGGCAACCTCATTAATCGCGGCTTGAATACGGGCGTGGTCATCGCCTGAGGCTTGCGGCGTGAGGGTCGATTCAACAGAAATAGAGGCGTAGGTCGGCAGGGCAACGCCGCCTCGCATATAACCTGCGTAAGAGAAGTCAGGCAGTATATTGGCAGCGTTTGTCTGGTCTTGATTGGCATAGGGGCCATATGTCAGTGCGCCTGTTCCTGCATCAATAGAGGCTAAAGGTGCATTCACAGTCGTGTTGACAGGGCGAGGGGCGGGGCTGCTTGATACTGGCGGAGGCGGAGGCGGAGGCGGAGGCGGAGGTGGGACTTGCGCCGTGTCGAGTGATGGTGTTGGTGTAGACCCGCCACCTGAGCAGGCGACCATAGAGAGGCCGAGTGAAGCGGCAAAAATAGTTCTGAGTATATATGATCGATGTAAATTCATGGTCCACTCCCAATAGTTAACTTTACACATTCATGCACTTTTGAATTTGCACATCAAGTGGTGAGTGAATTAACTTTGTGCGATATTATACATGAGCGATAAAGTTTTAGCAGGCGTTATGTTGATTCTAGCCGTCTGCGTATGATCCACCATATAATCAATGCGCCAACCATTTTTCCGCCAACGCTTGTGACAATATTTGGGACGGTGAATTGGTCGCCCCTAATAAAACTCGCGCCGTAAAGAAAGGCGGTCGTATCAATCGGTGCGGCAAGGGCGGATGAGAGCAAGACGCGGGTTGAGAGCTTATATTTCGTAAAAGTGAACATCGCCCAATCGACAAGCTCTGAGATTAAGAAGGCAGCTCCGCTAGCAAGCGCTAATTGTCCGCCGCTTGTGAACCATGTCAGCCCGAGGGCAAGGGCCATCGCAATTAAGACCTCATGCCCGATTTCGCGTTGCGCGAAATCACGCGCGACGAGAACTAATCCTGTTACAATTGTCACGGGGTTAAACGCCCATGCTGTAAGACCAGGCAGCTCCACCATTGGGGCCCACGTAAAGCTCCAATTGATAAAGGGAATGAGCAAAATATATATCAGCGTGTATTTCACAAAGCGTAGGCTTGTTTTTTTTGGGGGAGTTTCCACAGTGTCAGTCATTTTGTCACTATACGGCTTTGGACTATCGGTGTAACCCCCAACTATGGTAACTTATCCAAAGCTTTCTCTCATAGTTGCACGGTCTCGAAACGGGGTTATCGGTGTCGATGGTGATCTTCCGTGGCGTCTACCGAGTGATTTAAAACATTTTAAACAAACGACTTTAGGCAAGCCCGTTTTGATGGGGCGGGTAACATGGGAGAGTTTACCCTTTCCATTGCCGGGACGGCCTAATTTGGTGTTGACCCGAAACGACACTTACAAAGCTAAAAAGGCGGAAGTTTTTACGGACCTCCATGAAATGGTGGGACGAGGCTTTGAGCTGGCTGGCTTGATGGGTGAGGCAGAGGTTATGTTGATTGGTGGGGCGAAGCTTTACACGGCGCTTTTACCCTTTTGTGACCGATGTTACGTCACAGAGGTTGATACGATGATTGAGGGTGACGCACATTTTCCGGCCTTGTCTGAATTTGATTGGCAACAGGTGAGTGAACAGCCGCTGCAGAAGGCACCGAAAGATGATTTCAAGGCGCGTGTCATAATTTATGATCGTCGTTAAATGGCCGCACTTTATGAGAAATGATTTTTATTCACACGACTCTCTTGATATAAGAGATACAAACCGCCACATAAACCCAATGAATGTTTGGAGTTCTAATGTCAGAAAATAAAAGTCCTTGGGGCCAAGGCCCTAAAAAACCCAACGGCGGCAAAAGCCCTTGGGGTAGCAACGGTCAGAGTCCTGACCGCAATCGCCCAAAACCGGGAGAGCAGTCTCCTGATCTTGAAAACGTTATACAGGGTTTTACGAAACGTGTTCGTCGTGGTGCGGGTTCTGGCGGCGGCGGTCGTAAGGGTGGGGGTAATAGCCCGCTAGAAAAATTCGGTCCTTTGGGAATGTTTGTCGCAGTTGGTGCAGTGGCACTTATTTTATCGTCAATCTATACTGTCGACCAAACTGAAGAAGCCTTGGTGCTACGCCTTGGAAAATATCAACGTACGGCAGCGCCGGGTTTGAACTTTAAATTGCCAACACCGATTGAAACGATCATCAAGCAAGAAACCAAAGTTGTTAAGAAAACAGATATTGGTGGAAATTCACAAACAAGCCTTATGTTGACGGGCGATGAAAATATCGTGGATATTAACTTTACTGTTCTATGGCGGATTTCTGATGTGAAGGATTTTGTTTTTGAAGTTGATGAAACGCCCGTAGCGGTTCGCGCTGTTGCCGAAAGCGCAATGCGTGAAATTATCGGAAAAAACAAACTCGAGGAAATAATTACAACAGGTCGTCTTGATATTACGCTGGCTGTACGTGATCTGATGCAGCTGACATTGGATGAATATAAGGCCGGCGTTGAGGTTGTTGAAGTTCAGCTTCAAAAAGCTGATCCACCTGCGTCTGTGGTCGATTCATTCCGTGATGTTGTCAACGCAGCGCAAGATGCTGAGACGAAAGTTAACCAAGCCACAGCGATACAAAATAATATTGTTCCAGTGGCTCGCGGTGAAGCCGCTCAAATTTTACAAGACGCCGAGGCTTACAAAGGTCGTGTTGTGGCCGAAGCTGAAGGTGAAGCTCAACGATTTGAGCTTATCTTAGAAGAGTATAAGGCGGCTCCACGTGTCACAAGAGAGCGCATATATCTTGAAACTATCGAAAAAGTTTATGCGCCAGCCGATAAGATAATTCTTGATAATCAAGCGGGGTCGGGTGTCGTCCCTTATTTGCCACTTGATCAATTGGGCAAAAAATCAGCAGGAGTTAAATAATGCGAAATTCAAGTATTTTCGCGGTTGTTATCGCGGCTATCGTTTTTATAATCCTTCTGACATGTACACATACTGTGAAGGAATGGGAACAGGCGCTCGTCTTAGAATTTGGTGAAGCCAAACGGGTTCAAAACCCTTGGGGTGGAGATGCTGACGCGGGACTTAAGTTTAAACTTCCTTATCAGACGATTGTCACCTTAGATCGTCGTAACCTAGAAATTGACCTTAAGCCTGTTGAGCTTCTCGCCTCTGATCAGGAACGTCTCGTTGTGGATGCATTTGTTCGCTATAGAATTTCTGATGCCGTAACATTTTATGAAGCCTTGCAAAATGAGCTTGGCGCTCAACAGAAACTTCAATCTATTATGGACTCGACCTTGCGTGATGTTTTAGGCCGTGTCGATTCTCCTGAAATCATTTCTGGTCGCCGATCTGAGCTTATGTCTGAAATTCAGCAAGTCGCTAACGGCGTGGCTGAAAACCAAACTTTAGGTGTCGAGATCATTGATGTTCGTATTAAACGTGCTGATCTTCCGCAGGAAAATGCACAGCGCGTCTTCCAAAGAATGGTTACGCAGCGCCAGCAAGAAGCTGCGGGCATTCGCGCTGAAGGTGATGAGCGTGCGCAAGAAATTACAGCGACAGCTGAAAAAGATGCAATCATTATCAAAGCGGAAGCTCAAAAGCAGGCTGAAATTACTCGGGGTCAAGGTGATAAAGAACGAAACCGCATTTTTGCGAGTGCCTACAATAAAGATGCCGAGTTCTTTGCTTTCTATCGTCGTATGGAAGCCTATAAAACAGGTCTAGGTGAAGGCTCAACCTATGTGCTGTCACCTGATTCTGACTTCTTAGGTTATCTCGATAATCAAAATGGTCCAAGGCGTCGTTAGGTCGTCGCCTTACGGGGTCAATAAATGAACCTTTTAGCCCTGTTGTTTATCATTTTAGGTGGCGCCTTTCTCGTAGAAGGCGCTGCTTGGGCTATTTTCCCGCGGCAAATACGCAGAGCCTACCAAATGGTCTTTCAAAGTGGCGATAAGGATTTGCATATCTTTGGGCTCGTGAATGTTATCATCGGCGTGATTATGGTGGGCATCGCTCTTAAGTTTTTATTACCGTGAAGTTTTTATTGCCGTGATTTATTTATCACCGATATGACCAAGGTTTAACTATCACTGACAGTAATGTGTACTTGGATTTAAGCGTAGGTCTGTTATGGATGTTTTATGCGATTAATCCGACTCATAACGACTTCTATTTTAATGGGCTCGACCCTGTGTTTCACAGCGTCAGTAGCTGCTGCGGATGACAGTGTACAAATAGCACAACGCGGTGTTCCTGATGGATTTTCCGAGCTTGCTGCACGGCTTAGCCCGTCCGTCGTCAATATCTCTACGGCGCAGACGATTGAGTTGAAAGACGAGGTCGATAGATTCCCCGAAGGCTCACCTCTAGAGCGGTTTAATGATTTCTTTGGTGGGCGCCGTTCAGAAGGCGAGCGTGTTTCAAAATCCCTTGGATCAGGCTTTGTGATTGATGCGGAAGGTCACATCGTCACGAACAATCACGTTATTGAAGGCTCAGACTATATTGAAGTCGCTTTTCCCAATGGAGACGTCTTTGAAGCCACCCTCGTTGGTACGGATCCATCGACGGATATTGCAGTGCTTAAATTTGAAGCGCCTGATTACATACCCCATGTAAGCTTTGGCGATTCTGACGTGTCTGATGTCGGCGATTGGGTGATGGCGATTGGTAATCCCTTTGGCTACGGCGGAACCGTCACGGCGGGTATTATTTCTGCGCGCAACCGCAATATCAATCAAGGGGCTTATGACGATTTCATCCAAACCGATGTGGCGATCAACAAAGGTAACTCTGGCGGGCCGTTATTTAATATGACGGGAGACGTAATCGGCGTGAATACAGCGATTATCTCTCCAACAGGCGGAAGCGTAGGGATTAGTTTCTCTGTCTCAGCCGATCTGGCTTCCGGCGTTGTAGATCAACTTATTGAATTCGGTGAAACGCGCCGTAGCCGTTTGGGTGTGCGTGTGCGCTCGCAGAAACTATCTAACGAATTAGCCGAGAGCTACGGCCTTGATAAAGCTATGGGCGCTATCGTTAGCGCCGTCGTCGATGATACGCCAGCAGATGAAGCTGGGCTTAAACGCGGGGACTTAATTGTATCCGTTGACGGAGAAGAAATCATCGAGCCGAAATCCATCTACCGTATGATTGCTGAAAAAGAGATCGGCCAAGAGGTAAAGTTAGAGATTGTGCGTAAGCGCAAACGTAGGACCTTAACCGCGACTGTCGACCGCCTTGAGGAAAAGCATAATAAAGAAAAGCGCGAAGCGGAAGAAAAAGAAGTGGCCGAAGCGGACCGTGTGGTGGAAGGCATTTCTATCGAAGGCTTAACGGATGAGGTGCGTGAAAAGCACCGCATTAAAACCGAGGTCGAAGGAATACGCGTGACGAAAGTTAACAAGCGTAGCCCAGCTTATGGTAAAATTCAGTCGGGTGATATTATTCAAGAAATTGATTTCGAAACGGTCACCGATACGAAGTCATTTGAAGAAGCGATTGAGTTAGCCGCTAAAGATGACGGCGCGACAATGGTTCAAGTACTACGCCGTGGGAATTATTTGTTTTACGGTATTCGCTTTTAATCTTGGATTTAAGCCGAAATTCAATCTTTAACAAATTCGCTTTCGTGGTAGCCTTGAAAATAGAGGGCGGTCGTCAGGTCTGTATGGTCAATGCCGCAATGGGCGGCGGCTGTGACGGCAGGTTTGGCATAAAAAGCAATCCCTAAGCCTGCGCTTTGTATCATCGCCAGATCATTCGCGCCGTCGCCAATGGCAATGGCCCTCTCTGGACCGCCAAGAGGCGCTGAATATTCCATTAAACGCGACTTCTTGGCATCTCGCCCTAAGATAGGTTCTTGAACTTTCCCTGATAGCGTATCGCCTGATTCTAATAAGACGTTTGCATGATGATGTGAGAAGCCTGCCGCTTTTGCTACGCGCGATGTAAAGACTGTGAAGCCGCCAGAGACAATAACGGTCTCTGCACCCTGGCTGGCCATTGTGCGCGCCAAAATTCGCGCCCCGTCATTTAGGTGTATGCGGTCTTTATAACACTCTTCAATAACGGTGAGGGGGAGTCCTTTAAGTAAACCGACGCGTTCACGCAGAGCGCCGTCAAAGCCGATCTCGCCGCGCATAGCCCGTTCAGTAATTTGACTGACTCGGTCTTTAACGCCTGCATAGTCAGCAAGCTCATCAATACATTCTTGGCCAATAAGGGTCGAATCCATGTCGCAGATTAAAAGTGTTTTTTTGCGGCCCTCAATGGCTTGTAAGCAGTAATCCGCCGTTATGCTGATATGCGCTAACTCTTTGGTAATGCCCTGCCTTATGCCGTCCGCATCACTAGTGGTCAGATATATGTCGACCGCCTTGTCTTTGGATAAAGTATCAGCCGTATAGCTATGAAAATGCTGGCAAAGTTTAGCGAATTGCTCTTTATCGGCTTTGGGTAAGACAAATGTCAAAACGTAGTCTATAGATGCGGTCATTATGTTTCGAGGTCCCTTATGAAGCCTGTTGTAATGATAGCCGGTCCTACGGCGAGTGGAAAGTCCGCTTTGGCTATACGCATGGCGCTACGCCATGATGGTGAGGTCATAAATGCCGACTCTATGCAAGTCTATAAGGATTTACGGATAATTTCAGCTCGCCCTGATTCGGATGATATGTGCGGCATACCGCATCACCTCTTCGGTCATGTTGACGGCAGCGTGCGTTACTCCGTTGGACAATGGCAGAGAGACGTTGTGCCTGTGATTTTAGACTGTCTAGCCCGTGAAAAGACGCCTATCCTTGTTGGAGGGACCGGAATGTATTTCAAGTCTTTAACGGATGGTCTCGCCGATATACCTGACGTGCCTGCTGATGTTGTTAATCAGTTAAAGGAGCGGTTATCAGAGGAGGGATTCGAGGCTCTGTATAATGAAGGCTTAGCCAATGACCCCGTGGCTACGAATCGCCTTCAGGGACAAGACCCGCAACGACTCTTACGCATATTAAGTGTCTATCAGCATACTCAACGAGCTTTGAGTGAATGGCAAGATATGACGCGTCCGATTATACCAAAGGGCTATTGGCGTGGGTTCATGCTAAATCCACCTCGTCAGGCGCTTTATCGGACGATCAACAAGCGCTTTGTGCAAATGATAGAAGAGGGTGGGCGAGATGAAGTTGAATCCTTATTGTATCGAAACCTTGACCCAAGCTTACCTGTCATGAAAGCGATTGGTATAAGTCAGTCTATTGGCCTGAATAAAGCAGATTGGGTGACCTTATGTCAGAGGGATACGCGTCGGTTCGCAAAGCGACAAAAGACATATTTTCGCAAATATGCCTATGATTGGGGTGTTTTCGACCTGTTTGGTCGCGATATTGAAGTAAATTTAGGTGATTTTGCTCACAGTGGTTGACTTGCCACATATTCGTGATATTTAACTAACTGCTCTCTTAATTGAAAGCAGTCATGCGCAAACTTACCGTTTTTGGTGCGGCGTCCCTTTTGTGGACGCCTTTTTTTTATTTGAAGTAAAAGAGGGTTGTCGTAATTCTAATTGAATTGTGGTGCCGCGCCCTGAGAATAAACTTTCTATTTCTTATCCTCATGATAAACATTGTTACCGAATGATTGTTCCCGTGTGATAAGGCTCGTGTAATTTGCTATGAAATTTATGCCCTCATTGCTTAAAACATCTCCCTATAAAACGTTACTCGCTTTAGGTCCTATTGTGATTTTAGTTTTCTTGATTCTCTTAGCTCGGGCGTCTTTGAATTTGCCTGTTTCTGAGCTTTACCAATGGGTCGAGACCTTTCGGCAATCGCCTTATATTATTTCTATAGTAATTCTTACATTTATTGTGGGGTCGTTTTTAGCTCTTCCGCAATGGGCTTTATTTGTTGCGGTCATGACGGTTTTTACACCAGTAATTGGAGTTCCTTTAGCTTGGGTGGCGACACTGATTTCCGCAAGTGTTAATTTTAGTGTTGGACGTTGGATCGGTCGTAAGCGTTTAAGTCGTTTTGTTAAGGCGAATGGAGGAATCGATAGGCTCTTACAGCGTTTGAAAAAAGATGGTTTTATGGCGAGCTTCATCATTCGCTTTATTCCAACTGGTCCCTTTATCTTCGTCAATATGTTTGCAGGAGCATCGGGCTTGAAGTTTTTCTCATTCTTCTTGGGCACAGCATTGGGTGTTTTGCCTAAAATTACTATCGTAGCTTTGCTCACACAAGGGTTGATTTCCAACACAGATCGTATCGGTGTGACGATATTTTCTATGTTGGCGGCTATCAGTCTTGTGATGGTGACGCTATGGTTACGGCATCGATATAGTGGCAATGAATAAGCGACTTAGTCGTTTAAGTAAAAAAAATGAATAAATCGTAGGATTTTTTACTTGCAAGCTTGCATTTATGCACCACTCTGACCATTAGTATGTTTATGATCTAAAATGCTACTTTTAGTGTTTGTATTAAAGTTACATAATTAATTAAAGTCACCATATCATAGGTGACTACGAAGGAAACGCCCATGTTCTGGCCTCGTTTTGGATTTTTCTCGCAGGATATTGCGATTGATCTCGGTACAGCTAATACGCTCGTATATGTTAAGGGTAGAGATGTGGTTCTTAATGAGCCATCTGTTGTTGCATATAGTGTTAAAAATGGTCGCAAAGTTGTTCACGCTGTTGGGGCCGAAGCTAGCATGATGTTAGGCCGTACGCCTGATAATATAGAAGCTATACGCCCGATGAAAGATGGTGTCATTGCTGACTTTGACGTTGCTGAGGAGATGATTGGTCACTTCATACGAAAGGTTAGTAATCGAAATAGATTTGCAAGGCCTGAAGTTGTTATTTGTGTGCCTTCTGGTGCGACAGCTGTTGAACGCAGAGCTATTCATCAAAGTGCACATCAAGCTGGGGCTAATCGTGTTCATTTGATAATGGAGCCTATGGCGGCTGCTCTTGGCGCCGGCTTACCTATACATGAACCTTCAGGATCAATGGTCGTTGACATTGGTGGTGGAACCACCGAGGTCGCGGTTTTGTCTCTAGATGGTATCGTTTATTCTCGGTCTGTTAGGGTCGGTGGTGATAAAATGGATGATTCTATTATCCAATATATTCGCAGAACAACGAACCTTCTTATTGGTGAAAAAACAGCTGAGCGTGTTAAGAAAGAAATTGGCTCGGCAACTATGCCTGCGGATAATGAAGGGTTGACGGTCCAAATTAAAGGCCGTGATTTGATGAACGGTGTCCCGCGTGAAATTCGTGTGACTGAAGCTATGATTGCTGAAAGTTTGACGGAACCTGTCGAGCAAATCGTAGAGGCAGTTAAAAATGCACTTGAATCAACGCCACCAGAATTGGCGGCTGATATTGTAGAGCGCGGCATTATGCTAACTGGTGGTGGAGCCTTACTTCGTAATCTTGATGTAGAACTGCGCAATAGAACAGGATTGCCCGTTTCAATCGCCGACGATCCTTTATCGTGCGTTGTTAAAGGCACAGGCATGGTTGTTGAAAATTTGAAGAAGTGGAAGGGCGTTTTGTCTAGCGGCGTGTAATCGACTATGGTGAGAGCTGATCGAAGACGTCATGAAAGGTTAATTCGCCGTCGTTTAATTACACGTGTCATAATCTTATCTTTCATTGTCCTGTCTGTGAGCTTGATTTTTATTAGTCGTTCAAATGATGCTCGTTTTTCACCCATAAGAAATGGGCTTGAATCCGCCAGTGGAACTCTAATTCATATTATAAATATGCCTATTAAAGGCATGAGGTCTTTTGGTGGAAACTTCACCAATTTAAGACAAGTTCACTCCGATAATAAACGATTAAAAGGTGAAAATGCGGAACTTCGGCAATATAAATTCAGATCGAGAGCTCTCAAGGCGAAGCTCGACAACCTTGAGTCTATATTAAATGTTGAGAGTGGGCTTGATATTCCCGAAGACAGAATAACGCTTCGCGTTATTTCAGAATCTAATGGTCCTTTTGCATACTCTGTTTTGCTGAATGGGGGACAATCAGCCGGTGTCAAAGTTGGACATCCTGTTATGCATGAATCTGGCTTAATTGGACATGTTATAAGGGTCGGGAAAAGAACGTCCCGGATATTACTGCTGAAAGATCTAAATAGCCGTGTCAGTGTTATGGTGCTGGAAACGGGTGAAAAAGCGGTTCTAATCGGCAAGAATGATGACGCGCCGCAGCTAGCATTTTATGATAACGCGTCAAATTGGAAAGATGGTCAGGAGATTGTCACATCTGGCGATGATGGAATTTTACCTAGAGGCCTTCCCATTGGTTATGTTGTGAAATTATCTAAATCAGATGTGCGTGTGGCGCTAATTCCACGCCGTAATTTGGATTGGGTGTGGGTGTATCCCTACATGCCTATTCTTGAACCTGAAGAAACTCAGAATCATGTAAGCTTTACTAAAGATAGTAATGACTTGGATGAAAATATCCAAGTTGATTGATCTGAACAATGAACACCAATTTACTCTTAAACCGTCACCCTGAAGCTTTACAAATCTCTCTACAAGGCATGTTGTTTACTTTAGTCATGATTGTTTTTTCTGGTCTAACATTTAAATTAGGTCATCATATCATGGCATTCACATGGCTACCTATGACAGCCATTTTTTTATGGCCAAGATGGTCGCATCCTTATCTGACACCCGTTTTGATTGGTTTTCTCGGCTTATTGGCGGATCTCATTATGGGGCACTTAGTTGGTATGTCGAGTTTAGTATATTTAATATTTTTTTGGTTAATCAAACCAACAGAAAGAGAAAATAGATTAGGGTTTTGGCGGGCTTGGTTAGAGTTCTCTTTTAGTATAATTTTTGTTTTGCTTATAACCACATTCCTCTTGGGGCGTATCATTGATATTGATGTTAATTGGATGGATTTGTGGCGACAGATTTTTGTTGCCATTTGCGTGTTCCCAGCAATTTATACTCTTTTAGCCGTTTTTAGGCGGTGGCTAATTGACCCTGATGATGTGAATTATCAATAATGCAAGATTCTAATGATCATAAAAACATTATGACACGTCGAACGGCAATGTTGAGTGCCGGCGGCGTTGGTGTTTTTGGAGTTTTAACGACAAGACTTTATTTTCTACAAGTTATTAAAGCTCAAGATTATAGATCTTTATCTGAGGATAATAGGTTCAATTATAAGATAACCTTACCCTCACGTGGAGTTATACGCGATAGATATGGTAGTGAAATTGCTGTAAATAAGCAAAATTACCGCGTTCTCATCGTTCCAGAACAAGTACAGGATTTGGATGAGTCTTTATCCAAAATTGCGAATTTAATTGAATTATCTGAAGCCCAAAAAGAACGTGTAAAATCTGATGTTAGTCGTCACGCAAGCTTTATTCCTATAGTTGTTGACGGGTTTTTATCTTGGGAAGAGTTTACGCGAGTGAATTTACGGCTACCTGATTTGCCAGGTATAATTCCCGATGTTGGTGAAAAGAGATATTATCCAGCAGGAGAGGAGTTCTCACATATTCTTGGATTTGTCGGGCGCGCAAATTCTAAAGACCTTGAGCAAGATAATGATCCCATGCTTTTACAGCCGACCTTTTACATTGGTAAAACAGGAGTTGAGGCGACTAAAGACAAAGAACTTCGTGGTAGTTCTGGTGAGCTAAAAGTTGAAGTGAATGCTCGTGGTAGGGTCGTTCGTGAATTTCCCAATGCTGACAATGTTGCTAAACAGGGAGGGGACGTATGGTTAACTATTGATCGTGATTTACAAAAAAAAGCCGCTGAATTATTTGGCGATGAAAGCGGCGGTGCTGTCGTGATGGATGTGCACACAGGGGAGGTTTTAACGCTTTTATCTATGCCGGGGTTTGATAATAATTTATTTGTCTCTGGCCTAACTCAAGCTGATATGGATGCTTTAAATGCTGACGTGAAACGCCCGCAGTTTAATAAAGTTATCGGTGGAGGTTACCCACCTGCATCTACGTTTAAAATGGTAGTTATGCTGGCTGGGTTAGAATATGGAATAATTTCTCCTGATGATGTTGTGCATTGTAATAGTAAATATGCCTTAGGGAACCGCGTTTTTCACTGCTGGAAACGTACCAATGGCGGTCACGGTTTCATGAATATGCGGAGTGCTTTGAAAGAGTCTTGTGATATTTATTTTTATGACATTATTCAAAGAGTGGGCATGGAGCGTGTTAAAGTTATTGCGGAGAACCTTGGGTTTGGGCAAAAATTTGACCTTGGGATATCGGGGCAAACGTCTGGTATTGTTCCGGATGATGCATGGAAACGTAATAGGTTAAATGAAGCCTGGCGAACGGGCGATAGTTTAAACGCATCAATAGGGCAAGGATTTGTCTTGGCGACGCCTTTGCAATTGACAACAATGGCTGCTCGTATTGCGAATGGAGTTTCAGCAGTATCTCCTCACTTAATTATTCAAGATGAGGCTCCAAAGTTTTCGTCTTTGGAGTTTAAGCCAGAAAACTTGGCTCTTGTAAAAGATGCTATGCGTGCTGTGACAGAAGAAGTCGGTGGAACGGCTTTCTCTCGGTTCTCTCTAGGGCTTAGGGGCTTAGAAATGGCAGGCAAAACAGGCACAGGACAGGTGCGGGGAATTTCCACTAGTGAACGGGAGTCGCGTATTCGTAACAATCGTGAGCTACCTTGGAAGTTACGCGATCATTCAATTTTCGTTGGTTTTGCGCCTTATGATGATCCGCGCTATAGTGTTGGCGTCGTTGTTGAGCATGGAGGGTCTGGTGCGGTTAAAGCTCCGAGGATCGCGAGAGGAATATTACGTGCAGCCTTGCAAAAGGACGGTTTAATACCAGCCGATAAGGCTGACGGATGATAAAGGCAACCTTTACAAAACTTTATCATATAAATTGGCTGCTACCGACTATGGTTGGGCTAATCGGCCTTATTGGCGTGTTTATGATTTACGCTGCGACAGGTGGTGTGTGGTCATTTGGCGCGAAACAGCATTTCTTTAGGCTTATTATAGCCGGTGGATTAATGTTTGTGGTTGCTGTTGTAGATATTAGAGTCTGGTATAGTGTAGCATACCCAATTTACGGCGTCGCCTTATTGCTCCTTATCGGTGTTGATATGTTTGGCGTGACGATAAACGGATCTGAAAGATGGATTGATTTAGGCCCGATTCGCCTACAACCTTCGGAACTCATGAAGCTTGGTATTGTTATGGCTTTGGCGCGGTTTTATCACGATATTCCAAATTGGCGCATATCGCATGTATCGGGTCTTATTTTGGCTCTTCTAATGGTCGCTATTCCAGCACAATTTATTCTTCGTCAACCTGACCTTGGGACGACATTGTTGCTGACAGCTACGGGTA
>JBDXGZ010000022.1:0-54598 GCA_039989855.1 Maricaulaceae bacterium | reverse complement strand
CTGACCCTTCCGAATAAACGAAAAGTCCTTCGCAACGGTTGGCTTTTTCAAAGGCCCTAGACAACGGTCTGGTCTAGGTCATCACAGCTCTCACCTTACTTTGAGTATCTCTCTCGCAGTTACAGGGCGTTCGGCTATTCTGGCAGGCTCGTTAGGCTTGCTGATCATAGCGCCAACCGTCCAACCACAATGAAGTTAACGTGCACATCACCGTCCGTGTGATCGGAACGAGATTAATTTACCACATGATTTTAAGGCGGGGATATATCTTGCGATTTTTTAATTCCGCTCATCCCTGCGAAAGCAGTGACCTCATTATAATCACTGTTTTCTGCACCAAGAACAGAGACCCCTGTCGCCATTTATTCCTGTGAAAACAGTGGCAGGAGTGAGCGGGGTGGTGGTGTTTCCATATACGCCAACACTAACCTTCACCCGTCACCCTCGGGCCTGACCCGAGGGTCCATCATGCGTCTTAGGATGGATCCTTGGCCAGAAATACCGTAGTGGACCCAAGGATGACCAGGGGAAGAACAAGAGTGAATGGGGGCTCGTGTTTTTAGGTATGGGAACTCTCCACCCTTCACACCCCACTTGCATATTTCTTTGAAACCGTTAAAAGCGCCGCGGCTTAAACAAAGCCTATTATTTGAAGGATGTTTTTTATGGCGCGGATCGTCATGAAATTTGGTGGCACGTCGGTGGCCAATCTCGAGCGGATTCGGCGTGTGTCGGAATTGGTCGAAGGAGAGGTCAAAGCTGGCAATGAAGTCGCCGTGGTGGTCTCTGCCATGAGCGGGGAGACCAATAAGCTTGTCGGTTTTGTCGATGACCTTGACGCGGATAGTGATCTCGGCGGGGCCATTGATGATGAATATGACGCCATTGTTGCCTCGGGTGAGCAAGTCACCTCTGGCCTTTTGGCGATTGCTTTGCGCAGACGCGGCATCAAAGCGCGCTCTTGGCTCGGCTGGCAAATTCCGCTTAAAACGGATATGACCCACGCCTCAGCGCGGATTGAAGAGATTGAAACTTTGGCCATGGACCCGTCTTTGAAATCGGGCACAGTCGGCGTAGTCGCAGGCTTCCAAGGCATATCGGAGGACGGGCGTATCTCGACTTTAGGTCGCGGCGGTTCTGATACATCGGCTGTGGCTTTGGCCGTGGCGCTTAAGGCGGACCGTTGTGATATTTATACGGATGTGGACGGGATTTACACCACAGACCCACGCATTGCCGATGACGCGAAACGTCTCGGGAAAATCGCGTTTGAAGAAATGTTGGAACTGGCGTCCCTCGGGGCGAAAGTTTTGCAAACCCGCTCGGTAGAGTTGGCTATGAATAATAATTTGCCCATACGGGTTCTGACGAGTTTTGCGGAACCTGGTCAGGACAATCCGGGCACAATCGTCTGTAATGAGGAAGAAACCATGGAAGAACGTGTTGTTAGCGGGATCGCTTATAGCCGCGATGAAGCCCAAATTAGCTTGCTTCGCTTAAATGACCAACCCGGTACAGTCGCTGTCGTTTGCCGTGTCATGGCCGAAGCGAATGTCAGTGTAGATATGATCGTGCAAGGTCGCTCACGGGCTGAAAATTCTGCCAATCTGACCTTTACCGTCGGCAAGCGTGATCTTGATAAGGCGGTTAAAGCGCTAGAGGCGGCGAAAGCTGATATTGGCTTCGAAGAGGTTCGCTCTGATAGTAAAGTGACCAAGGTCTCTGTTGTCGGTATTGGAATGCGCTCTCACACAGGTGTGGCCCAGACGATGTTTGAGGCTCTGGCCGCGCGCGGGATTAACGTCGAAGTTATCGCCACGTCTGAGATCAAAATTTCGGTCTTGATTGATGCTGAATATACGGAACTTGCCGTGCGGGCGCTCCACAGTGCATTTGAGCTTGAAAAGGTTTAAGTCTCTGCGCTTAATCTAAATTTTAAGTAAGATTTGCGCAATGATTTGCGTTTTGCGCTGGGGCACTGCATATAGCCCATTGTGAGTGTAGATCCCAACATAACAACTAAGCCGCGACGCTTGATGGCCGCTATTCGTAAGGCTATGGAGGGCACGGAGTCGGTGCAAGAACGGCTTGATGACTTCGTTACCGCGATTTTCAGCTCAATTACCGTCAACGTAGCTTCGATTTATTTGATGAGCACGGGCGACGACCTTGAATTATCGGCGACGCAAGGGCTTAAGAAATCAGCTGTTCATAAGACACGCCTCAAGCGCGGCGAGGGTTTGGTCGGACATGTGGCCGTCACGGCTCGTCCGTTGAATTTGGCCGATGCGCCGTCGCACCCTCTCTTTTCTTATCGTCCAGAAACAGGCGAAGATCCGTATAAATCGTTCCTCGGCGTGCCGATCTTACGCGGGGGCCGCGTCCTTGGTGTTTTGGTTGTTCAAAGTAAAGACGCGCAAGAGTTCCGCGAAGATGATATTGAAGACTTGCTAACCATTGCCATGCTTTTGGCGGAAATCATCATTGATGATGAACGCCAAGGGGGTAAGAAGGCGGCGCTTAAAGGAATTACGCTGGCTCAGACCAAGCCGGAAAGTTTGCGCGGGAAAGCCTATGCGGACGGCTTGGCTGAAGGACGGGCTATTCTCCATTTTACACCTATGGCTGTGACAGACCGATTGTCGAAAAATATTCCGGCTGAGGAAGCGCGCCTCGAAGACGGGGTGAAGATTTTGCGTGCCTCTGTTGACGCTATGGTCTCGGGTGAAGCGGCCTCTTTGAACCGCGCCTCGAAAGAGATTTACGAAACTTACCGCATGTTTGCCTATGACCGCCGCTGGGTCGGACGTTTGCGAGAGGCGGTACATTCGGGCCTAACGGCTGAAGCCGCAGTGGAGCGGGTTCGCAATGAGAACCGCGCGCGGTTGATGAAGGCTCGCGATCCCTATTTGCGTGCTCGCCTGCATGACCTCGAAGACTTGGCGAACCGCCTCATTCGAGCGCTTGCGGGGGAGGCGATTACACCAGGTGTGAAGGATTTGCCAGATGACGCGATTTTATTTGCCCGTGATCTCGGCCCCGCTGAACTACTGGATTATGACCGCAAGAGTTTAAGGGCTATTGTTCTCGAAGAAGGGGCTGCGACGAGCCATACGGCGATTATTTGCCGTGCGATTGGTATTCCGCTCGTTGGCCGAGCGGAGGGTATTCTTGACCTTGTCGAACCCAATGATCCTGTTTTGGTTGATGGCGAGTCGGGTCATGTCTACATTCGCCCGCTCGAAACTCAAATCCACGGATTGCAACTTCGTATGCGTATTCGCGGGGAAGTCCATAAAGCCTTTGAAGCGATAAAGCACCGTCCCGCTATTACGCAAGATGATCGCCATGTGCAGCTACAATTGAATGCAGGTTTGATGATTGACCTGCCGCAACTTGAGCAATCAGGCGCTGATGGTATTGGTCTGTTCCGAACAGAGTTCCAATTTATGGTGTCTAAAACCATGCCAAAATTGCAAGAGCAGACCGAGCTTTACCGTAAAGCGATTGAGAAGGCGGGGGATCAACCTGTAACCTTCCGTACGCTTGATTTGGGCGGGGATAAAATTCTGCCCTATACGGACCCGTTGCCAGAGCAAAACCCAGCGATTGGGTGGCGAGCTATCCGTATTGCCCTCGATCGTCCAGGCTTGATGCGCTACCAACTCCGCGCACTTGTCGCCGCAGGAGCCGGTAAGCATTTGCGCATTATGTTCCCCATGGTGACAACTGTTGACGAATTTATTTCGGCTAAAGCTTTGTTCCGTAAAGAGGTCGAACGGGCCTCGAAATTTGGCGCGACCTTACCGACAAAAATAGATGTTGGTGTGATGCTTGAAACTCCGTCATTAGCATGGTCGATTAACGGGATTTGTGATCATGCGGATTTCGTCTCTGTTGGCGCGAATGATTTACTGCAATTCTTCTTTGCGGCTGACCGCGATAATGTTCGCGTAGCAGACCGTTATGATCCGCTCCATCCAGCGGCGGTCTCAATGCTCCGCCAAATTGCACAAGGTTGTCACCGTAACAATGTGCCTGTGTCTGTTTGCGGCGCGCTTGCAGGACGCCCCCTTGAAGCGATGGTCTTAATTGCCCTTGGATTTGATACGCTGTCTATGCCTGCTATTGGAATCGGCCCTGTCAAAAGTGCCGTTCTGGCTTTAAATGCTCAGAAACTGGCGAACTTTATCAAACCGCTGATTTCTGAGGAGACGCGCTTAACATCTATCCGTGAGCCTGTGCGTAAATTTTGCCTCGATGAGGGGATTCCAATTTAGACGTTAAGTGGTCGCTTCATGACCGTCGCGGTCATAGGTTAGCGCCATAAATACATCTTCAAGATCAGGTTGTTCGGTGCGAAGATCGGCGATGCGAATCCCGCTTGCACGGACTTGTTCGATAAGATGTGTCACACGTGTCGTGCCACTTCGAAAATTCACGGCAATATCACCATTGAGCTTTATGCTAGCGTCTAAGCCTTTAAGGCCATCTGGTAAGGTGTCGACACTGTTTTCTGGCGAAACAACCAAGGTCCGCTGATCCAGCCGCGAAAGCATCGCGCTGGTTTCATCATTGGCAATGATTTGGCCTTGGTCGATGATCGCAATACGGTCACAGAGCGCTTCGGCTTCCTCGAGATAGTGGGTTGTTAAAATAATCGTTGTGCCGTTTGCATGAAGCTTTTGAACATAATCCCACATTTGCCGACGGAGTTCGATATCAACGCCTGCTGTGGGTTCATCCAAAATTAAAACAGGTGGATTATGCACTAGAGCTTTGCCGATGAGGAGACGCCGTTTCATGCCCCCTGATAATTGGCGCACATAGGCATCGCGCTTTTCAAACAAGCCGAGGGCTTTTAGGATATCCTCAGAGCGGCGCTCAGATTTCGCCACGCCGTAATACCCCGCTTGGTTCTCTAAGGCTTGAAACGGTGAAAAATAAACGTCCATGGCAATTTCTTGCGGGACAATACCGATGGACGCCCGCGCGTTACGAGTTTCTCTGTCGATATCATAGCCGCAAATCTCAGCCGTGCCCTCAGATTTAATCACAAGCCCTGCGAGTATATTGATCAAGGTGGATTTGCCCGCACCGTTCGGCCCAAGCAGCCCAAATATAGAGCCTCTAGGTATGGTCAGATCAACGCCTTTAAGCGCCTCTTTAGCGGGGGCTTTACGGGTTTTCTTATAGGTCTTTTTCAGGCCCTTGATATGTATTGCAGCTGTATCGGTCATGATCGCTCTACTCTTGCGGCGCAAAATTCCTGTGTGTGATGGATTGACGTGCGAGGTCGTCTGACTTACATCCAAACATAGGAAATCTTGCAAGATTCTTGCGAATGTGTCTACGCCAAGAGGTTAGAATGTCAAATCATCCGGCTCAAAAACATGAGACTGTTATCGTTACGACAAAGCGCATTGCGTGTGACGGCGGGGGCGGAGCGCTTGGCCACCCCAAAGTATGGCTAGATATGGGACAAGGCACAAGCGTGCGTTGCAAATATTGCGACCGTGAATTTGTCCTGAGTGCGGATGCTGACCACTCCGGTCATTAACGGGGTTTAATAGCCCAAAAATAACTCGGGCCAACACTATCTTTTAAGAACGGAACAAGGTCGAGTGGTGCGCCAATGGCGGCGAGCTCTGGTTTGTTATTGATGTAATAAAGCCCATTCTCACCTCGTGATAGGGTCAGGCTCTTATCCTGTTTGATTTGAATATCTTCTAACCCTTTTATATTGCCGTGATTATCGTCAAAGGACAGTCCGTCCATATCGATGTGCACATCGAGTTTGACGGAATGGCTGCCTGTATGACCGCTTGGATTGGCAAAGAGGTTGCGGCTCATGCGGCTCTCAAGCGGTGGCCAGTCGCCGTCCTTATCACCCTCAAGCCCGATGGTGAGGGTTTCAATATCAATGAAACTATTCGTCTCGATTACGGCGTTTTGCACTTGGCGGTAGTGAACGGGCAGCGTGTCTGAGAACCCGCCCATAAAAGTAACGGCAGACCGTCCGTCGTCTCCGCGTAAGCCTTCGAAATAATTATCCCGCACGGTTTGGTTAAAACTGGTTAAGCGCACGCCGCCTGTCCCTTTGGCGCGGTTGCCGAGGAAAACATTACGTTCCACGCGGTTATCATCGCCTTGACGGAACGTGATAGCCCCAGAAGTTTCAACAAACATATTCTCTTTGATAATATTGCCACCTGACTTGATGGAAATAATTTCAGCTTCGCCGTTACAGCGCTCAAAGTAATTATGGATGATCTTCGCGTCAAACCGTTGGTGGGCCACCTTACCTACGCCAATACGAATAGTCTCGCCGCCGTTTTTGCCCAAAGGCTCTCGGGGCCCGAAATAATTATCTTTGATAAGATGCTGGCCGGGGATGGTGGTCTCAAGTGTCTGCGTAAAAATAACGGTTGCCCCGAAACTGGTTTTATTTTGCAAGGCGCTATGGGTGAGGCGGTTGCCTACGCCACGAAAATTAATCCAATAATCTTTCTCATCAGTGCCAGGCTTATTATAACCGTCAATGAGAATATGGCTAAGCTCTGAAAAAGCTGCCCCTGAATAATTCGGGCTTCGCATATCTATAACATCTCGGCTAGGTGAATATCCGTCCTTAAATGTCAGGCCAGAGACCTGTAAAAACGCGCCGCCGATCCGCAAATTAGATTGCCCTGTAAGGGTAACGCCGCCAGGTGTTTGCGCGCGTAAGGTGAGTTTGGCGTCCTTACGGCCTTGGCCTTGAAAGATAATTTTAAAATCTTTCCAGACGCCGTCCTTAAGAATAATCGTGTCACCGGCTTTAATTTTTTTGACGGCTTTTTTATAATCCTTTTGCGTGTCGACGAGGTAATCCTTGGCGAGGGCGACCGTTGAAGTGCTCAGGCTGAAGACCGTTATTACTAAGCTGAAAATTGCTAATCTTGAAAACGTCGCAGCCATTTTAAACCCCTTATTATAAATTATATGGACTTAAACCTAAGCTCCAAGGTCGATCATGTCAAAAGCGTGGCTACTGCTCTGGATCAAACACATAGGTTTTACGCACGCCTTGTATGGGGACGGCTATACCATCTTCTTTGCGCGGATAATAGCGTGTGTTACGGGCGGCACGAACGGCGGCGCGTTCGAAATCGCGCCCATAACGGTCGGCTTTAACGCTTATGGTTTCCACAAGGCGGACACGGCCACGATCATCAATATTTAGGCTTAGTATGACGGTTGCAGGAACACGGCGTGAATAAGCTTTGCGCGGATAGTCAGGACTTCGGTTGCGGCGCACGCGTAGGGGTGTAATCTCTGGCCCTTTTATTTGAGGTTGCTGAGGTGGTTCGGGAGGGGCAACGGGCGTTGGTCGGGCTGGAGGTGGTTTATGCCCCCCCGCCATTTGAGTTCCGTCAATATCATCAGGAATAGGGCTGCCTTCTGGTTTGTGTTTGCGGTCGACATCCGTCGTTACGTCGAGCGTCGCAAGAGTGGCTCTAAAGGCTGCAAGCTCTTCATCACGGGACCCCACGAGCCCTTCGCCCCATAGTTCTACATATTTTTCAATCTCAAAAAATTTATCCGTTTGGCTGAGTTTATCGTCAAACATTATGTCTGATAATGCAGCCCAGTCACGGGCTTCATAAACGTTCATAACACGTAATTGTTGCTTCGCCCCGTGGATCATAGGAGCTTCGGGATAAGTCTGAGTGAAATCAATCAACCGTGCGCGGCGAACTGATTTGCGAGGCTCGGCCTGTATGCGTTGAAACAACTCACTAGTCTGAGGTTGATCTGCGGAATGGCTGAGGGGAGAAGATTTTTGCGTATAGGTCCAAATGGTGGCGCCGACTATGATGGAAAATAGGATAGCGGCGACCAAAAGTAACCACCTTCGATTGGATGGCGTGGCTTGCGGCTTTACGGGCATCTCCTCAATGTCGTCAATCTTTTGGTACATATCCCTATTTAAGCGCTCTCATAGGCTTTCGTCTATCCCTTTAAGCGGTTTGATGCGGCGAAAATATGGCACGCGCGCATGATAGCTGTTTGATCTCCTATATGCCCTCTTGAAAAATGAAGCGTAGGCGCACAGAACAGGAGCGTAATTGAAAGTGAGTCTTTATGTCCCAATCCGAAGTTAACCGTCAGTCCCATGTGGTGCTTGTCGATGGCTCTGGCTATATTTTCCGCGCCTTTCATGCGCTGCCGCCTTTAACGCGTAAATCGGACGGGCTGCCCATTGGCGCGATTGCAGGTTTTTCCAATATGCTGTTCAAGTTGTTGCGCGACCAGACGGATGAAGACCGCCCGACCCATTTCGCGGTGATCTTTGATGCGTCGGGAAAGACTTTCAGGAATGAAATTTATGACCTCTATAAAGCCAACCGCGGGGAAACGCCTGAAGACCTTATTCCGCAATTCCCCATTACTCGCGACGCGACACGGGCGTTCGGCGCAGCCGCCGTTGAGATGGTAGGCTTTGAGGCCGATGACCTTATTGCGACCTATGCCAAGCAAGCCGAAGCCAAAGGTGCGCGGGTGACAATTATCAGCTCCGACAAAGATTTGATGCAGCTCGTGAGCGACCGCGTCACCATGCTTGATACGATGAAAAACCGCCGTATGGGCATTGAGCAAGTCCAAGAGAAATTCGGCGTCGGGCCAGAGCTTGTCATTGATGTGCAGAGCTTAGCTGGCGATAGCGTTGATAATGTGCCGGGCGTACCGGGGATTGGCGTGAAGACAGCGGCGCTACTGCTGAATGAATATGGAGACCTTGATACGCTGCTGGAACGTGCAGGAGAGATCAAGCAAAAGGGACGGCGAGAGAAGCTGCTCGAACATGCGGATATGGCGCGTCTGTCGCGTGAGCTTGTGACCCTGAAAGTCGATGTTGAGGTTGATGTGCCGCTAGAAGATTTTGCCGTGACGCCGCCTGAGCCTGACGCGCTGTTTGGCTTTTTGAACGAGATGGAATTTCGTACACTGACGGCTCGCGTCGCTGCGGCTATCGGTGAGGGGCCGTCAGATAGTCTGCGTGGTGCGGACACGAAAGATACCATGCCCGCCTTTGTTGACGTGCCGCCGAATGTAAAATTTGACCGCGCCCAATATGAATGTGTCCAAACCGAGGAGCGTCTCTCCCACTGGGTGCAACGTTGCCAAGAGGTTGGCGTGATTGCCGTAGATTTGGAAACAGATAGTCTCGATAGCGCGGCGGCAAATATGGTCGGCATATGTCTTGCGGTTGCGGATAATGAAGCTTGTTATATCCCCGTCGGTCATACAGGCGGAAATGACATGTTCGGCGAGGGTGCGCCTGATCAGTTGCCTCGCGACACCGTTCTTGCGGCGCTAAGACCTGTGCTTGAAGATGCTGCGACGTTAAAAGTCGGGCAGAATTTCAAATATGACCTTGGTGTGTTCCAACGTTATGGCGTACGCCCTGCGCCCTATGATGATACGATGCTGATCTCCTACGCACTTGCTGGGGGTAAACATGGCCACGGGATGGATTTTCTCTCCGAGACGCATTTTGCTCACAAACCTATTTCGTTTAAAGAGCTGGCAGGAACAGGCAAGAAGGCTAAGACCTTTGACCAAATATCTTTAGAGGAGGCCACGCCTTACGCCGCAGAGGATGCAGACGTGACGTTGCGCTTGTGGAAATTCTTGAAGCCGAAACTGGGCCAAGAGAAGGTCGCGACCGTTTATGAAACCCTCGAGCGGGGCTTGCCGACTGTGATTGCAGATATGGAAAACCACGGTATCAAAGTTGACCGCGCGGTTCTGGCACGCCTGTCAGGGGACTTCGCGCAGAAGATGGCACGGCTTGAAGCGGAAGCCTATGAGCTTGCAGGGCAAGAATTTAATGTCGGGTCTCCGAAACAACTCGGCGAAATTCTGTTTGATAAGATGGAGCTTAAAGGCGGGAAGAAAACCAAAACAGGTGCGTGGCAAACGGGGGCAGGGGTTCTTGAGAGCTTCGCCGAAGAGGGTCATAGACTGCCGCAAACGATTTTAGATTGGCGCCATTATGCTAAGCTTAAATCGACCTATACGGACGCGCTTGTGGAGCAAATTAATCCGCGCACAGGCCGCGTACATACGAGCTTCTCATTAGCCGCCACGACCACAGGGCGTCTATCATCAAGCGACCCTAATTTGCAAAATATTCCAATTCGTACCGAAGACGGCCGCAAAATACGCGATGCTTTTGTCGCAGAAGCGGGCAATGTTTTGGTCGCCGCTGACTATTCCCAAATCGAGCTGCGTATCCTCGCCCACACGGCGGACCTGCCGAGCATGAAGCAAGCGTTTGCCGATGGTGTTGATATTCACGCCCTGACAGCATCCGAGATGTTCGGTGTTCCTGTTGTCGAGATGGATCCGCAAACGCGCCGTAAAGCCAAGGCGATTAATTTCGGTATTATCTATGGTATTTCCGCCTTTGGTTTGGCCAATAATCTCGGCATATCGCGCGGCGAGGCGAGTGATTATATCAAAAGCTATTTCGAAAAATTCCCCGGTATCAAAGACTATATGGACGCCCGTAAAGCCGAAGCGAAAGAGCATGGTTATGTCAAAACAATCTTTGGCCGCAAGTGCCATATCAAAGGTATAAATGACCGTAATTTCTCTGTACGCGGCTTTGCTGAACGTCAAGCGATTAACGCCCCTATCCAAGGCGCTGCGTCAGACGTTATGCGCCGCGCCATGATCCGAATGCCTAATGCTATCGCAGGTATAGAGGGCGCACGGATGCTCTTGCAAGTACATGACGAACTGGTCTTTGAAGTGCCTGAAGCGCGCGCAGAGCAGCTCATTTCAACGGCGAAGTCCGTCATGGAAAAAGCGGCTTTCCCTGCGGTGAACATATCCGTACCTTTGGTAGTGGAGGCTCACGCAGCGCTGAATTGGAATGACGCACATTAGCCCGATGAGACGGTAAATAGTTTCCTCCTGCCGCGCTCTTATGTTCTCGTAATTGGACATCGTGTGAAAACAGGCTAAGTTGTAACTAATTATGTCTGTTTTCAAACATATCAAATCTATGAGCTTATTACTTGGGAGTGTTTTCCTCTTGGGGGGAGCGGAAAAATCTATGACGGATGCAAAGCTAACAAAAGGCGAGACCGAAACGGTTCGCGAAATTGTTGATGGGGATACGTTATTTTTAGCAAGTGGGCTTAAGGTACGTTTATCTGGGATGCAGTCGCCTAAACTATCATTGGGCCGAGAACATGTGACGGATTGGCCTTTGGGCCATGAGGCTAAAGCCGCCTTAATTGAACTTGCCCTGGATAAGCGTGTTACGCTTTACTACGACGGGGAGAGGCGTGACCGGTATGGCCGTGCCTTAGCACAATTGTTTAAAGGCGGTGATGACAGCGGCCTTTATCTGCAAGAAGAAATGCTACGTCGTGGCTTGGCCCGTGTTTATACATGGCCTGATACGTTCCAAGATAGTGAGCGGTTATTGACGGCAGAGCAGGAGGCACGGGTTGATAAACGTGGGATTTGGGCTTTGGATTATTACGATATTCGCTCCCCTGAGCCGAACGTCTTGGCGCAAGATGTCGATAGTTTTCAAATTGTCGAAGGTATTGTTACATCGGTTGCAGATATTCGGGGGCGAACATATCTAAATTTTGGAGCAGATTATAAAACTGATTTCACCGTTGTCATAGATGCGGAGAACCGAAAGTCATTTGAAGGGGAAGCTTATAATTTACTTGAACTAGAAGGCGCTAAAGTACGCGTTCGCGGGTGGATAGAATTAAAAAATGGACCCTCCATTTGGATGACCCATTCTACGCAGCTTGAAGTTTTAGATTAATTATAAAATTTAGAAATTATAAAGCTCGGCAGGCAATATTTTCGAGCGGAATTTTAACGTGGTCATGGCGCCCCATAAGATAGCAAGCTGACGCGTCCATAATCAGATCAAACTGTTTGGGTATGGCGAAGTCTTGTTGATGAAATGGGGCTCCATTGGGGCTTTGCCCTCGAACGGGTAGAACAGAGATCGTTGAGCTGGCCCAATCCGTTGCGCCAAACTCAATTGATTTTTGGTTTAAGGCAGCAGACAAGGTCGCTTTCAGTTTGTCCATAGAGGCACTGTCTATGCTTGCTAAGACGGCTGGCACAGGCTCAGTGGCAGCTGTCGTTTGACAAGCCACCATGAGCGTTGCAGCTAAAATTGAGACGCCTTTGAGTGTTACGTTCAAACGTCCAATCATTGCGGCATTGTCGCATCAAGGAAGCTATTTACATTTGTCTCAAATGGATCGCTTTCAGAATTTAAAGCGCCAATTGTTCCTGCAGGGTTGACTATTTTTGTATAATTAACTGGGGGTGAGGCCTTCGTTGACGCTTGGTTGACAGGACAGCTTCCATTCTCACGATAGAAAAGTGCTGTTGAAAGGAGAGCTTCCTCTGGGTCCCCGAGTTCGCTGCTAAGGTCATCCGCAACGGTACATCCTGTTGTGTTTACACTAAACTGATTTGTTGAATCTTGAGGTGAGAAGCCATCGGAATAATCACCAAAACCGACATCGTTCACAGAACGGAACTGGATTGTGAAATATGTCTGGCCACAATTGTCTGTTGGTAGAAAACCATATGGCTTACCGCAGGTCGTATCTCCAATAAGAACGACTTCAAAACCAATACCTAAAAGGCTATTGATAACAAGCTCACTGGCACTACATGTCCCCTCGGTGGAGAGAATAAAGACACGTGGGAGGTCGACCGTCGCCAGGTCTGTTCCGGCGTTAACGGAAAATCCTACGCCTTCATCAATGAATGGAAAAGGTTGAACGACTTCTCCTGTGATAGGATTAGTATTACCTGCCGCATCATTATATTGGAGTAGGCTTGCGACGCGGCCTTCTGTACGGTCAGGCCCTGCAATCATAAATCCAAGTTGGGCTGCGACTGCGACAAGACCACCGCCATTGTAACGTAGGTCAAGGACGAGGTCGTCAATCTCTTCATCTTCCAAGATTGTAAAGGCATCATTTAAAGATCGTTCAGATTCGAAAGGACTAAATGTGTTAAACAACATATAGCCAACTTTACCTGTTGGTGTGTTAATGATTTCAGTTCTGTTGACAGGTGCTGTTGCGACGTCGGCCGATGTAACTGTTACAGTTCTATCCGTTACCGCTCCAACGTCTCGCAATGTAAATGTATGCGCTTCACCTGCAAACGCTGGAAATAGTCCATTATTTAAGGTGTCAACATCATCACCGTTCAGGACATCTTCACCGTCAATCGCGATAAGGCGTGACCCGCGCGGGAAGTTAACAACCCCATTTTGCGTGGCAGAGGCAGGAGAGTTCGGCTCCGTATAAAGCACTCTTATATCACGATTTGGCGCGGCGCTGTTAATGAAAGCTAATCTTAGTCCGTACCCAGAACTCGCAACGGAGTTTTGCTGCTCTAAAAACTCTTCAGTGTTTTGGCTGAAGTGAAAGTCATCTTTTTCACGACCAGACCCTGTTTCTGATAGCTCATTGGTTACGAGTATATTAAAATAAGGCACTCGACCTGCTGTATCATTAGGGTCTGTGTCGATGATTTCATCATTCCAAAGATAGGTCTCATCCGACCATGATCTAAGCCAAAACTTTTCTGTTAATTCTGAACCAGCTCCATCTGGAAAAATATTCCCATTGGCATCGGACCCTGAACGTGGCGCTTCGCATTGATCCACAAAGTTTTCGCGGGGTGCAAATGAGCCTTGTGTGAAGGTTGGTGCCGTGGAGACAGGAGGGGGGGGGGGGGGGGGCGTAACCGCTGTGGCTATCGGGGTGCTACTTCCGCCGCCGCCGCCGCCGCAAGCGCCAAGAACTAAGCCTAATGCAATAACTGAAACTGATGTGATTTTTTTGATAGACACAAAACACTCCTGCTAAACTTCCCTATGGGAATCATGGCAAATTTTGCAAGCTATGTAAAATGACAAAGCTTTAAGTAAAAACGCCTTTAGAGGCGTTTTTACCGTAGTGGGTCTATTTTAAGCAAAATTACGCCTAAGCTATGGTGTTATGCTGCGGCTTCATCGCCTTCTTCTGTTTCTTCGGCATTATTAGCGGCTTCAGCTGCGGCTTTTGCTGCCTGCCGTGAACGGGCGTCGCTTAGTGTCGTGAGAACGTCTGACATAGCGTTGCTGTAATCCTCTTTCTGAATAGCGGCGACTTCACGGACCATACGATCAATAGCGCTTTCATAAAGTTGGCGCTCTGAATAGGATTGCTCGGGTTGTTGGTCTGTACGGTGGAGATCACGTACAACTTCTGCGACGAGGATAAGATCACCAGAATTGATCTTAGCTTCATATTCCTGAGCACGACGGCTCCACATTGTTCGTTTAATACGCGCGCGCCCTTTTAGGGTTGTAAAAGCATCTTTTAAGATATTTTCATTTGAGAGAGCTCTCATACCTGAATAAGCAGCTTTCGCTGTTGGTACGCGCAATGTCATTTTTTCTTGCTCAAAAACGACGACGTAAACTTCGATGTCGAAGCCTGCGATGACTTCTTGTTCGACGCCTATTACACGACCAACGCCGTGAGCTGGATAAACAATAAATTGATCTTTTTTAAAGGTAACTTTTTTAACTTTTTTTGCAGCGGCCATGTGGGGTGAACCTCTTTCTATGTTTTGCGGCTTATAAGATACCGCACAAATAAAAACGGCTCGGTGCTTTTTTTAAGGCGACCGCGCCGTGAATTACATCCTGTATAGCAGAAAAATGACTATAAATCCACTGGCTTGTGGAAAAAACATGGCCAGATTTAGTGATATGTTAGTTTTAATCGCCTTCGCCAGGCTTTTCGCTGAAATATTTCTCGAATTTACCTGTTTCTGTTTCGAATTTTTCAGCGTCAGGGAGTGGGTCGCGCTTTGTTGTAATGACAGGCCAAATTTCTGCATATTTTGAATTAATAGCAAGCCATTTTCCGTCTGGATCATCCTCTGTATCTGGCACGATCGCGTCAACAGGGCATTCAGGTTCGCAAACGCCGCAATCAATACATTCGTCGGGATGAATAACGAGGAAGTTCTCGCCCTCATAAAAACAATCGACGGGGCAAACTTCGACGCAATCTGTAAACTTACATTTTACGCATTCGTCTTTTACAATATACGTCATTTGATACTCTTAGATAATTCTAGCGCAGCATCTGGCGACCTTGCGCTGATTTGTCAACTGTTTCCGATGGTGATGTACACTCAATCTGCCAATTAATTCATATAACACAGACCTTACGCGGGTTCTGGTTCGTATATTTTATAGTGTGTTTGGGCCTCCGAGGCGGGTCCACGGCGGTTCGGAGCTGAAAGTACAACTATATTTATAAGTTGGCGGTTGCGCATCAGTGTCAGTATGTCGCCTGATCTTATCTTTTTATGAGGTTTTGAGACACGTTCTGAGATGGTGCCGCGTGTAATGCGTACACGCCCTTTCCGAATGGTCTGTGAAGCTAGAGTGCGCGTTTTGAAGATCCGCGCTCTAAAAAGCCAAATGTCCAACCTCTGTGCGTCAAGCTCGGCCTGTGCGTCTTGAGATTGGATTGTTTGCTTTGTTGACAAAATATATTAATCCTTAGATGGGTTTTTTAGAGCGGCAAGGGCTGCAAAAGGTGAATCCTCTAGACGTTTTTTTGCTGCGGCTTGCGACTCTTTAGATGGTCTTGGCTTATTATTACGGGTTTTATTTTGTGACTTTCCGCGTTGAGACTGTCCTTTGTGGCGGTTGTTTTTTTGCCCTGCAGCTTGAGCATTTTGCGTTCGGCGTGAGGGCATGAACCAATATTCGACATTGGGCTTATCGATGGTTGTGCCGTCCTCTTGCATTTCACGCTCATGATGAACGTTTAAACTTTTACGACCACGTTGTTTCGATTTCGGAGCAGGTGCCGCTGTTATGATCGGGGCAGGCGTGCTGGCGGCGGCTTTATTATCGATAGCTGGCAAATCGCTGGAGCTTGTCTCGACCTTTTTGTCACCAGAATCTTCTACGAGGGCTGCCGTTTTCACGGTTGTATCAGGGGCTTCATTCTCTGTTGCCGAGGTTTCAATCGTGGCAGGCGTATCCGTCGTCTTTTTGGCGGCTTCTTTTTGAACGCGAAGCTTTTCAATTTTTTCTATTTCTTTCGGGTCAGCTTCTCCGTCCTGAGACTTAAAGCCCATGGCGGTTAGAACGCCGCGAACTTCCTGAAGTGTAGATCCGAGAAGAGAGAGCATTTCTTGCATGATTTGAAAACTATTGCGGTGTCCACTTTCTTGAGCTTGCCGAATGAGCCGCGACAAACGATCAAGTATATCGAGGCGAATGATGCGCGGGCCGAGGGCTTTATACCCCGCGATACGAATGGCTTGAGGCGTAAATTTATCACTCTGCAAGTCACCTTCATTTTTTAGAGATGTCATTCCTGCAAAAGGAATGAACGGGGCTTTATCCCCACCTGCACCATAAGAGGTGAGGAGCGAGAGTAATGTCGCGGGTTTGGGTTTCATAAGGTCACGGACATAAATATGATATTGACCAAAGACGATATTCGCTTGCCGCAGGTGGGAGCGCATATCTTGGGTGAGAGCATTAATTTTAGAGCTATGCTCTTTGCGTTCTAACACGCCGTAATTTTCAAATAATTCAAACGCAAAGCCTTTGACCTCGGGTGGAATTTCAGCATTTTCTGAGAGGTCTTTTAGGGCTTTGAGCGGGGCGAGTCTTTCTTCGACCTCAGCTCTTAAAAAGTCACGCATGCGCATAGCGGCCATGGTTTGAAGATTTTCCTGGCCTAACTCGCCACCGACAAGTTCAGCGTCGGGGGTGAAAACTGTTCCACCTTTGCCAATACGGCCAACAGATTGACCACCCCACATTATAGCCCCCTCACTAGAGAGAGTGAAGATCGCATGGGTTCCGCCACAAAGACTAGTGAGCCGTTTATCCACTTCTGGAGCGACGACGGCTTCCGCCGCTGATTTTAGAGCTTTATTCTCTAGTTCGCTTCCAGCCTCAGCCATTTTGAAATCTAGGGCATCGAGGTGTCCGATAAGATGATCATCGATCATAACTTGACCGTCATCTAGTATTTTAGCATCCATAGTCTTTCCGGCTCCGATGGTTTTTAATAGGGTGTTGGTGCGGCGATCAACAAAACGTGCGATAAGGCTTTCATGTAAAGCATCTGATAATTTATCTTCGATTTCACGTGTTCTGTCTATCCACTTTTGCCCATTTTCTATCCAGTCTATTTTATTCGCGCAATAAGTCCAAGTTCGTATTTGTGATAGTCGTGTGGATAACATATCGACGCTTACGCCAGAGACATTCAATGTATCGGCGATATGATCAACCTGTTTTTGCAAATAATTATCAGGTATTTTACCTTGGGTCTTTACGATAAGGCGGTAAATATCCTGCAAAAGCTTCACATGGGCATCAATCGTCAAATTTCGAAAATCAGGAATTTGGCATACATCCCATAATCTTTTCACATCAACGGGGATGTTGATCGAATTTAAAACCTCAGGAATGGCTGTCATTCGCTCAAATGCGGCCTCATCGACGGCGCCTTTAATGCGCCTTAAGTTACGGTTGGGTCGGGTTTGATATAGACTATCTTGAAGTGTTTTTATGGCGTTAAAATTCAAGTCAGAATTACGCCATTCTGCTTGGTAAAAGGCTTCATATTCATGGGCTTCGACACGCTTGACCGTCTCTTCGTCAAAGGCAGGGCAATCGCCTGTCGTGCCGAAACTCCCGTCCGTGCGAAAGCGGCCCGCACGGCCTGCGATTTGTCCGATTTCCATTGGGGTGAGCATCCGCCGACGCCGTCCATCATATTTGCTCATTTGAGCAAAAGCGACATGATGGGTATCAAGATTAAGTCCCATACCGACGGCGTCAGTGGCGACAAGGAAATCGACTTCTCCGCTTTGGAACAGCTCTGCTTGAGCGTTGCGGGTTCGGGGTGATAAGCCGCCCATGACGACGGCGGCTCCGCCGCGGTGTCGCCTGATAAGCTCGGCAATAGCGTAAACATTCTTAGCCGAGAAGGCGACAATGACGCTCCGTTTGGGAAGGCGGGTGATCTTGCTAGGGCCCGTATGTGTTAAGGTCGAAAATCGCTCTCGTCGCTCAAAATGTACTTTATCGAGCAAAATTTTAATGAGAGGGCCTGCAGTCTCCGCCCCCATAAATAGGGTTTCTTCTGTACCGCGCGCATGAAGTAAGCGGTCTGTAAATATATGGCCGCGCTCTGGATGGTTGATTAGTTGGATTTCATCAATGGCGACAAAGGCAAAATCGCGATGTCCGGCTATGCCGCCTAAGGGCATAGCTTCGACGGTGCAGACGAAGAAGCGTGCTTTGGGCGGGACGATCTTTTCCTCACCTGTAATCAAGGCGCATTGGTGAGAGCCTTTCAGGCTGCAAATGCGGTCATAAACCTCACGAGCGAGCAGCCGCAAGGGGAGGCCAATGACACCAGAACGGTGGGCCAGCATACGCTCAATAGCATAATGGGTTTTACCGGTATTTGTTGCGCCGAGTATAGCTTTTACACTTGGGTTTAGAAATGACACTGCCATATCTGTTTCTTCGTGATTCCGCATTCGCTTTCAATAGCTAGTTTTGGAAAAAATCACCTAAGATTTCATTCTTTAGCAGATTGTCCGTTGACGCGCATGTCGGTCACTTTGATGACGGCGGTAAAACCACTGATCTTATAAGAAAAACGTGACGGAACATACATATCAAGCTCGGGGCTTTTAACCATATAAATGCTAATAGGCGTTTCAGCCTCTTTACGTGACGGAAGGTCTTCGGGATCAAAGCCTGATATCGGCACATAATATATGCTGCATTTAATGATGTCGGTTTTTTTACCTAGAAATTTCTTACGATCAGGGCCTTCGTTCACGAGTCTCAGGGCATAATGTTGTTTGCTATCAAAAACATTGACCTCACCTTCGCAGAGCTTTGCGTTTACATGGCTCGTATCGGAGCTATTTGCTTGGCGCATCATAAGGTTTAATATGGCGGAGAGTGTGTCATCCGCTTCAAAGCGTTCTTTGCGCGTTGCCGGCGGGACGCCTTGCGACCCTATGCGAGGATTTATTGCGACATCTACTTTTTTCACACCGTAGTCATAACGCATTTCAACGCGGCGATTTTTTTTATCTAAGTTTTGTTGTGTGTGCGTTGTAGGGTGTAGCCCCCTCTGGTCGTAGTACCCCTCAGTAATCGCCCAAATTTTCAACTTCTTTAACAGCGCTCCGAGTCCAGATGTGTGCAAAGACGAGCGAACCGTATAGTTTCCATTGCTAATCACCCCTTCATAAGAGGCTTTGATCATACGGATGCCAAAAACATAGCCTTTAAGGTCAAATTCGAAATGTGTATTTTGCGGCGTATTCGCAGGAATCTTATGCCATGCCGCATCATAGCCATTGGCATCACGGATAGGGGGGGAACTTTCAGGAGGGCTCTGGGTGGTCCCACTGACGGGAATTATCATGAGGCTAACTATGATAAATATTCGGTAAAAAAAGCGTTTCACAATTATAATCCTTTGGGCCCCACATCCAACAAGAGATTAGCTATCATAGATATGGGGCGCTAAGATATAGGTATCATCTGTTTAAACTCATAGAATATGTTATTTGTTGAGTATTGTGTCTTGATAGCCACATCCATAAGTCTAGGTGGAAAATGGCTTGACCTTCGAAGACTCACTCTTTAAAGGCAGCGAGTAGATATTTCGCCCGCGCTGTTGCGGGCTTTTTATGTGGAGTAATCTGCATATTTTATAGAGATAAGGAAAAGCCGATGTCACGTCGTTGCGATCTTTTAGGAACAGGCCCAATGAGCGGCAATAATGTGTCTCATGCGATGAATAAAACACGTCGTCGTTTTGAACCAAACCTATGTAATGTCACGCTCGTGTCTGACGCGCTTGGCCAAAACTTCAAACTCCGTATCACGGCGGCGACCCTTCGCACGGTCGATTTCAAAGGCGGCCTTGATACCTTCTTGATGGGCACGAAAAATGCCAAGTTGACAGACAAAGCGAAGAAAATCAAAAAAGCTTTGATCAAAAAGCAAGCCGAAGTTGCGGAAGCTGCTGCTTAATTGCTTTTAAAATAGTTTATGAATTGGCCGTCCTTTGGGCGGCTTTTTTTATGGCTGATGGTTTGTCATAAAAAAAGGGAACGCGAAGTCCCCTTTAAGTAAATTTCATGTAACTCAGTTTAGAAATTTGCGCTTAACCCTGCAAAAACCGTTCGGCCTGCGGCGTTAAAACCGACAATCTCTTCGACGGTTTCGTCTGTTAAATTATCCCCGCGTATAGACAGGCTGATATGATCATTGAGACTATAACGAATATGCCCGCCAATGAGCGTGAAAGAGTCGAGTTCAACGTTGCTGAACGTCGAAAAGTCCGTATCTGTTTGAGAGCCTGTGTGGTCTAGCGTTCCTGTAAGGGATAGCGCATCAATCGGTCGCCACGTAAAACTGGCACTGGCCGTAAAGTCTGGACGACGAATTTCTTCAATATCACCTTCTTCTGCGTCGAGAAACGTCAAAGCGCCTTGTAGGCCAAGTTGGGAAATAGGGGCCCAATTAGCTTGAACTTCGACGCCTTCGCGAGAGCTTTCAGCGGCGCTATTGGCGACGGTTGACGTGAAGTCAGGGTTGAAAATCGTTAAGATTTCATCCTCAAGGTCTGATTGAAAATAATCAACAGACACAGAGCCGCTCCCGATACCAAAGCCTGTTTCAGCCCCAAATTTTTGGCGGTAACCGATATTGAAGCCTTCGGATGTTTCAGGTTGAATATCCGCATTCCCGATGAAAGAGCCTGGGAAGAAGCCGAAAATTTCAGTGAGCGTTGGGTTTTTAACGCCTGTCCCGTAAGAGCCGTAAATACGACCGTTTAACGCGCCTACCGCATAGCCGCCGCCGACACGCCATGTGGTGCTATCGTCGAAACGGTCGTTAAAGTCTTGTCGGACCGACCCTGTGACGCTGATGGGTCCTTGTGCATACTTATAATCACCTGCAACTGCGTAATTTGTAATATTGTTGTTTTGGTTTTGAAAACCTCCAACACCGCCGAAAAGCTCAAAGTCTTCATCTTCAACTTCGGTTAAAACCGTCACCGTGTGCGCGTCTGCGAGCGTTACTTCCCCCGCCCAATTGGCTTGAAGGCGACGGCCTTCGGTGTCATTTTGAAAAGTAGCATTCGGGTCGCGTGTGTCTGTTTCCGTTAGGGATAAGCTGATTTTATTCTTTAAAATACCGATATCGAATTGACCTGTAATATTAGCGCGGCGATTATCCGTAATAAGGAGGTTGTCCGTATTATCGAGACGGCCATCAAAATCGCTGTCACTATCAAATTCCGAGCGTAAATTAGACGCCGTATAAAGCGCTGACAGTTTAAGAGGGCCTAGCTCAACACGGTTTAAGCCCAAAGAAATAGAGCGGCTATCGCTCCCGTCATCTTCACCGTCGAGACCTGATACATCAAACCCGTTTGTAGAAAAAGCGTTGCCATTAATCGATAAAGCCGCAGACCCGACAGGTATAACGGCACTAATTTGGCCTTCGATTGTTTCTGAGGTTCCGACTTCGACAGATGCTTTATAGCTTTTTACATCCGCACCTGCACGTGTTGTAATGTTGATCACGCCGCCTATAGCGTCCGATCCCCAAAGGGCAGATTGTTCACCGCGTAGCACTTCGATGCGAATAATGTCTTCGCTGCGAATGCCTGCGAAATCAAACTCGCCCGTATTAGGGTTTCCCGCTTCTACGCCGTCGATAAGAACTAAGACATGATTAGCTTCACTGCCGCGAACCCGAACTTGGGTGAGGTTGCCCGCTGCGCCAGAGCGCGAGACGGCTAAGCCGGGTAGGGAGCGTAAAATGTCTGAGAGAAAGGCCTGCCCACGCGCTTGAATGTCATTTTCTGTTAAAATAGAGGCTGCACTCGTGGTGACATCTAAGGCGACAGGCGTGATGCGCGACCCAAGGGAGATGACTTCATCACTTAAATTATCATTATTTGGATCTGCTTGCGCCCACGCTGGTGCGGCTTGAATGAGGGCGATTATACTCAGCCCAGAGAGTAAATATTTTGTCATAACGACTCCATAACGTGCGATAATCTTCGCACGAGTTAATGTGAAGTGTCGTCATTGGGATACATCTGATAGGGTATCAGACGTTTGTTCCATGCCGTTGGGTACATCCCGCCCCACAGCGCTGGCGACGTTGTTGGCAGGTCTTCTGACTTCCGATTCAAGCGGTGAGTTGACGTCTTCCCAAGTTTTCACTCAGTGACATATGCCAATCACCTTATCGGTTACAGCGGCGGGAGCCGTTTGGGATTTACACCCTATTCCCGTTTTCATTACGCGTATGCGCAAACCAACGCCGCCGCCATTAGGTGGTTTTCAAAGAAGGGTCAATATTAAAAGTGGAGCTTAAATTAGCCAACAAGGAGAAAGATTTTTGTCTCAAACAACCAAACTAACCATTGGATCCCAAAAAAGAGCAAAATGGGTGAGAGGTCTAACCCACCAATGCCAGGAACGAGACGCCGAACAGGGGCCATAATAGGCTCGGTTATCGCGCCTACTGCATAATATATTTGCTGCATCAACGGATTGCGCAAATTCATAATATTGAAACTGACAAGCCAGCTCATGATGATGCGTGCGAATATCAACAGAATCAAAATATTGAGGGCTGGAACAATGAAAAAGACAATAAGTGATTGTAAAATGCTCATAGGAAGGCTCCGATTTGATCCTTATGTAAGCGTGCTTTCGTGAAGCTGCAAGCCGCAATTCTGGTTATATTGAGCCGAGATTGCTCTGATTATTTGAAGCTGTATCAATATGAGACGAAATTAAGGCAAAAATGGCCAAATCACTGCCATATTAAAGCTTTAGAGAGGGAATCATGGCAGTAAGGGCGATCCTTGCAACGCCTAACTGGAGTTTCAAAAGGGTTTAACCCGTGAGAGTTTGCCCTATAGAGTTTGATGAGGGATAGAATATGGCCAAGATTTATCTTGTAGATGATGATGAAAATATATTGACGTCGGTTTCGATGTTTTTGGAAGAAGAAGGCTATAGCGTCGAGACCTTCCATGAGGGGCATAGTGCGCTCGAAGCTTTAAAGGCTTCGCCGCCAGACTTAGCCGTTTTTGACGTTAAAATGCCTCGTATGGACGGGTTGGAGCTTCTCCGCCGTCTTAGGCAGACATCGAATTTACCCGTTATTTTTCTGACGTCTAAAGACGATGAAATTGATGAAGCTATTGGCCTCAATATGGGTGCGGATGACTATATTAAAAAGCCGTTCTCGCAACGTTTACTTGGAGAGCGTATTAAGGCCGTGCTCCGCCGTGCCTCATTTCCAGATAGCGACATTCCAACGCCAGATGAAGGGGATGATAAGGTCATCCGCCGCGGCAAGCTAGTTTTGGATGCTAATCGACATGCCTGTGCGTGGGATAATATGGCTGTGCGTTTAACGGTAACGGAATTTTTGATTATTGAAGCCTTGGCACGCCGTCCGGGGTTTGTGAAATCTCGAGATAATCTTATGGACGCGGCTTATGATGATCAAATTTATGTTGATGATCGAACAATAGATAGTCACATTAAACGGTTGCGGAAGAAGTTTCGCCGTGTGGACAAAAGTTTTGATGGGATAGAGACCCTGTATGGCGTCGGATATAAATATAAAGAAAGCTGATAAGCTTTACCAACGATTTAAATTGAAAGACCGCCGCCGAGGGCCTCGGCGGTCGATTTTCTTTTCGCGTTTGTCGCGTCTGATTATTATCTCTAATTTAATTGGATTGTTCATTTTAGTTGCCGGGTCACTCGCAATGAATGAATTTGCGCGAAGTTATCTTGATGCCAAGATGGAGAACCTCACAACTCAAGCAGAGTTAGTAACCTCTATTTTAGGGGATGAAGCGACAGGATATTCGTCAACCGCCGCATTAGATGTTGTGCAAACACAAGAGATAATTGGCCGTATTGAGCTGCCAGAAGGGTGGCGTATTCGCGTGCATGACGTGAATTCCCGTGTGGTCGCTGATAGTGCAGAGCTTGATGATAAAATCGAAATTAGTGAATTGGCGCCTATTGGTGGAGCGGAAGCAAAAACTGCGCTGCCGAAACAATCGCTGTCTTTTATAAAACGCGTTGATAATTGGATCGAGAACCTCCCGTGGCAGAAATCACGTCGTGATGATAATCGACGCAATATTAATCGTGAAGTTAACATGGCTTTGTCAGGCCAAGTGGCGCGAATGACGTCTTACAATAATGATGATGTTTTAATGGCCTCTGTGAGTATCCCTATTCGGCGAGTCCAAAAAATACTCGGAAGTTTGACGATTGAAACAGATGAAGTTGCTCAGGTCATTTCCAAAGAGCGTCAAGCGCTTTTACCCTTTATTGGCTTGGCTATACTCGCGGCGATTTTATCATCAATGGTGTTGACCCTCTTTATCGTTAAACCTATTCGCCAACTCGCTCAAGCCGCAGAGCGCGTGACACGCTCGTCCGAAAAGCGCAACACCATACCTGATTTATCCGACCGCAAAGATGAGATTGGAGATTTGTCTCTTGTCATGGGGGAAATGACTCGAGGCCTTTATGATCGCGTTGATGATATCGCCCATTTTGCGGCTGACGTTGCACATGAGATCAAGAACCCTTTGACTTCTATTCGGTCGGCTAGCGACACATTAAGGGTGGCCAAAACTGATGAGCAACGCGGAAAGCTTATTGATATTATTCAAAATGACGTTCAACGCATGAATAGACTTATTTCTGATATTTCTCAAGCCTCGAGAGTTGATGCGGCTCTCGCTAAAGAGGAAGCCCAGATGTTAGATTTAAATATTGTTCTAGCCGGGATTTGTGAGCTTTATGCCCCTATTATGGCAGAAAAAAACATAAAGATTGAAAAATCTGTATTGGACGCACCGGCATATATTCGCGCTTATGAGGCCTCTTTTGCGCAGGTGCTAAGAAACCTTATTGATAATGCGATGACCTTTTCATCACAAAAAGGGACTATATTTTTAAAATTGGTTACTGATGATAAGCGTGTGCAAATATATGTTGAAGATGAAGGCCCTGGTATTCCCGCCGAGAGTATAGAAACTGTCTTTGAGCGCTTTTATACTGAACGGCCAAAGGGGGCGGTTTTTGGGTCGCACTCGGGTCTGGGTCTCGCTATATGTCGACAAATCGTGGGCGCACATAATGGGACGATATGGGCTGAGAATCGAGAGCGCGGCGGAGCACGTTTTATTGTTGAATTGCCGCTGCAAACAGTCGAGGGCCCGTTGTCAGGGCGCTCCCACCGATGAACAAAAGCTGAAAATTAGCCGCATGAAGAAAATAAGCTGACTAAAGCGAAATAATTGTCTTTTCAATCCGTGTAATTCTTGTTTAACTGTCCAACCAGGCGTTAGAGAAATGAGGTTCCCTTGATTGGATTAGTTATTGTCACCCATGGCAAGTTAGCTCAGGAATTAAGAAATGCTACCGAACACGTTGTCGGTCCACAAGAACTCATGGAAACAATTTGTATTGGACCCGATGATGATATGGAACGGCGGCGGGATGATATTCGTGCGGCGATCAAACGAGTTTCCTGTGATGAAGGCGTTATCCTTCTAACGGATATGTTTGGAGGAACCCCGTCTAACCTCGCGATCTCAATGTTGAGCCGTGATAAGGTAGAAGTTGTCGCTGGTGTTAATTTACCGATGCTGATTAAGCTTGCTGAAGCAAGACAAAGTGCAGTCTTGATTGATGCGGCTAAGACGGCGAAGGACGCTGGGCGGCGCTATATTGCTATTGCCTCGGAAATTTTAGCTGGCGATATTTAAATATGGTGGAGCATGTTTCTGTCGATGGTGAGGCTGAAGCTGATAACACAGTTACGCTGAGCCAACGCATGACCTTAACGAATATTCGTGGTTTACATGCGCGAGCGTCCGCGAAATTTGTAACATGTGCTGGGGCTTTCTTATCGCATATTGAGGTGACCTCGCATAATACGGTTGGTGCGGAAACAGTGGTCGCCGATTCTGTCATGGAACTTCTTATGCTCGGCTCCTGCGTTGGTGAGGACATTACTATAACAGCTACGGGGCCCGTGGCAGATGCGGAAGCGGCACTCGCGGTTTTAGAAACTTTACTTAAGACTAATTTTGGGGAGTTGAAGTGAGCTTAACGCAAAAAACAATCACGTCGACTTGTCTGATGCTTACGGCTTTCGTTTTAACCTCATGTGCAAGCTCTGACCCTCAGTTTCAAGCACGAAGTCAATATCCCCCAGACCCTTGGGTGAAAGGGCATGCTAGTCCTGATGATTGCATTGGCGGAGAAGAACTCGCAGCTCGACATATTCCTTTACCTGAATACCCTAAAAAAGCCCTACGGCGTGGCAATCAAGGATGGGTTATTGTAAAACTAGATGTTGGGCCTGATGGAACGGTTGATAATGTGATTGCAGAGAAGTCTATCCCTAGCAATGTGTTTGAAAATCATACGCTACGAACCTTAAAGACATGGACGTTTGCGCCGCCGCGTCAGAATAGTCTGCAAAATTGCCGAGTTCTTATTCGCTACAGGTTAGGTGTCGTGTCTTTGGCGTAATGCATCAAACCAAATGATGGCCCATAGAGGCTTAGATGTTAGAATGTTGGCTGTATTTTGGCCGTGCATAGCTGTAATTATATGTATGTATCTGTGTTGTTATGGATATATGTAAGGATGTTAATCGTTACGTTATTTTTTTAAGCTATATGCAATCTGATTAAATTATATTTATTTGTTATCGTAGGGAAAACAAAAGTGGCCAAGAAAAAAGTATTTGGAACTGACGGGGTTCGTGGTCGTGCGAATGCCGGCAAAATGACGCCTGATATGGTAATGCGCCTTGGTATGGCTGCGGGTAAATATTTCTTAAATAGTGGCGCAGGGCGCCCGTCTGTCGTTATCGGTAAGGACACACGATTATCTGGTTATATGATTGAGCCAGCTCTCGTCGCAGGCTTCACCTCTGTGGGAATGGATGTGAAATTATTCGGCCCTCTACCGACACCTGGTGTTTCGCTTATGACTCGAACATTACGGGCTGACCTTGGTGTGATGATTACAGCCTCGCATAATCCCTATTATGATAATGGAATTAAATTTTTCGGCCCGAGTGGTCAAAAATTACATGACGCCGCAGAGATGGCGATCGAAGCGAATATGGATAGTAAGTGGAAAGAGGGCTTGGCGGACTCTGAATTTTTAGGACGCGTGCGTCGATTAGATGATGTGCAAGCTCGGTATATTGAAATCGTCAAATCAACCTTCCCGAAACATATGCGGTTGAGCGGTTTGAAAATCGTTGTCGATTGTGCGAACGGTGCGGCTTATAAAACAGCGCCGGCTACCTTTTGGGAACTTGGTGCTGATGAAGTTATTACGGTTGGAACGTCACCAAATGGCACGAATATAAACCGTGATTGCGGATCAACACGGCCTCAAGCTCTTGCTGCGACTGTGTTGAAGCATGGTGCGGACCTTGGCGTTGCGCTCGACGGTGACGCGGACCGACTCATTATGTGCGATGAGCAAGGCATGATTATTGACGGGGATCAACTCTTAGCGCTTATTGGAACAGGCTGGGCCGAAACGGGACGATTACAGAAACCAGGTATCGTCACAACGGTTATGTCTAACCTTGGCCTAGAGCGTTATTTGCACGATCATAAGCTAGACCTTATTCGAACCGATGTGGGTGACCGTTATGTGTCAGCGCGTATGCGGGCGGATGGTTATAATGTCGGCGGTGAACAATCAGGTCATATCTTAATGACGGACTATTCTCCAACAGGCGACGGCACAATTGCGGCGCTTCAGGTACTTGCAGAAATCATCCGTTCTGGCCGACCCGCTAGCGAAGTTCTGACGGTTTTTGATCCCGTCCCGCAAGTGTTGAAAAATGTGCGTTATGACGGTTTGTCGCCCCTAGAGCATAAAGATGTTCAAGTGGCGATCGATGATGCGAAATCTGATTTAGGGAACTCAGGCCGTGTTTTAGTGCGCCCATCTGGTACGGAGCCTCTTATCCGTGTTATGGCAGAAGGTGATGATTTCGCACAAGTTGACAAGGTGACAGACTCAGTCGTCAATGCCATACGCTCCGTCGCAGCTTAATATAATCGTATTTTTATGGGAGGGCTAACTCCCTAAAGAGGCTTGCTTATCACTTATATATAGGCGAATCAGTTATTCATAAGAACCAAACTGATTCGCAATGGTGGTAAGCGAGGGGATAGATTGTAAGAATGCTGCAAATAGCCATGATAACGCCCACAATGACAGTGATAGTGTCATTTTTGTTAGCATCAGTTTGTCTATTGCTTCTTATCAAGTCGTGGGTCTTTGGAAATTCGACCCTAGACCATATTCGAAAACAATACCGCGATAGTAAGTTTAAGGTTAATAGCCTAGAGGCTGTCATTTCCGCTTTTCCAGGGGTGGTTATGGTCTGGGAGCAAGGTCGTAAAATTGAAGGCGGCGCATGGACACGTCCGCGAATGGTCGGGTCTCCGGCGACTTTGGCGGCTTTGCAATCCGCTTTAAATATTGGCAATGGCGAAAACTTAACAGATTCTATTTTAAATGGCTTAAGTCAGCTCAATGCTAATTTTGTTTCAGTAAAAGATGAAACGGATTTTTCTTCTTCAGTTTTGGAGTTGTTGTCAGATGGTAAGAGCTTTTCCGCGAGACTCGAAACCTCTCAGGGATATGCCATAGATGTTGAAGGACGTGTCGCGCATGGGCAATCGGTTTTATGGATTAATGACCAGTCTGTTCGAGGACCAGATGAAGCCAATGCAATCCGCCGGTTGGATATTGTAGATATTAAAGAAGAGAATGATCTTGTCGCTTTTGTCGAGATGGTTAACCGAGCGCCGTTTCCAGTTTGGCGGTGCGATAGCCGAGGGCGGATTCAATGGGCAAACCCAGCTTATATGAATGCAGTGGGGCGTGAGCGGATGCAAACTGTTATTAATGAGCAAATTTATCTTGATGAGATATGCGAAGCCCAACTAAATGCGACATTGGAGACTGGGGAGCGTGGGGATAATATAGAGACTATTGTGATTAATGGTCGACGACGGTCCACTCAAATTATTACGCTTTCCATCCCCGGTGGTGCCACGGGTTTTGCTATCGATGCCTCTGAAGCTGAGAGCTATAAAGAAATTTTAGCCCATCATGTCCGTGCTCATGACCAGCTATTAAATAATATGGAAGAAGCCATCATTATTTTCTCCTCCGCGCAAAAAATGACATTTCGCAATCGCTCTGTTGAAGATATTTTTGATTTACCCAAAAATTCTTTCAACCCGGATTTAACACATTCTCAGTGGTTGGATCGGTTGCGGAGTTTAAGAAAGCTTCCCGAACAAAGTGATTACGCCGCTTGGAAAACAAAGGAATTATCGCTCTACACAAATTGGCCAAAAGAGATGGTTCCCGAATTGTGGGAATTGCCAAATGGTAAAATTTTACGCTTGATGCGTATGCGCGATGCGAGCGGGTCAATTAGTCTCCTCTTTAGTGATATTACAGACAAAATGCAGCTTCAAAGCCAGTATAATACATTGATCAATGTTCAAGCTGCGACTTTGGATAAGTTAAGTGAGGGTATTGCCGTTTTTGCTACGGATGGACGTCTCAAAATATTTAATAAAGCTTTTGCGAGTCTGTGGGGCCTATCACCTGAGATTTTGAAAAACGAACCTCGCTTTGATGATATTGTTTCGGAGGTTTTACCTCTTTATCACGATAAGATGTTTTGGCAGAATTTGAAGGGCCGTGCGACAGACCCTGACCCGCAAATACGTCAGCAGGTTCAAGGGGAAATTCGACGCTCGGACGATAAGACAATCTCGTGGTTGTCAAAACCTCTGCCTGACGGTGCGACTCTTATGGCGTGGGATGATGTGACCCAAGAGCGCAAAACTGAAGCGGCACTTATAGAGCGGGCGGAGGCCCTTGAAGCCGCTGACGCCATTAAATCCGACTTTGTTGGTCATGTTAGCTATCAACTTCGGACACCGCTGACGACGATTTCAGGATATGCAGATTTCTTGCAAAATGGTGGGGCAGGTGAATTGTCAGATAAGCAGAGCGAATATGTATTTGCGGTGCAATCTGCGTCGGAAGACCTCGCTAAAATTATTAATGATATCCTTGATATCTCTGCCATAGAAGCCAATGTGCTGGACTTGGAACTTGGCGATGTAGATGTTTACGATCTGCTACTTAATTCACTCGATTATGTCGCGACAAAAGCTGAAGACACTAAAAAATCACTTCGTTTGACCTGCCCAGAAGACGTCGGTGTTATAAGAGCCGATGAGAAACGTATGAAACAAATCGTTTATAATCTTCTTAATAATGCTCTTCGTTTTACTAAGCCTGGCGGGCATGTTGAGCTTGGCGCGCGGGCGGGCGAGAATGGCGGCGTTGAAATATGGGTTAAAGATGACGGCGTTGGTATTCCGTCTGAGCGGCAACCCAAGGTGTTTGAAACCTTCCAATCAACACGCGGTGGAGCGGGGCTTGGTTTAGCTTTAGTGCAAAGATTTGTCGAAGTCCACGGGGGCTGGGTTGATCTTGCGTCAGAAGAAGATGAAGGGACGCACGTAACTTGTTATCTACCAGCCGTCGCACCTGTTTCATCAGGGCGGCCCGAGCTTGAACTTTAAACCGTGCCGTGGCGCGTTACCCTCGGAGCCATAATAATATTTCTATCACCTGTTCCTGCAGCCTCATTTTTCACCTGCACATAAAAAGCGTATGATTTTGCCGCCTGCCACCTTGTAAGGGCGGCTGTGGCCTGCTACCTGCGAAGCCTGAAATTTAATCGAGGAGGCTCGCCGTGAGTAACCCCCAAAATGCTGTCAGTGCTGATGACGTTAAAAAAATTGCCCGCCTGTCGCGGCTCCATGTGGAAGCAGAGCAATTGCAACCGCTCGCCGATGACCTGAACGGTATTCTCGGCTGGATCGAACAGCTCGGTGAAGTGGATGTCGAGGGCGTCGAGCCGATGACATCAGCGGTGGATATGTCCGCGCCGATGCGCCGCGACGAAATCTCTGACGGCGGCAAGCGCGATGATATTCTCAAGAACGCCCCGAAAAAGGATGACGGTTTCTTCGTTGTCCCACGTAGTGTGGAGTAAGCCATGACAGACCTTACAAAACTCACACTCGACGCCGCGCTGAGCGGGATGGCCAAAGGCGACTTTAGCTCAGTTGAGCTGACCCAAGCCCATATTGACGCCTGTGCGAAAGCGGGCAAGTTAAACGCCTTTATTACCGATACCCATGAGTTGGCGCTCGAACAGGCGAAAGCCTCTGACGTGCGCCGTGCAAAAGGCGAAGTCGGACTCCTCGAAGGCGCGCCTCTGGCGATCAAAGATCTATTTTGCACAGACGGCGTAAAAACCTGCGCAGGGTCTAAAATCCTCGGCGACTTTGAACCGACATATGAGTCCTCCGTCACAGCGAATATGAAAGCCGACGGCATGGTGATGCTCGGCAAGCTCAACCTCGATGAATTTGCTATGGGCAGCTCGAATGAAACCTCCGCCTACGGCCCTGTGATTAACCCGTGGCGTAAAGACGAAGACCTCGTCCCCGGCGGCTCATCTGGTGGGTCTGCGGCGGCGGTGGCGGCAGATTTGTGCCTCGGTGCGACGGCGACAGATACGGGCGGCTCCATCCGCCAGCCTGCGAGTTTCACGGGCACAGTCGGGATTAAACCGACTTATGGCCGTTGCTCGCGGTGGGGCACGGTGGCCTTTGCCAGCTCCCTCGACCAAGCGGGGCCGATTGCCAAGACGGTCAAAGACGCCGCGATCTTGCTCGAAAGCATGTCAGGCTATGATGCCAAAGATAGCACCTCGCTCAATGTCGATGTGCCGAAATGGTCAGACAGTTGCGGCCAGTCTGTGAAAGGCATGCGCATTGGCATCCCGAAAGAATATTCTATCGAGGGTATGCCTGCTGAAATTCAATCGCTTTGGGATCAAGGCATTGAATGGATGAAAGCGGCTGGCGCAGAAATTGTGCCGATCACCTTGCCGCATACGAAATATGCGCTGCCCGCTTATTATGTGGTTGCCCCCGCGGAAGCGTCGTCGAATTTGGCGCGCTATGACGGGATGCGCTACGGCCTGCGCGTTGACGGCAAAGACCTCAACGATACTTATGACCGCACACGGACAGAAGGCTTCGGGGATGAAGTTCGCCGCCGTATCATGATCGGGACATATGTGCTCTCGGCAGGCTATTACGATGCCTATTACCTCCGCGCGCAAAAAGTCCGCACACGGATTGTGCAAGATTTCGAAAATGCGTGGCAGACCTGCGATGCGATCTTAACGCCAACCGCGCCAAGTGCGCCGTTCGCCGTGGGCCGTAAAGTCAGTGACCCTGTGCAAATGTATTTAAACGATATCTTTACAGTGACAACCAACCTCGCAGGATTACCGGGCATTTCCGTTCCCGCAGGCCTCGATAAAGACGGCTTACCGTTGGGTCTGCAAATCATCGGCAAAGCGCTTGATGAAGACACAGTGTTCAAGGCGGCGAGTGCGCTTGAAGATGCGGCAGGGTTTAGCGCAAAGCCTGAGGCGTGGTGGGTGTGACCTACATAGACGGATTTGTATTTCCTGTCCCGACGGCAGATAAAGAGAAACTTCGTGCTTATGCTGAAACGGTCGATGTGCTGTTTAAAAAGAATGGGGCCCTGCAAGTGATTGAAGCGTGGGGGGATGATGTACCCAAGGGTAAGGCGACAGATTTTTACCGCGCCGTAAATGCCAAGGAGGATGAGACCATCATGTTTTCTTGGATCATGTGGCCCGATAAGGCGGCCCGCGAGGCAGGGAATGAAAAAGTCTTTGCAGATATGAAAGCTATGGGCGAAGACGCTATGGAAATGCCATTTGATGGCAAGAGAATGATTTACGGCGGGTTTAACACGCTCGTAGATTTATAAAATAGGATTGGGATAGATCATGTTTACAGCAGAACGCGTAGGTGACCCTAGAGATTATATTAAAGGCGAAACGGGCGAGTGGGAGGTCATTATTGGCCTTGAAGTCCACGCGCAGGTCGCGTCCAATTCAAAGCTCTTTTCGGGTTCCTCCACGGCTTATGGCTCTGAGCCCAATAGCCAAGTGTCGCTTGTCGATGCGGGCATGCCGGGCATGCTGCCTGTGGTCAATGAGTTCTGTGTTGAGCAAGCGGTCAAGACTGGCCTTGGCCTCAACGCGCAGATCAATCTGTTCTCGCGCTTTGACCGCAAAAACTATTTCTATGTTGATCTGCCGCAAGGCTATCAGATTTCACAATTTGAGCATCCGATTGTCGGTGAAGGCGAGATCGAAGTCCTGCCGATTGATGCGGACGGTAATACGCTAGAGCCTGTGGTTGTTGGGATTGAGCGCCTCCATCTGGAGCAAGATGCGGGGAAGTCCGTGCATGATCTGTCGCCTGATGAAACCTATGTGGATTTGAACCGTTGCGGCGTGGCTCTGATGGAGATTGTCTCCAAGCCTGATATGCGCTCCCCTGAAGAGGCGTCGGCTTATGTCGAAAAGCTACGCGGCATTGTCCGTGCGCTCGGCACATGTGACGGCGATATGGAGAAGGGCAACCTTCGCGCCGATGTCAACGTCTCTGTGCGCAAACCGGGCGGAGAGCTGGGCACGCGCTGCGAGATTAAGAATGTCAACTCTATGCGCTTTATTCGCCAAGCGATTAATTATGAAGCCCGCCGCCATATTGAGATCATCGAAGCGGGCGGGACGATTGACCAAGAGACGCGGCTATTCGATAGCGCCAAGGGTGAGACGCGGACCATGCGCTCGAAAGAAGATGCCCATGATTATCGTTATTTCCCTGACCCTGATTTGCTCCCGCTCCAGCTAGAGCAGAGCTTTGTCGATAAGGTCAGAGCTGATCTGCCCGAACTACCTGACGCGATCAAAGCGCGCTTCATGGCCGACTATAATCTGTCGGAATATGATGCGCGTATCCTGACCGCCGATAAAGGCAAGAGCGATTTCTATGAAGCCGTAGCCGGTGGGCGTGATGCTAAGATCGCGGCAAACTGGATGATGGGCGACCTCTTCGGGGCGCTGAATAAAGCCAGTACGGAGCTTGAAGATAGCCCTGTCACCGCGCCTATGCTTGGCGGGTTGATTGACCGTATCGCTGATAAGACCATCTCGGGCAAAATCGCCAAAGACGTGTTTGAACGCATGTTCGCAGGTGAGGGCGACGCCGACACCATCATCGAAACCCAAGGCCTCAAGCAGGTCACCGATATGGGCGCGATTGAGAAAATGGTCGATGACGCCATTGCCGCCAATGCAGGCCAAGCCGCCGCGGCTAAGGACAATCCAAAGCTCCTCGGTTTCTTTGTCGGACAAGTGATGAAAGCCTCTCAAGGCAAAGCCAACCCGCAAGCGGTGAATGAAATCCTACGCAAGAAGTTGGGGCTTTAGATAAAGTTAGAGTGGCAAGTGAAAGCAAAACAAGTAAACGAAAACGCCTTAATCCTTGGCAACTGAAATACTGGACAAAGACTTTTAGGGATTTATTGGGCTCGGTACTGTTTCTCGTGATTTATACTTGGTTTGTTTATGTTTACTTGTCATGGGGGCCTAACTCGATTGTTGGCAATGTATTTGCGATTATAATACTCGGGGGAGGTTTGCTTGGCATATTAGCCAATTTTTTATTTGCAATATACCTCATCATCACTGGGGTATGGAAATTAATCACGGGCCAAGTTCCTGAGCCTGAAAAGAATACATATGATGTGAGTGAGGCTGGCGAGGTCGAAGTCTATGATTTTACAGGCTGGTGGAATGCGATTGGGGGTTTGGTTTTTGGAATCATAGCTGTTCAAATTGGTATTGTCTTAATTGGTTTTGCTATTGGTCCTATACCAGAAAATGTACATACGGGGACTGACGATCCTATAGTTCTCTGGGGCTTCGCAATAATCTGTATAATATTTAGTTTCATAATTTTAATCAGTGGGGTAATCGGGACGGTAAGAGGGATTTATTTGCTCTTTACAGCTCGCGGAAAACGTATCGGATAGGTTTAAATCGATAGCTGTTTAATTAAATTGATTTTGCTCTAAAGTGAGGCGCGGTATCGCTTCATTAAACCCTGATATATCGGCATAAGAGGACGCTATGAAATTTTCTGAAGGTCAAACCCTCGAGGCGAGGTTGAAGCAAGTCCGTCTCGTGACGCGGCTTATGTACCTCGGGCAGGCGGTTTTTTTAACCTTGGCTTTTTTGAACTATAAAATGGCAGAGCCTTTTTTAGGGATGCGGGACATTTCCTACGCCTTTGCCTTTATCGCTATTTTCCAATTTATTCTGGTGAAATTCATTCTCGCGCCCCTGTGGGAACGCAAGGCTCACGAAGGGCTATAATAGCAATAGGTTTCTAAAATTATTAGGCCCTCTGCTCCTTAGATTATTATCTTCTTTGGCTTGCGGAATTTATCCCGGATAAACAGGATAAGGATTAGTTTTGGACGCGATAATTAGCTTTTCATAAACTCTATTCATGGTTGCATGAATATACATATTGATACTTTAACATGTAGGCGTTATAAAGCATTCGAATTTTAAGTGGCTGTGGGGCTGAGGCAATGAATGTAGCATTTATGATGAAGGTGTTTCGGGTGGCTGTACCCGTCCTGTTATTTATCATGACAATGGCTGCGTTAACGTTATTTACGAATTTGAACTGGATGATTTGTGTGGCTATCGCTGTTGGCGTTGGTCTCTTGGATGTTTTTATTTTTGCTCCCATGATGGAAAATACAGCTGCAAAGCAATTTGAAGAGTGAGCCTATCTTGGCGTCATAAGTCCTATCATTCAACTTGTTATTAAAGCAGACGCATAGTATTACGTATGCACTTAATTGTATATGGAGTGCGCAATGGCCCTTAAGACAGATAAAAGTCCTACAGTTACAGATGCGCTGATGTCGCGTATAACTGTGCGAGATTTTTTAGATAAACCTGTTGCAGCTGACCTTTTACAAAGCTTGTTTGAGACCGCTCGCAGGACACCGTCTGGGGGGAACCTCCAACCGTGGCGTGTCCATGTGATGACAGGGAGCAAGCTTGATGACTTCCGTAATGAATGTCTGGGTAAGCTAATGAAAGGGCAAATGGAGGAGATGACCTTTCCGCCCTATCCAAGCCCATTATGGGAACCGCAACGCTCTTGGCGCTATAAGCTTGGAGAGGATATGTACGGAACAATGGGCATCCCGCGTGATGATAAACCCGCGCGTATGAAATGGCTGGCGAATAATGTTCTGTTTTTTGGTGCTCCTGTTGGCATTATCATCACAGGCAATAAAGCGCTTGAAATGCCGCAATATCTGGATGTTGGAATTTATTTGCAAAGCTTGATGTTATTAGCCCGCGAAGCTGGCTTACATACAGCGCCGCAAGGTTGGTGGCGGAGTTGGCCCGATACGGCGCGTAAACACCTTGAGTTTCCAGATGATGAGCAGGTCTTGGTCGGCATGGCTATAGGGTATGGTAACCCTGATGCCCCCGTAAATGATTTAATGGCTGATAGGGCGGACTTAGGGGAATTGGTTCATTTTTATGAGGATTAAGGTTCAGGAAAAATAAGATCCAACGCCGTCTTTTCGATTTAATTGTAGTTTTTAGCGCCCTTAGGGGCGCTTTTTTTTGTTTTTGTAGCTTTTTTTTAACTCTAAATGTGAATCGTTTCTATTTGTCTTAAATGAATTATTATTCAACTTTATTTCTTTTATACTTAATTTTATCACTTTATAAATTCAAATTTACATATTTTAATTACTTTATTACTTAAATTATACTTGAGGCGGTTAAGACTATATTCATCATCTTCTACGAAAGTCACTTTAACGGATCACACCAAAGATGTGTGACCACAAGGTGTTATTATCCCGAAGAGGGGTGAATGGAGGTAAAAATGGCATTTACAGAGGTAGAAGTGCTAGAAGTAAAAGAGGCAATTCAAGAGAACGCAAATGCCGCGGATTTATTTCGTTTGGGTTTGATGTATTCAACGGTATTAGAAGACCGTGGACCTGATTTCGTTGAAGCGCATAAATGGTTTAATCTTGCAGCAATGATGGGATCTACCCCAGCCCAAGCTTACCGCGAAGAAATCACGCTTGAGATGAGCTCGAAAGACGTCACATTGGCTCAACGCGCTGCCCGAGGGTGGATGCGTGAAAACCGTGCGTTGTTAGCCGCTTAAACAAAACCTAATAATTAGGCATAAAAAACCAGCCACAAAACAAATTTTGGGCTGGGTTGGGTGATGTTTAATCTGCCCTAGCTTAGCTAAGGAATAATAGGCGTTGTGACCGCAGGGGCTACGCCATCTCCGCCACCGTCTCCAAAGTTACCCAATGTGTAGCTAACGTTAAAGTCAACAGGCAAGGTTTGACGTACGGCTTGTACAAAGGCACCTGCTTCTGCGAGATTAGTTTTTGGAACAAAGATAATATCCCCACGACGTAACTGCATATTATCATTATACTCTCGAATATTTCTCAATCCATTCTGTATATTGATGGGACGCATCATCATTGAACCGTTTGGTGCGCGCCTTAGAACGGCTACTTTTGTTGTCCGTGCGCCTTGCCCAAAACCACCTGCCATAAATATAGCTTCGATAGCCCCGATCGGTCCTGGTAATGTGTAAGTGCCGGGGGCTTGAACTTGTCCGCCGATAAAGATTTGTTGCGGAGCATAAGCGCGCGGCGTCACAGCAATCGTTGGGTCACGTAATTGCTTAGCCAGGCCTGCCCGAAGTTCGGACTGTACGTGTGTCACAGTTCGACCTGCCGCCATGATAGGTTTTAACATAGGCATGATGACGCGCCCATCGGGTCCAACTGTTAACGTATTGGATAGTTCAGGCGCACTTTGAACAATGACGTCCAATTGATCGCCAGGGTATAACCGGTATTCTGGCTCGTAATTGACCCATTGTTGAAATTGCCCTGGACCTGCATGTGGAGCTCGAACTTGATACGCTAAATGTTTCTCACCACGAAGTTGTGCGCCTAAATTTTTATACTTTTTTGGCGGCGTGTAACGCGTATTTGTTTGGTTGTAGCGATTCCCTGTAGCAGATCTTGGTGATATATGAGGGCTTTTAGATCTCGAATAGTGACCCGTTTGGTTAATGTATGGGTTAAAGTGATTCGTTTTTTGATTCGAAAATGGATGATTCGCACCCTGACACCCTCCTAAAACGAGGCCTGAAACGCCCATAAAGGTCGCTATTTTAAGTGTTTTTAGCAGGTTTTGCATAAAAGAAGCCCGATTTGGTGTTTTATTCGCTTATTTACGAGTGTTAACAAAAATGGATAACGAAAAATTAAATTTTAGGAATTCAAGTGTCACTAACTGAGATTATTCATGGGTGATACATGGCATTGTTTGGCCGAAATAAAACGATTGGGTTTGAGGAACCAGCGGCGGATACGCGTCGGGGGGCTTCATCAAATCATCCTAACTTCAATGATTTGACATTTGGTGATGTATCGTCGGGTGTACCGCGCATCCGTGTCGGTGAAATGATTAAATCTTTTAAGAGACAGTTGTATTGGGTGTTTCCTCTATTGCTAATTGGGGTTGTTGCGATTGTTTATGTGACGCGTGACCTTAAGCGGGATTATCATGCGGATGGTACCATCTTTGTTCAGCAAGGGCCCGAATATGTTTATGATCCTGTTGGGAACAGTGGAACGAACAGTGGGGGTCTATCGCAGACGCCGGATCATATTATTAATAGTGAAATTGCCTTGATGAAAAATTCCGATACGATTTCACGTGTTATCGCTGAGCTTGAAACTCAGTTCGGCGCACGATTTGCCCCAGAGAATTACGCAAAGCGTGCGCGTCACTCTGTCGGATCACGGGATCATAATGAGGCTTTAGTTGAGTTGCATTCGATTGTTGACCGTAGTTTTGGTGTTGGCGGGCAACCTAAATCTATGATTTTAAGTGTGAGTTATAAACATGAAGACCCTGAAATTGCGAAAGCGGGTCTTAATATTATTATCGATGCTTACCTGGATTTCAGACGCACAATTTTTGTGGAGGGATCTGGAGAGGTTATTACGGAGCGCCGCGTCGCGACCGAGGAACAGCTTAAAGTTAATCAACAAGCGATTACGCGGTTTTTGTCCCGTAACGGCGTGTCCGATTTTACTTCAGAACGTGCAGGCGTCACCAAGCGTACAGAAGAGCTGCGCGAAGCTCTTAATACGCTTCAGGCTGACTTATCTGAAAGCGAGCGAGCTTTGGCAACGGTTGAAGGGCAACTTCGAAATACGCCTGCGCAAATTTCTTTGCAAATTGATGACCGCGCGTCGCAGCGAGTGGCACAAACTGAGCTAGAATTACGGCAACTCTTAACAAAGTATCTTCCGACATCAGAACCTGTTCGCCGTAAGCAAGCTGAGCTTGACCAAATTCGCAGTTTGCAAAACTCTTATGGAACGACAGTTCGTGGGGGGCGCCGTGTTGGCCCCAATACGGTTTATCAAGAGCTTGAAACACGCCGTAATACACTACAATCTACGGCGGACGCGCTTCGGGAAAAAGAGATTACAATTCAACGACAACTGGACTCCGCAGATTTAAAAGTGCGTAAGCTCCAAAGTCTTAGCCCTAGATATGCTGACTTACTGCGTGAGGAAGAGACCTTGGGTGAACGGTTAAAAGACTATACGTCTAAGGAACAAGAGGCGTTGATCAATCAACAGCAAGCTCAAGCCAATAGTGAGAACGTACGGGTTATTGACCGCGCGGCACATGCCCGTAAAGGTCGTAATATGAAATCCCTCATGCGGGCCCTTATGACCTTAGGGTGGGGTGTGACATTGGCGCTGATTGCTTTGATGCGGGTGTTTCTTGACCCTGCTCTCTACATTGGACAACAACAGGTACGAGGTCGTCGCAGGGTGGACCGCGACACTGATCAACCAAGCCCGAATTATTCACAATCACAAAATCAACCAGTCTCACCAAATGTTGACGCTGTAACCGCTAGTCGGGCTACAGGGGCTTACATACCAGAAGGTGTAGCGCCAGGATATCAACCGCCTTTATGGTCTGACCAGCCTTATCAAGAGCCAAATCAACCTCACGCCCAACCTGCCGCGTACGGGGCCGTACAAACGCAAGCTTACGATGGTAATGCGGCCTACGATATGTATGCGGATCCATATGCGCAGCCAAGAGTTGACGGTAGTCAGTCAGGTCAACAAGCTGCCCCTTACATCGGAACTGTTCCGCATAGCCCCGAGGGATAAGACCTAGTAATGCAAAACTATGTACCATATTCAGGTACGTCTCAGTCGGTTAGCGGTCGGCAGCAATCTGATGCGGCTGATCTTCAGCAAGCTCAGATATTTTCATGGTTGTTGAAAAAGGCAGAATCTGCGCTCTATATTCTAGTACTATTTTATTTTAGCGGTGTTGTGACAGGGATCATATTTCCGCCTGTCGATGATCTGTCCGCCGAAAATCCGCTCGCGCGGTTATTATGGTTTCCGATTTACGGTTTAGCCCTTGGGTTGATTTTAATGAATCTCATTCATTTTGTTCGAGTTTCAATATTCAATCCACTTCTTATATTATGTGTCTTGTGGTGTGCGATCAGTATGGTTTGGTCCATTGATCCCGCTCTGAGCGTAAGACGGAGTGTGGCTTTGCTCATGACCACCCTTGTCGGGTTAGCAGTTGCAGCCCGGTATGACTGGGATGGCCTTGTTCAACGTTTAGGAATTGTCTTTTTGATGATGGCTATTTCTACGGTTCTTATGGTCTTGTTACGTCCGTCCCAAGGTATCATGCAGGAAATTCATGCCGGCGCATGGAGAGGGTCTTTTCCAGAAAAAAACTATCTCGGTGGTCAAATGACAAAGGGCGTAGTGGTCTGTATGTGTGCCTTTGCGATGCGGCCAAAATTGTTTTGGTTATGGGTTCCAGGCGGAATTCTTTGTTTTTTCCTTGTCGTTATGTCGACGTCTAAAACGGCTCTTCTAATCTCTATATTCTCTATTATTGCGTTTTTGGCTATTCGTGTATTTAGACGTTATCCAATATTAAGACTACCTGTCCTATATCTAATTATCGCGACATTTGTGGCTTTCATTACGACATTTATAATGATCCCTGATGAGCTTTTTGGTCTTATCGGGAAAGATGCTACCTTCACAGGACGAACGGATATTTGGGCAGAACTTACTCGTGCGATTAAGAAAAAGCCGATTTTAGGCTATGGGTACGGAACCTTTTGGGAAAACCCGTTAGGACCATCCTATCATGTCAGAGAAGCGCTGCAATGGGGGGTTCCGACGGCACATAATGGTTGGTTTGAAACGTGGCTGTCGAGCGGTGTTGTTGGTATTGGTCTTTTCGGACTGCTTTATATTATCTCGCTTGTCTTAGCTTTTGACCGTACGAAACGCGGTGGAGTTGAAGCCTATTGGGCTATCTTGGCGATTTTGATGTTTGCTATGTTCTCAATGTCTGAGAGCACGATATTGCAGCAAAATGATTTGAGCTGGGTTATCTTTGTCGCAACGTCTGCTAAATTATTCGCATTTGAACGCCCCTTTTGGCGCGACCGCCCACGTATGCCTTATGCTTATGGCAATCATTCAGATTTGATGCCGCAAGCGCCAAGGCGTTCAGGGGGGCGAAAGGCAGAGCGGCGGTAAGCCTATTGTTCAGTTGTGGAGTTTTCGCCGTAAAGACGTGGTTTAAATCCATCCCACCACAACATTTTGCCAATAGCTTGTGATAGACGCGCGTATTTTTGCACAGTGTCATCGCGTCCTAAGAGGCGGTATGTTAAATATTGTGCACCAAAGACGACCATTTGCGCAGCTCCAACCATCATCCAATAGATAATCTTTGGAATCCCTTTTATACCGCGGTCTGCAGCGAGTTGAGTAGGCCCTTGACCGAACGCAAAGTTACGCTTCCAAACATAATCGAATGTTGCTCGCGACTCTGGGATAATTTCATACGCTGAAAAATGAGGTGACCATGCGACCTTCACACCTTGAGAGGATAATTCGTAAAATAGGAAATCATCTTCCCCGCCGACATCATTGAAAGCAGGATTAAAAGGTGGATCAGGAAAGGTTATTAACGATGTATCAAGGGCTGCGCCCCCCATACCTAAGAAGTCCTTTATCAATCCTTCTGGCTCTGACAGGGTTCGACTGAAAATGGGAACCATGGCCATGATTTTAGGGTCTCTTTCATCATGCATGCGAGCTGTCACGTCGGAAAAGGCAATACCAGCATCATACTTTAAAAGGAGATCGATCATGTTTTGAACCCAACCTTCTGTGGCTTCCATATCATCGTCAACAAAGACAAGGAAACGTCCGCGAGCTTTTTCCATAGCGGCATTACGCGCATTACAGACACCTGGATCTTTGGCGTGAACGTAAATAATCTCTGCGGCTGTATCTTTAGAAGCAATGTATTTTACGTAATCTGCGGCCCCGCCGTTGGGGTCATTATCTGAAATAATAATTTCATACCTCTCCGGCGTGACTTTCTGATCGACGAGAGTCGTGAGTACCGACTCTAGACCTTTAGGCCGTTTATAGGTCGGTATAATGACAGTTATGCCTTGTTCCCAGCTCATGTTTTACTCTCTAGGTTGGATTCAATATTTTGGCGATCCATGCCAGTTAAATAATCGATTGTTTTTTGTATAGGTAAAACTTTAGCACCGCTATTATGTATAGAGACTAATATCTCTTCAAAGTCTTTTGGCGTACACCCCCATTCAGATGGGTTATCCCTAATATCATGTGTGAAGAGCGTCAACCAACCAGGCTTGTGTTTTAAGCTCTCTATGAGCTTATGTGTGTGTGCCATTTTAGGGCCTGAATATATTGGTTCAGATTTAATCTGGTTTAGGTCAACTTTATTATAATGGATGCCTGGCATAATCCCGCGCATAGAGGCAAATTGGTGAGACAGTAAAGATTTACGTTTAATAGACGTTTCACCAAAAGGGTAAGCGAAAGTTCGGAGGGGTTCGGTAATACCTAACTTTTTCATTTTCCCAGCATTGACTTTAAGTTCATCCACGACGCGGACGTTTGAAATCTCAGTGATGTTTAAATGCTGATAGGTATGGCAACCAATTTCGTGCCCTTGCTTTTGAAGTCGTTGAAGGTCATGTCGGTCAAAATGTAACCCGAGATGATTCGTTGTTTTTTCTAAAGCAGCAGCTACATAAAAACTGGCTTTCCAGCCATATTTATCGAGGAGCGGCAGAGCGTTTTCCATAACGCTCTTGGGGAAGTCATCAAATGAAATGCTGACAATCGGTTGATCTAATTCAAATTCAAATGTTCTTTGAGCAAAGAACGGAATGAATTTCCGCCCAACACGCCGTAAGAGACTATCACTTACACCATATTCACGATGGATCATGACTGACCTCCGCGTACCAACTTGCGCGCCATAATTTCAACGCAACAATCCGTAGCTTAATCGGCGCTTGGTTTATTTTAACCATGAGTTTTAAGACAGGGCGTAAGAGCTGATGGCCAGGCGTTTTTCTTAACCGTGTGACCCACCGATTTAAGGGAAGAGAGCTGGCAAGTTCTGGATGCCTCTGTGTGAAACGCATGTAATTGTGCCCGCTTGTGCGGAAGCGATTGAGCATTGTATCGGTCGACTCTAACCCAAGATGAAGGGCAGGATTGTCAATATGTTTAAGCCTGAATCTTGTGCTCACACGGGCGGCCCATTCACTATCTTCCCAACCCCATCCGCTAAAGCCTGTATCAAATGGCTCTGCCGTGAGAACGGTTTTACGGACGCATAAATTCGAAGAGGCGACGTTTTTTGGTCCCAAACGTTGACGCTCTGCTGCGGGGGCGCAATCGGACGTTATCGACATCACGCGGTGGATTTCTGTTTCGGGTGTGCCATTTGTTTCCAGCACATTAAACCCACCAAATATGACGTCGCTCGTACCCGCCTTGATCTCCGTGAGGTAGGTCGTGATGAAATGCTCGTTCATAGGCATCATATCGGCATCTAAAAACAAGACCCAATCGGCTTTAGCCATATCGAATAAATAGTTGCGACCAAAGGCGCGCCCACGGTTGTCGTGGGCTGTAAAGAGTGAGGCTTGGCAGGCCGCAGATTTGACCGCAGCGCTGACCTCACGCGATAGGTCTTTATCACCTGTTCCGTCATCATAAGTTAGGACTTCTACAGACTGTCCAGCGATAGACGCAAGCGTCTCAATTAATTCGGATGGGTTATCGCGAAAAAAAGGAATGAGAATGGATAAAGTCGGACGACTTTTAATTCTATGAGCGCTATGGGTTGGCGTGATTGTCGGAGCGATCATGATAGCTCCTCGGCGATGACACCTTGTTTTGACTGACGTAATTTATTCAATATACCCATGCCGATGGTCCGGCAATTGGCGATGTTTAGGGCGATGGCAATGGCCGCATAAACGAACATGCCAATAGACGCCATGACGATGATTTTGACAAAATCAGGCCACATATCAGGGATAGGTGTCAGTTTTACGCTGACGGCCATCACAAGGCAGGCGATTAAAATGAGGGCCGTTGATTTTACAGGTAAGGGCAGGGGATAAAGCCTACGGCCGACGATGAGGGCTAAAGTTAATCCCAAAATATAAGAGATCACAGTCGCGTAAACAGCCCCCATTAAGCCATGTGTTGGGATCAGAACTATATTCAATCCAATGTTTAAAACCACTGGCGGAATGAGCGCCCAAATAAAGGTTTTCGGTTTTCTGCTGAGCATAAAGGCGCGTTGAGCGTAATAGCTAATCATACCGTTTAATACGGCGGCGAAAGCGATCATGGGCATGATTTTAACCGCTTCTTCGCGCACGGTTTCGCCGAGGATAAATCCTGCTGGTTCCGCGATAAGGGCAATGCCTGTCGCAGCAGGCAGGGTGATAAATAACATCGCCGTTACGTAATCGCGCATGATGTCTTGCGAGGCCTTCAGGCCTATTTTCTCAATCGCGGTCACTGCAACAGGTGTAATCGCCATGCCAATCCAAACAAACATAATATCAAGCGTGCGGTTGGCGAGATTGTAACCGGCACTATATTGTCCCGCAGCGGTTTCGCCCATCATGCCGAGGATAATGTAAACATCAATAGATGACAGGGCATAACTCAGGACGAGTGAGATACAAATTGGGACGCCGTAATTAAAATAGACTTTGGCCTTGTCAGGCTCAATCTTGCCGCCTTCGATCTGTTTCCGCATGAAGGCAAAGTCGATGATTAAAACGAAAATTACACCGATAACAATACCTACGATGGGGCCTAATTCATTTAAATCAGTTGTTAGAATTAAAAGGATGCCGATAGAGAAGGCAATAATAGATTGGAGCGAAAAATTCATACTAAAGCGCCCAATGCGGTGGGCGGCTTTGTTGGCCTCATGACTAAGATTAGCAAAGAGTTGGAAACATGTAGAGCCGAGAGCAAACCCTAAAACGGTCTTAAGGCGCGGATCAATCGGAGCTATCATCAGCCCTAGGATCATGACAATAAAGCCAGCGATAGCCGCGAGAAGCCCATAAGCGTAAAGTGTCTTTAAGAGGTTTGGGACGGATTTTTCTTCTTCGGCGCGGGCATGATATCGAGCCATTGCTGCTTCTAACCATGTAAATAGCAGCATGTGAAAGAATTGAATGGAAATCATTGCGGTGGCATATCGCCCCCATTCTGGCCCATCAAGCAAACGGGTCAGTATGATGATATTGCCGAAACTCACCAATAGATTAGCGACGTTAACCGGAATATAAGCCAGCATAGATCGACCGAACATTAGCTCGTTCTCGCGCAAGACGGGTTATGTCGGGAGAGGTGGTTCATGTATCTACCGAATATTCTCCGAGTCGCCCAAGAGGCAAGGTAGTGTCTTGATCATGATCATCCAATCAAAGAAGAAGGATGAGCGTTCAATATATTCAATGTCAAGCTCAACGCGGCGTTTCACATCGGCGGCATTATGCAACGGGCCTCGAGAGCCGTTAATTTGCGCCCAACCCGTCATGCCAGGTTTCATGCGGTGACGGTGAGCATAGTCATCGACAAGTTTATAGCTTTCAATATCACCTGTACGCATACCAATAGCGTGCGGGCGAGGGCCAACGAGGGTCATGTCACCGCGCAGAACATTAATAAGCTGCGGTAGCTCATCAATACTAGTTTTACGAATGATGCGTCCAATTTTCGTGACGCGACTATCACCAGCGGTCACTTGCTTGGCGGCTTTTTTGTCTTCATCTTCAACCCGAAGTGAGCGAAACTTAAACACTTCAAAGACGCGGTTATTAAAGCCGTGTCGCGGCTGTTTGAAAAGCATAGGCCCAGGACTATCCATTTTAATCATCAAGCCAACGAGCAGCAAGATGGGTGCGCCCAATGTTAGAGCAATAAGGCTAACTGTAATATCTGTTAGGCGTTTCAACACGATTTGGTAAGTCGCTTTCGTTTTTCCGCCGAGGTCACGCAAACTTATAGCTGTAATGTCTGTGAGACGTTGTTGAACATGATTGAAGTTCTCGAACTCATCAGAGACGAAGGCTAATCTGTTCGGAAGGCGTCTCATACGTTGTGCAAATTGACGTTTACGCTCCATGGCTTTGCCTGGAAGAGTCACAACAATCCTATCAATATAAGGTAGACTTCCCCATGATAAGAGATCTTCTAACTTACCAATAACAGGGACGCCGTGAATGTTGAGCGGGGCTCGTGCAAGTCGTTCATCAAATATAGCAATGATGTTGAGGTCTTTCGAGCGTGCGTTTTCTTCGATCAAACGTCGCGCGGACTCTGTCGCGCCAAGCATGACGATGGTCGGCGTGAGTGCAGCCTTGCGGTGCAAACGGCGTGCAAAGCCATAATATATGGTATGCATAATCATGAGCGCCCCTGCAGCCAATGTACCAGCCGTGGCTAAAGTATCGGGCCTGAATGTCACGGGTTTCAAAATCAGGGCTGTGGTGAGCCAAAGACCCAAAGCAATCAAACTGGCTTGGACAATGGTGAATATATGGTCTTTGAACGTTTCACGGGCGGCAAATTCATGAGCCTTAAGGCTAAACAAGCTGACAAGAAACAATAAAGCACCGAGCATACTTGCTGCGACGGGGGCGGCGATGGGTTTGCCATTTGTTCCCACATAGCCACTCATAATGCCGATTGTTACGCCAATTAAAAGCGTGACGACAATAACGTCAATCGTGCGTAAGCAAAAGCGCATAGCCTTCAGGTTAATAAGTTTACGCGGAGCTTGCACATCATTAACGGTTAATCGTACGCGGCGGCGATCTGATTTTTTGCGTTGCCCAGAGTTAACCTGATCTCCACGGCTTTGTGAGGCCTTATTATCTCTACGAGACCCTGATCGTTTGTCATCTTCAAACCGGTTCCCACCGTGATAATTTTGTTCGTTAGATGCTGGCATTATAACTTTCCATCTTAATTTGATGCTGTGCTACATAATTTTGGTAAATTTCTCGGTAAATTTTTGACGTAGAAAAGACTTTCATCACTTAAAAGCAGCTATTTTGTGTCGTTTAGAGGCAAAAAACCGATTTGTGGTTAACAGAGCCTTACCAAAATCATGATGTTTATAAGGGGGGCTTGGTGCAGCTTCAGGCGAGATATTATCGCACCTAGCTTGATAAAGGGCATTCGACCTTAGTCTTCATTTTTTTTAATATAAAGCTTGAAAAACCCACAGCAATAAGGCATTTCCCCGCTCGGAGACGTGGCCGAGTGGTCGAAGGCGCTCCCCTGCTAAGGGAGTATGGGTCATAAGCCCATCGAGGGTTCGAATCCCTTCGTCTCCGCCACTTTTTTCTGGCGCAAACCGACCATTTCCTATCACTCACTATTAGTGCCCTGTTTTCAAAGGGTTAGCGAGATATGAGCGGGAAACTGTGCTGGAGAGATGTCTCTGATAGGCCAGTTTACGAGCATTTTCTGAGAATGTCTCTGATCGCGGTTTTGGGCATGGGCTTTTATGCATCACTGATGCAGTGAAGTTGTTATTACATTGGTGTTTTAAAGGGGATGATTAGGTAAAACCGAGGGCTTCGCGTTGCGCTAACCTTTCCGTTGGCATCTTTGTACTCATAAGGTCTTGCACGCAGAGGCTTTTGGACTGTGTTCCCACTAAGATAGCGATCTGAATATCTGGAGCCAAGAAAGCTAGTTTTAAGCTTAGCCATATTTGCCGTTTGTTGATGCTCATTGACTTTGCAATACCTGATAATGGCTGGCACTGTTGCCCAATATATTGCTGTTTAATTTCATGGGCGGCTTTGTCACGTTAATGTCAGTTTTCGGACATTCTGCTAAGCACACGCGATGAAAACCTCTATCTATTCTCGTCATCGCTTTCATCCGGACATTATTCGGCGTGCTATTTGGATGTATTTCCGGTTCAATCTCAGCTTCCGAGACGTGGAAGAGCTTATGGCAGAACGCGGGGTCGATGTTTCATATGAAACGATCCGAAGATGGGGCGATAAGTTTGGGTCAACTTATGTTAAGCGCATAAAATGTCGATAAATTCGAACAACACTTTATTTAGGTTAGTCATCGCTAAAATATGAATTTAGAAGGTGGTTAGCCTCAGCCCGCGTGTCTTCGCTAAGGTCTTGGTTTTGAACCATAGCCCTAACACTTTCACGTAGGGATAAATCGTCATACCAGCTTTCTTCTAATGCAAATTTGGCGTTGCCTCGCTGCAAGGCCGTTTCAAGTGCGGTGAGGCCGAACGCATTTTTGTCACTTGAAATACTCGCGAGTGAATCGGAAATGTCTTTATATGCAATGCTAGCACTAGGTACGATATTGACCTTTGCTAATAGCGCGATCCCGCTAACATGATCACTTGAGTTATAACGAATGAGATTCGTCAAGGCATTCAAGGTGTCTTGTAATTCAGTTTCTTTTGGTAGGTTTGATGCAATATTTATTGCTTTTGAAAGAACAGCTAGATCGCCCTCATTTTCGAGTATTTTATTCAGTGTTTGAATAGAACCTGTTTGAGTTTCCAGACTTAATTCTAATAATTCCAACCCCACAATGCGCTCCTGATCACGTTCATGGGATGTGAGTATCTTTGCTAGGGCGAGTTTATCTTGATCTGGAAGAGCATTTAATATGGCGAGCGCCGCGTTTTGTGTGCCGTTATCTTTCTCTTCATCTGCTTTAAGTGTGGCAAGTAAACGTGAAAGAATTTCTGGTGTCATCGCAAGTTGTTTTGCAAATTCGATCGGATTTTCACGAATACGCGCAATCATATCGGTCGTCAGCAAACCGCTTGTAACGAGAGATTTGGATATATCATCTTGGCAATAGTTGTCACAAATAAGATCGTTGGAAATTTCGCTAATTTCTTTCGGTTTTTTTTGATTAGGTTTTTGAGTGTCTATGTTTTGCGTGGAATATGAGTCGCGTTCAAGCTCGTGAGACTCATTATGAGGCTTTATAATGTCATGCGGATCTGTTTTATCGTCAAAAACATTCATTTTAATGAAAGCCAGCACGATTAGGCAGCTGATAGCAATGAATATGATTTCTAAACGAGAGATATTCTTCATGGATGGAACATATGTATGTTTTACATTAACCAGATTGAAAGAGGGGCCGTTAGGCCCCTTAATTTATTTAAGACTGTGACGGTAATTAGTTTCTATCGTGTAAGTTTTCTAAACGATAGAATGTGATGATGTCTTCATCATTATCATTACCCGTATTATTTTGTGTATAGGCACCAGCTTTGAAATACATCCACTCATCAGAGCGGTCATAACCACTATTTTGCTGGTTCATATCGATATTGACTGAATTAATTAATCGTCCCATGTCGCCTTCATAAATACGAACAATAATGTCTTCATCATCATTTTCGATTTCATATGAGAAGAGCTCATTCAATTCGATACCGTTAGACGGACCGTTACCTGTACACTGTTCATTACCGATCAGGTTGAAAGTGATATCCCGGTCACTCGCGCTCTCATGCGTTTCATGCTCAGCATAAATACAACCCCGATCCGCGCCAGGTAGCTTACGATAATAAAGACGCATTGGCTCATTATTATCAGCATGGATTTGACCAATAATCGTACGGCCTGGGTGTAATCCATCGCCCGTTGTCGTTACCTCATTGATGGCCAAAGTCGCCCTTAAGGTACCGTTACGCGCGCCGTGATTTGTATTGCCAGGCTGATAACCCAATGCCCAGTTATTGGCATTCACACCAGTGGTGCTAACACTTGTGTTACCACGGCGTAGGTTTTCACGTAGTTCTGAGCGCGGAAAACCGGAATTACAACTGCTATTCGTTGTCTGACCGCCGATAGGGCTTCTAAAACGCATGCCGCCATCTGTATGGGTAAAGATATAATCATGTGAATCCGTACCGGGAACGTCGTCCCAGTCATCCTCATCAACACGTCTGGACTGACATCTATTGCTTGAACGCGCTTCCGGACTATCGTACGCCCAATCATCCAAATCGAAGTTTTCCCATGGCTCAAGACGTGGGTTAAGGCCAAACCCGAAAAATTCGTCAGATCCATTTGAAGATGGAGTAGGCGATGGAGTAGGCGATGGTGATGGTGATGGTGATGGTGATGGTGATGGTGATCCGCCACCCCCAATGACTCTGACTTCTGTGATATTTGTGAAACCGTCACTATCATCTCTTAAGCCTCGAATGCGGATCTGCTGAGCAGTGACATCTCTCACATTATATCTTTGGAAATTATTATTTCGTGAGCTTTGACCTGTAAAGATTGTTTCATAGTTCCCGCTTGGGCGTGTGCGCGCCTCAATTTCGAAAGGATAAGTAGTAGTGCTCCCTCTTCCCCAAGCGATTTCAACGTCCGTGATTAGTTGGTTGGAGCCAACATCGACTCTCAGACGCTCAGGATTAGCCTGACCGGCCCAACGCGAGGCAAAAGATGTATCGCCATCTATGGCATTTGAAGGCGGGAAGTTAGGATGAGCGCCAGTAGATGTCGCGCCCACAATATTTAGAGTCCCTGACGGCGAAGGAGATGGCGAAGGAGATGGTGATGGTGATGGTGATGGTGATGGTGATGGTGATGGTGATGGTGATGGTGATGGTGATGAGCCAGGTCCAGCTGTTCCTATAACTTGAACCTCGGTTATATTCGTAAAGTTGGCTCCCGCACTGTTTGATATTCCGCGAATCCGAACTTGGCGGGCGGTGATATCTCTTACATTATAATTTTCAAAATCTAATGTGTTGCCACGACTTGTGCCAGAAAAAACTGTAGTCCATGAACCGCTCGTACCGGAACGCCCTGCAATTTCGAACGTGTGAGTACGGCCATCGCCGCGACCCCAAGCAATGCGAACATCATCAACGCGTTGATCGCTACCCAGATCAAGCCTAACTTCATGAGGTGAACCAGTTCCCGCCCAACGTGAATTAAAACTCAGATCTCCATCAATAACATTAGAAGGTGGAGTAGTGAAATGTGATCCAGTGCCTGATGCAGATTGGATATTAAAAGTCTGCGCATAGGCAACTCCCGGTAGGGTCGTTAAACCAAACGCGAGTGTTGCGCAGAAAGCCGATGTTGAGAGAAGTTTTTCTCTCTTCCACCTGTGGGTTTTACTTTTCAATTTAGACATTCATTTATCTCCAATATAAAATTGGGTCTAGTTTTGGTCTAATTTATGGTCGCCGCCAGTTCATATAAATTCAATCTATAACGATCATTATATCATCATCATTTCTAAACGTTTGAATTACACAGGCTGCCCGTACTTAAGTTAAAAAGAAGCTGGTAGGCTCCACCATTTATAGTCCTTTTTTAGTCCCCGTGGTGTTATTCACCATACACAATTATTCGTGTTTTTTTTTAAAGTATGATCCGCAATCTTATTTTAATCACTGAATCGCACAACTTTGGTGTTGGAATTCAAATAAATTGTCAAGCCAAAAATGTTATCCAATTATTAAAATTGGCTCTAAACTTTGGTAGGTACTTCTGACAGTTGAATTTGAATGTGCAAGAATCTTTAAAGGAGAATTGTTAAACTCAAAAAAAATATTTTTGTATTATATTTCTGATAGTTAACATATTTTACGATGCGATAATTGAGGCATATTTGTGTATTTCATTGATTAAATTATCTTTCTAACGTGCTAATTGGTAAGACCAATTGGTGAGTTGGAATCCCAAAGATACAGAATTATTTGACGTGCAAATCAAAAACTAGCTATGATTTGTTAAAATAAAGGGCTCTCATAGATTTAGAGTTAATGGGGAATGTTATGAAAACAATTTTTACAGAGGATTGGAAAGAGTGGATAAAATCAAATGTAAATGCTGGAAAAGACCGAGACGAGATTTTCAAGATTTTGCTTGATGAAGGCTATGAGTTTTCAGCCATTGTCGATGAAATGAACTACCGTCCCTCGCGCTCCCCCGAAGGCATTCAAAATCCATTTAAATCTGCGCCGGTTCAAAAATATGAAAACAATCACGGCCTCCCTATTGCGAAAGATCAAATTTATATTCCGAACGGCATTGTTATGGATTCGGACGAAATTGATCTGCAGATTGTTGATGGCTTTCTAAATGCCCATGAGTGCGAAACGCTCATTAATATTATAAAGAAGACAAAACGGCCTTCCACCGTTGGTAATTTTGAGGTCGATAAGAGCTATAGGACGAGCCATACCTGCGATATGGGCCAAATTGATGACCCTCATATAAAAGAAATAGATAACCGTATTTGCAAATTAATAGGCATACATCCTGCCTATTCGGAAAGCATTCAAGGTCAACATTATGAAGTTGGTCAGGAATTTAAGGCCCATACAGATTTCTTTGACATTGAAGAATATAACACCCATTGCGCAGTTGGGGGACAAAGAACCTACACCGTCATGATTTATCTCAATGATGTTGAGGCGGGCGGGGAAACTGAATTTAAGCGGGTTGGGGTTAAACTCAAGCCGACTACAGGTATGGCCGTCATTTGGAATAGTTTGAATCCTGACGGCACCCCAAATCATCATACGCTCCATCAGGCCTATCCGATACTTAAGGGCTATAAAGCGATCATTACAAAATGGTTTCGCACGAGCGCGCCGCAGGCAGGTTCTGCAAAAATGTTCTTTAAAGAAAGAAATGAACATATTCCGAGCTATACCGATAGCGGGCTTCATATAACAAAAATGCCGACGCCTCTGTTTGAGAAGGTGAATAAATTTTATCGTGATAATAGAAAAAATATAGAGCATGAATTTGTCGAAGGTGACTTCATCATTGCCGATGAAAGGGCTGATAAAAAACGCCCCTCGAGTAGTAGCCTTGTCAACATGCCTGTTGAAATGCGAGAGGAAATTCATGCCTCGATCAAACCGGCCATGGAGGCGTGGTGCGGTAGAGAATTAGAACCCACCTTTGTCTACGGGATTCGAGAATATCATAACGGTGCGATATTAAAAATGCACCGTGACCGCTACCAAACACATATCATCAGTGCGATTATCAATGTCGATCAAGAAACGGATGTCGATTGGCCTTTATGTATTGAAGATAATTATTACCGCAAACACCGCATCATGCTTAAACCAGGGGAGGTCGTATTTTATGAAGGGGGACGCCTGCTTCACGGGAGGCCCTTTATGTTTGAAGGTAAGTCTTTCGCCAACCTGTTCTGTCATTTCAAACCCGTAGATTATGTTCCCCCAGTCTGGGAGTAATAAAGCTTCGACTTGGTAACTATACGGCTTTGTCACGTTAATCAGGCAAACTAAGCTTTCTAATGACTCAAAGCTTTATGGACAAATTGATGCCGTGTTTAAATGCCACTCAGTTTTAGCATCATGTCGGAATTTCTGGAGTGTGTTTCTTGAGATGAGGTGACGTCTAAGGTTGAAGAGATTGTAGAATTGAGCATGTGCTCAAAGAAGCTTTTGAGCTTTATGAACGGATCGGAATTTCTGTGCCTTTCGTTCTTTTCGCCTAATTGGGACATTTGAGCATTCAGCGCGATTGTTTTTTCTACCTCCGGAGTCTTGAAGGTTTTCTAGCCCTATAAGTTTGAGAGCAGATCCGTAAGAGCCAAGCTTGTCCGTTACAATAAGGCTAGGTTTAATGGCTTAGTTTCTGAGGAGTTATTCGCAATAAGCGCATAGCTGATTTGGTATTCCGCCGTCTTTGAACGACAACGTCAAGAACCGTTGCTTCGTCATCAAGGGCTCTCCAGAGATAAACCATCTTCCCATTTATCTTGGTATAGACTTCATCCAGATGCCAGA
>JBDXGZ010000021.1:0-20520 GCA_039989855.1 Maricaulaceae bacterium | reverse complement strand
ATCAATCTGGTCATAAGCCTTGAAATCACCGAAATATTTCGTGATCGCTGCTGTTAGCGTTGTCTTACCGTGATCAACGTGGCCGATTGTGCCAATGTTGGCATGCGGCTTTGTTCTTTCAAACTTCTCTTTTGCCATTTTAGTCTCCGTTTATTCTCAAACGTCTTCGTTCAAATTACTTTATTTACAAAACGAGCCAAGCCCGCACTTATTCTTAGGCTTAGCCCTGCTTACTGATGACTTCATCCGCAACAGCCTGCGGCGTCGCTGCGTAGTGATCAAATGTCATAGTAAACTGTGCACGACCCTGCGTTTTAGAGCGCAAGTCATTCACATAACCAAACATATTCGCCAAAGGCACCATTGCGTTTACAACATTTGCATTGCCGCGCATTTCAGTCCCTTGAACCATACCCCGACGAGAGTTAAGATCGCCGATAACGTCACCCATGTACTCCTCAGGAGTCACGACTTCGACCTTCATCATTGGCTCAAGCAGCTTTAACTTACCCTCGACCTTGATCTGACGGAACGCTGCACGCGCCGCAATTTCAAAAGCCATAACCGACGAGTCAACATCATGGTAAGCACCATCATAAAGCTCAGCAGAGAAATCAATCACAGGGAAGCCAGCCAAAAGACCTGATTCCGCCATGGTACGAATACCCTTTTCAACACCCGGGATATATTCACGTGGAACATTACCGCCGACAATTTTACTTTCAAATTCAATACCCGCACCCGGCTCGCTTGGCGCAAACCTGATCTTAACACGACCAAACTGACCTGAACCACCAGATTGCTTTTTATGGGTATAATCAATATCAACTGGCCCAGCGAGCGCTTCACGGTACGCTACTTGTGGCTGACCGATATTAGCCTCAACACCAAATTCACGCTTTAGACGGTCCACGAGAATATCCAAGTGAAGCTCACCCATACCCGCCATGATTGTTTGACCAGATTCGTGATCTGTAGAGACGCGGAAAGATGGATCTTCCGCCGCGAGACGTTGGAGCCCAACACCTAATTTCTCTTGGTCAGCCTTAGATTTTGGCTCAACCGCAATTTCGATAACCGGAGCTGGGAATTCCATACGCTCAAGGATAACAGGCTTAGATACATCGCATAGCGTATCACCTGTTGTTGAGCCCTTAAGACCCGCAACCGCAATAATATCACCCGCGTAAGCCTCTTGAATGTCCTCACGGTCATTAGAATGCATCATCATCATACGACCCACGCGCTCTTTCTTCTCTTTAACAGAGTTGAGCAGCGTTGTGCCAGTTGATAATTTACCAGAATAAATACGGCAGAATGTCAACGTACCCACGAACTTATCATTCATGATCTTAAAGGCGAGCATTGAGAGCGGCTCATCATCAGATGCAGGACGTGTGGTTTCCTCACCCGTCTTAACATCAACACCTTTAATTGCCGCAATATCAAGCGGGCTTGGAAGGTAAGCAACAACAGCATCGAGAAGCGGCTGAACACCCTTGTTCTTAAAGGCCGTTCCGCAAAATACAGGGACAACCTTACCGGCAATCGTAGCCTCACGTACAAGACGTTGAATGGTTTCAACTTCCGGCATTGTGCCTTCGAAATAGGCCTCCATGACAGCATCGTCCATCTCAGCCACAGCTTCGATGAGCGCTTCACGGTACTCAGCAACTTTCTCAACCATATCAGCAGGAACGTCGACTGTATCGTACTTCGCGCCAAGCTCTGAATCGTCAGCCCATGTGTAAGCGACGTTCTTCACGAGATCAACAACCCCCTTGAACTGATCTTCAGCACCAATAGGCAACTGCATTTCAAGAGCATTTCCACCCAAGCGGTCCTTAACAGACTGAACAGAGGCATAGAAATCCGCGCCAATCTTATCCATTTTATTGATAAAGATCATCCGAGGAACATTATATTTATCAGCCTGACGCCAAACTGTTTCAGTTTGCGGCTCAACACCTGCGTTAGCATCCAAAAGCGCAACCGCGCCATCCAAGACACGTAAAGAGCGCTCAACTTCAATCGTGAAGTCAACGTGACCTGGTGTGTCAATGATATTTAGACGCTTACCAGCCCAAAAGCAGGTCGTCGCAGCAGAGGTAATCGTAATACCACGCTCTTGCTCCTGCTCCATCCAATCCATTGTGGCCGCGCCATCATGAACTTCGGCAATTTTATGATTTTTACCTGTATAATAAAGAATACGCTCTGTGCAGGTCGTCTTACCCGCATCAATATGCGCCATAATACCAAAATTGCGGTAGTCTTTAAGTTCGTATTCGCGTGCCATAATCTCGTCTCTGCTTTCAGCTTACCAGCGGTAATGTGAAAAGGCGCGGTTAGCTTCGGCCATCTTATGTGTATCTTCGCGTTTCTTAACAGCCGAACCTCGGTTGTTAGACGCATCAAGCAATTCAGCCGCTAGACGCTCACGCATTGTGTTTTCGTTACGGCCGCGCGAAGCAGACACCAACCAACGAATAGCCAAAGCCTGACGACGCTCTGGACGAACTTCAACAGGAACCTGATAAGTTGCACCACCAACACGGCGAGAGCGAACCTCAACAGACGGCTTAATATTTTCTAGCGCATCATGAAAAACACGGATCGGCTCAGTCTTTGCTTTATTCTCGACAATATCGAGCGCGCCGTAAACAATCGTTTCGGCAATAGACTTTTTACCATCAAGCATGATGGCATTCATGAATTTAGCTAGAACTAAATCTTTAAACTTAGCATCAGGAAGAATTTCCCGTTTCTCAGCGCGGTGACGACGTGACATCTTATTCTACCCTTACTTAGGACGCTTCGCGCCGTACTTCGAACGACGTTGACGACGGTCTTTAACACCCTGTGTATCCAATACACCGCGAAGAACGTGATAACGCACACCCGGCAAATCTTTCACACGACCACCACGGATAAGAACAACACTATGCTCTTGTAGGTTATGTCCCTCACCTGGGATGTAAGACAGAACCTCAAAACCGTTGGTTAGACGAACCTTAGCCACTTTACGTAGGGCTGAGTTCGGCTTCTTTGGCGTTGTTGTATAAACACGGGTACATACACCCCGTTTTTGCGGACAGGCCTCGAGAGCTGGAACCTTGTTCCGCTTGCGCTTGTCCTGCCGGGGCTTCCGGATCAACTGCTGAATCGTTGGCATAAGTTTGACCTTATTTCCTGCACAAAAAGCACGCGCTTCCTCCCTTTACTCGTTAAAGAGAGGGTTCGCCTGCAACAAAACCGCGTAAAAGCCCTTAAACAAGCACTTTAAAGCGGTCAAAAAACCTTACTTTCACTTTAGAGAAGGTTTCCTGAGCAATCTCAGGACAGCATCTCTATCAGCGAGCGCGGTACATACGCGTGAGAATCGCCTACGTCAACAGGTGAAATGCGAATTTTTTCACTGTGTGATCATTATACATTTACGGTTAATATTAACGGGCAAAGCCGTGGATATCGTGCAATTACGCCCTCGCTCTATGATGTCACCCTTTTGCCCAATCTCAGACACAATTTAAACATATTATTAACCATAAATGCCTCGCAATGATCAATAGCATCGTGATAGAGCCATAATGTCCATAAATACAGCCACCAGACCCCGCCCTATTTTATTCGCCAGCGCCTTAGCCGCCCTGTTTTTGATATCCTGCTCCACCATCCCAAAACATCAATATACCAGCGGGCAGGATTACCTCGCGCGTTATAATAAGACCGCCCCGATTAAATACGGTTCAGCAACCTATGATATTGACCAAGAGATTCGCGATATTGCAGCCATAGAGCCTGACTTGCGCTTTCCCGCGAGAATCGGTTTGGCCCGTATTGAGCGCGGGCGGCTTGTCTCCCTGCCGCTCGATGAAACACACCATTGGCAGACCCTTGCGGACGACTTAGGTCCAGAGATGGGAACCTTTGTCCCCGTCTCGCCCTTCATTGCCCAATCGCTGAAAACACCCACAAACGACCCTTACCACTCGGAGTCGGTCATTAACACCATCCGCAAAGGCGCGGCCCGTCAACATATTGATTATGTCTTGATCTATGAGGTCTCCCATAAAAGCAGCACCCATAAGAATGCCCTTAGCTTTACAGATCTCTCTGTCTTGGGGTTGTTCGTCCTACCCAGTCGTAACATAGAGGTGACAAGCACGGCCTCCGCCATTTTAATGGATGTTCGCAACGGCTACCCCTACCTAACCGCGACAGAATTTGCTGAGGGTACGGGCGCCTCGACCTCGGCCCACAAAAGACGCCAGAGTGAAGACCTTAAAGACCGCTCCCGTGTTAAGGTCGTGCAGATGCTCAGCGACGAAATCGCCGAGACCCTTAAAGAGCTACAAATTATTTCTGATAATGAACGCCTCTCGCGGAGCGCCGCGCTGAGCTACGCGCCCGACAATCCAAACATCCCAGATCATGATCGGGATGAATAGGTTCATGACGGTGAGGAAAAAGGCTTTAAGCTAATGTTTTTGAGCTTGGATAATATGGCCCTTGATCGTCGTTGATCCGAGCAGCTTCATCGCCTCAACGCGGTGCAAGCCTTCTTGGAGAACATAACGGCCCTTCCCCTCACGCACATAGATCGGGGCTTTATGGCCATTCTCCAATATATCCTCCGCGAGCAGCATAGCCTTTTCCTCGTCCAAAGTTTTAGCCTTAGCCGTTGGCACATAAAGCTTGTCTATGGGAATATTGACAACACGCATGGGCGGGCCTCCTTATATCACCCAAGACTAACGCAAGCGCCGCTCCAGTAAAGAGACAAATTGTGGTTTTTGGGCGGAGGGCGCACGCGCCTTCACCACGCGTGTCGTGACACAGGATAGATATTCGTCCTGTTGGCGGAATTTATAAAGTCATTGGTGAGAGGCGTAGATTGGGTGAGTTTTTGGGCGCTTAGCTATTGTCAATTTCAATATCCTCAGAGAATTTCCCTCGCTCAGAAAATAATGAAAACGCTTTTCTTGATTCTTCAACGAAATCTACCCAGTGACGAGTCGTGCGCAATTTGCTAGCATCGAACAGGTCTACCTTCGTTGAGTCGGCTGTTTTAACCCAAGTAACGCAAAACTTCTGGATACATTCCACCTCGGGCTTACTAAATACAGGCGCGTTGAAGAAGTTTTCGTCCCAACCGTTTGCTACGATATCTTCCCACATGTTAATTATTTCGAATGTGCCCCATCTAGCAATTTCGTCGAACGATACATCAAAATACTCAATTAACCTGTTTCGGATTCGTTGTTTAAGAAGCCTAGCGGATACAATACTCATTTAGATACACTACAGAACTAACAACAGTAAGGCAATCGTGCCCTCAGGACAGAATTTGATGAAACCAGTGTCTTAAATTAGGCGTTTATGGACGCTCAACATATCATCTCAGCATCCTCTCCCCAAGCCGTTACCTCTCAGCCCTTATGCGCTTTACAAGCGCTCTTACTTAGCCCCTGCCTCGACCGCTTCCATGACGCGCAGTAAGTTCCCGCCCCAAATCTTGGCAATGTCGGTGTCGCTATAGCCGCGCTCAAGAAGTTCAGCCGTTAGGTTTTCACTCTCAGAGGCGTCGCCCCACCCTGCGATGCCGCCGCCACCATCAAAATCAGAGGCAATGCCGACATAGTCTATGCCCGCCACTTTCACGGCGTGGTCAATATGGTCAACGAAGTTTGAGACACTAGCTTCCGCTGCCATAGCCGTAATATCAGCGCGCCGCGCCGTATAGGCATCACGCTTGGCTTGGTCCCACGTTGCACGCTCGCCAAATTCTGCGTCCAACGCATCCCGCGCGGCCTGTTGCTCTGGGGTGGGGAGTTTGACGTAAGCCCCCAAGGCCACCATTTGCGCCACGCCGCCGACCTCAGCAAGTTTGCGGAGCTGCTCATCATCAAGGTTACGCGCACTATCCGCGACAGCTTTGACGCCCGAATGAGAGGCAATAATCGGGGTACGCGAAAGATCAGCCGCCTGCATCATGGTCGCTTTTCCCGCATGGGACGCGTCCACCATAATACCGTTATCGTTCATCGCACGGACGAGATCTTTGCCGAGCGGAGACAAGCCGTTCCACTTTGGCCCCTTGTCGCGGACAAAATTCAGATTGGAACTATCGCCAAATTGATTATGCCCGAAATGGGTGATGCCCATATAGCGAACGCCGCGCGCCGCCCACATGGGCACAGTCTCCACGCTCTCACCGAGAGGGTAGGCATTTTCCATACCGATTAAAACGGCTGATTTCCCCGAGGCGACAATATCGCGAACCTGCTGCGCGCTTTTGGCGAGGGCGAAATCTTGATGATGGACGGTCACAAGTTTCTGAATGGCGGCATGCCGTGTTTCGGCAATGTCGTGGCCCTGCGCGTAACCCTTATCCGTCAAATCCCCTTGCGGCGTGTAGATAATCCAAAACCCACTATCGAGACCACCCGCTTGTAGCTTCGGCAAATCAACTTGCAATTCCGTATCGCCGCTTGGGTCAATCTCTTTCATATAGGTCAGCGGAATATCAATATGGGTATCAAGAGTCAGGACAGAGGAATGGAGCCCCTGCACATCAACGGCCGGCTCAATGACCTGCTCAACTGGCGCTTCACTTGTTTCTGTCGGGCTACAGCATATCAGCCCCGTTAAGGCTATGGCAGCCACACTATATTTCATAAGTTTACGCATGACGTCTTTCCCTTATATTTTTAGAAAGACTATCACCTAAACGCTAGATTACAAATAGCTCCAAATTTATAGCCCTTAACGCGGTGCCTCAAGGAGCCAATAAAGCACATTGTCTTCAAAGACTGCATCATTCGGCAGGCTTCTATGCTCACCCGGTAAAAACAGAACCGATGACCACGTAATCGGCGATTTCAGCCTTGGGTGCCAGTCCCCCGCAGAACGCTCATCCAAAAGTGCGCTCGATCGCAGAACGACATTATCGCCTGGCGCGAGACCATGAACTGAGATGTCATGTGTCTCACTATCAACAGAGAGATATTCTGGCGTTGCCGAAGCATCCCCCGCCACGAGGAAATAGTCCAGCCCATCCGGCGGAGTTGATGGCTTATCAATTGCCGCGTGAAATTGTTTCGCCCGTGCCAAGGCCCGCGCTTGATAATCTTTGGCAAAAGCGTTTCGTTCCGCAGGGTCATCCACGCCAGGCAATAATTGCTCTAGAACCTCTTGGCTTTTCTTATCTTGGCTACTGAGGCCCCATTCATAGTCTTGCCAAACTTTTGGATCATAAATATCGCCAATAGGCTGATCTTCATCCCCGTCCACAATCAGTCTTCGGTGTCGGGGCCGAGGCAGAAGTTGATAAACGGAGGCAAAGGTTCCCAATACAACGGGATCATAACGCGGAATCAAAGGCCCGCCCTTATCAAATCCGTTCACCAACTGATCAACCGCATCTAAAGAGCCCGCGTTTGGCGGAGCCACTAAAATGGCGCGCTCAACATCGTCAGCGCCGTTCCACGTGATCGGTAGAATGCTCCCGTCATTCGGCAATTCTTCCCCCCCGTAACGAAGGAAATAACGGGTCAATAAAGACCCCATAGAATGAGCGACGATATCAAATTTGACGGGCGAGTCTTTGATACCATATTCGATTTCATATTGACGTTGCACATCACGGCGCTTTTCATCAATGAAGATTTTAAGACGTTTCGCATTTGCAGAAATATCCAAACGCCAATCATAATCAAATTGAAAACATGTATAATGATCTGTGCCGTAATCAATCGCATTCAGACCAAGGCCTTCATCGCGGTAACCGCCAGCCCCGAGTGTCGCTAATATCCCTGAATAGGCTTGAATATTGATGGGGATCCCCGCCAAATTAAGCTCTAACGCTTCGAGAACTCCGTCCGGACGAATACGGTCAGGCGCAACGACAGCTTCGGGCGCAATAGGGAGCGTAATCAGTCGCAACTCTTCAGGGTTTTTAGGGTTTGCATATTGCGAACGAAAGGCCCCCCAAACCACACGGCCCGTTTCATCATCAACCAAACGACTGCCGAGAATGCCCGGAATAACGATGACAGGGTTTCTATCAGGCGCGTGATATTGCGCCGCACGATCATAATTCTGCTTAAGTGTATCACGTTGATCTGGCGCACTCGCACAAGCCGTAACCAATGCCCCTATGATGGCCATGTAAAATAAACGTAGATATATTACAGGTCGGGTCATTAGCCTATCCTTCGCAGTTAATCATGCTTCAACATAATTGTTAATTATTTTAAACGCTAAACACAAATCACAACTCAACATCATATTTTCGTGGGGTTGAGACATAAAAAAAGCCGCCTTCATGTCTGAAAGCGGCTTTGAATTTAATATAAAGAGAAGAATTTTTATTCGGCAGCTGGCTCAGCAGTGGCAGAATTATCTTCAATCTCGGCTGGGAACTCTTCGAGTTGCGGTGAGGCCATGCGGCGCTCTTCGAGCAGTTTCTCGTCACGCTCATTCGCAATTTTCTGGTAACGACGAAGATTGCCGCCCGTCCCTGCTGGAATAAGACGTCCCACAATAACATTCTCTTTAAGACCTTCAAGCATATCTTCCTTACCGTGAACAGACGCCTCTGTGAGGACGCGTGTGGTCTCTTGGAAAGACGCCGCTGAGATAAAGGATCGTGTCTGTAGTGACGCTTTTGTAATCCCGAGAAGAACAGGCACGCCAATCGCAGGCGTAGCCTTTTTATTATCAGAGAGAAGCTTCTCATTGACCAGATCAAACTCAATACGGTCCATTTGCTCACCCCGGAGGAGATGCGTTTCACCCGGTGTTTTGACTTCGACTTTTTGTAGCATCTGGCGAACAATCACCTCGATGTGTTTGTCGTTAATCGGAACGCCTTGCAGACGGTAAACGCCTTGCACTTCGTCGACGAGATATTCGGCCAGAGCTTCGACACCCATAATTGCCAAAATATCATGCGGAGCTGGATTGCCATCTAGGAGATAATCACCCTTCTTCACACGGTCACCGTCTTGGACAAGCATATGCTTACCTTTAGGGATAAGGAATTCAGACGGCGATGCGTCTTCTCCGTCAGGTGTGATCTGAATTTTACGCTTGTTTTTATAATCACGCGTAAATTCAACTTTACCGTCAATGTCGGCGATAACCGCATCATCTTTAGGACGACGAGCTTCGAACAGTTCCGCAACACGCGGTAGACCACCAGTAATATCACGCTGCGTCGCACCCCCTTTAGAGATACGCGCCAGAACATCACCCGGCTGAACCATATCACCATCTTCAACAGAGAGGATCGCACCAACGGCCAACATGTAACGGGCAATATTTCCACTTGCCAATTTGACAGGTTCGCCGTCTTCGCCTTGAATCACAGCAACAGGCTGAATATCGCCAGCTTTCGCAGCCGCGCGCCAGTCAACGATGACCTTAGATGAGATACCTGTATCTTCATCGGTTTCTTCGCGAGCTGAAACACCGTCGACAATATCGAGAAGTTTCACCTTACCGCCAACTTCAGTCAGGATTGGCATCGTATATGGATCCCATTCCGCGAGGCGATCACCGCGACCAATTTTGGCTTTGTCTTTTACAAGAACCCGTGAGCCGTAAGCGACTTTGTGGGTTTCAAGCTCTTTACCGTCTGCATCAACAACGTTGAATAAGAGGTTACGGCTCATGACAATAAAGCCGCCTTTGGCTTTAACAACATCACCTTCTACGTAAATGATTTCACCTTCGTTTGAGCTCTCAATCGTCGAGTTATCAGAAACAGAGGCCGTTCCGCCAATATGGAACGTCCGCATCGTAAGCTGCGTACCTGGTTCACCAATAGACTGGGCCGCGATAACACCGACAGCTTCGCCCATATTGACCTTCGTCCCGCGTGCCAGATCACGACCATAACAGGTTGCGCAAATACCGTAACGCGTTTCACACGTTAGTGGAGACCGAACGCGCGCATTTTGAAGTCCAGACGCGTCAATCTCAAGCGCCATATCTTCGTCGATATATGTCGCACTCGGGTATAATAATTCACCCGTGCGAGGATCATGTAACTCTTCAGATGTGACACGGCCAAGCATGCGTTCACCGAGAGAGACAACAATATCACCGCCGTCAACGACAGGCTTGAGGTTAATGCCATTATCAGTTCCGCAATCTTGCTCCGTAACGATACAATCCTGAGCAACGTCAACAAGACGACGCGTGAGGTAACCTGAGTTCGCAGTCTTGAGCGCGGTATCGGCCAGTCCCTTACGAGCTCCATGGGTCGAGTTAAAGTAATCCATAACGGTCAAACCTTCTTTAAAGTTTGCCGTAATTGGTGTTTCAATAATTTCGCCAGATGGTTTCGCCATCAAGCCGCGCATACCCGCAAGCTGCTTCATTTGGTTCTTAGAACCCCGAGCGCCAGAATCGGCCATCATATAGATTGAGTTAATCAGCTTACGCGGACGCGCAGCCTCATTCATCATGGCATCCGCAACCTTATCGGTACACTTAGACCAAGCATCAACAACCTTGTTATATTTCTCGCCTTTAGTGATCAAACCGTCAGCATATTGCTGCTCGAAATCATTTACGAGTTCGGCCGTTTCATTGACGAGCGTATATTTTTCAGCTGGGATAACCATGTCATCCTTACCAAACGAAATACCCGCTTTACAGGCTTCCGCAAATCCGAGGCCCATAATCTTATCACAGAAGATGACCGTCGCTTTTTGACCCGCATGACGGTAAACAATATCAATCAGTTTCCCGATTTCTTTCTTGGTCAGTACGCGGTTGATAACATCAAAAGACACAAGCGGATGTTTCGGTAAAAACTCAGCCAACTTCAAACGACCTGGCGTTGTTTCAGCAACAACCATATGTTCAGAGCCGTCCTCATTTACCACGGTAAAACGGCCTTTGACTTTTGCGTGAATAGACACATGCTTATTATCAAGCGCAGCTTCAACTTCGGCCATGCTCGCAAACATCATGCCTTCGCCTTTTTCATCATCACGCATTAGCGACATGTAATAAAGACCCAGAACAATATCCTGCGACGGAACAATAATCGGACGACCATTCGCTGGCGATAGAATGTTGTTCGTTGACATCATTAAGACACGCGCTTCGAGCTGTGCTTCGATAGAGAGCGGGACGTGAACCGCCATTTGGTCCCCGTCAAAGTCAGCGTTAAACGCCGCACAAACCAGCGGGTGAAGCTGAATAGCTTTCCCTTCGGTTAGCTTAGGTTCGAAAGCTTGGATGCCCAATCTATGGAGCGTCGGCGCACGGTTCAGCAGAACTGGATGTTCACGAATAACTTCGTCGAGAATATCCCAAACTTCTGGGCGTTGCTTCTCAACCAATTTCTTAGATTGTTTAACAGTCCCAGAGAGACCTTTGGCGTCAAGACGCGCATAAATAAACGGCTTAAATAGCTCGAGCGCCATTTTCTTTGGTAGACCACATTCGTGGAGTTTCAGCTCTGGGCCAACCACGATCACGGAACGACCAGAATAGTCAACACGCTTTCCGAGCAAGTTTTGACGGAAGCGGCCTTGCTTACCTTTAAGCATGTCTGACATAGATTTCAGCGGACGCTTATTCGCGCCGGTAATCACGCGGCCACGACGACCATTATCAAACAGCGCATCAACAGATTCTTGCAACATCCGCTTTTCGTTACGAATGATGATGTCTGGCGCACGAAGCTCAATCAGACGCTTCAAACGGTTGTTACGGTTAATCACGCGGCGGTAAAGATCGTTCAAATCTGACGTCGCAAAACGGCCACCATCTAGCGGTACAAGTGGGCGTAGCTCTGGCGGAATGACAGGAACGATTGTTAGAACCATCCACTCTGGCTTATTGCCAGACGTGATAAAGGCTTCAAGCAACTTAAGACGCTTAGAGAACTTCTTTAGCTTAAGCTCTGATCCTGTTTCCGTCATATCGAAACGCGTGCGCTCGACTTCGGCTTCAAGATCAAGATTTACGAGCATTTCGCGAATGGCTTCCGCGCCGATACCAGCGGTAAAGCTATCTTCGCCAAATTCGGCTTGCGCATCAAGATATTCGTCTTCTGAGAGAATTTGACGTTCACCCAGTGATGTCAATCCAGGCTCAGTGACAACATAGCTTTCGAAATATAAAACGCGTTCAATTTCTTTTAGCGTCATATTCAGCATCGTCGCAATCCGAGACGGAAGCGACTTTAGGAACCAAATGTGAGCCACAGGCGCGGCCAATTCAATATGGCCCATACGCTCACGACGAACGCGCGTAACGGTAACTTCAACGCCGCACTTTTCGCAAACGACGCCTTTATACTTCATCCGCTTATATTTGCCGCAGAGGCATTCGTAATCTTTGACAGGGCCAAAGATACGCGCACAAAATAGGCCGTCTTTTTCCGGCTTAAAGGTCCGGTAGTTTATTGTTTCAGGCTTACGGATTTCACCGAAAGACCAACTGAGGATCTTCTCGGGGCTAGCAAGCGATATACGAATCCGGTCGAAGGTCGGGCCTTCTTGTGCCGGGTTGAAAATATTCATGACCTCTTTGTTCATGTCATTTCCTTCTCAAAAGGGGATGATGCGTCCATCTGTCCCGTGAAATTAAATGCGGCAAGCGCGCGTAACAAGCGCGCGCTCAAACCATTATTAGCCGTTCGTTAGTTCGACGTTTAGACCCAGCGATCTGATCTCTTTGATCAAGACGTTGAAACTTTCAGGAATACCCGCTTCAAATCCGTCGTCACCGCGAACAATAGATTCGTAAACCTTCGTCCGTCCGGCCACATCATCAGATTTGACAGTCAGCATTTCTTGCAGCGTGTAAGCCGCACCGTAAGCTTCAAGCGCCCAGACTTCCATTTCCCCGAAGCGCTGTCCACCGAACTGGGCTTTACCGCCGAGTGGTTGCTGCGTAACGAGTGAGTACGGCCCAATAGAGCGCGCATGGATTTTATCATCGACCAAATGGTGAAGCTTGAGCAGATATTTATATCCAACTGTCACAGGGCGAATGAAACGCTCACCCGTACGACCGTCATGTAATGTCACCTGACCTGAATCGTGCAGACCTGCACGCTCTAACATAGTGACAATATCTGGCTCTCGCGCGCCGTCAAAGACAGGCGTTGCGATTGGAACACCGCGCGTGACATTACCCGCAAGCTCGAGCATCTCTTCCTCAGTATCAGGCACATCGCCTTCTTCTTCGGTATAAACAAGCTTTAGCGCCTCATGTAATGTCTCTTTCTTACCTTCAATTCGGTAAGCTTCGAGCGCATTATTGATGACTTTACCCAAACCTGCAGAGGCCCAACCCATATGGGTTTCGAGAATCTGTCCAACGTTCATTCGAGACGGAACCCCAAGTGGGTTCAGCACGATATCAACCGCTTGACCATCTGGAAGGTACGGCATGTCTTCAACAGGGTTAATCTTAGAGATAACCCCTTTGTTACCATGACGACCGGCCATTTTATCACCTGGCTGCAGCTTACGCTTCACCGCAACGAAGACTTTAACCATCTTCATCACACCTGGCGGTAGCTCATCACCGCGTTGTAGCTTGTCGACTTTATCGTCAAAGCGATCATCAAGACGCTGCTTATAACTGTCATATTGCTCTTTAAGGGCCTCTAGCTCACCAATGGCTTTCTCATCAGAAACGCCAATGCGCCACCAATCAGAGCGTGGAATATCCTCAAGATTTTCCTCTGTAATCGGGCCTTTCTTAAATCCGCGTGGACCAGATACAGCCGTTTGTTTCAGCAAAATCTTCTTAACAGATCCGTAAATAGAACGCTCAAGAATTTTAAGTTCGTCATCACGGTCTTTACCCAAGAATTCAATCTCTTCACGTTCAATCTGTAAAGCCCGTTCGTCTTTATCAACACCGTGGCGGTTAAAGACACGCACTTCAACAACTGTCCCTGACGAAGCTCCCGGAGGTAGTTTCAAGGATGTATCGCGTACGTCAGAGGCTTTCTCACCAAAGATAGCCCGAAGAAGTTTCTCTTCTGGCGTCATTGGGCTTTCGCCTTTTGGCGTCACCTTACCGACAAGAATATCACCACCAAAAACTTCCGCCCCGACAGCCACAATACCGGCTTCGTCAAGGTTACGCAGGCTTTCTTCGCCGACATTTGGAATATCGCGGGTAATCTCTTCAGGGCCGAGCTTTGTATCACGGGCCATGACAGAGAATTCTTCGATATGAAGCGATGTATAAACATCATCACGCACGATGCGTTCAGAGATCAGAATTGAATCCTCAAAGTTATATCCGTTCCACGGCATAAAGGCCACGAGAACGTTTTTACCGAGAGCCAGTTCGCCGAGGTCCGTTGACGGGCCATCCGCAATAATATCGCCTTCTTGAACAATATCACCAACTTTCACCAAAGGACGCTGATTGATACAGGTCGATTGGTTCGAGCGTTGGAACTTAAGAAGGTTGTAAATATCAACACCAGATTTCTTGAGGTCAGCTTCGGCTGTCGCACGGACAACAATCCGCTTCGCGTCAACTTGCTCAACAACACCGGTCCGCTTGGCGGCAACTGTCGCGCCTGAATCGAGCGCGACAATGCTTTCCATGCCTGTACCGACCAAAGGCGCTTCTGCCTTAAGCAGTGGCACAGCCTGACGCATCATGTTTGACCCCATCAAGGCGCGGTTCGCATCATCATTTTCGAGGAACGGAATAAGCGCCGCCGCAACAGACACAAGCTGCTTCGGAGAGACGTCGATAAAGTCAACATCTTCACGGTTCACAAGTGTGTTTTCACCGTTAACACGACAGGTCAAGACATCCTGCGCGAGCATACCTTTTTCATTAATTTCCGCATTCGCCTGAGCGATTGAAAAGCGAGCCTCTTCCATAGCAGAGACATAGATAACTTCGTCGGTCAGCTTGCCATTTTCGACGCGGCGGTAAGGACTTTCAATAAAGCCGTATTTATTCACGCGCGCATGGGTCGCCAAAGAGTTAATCAAACCAATGTTTGGTCCCTCTGGTGTTTCAATCGGACAAATCCGACCATAATGAGTTGGATGAACATCGCGGACTTCAAAGCCTGCTCGTTCGCGAGTCAAACCGCCGGGGCCGAGGGCTGAAAGACGACGCTTATGCGTAATCTCTGACAGCGGGTTGGTTTGGTCCATAAATTGTGACAGCTGCGAAGAGCCAAAGAATTCACGTACAACCGCGGCGGCAGGTTTCGCATTGATTAAATCATGCGGCATAACCGTTTCAATATCGACAGATTGCATCCGCTCTTTGATCGCGCGCTCCATACGGAGCAGACCAATACGGTATTGATTTTCCATCAACTCACCAACGGAGCGAACACGGCGATTGCCGAGGTTATCAATATCGTCAACAGAGCCGATACCGTCTTTAAGTTTAGTCAAAGTATCAACCACAGCCAGTAAATCTTCTGGACGGAGCGTGCGAATATCATCTGGGCAATCCAAATCCATACGCATGTTCATTTTTACACGACCCACGGCAGACAGGTCATAGCGCTCTCCGTCAAAGAACAGAGAGTTAAACAGATCTTCCGCAGCTTCCGCCGTCGGTGGCTCACCCGGGCGCATGACACGGTAAATATCGGTCAAAGCACCTTCTCGGCTATCGTTTTTATCAACAGCTAATGTGTTCCGAATATACGGCCCGACATTAACATGATCGATATTAAGAACAGACAATTCATTGATGCCCGCTTCAGCAATCGCTTCAAGAACCTCTTCCGCCAGAGCATCACCCGCTTCCGCGTAGATCTTACCTGTTGTCATATTGACGATATCTTCAGCCGCAAAACGCTCTGACAATTCTTCGTCAGTGATCAGAATTTGCTTCAAGCCACCTTCAGCCAACTTCTTAGCGCCGCGCGCTGTCAGTTTACGACCAGACGGAGCGACAACTTCGCCTGTCTTGGAATCCACAAGATCACGAACAAGCTTAGCCCCACGGTAATCAGCGGCGACAAATGGACGGGTCCATCCACCTTCCTTTTTAGCACGATTGAAATCTAGCTTTTCATAATATTCTTCAAGAATTTGCTCTTTAGACATGCCCAAAGCATAAAGCACAGTCGTCGCAGGAAGTTTCCGGCGGCGGTCAATCCGTGCGTGTAAAATATCTTTGTGGTCAAATTCAAAATCAAGCCACGAGCCACGGTAAGGAATAATCCGTGACGAGAAGAGGAATTTGCCAGAACTATGGCTCTTACCCTTGTCGTGATCAAAGAACACACCTGGCGATCTGTGCATTTGAGACACGATCACACGGTCAGTTCCGTTGACAATAAATGTACCCTTTTCCGTCATGAGCGGAATGTCGCCCATATAGACGTCTTGCTCTTTAATATCTTTGACTGAGCGAGCCTGTGTGTCTTCGTCAATTTCGAAAACAACCAAGCGCATTTTGACTTTAAGGGGCGCTGCGTATGTTATATCGCGCTGCCGACACTCTTCTTCATCAAATTTTGGCGGATCAAATACAAATGATACATATTCAAGCACAGCCCGGTCTGAGAAATCCCGAACAGGGAAGACAGATTGGAATGTACCGTTAAGCCCGCGATCACCGCGTTCCGAGTGATCTATATTCTTTTGTAAGAACTGCTCGTAAGAACTTTTTTGAACCTCTATGAGGTTTGGCATGCGGACGACTTCCGGAATCCGTCCAAAGTTCTTGCGAATACGTTTTTTACCCGTGAATGAAAGCGACATGAAAGACACCTTTTTCGTGTTATACGAGAATCTTGTGCTGCAGACACAACTCTCGACTTATCAATCCGTTGACAGTTAGGCTGTGTCAAGCAGCAAGCGGGTTTTTCGTCCCCAAATACGACGAAAGTGGCGGACAGCTGCGCTGACCACCACTAAAACGCTTAGAACTACTTGAGTTCGACTGTCGCGCCAGTTGCTTCGAGCTTTTCTTTAAGCTCATCAGCTTCTGCCTGAGGTACACCCTCTTTAACAGCTTTTGGTGCGCCTTCAACAAGCTCTTTAGCCTCTTTAAGGCCAAGACCTGTGATTGCGCGAACCTCTTTAATAACAGCAATTTTATTGCCGCCGAAAGAGGCAAGAATGACGTCAAAGTCAGTCTTAGCTTCAGCTGCTTCGCCGCCGCCAGCCGCTGGGCCAGCAACAACAGCTGCCGCTGCTGGTTCGATACCATATTCGTCTTTCAGAGTATCGTTCAGTTCTTTTGCTTCAAGAACGGTTAGTTTAACCAATTCTTCCGCTAATTTTTTTACATCAGCCATTTCAGCTTCCTTTTTTTCAGTTCGATATATGCGAGAATGATGTTGTGATTATGCCGCAGCTTTTTCTTCGATAGTCGCAATTGCGCCAGCCAGATTTCCAGCTTGTGACGTAAGTGCAGATGCGATCGTTTTCGTTGGACCCAGAAGACTCTGAGCGGCCAGCGAAATAAGCTCCTCGCGGGATGGAAGTTTGGACAGCGTGTCAATGCCAGCTGCATCAAAGATTTCTTCACCCATAAATCCGCCAATAATATTGAAAGCTTGGCTTCCTTTGGCGTATTCAACAGCTACTTTAGGCGCAGCACCGATTTCATCAGCGTAAGCAACGGCGACAGGTCCTGTCAACATAGCTCCGGCTGCTTCAAAAGCACGGCCCTTCATAGCAATTTTAGCGAGACGGTTTTTCACAACACGAATTGATGCATTCTTCTCACGAAGTTTTGCACGCAACTCGGTCATTTCCGCAACAGTTAAGCCTGAGTATTCAGCCATAACTACGGATCCGGAATTATCAAAAATCTCTTCGAGAACTTTGACCATTTCCTCTTTTTGAGAACGATCCATTTGCGGTCTCCCTGTTTACAACCTCTCCCCATGAGAGGCCTTTAAGAGGCCTTGCCTCGTGAGATAACCCACGATTTAAAGCCGAGGTCTGTCCCAGGGTTCGAACTGAACGTAAGCCATAAGGCCCAAAATCAGTCTCATCCTGTCTATACTGGCGATTAAGCCACCCAAATTGGTGACACCAGTAGTCTCGGACAGTGAACGCTCCTTAACGGAACGCCCGTTTAGCGGCCAAACCAGCCGCTAAATTCTTTTTCAATGCGCGGCTTTAGGCTGACGCAGCGGATGTGTCAATCTTAACACCAGGGCCCATTGTAGAGCTGAGTGTAATTTTCTTGATAAACACACCTTTGGCACCAGATGGACGGGCCTTCTGAATAGCCGTAATAAATGTCTGAACATTCTCAGCGAGCTTATCTTGATCGAAGCTGGCTTTACCAACGCCTGCATGAACAATACCGGTCTTCTCAGCGCGAAATTCAACAGCGCCACCCTTAGCGTCTTTAACCGCCTTGGCAATATCAGCCGTAACCGTTCCAACTTTCGGGTTTGGCATGAGGCCTTTAGGCCCCAATACACGCGCAACACGGCCAACAAGCGGCATCATGTCGGGCGTGGCAATAACACGGTCAAAATCAAGATTACCCTCTTGAACAGAGGCAACCAAATCTTCAGCGCCAACAATATCAGCACCCGCAGCTTTTGCTTCTTCCGCCTTAGCGTCCTTTGCAAAAACAGCGACGCGTACTGAACGGCCTGTTCCGTTTGGAAGATTACACACACCGCGAACCATTTGGTCAGCATGGCGTGGGTCAATCCCAAGATTAAGCGCAAGCTCAACCGTTTCGTCAAACTTTACTTTCGCACTGTCTTTAATAATTTTGACAGCGTCCGCGACTGAGTGCGCTGCATTTTTATCAAATGTCGCCCGAGCCGCCTTTATTCTTTTTCCTGCTTTAGCCATGATCTTACCCTGTCACCTCATAACCCATAGAACGGGCTGTGCCTTCGATAATCTTAGTCGCTTGATCGAGATCATTTGCGTTAAGATCGGCCATTTTCTTCTCTGCAATCTCGCGACACTGCGCCACAGATACAGACCCACCAATTTCGCGGCCTGGATGGTTAGCACCCGATTTTTTGCCTGCAGCCTTCTTAAGGTAATAAGAGGCTGGTGATGTTTTGGTGATGAAGGTGAAAGACTTATCCTGATAGACTGTAATAACAGTCGGGATCGGGATGTTCTTTTCAAGCTCACTTGTTTTTGCGTTAAATGCTTTTGCAAATTCCATGATGTTCACACCGCGCTGACCCAATGCAGGCCCGAGAGGCGGTGATGGATTAGCTGCGCCAGCAGGAATCATGAGCTTGATGTAGCCCTGAATCTTTTTTGCCATTTTCCACTCCTATGAAGTCAAAGACTTCGTTTAATTAACATAACGGCTCATCCGTTATGATTGTGGTGCGTGGTCCGACAGCGCAGAGGTCTTTCCGCCCATCTCCCACACGACACCCCCTTTATAATAAAGGGAGCTATATACACCTAAGTCTGTTTTTCGACCTGGGTATAATCCAATTCGACAGGAGTTCCCTGCCCAAAAATATTAATCAGCACTTTCAAACGTGCATTTTCATCATCAACGCTTTCAACGCTACCGTTAAAGCTTTGGAACGGCCCATCGATAACTTTGACCGTTTCGCCAACATCAAATGTGATCATCGGACGCGGCGCATCTACACCATCAGCAATTTTACCAACAATACGCTGCACTTCAGCCTCAGACACAGGAAGCGGACGACTACCAGACCCGAGAAAACCCGTTACTTTCGGTGTATTTTTCACCAAGTGATGCGCAGCATCCGTCAAAACCATCTTTACCAAGACATAACCCGGGAAGAATTTACGCTCACTCTCAACCTTACGACCCTTGCGAACCTCAACGACCTGCTCTGTTGGCACGAGAATCTCTTCAAAGAGGTGATCAATTCCCTTAACTGCCGCCTCACGCTCAATGGCGCGCTGAACATGCTTCTCGAAGTTCGAGTAAGCCTGTACGATATACCACTTAGCTTCCATGCACGTCGCCTTTACTTAACTTACTGACCGATCGAGAGGATCAGTTGAACCAGATTGGCCAAAGCCCAATCCACGATGAAAAAGAATAGACCCATAATTGCCACCATAATCATGACAAGAATCGTCGTCTTATACACTTCTGGCCACGTTGGCCAGACAACCTTTCGGCCTTCTTGACGAACTTGCCCGAAATACTTAACAGGACCGACTTTATCAGCGGATTTTTCAGCCATTCTTTTTTAAACTCCAAAACGCGAAAGCAGGACTTGGCCCTGCATCCGCGTTATTTCAAGTCCCAATGTCATTTTAGGTCGCTTTTTAGGGCGTGGCAGGGGCGGAGAGACTCGAACTCACGACCGCTGGTTTTGGAAACCAGTGCTCTACCAACTGAGCTACACCCCTATAATGAAACGGGAAGGACGCGCCGCGAACGGCGCGCTATGTTCAGATAATCCTACTCAATAATTTTAGCGACGACGCCGGCACCGACTGTACGGCCACCTTCACGGATCGCGAAGCGAAGCTTCTCTTCCATGGCGATTGGCACGATCAGCTCAACATTCACATGAACATTATCGCCAGGCATAACCATTTC
>JBDXGZ010000020.1:0-24090 GCA_039989855.1 Maricaulaceae bacterium | reverse complement strand
GGGATTATAGTACGCATATGATTTTTGACCCTAAAATGGTGGCCGTAAAACCGTCCCTAGAGGAGGAAGATATTCACACCTTCCCACTCGAATAAAACGCTTATTAACCTGCAATATTAGTTTAATTTATGGAGATAGGAATGAAAGTTCTAAATTATAAAACCACGTCAATATTTTTAGCAACAGTGAGCGCGGCATTATTAACGGCTTGCTCTGGTGGGCCGAAAAATAAAGATATTGAAACAGCCTTTCAAGATCAAATGAACCAGGCCAATGATATTGCAAGTTCTTTCCTCGGCGATTCTGTGGCAGATGCGGCAAGAGCAAATGTTAGCGTTAAAAACACATCTTGTGAAAAGGCTAAAAATGATCGTTACACCTGCGCTTTCACATTGACGTCTGAGAACGATTTTACAGGTCGTAACACAACGGAAACATCAGGCACATTTATCAAACGTGATGGCCGTTGGGTTGTTTCACAAGGCTTTTAGGAGGGGCATATGTCACGAGTTGATCGACCACTTCAAGAGGTGCGCTATCTTAAAGGCGAAGTTTTAAACGACCCGCAAATATGGTCAGAAACAAAAGTTTCTGGCGGCGGCGGAAGTGGCACTGGTCACTATAGGTCGAACATTAGAATTTCATCCACCGTTGATACTTGGACGTCGTTTTTAATAGAAACTGACAGTGGAAAAGAGTTCATGGTAAAATGGCCGGAAAGTGCATCTGTACGAAAGGGTCATATTGTAAAGGTGGCCGTATTTCGTGATGAAACCATTGCTTTTGTGAATGAGAAAACTGACACCTCACGATATTTAACGAACCTTGTTGTTGTGAAATGGTGGAGTGAAGCCAAAGCTTTTCCGAGTCTTGTTTCTTACGGATCCTTGGCCGCATTCATTCTACCGTTATTCATTGAATCGCTTCAATGGGTCAGCGTAATCACAGTGTTTATATGGCTAACATTATTAGTCATTGGGCTCTTTAGAAAGAAGTTAATATACGACAAAGTAAATAAAAACTTTGCGACTAAGGTTCTAGAAATTTTAAAAGAAAAATAAACGCCGCCTAGATCTTAACATAATCAGAAGTAGATATTTTGGAGTTAATTAATGAACATGCAGTTAGCTGTACATACGGTGGAAACGCGTCGTAAAATTAGAAAAGAAGCGGCAGTGTTGAAGGCTGATGCACAGAAATTAATGCAAAATCTAAGAAATGTCGTGGATGCAGATGACTCGCTTGCGAAAGTCGATTTAGATGAGCAGGACTCAGAGTTAACGGCGGTCATGCATGAGGCTACCGGTACTATAGATTCCATTGAAACTTCTCAGGCGAGCTTAGCTGCGTTACAAAATGAGCTTAAAGTTGCACGCGGTAAACGCAAATCTCGAATTGTAATGTTTTTCTGTATCATCATAGCAGCTTCAATTGGCGGATATATTTATTTCACGAACGGATTACAGGGGCTATAAATGGCACGCTCAATCTCAGTCATAACTAAAGATATAAAAGAAATAGAAGGAAAACTATCGGAAAGTATAAAGGTAGCAAAATCTCTTCATGCACAGCTGGGGGGATATGTTAAGGTCGTTGAAACGCGCGCTATAGATCGCTGTAATGTTGCACTTGATGCATTTTTGCAGAAATGCTCAATCGACGAGGATCCATTGCCTTTTAATTGGTCGGCAAATGACTGGGATGGTTTTCAGCCAGCCCCCTCAGCATCTCCTATAGGTTTAATCCGTGTTGGGGGCTTAAAAGAAAGCGATACATCACCGCTAGAAAAGGCTGCTGACTTGCCATCCGTATGTCAGCTTTTTGATAATAATGGACCCATTGTTATTCAACATGATGAGGATACAATAAATGATGCGAGAGAAACTTTGCAAAGTCTTACGCTCCGCATTGCCTTATCAATGCCAGGCCAGGTTCGCTTCACATTATTAGATCCAACGGGTATGGGTTCTGCCTTCCCGTTTCGAGGGTTTCTAGGGCGTGAAGTTGTTCGAAACGCGGGGCGTTCTACGATGGATGAGCTTGCCGAAGTCCTTGACGATATTCGCCGAATAAATGAGCGTGTCATTGGTGATGCCTCTCGGTTTTCTGACTTGACGACAGAACAGCGTTCTGGAGAGACTTTTGAAGTAATTGTCGCTGCTGATTTTCCAAACGCATATTCTAAAGATCCTAGAGCCGTTGAAGCTTTGATTAAAATAGCGAACGCAGGCCCACGTGCTGGACGACATCTTGTTTTAGAGTGGAATACACATGGTAAATTCCCACATGATTTCAAAACAGATATGTTGTCTTCTGTGTCCACGATCGATCTGACTAAGAAGACACGGCATATTGATACACCGCCTGATGGTACTGTGCAAAAAGCGTTAATCAAACGTGCATTCGATGGGTCACGGCAGCGAGAAGGGGGGGATTGGAATGCAATTATAAGGCCTCATAAGTTTGGGAATGAGAGTGCGGCACGCCGTGTGTCTACACCTGTTGGGGAACGTATAAAGTTTTGGCTCGGCGAAAGCGAGGATGGCAAACAAAGTGCTCATGCGATGATTGCGGGGCAAACGGGCTCTGGAAAATCATATATGCTCCATGTGATTATTACAGGGCTTGCGTCACGTTACTCGCCTGAGGAGCTTCGCTTTACGCTTATTGATGGAAAACAAGGTGTGGAATTTGAAGCTTACCGAAGCTTACCCCATGCTGATGTTGTATGTTTGCGAAGCGCTCCTGCATTGGCGCGCAGCGTTTTGGCGGACTTTGTAGCAGAAATGGAAGACCGATATGAGCAGTTCCAAGAAGCAGGCGTTGTAAAACTTAGTGATTATAGAGAAAAGACAGGAAAGGTCATGGCACGGCGTGTGTTAGTCGTGGATGAGTATCAGCAAATCCTTGAGGGTGATCCTGAAGCGGGCGCTCATCTATTAGGAAAGCTGTTAGAAAAGGGGCGTGCAGCAGGTATGCATGCGGTACTGGGGTCTCAGACATTTGAACAAAGAGGTCTTCCGCAATCCGCCCTCACTCATATTCATAGCTGGGCAGCCTTGTCTTTGTCAGAGACCTATTCACAATCACTCCAAGTTTTTGGCGGGGAAGGAAAACGACTGATACGTGAACTCGGCTCGACGGGTGAAGTTGTAATTAATGACGAAGGTGGCCGTGATGGTGCCAACGCCCGCGGAGCGGTGGCACGCCTACGCAAAAAGGAAGGGGATAACCTATTACCAGCTATTATCACGGATATTTATAATAGTTGTGAGAACAAACATACCCCGACTGTCCTCTCTGGACGTGAAGCCTCCCTTGTGAGTGAAAACCCATATTTGACGCAACCCTTGCCTGAGTATCTCAGTGCTGATGCCTTGCAGAACCTCGCACGAAAAAGCTTGCGTATGGGCGGGTTTGGTCTTGAGACTTGGAATAAAGCGGATCATCCAATTCCTCTTTGGTTAGGTCGATGTTTTGATGTACGGGGGCATGCTCTTTGCGCGCTTCGACGCGCGCCAGGACAAAATCTATTATCATTAGGAGGAGATACAGAGTCGCGGCACCGTATGATAGCCGCTGCGCTTGCTGTGTGTGGCGGTTTTATTAATCCAAGCTCTCTTGAAGTTACCTTTATAAACGGATTGCGTGAAAGCATGCCGGGGAGCGGCATGATCGATGCTGCACTTGAACGCCTTGCAAGAGCAGGCAGTAAAATTGTAAAGGTTGATATAAATAAATGCGACGTAGCGCTTCAAAAAATCGCAAGTAAAATAAATAAATCTAACCCGAAGAACCGAACACAGATTCTTGTGGTTTCTGAACCCGATTATCTTTATGATTTGCATGGTGGAGCCGATCGGTTTTCGGCCCCTAAACAAGGGCCAGCAGTTGCACTACGTCAAATTTTATCCCGTGGACCGCAAGCTGGTGTGCATACATTATTCACGGCTTCGGGTTTGACGAGTTTTCAACTTGTATTATCGCCGAGCCGTGAAGCCTCTCTTTTTAATCATGTAGTTGCTCAACAAATGAACGAAGAAGATTCCATGTCATTATTTTCTTCGTTGATGGGAGCGCGCTTGAACGAAAGAGCGGACCACCCCTTTGCCTGTATACATGTTGATAAAATTGCTGGAACACGAAATGCGACATTGTTCCATAGTTATGGCGCAAATAGGGTTTTAGGTGCTGATCAAGGGCTAGAGGCAATGCGCGAACAAATCGATCATATAGTATATCCTGGAGATTAGAGGTGAGTCTCGATCATACATATGAAGCCCTTCGTATATTTGAAACGGAATTGCGGAGTTTCGACGAAAATCTACGGGTTGGGCATTCAAAAATTCGGCAATGTCACGATAATATTGATGGCTTATGGAAAGACTCTCTTCGTGTTGAATATGATCAACTCATGGAAGATTTTGAACAGGACATGAGCAATTATGTTAATGGTAGAAGTGAGCAATTCGAGGCGTTCCTTCAGGCAAAGATAAATCAATTATATAGCTACCTTCACGGAGGTTAGATATGGATACGACACGTTTGAGGAGTGGTTTATTTGAATTTATTGAAGCGTCACAAATGCAACTTTCAGAGATGCGTGACAGTCGAGACCGTATTAATAGCATCTGGAAAGTAACACGTGAAGTCTACCAAGGAGAAGGCGCAGATTTATTCGCAGCAGAGTTTGAGCGTAACTTCATTATGCTCAATAATTATGTTGAAATGCTTGAACGTATATTGCCTTTAATGCGCCGTCGTCACGAGGCCCTTGAGCTATTCGACGCTGGTGCTAGCGAATAGATAAAGGATTTTTATGTCAGTCGATCCGCGCATTATAGCAGAAATATTTGATGACTTGAGGCATGCTATTTTGCGGTGGACGTCTGATCTAAATAGCTTAGAGGAAAGCGCTATTAATACGTCCCTTCAATCTATTAACGCGGTTGCAGATATGGAAGTTAAAGGCAAACAGGTTGAACGTCTTGCGAGCGAAGCTTGGTCGGCCAGCCAACTCACTATAGAGTCAGTAAAAATAGCCGAGACCGAAAACCAGTTAGCACGGGAGGAGGCAGGCGAGAGTCTCGCAAATAGCCAAACTGCAAAGTCAAATTCAGATGAAGCTGTAAGCATATGGGTGTCGGGTTTGGAGCGTGCCAATCAATTGCATCATAAAGCAAAAAACTGGCTCTCCCGGGCACAAGGACAATTGAACGCAGCCATTAATCAGCTCTCCAATGCGGAGGCCGCGCTCTCGAGTGCAAATAGTTCTTTATCTGCATGCCAAAGTAGTTACACAACGGATAGTCGGGGAAATCGGATTACGCCTAACTGTTCTGCACAGGCGTCGCGGGTCAGCCAAGCGCAAGGCAATGTCAATCAGGCTCGGCAGCTGGTAAGGTTAGCACGTACCGAAGTTGATCAGGCAGAAGCTGAAGTGCAGAGATGTCAAATATTAGTGAGTACATGTAATACGGGATTAGACGAAGCCCATAACATTCGATATGAAGCTGAGAATAATGTCACATTAGCATATAAATCCGTAGAGAATGCAAAGCGTGCCCAAGCCGGTATTAATGATGCAAATTCTCTAGCGTCTTCAGCGTTAATTGAAGGTGAAAAACTTGTCGAAATTGCAAAGTCTGTGTTATCTCTTACGGCTGATATGCAACAAAAAGTTCAGGTTTTACCCAATGGGGCGCGGCGAATATCAGAACTCACAGATTTACAGCGTGACCTTGAAATTCGTGGACGGACTCTTTTAAAAGAGTTAGATGAAAATCTGGCTAGATTTAATAAATCAAATCAGGCGCTTTAATATGGATATTGCATTTAATATTGGACGTCTAAATAAAAGGCTAAGAGAAGATATTATAATCTCAAAATATCGAGCTCAACAAACGTCTGAAATTATTGACGAGGGCCTGATTTTGTGGACCGATAAGCAAGCGAAAAATTTTGCTGTCGCCATTGATGAGCCGCTTCGTAATGGCTTTGAGCCAATTCGTACGGCTTTGCAAAGCATGCAATTATCTCTCGAAACAATCGAGACCCAAGTGATTAGTGCTGAGGAAGAGGCGCGACGTATTTTTTCTTCATATCAAAATATACATAATGATTGTTTGATTGTATCGCAAAGCCTTGATCAAGCTCGTTATTATACTGCAGATGCGAGAGATCAGGCTAGTCTTAGTATGCATAGGGTAAAGTCTATAACATCAAGATTGCAAGTCTTAGCAATGCCGCCTGTTTAGTTTGTTAGGTAGCATGGGCTGACTATAAATATATTAAAAGCCTAAAACCTTATTGAGCGTAGTTTCACATCTACCTCACCGTTAGATCAACTGGCGTAAACTGTACCAAACTTATCGACTCATCTTCAGATACGTGCGGAGTTAACGTGACAAAGCCCTCTCTGATAGCCATGTTAAAACATGCATGCTAAGGTAACTAAGAGTTTCACGGTAAAACGGTTGTATTGTTCTGACCCATTATAGTTTAAACCAAAGCGAGCCCTCTAAGGCGATCTCACTCCCTTGGTGGGGGGTGCAGCTAATCGCTTGGTTTTTATTTTGTGTTTTATCATTTTTATCTTTAACACTTTGGTATGGTAACGTGCGCTGGATGCATGTTGCGCACATTTTGTTGCAAGCTTTTAGCGGCGCGATTGTTACTTTGCCATTATCACGGCTGCTACCTTTTGTTAATCGCGGAGGTGTATTGAGGCGCGTGTTATCACTTCTCTTTGTAGTTGGGATTGCTGCGTTTCTATGGAATATTTTCCGCATGGCAACTTTTGATGCCATGATTAAAGCGAGCGATATTTGGAGAGATTTTGGCGGGTGGTATTTCACCGCGTTTTTAATCTTTGGTCTTTGGGTCGCGCTTTATTACAGTGTCCAAGCTTACGTTGCGGTCGCTGCGGAGCGTCAACATGTTGAAATGGAGCGGATCAGGCGGGTTGAGGCGGAAAACTTATCCCGCCAATCTCAAATGATGATGCTTCGTTATCAGGTAAACCCGCACTTTCTCTTTAATACACTCAACTCGGTATCAGCATTAATTAAGACAAGTCGTCCCGAGCAAGCGCGTGATATGGTGACGCAACTTAGCACTTTCATGCGCTATACGCTTGAGAGAGATTATATGATTGCAACAAGTTTTGAAGAAGAACTAAGGCTTATAAATATTTATCTCAATATTGAGCGCGTGCGCTATGGCGAGCGTTTGAAGACTGAATTTCATATTGACGATGAGGCACTTTCCGCCAGCGTACCGTCTATGATTTTGCAGCCCCTTTTTGAAAATACCATGAAATATGTCATTGCAGGAACGATTGACGGCGGAATTATCCGCCTCAGCGCACGCCAACAGAACGGTAAATTACATATTATCATGGAAGATTCAGGTCATCCCGATCATCAAAATGTTGATGAGGTTTTGTCAAATTTGAAAAAAGGCGTGGGTTTGAAAAATATGGAAGATCGACTCCGAGTGCATTATCAAAATGAATCGGATATGATATTGGGTGGCTCTGACCTTGGGGGCTTAAAGATTGATTTGATAATGCCGTTAAGACGGCAGAGCGATAGTGTAAAAGTCACATGATGAAGGTCGTAATTGTTGATGATGAACCCTTAGCGCGAGATCTTTTACAGGCTATATTGGCAGACATAGACGATATTGTAATCGTTGCGACATGTCGTCATGGCCGCGAAGCCGTCGATGCTGTTATGCATTTTTCCCCAGACGTTTTATTTCTCGATATTGAAATGCCAGGCATGAATGGCTTTGATGTGATCAATGCTTTGCAAGCAGATATTTTGCCAAAAGTTGTTTTTACGACGGCATTTTCCAACTATGCAATTGAGGCATTTAAGGTCAATGCGGTCAATTACATTTTAAAACCGCTGCATGAAGATGCTGTGAAAGATAGTTTAGAGCGTGTGCGTCAAGCCCTACCTGTAGATGAAAAATCAACATTGCTTTCTGTACTCGATGGGCAACAGCAATCTAAGTCTTTGAAACTTATCGCGCCCGAGAAAGTAACTATTGTCGCCGAAGATGATATTATTTGGCTCGAAGCCGCGGGGGATTATGTTTGCGTGCATTTAGTGTCGGAGACACGAATTATACGCCGCACGCTCAAGGCTTTCATGCAGGACTTACCGTCTAAACGGTTTCAGCGCATACATAGGTCAACGATTGTGAATATGACTCACGTTAAAGAGATGATGCCTGAGAAAAAAGGCGAGGCGACTTTGTTGATGTCAGATTCTCACCGCCTAAAAGTGAGCCGTAGTTACGGTGGGCCCTTACGAGACTATCTTAAAAACAGTTAATTTGTCCACTTCACCGCAGCTATAGTCCGCTTCGTCGCATTTCCCTTGTCATTCTAACAAGTTTGTCACGTAATCAGGACAACTAGATTTCAGTAAGGGGAGTAATATGCGTAATCTTAATAGGTGTTTTAGTCGATATTTTAAAACAGGTCGGACGACGGGTTTAGCTCTCGTGATGATGGCTGTGCCGCAAATTGCGTTGGCGCAAACGAGTGAAATCATTGAACGTGAAGACGGTATTGATGAGGTGATTGTAACGGTTGAGCGTCGATCACAGTCGCTCCAAGATTATGCGGGTACAGCTGCGGTCATCACAGGTGAAGAGCTTAGTCTTCTTGGTATTAATAATTTTAATGAAATTGACGGTAAAATTCCGGGCCTTTCGATTGCTAACAATCAAGGGAATATCGAAGTCTTTATCCGTGGCGTTGGGTCCAGTAACAATACTGAATTGGGCGACCCCGCCGCAGCGACGCATTTGAACGGTGTCTATGTTCCACGTCCGTCGGGATTTGGTGCAGCCTTTTTTGATATTGAGCGCGTAGAAGTCAATATCGGCCCGCAAGGTACACTTCGTGGGCGTAACGCAACGGCGGGCTCCGTAGATATTATCGCTTGGGATCCAGGTCTTGGCCAAACAAATGGTTCGATTGAGGCCTCATACGGTAACTTTAACGACTACCGTATCGAAGGTGTCGCGAATATTGCTGTTACTGAAAATTCGGCGCTACGTATCGCAGCCTTTAAAAATGAGCACGATAGTTATTTTAACAATGTATCACCTGATAGTTCCGAAATTGACGGCGTGGACGTCCCAACCTCCGAAGATGATGGCTTAGGTGTTGCTGAAGAGGTCGATGATTTTGGTATTCGCGTTGGTTATAAAATTAAACCGACTGACGCGCTGACATTTACCTTAACAGGTGATTACATCGAACAAAAAGGTACAGGTTATACAGGGGTTAATTTTGCTAACCCACTCGGTAACGGCATTGATCCTGACGATATTGATAATCCACGTGACGTTTTAGGTCGTGGTATCACGCCTGATGAAGACACTGAGCATTATGGTATCAAGGGTGAGATAAATTATGAAACAAAGCATTTCAATATTGAATATATCGGATCTTACCGTGATCTCGTTTATGATTATGAGTTCACAACGCCTGTTGGTCCATTCTATGAAGGTGTTCTCGACACATTAGGTCCACTTGATTTTGATAACTTCAACCGAATTGGGTTTACAACTGACTCAGAATCCATCGTTCAAGAGCTTCGTTTTTTTAATGATGGTGTTGCGTTTGGAAATGGTAAGCTAGACTGGACTGTGGGCGGGTTTTATTTTGATGAAGCCCAACGCACTTTCCTCGGGACAACAGGGGATAGAAATCCTTTCTTCCAAGGTGTAGAGTTTAATCAGACGACGGATACCGAAAGCTATTCGATATATGGTGACGTAACCTACCATTTGCCGGGTGAAAAAACACGATTGACAGGCGGCCTTCGTTATACGGATGATGACAAAAGCCGTTTTGGTATCAATGCACGTTATGCTTTTGGTTTCGGTGGTCCTGATTTTTCCTGTTGTTTCATCAACGGTGTTGCGTCAGGTACAGAAGGCTTCGAATTTGCAGGACTTGACCGAGAGATTATCATTCCTGACACAAATAGCGATGGTGTTGTGGACGCGAATGAATCGATTGCCTTCTTATTTGATGGGATCGCTCAATTTGGTGATCGCGATGGGCTTGACGATCTCTTTCCAAATGGTCAGCAAATTCAAGATGCCATTCCGAACGCGGCAGACCGTCCATCCTGTGAAGCCTTTGCTTTTGTTGGAAGTTGTGACAATAATATAGTTGGTGACTTCAATGGTGTCGTTGATTTCTCACTAGCGCCGTTTAACTCAACTTTTGCTGTGCAAAATGGTCGTTTGCAAAATGATTTTGTCGATTGGAGGCTTCGGGCAGAGCACGATCTGTCTGATGACAACCTTATTTATGCGCTTGTGTCTACGGGTAATAAATCTGGTGGGTTCAATGATAACATTCCAGCTACAGAAGGTTTGTCGATTGCAACAAGTCCTGCATCTAACGCGCCTATTGAGTTCGATGTAGATACACTTGCACCGACATATGGCCCTGAGACATTGACGCTATTTGAGGTTGGTTCAAAGAATGAATTCGACCTAACTGATGATGTCAGCGGTCACTTAAATGTTTCAGCCTTCTACTATGACTATGATGACCTACAGTTGTCAGTTCTGGTATCAACAGCTCAGGCGCTTGATACAGCGAATGTCGATACGTCAGGGATAGATCAAGATACCCTTGATAATTTAGGGGGGCAGGTCAACGGGTTTACCTTCAATGCCTCTGATGCAGAAATTTACGGGGCGCAATTTGAAGGGGGCCTAGACTTCCCAGGAGACTTAAGCTTCGATGCAACGCTTCTTTGGTTGCCTGTGGCTAAGGTTGTAAATTCGCAAGATATTCAAGATTTCCGTTTTCAGGCTGATGTTGATCCTGCAAATGCCATTGAGCAATCTATTGAAGGCAATCGTCTCGTCCGAACGCCCGAAATACAGTTTAATGGTTCAGTCTCGAAAGTATGGGATGTTGATAGTGGTAGCGTTGATGGCATTATTTCTCTTGGATATCGTTCCTCTCAACATATGACTATATTTAACGGTATTGATTTTAACCTTGATGATGATGTTTCTGCGCGCCTTGATGATACAGTAGATGGTTACTTCACTGTTGACCTTGGTGCTGGATACAACCACGGTAACGATGGGAAATGGCGTATTGAGGCCTATGTAAATAATCTTACGGGTATTGAGCGTGAGCAAGCGATTATCATTACACAATTTGATAACACACGCTTCTTCTCGCCGCCGCGGACATATGGTGCGCGTGTACGGGCTAAGTTCTAGGCTAAGCTCATTATAATGGGGCTCGCACTATATTGCGGGCCTTTTTAATGTATTATTTTTTAATGGTGGTCCTGTGTCTAAACGTAATCTAATGTCTCTTTCTTTGCTGGCTACAACGGCCTTAGCGTCTGTATCGTCCCAAGCGGATGAAAATATTTGGCCTGAAATCCGCAAAACAATTCCTGTTGATGCAAAGATTGAAACCCGCATTGATGAGCTTTTGGCGAAGATGTCCATTGAGCAAAAAGTCGGGCAAATGATTCAGCCTGAAATTAAAAATATCTCACCCGAAGATGTGGCGAAATATCATATTGGCTCTGTTTTGAACGGCGGTGGGTCTTGGCCCACCAATGAAGTCGATGGCCCTCTTGCAGGTTGGCTCTCTATGGCGAGCCTCTTTCACGGCGCGTCAATGGACACAAATGATAACCGTTTAGCCATTCCAATTATGTGGGGAACAGATGCGGTTCATGGGCATAATAATGTTCAAGGGGCGACAATTTTTCCGCATAATATCGGATTAGGCGCGGCGAATAATCCGGGTTTGATGCGCGATATTGGAACGATTACAGCCCGTGAAGTGGCTGTAACGGGCATTGATTGGGCGTTCTCTCCAACCGTGGCTGTGGCGCGTGATATGCGTTGGGGGCGAAGCTATGAAAGTTTCTCGTCAAATCCTGAAATTGTCGCGGAACTGTCCAAAGAATATGTTTTAGGTATTCAGGGCCATCCTGCACTTGATAATTTCCTGTCCCAGCAAAAAATTATTGCAACGGCTAAACATTTCATTGGGGACGGCGGCACGACTGAGGGTGATGATCAAGGCAATACTGAAATTTCTGAAGAAGAATTATTTCGTATTCATGGGCAAGGTTACGTTCAAACAATTGGCGCGGGCGTTCAAACGGTCATGGCGAGCTTTAATAGCTGGAACGGCGAGAAGCTACATGGTCATAAATATATGCTCACAGATGTCCTGAAGGGACGTATGGGATTTGATGGCTTTGTTTTGGGGGACTGGAATGGCCACGAACAGGTTGAAGGCTGTACGGCAGCGTCTTGCCCTCAATCTATTAATGCGGGCGTGGATATGATCATGGTACCAGAGATGTGGAAGGAATTTCTCAATAATACTGTATCTCAAGTTAAAGGCGGCGAGATTAGTCAGGCGCGAATTGATGATGCCGTTCGGCGTATATTGCGCGTCAAATTGCGTGCAGGCATGTTTGAAGATGGCAAACCGTCTTTGCATGAATTGGCAGGGCGGGCTAAACTTATTGGCCACAAAACACACCGTGCTGTAGCACGTCAAGCGGTTCGTGAGTCATTGGTTCTTTTGAAGAACGATAATGTTCTGCCCATTAAGACTGATAAAAATATTCTCGTCGCGGGTATTGCGGCTGATCATGCGGCTTACCAAAATGGCGGTTGGACTCTAACTTGGCAAGGCCGTGATATTGAAACAAAAATTATTAATCCACCAGAAATTTATAAAGGTCACACAACAATATTTGATGGATTTGAGCAGGCAGGAGCAAATGTTTCCTATAGCGAAAACGGAACTTTTGATGAAAGTAATCGTCCTGACGTCGCGATTATTGTTATGGGGGAAGAGCCTTACGCCGAGTTTGAAGGGGACTTGCTTTCATTGGACTTTGATTTGGAAAATTCGAAAGAGTTTGCGTTGATTAAAAGCTTAAAGGCGCAAAATATTCCTGTAGTTACAGTGTTTCTATCGGGACGTCCGCTAGGCATTGATCCGCTTCTCGAACTGTCTGACGGCCTTGTCGCAGCATGGCTTCCAGGTAGTGAAGGGGCAGGCGTTAGTGATGTCCTGATGGCAGGGTCAAATGGCCAACCGCAATATGACTTCAAAGGTCGCCTATCGTTTGCTTGGCCAGCTATGGGTGATGCGACTCAGTTTAATCATGGTTATGGCCTGACTTATACGGGCCGTTCAGTAATAAAGTAATGCGGTTTGGGTGGATAATATCATTAAGCCTTGTTGGTGCTATTTTATTTGGGTGCAAGACGGAAACGTTAGCAATTTCGTCGTTAACGACCAGGCCCAATTTCAGTGATAGTCAAGGTTCCTTGAACGTCGACGTAAAGTCGAAAGGTTGGGTGCGCGTTTGGGGAGATGAATTTGACGCCCCAGAGCTTGACCGGAGTAAATGGGAACCCGAAGTATCTTGTTGGGGCGGTGGTAATAATGAAAAACAATGTTACACAGATCGGTCTGAAAATATTATTATTGAAGAAGGTGTTTTAAAACTCCGAGCTCAAAAAGAAAGTATCTCAGGACCGAAATACCCACAAGGACGTGCGGACCGTGGACCGATGCTGACGCGGGAATATAGCTCTGGTAAAGTTCGCACGCGCGAACGCGCGAGCTGGAAATATGGACGCATAGAAGCACGGATCAAACTTCCAAAGGGACAAAGCACATGGTCCGCTTTTTGGATGCTTCCTGCGGGGGATCTTTATGGGGGCTGGCCTCTGTCAGGTGAAATTGATATTATGGAAGCTGTAAATCTTGGGGCAAAATGTGGTGATTGCGGCTCAGCAGAGGTAGAATATAGAACGAGCGCCGCGCTTCATTTTGGCAAGGCGTCGCCAGATAATGTTTTCATTACGGATAAGCGTGCTTTAGCCAACCTTGCCGCTGTTGATGATTATCATGAATATGCGGTGGAATGGGGCGAGGGGAGCATCCACTGGTTCGTTGACGGTGAGAAATTCCTCTCGGCAACTGCGGATGATTGGTATTCAGACGCCATTGATAAAGCAGAGAATGAAAGTGGCCCGTTTGATCAGGCTTTTTACCTCATGTTTAACCTAGCGGTTGGGGGAGACTTACCAGATTTAAATAATGAAAAGCGCTTTAACCCTAAGTCATTTCCCAGCGAGCTTTGGCTGGATTGGGTGAGAGTGTATCAGTGCGAAACAGACCCAGAGTTAGGCCTCGCCTGCATGAAATAATAATAAGGGCCTAATGAAACAGGTCTTATAAAAAATGGGACAAAGACATGTTTTTAAACGGTTTAGATTTTCTAGTAGTTGCAGCCTATGCGGTCATCCTATTCGGTGTTGCGATTTATGTTTCGCGTGAACCTGCAGGTCACCAAAAAGACACGACGGATTATTTCTTAGCAGGGAAGTCTTTGCCGTGGTGGGCGATCGGGGCGTCCTTGATTGCTGCGAATATTTCCGCCGAACAAATAATCGGCATGTCGGGGGAGGGCTACCGTATTGGCCTCGCCATTGCTGCCTATGAGTGGCAAGCGGCGATAGTGTTGATCCTTGTGGCTAAATATTTCTTACCGATCTTTCTTAAGCGCGAGATTTACACCATGCCGCAATTTCTCGACCAGAGATTTGGTCCCGGCGTAAAAACCACCATGTCGATTTACTGGATTGCGTTATATACGTTGGTGAACCTGACTACGGTCCTATGGCTTGGCGGTCTTGCCGTTGAGACCTTAACAGGGATGAATATAATCTGGGCGATGGCGGCATTGGGCACTTTTGCCATTGCATATTCGGTTGTTGGCGGGCTGAAAGCTGTAGCTCTGACGGATATTATTCAAGTGGTTATCCTCATCATTGGCGGCCTCGTGATTGCCGTTATGACACTGAACATGATTGGCAGTGGGAGTTTCCTATCAGGCTTTGAGCGGCTTTACACAGAACTGCCAGAGAAATTTGATATGATCTTTGAGCCTGACCAAAAGGGCTATGATACGTTGCCGGGCATTTGGACGCTGTTAGGCGGGCTATGGATTTTACATTTGAACTATTGGGGTTTTAACCAATATATTATCCAACGGGCGCTCGGCGCGAAAGACCTGCCCGAGGCGCAAAAGGGACTTGTCTTCGCCGCAGGGCTGAAGTTGATCATGCCATTGATTATAGTCTTGCCGGGGATTGCGGCGGTTATGCTTGCTGCGCCTGAATTTGGCGTGCTCGACCAAGCAGCTTTGGATGCGAAAACTGACGCGACATACCCGTCTATTATGGGCCTAATGCCAGCTGGGTTTAGAGGGCTTATCTTTGCGGCGCTCATTGCAGCGATTGTCTCCTCTCTTGCCTCAATGGTCAATTCAATCTCGACGATCTTCACCATGGATGTCTATAAATCCATGATGAAGCCAAGTGAGAGCGAAACCCATTATGTTACAATTGGGCGAAGTGTGGCTGTTATCGCCATGGTGATTGCTGTCATCGCGGCTAAACCGTTCCTTGGCGGCTTTGAAAGCGCGTTCCAAACTGTGCAAGAATATACGGGATTTATTGCGCCAGGCGTTGTTGCGGTCTTCCTTTTGGGGATGTTTGCAAAACGGACAAATTCGCAAGGTGCTTTTGCAGCTTTGATTATATCGGTTGCCGCGTCGCTGATCTTTAAATTTGCTTTCCCAGACTTCTCATTCGTTAACCGTATCTGGATTGTCTTCCTCATGTGTATGGGCGGTGGCATTGTCGTTTCCAAATTGACAATCGCGCCGATTGCAAGTCGGCTCCTCTCACTTGCAGATGTGAATTTTAAAACAAAGCGCATGTTTAATATAAAAACGGTGATCATCGTCGCTATCCTTATCGCTCTCTACGCAGTCTTTTGGTAGAGCCGTTGGTTTTTAAAATTGAACTATTATCTTCAATTTCGAAGTTTAATATTGGGTGCTAGTATCTTTCCTGCTTTATGAAGGCAGGGGATTGATGCGTAAAAGGAAGCTATCTAAATATTGTATTGTCAGGTTACGTATGGAGTTGTTTTTTCCATTATTGAATACGCATGAAGACGTCTATTTATGCCGGTCACCGTTTCCCACCTTATGTTATTAGGCGCACGGTTAGGCTGTATTGCAAGTTTAACCTAAGCTTTCGTGATGTTGAAGACTTAATGGCAGAGTAGGGCGTTGATGTGTCCTATGAAACAATCCATAAATGGGTTCAAAAGTTTGGGAGATTTTACGTCAATCGGATTAAAGTGAGATCCGAAAGCCCCTCGCGTGTTTGGAATTTAGATGAGATCTATACTAAGACGAACGGCAAAATGGTTTACATATGGCGTGCCGTTGATGACGAAGCTATGGTCTTAGATGTTGTTGTTCAAAGCCGAAAGAACGCCAAGGCTGCGAAGCAGTTGCTATATAAGCTCATGAGAAGCCAAGGTGTAATGCCTTAGCGGCTCGTTACGGATAAGCTGAGCCTTGGCACAGCTTTGAAAAAGCGTAAGCTCAACCACCTAAGAGATGTTGGCGGCCGTAAGAATAACCTAGCGGAAAACTCTCATCTGCCAATACAAAGGCGAGAGCGAAAAGCGCAAAGGTTCAAGTCGATAAAGAGCGCGCAAAGTCTGCTTTCCATTTACAGTCCTCCCTACAATCTCTTTAATCATCGCCGCCATTTAATCTCACTAAACACTCCGAGAATTCCGCCGCATAACGCAACCCGAATGGAATGTTGTGACCTCATGGAAGCGGTGGTGGGCATAAAGTGTCTTAGGCCCCTACGTATTTTTTTATCAATGCGTGAATGTTGATAACGGCACCAAGGCGGGTTGACAGCATGTAGATTCCACCAAATTTTCGTTGGATGAATATCATTTCTGCTGGCGGCACATGCCAGAGATCTCTCTGACCCGCCAGTACACTGACCTTATCACGCATTCGCAGTGCAATATCGTTATTTCCAAAATCAAAGGTTTTATCACGCTGCAAAATCTCGGTCGCCATCTCAAGCAATTCCATGAATATGGATTTGTATTTAGATGGCACGTTTGGCGGAATAAGCCCCATTTTGCTCGCTAGGTCAAAACAATCTTGCGATGTACCTGATAAGCTTGTTTGCATGATAGCTCTATAGGTTGTGATTACTTTTTTAGCGATGTCACGGCTTGCTCCAAAATCGAGCAGGACTAGTTTATTAGTCTTAGTGTTGTAACGGTAGTTCGCAAAATTAGGGTCCGTCTGCATCACACCGTAAACAAATAGTTCGCGTAGCGTTAAGTCTATCAATAATTCGACTATGCGGTTGCGCTCTTCTTGTGATGCATAAACCATGTCTTCAATTGGAACGCTATCAATATATGACATCGCCAGAACTCTGCGTGTAGATAATTTAGGATAATATTTGGGTACTTCGAAGTTATTGTCACCCGCTAAAAGCTCCCCAAACTTAGATAAATAGGTGGCTTCACGGATATAATTTGCTTCTTCATGTAACTGTTTTCGGCCTTCTTCAATTATTGGCTTTACGTCTAGCTTGGCAGGTAGAAGCCCTGTCATTCGCAACAGCGCAGCCACATTATTAACATCGCTATCAATACTTTCTTTAATGCCAGGATATTGAACTTTGATTGCGAGCCTTTCTCCGCTTGGCAATTTAGTTTGCTGGACTTGTCCAATTGAAGCCGCAGCTATTGGATGATACTCGAAATTTTCGAACTGAAACTCCCATCCTTCACCCCACTCAGACGATAAGATATTGTTGAGCTGGGAGCGCGGCATGTGCATGGCACTTGAACGTAGTGTCGACAAAATATCTGCGAGTTCCTTTGGTAGGAAGTCACCACTATCCATGGATATGATCTGTCCGATTTTCATGGCGGCGCCGCGCATGTTGGAGAGCTGGGTTGTAACTCTATGGGCATTTGCAGGCGTTAAGATCAAATCAGTAACTTTTGGCCGCTGACCAGTCGCCAACTGCTGAACTCCATTTAATACGATTGATCCAGCAATGTTGGTTGCCATTCGGCTTAATCCAGTAATACGAGACAACCGTCGAGACGGTACTCTCTTTCCTGGGTGCTTATACGTCTCAGAGGTCATAGGTTCTTATTTGTAGGTAAATTTAACTACGCCCCCCAAACATCGTCGTAGCGCGCTGTTCCATCTTCACGCGGAAAATCTCTATAGGTGAGGGTTCTGGATTTTGGGGCGTACTGAAAAATAATGGGTGTTAGCAGTAGTCCAACTGCCATAAAAATATAACCTATCCATAGAACTCCATATAAGAACCATACGCTAATGCTTGCTGTGAATATAACGGTCCACAGTGTACTGAGGAGAACCATCATTTGAAAGCGCTGCGTTACAGCCAGTTGCATGAGCGGATTTTTTTCTGAATCCATAATATTTTCGTAAATTTGTGACACTTTAAATCTCCTCCTTGATTGTTATATAGACCCTACGAGTTGAACACTCAGATGGATGAATTTAAATGAATGGACTGCTGAATCGACACATACTTTTATTAGAGTGGCGCTATAGAGCGCTTAAGGCCAACTGTTGAAATCACGACTTTACCGCGGGAGCGAATGGTAAAATGATTTGTTTATGTAGTCTATGACCCGGTACGTCGTTATAGAAGATAAGTCAGATAAGCGTTCGAAAGTTCTAGATTCTATTTCATACAAATTTAAGCGCAACCCAAGCAGCAGCCATCGCAACTGATCCGGTCAAGAAGATGCCCCAGGTTATATCGACAACAACCATTTTTAGCGGCCAATTCTTCAAGGTTGCATAGTTTGTGAAATCATAGGTCGCGTAGCAAAAAAAACCAAAAAGTGCGCCATAGATGAGGGCTGGCTTGATGCTACCAGAAACTAATGCTGGCTTAACAGCGAAGATCATGATGCCGGCAATATACATAAGATAAAACATTATGGCTGCTGGGACATTGACCTCTACCCCTCTGAGATGTCCGATTTGGTTTTTGTAAAACTCTCTTGCAATCGTTCCAATCCAAACAAAATCTATAATGAAAAAGACGATTATTGCAGCAAAATATGCTATTATATAATGCACGGAAACTTCCTTGCTTTTTAGATTTATTATCCAATTAAATACCGAGGATCGGTTTCATCAGCTTAAGGGTTGGATTTGAAAATTTAACACCACCTTCACTCGCTACCAACGTAATACAGGGCTCACCGTGGTCATCGATTATAGGCCTATGCGTACACGATTCATCTTCTCTATGCACATCGCCTCGAGTGTAGCCTTCCGTACCCACATGGTAACCACCTTGTAGTATTAATGCCCATTCTTCGCCGTAATGGGAATGGAGCGGCATTTTTAGGCCAGGCTTAGATTTAAGTAGGTATAGTTTTTCCCGCCCTTCTTGCAATAACGGAATGCGCGCAACACCAAACCCTATATTCTTCCATTTAAGTGGTGTATTTTCGCGCTTTAGAAAGTCTACCAAAGGGGCTGGAACCCATCCATCAAGCTGACTTTTTGAGCTGTGTTCATTGGAATAAGTTGCCTCAGCAAGAGGTGCATTGGGTGTATCTATCTGCGTAAATATGCGGGACATGAAATTATCAGACAATGGCTCGCCTTTAGCAGACTCGAGCAATACGCCGCCAACCGTTTCCAATGTTTCCACACGCTTTGAGAGGTGTGGATTGATTGCGACTTGGCAATTCAGGACAAAACGTTTTGCCGCGGATAGACCACCTGCACAATATGAAGCCAGCCAATCATCATCAACCGTATAATATTGAGAATCTGTTTTTGTATTCATTGATCTATTCCTCGGAAATCATTTAGCCCTGGCCGCATTTTCTTCAGTGACGCGCGTATGCGCCCCTTAACGGTTCCCAATGGAAGCCCTGTACGTTCGGCTATTTGATTGTGCGATAGCCCTTCAAAAAAGGACATGTGCAATATTTTCTTTTGTTCATTCGGTAGTAACGCCATACGTTTTCTAACGGCCTGAGAGCTTTCAGCCCGATCAAAACCTATATCCGCAGCTTCGACATAATCATCAGATAAAGTGGCCATGATGTCGGGCGCAGTCGGTTGCAGGCGATTGTGCTTACGTTTGTGGTCGATCCATTTATTCCGAGTCATCCTATAAACCCAGGCCGAAAAGGAACCTTTTTGCGCGTCAAATTGCGTAGCCTTTGTCCACACAAGAATTATGACATCCTGTATAATATCTTCAGCAGTTTGCTCAGACTCACCGCGAAACGTTAAAAAAGATTTGAGTCTCGGGCCATAGTGTACGGCAATTTCTTCTAATGCGCGTCTATCCGAAGACGCAACAATTCTTGCCATCAGTTCAGAATCCTTATCGGCTCGGCCGGGCATTACGGTCACGGAAGCAGCCGTGGTGGTGACTGCCGCCAGTTTAGGCCCTGATAAGATTTCAGTTTGAATATTAGACATTCATTACTCCTGTAAAACCTATACGAGCTAGGTCTGTAAGTGGATGAATATTTATTCATTTCTTCAATGCGTATCACATTCTGAGCTTAGCACGCATTCTTATAGTAGTGAACTTTATTTCGACTTTATATTCAGTCTTCGAAATCAAACGCTTTTTATAACAAAATTGGCAGGATATTTAATCCAACCCTAATATGGTTTCGTAGTAGTAAGTGTACAACATAATATAAGTTGCATTCCAGCCCCTCTCTTCACTGGAGTGCCAACTGACTGCCATCGCATCGCCCCTTTGCGATGGCAATTTTATTAATTTTACCGTGAGCAAAGAGTAAACCAGCATACATGAAGCAACTAATTTACTTTATTTTGGCAATCACAATTGCCTTTCCTTTTTCTGCATGTGCAAACTCCGAGGATCTCTCAATGGACGAAAATTTTGGTAAGGCTGATTCATACACGAAATGGCGCGCCGTCAATGATGGCGTCATGGGGGGCCGGTCATCAGGCGGGCCAAGTTTCGAGAACGGATATATGGTTTTTAAGGGCAATATCAATACGGACGGAGGCGGGTTTTCATCGGTTCGCGCGGATGTCACTCCTGGCCAGTTAAGTGGTGCTATCGGGCTGTCTCTCCGAGTAAAATCCGACGGACGAAATTATAAGATTACGCTTAGGACAGATGAACGCTATAATCTGCGCCCCGTTTCATTCCAAGTTGCTATTCCACAAACTCCCACGGGAAAATGGTCTACAGTATCTGTCCAATTTGATGATCTCGTGGCTTCCGTCTTTGGCCGTTCCGTGATGGGCGCAACATTTAATAAATCTAACATCAAGGAACTCGGCATAATTCTAGCCGATGGCAGAGACGGAGCCTTTCGATTAGATATCGATTGGATAAAGGCTTACGCGGGTTAAAGCCGCTGGGCTGCATGTCAGCCTATATGATAAATATGATATTTTGTTCCTTTAGGCCCCAATAAAATTTTATATGATCAATGCTGATCTCATCATACAAAGACACAACGGTGATTTCATATGAAGTAAGACTACCTGCGCCCGCTCTCGGCGTAAAATAATGAAGTTGTCTGGAAAACGTCTATGTGCCATGTGAATATTTCTGGTCTTGATGACACATTCTAATGCGGAGCTCTTTTACCTAGAATGCGCTGCAATGTCCGACGGTGCATTTTTAGTCTCCGGGCTGACTCAGATACGTTATTATTGCATAGTTCATATACACGCTGAATATGCTCCCATCTGACACGATTAGCAGACATTGGATCGTCAGGTATTTCTGGGGCTTCATCTTGCACTGAGAGTAAAACTTTACAGACATCATCTGCATCGGCTGGTTTCGCTAAATAATTGACTGCGCCACGTTTAACAGCTGTCACTGCCGTAGTTAAATTACTGTATCCTGTTAGCATCACCATCTTACAATCTTCACGCAAGATATTTAATTTTTCGATGACATCAAGGCCGTTCCCATCCTCAAGACGCATATCTAATACTGCGAATGCAGGCGGGTTAGTTCTTATGAACGCCTGAGCCTCTATGACGCTCTCGGCTAAAGTTACGGTGAAACCTCTATGTTCCATGGCGCGGCCTAATCTCTTACGAAAAGGGCCATCATCGTCAAGTATCAAAAGAGTGTTGTCTTCAGGAATGTCATAATGTGTCACGATAACTCTCCATTTGTTTACACTACGCATGAAGTTCGTATTTGGATTGAAATAAGCTGTTTTATCTCTACTGGGATGGCCCAAGGCACATCATGCTCAACCCTGTGTCTGAGCTTTTATAAGCATATCAAAGTTTGTGAGCTTCATGCGTGAAAGATACGAATAAAGGGTTTTGCTATAAGGTGATTGAGTTAGCTGAGGCACGCGGGTAAGATCAGTATCATAACGCTCGGTTTCAAATCGTTTAGAAAACTCATAATTATCGCCATCAGTTTTGAGTAGGGCCTTCGGGGCTTGTCTAACGTCAATTGAGAGGTCCGCAATCGCCGCTACCTCAAGCTGCGCGCTAAACCGTTTGAACCCTTTATATGCAAATGTCTCATCCACATGACTATCGCTTATCGCTATTAGCTCTTTCATAAGGCTATGATAAAGTGCGTTGGCGTTTATTTGCTTTAACGGCAGTGTGACTGTACCTTCAATGAATGATGCGCTATTCTTGTTTGCATTCGCAGTGTACTTGAGGGTTACGATCGTGAGGCCTGAACGGAGTGTTTCTATGTCCTCAACTTCAAACTGGCCACCGTCAAAGCTGACATGCTTTACAGCGCTTCTTAGGTCTGCATTGGCAATTTCGGTGTCAGAATTTTCCAATAGGTCATGATTACGTTCCATTAGAGGTAAGTCATGATGATTGCTAAAGGGTGTCGCATTTCTTGCTTCTCTACGAATAACAAAGAGTTCGCGTATTTCATGTTCTCTTGCTTTTTTAATTGCGAGAAATGCCGTTTGAATAATTTCAGATGTAGGTAGATTAGGTTCAATTCGCCATTTGCGGCCGAATACTATTTTTTGTCCGTGCTGAGATTGCGTAGATTTATAATTGTCATACCCAATAATCCCGATTTGAAGAAATAAACCGCCCTTGTCATGGCTAATGAAAATGGGATAATGTGTACTATATGAGATGTCCTTGATTAGTGCCTCAACTGTCTCACGAGTATGTTCATAGGTCAGATAATGTTGTGGAATGCAGTTTTGGCCATTCTTTAACTTTAGGTTTGGCGCATTCTTTATTGCACGCTCTCCAATGTTTAACTCTGGCTCTGATAGATTCTGTGTTTCCAACATGGATACTATACCTGTAATTAATAACTGTTTCCGTATTACATACGGTTAGCTTGCAATATGGATCACTTTTATTGGGTATTTAGAACCGTTTGAGCAGGATTATTTATCGAACTTGTTATGTTCTCAAACTTAAGGTGCTTATAACGCAACAAAGCTAAACCTGCGAGCCGTCATTGCTAGAGCTTATATCACTGTAACGCCTCGGTGCGATAGCTAGACCTGCACGAATACGTCTTCAAAGGGCCGCTGTTGAGGTGTGTATTCCCTTGCTTTAGATTACGCAGCCATATGACCCGGCAGTCACTCAATATTCAAAGAGTGGCTTCTTTGGCTTCAAGAAGAAAACACCAAACATCTTCAAGGAGCTTGATATTCCTATGGCTTGAGTCAGCAACTTGCTTTTAGTTTCAACATAACCGCCTTTATTATCCTCTCAGCTATGTTGAGTTATGTAGCCCACAAGAGAGGCAATAGCTAAGGCTACATTAGTTTGCGATGTAGCAGGGTATTTGACTAAAAGAAATAGTGACTATCCATATGTCAAAACAAATAAGAAAAAATGGCAGAGTAATTCTAGATGAACAGTAAAATACCCTTCAGATGTGCAGATTTTTTTGATCAATCAACTCCGCCGCTGCTAATTAGCATACTGGTGATAAGTTGTTTCATAATCTCCATTGGCTTAATCAGGTTAATCACGCAGATCAAGCTTTCTAATTTTTCAAAGTCTCATTGATCTAAATTTATGGATCATTCGTTCACTTTGTCGTATCGGAATATAAGAACATTCGGCGCGATTGTCCTTCCGACCTCGGACG
>JBDXGZ010000019.1:0-43125 GCA_039989855.1 Maricaulaceae bacterium | reverse complement strand
GAATTTTCGTATTTTGCATATGAAATATCACTAATTAGACCATCATGACGAAACTTTGCAAACATAACCCGAATTGCAGAATAAACTGTAGAGTTTCCGTAATCAGGTTTCTTATCCCAATAATGTTTTATAAATTTTTGGATATGCCTATACTTTATATCATCAATTTGGCTGATTTTTAGACTATAAAAGAGGTAATTTAGAAATCGATTAGTCTGAAAATAATATGCGTAAGCGCTGTTAGTGTTTGGAAGTAATCGAAAAACAGATTCTATGTATGAATTTACATATTTTCTGCCCGAACTTAAAATTAGAACAGGAGTCGAAAACCGCAACAAATAGGCATCATCAATTCCTGAGGGAGTTTGAATGGGCTCATTAAATAAACAGTTCTCACCTATTCCCCAATTGTTACGTGCCATCTAAACTATTTCCACTTATTCAAATGTTCGTTGATGCTTTTCAAGTATAGGCGTTAATAGACTTTTCCTTGCTTTTAAAAATGAAATTGTCTCCTCCCACATGTCTTTGCTACAGAAGCCATAATAAGCGCATATGGATCAGCTGAAGAAATTTTATGCGCGAATGGTTGTATGGAGTTTCTTAATGGTGAAAGTGGGTCCAATAAATTTTTAATAACATTCAATCGGGTTACGTTTCCTTTCACAAACCACGGAAAAACTTCGTTTAATGCGAAAACTTTGCATTCAGTCGAAAGGTTTGAAACAATAGTTTTTGGACTTCCCCGTTCAAATTTTGGAAACACAATCTCCGAGGAAATTGCGTTTTGATCTGACAACCAATCCATAAAGGTGTGCTTGAATATTGGGTGTTGATTGAGAAGTAATATTTCAAGGGCGGAAATGAAGCCTTCAATATTCAAGTGATATTTAGTTAGCGTAAACTCGTCTAAATGTGCCCAAGCGGGATCAAGCAATCCATTCATTGGGTCTGAAGACAGAAGGTCAAGATAGGCTTCTTGAAACTTTTGGCAAACTACACTCACTTGGTTTTTAATAAGATATTTAGAAGTTACTTTGTTGATAAAAAAAGATTGGGTTGAATGTGAATATAATGCTCCACCCCTAACTTTTTGAAATTCATGATCTGAAAAATATGTTTCATGGATTGGGCAAATGACCCTCCATGGTTCGGACCAATTTTTTCTAAAATATCGAGCCTGCCCCATTTTAATGTCTGCATCCCAGCATTCACAGCAGTGTTTAATTGAAAGATTGGTATCCCATAGGTTTGATGTGGATAATCTTACGCCGAAAAACTCTTGCAAGAAAATATCATCACGGAAATGAGAAATTAGTGACACAGTATCGATACCAGAAACTCTCGAAAGCAATTTGAGTAGCTCTGAATTCTTGAGTGACCTTAGATTTTTAATGTTCCCTAAATACCCTGTCATCATTCGGTCAGGTGAGGTTAAATAAGGCCCAGACAAACGATGAATCCAACTTTGAAATGACTCGCTTGGCAACGGTTGTATTTTGACAGGTAAAGTCATACTAGCTAATTTAAATACCCGTCGCGTTTTGCAACGTCTTTCAAAACTGTATTGAACTTTTTAGCCTTTGGTCCATTATAATGCTCATATGCTGAGTGTGCTAAGACCGAAATCACATCATTCGTTGTACGACTTGTTAGACTTAAAAGTAGCTTGAAAGTGCGTTCATCAATTTTCCTATCATCTTTTCCCGGAAGTTGCTCCAAAAATGTGAAAACAAAGTTCCTGAAGTTTTCACCATCAGACCAAGCATCAATTGTCGAAACTTTATAGCGCTCTCTAAATTGACTGTCATATGTCAAAAGACGGTTGCTGACATTGGTGCCAAGCGCCACAATAGGAATATGGAACTCGTTACCAATCCATTTGAGTATATTTAGAATGCCCAAAACTTTGTTTTTAGGAGCAGCAAAGAGATTGTTGAACTCATCAATGACAATAAGTGAGAGACCTGTATCTTTGACAATATTTCGAAAGACTTTGGTCAAAGCTTCAAGTGTGTGTGTTCGGACAAAATCAATATTAAATTCCTCAAGGAATGCCAACATGACCCCTTTTTCTGTAGCTACGGCTGGCATTTGAACAGACACAATACTGTTTTGATCTGTTGATCCAAGAATACCATGTTCTGATATAAATGCGTTCACAAGAGCAGTCTTGCCAGCTCCCGCCAAAGCAATAATCAGCAAATTCCTTGGCCTCGAATTCAACTTCGACATTTTGTGAACATGGGTCATTTCACTCATGATAGATTGTGCTTGTTCATGAAGCACAAAACGATCCTTAAAAAATTCTTGGAAATGTAGGTCAGTCATCATTGCCCCCAATAACTTCGAATTTTTTGAATTTCAGGGGAATTGGTGATGAATTCTCCTTACATTTTTCTTGAAATTTATTTGCCCTAATGTCTCTTACAGGAGCACCCTTTTTGGATTTATCTATCTGATTTTTGCGACGCGCCGCCTTTGTTAATCGGGCGCTGTCCGCTACTAGTTTACGTTCTCGGTGAACCTGCTCAACGCGTTCTTCATAAGAGAGCCCACTATTCTCAAACCTTTTATCTGCAACTTTTATAGCCCGATACTCGGCCCAGCTGATGGGCTTTAAGTTAAAGTTTGAATTCGGAATGACGTGAAGATCACCGTTGTCTTCTTGAATTAGGAGACGCGTAATATCATTGTGAAAAGGTCTGGCACGAATATTCCTCACGCCTACTTCATACATACTCTGCACTACTTCATTCCAATAAAACTCTTTGCCCCATTGAATCCCTCTGTTTCTGACGACGCGGGGTTCGCTTTTAATAAAGTCCGTTCGAAACTTGAGCTGATCTTGCTTACATAAACGCGGGTTGAAGCCTCGCTCTATAGCATCGTTCCAAACATCCATCGGCGCAGCTCCAAGCTCGCTATGCTCATCACGATGGTAGCGACCCAATAGGTACACCCCGAAAAAGTAATTCAACTCAGAAAGCGTAAAAATAGCCCTGCCTTCGCTATCATAACTCCCTCGCTCCTTGATATTGGAAAACGTTGTTCCTGGAAGTTCATGAAATTTATTTTTAAATGTACTGAATACTCGTTCGATATGTCCGCGAAGATTTGCAATCCCTGGAACGGTATAAAACGGTTTAATTCCATATTCTGCACTGCCCATAGACATTGCTTTGGATTTAAATTCTTTAGCATTGTCCATCATTAGAGTTTCGAAAACTCCGTGCGACGGCCAAGACAGGTCAATCTTCATTTCTTTGAGCCATTGATCTTTAGGAAATACAGATTGTGTCATCACTTCCGAGACAGTCCATGTATTAGGATGCTCTAGATCAAACCAATACCCAAGTATCATACGAGAGTAGACATCGATTATTGCAGACAGATATGGCCGACCGATCGACTTTCTGGTATCGTCATCTACAACCATTAAATCAGTAGGCGTGTGGTCAAATTGAACAATTTGAAGAGGATACTCTGCTATTAGTTGCTGTGAGGCTCTTGAATACTTAGACTCATATGTCCTAAGCCCTTCCCTAGAGATTATTTTAGTTTTCCGAGGTATAGCTTTAATGCGCCGTCGCACTGTTGAGTATTTTGGTTCGGCTAAGCCTGCACCGTGACATAACCTGCAAGCCTCTTCCCAGGTCGAATATATAGTTGGCTTTTCTGGGGTCTGATAATGGTCTTTTATTGCTTTTTGAATCTTCTCTTCCATTTGCTCAAGTATATAGTACTTACCTTTCCTCGGGCCGGGACGTTTAGGAAGTAGCGAGCTTACAGTTTGCTGTTCCTTATAGGCTTTGAATTTTGTTTGTACGGTCGCTCGACAACACCCCATTTCGTAACCGATTTTATACTTGGCAAAGTCAGAAATAGTGTTGTCATCAACAAACGGATCTAATAGATATGCCCATCGCAAAGCAATATCCCACGCGACCTTATCGATATTTTCTATACTCGACATTCCCTGATTCATTCTAACATAACGACATAAGAAAATTAAAATTAGTCAAAGATATATAGTCAACTTTAACTTCACAATCATGGTGGAAATATTCGAAAGACACTAACTTTTTGGAAGGTTTAAAATGTCCGCAACAAGGAAACTAAATCCCATGGCTGTGTAAAAACGATATTTTGTGGTATGTTTCCAATGATTGAATCGGAGATGTATTGTGAAGCGTTTCATCCAAGGTTAAAACCGCAACCAGTCGACGTTGTCTCCTGAAAGTCTTGAAGAATATATCGATGATGATAATACGGTTCGTGTTGTTGATGCTTATGTTGATGAGCTGAACTTATTCGAAATGGACTTTGAGCGCGTCAAGCCGTTCTGCGTAAGTGTGTCGATCTGGAGAATAAGATACGTGGCCTGTTCAAAACCTTTGGGATACGTCTACCTTCAACGTTAACACATCACCGTTTTGACGACACTGTGCGATCACTCATTGAAGCTGATGAAGGTCTGGCATTCGCGCTAACTCCAATATTGGAAACTCGTGGCGCATTGTATGTTCACTACCGAGAGATGGATAAGCGGGTAAAGCGTGTTGCGGCTCAAGACCCTGTCTGCAACCTGCTGATGACAACACCGGGCGTCGGTGCGATGACCGCTCTGCATTTTAAAGCCGCCGTTGATGACCCCACACGGTTTACCTTATCTCGTACAGTGGCCGCTCACTTCGACCTGACGCCAAGACGCTTTCAATCTGGCGAGATGGATAATCCCGGACGCATATCGCGCGCCAGAGATACAGAGATACGAGCGGCCCTTTACACAGCTGCAAACTCCCTGCTCACCCGAACCAAACAAATGTCACCGCTTAAGGCTTGGGGCCTACGCCTTGTGCGGCGGCGTAGCCGTACGCGCGGTACTGTTGCCGTCGCCAGAAAGTTAGCCGTCATCCTGCATCGTATGTGGATAGATGGTACACCCTATCGTTGGTCTGATGTGGAGGTCGTTAAATGAGACGCTAACCTCACATCATAAACCAACGGTTCGTCCTGACCTGGACGAGGTGTTTGTGGATGACGACGATAATGTCTGCTGTGCCATATTATGAGCACGCCCCAAAGCGAGGCGCTCCACCACCGTCCCGAAACATGCATGCAGCGTCTATCACTGATCAGCCGACTGCGAAGAGAAGCGTGACCCAGGAAAGAACAGAACCATAAAATTAAAGGAAACTTGAAACTTGACTAAACAAACCAATTAGAGAAACGGACATAAGCGAGCGCCCTCAAGGGCTCAATTTTAAGACACTGCTTATGTAAAATGAGGGCTCATTAATAACGAGTATCAAGCCGGAAATTTAAAATATGATTTTAAAATTCGCCTGCTAACCTTCCCTCTTAAATGAGAACAACTTTAAGGCCTAAATATTATCCTGACGTTTAAGAGTACTATTCATCGTTTTCTCTTTATCAAAATATTCACGGGCTAACTTAATAATGACTGGCGAGAGTAAGATCAAAGCGATCAAATTCGGCGCAGCCATCAGCCCTGTCAAACTATCAGCAATTAACCAAAAGGTAGCCACAACAAGGTTATCACCTCCCGTTTCAAAGGATAAGGCATAGGTTGAGGCAAAGACGGCTAAAATCCAAAAAACCCGAAAGGCTAGAATAGACTTTTCTTTGAAGATAAAGGCCGCGCAGCGCTCACCATAATATGACCATCCGATAATTGTGGTGAAGGCAAATATAACCAAACAGAAAGTTACAATATGTTCGCCGTACCCGACGAGCGTTGCATCGAACGCTGCCGCTGTGAGAGGCACGCCAATCTCGCAGCCTTGCGGTGTGGAACCTGTTTCTAATAGATCCAATATGGCAGGACTTGCGAGGCACTCCGCGCTCATAACGCCCGATGTTAAAATCACCAAAGCCGTGATGGTGCAGATAATGAGAGTATCAATAACCGTCCCGAGCATCGCGATAATACCTTGATTAACGGGGTCATTATTTTGCGCAGCTGCGTGAGCAATGGGCGCAGAACCTTGCCCGGCTTCATTTGAAAACAGCCCCCGCGCAATCCCCTTTTGCATCGCCAACATCATAAGGCCGATCGTTATGCCCGTCCCTGCCCCCTGCAAACCAAATGCACCCTTAAATATAAGCCCGAAGGCAGCGGGTACTTCGGCAATATTAGCGGCAATGACGATTAAAGCCGCGCTCAAATACAAGATGGCCATAAAAGGAACCAGTTTTGACGCGACAGCGCCAATACGTTTAATCCCACCAAACACTACGCCCGCAACAAGTATAGATAAAATAACGGCAACAATACGCGGGTCAAAGTTATAAGCGCTCTGAAGTGCATCAGCGATGGAATTGGCCTGAACCGCATTCCCTGTAGAGAGCGAGCCGATAATACCAAATAGAGCAAAGGCCACGGCTAACCACATAAATTTCGGGCCAAGGCCATTTTTGATATAATACATCGGGCCGCCCACACGGTTTCCATTGGCGTCAACTTCTCGGTAGCGCACAGATAGCACAGCCTCACTGAACTTTGTCGCTGTCCCTAATATTGCCGTGACCCACATCCAGAAAACAGCGCCTGGACCACCAATAGCAATGGCTGCCGCTACGCCTGCAATATTGCCCGTACCAACGGTTGAGGACAATGCGGTCATTAAGGCTGCGAAAGGGGTAACATCGCCTTCAGCGGCCGTGCCAGAGCGTTTTTTAAAAAGCTGGCGGAAGCTATATCCAATTTTAAGAATGGATATAAAACGAAGGCCAACGGTGAGGAAAGCCCCAACGCCTAAGAGCAAAACCATCATGGGAAGCCCCCATATCAAATTATTTAAGCTTTCCATTAATGAGGCAAAGAGTTCCATGAACATTCCTAAAAATTATATCAATGCCAGAGACCAAAGAGGGCCCTTTGATCCTGCCGCATATGTTTCGGATTTTTCGAGTTAGAGAAAACGGCGCAGGTCTATAGTCAAAGAAAAAGGGCTATAAGCCCTCTTTCAAATATCAATAAAGTTTCAAGTTTGAAGGGTGAGTGGCCTATTCGAAACGATATTTAAAGCGGGCTCCGAACGAACGAGGCGGAAGAACATTTGTGAAAAAGCTACGCACATTGGATGGGTTAGTATCGCCATCAAATGCAGGAACCGTTTGATTGAACAGTGGCGTATCCCTCGCGCTCGTTTCAGAAAAATCGTTAAAGATATTATCAGAATAAAGGGTGAAATCCCAATTGTCTGCTTTATATCCGACAGATACATTTGCTCGGCCAAAACTTGGGAGTGTAAAGCTACCGCCACGTTCACCTACGAATGATAAGACGTCTCCTTGCCATGAATATCCACCGTTTACGATGAGCGCATTACCATTAGACAATGGGTGCTCATAATCTCCAAAGACAGAAAATTGAGTTCTTGGTGACCCTGGCAAACGATCTCCATCTTGCCCAGCCTCAATCGTTGTTCCAAAACCTGGAGCATTGATGGTTGTTACAAGGCCCGGAACATCAGCTGTTAGTTCTGCGTCTGTAAAGCTAAAGTTCCCTCTTAAATTGAACCGATCAGTAACCCTCCAGCTCCCATCCAATTCAAACCCTTTACTTTCAGCCGATTCAGCATTCACAGTAATTGGTACCCCTGCGTTAATGGAAGTTGCACTCACTTGCGGGTCGTTCCATTCAACAAAAAACACAGCGCCATTCAGACGAACAGCTCCATCGAGCCAAGTCGTTTTAAAACCGATTTCATAATTATCCGTTGTGTCATCCTCAGCGCCATTTTCGTCCAGAACAGCTATATCTGCTGGATCAGCACTAAATTGCTGCCCTGGCAAGAAAAGACATAAACCTTGTTCTGGGTCTGCCCCAGATGCGAAGGCGGCGATATCTGCGTCCGTACATGTCGCACCTGAATTTGACCGGCCAACTCTAAAGCCTTGACTAAACGTCGCGTAAACCGTGTTGCCGCCGCCAAACTTGTAAGCCGTATTAAACTTGAAAAGTGTACCACTCCCTGATTGATTCTCCGCCAACGTTAATTGGTTTTCAATGTCAGATAATGGGAATGGGTTAAATGATGCTGCATCCGTGAAGAAAGGGAATTCAGTTAGGTTGGCCGTCTCAAGATCAAAATCATAAACTCGAATACCGCCTGTTACGCTCCAAGCCTCTGTGATATCATATCCGATTTCACCAAATACAGCTTTTTCTTCAAGGTGGTTCCGGTCAGCTTGGAAAAACTCGAGATCATTAAGGTCTTGCCGGTCGAAGTCTGCAAAGACCCCGAAGCCTGGCGTGAATTCTGAAGTCAAATTATTAAACTCATTTTGGTTGTAAAACCCGCCGACGATCCAATTCAAAGGACCGTCACCCGTTGAGACAAGTCGTAACTCTTGACTGAAAATCTCAGTCTCTTCATCTTCAAAGGTAAAGGCTGTAAATGTTGGGAACGTCTCATAAGAGTATTCAAGTGAAATAAGCAAGTCAGTTTGATCTCTTTGCCCGTTTTCCTCGACCGTGGCATATCCTGTTGCAGATGTTAACTCAGCAAACCCAAGGTCTGCTGTAACCTCGAGAGATAGTAAATCACTATTTCGTTCGTTCGGTTCTGGAACACGCGTGCCGAACTCAAACTCTTCGGACGGTATATTATCTGTACGGAATGATGACGCGTTACGCCCCCCAAAGTCACCTTCTTGAAAATAATAGGTTAGAGTCGCATCTAAAGCGTCATTTGGCTGCCACCGCGCTGCGATTCTACCGGAAAAAATCTCTTCTGTATTAGCATCTTCAATTCTGACTAAATTGTCAGAGACTTCAGTCGCATTAGAAAAATCAGGATCTGGTTCAGAGACACCAATCCCTCTAACAATGAAGGGATTATCGATAAACCCTTGATCATTTTGAAAATCAAGCGACCCTCTTACAGCAAAACTATCCGATACAGGTAGATTGAATGTGAATCCTGTATCATGACTAATTCCGCTTCCCCCAGTATAGGAGTAAACTCCCGTTCGAACTTCAAAAAGCTGTCCTGAAAAATCAGGTTTATTGGGAATATACCGAATGGCTCCCCCCAGAGTGCCTGCGCCGTAGAGAGTCCCTTGCGGCCCAAGTAAAACCTCAACGCGTTGAAGGTCATTCAATCGTAAGTCGACAAAAAGAGGGATTTCTCCAACATATGTCGCAACCGTACCACCGCCATTTTCTTGACCAACAGCATTCTCAACAGGCTCTGCATTCAAGCCGCGAACAACGATACGGTTTCCGTCTCGCCCGCCTTGGTCGGCAATATTTAGTCCTGGAACGAAAGCGGCCAATTCAGAGATATCGCCAAACCCTTGTTCTGCGATTTGTTCTCCACCAACTGCTGAAATATTGACAGGGATATCTTGTATAGACTCTGCCCGTCGTGTCGCCGTAACGATAATTTCGTCTACAACTTGCGCGCTGGCTACTGATGAAAAGCCCGTCGTAAGTCCAACGGGGAGAGTTAAAAGACTGGCCGAGATAATAAGCCTTGATCGAAGTGAGTGACGCGATAACATGATAAGTACCTCCCATAATTTCCTAAAAATTGATTATGTTGAGCTATAAAACATCATGCGAAAATATGATTTTTTTTTAGTGTAAATTAAAGTTTAAAATCCACTTTATAAGCCAGATACCGAATTAAATTTCGTGCAATTGAATTTATACATGCCTTTACCATTTAGACATATCGCCGTTAAGAAACCTATATGACGCATTTAACATTACGAAGCGGTCTTCGCGCCCTCAACAAAAAACAGTATCAAGACGTACATGTGCATTGCCTTGGAATGATCAAGGCCAATATAAACGATCCTATACCCTATTTTTTACTCGCTGTTCTCGCTTATGATCATAAAAATTTCCAGAAGGCGGAAGAGCTATTTCTTCGTGCAGAAGGGCTCGATCCTTCAGAGCCTCACTTTCCAACATTTTTAGGACGCTTATACTCTGGTATCAAACGCTCAGAAGACGCCATTAATGCTGCAAACCGCGCATCAAACCATGCCATAAATAACGGCTATCTTGCTGATATATTAGGGGTTATTTATAGCCGCGCGAATGATCATAAACGCGCTATTGAGCTTTTTAAGAACGCTGTAAAACTAGACGAAACGCAACCGAACTTCTTCTATAACCTTGGAGCCTCGCAGCAATTTATTGGGAATTTTGAGGCTGCTAGAACGGCTTTCTCGAAGGCCGCAGAGCTTGATAAAAATCATTATGGTGCTTGGACTTCATTAGTCGGGCTTGATAGGCAAACGAAGACGAATAACAATCTAGAGCACTTACAAAACCTTTATAATCAACTTGTTAGCAATGAAGACGCAAAACATCAATTAGGGCATGCGATTGCAAAAACCCTTGAAGACTTAGATCGGCATGAAGAAAGCTTAGATTGGCTAGAAAGAGCTAAAACGGAAAAACGTAAAAACTACCGTTATGATCGAATTACAGGTAAGGCCGTATTTAATGCGGCTCGGCAAACGACGGCAGCAAAGTCGAATGGCTTTAATAGCAAAGCAACTCCCATTTTTATTGTAGGGTTACCTCGAACAGGTACAACGCTTGTCGACCGCATTTTATCGTCTCACTCTAAAATTCGGTCTGCGGGTGAGCTTAATTTCTTCGCCGACATCATAAAATCTTCAACTCAGACAGCCTCCAACCTCGTCCTAGACAGTGAAACGTTTAAGGCGTCTAATAATATCGATTTAAACCTTGTCGGGCAAAAATATATGCAACGGCTCAACAGCCGTATGGATCAGGCCTCCTACATTATAGACAAAATGCCGTTTAACTTTTTCTATGCTGCTCTTATTTCTAAAGCCTTGCCAAACGCGAGACTTATTGCACTCAGGCGCGGGGCTATGGATAGTTGCTTATCTAATTATCGACAGCTTCTATCCGTAAAAGAGTCCTTCTATAATTACACATACGATCTTGGAGACACCGCCTTTTTCTATAAAGAATTTGATAGCCTCATATCTCACTGGCGAGATCACTTACCACAAACCCAATTTATGGAAGTCAGATATGAAGACATTGTCTTCGATCAAGAAAATCAAACTCGAAAACTCTTGGGTTTCTGCGGCCTAGAGTTTGAAGGGGCCTGTATGAATTTCCATCAAAATAACGCCCCTGTCTCCACTGCCAGTTCTGTTCAGGTTCGCAAACCGCTTTATTCTGGGTCTATCGGCCGGTGGAAAAAATATGGAGCCAAGCTCGACGGCCTCCGCGCGTCTCTTGGTAAATTAGCAGAAGATCAATAGCCTAAAGCTAAACATATTCACTCCAATGCGGTTCCCCATCAAACTGGAAATGATAGAATGATCCAATTTCCAATATTTTGCTCAACTCATCAAGCGCCTGCTGTGTTTCAGACACCAAAGCGGGGTCAGCAAGGTCACTCGGATATAATCGATCACGGTAATGACGGCTGACCCACGCCTCAAGAACGTTTAGTCGCTCATGGTTCATCAATATAGGTTGATGCACGTTAGAAAGCTCAGTTTTAGTGAGGGGTACGCGAAGCCTCAGGCAAGCTGGCCCACCCCCATTTTGCATACTTTCTCTTAAGTCCAAATATACCGCTTCTTCTATTGGATTATTCCCAGCGATACATTTGTCGACGAAACGAGAGGCTGCTTTATTGTTTTCAGCTTCGCCTGGTAAAACAATCGACATCATCCCATCGGTGCGGGTTACGATTTGAGAATTAAACACATATGATTTCACCGCATCTTCAAGACTCATCTCTGCTTGAGACGCTTCAAGGAAAATAGGATCGAAACCATATTGCTGAGCCCTAGTCCTTAAGTCTGCTTTGAAATCACTTCCACCTGCAAAGGCTTGTTCATGATAAAACATCACAGGCCCATTCACGACGCAGACAACGTCATTATGAAAAGCGCCGGCATCAATAGCTGATGGGTTTTGTTTTATAAAATATTTTGAATGGTTTGAAATACCGTGGCTGCGCGCAACGGCTTCGGAGGCTTCAAGTGTCTGCCGACCTGGAAACGTGGTTTTATTTTCGCTGGAATCTAACGAGCGCTGACCATAAACGAATATTTCAATACCCTGTCGACCGTGGTGTCCGCATAACACATTATGATTTGCCGCACCCTCATCACCAAAAATACTGTTGGACGGGAGCGGGTCATGCACTTTAAAAAAATCTTCGTTTCTAAATATTGTTTTCAAAATACGGCGCGTTGTAGACGGTTCAATACTACGGTGCGGCATGGCCGCTAAGTTAGCAGGCGTGAAATTCACGCGTCCATCATAACAATGAGCGCTCGGGCTGACGGTGGCCGCATTCGCTGTCCACATTGAAGAGGCTGAACATAAATTTGACATCAACTCAGGGCTGCTCTTCCAAGCATCTCTCACAATATTGTTGGATTTTCCTTCAAATCCCAATTGTCTTAACATGGGAAGGAAGGGTCTTTCATGTGGCGGCATAAGAGCTTGCGGCACGCCCATATTCATAAGCGTCCGCATCTTATTTAATCCTTGAAGCGCGGCAGCACGAGGATTTGATATAACGCCCTTATTATTCTTGGACGCAATATTGCCATAAGACAGGCCTGCATAATTATGCGTTGGGCCGACTAAGCCATCAATATTTAATTCAACACTCATCTTATAACCTTTTGTTTTAATTTTACTTGTTGAAATTGTGTCGGCATTGACAGTCTGGACAATTTTATCGGCGAATTTTTGAAATCAGGAAAATTGAGTTTTGCACGTTCTGAAAGGGTAGCGTTTTCTATGTCCGCCTCAGCAATGGTCGCGCGGAAATCATAAGCTGTGCCGTTATATTGAAGGGCATGCTCTGACGTCACATTCTCGGAAAAACTATGGGCAATAGTCTCCGTTTTTGCGACAATAGTATCATTGACATGGCACTCTAATGCAGGGCCGCCGTCAAGGACATTACAGAAATTGGTTGCTGAGAACCCTGCGGCGCTTAGCAATTTAACAGCGCCGACCGAACGGACATTTGCCCTGCCAATGCAAGACAGAACTTGCTTTTCCAATAGCGGGAAATAAAGTGGCTCTAGCGGCATAGAATTTGATAGAAATTCCTTGTCGCGACTTAATGAACGTTCAGCTTCATCAAAGGTTCCATCTAAAAATTTGGAGGACAAGCCTGTCCAAAATGGCGATATGCCGTCTTCATCCTGCCACCCGCGAATGTCAGCCATCAGCATTTCATTAAATGAGCTTTTATGGGAGTTAATAAAAGCTAGGCGTCCCAAAGAGAGCAATTTTCCTAACCCACGCCCCCGCGACTTTTTTGATAGGAGCAAGGTCCCGACCTCTGAGTAACCGTTGAATTTAGAAGATAATTGTAGAACTTCATTTTTTGACCTGGAACTCATCCCCATTCGTGATGGTTCTGCTTTTTTGTGCTCAAAACTCCAAAACGGAGATACGGCATCCGTTTTAACGATGATGCCAGACATCCCAAGGATGTCGCCATCAGACTCTAAAACGAACAGCACAGAGTTGGCATCACGCTTCCCAGCTATAAATTGAGCCGTACTCGAGACGTAGTTTTCAACGTCTTTAAGCGTTTTGGGGACCGTACTCAGCCCTCTCCCCGCTTCAGAGGAAATTTTTAAAATTGCATCTATGTCCGAGGGTCGGGCGACTCTGAAAATGTCCATAACCTACACCTGTTATTTAAGGTAACTAGGTTTAATGTGTCACAATGAGGGCCGAAGGTGGGCTTGATTTTTCCCCTATATCAAAATCAAAAACGTCATTTATTCGATCAAGCGAATTAAATTCGTTTATCTAGTGTCATTTAACGAATCTATAGGAAAACCTGAAAATGGCTTTGGGATATCAATGACAGGGATTGTGACTAACTTCGCTATACCAAAGTCTCCACCCAGCAAATGGTCAGACAAAGCGTTTAGCGCTGGCATGTCACGAACAGTGACAGAAAGCAGATAATCAAACCGGCCGCTCACTTTTAAGGCCAGTGTAATTTCACTCACGGGAGAAATATTTTTTTCAAATTGCCGGTGATCGCTAAGGTCATGATTTTCAAGTGTTATTTGCAAAAGAGAGTGTAAAACAGGGCCGATTTTGGACGTTGTGATAATACTTATATCCTTTTCAATAACGCCAGCATCTCTTAATTTTTGCACACGAACCAAACAGGCACTCGCTGACAAATGAACATTCTCAGACAAGGCCAAATTGGTTATCCTCGCATTCTTTTGCAGTTCTTTAAGGATTCGAATATCTATTCTATCAAGTTCATTCATAATTATTATATTGGCATGCATTACACCGAATTATATTCGGTTATATAGAAAATATCGTATAATTATACGGAAAGTCAACAAACTAAAGCCATTCATTTCGTGGCTCCCCGTTTAGGTTTAGGTAACCAAACTTTACAGTTCTTATGAGCGTTTAATATGAAATCTAGCTTAACTCTAAAGCCAGCCATTTCAAAAAAACACTTCAAACATGAACGCAAGGAGAGTATTTATGAGTGACCCTCGAAAACATTTAATGCCCGTTTATGCCCCGCCTAAGGAAATTTTTGTAAAAGGCGAAGGGTCATATTTACATACGGAAACGGGTGAAAAATATTTAGATTTCATTTGCGGCATTGCCGTAACCTCTCTCGGTCATAATCATCCTGCCCTCGTGAGCGCTCTGCAAGATCAAGCTGGAAAGCTTTGGCATACGTCAAATATGTTCCGCGTTCCCGCGGCTGAAACACTCGCGGCTAAAATGTGTCGTGACACTTTCGCGGACCGCGTATTTTTTACCAACTCTGGAACCGAGTCGATAGAATGCGCCATAAAATCTGCTCGGAAATATCATTATAAAAACGGTGCCCCTGAGCGCGTTGATATTATATCATTCACGGGTGCATTTCACGGGCGGTCTTTGGGCGCTATTAATGCAGGGGGGAACCCGAAGTACCTAGAAGGTTATGGCCCTGCCCTCCCTGGCTTTATCCAAATAGCATATGAAAACCATGAGGCGTTAAAAGCCGCAATCACGTCAAAGACCGCAGCCGTCATCGTTGAACCTGTACAAGGTGAAGGCGGAGTTCGCGCTATACCGACCAAGTCTTTAGACGCGATTAGAGCCTTATGTAATGAACAAGGCATTTTACTCATCTATGATGAAGTCCAATGCGGCGTAGGCCGTACGGGTCAACTCTTTGCACATCAATGGGCTGAAAATGCGGAGCCTGACATTATGGCCGTCGCGAAAGGTGTTGGCGGGGGCTTTCCATTTGGCGCCTGTTTGATGACGGAAAAGGTCGCTCAAGTTATGCAACCTGGTTCTCACGGCTCCACATATGGCGGTAACCCGCTCGCCATGGCCGTTGGTAACGCCGTTTGGGATATTATCTCTGATAAACAGTTCTTACAGCAAGTGCGCAAACGTGGGGAAACTCTTTTCAATGAATTACGAACGGTCGCCGTAGCCTTTCCAGACAAGGTTGAAGGTGTGACGGGTAAAGGCCTTTTGATGGGATTGAAAATGAAGGGGCCACCTAAACCCTTCCAAATCGCACTCCGCGATGAGAAATTACTCGTAGGCGTCGCGGGAAATAACGTCCTGCGTGTCGTCCCTCCTCTGAACGTAGAGGCACGAGATATCCATAAAGCCACCGAAACCATGATTTCGGTTTTGAAACAGATGTAAACCACCCTGTAATTCAACAACTCCCAAGAGTAAAATATGTCGACTGAACTGAACTTACCGACCTTAGACACACTCAACGATACCGATAGGTTCGCCTTAAGTATTCTAAAAGGAAGCAAAGCCGATATGGTCGCAAAAGCCATAAGGTGGTCGACTATAAACACCTATAGTGGGAACTTAGACGGCTTACAAAAATTCTCTAAAATATTGCAAGACGACTTACGTCAGCTGAATTGCAGCATTGAAGTCATCGAAACAGATGCGATGGAGAAAGTCTCATCAGATGGGCGTTTGATTAAAACCTATACGGCGCCCGTTATTGAAGCCCGCGCCAACGCTGGCGCTCCTATTCAAGTCGTCCTGACAGGGCATTACGATACAGTTTTCCCCGAAGGAACCTTTGAGAACATAACAGACATTGGCGACGGCAAATTAAACGGCCCAGGACTGGCTGACATGAAAGGCGGCATTGTCGTCATGATTGAAGCCTTGAAAGCCTTTGAGACAACAGATCTCAAAAATAACATCGGCTATCATATTGTTCTGACGCCAGATGAAGAAACGGGTAATTTCGCCAGTCGTGGCCGTTTAGAGATCGCCGCCAAGGCCGCTCATATTGGCCTCACTTTTGAGCCCTCTATGGAAACGGGCGCTATGTCTGGTGCCAGAAAAGGGTCGGCTATTTTCGATGTTATCTTGAAGGGCAGTGCGGCCCATGCAGGACGAAATCCAGAAGACGGAAAAAGCGCCATTCATGCCGCAGCGAAATTTACAGACAGGCTTGAGTATCTAAATTTCAAAAGGGACGGCGTTAGCTTTAACGTCGGGTCTATTGACGGCGGCGGCCCTAGTAATATCGTTCCAGCCCTTGCGATTGTTCGGTTCGGCGTTCGCGCTCCCGATGAAGAGGCGTCAAATTGGGCCATACAGCAAATAGATGATCTTCTGGCTGAAGTCTGCATGCTCGACGGTATTTCAGGCCATATTCACGGCGGCTTTTACCGTCCCCCTAAACCCCGCAATGAGGCGCAAGAGACACTGTTCAAAGCCACAAAGGAAACAGGTCAAGCCTTAGGGCTTAATCTCGAATTTGTTGACACAGGCGGTGTCTGCGAAGGCAATAATGTCTTTGCCGCTGGCACGCCGAATATTGACACGCTTGGCGTTCGCGGCGGCCGTATTCACTCCCCTGATGAATTTGTCGTCACCGATAGTTTCGAAGAGCGTGCAAGTCTTGCACTCCTATTACTATTGAGAATAGCCGACGGGCGTATCAACGCTGCTCATATTAAGTCATTAATGAAAGCCCAAAAAAATGCATAATGATGTCTATATAAATGACCAATGGATGAAAGGTCACGGGAAAGCCTTTAGCAATTCATGCCCATCTACAAACACAATCGTTTGGGAGGGTCATGCAGCCTCTGCGGACCAAGTCAAAATTGCCATGAGCGCCGCACGGATCGCTTTACAAGGGTGGTCTAAGCGGCCTCAATCCGAACGTAACGAGATATTAGTCAATTACGCAAATGCCCTAAAGGATAGAAAAGAAGAGATTGCGACCGCGATTAGTCAAGATATGGGCAAACCCATCTGGGAGTCCCGTATCGAAGCCAATGCTATGGCAGGTAAAGTCGCGATCTCCATTCGCGCTTTAGAAGACCGCGCGGGCACACAAGAGGCTGAGACAGCATTCGGCGGAACGCGGCTCGTCCACCGTTCACACGGGGTAATGGCGGTTCTAGGGCCGTTTAACTTCCCAGGTCATCTTCCAAACGGTCACATCGTTCCTGCTTTATTGGCGGGTAATGTCTGCATCTTTAAACCCTCGGAACAAGCCCCGAGCGTTGCCACCATCATTGCCGATGCTTTTAAGGAAGCGGGTCTTCCTCATGGCTGCTTCTCTATTGTTCAAGGCGAACGTTACACGGGACAAGCTTTGATAGAGGCGGACATTGACGGGCTTTTATTTACGGGATCCGTTGAAACAGGTCTGCATTTCCACAGTTATTTCGCAGGATGCCCAGAATTCATGCTCGCGTTAGAAATGGGCGGTAATAACCCCCTCATTGCGTGGGAACCGCTTGACCCAAATGCTGCTGCAAGCCAGATATTCCAGTCTGGTTTTATCACAACGGGGCAACGCTGTTCATGTGCGCGGCGTGTCATCTTACCCAACACGCCTTTTGCTGATGAGGTTATCAAAGCCCTCGTTAAGCTCACCGAAACAGTTAAAATTGGGCCGTGGGATGGCGAAGATAATTTCATGGGACCTCTGGTCTCTGTAAGAGCGGCTGAACAAGCCGTCGCGTTTCAAGACGATCTCATCTCTAAAGGCGGTGAGGTGGTAAAGGCTTTGATTCGTAAAGATGCAGAATCGGCCTTTGTGACACCGGGCATCATAGATGTCACTCACACGGCAAACCGCGCTGACCATGAATTATTTGGCCCACTTATTCAGCTCATACGTGTCGAGACGATTGAAGATGCGGTAGCCGAGGCCAATGCCACACGTTTTGGCCTTGCAGGCGGATTGCTCTGCGACGATCAGGCCGTATGGGAGCTAGCCCGTGAGCATATGAAAGCCGGTATCTTAAATTGGAACCGTCCAACAACGGGCGCGTCATCAGCCCTCCCTTTTGGGGGCCCTGGACATTCAGGTAACTTTCGGCCCGGCGCCTATTATGCAGCTGACTATTGCGCATGGCCGCAAGCGAGTCAGGTCGCTGAAGAGGCTAAAATCATACCCATGCCAGGTTTGGCTTAACCCAAAGAGAAAATCATGTCAGAAATTTATTCAAATGAGCTCGGCTTTAGACAGAGTGTTGACCTCATGTTTAACCGTGCGGCGAGTCACACTGATCTGTCGCCGCAGATGATTGAAAAAATTCGCGTGTGTAATTCCACTTATGTCGTCAATTTTGGCGTGAGGCTGAGAGGTGAAATTCAAACCTTCACAGGCTATAGAGCCGTGCATTCTGAGCACAAAGAACCCGTAAAAGGAGGCGTCCGTTATTCCTTGGATGTCAACCGTAACGAAGTCGAAGCGCTGGCCGCTTTGATGACCTATAAAACGGCGCTTGTTGATCTGCCCTTTGGCGGGTCTAAAGGCGGTCTTTGCATCAACCCTAAAGATTGGAGCGAAGATGAGCTTGAACGCATTACCAGACGGTTTACATTTGAACTGTCTCGCCGTGGCCTCATTCACCCTTCAACCAATGTCCCTGCGCCTGATATGGGCACGGGTGAGCGCGAAATGGCATGGATGGCCGATGAGTTTAAACGGCTCAACAATTCAAACATTGATGCCTACGCTTGCGTGACGGGCAAGCCTGTCCATTTAGGCGGCATTGAAGGCCGCACCGAGGCCACGGGCCGAGGCGTTCAATATGCGCTCAGAGAGTTTTTCCGTCACGCCGATGATGTCAAAAACGCAGGCCTTGATGGAAGCTTGGACGGCAAAAAACTGATTGTGCAAGGCCTTGGCAATGTTGGCTATCACGCCGCCAAATTCCTCACTGAAGAAGACGGAGCGGTTATCACTGCGGTTATCGAAAGAGCGGGCGTCATTCGCAATCCAAAAGGCTTAGATATTCAAGCCCTTAAAGACCACCTGACACGCAGCGCAGACCTTAAGGACTTCGCAGACGGAAGCTTTGATGAAAATGGCCCCAATGCCCTCACGGATGATTGCGACATTCTTATCCCCGCCGCTTTGGAAGGGGTGATAAACCTCGGGAATGCCCATTCAATAAAAGCCAATCTTATTATTGAAGCCGCGAACGGTCCCGTAACCGCCAAGGCTGATAAAATCCTACGTGATAAAGGGGTGATCATCATTCCTGATATGTATGCCAATGCGGGCGGTGTCACTGTGTCATATTTTGAGTGGGTCAAAAACGTCAACCATATGCGCTTTGGCCGCTTACAACGCCGCCGAGAAGAATCTCATAACATCTTACTCCTCGAAGAGCTTGAACGCAGAGACAATAACAGCTTCAGCGCCGCGTTCAAATCAGACTATATCAAAGGTGCAGGCGAGCTTGACCTCGTAAGAGCGGGCCTCGACGACACCATGCGAGGCGGTTACAACAAAATACGCGAAACGCTTTTGCAAAAACCCGAACTTGAGGACCTAAGAACAGCCGCCTTCTATGTCGCCATTCAAGACATTGCCCTGCATTACAGAAGCATAGGACTGTAGTTTAGCTTAATTTGGTCCCATTAAGTCGTTGATTTAATGTCTCCTTTGCTCCCGAATCTACCTAAAGCCACTACCGTGTGGTTAGGTCAATGTGTTGTGGTGACACGTTGAACTCTCACTCCAAACTAGGTATCCTTTGATTTTTAATGTTCGCTAGACCTCGCCGTCTAAGTAACAATGAACAATATGGATGCCAAAGTAGCAAATTCCCAAAAGAATCCATCTAAGAAACTTTAGAAAAACACAATAAATTCAATGGTAAATTATCTGATCAACTTTGGAAACGCACACTATGAAATTTTAGAGCAGCTGAGCGCCGTCATAAAATCGCCGAAACCACCAACTGTTTACCGCGCCATTGAATTTTGGCAAACGCATGGATTTATACACCGCATAGAAAGTCTGAACGCCTACACGGCCTGTGGAGCGGGACATCGACATGAAGGCTCACATTTTCTAATTTGCGATGGTTGTGGAGACGTAACCGAAGCTCATTTATGTGACTTTCCACAAAGCTTAAAAGAAACAACCGACAAGCGCGCTTTCACACCCGCTCGTTGGAACTTTGAAATTCACGGGACTTGCAATAATTGTAACGGGTAACGGATGGATAAGGTCATACTCTCTATGCTAAAAGCCTGATGGTTTTATGACGCATTTCAGTCTCTAAAAAACACACAAATATCAATTTATAATTCTGCAAAGATGTCAGAAAATGGAGCAGGCCATAAGATTCAAACCGACGACCTTCATGTTAGTAAAAGTTTTTCGGTTTGGAAACGCAAAGTGATATCAATAAAGCTAAGATTAATCTATTAGCTACGTGTCCTTCTTAATTAAGACAAACTAGATATACCAACAAAACACATCAACAACACATCTTGCTCTCTTGTAAAAGCCAGCTTAGAAGCATGTCTATGTCACCGGATGATAGAGTTGTCATTTCAGTTAATAAGCTAACCGTAGAGGCTGGGCCTATACGGCTGTTTGAAAACTTATCTTTTGACTTAGAACAAGGCCAAGTTCTTATTTTGCATGGTTCAAACGGTGTTGGTAAAACATCGCTCTTGAAAGTCCTCGCAGGCTTTAACTCCCCTGAACACGGGAAAATTAAATTTGGCACACGAGCCGAACTATCCGCATATAATATACACGAAAATTGTCATTATTTGGGACATAAGAATGGCTTGAAAGCAAAACATACAGTCTTTGAAAATTTGGATTTTTTCCAAACATTTGATAGGATTCCAAAGTTCTCCATACAAGACGCCGCAGACTTATTGCATTTCAATTCACTTCTCACCCTCCCCGTGTCCGTCTTATCCGCAGGTCAAGCACGACGTGTGGCTTTTGCAAGGCTGCTCGTATCCGACCGTCCTATTTGGCTACTTGATGAACCAACAGCGGCGCTAGACGCTTCAACATCACGTCAATTCGAGTATCTTGCCTTACAACATATGAAGCAAGGCGGGATGATTATCGCAGCAACCCACCTGCCCTTTTTAAGCGATCATAGTGATTGTCAAACGCTCAATCTTGACGCTTATCAAACAAATTGTTTCACCTCTGCCACTACGGCGGACTCGACACTATGAAATATTTCATCCTACTCTTTAAACGTGAAATATCTCTATCCTTGCGAAATGGTACGAGCATGGCACTGGGGCCGTTTTTTTACCTATGCCTTGTCATTCTATTTCCATTTGGTGTTGGACCGAATATGAAGACTCTGAGCCTCGTAAGTCCTGCCGTTATTTGGGCGGGGCCATTATTAGCAACATTAATTGGGCTTGAGACTCTTTTTCAACCTGACAAAGAAGATGGTAGTTTAGATATATACAAATTATCTGGTCATGCTTTTGAAGGTATCATATTGACGAAAGCTACGGCATTTTGGGTGGTTTACGTTCTACCTCTCATCGTTATTTCCCCACTGTTTGGGATGATGCTAGGTATGGAAAGCCCTATCATTATCGGCTCTATTATAGCCTTGATTATAGGCTCACCCGCTCTGGTCTTCTTTGGAACATTGTGTGCAGCTCTAACCCTTCACCTAAAAAGAGCGGGGATGATGATTGTTATACTGGCCGTACCATTACTGATCCCGACACTTATTTTCGGTGTGACGGCCTCTAAAGCGCTCGCCACATCGACAACGCCCTTTACAACCCCTCTTATGATACTAGGGGCCGTATCGATATTTTCTGGCTGTTTATGCGCCGTAGCGGGAGCTCGTATCTTACGGTAGAGCTCCACAATAGACTATACCCTGTTTACGGATTAACCGTTTCATCCGCAGACATAATAGCAATCGATCGACCACTACTGTCATCAACGCTCACTCCGTTATTAACCGGCTTCAACGTCCCTGTACCAACCTTCACAGGTATCGTAATGACACGACTACGCTTTTGCCCTTGTTCATGCGTGACGTCTATAAAGGCATTGATATAGTAGACACCATCTTCCAAGGCTCTGAACTGGAGTTGTTGGGGAGCCATTGGAGCCGCTTCATTTGTGAAGGCAGCTTTTTGAAGTTGCGCATCACTGCCGCTTTTACCAGATAAAATATCCAGCCCATCAGAGCTTGAAAAGCTTATGCTGACTTTACCGTCCGTTGGCGGCATAATTAGGTCCATAGACATAGCTCCAACCTGTCCTGCGTTTAATTTACCACTGAAATCATGGCGTAATTTCACGCTAGCGCCTGGTTTAACGTAACCTTGGGCTGTTTCTGCCGCGGCAACCGTTGTCGACTTATCCACCACCGCTGATGAGCAGTTAATCATCATTGCTGTACTGAGAGCGAGTGCTGTAAATTTAAGAAATGTTTTCATGGCACATCCTCCTAATTGGGCTGAACAGAAACGTTGAAACAAACATCACCGTCTGTTGCATCATCAAGATTTAAGAAATCAAACACAGAGAGAACATGAGGCCCTGTCTGTAATGTGGCATTACCAATTTCGGAGTCTGAAACGCCCGAAACAAGTTGATTTATAAACACGCCCTGACGGAATATAAGTATATCAGGATCACTTATATCCTGATCTCGGCCACTCGGATCTGATGATGAACGTGTTGCATTAAAAGCATATGATCCTGCTGCCGGAATATCGACGCTAATGAAACGCCTGTTTCCTAATCGATTGAACGTGCCTGCATCATCAAGCGAACAAACCTCAATAGGGGTGCCGTCAGTTGCTACCTGGAGATAAACAGGAAGCGCAGACATAATACCGCCGTCATTGGTTTCTCCTGCGCCGTCAAAGCCACGTCCCGTTATATCTTGGCCATCCAAAAGTGCGTCTAATCCATCACCCGCCGTAGGCGCTTCCGTTATGACTTGATCAACAAAAGAGTAAATTGTCGTAAAGGTCGATTGATTAACATAAGTATCGGCGGTCAAAGCGTCATAAATTGGGCCTAGCCCTAAGGATACCGTATCGACACCATCATCGACCGAGTCAAAAATATCGTAGATAATTGACTGGACGGAACCTTCATTAAACCATCCTTCAGGAAAGTGATTGTTAGATTCAACATCAAAGCTAAATCCACGCGATTGTTGAACTCCACTACTATCACGGTAGAAAGTATCGTCCAAAATAATACCAGATAGAGCGTTACCCCATCCCTCGCCCATCGCGACGCGTGGGTCCAAGCGATTGCTTAAAGAATGAGGCCCACCTACGGAATCAGAACGGGACACTCTATCTTCGAAGTAATGTCCCCATTCGTGAGTAATGACATGGCGGTCATATTCATCCGTATCCGCATCATCATCACCAAGAATAAAAACCATTCCGGATTGACCATTACCAACATAAGACGAGGTTCCGATGTCACCGTCATTACGGTCACCACCAACAGCGCGATTTTGCGTACTCCAGCCAATCATAAGTTCTGGGAAAGTAGCGTCCGGCGCTGCGGATATAAAATCAGTCACAGTTTCGTAAATAGGATCTAAAACAGCAAAAGGACCCGCCGCTCGGGTGCCCGTGTATGATGACCCTCCCCAACCAGAGTCAGCATTAAGATCACGTACAGAATTTGCTGCTCCTGTGCTTAATAAATTACCTTGTATAGCATAAACGGAATCGCCATTCGTATTATCCACGACGCTAACATCATAACTAGCTACTCCGCTTTGAACTATTTCAGCTAAAACCCGAATTCGAACATCCGTATTTGGATCAAGTATCATCGAGTAAGCCCCTGTGGAATCTGTTTGCGTTGACTCCAAAACAGCACCTGCCGCACTCACAGCCTGCACCGTAGCGCCGCGTATTGGCGCCTGTGTCATAGCGTTATAATCCAAGCCATTAGTGGCTGTATTAAACGGAACTAGATCAAATGTTGCTGCGCCACTTACGGTAACCGAACCAGATACTGGCGGAGGAGGAGGAGGCGGTGGAGGTGGTGGCGGAGGTGGTGGTGGCGGCGGAGGTGGTGGTGGTGGAACTTGTGAAACAGACGTGTTTGAATCACTCCCGCCTCCGCCGCAGGCGGTTACGCCAACAATACAAAAGGCTGCAACACTAACAGTCATTAAAAGGTGTTTCATAATTTTTTCCCGAATATATCGATTTTAGCTTGCCGTTATTCGGGCAATGCTTCAAATCATAATAGCAGATTCTCACGAATAAATTACCTGTTAAACTAAATTCAACTGCATTTTTCAGTCAAACCGTTTGCACACAGCGTCCATTAAGGGAAATATATGAAATTTGACGTCATTATAATTGGCGCAGGTGCCGCAGGTATGATGTGTGCCTCAAGGGCCGCTGATCGTGGTCGTTCGGTCCTTATTATTGATCACGCTGACAAGCCAGGCGAGAAAATCCGTATTTCTGGTGGCGGGCGCTGTAACTTCACCAATCGTCATTGCTCTCCGAAAAACTTCATCTCAAATAACCCGCATTTTTGTAAGTCTGCCCTCGCCCGTTACACACCAGAGGACTTCATTGAGCTTGTCGACCGCTACGGCATTAAGTGGCATGAAAAGACTAAAGGGCAATTGTTTTGTGATGAAAAATCCCAGCAAGTCATTGATATGCTTGTTGATGAATTAGAAGCCGCAGGGGCTAAACTGTGGCTCGGAACAGATGTGTTGGACGTCCGACAAGATGATAAAGGCTTTGTTGTCACCACCTCTCGACAATCTTTAAATTGTACGAAGCTTGTCATTGCCTGCGGCGGCCCCTCTATTCCTAAGATGGGAGCGACGTCATACGGCTATCAATTGGCCAAACAATTTGATTTAAACCTGATTGACCCCACCCCTGCCCTCGTCCCCCTTACCTTTACAGATCACCTTAAGGAGCCTCTTAAAACCTTATCGGGCGTGAGCTTAGATAGTCGAGTATCACACGAAAATACAGCCTTTGACGAAGCCCTACTCTTCACACACCGCGGGATGTCTGGGCCCGCCATTTTGCAAATTAGTTCTTACTGGTCCCCTGGTGATGCCATCACGATCAACATGACTCCGAATGTTAAAATGATTGACGAGCTAAAAACTGCAAGGACAAAACATCCACGGCAAAGTCCGCAAATTTTTCTATCTCGTTTCCTACCAGCGCGTCTCGCGACTATGATTGCGTCAGCGCAAAAATTTGAAAGGCTAGCGGATATGAGCGACAAAGCCCTGCAAAACCTAGCCTTGATGATTAACGCATGGCACGTCAAGCCTGCGGGCAGCGAAGGCTACCGTACAGCAGAAGTCACAAAAGGTGGCGTCGACACTCAAGCTTTATCATCAAAAACAATGGAAGTTAAAACGGTTTCGGGCTTGTACTTTATCGGTGAAGTCGTCGATGTGACAGGCCATTTAGGCGGCCACAACTTTCAGTGGGCGTGGGCCAGTGCTGTCGCTTGTGGCGATGCCGTTTAGAGTTAAACTAGTTGTGCACGAAGATTTGGTTTCACTTATGCTCTGTTTTTTGATTTAACAGCCCTATGGTAAATTATATTGATCTCAACGCTGATATTGGCGAGGCCGATAATCAGGCATGGGCTGAAAGTGAAGCCGCTATTCTCGCCCATATCAGCTCGGCTAATATTGCCTGCGGAGGGCATGCGGGCGATCAAGGCATTATGACCACAACGTCGCATAATGCCAAGACGCACAATGTGATAATCGGGGCACACCCGTCCTACCCGGACCGAAAAAACTTTGGACGCCTTGAGCTCAAACTAGGCGAGGATATAAGCGCGGCTGACCTATCAGAGAGCTTATATCGGCAAATTTGTACTTTACTTGATATCACCCAAGGCGACGTCAAATATGTCAAACCCCACGGGGCGCTTTATAATCAAGCGGTGAACACGCCTGCCCTCGCAGATTTATTGGGCGACGTTATCATTCGCATTAATGCGCCTTTATCATGGCTTGGTGGCCCTAAGTCTCAAATGACCTTAGCGGCGCAAGTCAGAAATATTCCCTTCATTGCCGAGGGCTTTATAGACAGGCAATATAGTGATGATGGTCATTTGGTATCACGAAAATTGGACGGCGCGGTAATTACGACAAATGAAGCCAGGTTAAAGCAGGCCCTATCACTGGCTAAAGACCAAAGCGTTGTCAGCCGTAGCGGGGCTAAATTAGATATTACGGCAGGATCTCTTTGCCTGCATGGCGACAGCAAAGGGGCCGTCGAGACGGCGCGCATTACCCGTGCAGCCCTTGAAGCCGATGGCCTTGAAATTCGCGCTTTCTGTTCGTGATGAAGTTTAAACTCACACCTTATAGTCACCGCGCGTGGCTAATTGAGTTTTCTTCGGATGGGTTTTCAAAACTTTTATGCCAAAACATTCTACATTTGGCGGATGTATTTCGTAAGAGCAACCACCTTTGGAGTGAAATCGTTCCCGCTTATGACAGTCTTTTACTAAAGCTCCGCCCAAACATAGTTCGCGCTGAGGCTGAAGTAATCATCAGACATATATTAGATGACTTTAAGCCGTCAAAAACCCTGACTTGCGCTGACAATATAACAGAAATTCCAGTCATATACGGTGGAAATTACGGCCCTGACCTGATGCATGTTGCACAGGAAAAAAGGCTGAGCCTAGATCAGGTTATCACTTTACATAGCCAAAACCCATATATGATTTGCCTCATGGGGTTCATTCCTGGTTTTGCCTTTATGTCTGATACCAACTCAAAATTACATATACCAAGACGCGAGCAACCTCGTACAATTGTTCCAGCAGGCTCTGTAGGTCTAGCAGGATGGCAAACAGGCATTTATGGGCTTGATAGCCCTGGAGGATGGCAAATCATCGGCCAAACACAGCTCACATTATTTGACCCAGACCGAGACCCTCCCTTCCTTTTAAAGGCAGGTGATTGGGTGCGCTTTGTTCCCCAGACGACATGGTCATAATATCATGGCGATAGAGATACTCAATCCTGGTGTCATGACCACCCTGCAAGACGTAGGTCGGTCTGGTTATAGAGCGCTGGGCATACCGCAAAGCGGTGCGGCTGACCGTTTAAGTTTTGCTCTTGCCAATCACGGCGTAGGTAACCCGTGGGTCGCAGCAGCCCTTGAAATCAACTTGGGTGGATTAAAGGTTAAAGCTCTAAAGCCTATTCAGATGGTGCTGACTGGAGCTCCTCGTTTCGCCGAATGTAACGGCCAAACAATCGAGCAATATAAACCCTTTTATATGGCTGAAGGTGACGTTTTAGAAATCAGTATAGGCCATATAGGCGCGCGCTCATATTTGGCCGTAGCAGGTGGATTTCAGGGGCAAATGTTTAAAGGCTCATGCGCGACTTACCTCCCCGCCGCTGTCGGGGGATTAACCGGGCGTGCCCTTGCAGCGGGAGACCGTATTGAAAGCGGGGATTTCACAGCAACATCACCACTGCCGATTCCCGCTGCATACCGTCCCCTTTTTGCAAAAAACCTCGTCCTGCGTGTCCAAAAAGGGCCTGAATTTGATAGCCACCTATGCGCAGATGCACAAAGGCGATTATTCACAGACGTTTTTATAGCGTCTCCTCAAACTAACCGAATGGGTGCGGTCTTAAGCTTTGCCGATATGGATCGTCCTCCTTTAACCTTATCCAATAAAACGCCCCTAACGAGCAGCCCTCTCTTGCCGGGAACTTTGCAAGTCACCTCTAATGGCACGCCAATATTATCCGGCATAGATTCCCATTGCACAGGCGGTTACGTCCGTGCTTTGAGCGTCATCCCTGCTGACCATTGGATGATGGGGCAAATCGCTCCAGGAACTCGGGTTTCATTTCGTAGAGAGCGCACAGCGGCCTCAGAAGACACCCTCCGTCTACGAAATCATATCTATGGACAGCTTATTGAGGGTTTTCACTTTGATTCATGAACAAAAGCTCCTAGCTAAGACCTATGAATAACGGCTCACATTCACGAAATGATACACGGCTCGATGGCCCGTTTGTTTTTCTTGATGACACACAAACTCCTGCTCCACGATTTTATACCAATCCTGTTGAAATCATACAGGCTAACGAGCCACATGAAATTGACGCCGCCTTTACACGCCTTAAAACCGCACATGAACAGGGGTTCTATCTCGCGGGCTTCACCAGTTATGAACTGGGCTATTGGCTTGAGGGCAAATTAAAGCACCGCCTCCCTACGACTAGGTCACAACCGTTACTCTGCTTCGGGGTCTTTCAGGATTATAGCGAAGATATACCCGTTGAGTTGCTTTATACAGCCTCACCCCAAAGCCTGACGCTCGAGCCAACATGGACTGAAGCCAATTATCTTAATAAATTCAACTGTGTTCAAGACTATCTTAAAGCAGGTGATTGCTACCAAATCAATTTAACCTTTCCAATGCAGGGTCACTACGGCGGTGATCCACTTGCCCTCTATGCAAGTCTTCGTCATCGTCAAGCTGGGAAATATGGAGGCTTCATACGCCTTGGTGGTCCAGATTTGCTCTCATTATCACCTGAGCTGTTTTTTAAGAAACAAGGCACACATGTCACAATGCGGCCCATGAAAGGGACACAAAAACGCAGCCCTAATACGGCGCAAGATAATGCTTTACGCGACTCAATGGCAATTGACATAAAATCACAAGCTGAGAACCTTATGATTGTTGACCTTTTAAGAAATGATCTATCCCGCCTGGCCCTTACGGGTTCTGTTGATGTGCCAGAACTTTTTTCTCTTGAGACCTACCCGACCCTTCATCAAATGACATCCCGTGTGACAGCTGAATTGAAAGATCATACGACATTCCGCGAGATGTTTCATAGCCTATTCCCTTGCGGTTCCGTTACAGGCGCTCCTAAGATACGGGCTATGGAAATTATTAACGAATTAGAAGACACCCCACGCGGAGCTTATTGCGGCGCAGTTGGATATGTCGACCCTCACGGAAACGCATGTTTCAATGTGGCTATTCGCACTCTAAGTTTAGCGAATAAAAAAGCCAGCTATCACGTGGGCAGCGGTATTGTCCTCGATAGTAATGGCGCTGATGAATATGCAGAATGCCTTCTAAAATCAGATGTTTTAACGCAAAAACCATCATACTTTATCGAGACTCTTTATTGGGACTATATTGAGGGTTATCGCGATGTAGGAAGACATTTAAATCGTCTGTCAAAGGCCGTTAGAGATGAAAAAATAATGCAAAATGTTCTTGAGCATTTGGTCGCTTATCAACCTGCAAATAGTCCTGCGCGCGTACGTTTAACGGTTGATGTGGGAGGAAAAGTCAGCCTTAAAGACGAAATCTTAAAACCTATAGACGTCCCCCTTCGCGTCGCTCTTTCCAAATACGCCCTCACAGCCAAACGACAAGAGACCCAGCATAAAGCGTCTCTGCGCGATTTCTATGATGGCGAACGCTACCGTTTAAAACAAAGCCACGGAATTGATGAGGTCATATTCACCAATAAAAACAGTGAATTGTGCGAAGGATCGTTCACTTCACTCTTTATTGAAAAAAACGGTAAGCTTTATACGCCCCCTCTTGATGCGGGACTTTTACCTGGGGTGTTACGGGCAAAAATGCTTACTAACGGGGACGCTATAACATCTGTCTTGAAGCTCAATGACCTTCAGACAGCCGACGCAATTTACCTCGGAAATTCTTTGAGAGGTTTAATGCCCGCGAAACTTACCAATATCTATGTTTAAAATAATTCCAACCTTAGCAGAGTCTTATAATGATTGACCTCACATCCTTTGAAGCTAGCGTGCAAATTGCCATTATCGGTTCAAGCGGAGGCATAGGTGCATCTCTAACTGACCTCATGGTGGCGCACCCACAGGTCGAGCATATCTATGCTCTATCACGGCAAGGAAACCCTCATGCCTCTACTAAAGTCACGTCCCTTACGTTTGATTTTACCGATGAAGCCTCCATCATCAAAACCGTAGAGGATATTAAGGATAGCCCTAAATTCGAAGGACGCTTTGATATAATATTTGTCGCAACAGGACTGCTACATACCGCGTCTATTGCGCCCGAAAAGAATCTAAGAACCCTAAGCTATGAAGGGTTCGAGCAAAACTTTCGTGTCAACACAATAGGCCCTGCGATGACGGCGAAGCATTTTCTGCCTTTACTCAAACGCGACAGCAAAGCCGTTTTTGCGGCTCTCTCCGCACGGGTTGGCAGCATATCCGACAACCGTCTTGGCGGTTGGTATGCTTACCGTGCTGCGAAAGCGGCGCTTAATATGGTGATTAAAACATTAGCCATAGAATATGCCCGTCGTTTCAATAAACTTGTGATTATTGGGTTGCATCCAGGGACTGTTGACACAAATTTATCAAAACCGTTTCAAGGTAATGTCCCTGATGGTAAATTATTCACGCCCGAACAGAGCGCCGAATATCTATTGAAGGTTATCAATGACGTCACTCCAGATGCGACAGGACACATTATTGATTGGGATGGAAAAATCGTTCCAGCTTAACCATTAGACACTCAAAACACAGGTGATTTATGGCGAAGTTTGATGTCCGCGACACTAGCGGACATCAAGGTTTATGTTTAAACTAAGAGTGGTTTACTTAAGTGTGTAAACAATACCGAAACGTGTGATGGTATCTGTATTTTCAAGACCATCAACAACGTCTGTATGGTGATCAACACGGAATGAAGCTCTTGCCGCAAGATTGCCGCCAAGCTTAGCCGTTAGCCCAATCTCGTTCCAAATATATGTATCACTTGAGGCCCAAATGATTTCAGTATCATTATACAAAGACACGTTTTCATTAAATTTATAATCAACGTCAGAGAAACCACGTAAAGCAAACTCTTCATCTGTGACTGAAAGTGGCAATAGCGCAGGCGCTACAGGGTCTTGAGTTTCCTGCGAACGGAAACCGGCGCCGCCTTCGAGGTTCCACCCAATTGGGTCGGGTAAAATTACTTTATAACCGCCACCTGCGCCGACAAAATAACCTTCTTGGTAAGCGCCGAAATCATCTAAATAATAATCAACATTACCATAGACGTAAAGTCGGTCATTAATGTCACGGTCAATCTGGTAGCCAAAATCATAACGCTCTCGACTGTTCTCACCGTTCACACGACCGAAATCTGCCAAGGCGTTAAATTTATGGTGCCACGGGCCCGCATCTTTTTGCAACTTCAAACCAAGGCCAATATCTGTTGTTTCTGTATTACCTGTCGTGACTGAGCCTGTGAGTGATGTCTCTCCAGTCCAACCTTCAAGCAATCCATCTTGAGCCTGAGCAGAAACAGCATTAAGGCCAAAAAGACAGGCCGATATCAAAAGTATTTTTTTCATTTTTCACTCCGTTAAATGACAAGCGCTCCACTCGACAAATTCAGATGTACGCACGATGAATAACAGACTTAAAGACCGAGTAAACGGCTATATAAAACAGTACCTTGGTGAAAATAGATTTGAGCTTAAAAAACCACCGCTTTCCCATTATCTATCGTTGCTTTAATACGGTTTGAGCCACTTAAAATGTGTATATTAGATGGGAAAGCTTAGTTTTTGATCAGATGCACAATGTCTCCGATTCAATAGTTACAATCGCGCAAAACCTTCGCGACAAAGCGCTTGGTGACATCACTCTTTGTCGCTCGAGCTGCAGTTTCAATTTTATTTACATCGACTTGGATCAGAGAAATATCTCTGGGGCAATGAATCAACATATAATCGACGACTGATTTATCTATCGTACGTCCGTGGTCTGAAAATATTTTTTTAATGATCGGTTCCAGTAGGTTTTCGTCTGGCGCGTTCAACCGAACCGTTGGGACATTTTTTAACCGTGAGCGTAAATCTGGCAATCTAATAGGCCATACAGATGGCATGAGTTGATCTGTTAGTAATAAATATGGAACGTCTCCATTCAACGCCATATTTAACAATATAAACAAGCTCTCTTCTGACCATTTTTGCGCATCATCTAAAGCAATCACTTTTCCGCGGCATTCACCAATAGGTACAGGTTCTTTAGGGAATAACACGCGCCCCTTATGTGATTGAGCGAAAGCCTGAGCCAGATGTGATTTACCGCTACCCTCATCGCCAACAAGCGTCAAAACGCGAACAGGCCATTTATGTGTATTCAAAAGCAATCTTACAGCATCTTTATTACATCCACTGACAATGAAGTTATCAAAGGACTTTTCAGTCGGGATGCTAAGGTCAAGAGCAATTTGCCCTTGGTTACAATTAGAAGATTGTTTCGTCATCACCTTAGCGAAGATATTGGCTACGCCCGATAATCACACCAAGCTTTGGGTCATCTTTAAGACTTACGCCTTTGAAAGAAAGTTCTTTAGTAAGCCGGTCTAAGTCGCCGCCATAACTGAGTGTCATCAAGGCCCCATCTTTCGATATGGCATCTAAACGAGCCGATTGAATTTGCGCACTGTCATCAATAACGTCTTGCAAACTCTGCCAATCGGATTGAGAGTTAAATAATATTGATACAGGTAAGTCTTGAACACTCGAAGCTAAAGACACAGACGATGTTTTCCAGTCATCTTGCAATCGCTCAACCGCTGCAGCAACAGCTAATTCCATCGTCACTCCTGTTACAGTTCCGAAGTTTCGAGCTTCGCCTGTATTAAGAGAAATATCAGTCATACTAATAGACGTACCTGCCAAAGTTTCGTCAGACTTTAAAGCGAGCACTTGACGAACGCCATAGCCAGCAGCAACACGTTCCGCAGCCTCAATATTTCCCAACGCAATAGATGGATCGAATCCGTTTAAAGCTTGTGCAACGATCAAAGGTGTCAACGCATGTTCAAAGCCGCCATTTTTAAGTGTGTCAGCCAGTTTATTTGAGCCTAATCTTGAAAAAGGGATAACAAGTCGATTCTGAGTTTGGGATGAAAATAGCGTCAATCGGTTTGCTTGTAAAAATCTTTGTACTTCCGTTGGATTAAAGCTGATTGTAACATTGCCAAAGTAACGCTGCGCAGTGCGCTGCTCATTTGAAATCTCCAACGCACGGATCATCCGGCCAATCATTTCGGGCGTAGGTGTTGGCACGCCGCGCTCTAAGGTTTCAGATGGAAGTGTAACGCGCTGAAGCATAATGGCAGCCGCTGTAGCCTGACCCTCTTTTAGCGCTATCTCTTGCGCCTCAATCGCCGTACTCCCTGTGGCATCAACCGAAATATTCGTGACCGTGAAAGGATCGGCTGCAAACGCAGATAAGGACCCTATTAAGAGTGTGAAAATAGAACTGAAAATTAAAAAGTAACGTGTCATAATGCTCAAATAGCTTGTATTGCTGATCAATCAAAGGCGAAAAGCATTAAAATACACATATAATTGTGATTGAAGCTTGCACAGTAAGCCCATTTCAGTTGTAAGCCGCTACAAAATAGGCAATTTATCGCTGCAAACAGTTAAACAAGAATCGCATCAAAGTAAGATAGCTATGTCAACTTCAAAGAACCCTCCTCTCACCTATGCCGATGCTGGCGTTAGTATTGATAAAGGTGACGCTCTAATTGAGCGTATTAAACCTTTTGCCAAGGCGACACGCCGCGCAGGCGCAGCTGCCGCTCTGGGCGGATTTGGCGGTGCATTTGATCTGAAAGCCGCAGGCTATGACGACCCTATCCTGATTTCTGGAACAGATGGCGTTGGCACTAAACTTCGTATAGCCATTGATACGGGGTTGCTGGATACAGTTGGGATTGACCTTGTTGCCATGTGCGTCAATGACGTCTTGGCGCAAGGGGCTGAACCTTTATTTTTCCTTGATTATTTTGCGACGGGTCACCTGAGCAACGATAAAGCGACCGCTGTCATTAAAGGCATTGCAGATGGATGTCTTGATGCAGGGTGTGCGCTCATCGGCGGAGAAACGGCAGAGATGCCGGGTATGTATGATGGGGATGATTTTGATCTGGCAGGGTTCGTCGTAGGCGCCGTTGAACGCAACGGCATGCTGCCGCGCCTTGATGATATGGCCGAAGGTGATGTCCTTATCGGGCTTGCGTCTAGCGGTCCACATTCGAATGGCTATTCTCTCATTAGAAAAATTGTTGACCGTTCTGGTTTAACATGGACGGATGCAGCGCCCTTCGCGGATGGACAAACTCTTGGACAAGCGTTACTGACCCCAACACGCATTTACGTGAAATCAACACTCGCCCTTCTTAAGTCGGGCAAGATAAAAGGCCTTGCGCATATTACAGGCGGTGGCTTAACAGAAAATACGCCGCGCATGCTACCCGACCACCTGACCCCTGCTTATGACCTCTCGGAGTGGGAGCGCCCCGCTGTGTTTAACTGGCTACAAGAGGTAGGCGGCGTGGCTGAGGCAGAGATGCAGCGAACCTTTAACTGTGGTATAGGCATGGTTGTTTGTGTCGCCCCTGAAGAGGCTATGGCTACTATTGAGCAACTCCTCGCGGCAGGTGAAGACGCTGCTGTGATTGGACAACTCACGGCCAAATGAGCGTAATCAAACCTATAAAACGACGCGTCGCTATTCTGATTTCAGGACGCGGTTCAAATATGGTCGCTCTCGCGAATGCAGCTTTAGACCCTGACTACCCTGCTGAAATTGCAATTGTCATCTCAAACCGTCCGAATGCCGCTGGATTGGATAAAGCGCGTGAAATGGGCATTGAGGCCGTAGCGTTAGACCATAAAGACTATCAAAGCCGCGAAAGCTTTGAGAACGATCTCCATGAAGCCCTTATAGATGCGGATATTGAACTTGTTTGCTGCGCCGGTTTTATGCGCGTCCTAACCCCGTTTTTTACGCGGCTCTGGCCTGGCCGCCTCATGAACATACATCCATCCCTTCTCCCTAAATATAAAGGGTTACATACACATAAGCGAGCCCTCGACGCAGGTGATAAAACGCATGGGTGCACGGTCCATTATGTGAACGAAGAGTTGGACGGCGGCGCTGTTATCAAACAAGCATCAATTGATATCCACGATGGTGACACTGCGGAAACTCTCGCAACGCGTCTTATTCCCATTGAACATGAGCTTTATGTGAAAAGCTTAAGACATGTATGCGAAACTATTTAGTAGGTAAAAATTAACCCTGTAAATAATATGGGTATTAACCACATCTCTAAATTCAAATTTTATAATGATACCATATAACCCCACATACAAAATAACAGGTGGGATGGTTATGAATAGGTTTTTAAATATAAAAAATTCTGTGTATCGTTTTATAAACGACACAAAAGGTAATTTTGGGGCTATGGCGGCTATAACGACGCTTGGCCTTATCAGTGGGGTTGGCTTGTCTGTAGATGGACAACGCCTCTACACACATTCAGATAAGGTACAATCCATCGCAGATTCCATAGGTTTAGCGGCTGCATTACACGTTAGTTCTAGTGGCGAAATTCCCACTGAGGCAGGTCCTGGCGTTTTCATTGCAGGACAAACATATTCTGCACGTGATCTTGGCTATCCTCTCGATAGTGGAGAGAATATCTTTTTAACTGTTGAGTATGACGGGATCGATCGTGAGGTCACGGTTAGGACTGAAGGAACGATTGAACCCATAATGCTTCAAATTATCGGAAAAAAAACGATTAAGTCAAATATTAGTACGACTGTGAAATACACAGAGCCTGATATTTTGAATGCAGCCAGCATATTATTTGTACTTGATAATTCTGGTTCAATGTTATTCGATGATAAACCCTTAACCATTGATATTGACGATTATTCACACCTATCGTCCTATGAGCAGACTTTGCTAAATTACCTCACATGGGGATGGTTAAACAGCGAATCCGCAAAATTTGTCACGGACTACTTTAGTCAAGAGAACACGACTCCTCGGGTTGACGCATTAAAACTCAATATGACAACATTCAACACGCAGCTTACAAAGTTGATCAATGATAGTAAGGCATCTGTACGGTTTTTACGAACAGGCATAGTTACATATAATAACAATATTGTTCGTGAAAGCGCAATGAAATGGGGGGCCTTAGATCAAGTTCAAGATATCGACAATATGTCCCCAATAAACGGCACCAACTCTTCTGTTGCTTTCACAAAAGCCGTACAAGACTTTGCAGATGAAGACCAAAAGCATCTTACTGAAAACGGAAGTTTAGATCCAACAAAATATCTTGTTTTCATGTCCGATGGGCAGAATACCGACAGTTCAAATTTAACGTCGTGGATCGCTGTGCCAAATGTTGATTCAACGGGACTTTTTAGAATTTACCGTGAAGCTGTCTGTACGAGGTACTGGAGAAGTGGGAGATGCCGCACATCCACATCAGCAGGTTATGAAGAATGGGACGTTGACATTCACGGTGTTGGAACTGGTGCAAAAAACCCTAATGAAGCGGGATTATCGGGAAACTGGGAAGAAGGTCGCTACGTGAGCCCTGGTGATGCCGCAACTATCGCCGACTGTAAGACCCTAAAAGATCAAGGTGTAACAATATTCACGATTGGTTTTGCTCTTGAATCGGGTACATTTGATACAAATACATGGGCAGATCTTTACAACCCCTATAGAAGTTATCGACAAATAAGTGATATTGAGGATGAAAGTCTTGAGCGTGCGTTCGCTCTACTTGATGCCTGCGCGACGGATGACAGTACATTTCTTCTCGCGAATGATGCCAATGATTTAACAATTGCTTTTAAGCAAATTCAAGCACAGCTATCTTCAGAACTTGTTCGCCTTTCAGAGTAAACTTATGCAAAACACATAAAAAAGGCCGCTCAAAAGGCGGCCTTTTTATTGTATATTATAACTGGTGATTAACCTACAATCTCACCTTCAGAGAAGAAGAATGCGATTTCTTCAATCGCTGTTTCAGGCGCATCTGAACCATGAACTGTGTTCGCATCAATACTTTCAGCAAACGTTGCGCGGATTGTTCCTTCATCGGCTTCTGCTGGGTTCGTTGCCCCCATAACAGTCCGGTAAGCTTTAATAGCATTTTCGCCCTCAAGAACTTGAACCACAACAGGGCCAGAGATCATGAACTGAACAAGATCAGGAAAAAACGGACGCTCTTTGTGGACGCCGTAGAACCCTTCAGCTTGCGCTTGAGAAAGCTGAACGCGCTTCTGAGCAACAATACGAAGACCAGCGCCTTCGATTTTAGCATTTACAGCGCCTGTAATATTACGCTTCGTAGCGTCGGGTTTAATGATTGAAAATGTACGTTCCAAAGCCATGATGGAAACCTCCTGTAGATTTGACGCCACCTTTTGATTAAGGGATAGTCAATATGAATCGCGCGCTCTATAGCGAAGAGATTCATATCTGTGAACCCGTTTTAACCAGTCTTTTGACAAATTATAAATGAAAGCTTCCCCAGCTCGTGCTCCATATCAATGATCTTACATATCATATTGAAGGCAGAATGCTGTTTGACAAGGCAACTTTGGCCATAAACAAGGGCATGAAAGTCGGCTTAGTCGGGCGAAATGGTACTGGGAAGTCAACTCTTTTCAGACTAGTTAAGCAAGACATTGACGGCGACCACGGCGCAGTAAACATCCGCAAGGGTACTCGCATTGGTACGGTTGATCAAGAAGTTCCCTCTGGTCCGCAAACACTATTAGACACCGTGCTCGCTGCGGATAAAGAACGTGCCTCCCTCCTCGCAGAAGCCGATACAGCAACAGACCCGAACCGCATCGCAACTATCCATACACGGCTAGCCGATATTGACGCCTATTCCGCCGAAGCGCGAGCCGCAACCATTTTAGCAGGCTTAGGCTTCACCCATGATGACCAGCACCGCCCCTGCTCTGACTTTTCTGGCGGTTGGCGGATGCGTGTGGCCCTCGCAGGTGTCTTGTTCTCAAACCCAGACCTCCTCCTCCTCGATGAACCTACGAACTATCTTGATGTCGAAGGAGCCGTTTGGCTTGAGGCTCATTTGCGTAAATACCGCGGCACAGCGTTTATAATTTCTCATGACCGAGATTTTCTCAACCAAGCCGTTACTCATATTGCTCACCTTAAAAATGGAAAGTTTAATTTATTTACGGGCGGTTATGACGTGTTTGAAACACGCCTCGCCGAGCAGCAACGGTTAAATATGGCGCTTGTCGGCAAGCAAGAAGATGAGCGTCGCAGATTAGAAGCCTTTGTCTCCCGTTTCAAAGCTAAAGCGTCAAAGGCCAAGCAAGCCCAATCCCGAGTTAAGCGACTTGAGAAAATGGCCCCTATCGCCACGATCATAAATGACCCGATTGATCCGTTTGATCTCCCCTCCGCAGAGCGCCGACTATCGCCGCCTATCTTACGGTGGGACGATACGGCATTGGGTTACGATGAAACACGCGTTCTTTCACGACTTAATCTTCGTATTGATCCCGATGACCGCATAGGACTTCTCGGAAAGAACGGACAAGGCAAGTCAACATTTGCCAAATCCATACTTGGTATTCTCTCAGCACAAGAAGGTTATATACGTCGCCACAAGAAACTCAAAATCGGTTATTTTGCCCAACATGAAGTCGACGCCTTAAACATAAATCATAGTGCCTACGATCATGTCGTCGAGCTTATGCCTGACGCCACAGAAGCCGAGCGCCGCGGCCGGCTTGCTCGCTTTGGCCTCGGTCATGAAAAGGCAGAAACAAAGGCGGGTGACCTGTCAGGCGGAGAAAAAGCACGGCTCTTATTTTCTCTTATTTCGTTCCATGCTCCGCATATGCTCGTCCTAGATGAACCTACAAACCATTTAGATATAGATAGCCGTGCTGAGCTGATGAAAGCCCTCAATGATTTCGACGGAGCCGTATTGCTAATCTCACATGACCGTAACTTGCTCGAATCCGTAGTAGACCGGCTGTGGTGCGCTGATAAAGGCACGATTGCACGCTTTGACGGCAGCCTTGAGGATTATAAGCAACTCCAGCTTGAGGGTGAACGCGCCGACAAAAAAGTTAAAACCAACACCAAACCCTCACAAGCAGATATTCGCCGCGCTGCCGCCGAATCGCGCGCAAAACTAGCCCCCATGCGCAAAGAACTTAAAAAAATAGAAGCCCGCATCGACAAAACCCGTGTACGTCTTGTTCAAATTGACACGGCCCTATCGGCCCCTGATCTTTTCACGCGCGATAAGGAGCAAGCTATTACCTTGGGGCAAGAACGTGCACGATTGGAGGAATCTGTTGAAACTGACGAACTACGGTGGTTGGAGCTATCGCAAACCCTAGAGACACTCCAATTTTAACTTTTACTCACCTTAACTACCTGTAAGGCGTGTATTCGCAATTTGAGTTGCAATCGCGTTAAAGCTTTCATCCAAATCACCTGCATCGGCATCAAAAGCCCCACCACCTACCGATGCACAACTAGCAAGATTGTTTCTGTGAGTATTATTCCTTATCTGGAACCCAACAGTATATATATCCACGCCACGTGATTTAATGTGATCACACGTTCTTTGTTGTGCTGCATTCTGTTCACCTGAACTGCGGAATCTACGGGTACTAGCGGTCGAGACATGAAATGGTAAAGCTTCTTCAAAGTCATCGTCGCGAGGATATATAAGATGTGAAGACCCTCCATCTGACATAAGTATGATTATTTTCCGACGGTTAGAAGCAAAATCAAAAGGAAGGTTGGATTCCGTGTTTGGATAAATATTTCGCCAAGTTGGCTCAAGAGTCGTTAAACCCCAAGCAGCTCCGATTCCACTTACAGTCCCATCTGAGCGCGCGAAACTATCAATTGTATCGAATAAAATTTGCTTATCTTGCGTTAAGCCAACAACTTCATTCCCCGCACGCGGACACCATGGGTTTCTCTCACCATTTGAACCACCAAACGTATAATATGATGGGAGGTATGGGAATGCCCCGTTGTTTGCAATGCCACTCTGATAATCATTTGGCTCCATCAATAAGCAGCCATTCCAGACTCCACCTTGCCAGTATTTCTCTACCTCAGCCTCAGGTGGATCGAGAAAGGATATTAATTCTGGAGGCAAACGCACAGCGCCACCATAAGGCACCATAGATATGTATAATCTTTCAGAGCTGGCGTTTGCGAAAATATCTTCAATAAAACCTTTCGCCGCTGCTTTCATTTCTAGCAATCGACTATCTGTCATAGATGTAGAAATATCGAGAACTAATGCAATTTCAACGGTTCTACTATCTGTTACTGTGGTCGCCGCAGCAGATACGTTAGAATTGTCTGATTGAAAAAAACCAAAAAGCGTATTCACACCAGACGATATATCCGCCGTGACGCGTATGTCGAATGCTGACAAGTCTGTTGCCAACTCAAAGTTTGGGTTAACGAGTAATTCATTATCTGCAAATCTATCTTCGATGAAACTCCTGAATTTCTCCTGACGTTCTGATTCTGATAATTCTGGGTCGAGGGAGACTGAAATAACAGCTGCGTCCACTATAGACTGTAGTTCTTCTGATGCTTCATAAATACGTGTCTGATCTAATGTTGCGCCAATGAATAGAAGCAAGACTCCCATTGAGAGTGCTCCCATAAGCCCAAAGTGACCAGACTCATTTTTGAAAAACCGGCTAAGATTCAAAAGTTTAATTTTTATTATATTACGATTCATTTATAATCGCGTCCCTTTGATTTTCTCAACTATAAAGGTTAAATCAAAACCTATGATTAAAGCGTAGGGTTAATGAAATATTTTTTTGTGCAGCTAACACATAGCATAACAAAGCACGACTATAGAGCAAAACCTTTAACCGCAGCTCACACGCTCAACAATACCGTCTATATTAATTTCAACAGTTAAGCGGTCCGCGACTTCAGGCTCTAACGCCAAGACGGCCGGAGTTGTGCGGATGTTAGCCGAATAAACAGGTTGCCCAGAAATAAATTCACGAACTTCTACAAAGGGGGGGGGCACGTCCAAATCAGTTAGATATTCATCATCGCGTTCCAGCTCATCTAAAACCGCCTCTTTAATGATACGTTGGCGGCCCGGAATGGCTTGGAAATAGAGGCTTCCCTCAAATTGACCGACAAGGCGTTGATAGATTCGTGACTTACAAAGATCATCTTGCGGAATACGAGATGGTAACTCTGGGTCAAGATATGCAGGGCGTATATATTGCCCCTGCCCCTCTCGAGGTTGATAGATTTGATTGTTGCCCTGCCCTGTCGTTCCACACGCAGTCAGAAGGGTAAGCATCATCATGCCAATTGCGCTCAATATATAGAAATTACTAAACTTCATAATCTCTGTGAATCAGATTCGCGCGGACTTGGCAAATTATCAACACATTATGCTTTTTTCTTCCAGTCACCACGATCGTCTTGCTGCCAGTAAGACATCGACGCATTAGTGTCTTTAAGGGCCTTCCAGCGCGCGCGCTCATAAGCAACGCTCTCAGTACGTTGCCCCTCTATGATAATGATACAGCGCTCTGCAGCTTCAGAAAAAACAATGTCCGTTTGATCGAGTAAGAAAACACATTGAGAGCGTCCTGATTCATCCGCTAAATGACTTAAACATATTGGCTGACGATCACTAAGAGGTTCGTCGTCTAAACCATGAGGAAGAAAACTATCATCACGATAAGTCCAAAGATATCTATCCATATCTGGAAGACGCTCTTTTGACATTTTAACAAGAGCCTGCCAGCCTTTAGTACGTGTTTTCTCAAGCAATTGAGGCAAAACAGCTTCAAGACTGGCATGCTCAAGATGATAGAACCAATAGTCCATGCTAAAATCTATTCACTAACCTTCATAATTGTCAGCAATCCAACGGTTCAGCAACCTGACACCAAAACCCGTACCAAATGTTGTTTCGCGGGGATCACGGCGTTTGTTTTTCATTCCTGTACCGGCAATATCGAGATGCGCCCAAGGTGTATCTCCAACAAAACGTTGTAAGAATTGAGCTGCCGTTATTGATCCAGCTTCACGTCCACCAATATTCTTCATATCAGCATTAGGACTATCTAAAAGCCTATCATAGGCGCGACTGAGAGGAAGCCGCCAAATTTTATCTGTCGACGTTTCACCCGCTAATGTAAGCTGGGCAGCAACGTCATCATCATTTGAGAATAAGCCTGCATGTTCATGGCCAAGCGCCACAATAATCGCTCCAGTGAGTGTCGCGAGATTGACCATCACTTTCGGCTTATATTCCTCTTTCGTGTACCAAAGCGCATCAGCTAGGACTAAACGTCCCTCTGCGTCAGTATTTTGGACTTCAACTGTCTGGCCAGAGTAGGATTTAATAATATCCCCTGGTAATTGTGCGTCACCATCGGGCATATTTTCAACCAAACCGACAACACCAACAACGTTAGCTTTCGCTTTACGGGCAGCCAAGGCATGCATCGTTCCAACGACTGCCGCAGAACCACCCATGTCACCTTTCATATCCCACATACCTGACCCTGGTTTAAGTGAGATGCCACCTGTATCGAATGTTACCCCCTTACCCACAAGTGCAACAGGGGCATCGTTCTTTTTACCACCGTTCCAGCGCATAATCACAAGTTGGCTTTCTCGCACTGATCCTTTACCGACACCAAGTAATGTATTCATACCTAGCTTCGTCATTTGTTTTTCGCCAAGAATTTCAACTTTAACGCCAAGCTTTTCCATTTGCTTTATACGCTTGGCATAAGCAGTCGGGTAAATCACATTAGGAGGCTCATTGACGACATCACGCGCTAAATATACACCTTCAACTTCAGGACCATGGTAATTATCATAAGATTGCTGCGTCATTTTTTTATCATCACACACAATTGCTA
>JBDXGZ010000018.1:0-171813 GCA_039989855.1 Maricaulaceae bacterium | reverse complement strand
GCGAGGTGGACAGCAGAGGCGGCAGGCCATGATGGTTACCAAACTTTGCGATTATTTTACATGACCTACGCCGCAGAACACATTGCCTGCGGCTGGCTAGGCAGAGCCTAACCACGCCGTCTGCGACTGGCTTTTTCAAAGGCCTCGGACAGTGGTATGTCACGACCATCGCGCCCATGGGCCTTGCGGTCCATAATTGCTTTTACAAGGCGTCCGGCGGAACTCACAGAAAGTTACCTCCGCGCGCGACCCGCACCAATCCTCACCTCAACGCCAGCATAACTAGTACAAGCTGTCCTAAAAGGTGATGGATGTATGATAGGGGATGTTTGTGGGGCGTGGATTTATCTGTAAGATTTTCTCCCCCCCGTTTATCCCTGCGAAAGCAGGGATCTCCCTGTAATCACTATTTTCTGCACTAAGAACAGAGACCCCTGCTTTCGCAGGGGTGAGCGGACTGGGTGGAGTGCACTCCCAATCCTTATGCTGTGCGTACCGAAGAATAGCGGCGTAAAAATAACTTAAAAAACACGAAGATAACCAACATAAAGGTCAGTCCAATTATTCCAAAAAATTGTATAATATTGAGTTTGAAAAACAAAGAGACGATAAAGGGAATGAAAATAGACAAGCCGATTATCAGCCATACCCACTTAAAAGAATATCGATGGCGCTTAATAATTTTCATCTGTTCTCTTTGGCTTAGATGTTTATGCCTCCACGCAAATTTCACCGTGCGAACAAGACAAAAAATTATAACCATCATACTTAGGACTGCATATGCCAAGTAAAATGAAATTTCCATGATCGGCGATAAAAGCATCCCTATATAAATAGTGCTCATTGCCGCAACTAGATTGGAAGCATTGTTAAAATGCTCATATACGAATTTTTGCTCGTTCACTTTAAGCCTCTACTTAGATCTCCTTAATATTAACACTAAATTTAACCTGATTACTATTTTCTTAACGAGACTAATATTTCAGTCATCCTCGGATGCAGCTACGAGAGCCTATTATGAGATGTGCAGTGGCATCCTTTAAGGCGCAGTGGCGCGGGCATGCATGCCGTTTTTGGCTTAACCGACCTGCATCATGACCAAACCAAAAGCGAGGATAGCGGCGAGGATGATACGCCTTTTACCAAAAGGTTCTTTTAAAATAAGGGCGGCTAGAATAGCGCCAAACACGACGCTGGTTTCTCTTAGGGCCGCCATTTTTCCAATCGGAGCGACAGAGAGCGCATAAAGCGCGGCGCTGTAGCTGACGAAAGATAATAGGCCCGCCCAGATTGAACGGACCATATCGGGGCGCATGGCCGTCCATAGGTTCCGTCGCTCTTTAATGACGGCGACAATCGGTAGACTGATGCCGTCGAGGACGAAAAACCATGCGATATAGCTAAAAATAAGCGTACCAGATTGACGGGTGATACGCATGCCTGCGCCGTCGATCACCGTATAAAGCGCGGTCATGACGCCGCAAAACAGGGCAAAGCCAAGGGCGGTTTTTTGGGGCAACTTAACGCCGCCGCTAAAATTTAAACCGCTAAACCCAAACATGATCAGGGCGCTGACCGCGATGATTAATCCCGCTATGGCGACAGGCCCGAGGGTCTCAGCTAATAGGATTAGCGCAAACAAGGCGGCGAGGGCAGGAGCGCTGCCGCGCATAACCGGATAAACCACCGACATGTCCCCCGTCTCAAAGGCTTTGATCTGCGCCAATTGATAGGCAAAATGTATGAGGGCCCCAATGATGAGGTAACCCCACGCAGAGGCAGGCGGCAGGGGCAGAATAAATAAAAACGGGATTAAGATAACGCCGCTGATAAAGGCAAACATAGCCCTGAATAACGTCTTGTCCTGGGAGCCCTTCATTAAGACACCGACAACAGCGTGTAGAGCTGCCGACATCAACATCAGGCTAATGGGGAGGGCGGCCTCAGTCAATTTAGGGCTTTAGTCATAAGAGACCCGCAATTGCATCATCACCCATCCAATTCTTGCGCGATGCCTGAGAGGGCGGCGGCGAAGACGGGGGCGGAGAAATTCTCTAAGTCTTCGATGCGTTCCCCGATACCGATGGCGTGGATGGGGAGTTTGAACTTATCCGATAGGGCCACAAGGACGCCGCCTTTTGCCGTACCGTCAAGCTTGGTCATGATGAGGCCTGTGACCCCTGCGACCTTCTCGAAGGCTTCGGTTTGCAGCAGGGCATTTTGGCCGACGGTCGCATCGAGCACGAGGATAGAATGGTGCGGCGCACTTTCGTCATGTTTCTTAATGACGCGCACGACTTTGGCGAGTTCGTCCATCAGCTCCGTGCGGTTTTGCAGCCGTCCTGCCGTGTCGATCATCAAGACGTCATAATTTTCATCTTTGGCTGTTTGTACCGCGTCGTAAACAAGCCCTGCCGCATCGGCGCCGTGCTTGGCGGACAGGACAGGCGCGCCTGCGCGCTCTCCCCAGACTTTAAGCTGCGCATCGGCGGCCGCGCGGAAGGTGTCTCCCGCAACGATTAAAACGCGCTTACCATCATCGGCGTAGCGTTTGGCAATCTTGCCGAGCGTGGTGGTTTTACCCGATCCATTGACGCCGACAAAGAGCATGATTTCAGGCTTGGCCCCTGTCAGGCTCAACGGCTTTTCGAGCGGGGCAAGAACATCAGAGATCACCCCTGCGAGGGCGATTTTAATTTCCGTATCGGTGACGTCTTTATTAAAGCGGTCTTTGGATAAAATCTCCGAGACTTTCATGGACGGGCCGACACCAAGGTCCGCGCCGATTAAAAGATCTTCAAGGTCTTGGATGGCCTCATTATCAAGCTTTCGCTTGGTAAACAGCGCCGCCATATTTTCCGACATGGTCGACGTTGAGCGCGAGAGGCCTTTGGAAATTCGCGAGAGGAACCCACCCTCACGGGCATCATTTTCTGCTTTTAGGGCCGCTTTTTGGGCGGCTTGCTCTTCGGCTAACTCGGCCGCAATACGCGCGTCTTCGGTGCGCTGCGCTGCGCGGCGCTCTTCGTCCTGCGCGGCCTCTTTAGCGGCTTGCTCCGCGGCTTGTTTTTTACGGGCCTCTAACTCTGCAAGGCGGGTTTTCTCGGCTTCTAAACGGGCGGCTTCTTCGGCCTCGGAGGCGGCTTTCGCAGTTGCGGCTTCATTTTCAAGGCGGAGCTTTTCTTGGGCGTCCAGTTCGGCCTTTAAGCGCGCGGCTTCGTCTGCGTCTTTCGCGGCCTTTAAGCGCGCGGCCTCTTCGGCTTGGCGCTGGGCGGCGTCTTTGGCTTTTCGCTTGGCATCGGCTGCGTCTCGCGCTTGGCGTTCTTTCTCCTCAACGGCTTTGCGCTCAGCCTCAGATGCTTTAAAAGCCGCTTCTTCTTCGGCTAGCCGTTTGGCCTCTAGCTCTTTGGCGCGTTTTTCTGCGGTAAGTTTCCGCGCGGTTTCAAGATCTTTCTTCGCCTGCTGCTCGGCGAGGGCTTTTTCTTCGGCTTCAATTTTCGCTGTTTCGTCAGCGGCGAGATCAATCCCGCTATCCTTGAGGTCTTGTTCACGCGCTGATTTTAGGGCGGCGGCATTAATCGCGGCCATTCTTGCGGCCATCTCCGCATCGACACGCTGCTGGGATTCGGCGCGTTTCGCGGCCTCTTCGGCTTGTTTATCGGCTTTGGACTTAAGCCCAAAAGCGCGGGAAAAAAACCCTTTTTTCTTTTTCTTATCGTCGCTCATTTAATATCGCTTAGTCTAGGAATTGTCCCAAAAGATAATCTCCGTCAGAGCCTGTGACTTTGACGCGGTGCATGGTGCCAACCACGTTAGCAGCTGTCAGGTTAGCTTGTGAATGATGTTTGTCCAGTTTTATCAAAGAGAAATCAGGGAGGCGTCCGACCATATTGTCTTTGTCACCCGCCTCTTCAAAAAGAGCCGTGTCTACACTGCCAATGCGGCGCGTTAGATGGGCGGCTTTCATACGTGCGCCCTGTTCGCGCAAGGCTTTGGCGCGGGCTTTAATAATGTCGCCTTTAATAGGCGGGATTTTCGCGGCAGGCGTTCCTTCGCGCGGCGAATATGGAAATACATGTAGCCACGATATAGGAAGTTGCTTTACGATGGATAAGCTTTGTTCAAAGGCGGTCTCGGTTTCCGTAGGGAAGCCTGCAATAATATCCGCCCCGAAGCTAAAGTCGGGCCGCGCCTCTTTTAGCGTTTTACACAGGGCAACCGCGTCTTCGCGGCTATGCCTGCGCTTCATGCGCTTTAAAATCAGATTGTCGCCGTGTTGCATAGACAGGTGCAAATAGGGCATCATGCGGGGATCATTTATCAGCGCGTCCATCAAGCTATCGTCAACTTCGGCGGGGTCAATTGAGGACAGACGCAAGCGTGGCAGCTCTGGCACGAGCTTTAAAATGCGGCGCACAAGGTCACCGAGCGGCGGTGTACCGGGTAAGTCGCCGCCCCAAGAGGAGAGATCAACCCCCGTCAAGACAACCTCTTTAAAACCTTCGCGGACTAGGGCGCGAATATGGCCAACGATTTCACCTGCGGGGACAGAGCGCGACGGCCCCCGACCATAAGGAATTATACAAAAAGTGCAGCGGTGGTCACAGCCATTTTGGATTTGCAGAAATGCACGGGTGCGACTTTGGCTTTTCTCTAAGATGCGGTTGCCGCCACTGATGAATTGCGGAGCGGTTTTCGTGATTGACATAATGTCGTTGACGCGAATTTTTGGGCCCATAGTCAGCGCGTCTATATCAAAGCTGGGCGCGACCATTTTCTCAGCATTACCGAGGACGTGATCGACCTCGCTCATGGCGGCAAAGGCTTTTGGGTCAAGTTGTGCTGCGCACCCTGTGACAATGATGCGCGCATTGGGATTATTGCGCTTGGCCTTGCGGACCGCCGCGCGGCTATCGGCAACCGCCTTATTGGTTACAGCGCAGCTATTAATAATGACCGTGTTGCCGAGCTCATTATCACGGGCATGTCCTGCCATAATGCTACTCTCATAGGCATTTAGGCGACAGCCCAGAGTAATCACTTTTGGCGTAATCACTTTAGGGGCGCTCACATCAGCTGCGGAGTTTTTGGATATGTCAGGTCTATCCACCATGCGCGCTATGTGGTCGCCTTAAGGGCGAACGTCAAGGGTAGGGTGTATAGATAGGACGTGTCTATGGGGGTTAGAGTCTAATTTCATAAAATATTAATCGTAACACCTTAGATTCTCTAATAATATTTTACGATTAAAAGTTAAAATTTATTGGGCGTAATAATTTGCTAGGTCGGGGTGACCGAAAGATTATAAGGTCTCAAGTTGGGGATCAGGGGATGATAGATAAGAGCGTAAATGAGACGCATATCGACCAAGACAATATAGCAGCCATTATTGAACTTAATGAAATTTTGACTGAGGCTCTTGATACAATGAGCACAGCTTTCATTATTTTGGAAGATGGTGAGTGTGTCTATGAGAATATTGGGTTTAGAAAAATTCTCGGCGTGGGCGACGATTTTACGCTCATTGGAAAAGACAAAGATGACCTTTTTGATGTGATTTTTTCTTTGAGAAAGGAAACGTCCGTAGAGGATAAAGAGAAAAACCGTCTTGAAATTAAAGGAATGGTCAGGGAAAATATTCGTAATAGAACGGCCTTTTCAGATGAAATTCTTTTAAACGATGATCGATGGATAAAGTCTACATCTAGGCCTTGGCGTGAGAGTGGTCGTGTTTTAACGTTCTCAGACATAACGGATTTAAAAACAGCTCAGCTAAAGGCCGAAAAAGCGGATAAAGCTAAATCCGAATTTCTTGCTAATATGAGCCATGAGATCCGTACACCCATGAACGGCATTATGGGCATGGCTCAATTATTGGCAACGTGCCAGCTTGGCTCTCGTGAATTAGAATTTGTTCAAACGATCGACCGATCAGGTCAAGCTTTGCTCACAATTATCAATGATATCCTTGATTTTTCAAAAATTGAAGCGGGTCATATTGAATTCGATAGTGCGCCCTTTTTGCTGAGGGAAAGCCTTGAAGACGTTACTTCACTATTGGCAACGGCGGCGGCGGAAACAGGCGTGGACTTGCTTTTGCGTATTGATCCAGATTTGCCTCACACATATATTGGAGACGTTGGGCGTGTTCGGCAAATTTTGACAAATTTGGTGGGTAACGCGCTTAAATTTACACATGAAGGTCACGTGTTAATCAATGTGAGTGGCACGGTAATAGACCAAAAGGCAATGCTGACTATAGCGGTTAGCGATACAGGTATAGGGATTAAAGAAGAGCAGCTGTCGCATGTTTTTGAAAAATTTAGTCAGGCAGACGGCAGCATAACGCGGAAATATGAAGGCACAGGCCTGGGCCTTACAATTGCAAGTAATTTAGCGGGACTTATGAACGGTCAAATTACGGCGGAAAGTGAGTTAGGTAAAGGATCGGTTTTTACGGTTGAAATCGAACTGGCTGTAACAGAGACAGTTGCCCAAACGACGGTTAAAAACCCCGTTCCCATTCGCGGTAATATTTTAATCATCGATGATATCATGACGAACCACTATATCTTAAAAGAGCAACTGACGAGTGATATATGCAAATGTATATCTGTTGATTCCGCTAAAAAAGGACTTGTTGTTTTAGCGCGGGCTCAGGAAAAAAACATTCCTATTGATCTCATCATTGTTGATTATCAAATGCCAGAGATGACGGGTGAAGACTTTATCTTGACCGTTAAGGCACATGATATTTACAAACATATCCCCATCATTATCTATACGTCTGTTGATAATGATGGGCTGAAACTGCGTTTGAAAAATAGTGGTGTTGAAGGATACTTAACTAAGCCTGCGCGCCAGCAAGAGCTATTACGAACCCTGTCAACAGCCATCTCAAATTCAACCTCATACTCATCGGGGACGACGCTTAAGGCCAGCACTGTTACAGAAGCAAGCGACGTAGAACCGTCCCCAAGTGGCGCAGCCATGGTGAGCGATAATAAAATCGAGCTTTTAAAGTCTCCTGAAACTTCACGAGTCGATGTGCTGATTGCAGAAGATAATGAGGTCAATCAGATGCTCATTAAATATATTATGGAGGAATTGGGAGTTTCGTTCAAAATTGTGGAGAATGGTCGCTTAGCCGTTGATAAGTGGAAACTGCTCTCGCCGAAAATTATTTTAATGGATGTTTCGATGCCAGAATTAAATGGTCATGAGGCCACACTCGCTATTCGTGAATTGGAAGCGAAATTAAACCGTCCTCATACGCCGATTGTTGCCGTTACGGCGCACGCTTTAAAAGGCGATAAGCAAGCCTGTCTGGATCATGGTATGGATGATTATCTTTCAAAACCTATTGCGATTAGTAAGGTCACTGAGATGATGGATAGGTGGACGAATATAAATGATGACGCCAATATATCCTATGGTTGAAAAACCCTAGCGGTGAAACGGCCCTGTGACTTCAAAAGTTATACCTGCTTTGGAAGATCCTTCCGTTCCGCGCTGAGAGCTAAAGTAGAGACGTTTCCCGTCTGGTGAAAAGGCGGGGCCTGTAACCTCTGACGCGTCATGCCCAACGAGCTGCATGAGGGGCAGCAAACGTCCTGATGCTGTGACGGCTATAATTTGCAAGTCTCCACCATCTTCACTGATAATAAGCTCTCCGTCTTTGGAAACTGTCACATTATCAACGCCGCTAAGAATGGGTGTTTCCGATGTGGCGTGATCATAGATGACACTCATGATTTCATGGTCAGTCTGGTAGGCCCATATCCTATCGTCGCCTTTAGTGACGAAAGAGACGACATTGTCGTAATAGACAATCCCTTCTCCGCCTTTAAAGGGCGTCGCGTTCGTGACTTGTTGGCGTGTTGGTATTTCTAGTGCAAGCGGATCGGGAACATCAGCCCACGTCACGGACTTTGTCTGCGGGTCAACAATGGCAGCCTGTAATGTTCCACGCGATAAATCAGGCAGGCCGTCACTTGAGAGTGTGTCGGGGATGAATCTGTAAAACAGACCGTCCTGGCGATCTTCTGTTAGGTAAATAATATTTGTGTCAGGATTAACCGCAACAGCCTCATGGTTAAACGCGCCTAAGGCGGGCCTTTTTATGGCAGGTTTTATACCCTTTGGGTCGCACTCCCAAACCCAGCCGCCTGTTGTTTCTTCACAAGACAGCCATGTCCCCCAAGGTGTCGCGCCGCCCGCGCAATTTCGGGTGGTTCCCGACAAGACCGAATAGGCATCTATGACGTCACCTGACTTATCAAAAACTAAAGCGCCAACACCGCCCCGACCTTCAGACAGCTCGGCGTTGGACGTATATATCCAACCGCCCGTTTCCGTTTCAAAGACCGCCCCGCCGTCCGGTGCTCCGTGCCATATATAATCAGAGGCGCTGACAACAGGCTCCGAAGACCGCGCAATAATACGGGAGCTAAATCCCTTAGGTAGTCTGACGCCATTTTTATCGGGGGCGCGTAAAACTCCAATATTATCAAGAAGACTATTTTCTGTTAAAAGGCTTTTGGTAGGCAAAGAAGGGCCAGTCTTAGCTTTACAAGACGTCAACCCGCCGACAACCGTCAGTCCTGTGGCGGATAAAGCCGTTCCAATAACGGTTCTACGTGTGAAGTTTTGCATTAATTTATCCTGATGATGTGTTCCGTGATTTGACTCTGGTTGTTGCGTAAACTTTTGTCATATGACTTGTGGGCATGACAAGAGTATATTCTTTGTTTTGAGCTTACATCTTTGATCGTCATTCGCAGTGTATATAGCTTGGTATGCAGCTTGTGCAAACTAAACACTAGACGGGGCGGCTGTTGCCCCGTATGGGACGCGGCTTACGCGCTCGAAAGATTATAATGACAGACCTAACACATATTCATCCGGCATTGGCCGATGCTATAGCCGCGCGCGGCTATGAAACGCTGACTCCCGTACAAGCGGCGGTCACAAAACCCGGTCACGAACAACGCGACCTTTTGGTTTCCGCTCAGACAGGATCAGGTAAAACCGTTGCCTTTGGTTTGGCTTTAGCACCGACAATCCTTGGGGATGATCTGGCCTTGCCGCCTGCGGACAGTCCGTTGACCGTTGCGATTGCCCCGACGCGCGAACTGGCTTTGCAAGTTAAGAAAGAGCTGGAATGGCTTTACCGTCCAGCGGGTGCGAAACTCGCCACTTGTGTTGGCGGGATGGATATGCGCGACGAACGTCGTGCGCTTAGCCGCGGGGCGCATATAGTTGTCGGCACACCAGGGCGTCTGTGTGATCATATTAAGCGCGGGTCTTTAGTGATGGAAGATGTACGCGCTATTGTCCTTGATGAGGCTGATGAAATGCTCAAGATGGGCTTCCGCGAAGAGCTCGAGCTCATTCTTGGGGCCGCGCCCGAAGACCACCGCTCGCTTATGTTTAGTGCGACCGTGTCGAAATCAATCGCGCGCTTAACCGAGACTTACCAATCAAATGCGGTGCGGATTAATACGGTCAGCGAAGCGCCGCAACATGTGGACATTACCTACCGTGCGCTCATGGTGAATAAAAATGATCAAGAAAATGCGATCATAAATGTGCTGCAATATTATGACGCAAAAAATGCCATCGTCTTTGGCGATACGCGAGTTGCGGTGAACCGTATGACGCGGCGCTTTACCAACCGCGGGTTTTCCGTCGTGACCTTGTCAGGAGAATTTTCGCAAAAAGAACGAAGCTCCGCCATACAGTCATTACGCGATGGGCGCGCCCGTGTTTGTGTCGCGACAGATGTAGCGGCGCGGGGGCTTGATTTGCCTGACTTGGGTTTGGTTATTCATGCCTCTATCCCGAAAAACCGCGAAGCTTTGCTTCACCGTTCGGGCCGTACGGGTCGTGCGGGCCGTAAAGGCGTTAGTGCTTTGATCGTGCCGCATAATGGCCGCCGCAAAACGGAACGTTTGTTACGTGACGCAAAAGTGACCGCTGAATGGGGGCCGCCGCCGTCCGCTGCTGATGTTTTAGCTAAAGATAATGAACGGCTTATCGAGTCTCTAGTAATTCACGACGAGGTGACAAATTCCGAGCGTGAAATGGTTGCGCAATTGCTTAATGCCACGTCGCCTGAAACGATTGCAACGCTATTCCTACGCAGTTTCCGCGCGTCCCGCGCCGCCCCTGAAGAATTGCTCGGTGTGCCGACTTATGATCCTGAGAGCGGTGGCCGTGATCGTAAAGGCCGCGACGGGGGCCGCGGTGAACGCGGCGAGCGTAAATCTCGCAGCCGTAGCGATTTTGAAGATGGCGTGTGGTTCTCGCTTAATTTGGGCCGCAAGCAAAAGGCGGAACCGCGGTGGATATTGCCGATGCTATGTAAATCGGGTGGTCTTAAAAAGCGCGACATTGGCGTGATTAAAATCAGCGAAACCCGTACCTTTATCGAGCTGTCTAATGACGGCGCGTCGCGCTTTGTTGAGGCGATAGGCGCGGAAGGTAAGATCGAAAAAGCGATTACCGCCAGCCGCCTTGAAGGCGCGCCCGACTTTAGCGCCCCAGATAATAAGCCCGAATATAAACCGCGCGATAAATCTAAATATCCCAAGAAAAACCGCTCTCGGTCTAAAGACAGCGATGGCGATTGGGGCAAGGATAAGCCCAAAGGTAAATCCAAAGATAAAAGTAAGGGCAATGATTGGGGTCAAGATAGAAGCTCTAAACGCGGCAAAGATGACGGTTATAATTCGCGCAAAGACACTGGCAAGAAAAAGGGTAAAAAGCCCAAAGGCAAACCACCCACAGACGGTAAGTTCAAACGCAAAAAGCGCCGCGATTAAGCTACGGCTAGAGCTTCAGGGATGATTAAAGTGCGAAGTTTACGCATCAGCATTTGCCTTTATTGCATATTTAAACGCTTAGGGCTGCGCGGCCTCTAATGGCTGCGCGTTCCACCAAGATTTGATGTCACGCGCCACATCTGCGGGGACTTCTTCCATCGGGAGGTGTCCGACATTGTCGTAAATAATGATGACCTCACCCTCAAGCTCGGCAGCAAACGCCTCTGAACGAGAGACATCAATAAGCTGGTCTTCACGTCCCCAAATTATAAGAACGGGACTTTTGAGTGTGTTGATATTTGACCATGCTGATAAATCATCCGTAACTTTCATCGCGTCTATAGTTGCTTGCCGGTTGCCGGGGTAACGGGTGAGTTCATAATAGCGCTCGACCATTTCGTCTGTGACGATTTCGTCCTTTTCTACAGATTGTAGAATGGATTGTTTGACGATGGATTTGGGAGTGAAATGAGGCATCAAGGCTCTACCGATGGGTGAGGCCATTAATTTAAAGGCAAGATTGCTTTTCTCGTTGTTCTCGCCCGGGGCGCCCCACGGATCGAGTAAAACCAAACCCTTTACGCGCTCAGGATGTGATAGCCCCATACGCCATGCTGTCCATCCCCCCATAGAGTTACCGACGATAATCGCTTTATCGATCTTAGCTTCATCCATAACGGTTAAGACGGCTTGGGTATAAACAGTTGGACCATAGTCACCCGTTGGATTCGGCCCTGTTAAGCCAAACCCTGGTAAGTCTAGTGATAAAATTCTGTACGTGTCGCCCATTTGCGCAATCAAAGGCTCCCATGTTTGAAGATGAGAACTCATGCCGTGGATCATAATGATAGCAGGCGCATCTTTTGGGCCTTGGTCGCGGTAATGGACATTGGCGCCGCTCACCATTTGAACGAACCGCGCCTGTTCTCCGCCGTATTTGGCGCGCATGGCTTCAGTGTCTGTGTCAGGAGCGTAAGCGCTTCCGAGCATTAATATTATAGCCCCTATTAGAGATAAGCCGCCCCATTTGAATATCTTTTTCATGCAACTTTTCTAGCAGAAAGGTGCATGAAAAGAATTATGCTTATTGTCACAGTGTGCAAGGATAAAGTGCTGCATAAGAGTGTGTCCAATGCAGTAGATATTTTAGCTAGTATTACTGTTGAGGTCTTTGAGGACGTTCGCCTCGATCACCTTGGCCACCTTGGGGCCTTTTCGGACGGCAAAGAGAACGCTCATCACCTTCACGCATAAAGCAAACGCCTTCGCGTGTCCCGCGCGGTGTTTCAACACTGCAAGTATCTCCTACGGCGAGACCGTCACAGGATGCGTACATAAATTCAGACAGTGCACGGCCTTCGCGTCCATTGGCAGGCCTTTGGCGTCTGTCTTGGCGTGCGCCGTCTTGTGGCTTCGCTTTTGGGGCTTGTGTTTGCTGTACTGGTTCTGATGTTTTTGTATTTGTCTCAGCTTGCGAGCAGGCTCCGAGGCTAAGGGTGAGACCTAATCCTAAAATCAGCGTATATTGTTTTAACATGAAAACCCTTCTTTGTTTACTATCTATGGTTGGATGGATTAATCTTACTTAAAAATCAAGGTTACTTTCGCTCATTTTTTGCGGCCATGCGGTTGAGCCAAATGATCGGTATTACGCCAATAAGGATAATTAACAGGGCGGCGGTGGAGGCTTCGGCGAGGCGTTCATCATTGGCCAGCCAATAGACGCGGGTGGCGAGGGTTTCGAAATTAAACGGACGTAAAATCAAGGTCGCGGGCAGCTCTCGCATAACGTCAATGAACACTAAAATCGCCCCCGCAATCAGGCTTGATTTTAATAAAGGAGCGTGAATACGCCTCACGACATTTTTCGGGGAAGCGCCGAGGGAACGCGCGGCCGAATCTATTGATGGCGGAATGGCGGCGAACCCGCTCGTGACACTATTAAATGAGACCGTCAGAAAGCGAATGGCAAGGGCGTAAATTAGGGCAATAGACGTCCCTGTGAGAATAAGACCGCCGCTCCACGCCAGATGCGCTTTGGCGAACCGTGTCAAGATTTGATCGAACGCCCCAAGCGGATAGAGCAAGCCAATGGCGAGCATCGCCCCGGGCAAAGCGTAACCAAGGGTCGAGAGCTTAATACTCGCTTTTATAAACCGCTCAGATGAATTGCGCTGCATATAGGCGAGGCTAATGGAAATCAGTGTGACGATAAGGGCGACAATGGCGGCGGTGGTGAAACTATTAAAAGCATAGCCAGCAAACGTACTTTGGCTTTGATTATCACCAGACGTGAGGGCTAACACTGTCAGGCGAGAGACGGGAATGATAAAGCCAAACACAACAGGCAAGGCGCAAAGCAATGTTGTTAGAGCCGCCAGCGGCTTAGATAATGTCATACGCGCGGCGGGCGTTGAATTTGCACCTTTGGAGCTTGTGCGCCCGCGACGGCTCATGGCTTCGAGCGTGACAAGTAAAATCACGATCAGCAACATAAAGGCTGCTAGCTTCATGGCGGCAGGGCGATTGCCTTCCGCCAGCCATGCACGGAAAATGCCTGTGCTAAAAGTTGATACGGCGAAGAAATCGGCCACACCGAAATCAGCTAAGGTTTCCATCAATACAAGCGCGAGGCCTCCTGCGATGGCCGGTCTTGCGGCAGGCAGAGACACACGGAAAAAGGCGCGGCGCGGGGAGAGGCCGAGGCTTCGGGCCGCCTGCCATTGGCCTTGGCTTTGGGAGAGAAAAGCGGTGCGCGCTAAGAGGTAAACGTAAGGGTAAAGCACAAGGCTTAACATCAACGCTGCGCCAGGGAGGTTGCGAATATTTGGGAAGCTATAATCACTTCCGCCCCACCCAAACAGGCTACGGAGGCCAGATTGTAGGGGGCCGTAATATTCCATTAGGTCCGTGTAAACATAAGCGATAATATAGGCCGGCGCGGCGAGGGGCAGGATTAGAAGCCATGATAAAAGCTTGCGGCCCGGGAACTCACAGCTTGCGACAGCCCACGCGGTGGTCACGCCCATGCTGCCTGCGAGGATGGCGACCATCACCATCAAGGCGCCCGTATTGATTATATATGTTGGGAGGGTCGTCGTGAACAGCCGTGCCCAAGAGACGTCCGTTTGCGTAAAAAGCGCCGCGAATATGGCTAAAATGGGTAAGGCCATTAATCCCGTTAAGGCCAGCAGTCCTAGGCGCTGCGGGGTAAAATTTATGATCTGCCTTGAGGTCATTTGATCTGACGTGAGGTCATGGGAATAAATTAGCCTTAATGAGTGATGCCCTCTATAGGCAACGGATGATTGCATATAGGATTGCATCCTATATAGACAATATAAAATTTAGAACTGATTATTGCCGAGTCATAGGAGGCAAGGGCGGCATGAGCCTGACCTTTAAAAATATTTCTCATTCTTATTACGGTGTTGCGGCTTTGTCAGCCATTGACCTTACGGCAAATTCTGGTGAAATTTTATCCCTCCTTGGGCCGTCAGGCTGCGGAAAGACGACATTGCTTAATCTCACCGCAGGTGTGCTTAAGGTTCAGACAGGAGAAATTTTGTTAAATGGCGCGCCTATGGCGTCCCAACAGCTCAATCCACCGCCTGAGAAACGCCCCGTCGGGTTGGTCTTTCAAGAGGGGGCTTTATTTCCTCATTTGACCGTCCAAGAAAATATTGCCTTTGGCGTGGCGGATAGGTCAAAACATAGTGCGCTCGTGGGCGAACTCCTTGAGCAAATCGGTCTCGAAGGCTTTGGGGCGCGCTATCCTCATACGCTCTCAGGGGGGCAGCAACAAAGGGTGGCTTTGGCAAGAGCGCTGGCCCCAAGGCCAGATGTGCTTTTGATGGATGAGCCTTTTGCTAATATTGATATTATCTTACGCCGCAGCCTGCGCGAAGAAACACGGCGAATTTTACGGGCCCGTGATTGCACAACCATCCTCGTCACCCATGACCCTGATGAGGCGATGGAGGTGAGCGATCATATTGCTATTATGGACGATGGGAAAATTGCAGCATATGGGACTGCGCAGGATTTATACCGCGCTCCATCGTCTATAAATGTGGCAATGTTAACGGGCGGTGGAACGGTACTTGAAGGCGTATTTAAGGGTGGTGAATTTATATCAGATTTTGGTCGTCTTCCTGCGGCGTCAATCGCTGGGTCTACTAATTTAACCGAAGGGTGGAGTGGGGCTTTATTAGCGCGTCCACAGAGTCTGACCCTTAAAATTGATTCAAATGGCTATGAGATTTTAGATGTTCGCAATGCAGGGCCTACGCAACGTGTTACAATCGGCGCGGCGTCCAGCGGGACAATGCCTAGAGGGGCAACATCAAGGGCCTATTTGACCATAGACACAAGTCCAGACACTGTTTGGGAAATAGGGCAAAAGGTCGTCTTACGTGCGAAAGGTGATAGTTTGAAGGGGCTTTGCCAATAATCCATCTTGACTTATTAGCTAAAGCCATTACCAGTTGCGAACTATTCTTAATTGGCTCTGGAGCTTCCTATGCGTCTCAAACATTCCCTCCTTTGTTTTTCAGCCCTTATTGTTGCGGCTTGTTCGCAGAGTTCTACAGACACGCCGACGCAGGCGGGTGACGCTGCTCAAAAAGTTAATGTTCAAGACGCGGGTGAAGTGAACCTTTATTCGTCGCGCCATTATGATACGGACCTGGCGCTCTATGAAAATTTCACAAAACAAACGGGCATTAAGGTCAACCGCATTGAGGCGAAAGCCAATGCTCTGATTGAGCGAATGAAAAGCGAGGGCGAATTTAGCCCGGCTGATTTGCTGATTACCGTTGACGCAGGCGTGCTGTGGCAAGCTGAAAATGCAGGGGTTATCTCCGCCGTGCAGTCGGATGTTTTGGAGGCGCGTATTCCCGCTCATCTGCGCCACCCTGACGGTTTGTGGTATGGCCTCTCTAAGCGCGCGCGGGTGATTATCACCCATAAAGGCGCGTCCATTCCTGAAACTATAAATTATCAAGACCTCGCGGACCCGGCTTTTAAAGGCCAAATCTGCATGCGCTCATCAAGTAATATTTATAATATCTCGCTACTGTCGTCGATGGTTGCGCATGACGGGGCGGGACGGGCCGAAGATTGGGCGCGGGGTGTTGTCGCTAATTTCGCTCGCAAGCCACAAAGCAATGATTCAGGTCAAATCGAAGCGGTGGCCGCAGGGATTTGTAATGTATCGATCGTCAATACTTATTATCTCGCGCGCTATGCCCGCTCTGATGAGGCGCAAAAGCAAGAGATTTACGGCAATTTGAATGTGATATTCCCCAACCAAGACGGGTCTGGTCAAGATGGGCGGGGCACACATGTGAATATCAGTGGCGCGGCTCTGGCAGCCCATGCCCCGAACCGCGACAATGCGGTGAAATTCTTAGAATATCTCACAAGCCCTGAGGCACAGAGTTATTTCTCTGATGGGAATAATGAATATCCCGTGATTGCCGATGCAAAGACATCGTCTGCTGTCAGCGTTCTTGGAACCTTTAAAGAAGACGGCCTTAACGTCTCGGCCTTTGGTAAAAACCAAGCCAAGGCCGTGGGCATCTTTGATAGTGTCGGTTGGAAGTAAGGAGCGGATCTAAACCGTCCTTGCTAAAAAATAGTCGCGTAATCTAAGCGTATTTATCGCCGAGATAGACGCGGCGTACATCTTTATTGGCGCGAATTTCTTCAGGCGTTCCTTCGAACAAAGCTTCCCCTTGGAAGAGGATCGAGGCGCGGTCGACAATGTCGAGGGTTTCGCGTACGCGGTGATCGGTAATTAAAATACCAATGCCGCGTTTCTTAAGATACAGGATAAGCTCGGAAATATCGGCAATCGCGATGGGGTCAATCCCTGTGAACGGCTCATCAAGCAAAATGAAATTAGGACGTGAAGCAAGCGCGCGCGCAATCTCGACACGGCGACGTTCACCGCCAGATAGAGCGAGGGCGGGGCTTTTCTTAATGTGACCAATGTTCAGCTCATCAAGAAGTGCGTCGACATTATCATTCCATTTGGAGCGGTCTTTTTCTGTGAGCTGCACAACTGCGCGGATATTTTCTTCAACCGTCAAGCCGCGGAAAATACTTTGTTCTTGAGGCAAGTAACCGACCCCGAGACGCGCACGTTGATACATAGGCAGCTTGGTGATTTCTTCCCCGTCGAGCGTGATGATGCCGCGGTCAGCTTCAATCAGGCCCATGATCATGTAGAAGCTTGTCGTTTTACCCGCACCGTTGGGACCCATGAGAGCGACAACTTCTCCGCGTTGCACAGTCAACGTAATATCTTTAACGACGACGCGCCCATTATAAGCCTTACCAATTTTATTGGCAGCTAGCCCAGTTTTGGGGACGTCATAATCAGTCTGAGCTGTCATGGCTTAACCTTGTGTTTGATGCGCTGATAAATAATGTTTGTGATTTAATTGCTTGTGTTTTTAAGCAAAATATTGACGCGGCCCTTGGAGCCACACTTACGACCCTTGCAGGATCCTTTGACTATGGCTGTTCCGTCGTTCAGATTATAAACCAACTTGTCACCTGTCACCACATTGCCATCGCCTTGAAGTAAGACAACATCTCCTGTGACGGTAAATGTTTCGGTTGACTTAAGATAAATCCCTTGATGACCGCGAACTTCTTGATCGGGTGTTAGATAGTAAAAATTGCCGATAGCTTCTATCTTATGGGCACCGTCAATGGATTCCGACCCGCTCGCGCCATTGGTTGTATGAACCCGCATCTTATCAGATAGAATACGAACATCGCCTTGGCGAACATCTACTTGACCCGAGAATATTGTTAAGTTGGGTCTATAATCAACATCATCAGCGGAGCCAGTGACAGGTGATTTGGAGTCGGTTGAAAATTGTGCGCTCGCGATCGTAGAGAGCGTCATAAAGCCGATAAGATAAAGCCCTGATTTTATATAAGATGTCATTTTCATACCCCTATTGAACTTAATTGCCTAAACTGAATCCGGTTCGACCAGATTCACTTTTGAACCGAGCACTTTTTGTCTTCAAATCATAAAACAAACTATCACTCGTTACTTGATTTCCAGATGGCTGTATCAGAACGACATTGCCAAAAACATCAAGTTGATTTTGCGTGCGTTTATAGATGCCCCGATCCCCTGTGACTTTATTATCCGGTGCATCGTAGACGAATTTTCCTTCAGCTACAATGCGCGTAATTTCTCCAAGCTTTAAGGCTGTGCGGCTGCTGGCAGTTTCCGCGCGGTAAATCGTCATTTTATCAGATGTAATGATGGCTTCACCTTGCTTGACGACGACATCTCCGATGAGAATAGTCACGCTACCTTTATAGGTTGCCTCTTGCGCCTTTACGTCGATAACGCCGTTACCCCCAAAGCCGAATTGAGCCGTGGCAGGCACAGCAGAGAGCATTAAGCTAAAGAGGAATAATATGTAAAACTTCATCCCCCCTCTCCCTGTGATTCTGTCGGCTTATCGTCTTCGAGTAGAGCGGTCATGCCGTCTTTGAATTTGAAGACTTCATAATCATCCAGAATTTCATAGGTCTGGCCTGTGATAATTCCGAATTTTCCGTTACACTGTATAGGCTTGTCGCCTTCTATTCTCTTTTCGACCGTAAAAATACGCGCATGCTCTGTGACGCAATGGTTTCCGTCATCTGTTTTAAGGTCTACATTTTTACGTAAGTTCAATATTTGAGACACATCATCATATGTTCCCTCAATAGAATTAACGAGAGAGGATTTCGCCCCAGCTTCTCGAATAAATTCTAACACGGGATTTTCAAGCTCAACTTCACTGGCCGCCTGATTAAGGCGAACAGCGACGTCGGCTGTTAGCTTATAAGGTAATCCATCACTTGTACGACCCGAAAAACGAGGCTTCAACATCCGCGCGCTTTCGGTCGGGTCATCAATTTGAATAAAAGGCGTGTTGCGCTGACTATAGGACCAAATAACGCTTCCTGCTAAAGCCGCTGTAAGAATAAGAAGACCGGCGCGAATGATTCGAATCCGTGTAGAATGTCGGCGCGCAGCTTCAAGCGTTAGGGTTCGTTTTGGTTCCCATAAGCCCAAGGCCTCACTATTAGAGTGTGTATGTGGTGTTAGTGTTGACGTCATTGAAAGTGGCTATAGGGCAATTTTCTGATTATTGCGATAGATAATATCATTATCCAAGAGACTCTAAAGAGATTTTAACAAAGCCATTTTAAGTTTGGCGACGTAAATTATGCGAAAATATATCAACGTCTCCCCAGCCCCCAAGATCAAGGTCGGCGCGGGTTGGTAAAAACTCAAAACAAGCTTTCGCCATATCCATACGGCTTTCGCGTATCAGTCTTGCCATTAAAATCATTTGCAAGCGATGTAAATAAAGCACGTCGGACGCAGCATAGTTCAGTTGAGCTTCGGTCAGCTCATCGCTCGCCCAGTCAGAGCTTTGCTGTTGCTTGGAAATATCAACATTTAACAGCTCTTTGCAGACGTCTTTAAGCCCGTGACGGTCCGTGTAAGTTCGAACAAGACCACTGGCAATCTTAGTGCAAAATAGCGGCGCGGCGACAACGCCGAGGTCACGTTTTATAATCGCGACGTCAAAGCGACCAAAATGGTAGATTTTCTCAATTTCAGGATCCCCAAGAAGCGCTTTGAGATTAGGGCAATCAAAAGTATCTCGGTTGACCTGCACAATATGAGCATCCCCGTCTCCCGCCGACAATTGCACGAGGCAGAGCTTATCACGTACAAGCGATAGCCCTTGGGTTTCGGTATCGACAGCCACAGATCCTGTGAATTTAATGTCATTGGGAAGATCATTTTTATGTAAATATACAGTCATAGCATGTCCCTAGCTGTTGGTCATAAAAATAACAATGCCTGATTTTAGGCGGCGCTATTGTTTCACCTATGCTAGGGAAGCTTATGTTGAGTGATTTGCAAAAATATGAGGTCATTGTATCACGAGATGAAACTTACGTTGGGTTGATAATTGTTGGGGTGCGCTCGACGGGAATCTATTGCCGCCCGGGCTGCCCTGCACGAACGCCAAAGTCTGAAAATTGCGTGTTTTTTGATGATGTCGATAGCGCAAGAACGGCGGGCTACCGCGCATGCAAGCGGTGTCATCCCGATACGCCGTTCGTCTCGCCGTCAGCGGTGGTAGACGCCGCCCTTGCAGTTCTCAAAGCAGACCCTATTAAAGTTTGGCGTGAAGCGGACGTCACAGCGGCAGGCTGGGATAATTCCACCTTAAGGCGGCAATTTAATAAACGCTTCGGCATGAGCTTTCTGTCCTATGCGCGGCAGCAAAGATTAAGCGCGGCGGCGCAAAACTTAAAAAGAGGTGAAAGCGTGATAAATGTACAAATAGATGCGGGATATGCCTCGGCGAGCGGGTTTCGCGCGGCCTTTCAAGCACAATTTGGCGATGCACCGCTACGGACGAAATTAAAATCAAATCAAGCGCCTCTGTTGGTGGACTGGATTGAAACGCCGCTAGGACGCATGATCGCTATTGTTGATGAAGACGCGCTGTACCTGCTTGAATTTGTTGACCGTAAAAATATGCAAGGCCAGCTTGCGCGCTTGGTAAAATATTATGGGCGTCCTATTGTGGCAGGGACAACAAAGATTACGCAGCAGATACGGGGCGAGTTGAAAGATTATTTCGGCGGCACGCTCACAGAATTTTCGACAAAGATGGCTCTAACAGGCACACCGTTTCAAAAACAGGTCTGGCAGGCCTTATGCGCTATTCCTTACGGGGAAACCCGGTCTTACGCGCAGCTTGCGGTGGCTGTGGGGTCTGAAAAAGCGGTGAGGGCCGTCGCGGGGTCAAATGCGCGTAATGCGCTTGCGATTATAATTCCGTGTCACCGCGTTATTGGTAAAAATGGCAGCCTGTCAGGATATGCAGGCGGGGTCGATCGAAAGCTTCATCTTTTAAAGGCTGAGGGCGCGTTTACGGGCGAGCTGTTCTAAGCTGTTGAAAAAGAGGCTCGAGGTCGCGTTTTATAATGTCTGGCGTGACGGGGCCCACCACTTTAAATTTGATGATGCCCTTTGCATCAATGACATAAGTTTCGGGAACGCCGTAAACACCGAAATCAATGGCGACAGCGCCGTATGGGTCGGTTCCGATTTTCTCGTAAGGATTACCTAATTTATTCAGAAATTTAAGGGCGGCGTCGGGCTTGTCTTTATAATTGAGGCCCACAAGGCTGACGCCATCTTGATGGGCGAGTTCGGTAATATAGGGATGTTCGGCAATACAAGGCGTACACCAAGACGCCCATACATTCAGAACCGTAATGGGCATTGCGGTATTGATAAAATCGTCTGCTTGAAGTGCTGGTAAGCCGCTTCCCTCTAAGGCCGGTGCGAAAAAAGTGGGGGCAGGCTGGTTGAGCAATGTTGACGGCAGCGTTTGAGCATCGCGACCTGATAATAGAACGCCCGCAAATATTGCCATAATAAAGGCCGCAACGAGCAGCGGTATCAGCGGGATGAGCCGCTTCATTAGGGTGCTTTATCGTTTTGAATTTTGTCTCTAAGCCGTTCTAGGCGTTTTTTAACGCGATGTCGTTCCCAAACCAGAAGGCTTCCCAGTAAGAGCAGGGTGACAAAAAAGGCCATGTAAGACGAAAGGATAAAACCACTCATGTGCGAGTACCCTTATAGTCTATCGTATTGCGGCGGGCCTCGCGCATACGTTTGATTTCAAGCGCGTCAGCTTGGCGTTTTAAAACTTCCGTCTGCACCGCGTATAAATGCAGAGCAAAGAACAACAAGCTCAGTCCGATAGCGCTGATAAGAAGTGGCCATAAGAGAGAGGGGTGTATCGTTGGCCCGTCAAAACGGAAGACACTGGCAGGTTGATGCAGCGTATTCCACCAATCTACTGAGAACTTGATGATAGGAATATTGATTGAACCGATAAGCGTTAAAATCGCAAGCAAGCGCGCCGAACTATTTGTGCGCGGGAGTGAGCGAGCAAGAGCGATGAGCCCAAGATACATGAGGAATAAAACGAGGACGGAAGTGAGCCGCGCGTCCCATACCCACCATGTTCCCCACATCGGCTTGCCCCAGAGTGACCCTGTAAGGAGTGCGAGAAAGGTAAAACAAGCCCCAATAGGTGCCGCGGCCCGTCCTGCGGCGTCCGCAAGGGGGTGCTTCCACACCAAAGTTCCAAGGGCGGCGAGGCTCATGACACCGTAACCCATCATAGCCAGCCATGCGCTCGGCACATGGATATACATAATCCAAACGGTGCGACCTTGTTGGTAATCTTCGGGAGCTTTAAAGACGCCCCAATAAAGTCCAATAGCGGTAGTAATAAGGGCGAGCAAAAATAGCGGCGGCAGCACGGCAGTGCTCACGCGCATGAAACGTGTGGGATTGCCAAGATATGCAAAGGGTTGAACCATAGTCTAGCCTATGGAAAATTGCGCTTCAATGGTCAATGGTAGAGTTTAACCTGCGGCGATTTTACGAAGACTTGCCACAAAGAAACCCCGCTGAGCGGGGTTCTATAGAGGGCTAATTTAGCGAACGGCCACGAAAATATTAGATCCGTTTCGTTCGACAGATAGGGCAAGTGGGCCGTCATTGGCTTTAATGGCCGTCTCAAAGTCTTTGAGGTTTTTAACCGACTTTCGGTTCACTTTTCGGATAATATCTTCGGGACGAAGACCTGCACGAGCGGCTTTTGACAGGCGCTTAACGTCTTCGACATAGACACCTTCGTCCCCGCCGCGCGATTCCACATCATCGGGAATGTTGGTCAGAGTCGCGCCAGAGAAGCGCTCAAGCTCAGCGATGGACTCGTCTGTGTCCTCATCCAAAACTTCATCCTGATCTTCGACGTCTTTGATGGTGATTTTCGTATTTATTCGGCGACCATCGCGCAGATAGGTAATATCCGTGCGGGTTCCGGGCGGCACAAGTCCCACCGAGTTTCGAATGTCATTGGCGCTTTTGATCTCGTCGCCGTTAAAACGGATGATCACGTCGCCGTCCTCTAGCCCTGCGAGGTCAGCCGCGCTGCCTTCGGTCACTTCATTGACGAGCGCGCCGTTTCGGTTGGGGAGGTCGAGCGCTTCTTCGAGGGCCTGATCAATATCACGAATAGAGACGCCGATACGTCCGCGCCGCACTTCGCCGTGTTCAACCAATTGCGACATGACGCCGTTGACAATATCAATCGGCACAGAGAGGCCAATGCCGTTATTGCCGCCAGAGCGAGAGATGATCGCCGTATTAATTCCGATCAGCTCGCCTTTGGAGTTAATTAAGGCACCGCCAGAATTTCCAGGGTTAATAGAGGCATCCGTTTGGATGTAATCTTCATAGCCGTCGCCGCGCCCGAAGGTACGTCCTGTGCCGCTTATGATGCCGCTTGTGACCGTGTGGCTGAATCCGAACGGGTTACCAATGGCAACAACATAATCGCCGACGCGGTAGGAATCTTCTTTTGCAGGACGAATTTCACGGAGCTTTTTGGCCTCGATTTGTATAATAGCAATATCGGTCTTTTCATCTGAACCAATAATTTCAGCGTCATATTCACGGCCATCTTCTAAGGTGACGATAATTTCTGTGGCGTCATTAATGACGTGGTGATTGGTAATGATGTGACCTTCTCGGGCATCGATAATGACACCTGAACCGCCTGATTCACGCGCACGGTTATTGCGGCCTTCAGGAACTTGTCCAAAGAAGCGCTCAAATAATTCCCGACTTGAATCGTCAAGCTCTGGCGTATCAGGTGACACCACAACACGGAGGCTGACGATTGTTGGCGTGACCCGCTCAAGTAGGGGCGCCATAGTTAAGACTCCACGCCCTCGATCAAGCGTCAAAGCATCAGATTGCCCGACCCCTAATGGGTTCGTGAAGCTATTTTGTGTTGCCGCTGATGTTGAGAGCGAAAGAGCTCCCACGGATAAGGCGAGAAGGCTAAGTCCTGTTAAAACTGTTTTGCGCATAAAAGGCGGCTCCGAAGTTATATTTTATAAATTCGATTTTATGTCGGATTGCCCGAACTTCAAGCCAGATTAACACTCCATGACAGAATTTTAATCTCTTCTTGGGGTTCCCGTAATGTTTTAGACGGCCTGAGGACAGGTTTGATTAAAAATCACCTTCGCGGATGAGGACACGCAAAATCTGCCGCCCTATACGTTGGGCGTAACTTTCTCTTGGCCCTTTAATTTTTGCAAGGCCTCGCACCGTGCGGCCTCCATTTGGGCGACCTTCATAAACGCTTGCGTCAAGTGACGCCCATATTTCATAAACAGGATTGACGGGGATAAGCCCTTTTTCCGTGTCAGGATAAATGGCGATCTTCCCCCCGTAAGCAGAGGTCAACTCAGCTTCATCAAGGGCCGCGCGAGAGGTCGGCGCGTGATGGGTAATTTCGGCGCGGACGGTTTCAAGCGAGGGATCATCGGGAATAAAAATGATTGAGTTGCGCTCACGAAGCCGTCCCGCTTCCAATTCAGGGGCGAAGGCAATAAGCTTATAGCGACTTGAATCTGATAACCGCAGGAGTGGCGTTTGTAGGGTGACGGTGCGTCCTGCATGAATATGCGCGTGCAAATTACTGACAAGGCCAGCTTGGGGTGCGATGATTTGCAATTGCTCTTTTTGCGCGGTTAAACCTGCGTAGGTGGCCTGTTCACGCAGGCGCTCATCATCAAGTGTCGTCCCGAATTGCCGTTCATGAAGGTTGCTGTTCCGCCGCGCAATTTGGGCGTCAAGCAAAGCCAATCTAGCGCGACTTTGTTTAAGGTCAAATTCTAAACTTTCTGAGCTTAAACTTAAAAGAGGTGTTCCTGCTTTGACATATTGGTCATTACTCACATTAAGCGTGTCTATTTTCGCCGCACGCGGCGGGAATACATCAGTATAATTTTGCGGTTCAAGGCGGGCGGGAGCGCTAATGCTTTGCGCCCATGGGTAAAATAAAATAATCGCCAAAATGACGAAGAGACCCAGAGTAATCCGAGCCTTGACTTGTGAGATAATATCCATGCGTAGACTCCACCAGACTTTGAATTCCGCCACGATGGGGCGGATAATGAAAAAGATAATTTCGATTGAAAAAAGAATAATCCCGATGGCTTTCGGGAACATATGATGCACCAGTAATGCAATCCCTATGAATAGGAAAAGGCGGTATACCCACGTTGTATAGGCATAGGCCAACAGGCCTACGCGCTTTGCGCCGTGTTCCAAGCTAGGATCGGGCTTACCAAGGCTGAACAATGTCTCGCGCATATGCCAACGGGCCAGCTCAAACCCCTTTTGTTGGAGGTTTGGCACGCCGATGAAGTCAGAGATCAGATAATATCCGTCAAACCTCATACAGGGGTTGAGATTGACTAAGAGTGAGAAGGCCCAAGAGGTTGTGGCGATAAAAAAGGCCAAGCTTCGCATCGGCCCGTCGGGTAAAAACGCCCAGAGGCATAAAAACACACAGGCGAGGATGAGCTCCACGATGATGCCACCGCCGTCAATATGTAGCCGTTTGGCTTTATCGGTTAGTCGCCACGCATCGGTTGTATCTGTGAACAACACAGGAAACATCACCAAAAAGGCCACGCCTAGCGTTGGGACGCGCGTGCCGTAATGATGAGCCGTGTAGGCATGGCCCAATTCATGAAGAGACTTAATCCCAATCAAAGCAAGGATATAAAAGGCCAAGCCTTCGAACGTAAAGAAATGCCAAAATGTATGGGTAAATTCATCCCATTGACTCAGGGTAAAATATACGCCGACCGTCCCGATAAGGGCGGTGATGATAAGCGCCCATTTTGTAAACAGGCCCGCGATAAAGGGATATGTCGCGCGCAAGAAGCGGTCAGGGGCAAAAAGCGGGATGCGGAAAAATAGGTAACGGTGAACTAAAATTTCGTAAAAAGGTCGCCGTTTTAGGGCTTCACGCTTGGCAAAGGCTTCGGTTTCCCCGCCCGGCGGCTCTAGGGTTAGGTTCTGTGTATAGAGAAAGTCCGTCATCGCCAATATGTCGACATCCGTAATATCTGTACCTTGAGCGGCATCCAGCATCGTTTCCATAGGCCCGGCCTGCCAATGTTTGAGCACACGGCGAAATGATTGACCCGATTGATGTCTCAGCTGCGTTTGAAGATATTGATGGTGATACATTGAGCTTTAGTTCGGAAGGCCTGCCGCCTGGGTTAACGATTGATCCTGTGACGGGAATTATCTCGGGGACCCTTGATAATTCAGCCTCTTTTGATGGACCTTATAATGTAACCATCATGGCCACTGACGCGGACGGTGCATTTATTTCGACGAACTTTGTTTGGACGGTGAATAATATTGCGCCGGAGGTCACAGGCACATTAGAGCTTGTTAATCTAACAACAGTTGACGCGGCTAATATTACAACGGCGACGGCGTTCACGGACCCAGATGGGGATGAGCTGACCTTCAGTGCAGAAGGTCTGCCTGAGGGATTAACGATTGATCCTGACAGCGGCGTGATTAGCGGTGTAGCCTTTGAAGAAGGCGTGTTCATGGTGACGGTCACAACGGATGATGGTGAAGGCGGACAAGCGGAAATCGCATTGACACTTGATGTTCTACAAAACGGATTTATCGATGTTGACCCTGCTCCGGGTGCTCTAGCTTCGGAACGCCCTGATAGTTATGAGTGGGTTGGTCAGCAATCGATTGCGTTACGTGAATTCTTTGCTGAGAACTCTCTACGTCAAGACATATTTGGCACAGACTCAGCAGGGGATATTGATTATTCTCCTCGTCTAGGCGGCATGTTTGCGTCTCAAATCTCTGGTCTTGGATTAGATGAAGCTTACATCGTGGTTGAGGCCGTAGTGCGTGACCATGTGGTTAATGTGCAGCTTATTTCAACCTTAGAGTCATTCCATAATGTTAAGGTCCAAGATTGGGACGTACGTCTCGGCTCTGGTCAGAGCTTACCAGAGGGCGTTAACTTGCAAGGCGATATGATTTATATTGACCGCAACGTGACGCGCGAAAGTGTTGATCTTCGCGTGCGGGCGATACTTGATAATGGGCGTGCTGTAACGATCCGTGCGACGATTGATTTGGCTACAGGGACGATCACGGAAACAGGCTCGGCATCTCTTGCTCTGACGTCCTTTACGGATCAACTGGCGATGAGTGAAGACGTTATTTCAGTGGAAATGGATAAGCTAGTAAGAGCTTTAGGTTAGACGTCTAGCGTTTTAAAAAACAGTAAGCCTCCCTCGTCCCGAGGGAGGCTTACTTGCGTTTGAGATCTGGTTTTAAGACAACGATATAAAGCCCGAGTAAAATGATAGCGGTCGCGATCAATAGGCGTAGGCTTAAGTTTTCGCCTAAGACGACCCATCCCATGAAGGCAGCGATTGGCGGGACAAGTAATTGACTTACTCCAGATATGGCGGTGCTTAGGCGCGGCAGGACGGCGTACCAAATAGCGTAGCCACAACCTGATGTGAGCGCACCAGATATAATCGCTAATCCCACACCATAAGCGGATAAGTCTGGGTGCGGAAGAATGAAGATAAGAAGCGGTGCTGCAAGGAAGCTTGCCCTTATAAAGTTACCCGACGTCAGCAGAAGCGGCTGCGTCGCCCCGCGTCCTAAGACTGTATAAAGACCCCAAGCTATACCCGATAAGGCCATCATAAAAATACCGATGCGGTTAGGCGTTCCAAGGGTCGGGATGACAAGATAGATAAAACCTGCGAAGGCAATTAACGCGCCAATAATTTCCGCCAGCTTGATGTTCTTTTGAATGGCTGCGACGCCAAGAATAGTAAGCTGTACAGATGTAAATAAGCAGAGCGCCCCAAAACCTGTATCGAGGGTGACATAGGCGAGGGAAAACATCAGCGCATAAACCAACAGCGCCGCTGCTCCCCACCAAGAGCCCCTTTGTCCTGCGCGTTCATTGGTATCTTTCTTGGTGCGGTGCGTAAGTTGAATGAGTAGCATTAGCATGATGGCGCCAGATATAAGCCTAATAAGCGTAAACTCTTTTGGCCCCATATCAGGGTCAATAAGCCCGGCGCGTGCCAGTAGAGAGTTAGCAGCAAAAGCAATGAGCGCGAGGGCTGTGAGGCTTAGAGTTTTAATCATCGATTACCTGTCTCAAATCCTAATAAATTAACAATATGAACCAGAACCATAAAGGCGGTCGCAAAGGCGGCCATGCCGAGGAATATCCAGGGGACGCGACGCGGACGCAAATCACGGTTCTTGCCTAACTGACGGTTAAAGCCAAATATGCCAAAGCCGATGAGGCTTAGGAAAACGAAACTACTAAGAAGTATGTCCTCTGACATGTGGCGGTTCATTCTCATTCAATTGATATTCGGTCATGGCTGTAAGCCCATGTTGGGTTTTATTCCAGTGAAAAGGTGCAAATAAAAACTCCCAAATCGCTTGTAGCGTCGCGGGAAATAGGAGCCACCAATAGATCGGCATGTAGAAAACATGTGGTAAGAGAGATGTTTCACCTCGCCTTATAGCGGCTAAAGCACCTGACATCATCCCCGCGGCGTAGCACAGACCGAGTCCGCACCAGACCCAGAGTGACGGGCTAGGTAAATTATAACCTAAGGCTTTTAACCCTGTGAACACCAACAGATATATCATGAAGGGGGTATGTATAAGTCCCGCGAGAAGGGCACTTCCGACCGTGATTTGAACCGTAATAAACCGCGTGAACCCTAAAAAACCGCCGGGCATAAGCGGACGGCTCATATGGACAAGCCATGTTTGTATGAAGCCCTTTATCCATCGTGCGCGTTGATATTGCCAGGCCTGCCAACTCTCGACCGCTTCTTCGTGTGTGGGCAGGGGAATATAACCTATCTTATAGCCCAGCGCTGCCATGCGAAAACTTAGATCGGCGTCTTCAGTGACATTATAGGCGTCCCATCCTTGCATCAAATCTAAAGCTTCGCGGCGTATATGATTACTCGTCCCGCCAAGGGGGAAGGGAAGTCCCAAGCGCGCCAAGAAGGGCAACCAGACGCGAAATAAAAAGGCATATTCTAAGGCGAATTGCCGCGTCAGCCAGTTGGTCGAGACGTTAAAATAGTCAAGCGGGGCTTGGAGCGCGCCGAGAGTGTTATCGGCTGCAAACCTTTGTGCGGCGAGTTTTAATTGTTGCGGGTGCGGCTTATCTTCTGCGTCGTAAATAGTCACTAGCTCCCCTTGCGCCTTTTTCAAGGCATAGTTCAAGGCTTTTGGTTTTGTTTTTGGTTTCGAGTCTGGAACACAAATCAATTTAAAAGGTGCTCGCATATTAGACTTAACTGTCATGACCGTCTCTGTATCATCGGCTTCACAAATCATCATGATTTCAAGTTTGTCATGCGGGTAATCCAAAGCCGCGAGGTTTGCCATTAAAGACTTAACAATCGAGGCTTCTTTATATATCGGCACAAGGACACTATATCGTGGCCAGACGCTTAATGTATTTGAATCCTTGAAACAAAGGTCAGCATGATGATTTGACTTTAAAGGCGTCGCGGTTGCGACTAGCCTTAAAATAGTAATGAAAGCCCCGAAAGTTCCAATAAAGGCTCCAAGGGTCGTTAAAGTCTTATAGGGAAAAAAGATGAGCCCAAAAACAAAGACGGATAGAATAATATAACAAGAATAACAGATCAGTGGTGAGGGGCGTAGGCCATGCGCGAGGTCTTTCGCAGACGGCAAGCATAGCCCCATGGTTCGCATTGATGCTGGGCGCATAGGCGTTTGTTTTTCTAATGTATGTTGATTATCCCTAATCATACATTAGTAAATCGCATGATTACGCATGGAGTTAGAGCGCAGCTTAGCCCCTTTAACAGCTTGTTTTTTAAGCAAAAATCATTTTAAGCGTGTTAGGAAAGTTTTTGCACGGCCCATTTAGCTGCGTTGCGGATAATCGGGCTTTGGGCCCTAAGGTGATCTTGAGCCGTATTTTTGAGCTCACCTCGTCCACTATTTCCAATCGCGTAAAGCACATTGCGGATGAATTGATCTCGGCCAATGCGTTTGATCGGAGACCCTGAAAACAAGGCTCGAAAGGCCTTATCATCAAGGGCGGCGAGGTCACGTAAATCAGGAGCGTTTAAGGCCTCACGGGCCTGTATTTTAATATCTTGCGCGGCCTTCGCATATTTATTCCATGGACATACCGCAAGACAATCATCGCAGCCGTAAATACGATTACCCATTTTCTCTCGCAGAGGAATGGGCACAACACCTTTAAATTCAATGGTTAGATATGAAATACACTTGCGCGCATCCAGCTTATAGGGCGCGGGAAAGGCATCTGTTGGACAGATATCGAGGCAGGCTGTGCATGATCCGCAATGGTCCACCTCAACGGGAGTTGGCGTTAAGGGAGCTGCAGATAGGATCGTCCCAATAAAAAGCCAAGAGCCAAAGTCGCGGCTAACAAGGTTCGTATGTTTGCCTTGCCATCCAAGACCAGCGAGCATGGCGAGTGGCTTCTCCATGAGCGGGGCCGTATCAACAAAAATTTTTACGTCTTGCTCTGTGTCGCGTGCGAGTAGTCCCGCGACTTCTTTGAGGCGGCCTTTCATAATATCATGGTAATCACGACCACGGGCATAGACGGAAATATTGCCAATCTCTGACCTTGATAAATTATCCATCGGGTCATGATCTGGCCCATAATTAAAGCCAAGCACAAGCGCGCTTTTGGCATCGGGCCAAAGGCTGCGTGGATGTTGCCGCCGCTCTAATGTCTCTTTCATCCACGCCATATCACCGTGATAATCTTGATCGACAAAGGATTTGAGCCGCTTACCTGCGAGGGCGTCAAATTGCGATAAGTCAACAATAAAAGGAGGTGTGAAGCCAAGCTTTGAAATACGGGTCAGGACTCGTTTGGGAAGGCGCATGTCTAGAAATCAAGGTCGCTATAGTGACGCGCGGGCAGTAGGCCCGGCAAGCGGTCTTTGAGGAGTGCGCGAACACTTGGCCGTGATTTAAAGGTTTGATACCAATTTTTCACACGCGGATAATGTTTCCACTGAATTTCGTTTAAATAATCCAGACAAGATAAATTCGCCCCTGCGGCAATATCGGCAAGGTTGAATTGTTCTCCCGCTATCCATGTGCGTTGTTCTAAGAGCCAATTGATATAATTTAAGTGAAAGTTTAAATTTTGACGGCCCAAAGTCAGGAGCTCCGCATCAGGCGCCCCGCCGCCGTTCAACGCTTTTTCCAATCGTTCGCCTAAAATATAACCGAGGACGTCTTCGCCAAAGCGCAGATCAAACCAATCGCAAAGGCGACGCATTTCCGCGCGGGCAAAAGGATCCTCAGGCACTAATGGCAGACGAGGTGATATATCGCTGGCATATTCGCAAATCGCGCGCGCGCCTGCGATCATGCGCGCATGATCTTGGGAATGGTCGATTAGGGCCGGGGGGCGGCCCTCAATACAGCGTTGCGTGAAATCCTCAGACGGTTCCCAAGGATTGACCGTCTCAAGCTTGAATTTCAATTTTGTCTCGGCCAATGCAATCCGCGCTTGTCGGGACGCGGGGTCAAAGGCCCAATGATATAGAGTGCGCATAATGGTCTGACTATCGGGGCTTTGGTAAGAAAGGATTAACCTCGTTTACACTCGCGCGGTAAAATCGTGATTTAATGTTGATGGTCGTGACAGGCTTGGCAATCATCCCCGTCAATTTGGAACCGAGCGTTGCCGTGCGTATCCTTACAGCCGACGGGATGAGGGTGGATTAAAATATCCGCAGCAGGGAAGGCGCTCATGAGTTTTTGCTCAAGCTTAATGATGCGCGCATGAGCGTCAGAAAGGGAGAGATCATCAGGCAAGTCAAGCCGCATTTGAATGTGCACATGCGGGCCAGAAGCACGGGTGCGCAAATCGTGAATGGCAATGATGTTGCCATCAGACATCGCAATTTGTGAGATCATATCACGGTCGCTTTGCGGAAGTTCTTTGTCCATCAGTTGCCCCCATGCCATCCTTGCAATTTTAAAGGCTGTCCATAAAAGCCACAGGGCCATGAGGACAGCAACAATACTATCGGCTTTTTCGAACGGTGTATAAAGTGACGCCGCCATGCCGATAACTACAAGAATCGTCGCGAGGAGATCCGCAACATAATGGGCACGGTCGCCGCGTACAGCCAAAGACCCTGATTGTTTAATCGCTTTATTTTGCATCAGAAGCAAAAATACACCGAGTAATATCAAGATAGCTAAGCCTACAAATGTCATCATATCACCATGAATTTCGTGATGGTGATGGGTCAGACTTTCGGTGGCTGTTTCAAGCAAGTGAGTGGCCGCGAGAACGATGAGACAAACTTGGAACACGGCCGCAAAGCTTTCGGCTTTCCCAGTGCCAAAGCGGTAAGACAAGTCTGGCGTTCGGGCCGCATAGCGTACGGCAAAGAAGCTAGTGACCGCCCCGAATGTATCTAGCGCAGAGTGAACTAATGAGGAGAGCATGCCGACCGAGCCAGAACGCTGCCATATGAAAAGCTTTATCACAGCGAGAGTGATGGCGATGAGAACGGTCAGAGTCGTGATGTTTCGCGTAATGCGTGCGCTTTCAGATGGAGCTAGGCGACCACTACGACCTTCAGGCAAGGCGTTATGTGAGGGATCTGATAAAGTGTTTGAGGGCATATATGTGGGGCCTGTCATTATAGAGCCATGCCTTTACGGCAAAGTGGTGTAAATCACCAGTATGATTTTCACTATGATTTCACAGAGTTTGAAGTTTTACTTTGCGAAGTCGCGTAAGTATCGTTATTGATTATCAACAAAAAAATACAGGACTTGCCATGATTTCCCGAAAAACCCTAAAAACATGCCTTCAATCTAGCTTAATGGGGGCAAGCTTTTTTGTGCTGGCAGCCTGTCAGCCGACAGCGGAGGTTTTCGTTGAAAATGATATTCCTCATGCGCAACTGGGTGAAAATGTAACGCCGTCCGCCTACCGTATTGATATGCGGATTAACCCCGATGAGGTGGGATATTCAGGTGTCGTTGAGATTGATGTGCGCGTTGACAAACCGACAACGCAAATTTGGCTACATGGTAAAGAGATGACCGTCCCGACCGCGAGCTTCACGCCGAGCGGCGGCGAACCTATCGCGCTGACATTTACCGAAATTGCGGCGGCTGACGCCCCGTCGGGTGTCTCGCGCCTTAATTCTGAAACGGTCATCCCATCTGGCAAAGGCGTGCTAACTATGCATTATGAAACGCCGTTTAATCTGGCGCTCAACTCGGCCTACAAAGTCACACGTGGCGAGGATAATTACCTTGTGACGCAAATGGAACCGATTGGCGCGCGTGAAGCTTTCCCCGGATTTGATGAGCCACGCTTTAAAGTGCCGTTTACAGTTTCAATCACCTCCCCTGCGGATGACGTGGTTTATTTCAACACACCAAAAACCAACACCACCCCTATGGATGATGGGTGGGTGAAACATGAATTTGAAACCACACGTCCATTGCCAACTTATTTAATCGCATACGGTGTCGGGCCTTATGACATTAATGACTTTGGCGACATTCCTGCTAATAACATCCGCTCGCGCGGCTTGGCTTTACGCGGTCTCACAACCAAAGGCGACGCTAACAAAATAGAATATGGTCTTGAGAATACAGAGGTCATCCTAACCGCGCTTGAGAATTATTTCGGCTCTGAATATCCTTATGAAAAACTTGATCTGATCGCGGCCCCTGAATATGCCTTTGGCGCGATGGAAAATCCGGGCGCGATTGTTTACCGCGAAAGCCTGATGCTGCTTAATGAAGATTCAGCTCTTTCGCAAAAGCGCGGCTATGCCCGTGTTCACAGTCACGAATTGGCCCATCAATGGTTTGGCAATTTAGTCACACCGTTCTGGTGGGAAGATATTTGGCTCAATGAAGCCTTCGCTACATGGTCTGGAAATAAAGGCACGCACCTTGCGTTTCCTGATGGCAATTATGATCGGCTGACGCTCAACGCGGCGTTGGGGGCGATGAATATTGATAGCCTCTCGACCACCCGTAAAGTGCGCGAGCCTCTCTTACGGTCAGAAAATGTCATCGACCAATTTGACGGCATTACCTACCGTAAAGGCGGCGGCGTTCTGTCGATGTTTGAAAGCTTTGTCGGGGAAGAGGCCTTCCGCGATGGTGTGCATCTTCACATGAAACGTTACGCCGATGACGTGGCGACAGCGGATGATTTCTTCCAGTCCATCGCAGAAGGCTCGAAAAACCCTGACGTGGTCGACGCCATGAAAAGCTTTGTGGATCAAAAAGGCGTACCGCTTGTTCGGGCTGAATTGACCTGTTCAAACAATCAGACAGAAATTAATCTCACCCAGTCCCGCTATGCGCCTCTAGGCTCTAGTATTAAACAAGGTCCAAAATGGGATATCCCTGTTTGCGTGGCTTACGGTATTGACGGGACACGTGGTAAAAGCTGTACCCTCATGAAGGAACAAACGACGACGTTAAAGCCTGAAACAAAAGGCTGTGCCGATTGGGCGACGCTGAATGCAGACGGGGCGGGTTATTACCGTTTCTCAATGGACGGGGCGGCGTGGGATAATCTGCTGGACAATATTGATCAACTCAACACGCGCGAAGTTCTGACGGTGTCGGACAGCCTCTCTGCCAGTTTTAGTGCAGGGGCGGTGAGTGCGGATAATTTCCTCAAAGGCATGGAAGGTCTCGCCGCGCATCCTGAATATGATGTGGCCTCAACGGCGGGTCAACGGTTGGGCTTCATGTATAATGAGCTTCCAGAAAGCTCCCGCGATGACCTTGCGCGCTATACGCAAGACCTTTTCAAAGCCCGTTATGAAAAGATCGTCGGAACATCCACAATCGAGGGGCGCCTCTTGGCTCCAACCCTCGCGGGGCGTTTGATATTTTTCGGTCAAGACCAAGACTTACGCCGCGAATTTGCCGCCAATGGCATAGCCTATTTAGACGGCGATAAAAATGCCATTGCGCCAAACCTGCTAGGTCAAGCTTTGGGTCAAGCGATGCGTGTTGGAAATAACGCGACCGCCGATCAACTCTTAGAGTTAGTGAAAAACGGGTCAGCCTTTGAAAAAGGCGCAGCGCTAGGCGCGTTAAGCGCAACCCAAGATGAGAGGGTTTATGCGCGCCTGATGGACATGGCGTTGAATGACGAGGAGTTCATCACAGGCCGTCAAGCGAACGGTCTTGTCGGTGGATTTTTAGGCTCTGATAAATTTGGCGACCAGACATGGGAGTGGTTCAAAGCTAATTTTGCGCCCTTTGTGAACAAGCGTGTTCCTGACGTTCGTAAAGGCAGCATGCCTGGATTTGCCCGTGGATTTTGCTCGGCAGAAAGAGGCGTTGAAGTCAAAGATTTCTTTGAAGCCAATGCCGAGGTTATCCCCGGCTATCAACGGAGTCTGAAGCAGACGCTTGAATCAATTGAGCTGTGTGCGGCCTTTAAAGATAAAATGGCTGAACCTCTACAGGTCGCTCTAGCGGAACGCTAAAGGCAAGCTAAATTTATTAAAATTAGGCGCGGTCATCTCGCGCCTTTTTTGTGTCATGACAAGAAAGACCCGCAGTCATGACAGCTTTTCTTTTGCTATTTATTTTCACCTCTTTTTAGCTAAGGCAAATCATGGAGAAAAATATGGTTGATACGAATCAAACCCAAACGGACAAAAAAGAGATGAGTAAGAAATCTGAAAAGCTAGAGATTCGTCTCTCTTATGAGGAGAAACAAGAGCTATCTTCCGTGGCCGAAATAGAAGGCCGGACGGTCAGTGATCTTGTTCGGGGGCTTATTCGGCGATATGTAAAAGTGAGCCGCGAAAGATTACCACGCCGCCGGTCATACGGTTGGATGATTGGACTTGGCCTCTTTTGTTTTTTACTTGGGCATATGGCCACGTTACTGGTCGCCCATTTGCACAATTTGAAACCGCATTAAACGTTCAAACAAGATTTATGATATAGCTACAAAAAAGCCAGTCCTAACGGACTGGCCTTTGATTATGATTTAGAGTTGAATTAAGCCGCATCTTCGAGAGGGTGCTTGAGGCGTGTGAGCATTTCTTTCGGAATGACTTGCCAGAAATTGTCGCGCTCTAAGTGCCAATCAGCTAAGATTTTCTCGGCAAATTCAGACCTTGTTTCGCGAGCATGTTGAGTTATGAGAGCTTTCAGCTCCTCCTCATAATGGACGGATGAGATGCGCTGCCAAACAACAGAGTCTGGGTTCACAGCTTTTTCAAACTGTCCATCTTCATCATAAATATAGGCCATGCCGCCCGTCATGCCTGCGCCGAAATTATCGCCGACAGAGCCAAGGATAACCGCTGTACCGCCCGTCATATATTCACAGCCGTTCGTGCCGCAGCCTTCAATAACCGTTACCGCTCCAGAGTTGCGAACAGCAAATCGTTCACCCGCGCGGCCTGCTGCAAATAGTTTCCCAGAGGTTGCGCCGTAAAGACAGGTATTACCAATGATAGCACTATCATGCGCGTCAATTTGTGTGCGGCCTTGTTTGGAAATGACGATTTCCGCCCCTGATAGCCCTTTGCCGACATAGTCATTGGAATCGCCGTCGACGACAATTTTAAGACCTTTGATCCCGAACGCGCCGAGGGATTGTCCTGCCGAGCCGCGAAGGTGGATGGTTAATTGACCATCCGCCTGTCCGTCACGGCCAAAGGTGCGGTAAATTTCCGATGAGGTGCGCGTGCCGACCGCGCGGTGCGTGTTGAGTACGCCGTAGGTAAGCTGCAATTTCTCGCCGCGCTTAAAGAAGTTTTCAGCATCGCGAATAATATCAATGTCGAGCGTATCAGGAACGGCGACCCGTTTACGGCGGGTATCTTCTACGGGCGCTTTGTCCACTTGCGCCAAGACGGGGTTGAGATCGAGGTCATCAAGATGCTCTGCTCCGCGCGAAACTTGGGTGAGCAAGTCTGTGCGGCCAATGACGTCTTCTAACTTTTCGAAGCCAAGGCTCGCCAAAATTTCACGCACCTCTTCGGCAATAAAGGTCATCAAATTAATGACTTTTTCCGGGGAGCCTGTGAATTTTTCGCGTAAGCGCGGGTCTTGAACACAGACACCCACTGGGCACGTATTAGAGTGGCATTGGCGTACCATGATGCAGCCCATAGCCACAAGGCTTAGTGTGCCGATGCCGTATTCTTCGGCCCCAAGCATCGCCGCCATTACAATGTCTTTGCCCGTCTTCAGTCCGCCGTCTGTCCGTAGGGTGACTTGGCCGCGAAGGTTATTCAGCGTCAAGACTTGATGGGCCTCAGATAGTCCAAGCTCCCACGGCAGGCCTGCATATTTAAGCGAGGTGTTAGGCGACGCACCTGTGCCGCCATTATGGCCTGCGATTAGGATTGTGTCCGCTTTGGCTTTCGCCACACCTGCAGCAATGGTTCCGACACCTGAAGAGGCGACGAGCTTAACCGCGACGCGGGCAATGGGGTTGATCTGCTTGAGATCATAAATTAGCTGCGCCAAATCTTCGATCGAATAAATATCATGATGTGGTGGTGGTGAAATTAAGGTCACACCTGGTGTCGCATTTCTGAATTTCGCAATCATCTCTGTGACTTTAAAACCAGGAAGCTGCCCGCCTTCACCGGGCTTTGCGCCCTGTGCGACTTTAATTTCTATCTCGCGGCACTCATTAAGATATTCTGCCGTGACACCAAAGCGGCCCGAGGCAATTTGCTTGATGGCTGAATTAGCATTGTCGCCATTGGGCAATGTTTTATAACGGGCAGGATCTTCGCCGCCTTCACCAGAGACAGATTTGGCCCCAATACGGTTCATGGCAATATTTAAGGTTCCGTGAGCTTCGGGTGAAAGCGCACCGAGCGACATGCCGGGGGTACAAAAACGGCGGCGAATTTCATTAATACCTTGAACTTGACGTAAAGGAATAGGCTTAACCTTATCACTAAACCCAAGCAGGTCGCGCACTTGTATTGGCGCGGCTTCGTTCACGATGTCTGCATATTTGCGGTAAAGCTCATAGTCCCCACGTGTCACAGCTTCTTGTAACATGTGGATCATGTCGGCTTTATAGGCGTGACGTTCGCCTTTGGCACGTACACGGTAAAGACCACCCACAGGCAAAGTTACCGCGCGGCCATCATAGGCCCGTTCATGAGCCTCGAGTAATTTGGCTTCTAGACCAGCCAGGCCAATGCCTGAGATACGGCTGGTCATACCCGGGAAATATTCCGCGACAAGCGCGCGTGATAAGCCAAGAGCTTCGAAATTATTCCCGCCACGATAGGACGAAATAACCGAGATGCCCATCTTAGAAATGATCTTCAAAAGACCGCCTTCAACTGCTGCTTTATAATTGGCCACAGCCGCATCGACGGACATGTCGAGCAACCCGCGGTTAACGCGGTCGGTCAGACTGTCTTGCGCCATATAAGCATTAACGGCGGTGGTTCCTGCACCGATTAGGACAGCGTAATATTGCGTATCCATACATTCGGCGGAGCGAACAATGATTGAGCATGACGAACGTAATCCTGCTTTAACAAGTGCCGTATGAACGCCGCCTGCGCATAGGATCATCGGCGCCGCAGGCTTGCCTTCAGTGACAAATTCATCGGTGAGGATGATGTTTTCTGCCCCATCTTTGACGGCGGCCACGGCATCGGCTTTAATGCGGTGGAGGGCCTTGTTAAGGGTTAAGCCTTTTGCGGCTGTATCGGCTGGGCGCTCAAAGGTACAATCAATCACTGACGCCTTATCACCAACAAATTTCATAAAGCGCTGATACATGCCCGTTGTCATGATCGGGCTTTCGAGAACAAACATTTCTTTAGTTTGGCTTGAATCCTCAGTTAATATATTACGCAAATTACGAAAGCGTGTTTTAAGGCCCATCACCCGCGTTTCGCGCAACGGGTCAATCGGCGGGTTGGTCACTTGGCTGAAATTTTGGCGGAAGAAATGCGATAGCGGTCGGTATATATCCGACAAGACGGCCAAAGGCGTGTCATCGCCCATAGAGCCAATGCTCTCTTTGGCTTTCTCGGCCATCGGTGCGAGAATAAGCTCCATATCCTCAAGTGTTTGCCCGCAAGATTGCTGACGGCGAATAAGCGCTTCACCTGTGAGGCTTGCTTTCGGCTCAGGGCCTGCGAGTTTCTCGTCGAGGTTCACAACTTTTTTCAGCCATTTATGATAGGGCCGCGCACTGGCGAGCTTATCAAGCATGGCGTTCGAGTCGTAAAATTTACCTTCTTCAAGGTCGAGCGCAATCAACCGTCCGGGCTGTATCGCACCTTTCTCAATGATCATACTTTCAGATAGCGGACACATGCCTGTTTCAGAACCCACGGCTAAAATGCCGTCAGACGTTTTGGCGTAGCGAAGCGGCCGTAAGCCATTTCTATCAAGACCCGCCATGACCCAACGGCCATCATAGGCGGCAAGGGCAGCAGGACCGTCCCACGGCTCCATCACGGCGTTGCAATATTCATAAAGACCGCGCCAGCTTTCAGGCATCAAGTCGCCCCGCTTGGAGTAGGCTTCGGGAACGAGGAGTGTCTTCACCATAGGGGCTGTGCGCCCCGCACGAACTAGTAGTTCAAATACGGCATCGAGGGCGGCTGAATCAGAGCTGCCCTTTTGAATGATCGGCTTTACGTCACCCGCTTGTTCACCAAAAGCAGAGGAGGCCATTTTGATCTCATGGTTTTTCATGAAATTTTTATTAGCTTTTACCGTGTTGATCTCACCATTATGGGCGAGCATACGAAATGGTTGCGCGAGCCACCACTGCGGGAAGGTATTAGTTGAATAACGTTGATGATAAATCGCGGCGCGAGAAATAAAGAGCTCATCTTTCAAATCAGGGAAGAAGGCATCAATATCTTCCGCGAGGAACATGCCTTTATAAATGATCGTCTGAACCGATAAAGAGCAGATGTAAAAGCTCGGGATAGCGGCGGCGATGACGCGCTTCTCAATACGGCGGCGGATGATATAAAGTTCCCGCTCAAGCGCATTTCCTTTGCGCCCTTTGGGGTCGCGGAACATAACTTGCTCAATCGACGGACGTGTGGCTTTAGCCTTTTCACCAATGACATTCGTATCAATGGGAACCTGCCGCCAACCGTAAATATAAAAGCCTTCTTTGATCAGCTCAGATTCAACAATGGTCCGCGCTTGCTCTTGCGCGCCGAAATCTGTGCGTGGCAAGAAGATCATCCCAACCGCGATTTTAGATTTAGACGGCTTATGGCCTGTGCGCTCGACTTGGGCTTTGAAAAACCCTTGCGGAATATCAAGACGAATACCCGCCCCATCGCCCGTTTTACCGTCAGCGTCGACCGCGCCGCGGTGCCAGACATTTTTCAGCGCGTGAATAGATTTCTCCACCACATCACGACGCGGAGTTCCTTCAAGACTTGCGACAAAGCCAACTCCACAAGCATCATGTTCATGAGCAGGATCATAAGCGCCCGCCTCAATCAGCGCATCGCGCTTCTCAGTGTAATCTTTGAGCCAGTTATTTTGTTCAGTCATGATATTACTCCGCCGCCTGAAGTGCGTCTTCGCGTAGTTTCGCTTTGAGATATTTGTGCATGTGGTCAGCTGCGTCGCGGCCTTCACGGATCGCCCAGACGACAAGGCTTGCCCCGCGAACAATATCGCCCGCCGCGTAAACACCGTCGATATTGGTCTCAAACGTCACAGGATTCACGCGAACCGTGCCCCAACGGGTTAGGGTCAGCTCATCACACATGTCTTTGAGGTTTTCAGGCATGAAACCAAGCGCCTTAATCACAAGGTCGGCTTTGACGTCAAAATCTGCGCCGTCTATGGCTTCAGGACTTTGACGACCTGAGGCGTCTTTTGCGCCAAGGCGCATTTTGTCTGCGCGAACAGCACTTACGCTGCCGCCCTTATCATGGATAGATTTTGGCGAGGCGAGCCATTCAAATTTTACGCCTTCTTCCTGAGCGTTGGCGGTTTCGCGCGCGCTCCCCGGCATATTGGCTTGGTCGCGACGATATAGGCATGTCACAGATGTGGCCCCTTGACGAATAGCGGTACGCACGCAGTCCATCGCCGTATCACCGCCGCCGATGACGACAACGTCTTTGCCTTCGGCTGTATCGGATTTAATATCATCACCAAGGCCGCGTCGGTTGCTCTCGATAAGGAACGGCAGAGCGGCGACAACACCGTCAGCGCCTGAACCGGGGCAAGCGAGGTCACGGGCCTTATAAACGCCTGTGGCAATTAAAATTGCATTATGTTTAGCTTGTAGCTTCTCGAAACTAATATCTGTGCCGACATCTACATTCATTTCGAATTTTATACCGCCGTCTATCAGACGTTGTGTGCGGCGCTCGACAATTTCTTTCTCTAACTTGAAATTCGGGATGCCGTAAATCAAGAGGCCGCCTGCGCGGTCATGACGATCATAGACGGTCACTTGCCAACCTTGTTCACGTAGGGATTCGGCGGCAGCTAATCCTGCGGGGCCTGCGCCAATAATACCGACGGATAGAGGGAGCTCTCTACGCGGCGAAAGCGGCGCGACCCATCCTTCTTGCCACGCAGTGTCAGTGAGGAACCGCTCTACTGAGCCAATAGTCACTGTGCCGTGGCCTGATTGTTCAATCACGCAAGAGCCTTCACACAAGCGGTCTTGTGGACAAATACGGCCACAAATTTCGGGCATTGAATTGGTCGCAGCACTGGTTTCGTAAGCGTCTTGCAAGCGCCCTTCGGCGGTGAGGCGCAACCAGTCTGGGATATTATTTTCAAGTGGACAATGGTTCTGGCAGAACGGCACGCCGCACTGTGAGCAGCGAGAGGCCTGCTCTTTGGCTTTGGCGTCAATATAGTCGCCGTAAATTTCGAGGAAGTCCTCACGTCGATTATCCGCAGGGCGCTTTTTTGGCATATCCCGTTCAGTTTCGACAAATTGCAACATTTTATCGGCCATAGCCTCGTCCTAAAAATCTCAAGAGTTGGATGTTCATGACAGGGCTTGTCGTCATCCGTTTCGCGTGAATAAAGCTGCGCTTATGTATGTCCTGCGGCAATTCTATTTTCGCACGTGAGTGCCTTATGTATAGAAGAGAGGTGAATGGGAAGGCTCAATGGTCAGCCTGCGACAATTTGTCAATTAGAGGATAAAAATGAAAAACGATCTGGCCTGAGTGATAGATTCTAACGAAGCCTAGGCTTTACGCTTATATTGGCTGTCATATGCGACTATTACGCAAAATATAGCTAGAGCGGCGTAAATCAGCGCAATTCTATTCAGGCGCTTATCGAAGTTTTAAATCTATATGGTTTATGGGGTGTCAGCACGGCCTCTAAGGTCCGCACATAATATTGACCCCAGAAGAGAGACATTATCTATGTCATGGTTACAGCTTTTAATATTAGCCATTATCCAAGGGCTGACAGAATTTTTGCCCGTTTCAAGCTCGGCGCATCTGATTTTACCGTCAACACTGCTCAATTGGCCTGACCAAGGTCCGCTGATTGATTTGATGGCGCATTTCGGCTCGTTGTTCGCGGTGATGCTTTATTTCCGCAAAGATGTCGGGCGCGTGCTCGCAGGATTGCTTGATCTGGTACGCCGCCGACAAAGCCAAGCGGCGCAGCTCGCCGTGCTTTTGATTGTTTCTACGCCGCCTGTTTTGATCATTGGCTTGTTTTTAAACATGTACGGCTTTGATTTAATCCTGCGTCAGCCGATTATTATTGCCTTGGCCTTTATTGTTTTCGGCTTGATTTTATGGTGGGTGGATAAAACCAGCACGCAGAGCAAATCAGTTGACGTGATGACGTGGCGCGGAGCGGCGACCATCGGCGCGGCACAAGCGTTGGCGCTCATCCCCGGAACCTCACGTTCGGGCATTACCATGACGGCAGCGCTTAAGCTCGGCTTTACTCGTATTGAGGCGGCACGTTTTTCCATGCTCATGTCTATTCCGATTATTGGCGTCGGCGGACTATTGGCACTCTATAAACTCCAAGGCGGGGGCGCAGGCCTCGCGAGCCTCTCGGACGGATTGGTCGTAGCAGGGCTGTCCTTTATCACTGCCTACGCCTCAATCACCGTGTTCATGAAATTGGTCGAGAAAATCGGCATGTTCCCTTTTATGATTTACCGCGTCGTCGTCGGCTGCGGTCTCCTCGCGGCTGTTGCACTCGGTATTATTTAAGGGGCGTTATTTAGGGCGAGTTATTTAAGGCGAGATCTACCCGGCAGATGAAATGACTCTAAGTCACCGCTTGCGGCTATTGGCAGGGGCGAGTGAATCCTTTACGGCTTACGTAATTTTTTGGTTCTGAACTTTATGCGCGCTTTATTTCTTTCTATCTTAACATGTGTCTTGAGCAGGTCTGCTTTTGCGCAGTCTCTTGATTACGCCGCCCTTGATCGCCGTATTAAGGTTATGATGGACGACCCCGAGATGGTCGGCCTGTCGGTGGCGATTGTCGAAGGGGATGAGATTACCTTTGCGCGCGGCTACGGGGAGACTCTAAAAGGTAGCGGAGAGCGCGTGGACGCGGAGACGATCTTTCGCTGGGCGTCCGTTTCGAAGGGCATCGCTGCAACCCTTGTCTATGATTTATCCGAAGAGGGTGCGTTAACTTTAGATGACCCGGTTGAGCGCCATGCGCCCTCATTAAAGCTGCCTGCGACGGATAAAGTCACCCGTGTTAAAGATATTATGACCCACCGCACGGGCTTGCCGCGTAATGCCTATGATACGCGCATTGAAGATAATTGGACAGGGGCCAAGGTGCGTGAAAGCCTAAGTGGTCTTAAGCGTGTCTGCGATCCTGCGACGTGTCACAGCTATCAAAATGGCGCTTACGACGCTTTATCGGAAACCGTCGAGAGCCTGACACAATTGCCCTATAAAGCGGTGGTCAATGAGCGTATTTTCGAACCGCTCGGTATGGCCACAGCGAGTGTGACACGCGAAGGCTTGGTGCGGTCTAAAAATTGGGCGAAGCCGCATCATAAAAACGGCACACCGCAAAAAGATGTGCTCCCGACCTATTACCGCATTCCCGCTGCGGCTGGGGTTAATTCATCCGTCAAAGACCTCGCGCGGTGGATGGCGGCGCAATTTAACGGATACGGATTTATGACAGAGGCACAACGCCGCGACATGCAAACGGCCTATGTGAAAACGCCTAAGGAAAAGCGCTTCATAGATCGTTATTTCTACGTGCTTGAAGACCCGCATTACGGTTACGGCTGGCGGATCTACGACCATGCAGGACGAAAGCTCGTTGGGCACCGCGGCGGGGTGGCAGGCTACCGCGCTTTGACCTTTTTTGACCCCGAGCGCCGTGCGGGAATTGCCGTGATGTGGAACACCTCTCACACGCGCCCTGTAGGGTTACAGATCGAGTTTCTTGAACAGCTTTACGGACTTGAGCGTAAAGACTGGCTGCAATTAGGAGAGCGAGATAAGGGCTAGACCCCTAGTCAAATAGCGGTGTTGAGAGGTAACGCTCGGCGAAACTTGGGATGATCGATACAATCCGTTTGCTGCGCATATTGGGCCGTGCTCCAACGATCAAGCTTGCGGCAATGGCCGCACCTGATGAAATCCCCACAGGAACCCCGTCAACGGCGGCGACATGTTTAGCCGTTCCGAAAGCGGCGTCATTAGAGATTTTTACGACATCATCAATCAGGTCAGTCTCAAGTACGTCAGGGATAAAGCCTGCGCCAATACCTTGGATTTTATGCGGCCCCTTCGTGCCTTCGGAAATGACCGGCGAGCCTTCAGGTTCAACAGCGATGATTTGAATATCGGGGTTTTTCTCCTTAAGGAAGCGTCCTGCCCCTGTGAGGGTCCCGCCCGTACCCACGCCTGAAATAAAGGCGTCAATTTTGCCCTCACAATCAGCCCAAATTTCTGGCCCTGTTGTTTTGTAATGTATGGCGGGATTGGCAGGGTTGGTAAATTGTCCCGCAGCCACCGCACCTGGCGTGTTTGCGATAATCTCGGCAGCTTTCGCCATGGCGCCAGGGATGCCGCCTGCGGCTTCGGTCAGGACAAGTTCGGCCCCAAGGAGCTTCATCATTTTGCGGCGCTCAATCGACATTTGCTCTGGCATCACGAGGATAGCTTTATAGCCTTTAGCCGCGGCGGCAAAGGCAATGCCGATACCCGTATTGCCTGAGGTTGGCTCAACAATGGTTCCGCCTTTTTGCAGCGTTCCAGAGCTTTCCAAATCTTCGATCATGGCAATCGCGATACGGTCTTTCACAGACGCGATCGGATTAAAAAACTCAAGCTTATAGCAGAGGTCTGCAGGAACGCCTTCTGTCAGGTTCGGGAGGCGAACGAGCGGTGTATTGCCCATTGTTTGCAAAATATTATCGTAAATTTTTCCGTGGGCCATGATCACTCCTGATTTTCTTTAAGGGCCTTATCTGCACGATTATAAGCGGTTAATCAAAACTATTAGGGACAAAATTTTGTGAGCGGATAATTGATTTATTCCTATGCGTGTGTGATCAATCGTCCAAATAAGAGGATTAGCCTGTGACAACGATATTGAGACCCGATCACTTTACAGTTTTGAGCGATGACTTAGAGGCGACGGAAGCGTTCTATACTGAAATCTTAGGGTTTACGGTTGGACCGAGACCTGACTTCAAATTTGAAGGCTTATGGTTTTACGCGAATGATGCGGCTATTTTACATGTCATGCAGAGGACGACACTGCCGACCCCGCGTAACGGTGTCCTCGATCATATGGCCTTTCGTGGCCAAGATATAAATTCTCTCTTGCAAAAATTAACAGCTGCCGGTGTTGACTATGACGCCAAACGCACCCCAGATCCGTGGGTGCAGTGGCAAGTCTTTTTCGAAGGCCCAAGCGGCGAAGTGGTTGAGGTCGATTATGACGGTCAAGAAACCATCGACTCTCTATATGAATACTAGCGGCCATAAATGATGCGGCGAGATGGTGCTTGCTTTTCGTATGTGAAGCCTTGATCATAAGCCTATGGACTTTGTCAGTAACATTCTTGGATATGGCAGTTTGGTGATGCTTGCGCTGTTAGCGGTTCTGGATTGTAGGGACTGTAAAACATGGACGCAGCGCGTTATTTTTACAGGCCTGTGCCTATCGACGGCGGCTTATCTTGTCATTATTCAATCACAGCCATGGATAGCCGCGCCTATGCCCATCGCTGATTGGTTTTATCAATTAATGGCCTTTGTGCATGTTCCAAACATTGTTTTTATTTGGCTGTTCGGACTGTTAATTTTTCGCGATAATTTCCGCCTTAAACTGTGGCATTATATTGTCATAGCGGGTTTCATCGTCCCTGCGCTCATTCTTTGCGGCCTTGAAAGTTATGTGCCTTATCAAAAAGGTTGGCCGAGCGTGACCTTTGGCCTCTACGGTTTTAGCTTAATAGGCCATCTTATTTTTGTCATCGCGCGGGGCTACAATCATGATTTGATCCACCGTCGCCGACGGATGCGTTTGGTTTTTATCACGGTGATGATTGCCATTACCGCGGGGATATTGCTGGCTGAAATGGGCATATTACCCCTTGCGCCAAATTTAATAGCGCAGATACAGGTCGCAGCTATTTTCATGATGGTGGTCTGGGTGTTCTTTTGGATGGTGCAGATAGACGATAATAGACTGTTTTTCAATCAAACGGCAGTGGATCGTCCGCCTTCTGAGCCTCTGCTTGATGCCCGCGATATGGTTTTAAAAGCCAAGCTCTTGGGGTTAATGGACGCGGATAAGCTGTTCATGCAGGCTGGGCTGACCATTCCGGCCTTGGCTGAGCAACTGGGCACGTCTGAGCATCGACTGAGGCGCGTGATTAACCAAGGTCTTGGCTACCGCAATTTCTCGGCGTTCCTAAATACATACCGGATCACGGCGATTAAGGCTGCTTTAAGCGACCCGACGCAGGCAAATTTACCGATCTTAACCTTGGCGATGGATTACGGTTATAGCTCGCTGGCGCCGTTTAACCGCGCCTTTCGTGATGCGGAAGGCCTAACGCCCAGCGAATATCGCCAAAAAGCCCTACAGAGCCGCTGATCAATTTTTAAATAGTCTGTTTGATTTGTGATTAAAAGCTGATTGATTTCCTAAAAATAACCGCAGTTTTTGTAAAAGCTCCTCACTTTCGCAATCAAGAAGACGGTGCACGCCGCGTCCCACATATCTCTATCAGTTTAGGTGTTATATCACCTTAGGCGTCAACAGATGGAGAAAATAATGTTGTCAAAATATGTAAGTTCGATCAAAGCACTAAGCGCGGCCTTGATGCTATCCCTGTGCTGCGCGGCCCCGTCCGCGAGCGCGGTCTCGCAGGATGATATTCAAGCCTGCCGTACGGCTGTGATGGAGCAGGGCCTTTATGATATATCTGATTACCGCCTGCGGTTTATCTCTGAAAAAGGGAATCGTACACGCACCATAAAATTAGTTGCGATCCCAAATAACGGTGGAAAACGAATGAAGCTGACATGTCGTTTGAATTTTAAAAATAAAGTCGTCGCGATTAATGATCACGATTTAACAAAGCTCGCTAAAAAATAAGCACTTATGTCCATATTTCATTCGGGACCCCCGTTCCGAGACACTTGGCCGTCATAATAAATTTTATGACGGTTTTTTTATGGGCGCAGCTTTGAAATATAACGCTAGGCGCTTGACTCGGGTGCGGCGCTGCCTATGTTGCGCCCGCTTATTAAATTGCCCATATACCGGAGTCCCCTATGTCTTTTGCCAATCTTCAAGCTGCTGTTGAAACGGCGTGGGATAGTCGCGTTGATCTGTCCCCCACGAGTAAAGGCGAGGGCGTTGACGCCGTTCGCGAAACGATTGCTCTTTTGGATAGCGGCGAACTTCGCACAGCGAACCGTTCTGGGAATGGCGATTGGGTTGCGCTAGAGTGGGTTAAAAAAGCCGTGCTTATGGGCTTTCGTATCCAAGGTCTTGCTATTCAAGACGGTGGTCCGCAAGCGGGAAATTGGTGGGACAAGGTCGACAGTAAATTCCAAGGCTGGGGTGAGGCTGAATTTACCAAAGGTGGCTTCCGCGCCGTTCCAAATTGCGTCGTGCGGAAAGGCTCATATATTGCCAAAAATGTCGTGCTCATGCCGAGCTTCGTTAATATCGGCGCTTATGTGGATGAAGGCACGATGGTTGATACATGGGTCACGGTTGGCTCTTGTGCGCAAATCGGTAAAAACGTCCATCTCTCTGGCGGTGTTGGAATTGGCGGTGTGTTAGAGCCGCTCCAAGCCAGCCCGACAATTATTGAAGATAATTGCTTCATCGGTGCACGTTCCGAAGTCGTGGAAGGCGTGATTGTCCGTGAAGGGTCTGTCTTGTCGATGGGTGTCTTTATCAGCCAATCAACAAAGATTTATAACCGCGACACAGGCGAGATCACTTACGGCGAAGTTCCAGCTTATTCTGTGGTTGTTCCGGGAACACTGCCGAGCAAAGATGGCTCCCATAGCCTGTCATGTGCGGTGATCGTTAAAACTGTCGACGCGCAGACACGCTCTAAGACGGGCATAAATGAGCTCTTGCGCGATTAATTAAAACTCGGGCTTGATCCGAGGTCTTTTATAGGTTTTGTATTTTCTATGACCAATTCCAACGCCCTTAATCTTGCGATTGAACTGATTAGCAAGCCGTCCGTCACGCCGATTGATGCAGGGGCGCTTGATGTGGTTGAGGCTCGTCTGACTGCGCTCGGCTTTCGCTGCAAACGCTATCCGTTCGGAGAGGGCGATGCTAGAGTTGATAATCTCTATGCTCGCCTCGGCGAGGCAGCGCCGAACTTTTGCTTTGCCGGCCATGTGGATGTGGTTCCTGCGGGGGAAGCCGCGAGTTGGAATGAAGGCCCTTTTGAGGGCACGGTGAAAGACGGACAATTATGGGGGCGCGGCGCGGCGGATATGAAAGGCGCAATTGCGTCGTTTATTGCGGCTGTTGAAAGCTACCTTGAAAACAACACGCCAAAAGGTTCGATCTCTTTTCTGATCACAGGCGATGAAGAAGGCGTGGCCATTCACGGAACCAAGCCGCTACTGGGGGCTATCGCAGACGAAGGTGAAGTGATTGACGACTGCCTTGTTGGGGAACCAACAAACCCAACAGAGATGGGCGAGATGGTCAAAAACGGACGTCGTGGATCTTTAAATTGTGAGCTGACAGTCACGGGTCAACAGGGCCATGTGGCCTATCCGCATCTGTCTCTTAATCCTGCACCGAAACTGGTCGAAATTTTATCGACCATAACCGCTCGCCATCTGGATGACGGGAATGATTTTTTCCAGCCGTCTAATTTGGAAATCACGACCATTGATATTGGTAATCCGACCGAGAATATGATTCCCGAGAGTGCGCGTGCGCGCTTTAATATCCGCTTTAACACTCACCATAGCGGCGCAGATTTATCCGCGTGGATTGATGAGGTTCTATCTGCGGCCCAAACGGGATTTGACGGTCAGATCGAGCGGGTCATTCGTATTTCAGGCGAGAGCTTTATGACCGACCCGTGCAAGCTGACGGATGTGGTGCAATCGGCGGCTGAAGATATTTTAGGACGGCGGCCCGAGCTGTCGACATCAGGCGGCACGTCCGATGCGCGCTTTATCACTAATTATGCGAACGTGGTTGAGTTTGGCCTTGTTGGCGCGACCATGCACCAAGTGAATGAGCGAGTAGATGTTGCCGATATTGACGCGCTGACAGAGATATATCAAGCGGTCTTGAGACGCTATTTCGCATGAGAGGGCTGATCGGCTTAAGAGGCGTTTTGGCGCTGATGGGCCGAGCGCCAATGCTGAATTTCCAAACTTACTTTGGCGAGAATACGTCCGCCTTTAAAAGCTCTCTCGCTGCGGTGGGCGGTTCTGTCTTATTGATTATGCTTAGCGCGCGCAGCGTCTTTATGTTGCAAGGCCGCGTGGCCGTAGCGGACGGCGATAATATTGACAGGACTGTGTTTCAAGAGCTGCCGCTTTTTAATATCGGCATGACCGCCCTTTTCTATCTTTTGACTTTCACATTGACAGCCTTTTTATTAGCTGTCGTGTTTCATAAAAAAGAAGCCTTTGGGCGGTGGGCCACCTTGCGTCATTGGATGGTGTTTTACGCGCTGATACCGACCGCTTTAATTTTAATCTTAGCAGATAGCGGTTTGTTGCCAGTCATCTTGGCGACAGGGGTTTTATTTACTGTGTTTGTCGGCTTATTATTCGCAGATATTCGTTTGGCTTTTAAGGCGGGGACTCTGGATTTTGTTGGCGCAATCTTTGCCGCCTGTATCGTCCATGCGGCTGGACTGTTGATTATCTTCATAGCCACGGTGCAAAGCCTGCCTTAAGCTGCGCATGTTTAGCATTTGTCTTTTTAGAGCCTTATAGCTATGGTTCATCTCATAGATAAAAGAGGTGGGCATGGACGTTAAGTTTTTAGAATCGGTACCTTTATCAAAGCGTGGGCAGCGCCGCACACGGCGAAATCTGTTTGAAGCCTTCCTTGATGCTAGTAAAAAACATGGGGCAAAAACACCGATTTTAACGGACGGTGATGGCCGCGTGTTTAGCTATGGTGACCTCCGCCGAGCGGCTTTTGCCCTTTCATCTCCGCTGAAATCCATCACAAATAAGAGTGAGTCTGTCGGTGTTTTACTGCCAACAGGGGCAGGGGCCGTAATTGCACTGCTCTCGATCCAAGCCGCAGGGTGCGTGCCGTCAATGTTGAACTTCACGGCGGGCGTCGCTAATCTTAAAGCGGCGGCTGAAACCGCCCAAATCACCAAGGTTATCACCGCGCGCAAATTTATCAAAAAGGCCGAGCTGTCCTCTTTGATTGAGGCGTTAGAGGAGACGGTTGAATTTCTCTATCTTGAGGATATGCACCAAGGGCTTGGGTTTAAGGCCAAGCTCCGTGCGGTCTTTGGGCCGATCATGCCTAAATTTTTTACGCCTCAACCCTCGCCGAATGACACAGGCATTATTTTGTTTACATCAGGGACTGAAGGGCGACCCAAAGGCGTTGTCCTCAGCCATTCTAATGTTCTGGCCAATATTGAGCAAATTGAAGAACATGTGGAAATTTTGTCGACGGATATATTCTTTAATCCGCTTCCGACCTTTCATTGTTACGGCTTAACGGCTGGGACGTTGTGGCCTCTGCTAAGCGGTTATCCCGTCGTGCTTCACCCGAGCCCGCTGCAAACGAAAACCATTGCCAATCGTATTTTCAAAACTCGCTCTAGCGTGCTTTTCGCTACGGATACGTTCTTGCAGCAATATATGCGCGCCAGTAAAGACGGCGGCTTAAATAGTCTGCGTATCGCGGTGTGCGGCGCGGAACGTGTGCGCGAAGAAACCCGCCAAGCCGCGTCAAAGCGGTTCTCCTTTGAAGTGCTTGAAGGCTACGGGGTGACGGAATGTGCGCCTGTCTTGGCAGCTAACCAACCGGGGGATATTCGGTCTGGAACGATCGGGAAAATGCTTCCAGGGCTTGAAATGAAACTGGTTCCAGTGACGGGCTTGGAAAGCGGCGGCGCTCTTTGGGTGCGCGGGCCCAATGTGATGAAGGGCTATATTTCCCCTGATAACCCCGGCAAAGTCGTGCCGCTTGAAGACGGATGGCACGACACAGGGGATGTGGTGTCTGTGGACAATGAAGGCTACTATATCATTCGCGGGCGGATTAAGCGGTTTGCGAAAATTGGCGGAGAGATGGTGTCATTGACTGTTGTTGAAAATTGCGCCGCAGCTATTTGGCCGAACTTCATGCACGCGGCGGCGATTGTTCCTGACCCTAAAAAAGGCGAGCGGATTGTCTTGGTCACCGATAAGCCCAAAGCGAAACGGCAAGATTTATTGACATGGGCGCAATCACACGGCGTTGCAGAAATATCTGTGCCGAAGAAAGTTATATCCGTGAAAGAGCTTCCTGTTTTAGGCACAGGCAAGCTTGATTATGTCTCTGTTACAAAAATCGCTAAGGGTGAGACGACCGACGCTTAGTCTTGTTTAGCGGGAGATTGAGTTTGAAATCAAATTCAACGGCAAGGCATTTGTGTCTTTGCTTTGTCGTAAAACAATGCGGGATTGAACATCAGAGATCAAGTCAATGCCAAGCAAGACTTCCCGCAGAAAATCATCATAAGCGTGCATATCTTTCGTGACAACGCGGAGCATAAAATCCACGGCTCCGGTCACCACAGCGCATTGTACAACTTCTGACATTTGATTAACGGCGGTTTCGAATTTTTCCATATTTTCGCGGTTCGGAAGTGAGAGCTTAACTGCAACAAAAACTTCAAAATCGAGACCTAGTTTTTTACGATCAAGTATGGTGACGCGGTTTTTAATAATCCCAATTTCTTCCATACGCTTGATGCGTCGCCAGCAAGGTGAAGACGAGAGACCCACTTTGTCGGCAATATCCGCGACAGATAGAGCTGCATTATCTTGTATAAGATGTAGGATTTTGGCGTCAATTCTATCAATTTGTTCAGGCATAAAGAACCCCACCTTATGTTAAAGTCGAAAATAGTTTCCAACATAAACATAATTGACGCACGATAGCAACTTAATTGGGCAAATTAGTAGAAAAACAATCGAATTGCGCTGACGTGGATTTAAACGTCAAATGCGCAGTTTGTATCTAAGAGTAGCTAGGATTATGGTGAGAATCAAGCCTCTAGGAGCTGAGACCATATAAAGAACTTATGTTTAAAGATAATAATTCCTTTTATAAGCAATATTAAGGCATATATTATCTATATATTTTCATATTTGTCGAAAATTATTAATGTATTTTTACAATTACGCGATATATTGTGCCTATATTGATGTTTATGCGATAAGCTATGGCATCGCAATATTATAAAATGGGCATCTTATGACAAAACGATCGAATATATCTCGGCTGCATATTCCAGAGCCTCCGTTTCGCCCGGGGGATGCGCCAGACTATTCACACATATCCGTTCCCGCGAATCATACGCCGCACCGCCCTGATCCTCTGTGTGAAGGTCACGAAACCTCGGAGCATGCGTTAAGACTTATCCGTGTGCTACGCTTTAATGGGGAGGCTGTCGGAGAATGGAATCCTAAGCTGAGCGCCCAGCAGCTCCATAAAGCGTTGAAAGACATGATGATGACACGGGCGATGGATGGCCGTATGTTCACTATGCAGCGCCAGGGTAAAATGTCATTTTACATGAAATCAACAGGTGAAGAGGCGATGTCGATTGGGCATGCTATGGCGCTCCGTCATGATGATATGATCTTTCCGACCTACCGTCAGCAGGGGATATTAATTTCTCGAGGCGCGTCGATCAAAGACATGATGTGTCAATGCCTCTCCAATGCGGGAGACCATCTTGACGGTAAATCTATTCCTGTTCTTTATTCTTTCAAGAAACATGGATTTTTCTCTATTTCTGGTAACCTTGGTACGCAGCTGATTCAAGGTGTGGGTTGGGCTATGGCGAATGCGTACCGTAATGAAGATGCTGTTGCGTCCGTGATTACGGGCGAAGGTTCGACGGCAGAAGGTGACTTCCATTATGCGCTTAATTTTGCCTCCACCTATAAAGCGCCCTGCATCATTAATGTGGTGAATAATCAATGGGCGATCTCGAGTTTCCAAGGCATTGCTATGGGCGAGGGGGAAAGCTTTGCTGCGCGCGGAACCGGTTACGGTCTTGCGACCCTACGCGTTGACGGTAATGACGTTCTCGCAGTTTACGCGGCGACGAAATGGGCGGCAGAGCGCGCACGGCGCGGCGGTGGCGCGACACTCATTGAGCATTTCACTTACCGAAAAGAGGGTCACTCGACCTCTGACGACCCGACGAAATACCGCCCCGAAGAGGAGCCTGATATTTGGCCCTTTGGTGATCCGATTGAGCGCTTGAAAATGCATCTTATCCATCTGGGTGAATGGGATGAAGAGCGGCACACGGCCCAAGAGGACGCCTGTAAAAAAGAGATACGTGAGATTTATAAGCAGGCGGAAGCGATGGGGACATTATCTGGCGAAACTAACCTTGATGACATGACCATGTTTGAACAAGTTTATGAGCAGCCGCCGCGTCATCTTCAGCGCCAAATTGATATGTTCAAAGAGGAGCTAGATCACTAATGCCTCAAATGAACATGATAGATGCCATTCGTGACGCGATGGACGTAAAAATGAGCCAAGACCCTGACGTTTTGGTGTTTGGTGAAGATGTTGGTTACTTTGGCGGCGTGTTCCGTTGTACGGCAGGCCTGCAAGAAAAGCACGGGCTGCACCGCTGTTTTGATACGCCGATTTCCGAAGGCGGCATTGTCGGTATTGCGGTCGGTATGGCGGCGAACGGCCTTCGCCCCGTGGCCGAAATTCAATTCGCTGATTATATTTATCCGGGCTATGATCAGATTGCCTCAGAGGCCGCGCGTCTGCGCTACCGCTCGAACGGAGACTTCACCGCGCCTCTGACGATACGAACCCCTGTTGGCGGCGGTATTTACGGTGGCACAACCCATTCCCAAAGCCCTGAAGCGCTCTTTACTCATATTGCTGGCCTAAAGACTATTATTCCGTCCAATCCCTATGATGCCAAAGGCCTACTCATCCAAGCGATTGAGGATAATGACCCTGTGTTATTCCTTGAACCGAAACGGCTTTATAATGGTCCCTTTGACGGGGACCCACATAAACCCTCTGTGAGCTGGGCCAAACATGAATTAGGCGAAGTGCCTTCGGGTCATTACACCGTGCCGTTCGAAAGTGCACGTAAGGTTTCAAGTGGGGACGACCTTACTATACTCGCTTACGGAACCATGGTCTGGGTCGCCGAAGCCTCGGCTAAGCTCATGGGTGTTGAGGCGGATATTCTCGATCTGCGATCTTTGATGCCACTCGATACAGACGCGATTGAACAATCGGTTAAGCGTACAGGTAGATGCCTTATATTACACGAAGCAACACGTACGTCTGGCTTCGGTGCGGAACTCGCCGCGCAAGTGGCCGAGATGTGTTTCTATTCCCTTGAAGCCCCCATTCTACGGGTCACGGGGTGGGATACGCCCTATCCACATGCACAGGAATGGGCTTACTTCCCCGGACAAAAACGTGTCTGTAACGGCATTAGAAAAATTATGGAAAGCCAATAACAATGGGTGTCTATAAGTTTAAACTTCCCGATATTGGCGAAGGCGTCGTCGAAGCCGAAATTACCGCGTGGCATGTAAAAATTGGTGACCGCGTCGAAGAAGACGCGCCAATTGCCGATGCGATGACAGATAAGGCGACGATCGAGCTGACCTCTCCCGTTGACGGTGTGATCACGACTGTGGCTTGCGAAGAAGGAGAAATCCTCGCGGTCGGTGCCGACTTGGTTGTATTTGATGTTGAGGGTGACGATACGGCTTTAGATATTAAGGCCGAGATAGAAACAGATGTCGCAGCTGCTGACACATCTCAAGCAACAGCTAGTTCATCAGGCGGTGTTTACCGATTTAAACTTCCCGATATTGGTGAAGGCGTCGTCGAAGCTGAAATTACCGCGTGGCATGTGAATGTTGGTGATGAGGTCGAAGAAGATGACCCGGTAGCCGACGCCATGACGGATAAGGCCACCATTGAACTGACCGCGCCTGTTAAGGGCCGTGTGGCGATCCGTGCCTGCGACGAAGGCGAAATCCTTGCGGTGGGCGCTGATCTCATTGTCTTTGAGGTTGAAAGCGGCGGGGAATTGGTCCCAGACAATGATAGTGTTGACGAAAGTCAGAACGCAGAAGATGCGGGGCCAACGCCGCTCAGTACGGCCATTGCCCCGACGGGCAAAGGGAAAGCCTTCGTTCCAAAACCGATAAAAAAGCCAAGCTCGAAAGCACCGACTCGAACGTCGAACACTAATAAAGACGGCGCGGTTTTGGCGTCTCCTGCGGTTCGCAAGCGGGCGAAAACATCTGGAGTTGATCTCACTAAAGTCAAAGCGAGTGGTGCGGACGGTCAAATCATTCACGCGGATCTCGATGCGCTTGAAACACGCCTCGTGCCTGTGGACGGGGAGACCCGTATTAAAGTCATCGGCTTACGGCGTGTTATCGCGACTCGCATGGCGGAATCGAAACGCAATATTCCGCATTTTACCTATGTGGATGAAATTGACGTCACTGAGCTCGAAGCCTTGCGAAAGCGCGCCAATGAGAAACGCGGCGAAGACCGCGCCAAGCTCACGGTACTTCCCTTTATTATCCGCGCATTGGCAAATGTCCTCGAAGACTGGCCGCAATTTAACGCCCATTATTTGGATGAGCAGGGATTTGTTAGTCGTTTCTCTGATTTGAACCTTGGCATCGCCGCGCAGACCGATAATGGCTTGGTCGTACCCGTACTTAAACGCGCGCAGACTTTAACAGTCTGGGAAATGGCCGAAGAAATCGCTCGCCTCGCGGAGGGCGTGCGCAACAATAGCATTTCTAAAGACGACCTCACAGGCTCAACGACAACGCTGACGTCCCTTGGGCCGCTCGGCGGCATTGTCACGACGCCCGTGATTAACCGCCCAGAAGTGGCGATTTTCGGCCCGAATAAAATCCGTCCGAAATTGGTTTTAGAAGGCGGCGAGGTCAAAGAACGGCTCGTGATGAATTTCTCTGTGTCTTGCGATCACCGCGTGATTGACGGTTACGACGCGGCCGCGATGATACAAGACTTAAAGGCCCAGATTGAAGACCCCGTTTTCATGTTTTTAAGCTAAGTGAACTTTCGCGTAAACAGGGCTTGGCAAGCGGACTTGTTTCGCTTATACGAGCGCGCTCGCAACGTGGTTCACACAATGCGACTATAATTGGATGGTTGGGTAGCTCAGCTGGTTAGAGCGCAGGACTCATAATCCTGAGGTCGAGAGTTCAAGTCTCTCTCCAACCACCAATTTAAACTCATATTTTACTGTAAATTTATAGAATATGAGTAAGGTTTAGGGACTTTAGTTCTGTGTTATCAATATAACCAACAATCTCGTATTCAGGTTTACTCTTAAATAATAACCTAAAGCCCGCATAGGTGAGAGCGTGATCATCAACGATTAAAACTTTCAATGGCATTTATTACTTTGTTATTCCTCAAGCTTCTACGCCACCACTAGATCGTTTTTATAACCGATGAAATGCATGTAGTTTTAATGAAAAACCCTATGAACTTAGGCTGCCCAAATATAGTTTCCAAAGAATGCGCAGAAATGCTTGAGCGCTAGAAGCGCCCAAGCAATGCGCCCGTTTGTTGTTTCAACTAAGAACAGCACTATTGTCCAGTCTAATTTTTTTAGGGTTGTTCGACGAAGCACTCTAGGTAAAAATGTAAGATCGTTGCATATGGCATGTACTGTCAGGAATTGTTTAACGTCAGTGCTTGTTTATCAGATTTAGGTCTGGGCTAAGAGAAACTCTACAATTATGATTACTGAGCCAACTAATAACATTGTAGAGATTAATAAGACGATGTGTGATTTTGTGATCGGTATAAGGCGTATTTAAGACCTTAAGGAAAAGAGATACCAGCCCTTATAGGGCCAGGCCGTCAACACGTTGCGGGTGCTTAAGAACGAAAACCTGCTCTTTAATGAAGATGCTAATTTCGTTCAACTCTGTTATGCAGAATGGAAGCCGCAGCCATTTATTTTGCCTCTAAAAGACGTTGAAAGTGGTGAAGAATTTTTTGGCAGAAATGCGATTCCTTTAGCTAAAGGAGGAAAAATTTATGAACTTAAAGGACATGATGACCCTCTTAAGTTATATGGTTGTGGTCCCCGCTTAATAGTTCTTGTTGAGGGCAAAAGAAACTAACACATAATCAAAAAGTCCAAAAGAATGACGTACTTCTTTAAAGCAGTCACAATTATTAGGTGATTTAAACGTATCAGTATTGTGGCTTGAATTGTTTACACATGAATAGGCCGAGTGGCTCTAGGTACATCACTTTATAATAGATAGAGGGAAAGGACAGAGGGTCGGGCATAAAACGCTTATTTAAAGCTACATTTTTCGATTATTGTGCCTTTATAATTAACTTTCCACACCCAAATTTTCGCGCCATAATGCAGTTTAATTCGTTAAGGTCACAGACTCTATGCTCTCAGTCTTAGATATTTTCCGTGTGGGTATAGGCCCGTCAAGTTCTCATACGGTGGGGCCGGTGCGGATTGGCGCGCGGTTTGTTAAAAGTCTCAAACGCGAAAATATCCTTACACAAACGGTGCGCGTAGTGGTGGAGCTGCAAGGCTCGCTCGCCTTTACAGGTAAAGGTCACGCCACGCCGAAAGCCGTGATTTTGGGATTGCTTGGGTATAGCCCTGAAACGCTTGATCCTGTTAAATCAGAAGTAGAGGTGGCGCGGGTTTACACGGCGCATAAGCTTCACCTCGGCGGGACGGTCGACATAGATTTTGACCCTGATGCGCATATTGTCTTTGATTACGAAACCCCGCCAGAGCTGCACCCGAACGGTATGGTGATTAAAGCGTTCGGCGCGGACGGGGCGGTGCTGCGGGAGCAAACCTATTATTCCACGGGCGGTGGGTTCATTGCCTCAAAAGCTCAACTTTTGACACCGCTGGAAAATGATCTTGTGCAAACGAGCGACCAAGTTCCGCATCCCTTTGGCTCAGCAGCAGAGCTTTTGGACATCTGTGCGCGAGACGGGGTGAATATTCATGACGTGATTTACGCCAATGAAGATGCCAAACGCTCTCGGGTTAAAACGGATGCTAAGCTCGATAATATTTTTAACGTGATGATGGCGTGTATTGAGCGCGGACTAAATAGCGAAGGCATTTTGCCGGGGGGGCTTGAGGTCAAGCGCCGGGCACCAGGGATTTGGCAAAAGCTTCACGGCGGGCCGATGTCCAATGAACGCGAGCAGCTGTTTGACTGGCTGAATGTTTACGCCATGGCGGTGAATGAGGAAAATGCTAACGGCGGCCAAGTGGTCACGGCCCCGACGAACGGGGCGGCGGGGATTATTCCGGCCGTGTTGAAACATTATTGCGCGGGTGAAAATAGCCTCGCGCAAAATGTTCGTAAGTTCCTCCTGACGGCTGGCGGTATTGGGCTTCTTTATAAGCAGCGTGCGTCGATCTCGGGCGCAGAGATGGGCTGCCAAGGAGAGGTCGGCGTGGCTTGCTCTATGGCGGCGGGCGGTCTCGCGGCGGTGTGGGGCGCTACCCCTGAGCAAGTGGCGAGCGCGGCGGAAATTGGAATGGAGCATAATCTTGGCCTGACCTGTGATCCTGTGGGCGGGCTGGTGCAAATTCCCTGTATTGAGCGTAACGCCATTGGCGCGGTGAAGGCGGTTAATGCAGCGCGGCTTGCCCTGCATGCCTCTGACCAGATGAAGGTTAGCCTCGACCAAGTGATCGAGACTATGCGCCAAACGGGACTAGATATGTCGTCTAAATATAAAGAGACGAGCCAAGGCGGGCTTGCCGTCAATGTGGTGGAATGTTAATTCTTTTTGCCGCTGCCAAAGAATTTACGGAACAAGCGTTTAATGGCTCCGCCTGTCTCGGATAACTCTTCGCTGACACTCTCCGTAACCGCGTCGACTTGCTCTTCAATTTTATCCGTGACGGGGTCAATGCGTTTCTTTTTGAATTGTCTCCATTTCCACCAAGCGAAACAACAGAGTAAGAATAATGCGCTTAAAAAGATGATGTTAAACCACGGTATGATCTTGGCGTTCGGCCCGTCCACGGGTTTTATATTCAGAGCATTGGGATACATAGATAGGATCGGAATTCGCCAGCCATAATGATTCACGGCGACCCAAACAGGCGCTTCTTGGTTCGCATGTTTATTCCCGAGGCTTTGCGCCTGAGCGTTAATATTTCCGCTATCAAATTTAAGATAAAGATTGGCATCCTCATTGCGGTAAACACGCGGTTTTCCGTTCGGCCACTCTGCATTGATGTAGCGAACATCGCGGTTATATCCCGTTTTTGATTGGTCAATATTTTTGAAATCTTCTCGGGACACTTCAATCCCGACGACTTGCACAATGTCGCGGTTCGGCAAGAAGTAACACAGTACCGCGCCAACAAAAATGAAGATGACGAGGAATAAGAGACGTTTTATTGTAGTCATGATCAATCCTTATATATTGGCAAGATAGAGTAAAAACAGCACGAGAGCAAAGGGCAAGATATAAACGAGCAAGAGCATCTTTGGCTTCAGGCCTCGGTTAAACCGCTCCATTTCGGTGGTTATATATTCTTTTTCACTTACATCATTTTTATTTTGCAAATGTTGAGCTTTCAGCCGCGTGCGCTGTCGTCGTTGCGCCTTAAACCACAAGGCCACATAAGCAATTGTCAGTGCCACAAATAGCAATATTAATATACGAAGCCAGCCCATGTTTTCCCTTATTTCTCGCCTCTAATCATCATCGTCGCGGTGACGCTTGCGTAGTTTTACGTAATAATTTCCGTCTTTAATCAACGGCTCACCCCACGGGTTATTATGTTTTTTATCCCGCCGACGATAAGGTTTATTCCCGCGGTTTTGCGGCAGTTCGGCGCGGGCAGACGAGGGTTTACGGCCGCGTTTTGATTTTGAAGATTTGCGCTTATCTTTTGTCTTATCGTCTTTGTCCTTAGGCGGAGCGTAGCGTGCGGGCCAAGAACCATAAAGCAATTCCCGCGTGCCGTCTTTGTCGGCGGCATATTCCTCGGCGAGGAACCGCGCGACATATTCACGTTTTTCGTCCGACCATGTTTTGTACGTCGCGTAAAATAACGACTTATGGCAAATGAAAAGTTGCCGAAAATCAAGCGGTGACAATTGCGCCAAAAGACGGTTGACCAGATCACGATGCTCATGCTGCGAGGCGCGGAATTTGTAAAAATAAGCCGCATGTTCAGGCCCAAATTTCGGGTGCTCCCCGTCCCCGTCAAACCAACGAACAACATCTACAAGCCCGTGATATTCTTGCGGCATATCGTCAATATATTTACGGGTCAGAAAGCGAATATCTTGACGGGATAGATCGGATAAATCTTCGCCCAACTCGGCCAAGGTCGCAATGATAATAAAGTCGATTTTTTGCTTGATAATCTCAACGCCTGCGCGCGCCCCGCGGGTCGTGACAACAGGCTCGATGAGATTATTATTATGCAGGAAATTGGCAATCTTTTGACGGTCCCCCACATCATAAACTGTCGTGCCGTTATAATCTTCAAACCCTTTTGCTGCGACCTTGGTGATGAGCAAATTCTTGGGCTGGTTTTCCAGATCGCGGAAAATATACACCCCGCCGTAATGGGACGTATAATAACACCCTTGCGTATAGCTCTTGGTCGAAAGCTTGACAGGATTGCGGTAAATATTGCCCGTGGTTTTGGCCAGCTCAACCATCTCCGCGATCAGCACATCATCCCACCACGCATCCTCTTCTCCCATGAAACGCTCAATGTGACTCTTGAGGGTTTCCGCCCCCTTCACGCGGTCGCTAATGGTGTCGGCTTCGATGTGAATATTTTGAATGGCCATCAGGTCAGCGGGACTATCAATGCGGTAAACCGAGTCCATCAGCTCCCCCGTCACAGCCTCGCGCGCGGTGAGGGCGAACAGCTCATCCTCATTGCTAACGATATAATCACGCAGAATTTTGCGCGAGGTCGAAAATTCTGTGCTGAGCAGCGGCGCGGTTTTCTGGCTCGGCGTCAATAAGATAAATTGCTGATTACAGCCCTTGGGATTGAGGTATAAATCGTTCTCAATCTCATGACCAATCTCGGGCGAAAACCCCGATATATCAATGTGAAATTCGGTCAGTTTTGTCTCAAGCCCTGTAAAGCGTTTCATCGCCCGATTATAACGCGCCACCATACCCGGTGCGCTGACCTCTATGAGGTTGCCGTACATCAGACCCCGTTCAATCAAACGCATCATGATAAATGTCCCCTCACCCGGCTAGTCTTCGGCTGCGCCTCAGGCCGACCTCTCCCCAAGGAGAGGTTTGAATTGTATATTTTGCCTCTCCCATTGCGTTCCCCTCTCGAGGGAGAGGTCCGCGTGCCGTAAGGCACTGCGGGGTGAGGGGACATAAACAATCCCACGTCACCACGCGGCGTGGCGACGGCCATCACGCCCAGCGACCCGCGCCTTACGGCACGGCCCACCTCCCCCCTCGAGGGGGAGGGCTTGGGTGTATGTTGGGTGGGGTGAGTCATATTTGACGGCCTTTAGATTTAGAAAACAGGGATTCTAAAACCCATTTTGCCAAGTATAAAAAGGCCGTAATAGAGAAAAACATAATCCCACAAAATTTTATCATACCAAAAATATCAGATGAATTGATGGGCTGAGACGTTATTGAATAGATGAGTCCTGTTAGCATGGGTGGTACTACTATAGTTGCAGTCATAGTCATAATTGTGGCTTCAACAATCAACCGAGGTTTTTTATCTGTCACTTTTTTTTGTATAAAGTGCAGGATAGAGAAACCAATTACAATTGATAGTAAAGCGCCTAATATTGAGAATAAGCTCATTCTTTACCTCCCACATTGCGCTCCCCCTTGAGGGGGGAGCTGCCGGGTCTTGCGGTAGCAAGACCGGGCTGAGGGGGTGCTAACATACTCACGTCACCACGCGGCGCAGCGACGGCCATCACCCCCACCGACCCGCGCCTAACGGCACGGCCCACCTCCCCCCTCGAGGGGGAGGGCTGTTGGTCACCTCTCCCTTGGGAGAGGTCCGCGTGCCGTAAGGCACTGCGGGGTGAGGGGAATTGACTCTGAACAATTGAGGGCATTAAGGTTATTTTTTACCCCCCAAATAGCGCTTCTTCGCTTCTTCCTGACGGGCGTAATCGCGGACCATATTTTCAATCGCCACTTCGTCGCTTTTATCGGCGTAGCGGAATTCGCTGTCGGCGTAGCGGTTAATCTCTTGGATGACCATATCCACCGTGATGGGTTGCGAGAGGTCGGCGATCATGTCGCGTTTGCGGTCGTAATTTTGAAACAGGAATAGCTCTGGATTTTCCATCCATTCGTCTGGCAGTTCGAAATCCATAGCACGGACTTTGACGGCGTCGGTGATGTTTTTAATTGCCCGTCCTGTAAAGCGCCCGTCCGCCTCTTGAATGGCTTTGAGGTAAGTCCCCATTTTGGCAATATCGTCGAGCTTGCCGATCTTTTTATTCACCCCGTCAAACACTTGCAGGAGTTTTTCCTCATGCGGCTTGGCGTGGGATTCATATGAGGCGGCCACGGCCTTTTTAATTTGCTGCGCGGCGAACAACTCATGCTTGCCTGTCGGGATGTCATGGTTCTTCCCCATTAGCAAATGCAGGATATCAATATAGTCGTCGCGGGTTTGCGGCCCGTCGACGAGGAACCTTGCGCCTGCGCGTTGCCGCAACGCATCATCGACATTCTCAGGATAGTTAGAGAACATGCCGAAGGTGCAATTGCCGCGCACGACCGTATTGGCCCCTGCGAAACTTTCCATCAAGACGGCGGTAATCTCGAGCTGCCCTGCGGAGGATTGACGGTCGCCGCGCTTGCCGGCCAGTTGATCAATATCGTCAATCGTGCCGAAGCCAATGACGTTCGGGTCAATGACATTTTTGATAAAGGCTTTGGCATTTTGCGCCGATTTGCCTTGGTAGCTATCGATAGAATCTGTCGAGAGGTTCTGGTAGCGGAACGGGTAATCCGCCACTTGGCAATAATCATTTATTAGTCCCGCCATCATTTGAATCAGCGTGGTCTTACCCGTGCCAGGCATACCGTCGCCCATGAAGTTAAAGATAAACCCGCCCAGTTCGGCGAAGGGGTTAAGCTTGCGCTCGAAATCATAGGCCATGACCATTTTCGCGAGCTTCATGCTCTGATATTTCGCGATGTGATTACCTACGACCTCATGCGGTTTCTTGAACGTCATGGTCAGCGTGCTGGACTTGCTGCGCGAATGCGGGGTGAAGCCGTTGATCTCAAAATCATCCGCTTCGACGCGGTAAGTCACAGATGTGAAAGCGCTCAGGCGCGGCATGTTCGCGGCGCGCAGGGCCGTGATATCGAGGACTTTCTCTAGGAACGCGGTGATAACGGGAAGCAGCTTATCTTCACTATCCGCAAACAAGGCGAGGTCTTGGTCAAGCTCCCAGAGGAGGCCTGTGAGGGCGAGCTGCGGATTGTCTGTGAGGATTTCCTCAACCTCGCCAATGTCGACGGGCGCGTCGGACGCATCGGCGTGAACATCCTCAAGCAGAAAACTTGCCGCATTGGCAAAGACGTGGAGGCTAATCAGGGCACTGGCGGCGAGGCCTTCGGTAAATTCGGTAGACTTGCCTGCCGCTAATTTGCCTTCGAGATTATCCTTCATCAAGCTTGAGAGGCCCGTATGGTCGCTATATTGATCAGACACGGCGAGGGCGATGGCAATGGCGCGGCGCAACGATTGCAATACATTCGCTTGCAGTGGGCTGGGCAGCGGGTCATCGCCTTCAATGCCGTTAACGCGCCCAATCAGGTGCACACCTTCGGGACGGGCGGTACTTTGGGTCACAAGGCCCGGCGTGGTCGAGCGGAAGCGTCTACGCGTCCCAATGCCCGAGGAGCGCTCTTTGGGCGCGGTACTCGCCACGTTGATTTTTTTCGCCAAACGCGGTGTGTGGTCAAACCCATCAAGCAGGCTTTCAGCCGCCTTATATTTCGCGCGAATGAGGTTTTCTTTTAATTCCATTTGGTCTGAGACGTCGGACATATTTCCCCCTAATTATGATTTAAAATTTGGCCGTTCTCGCCGACCACATATTTGCGGACTTTACGGAATCCAACTGGGTCTTTCTCGGCCAGTACTTGAAAGGCGCGGTGAGGGATGACCAGTGAGCGCGCCACATGTGAGGCCCCCGCCAAAGTCGCCTCTGGGTTTAGCTTATCGAGCTTATAAATCTGCCGTTGAGCTTTGGAGAAAATTCCTGTCTTCTCTGATTTGGCGCTTTCGGATACCAGCGTTTCAATCCGCCATGACAAGGTCCAATCAAGACCTGGCGTGCCGCTTGCTTCGGCGAGGATATCGCGCAAAGGCCCCGTCTGCGTGGTAAAGGCGTGGCTATACATCGGTCCCAAATTAAAGCGCCGTAGCCGCATGGGGTATAGATTATCATAATCTTCATCCAGCCCCTTAGCGATGGTCAGCAAGGTGAGGCTTGAGAGCGATTGCGCCAGCAAGCTGTCTTGCAGTCGTGGCCAGCGCCGCTCATCATAAGGCAGGGGGCGACGACCGACATCGACGAGGTCCATAATATAGACGACGGGCAGATTGGCTTGACTATCATAGACCGCCCAATGCACGACATAATCGCGGCGGGTCTTGGCCGTATGTCCCTTTTTCCAAACGGCCTTTGGGTGATTTTGCGCCAAGAACAAATTTCCTCCACTGAGGCTCTCATAATAAAGCCGTTGCGACATGGCATATTGTAGCTGCGTCGGGGCTGTGCGCTCATCCAGAATATGGGTGACCATTTCTTGTTTCAGACGCGCCTCATCAGGAAGCGATTTTAGATGATCTTTGACTTGCAAAGCGTCTGACGCCATTTGCAGTATCTCTTGGTAAACAGGAAAGCCGCTATCGGACTTATCAATATTGAGCAAGGTCGCTGGATTGGCGCGGCCCACCCGCTGCGCCATGAGGTATTTATAGGACAGAGCGGTGAAGCTCGTGGTCAAGCCGTGAATGTAATAGCCGAGGACATCAGCCTCGAGTTCTGAAATCTCATAATCCCCTTCAGAGCGGCGGATCACCTCTGAGAGGTGCGCCATAATGCGCTCAAACTTGGCGAAATAGCGCCGCGTGGCGAGCGCTGTCTCGAGGGGTTTATGAGTGGCTGTGAGGTCTATTTTACCCGTCATGCGAGAGACCTCTTAGCTATCCTCTCCGTAAGCATTGGCGTCATGCTTTTCGACGATCTTGGCAAAACGGCGCGCGAAACGCTCGTCCGCCTTAGCCTTCTCTTCGAGGACTTTACGGGCAAAGACGATATGGTCGTCATGGGCTTCCATCATCTCGGCCATGCGAGAATTAGTTGCCGAGCCAATCGCCGCCATAGCGGTTTGGGCTTCCTTGTCCGTTTGCACGCCGATCTCATTAATACGGTGAGCGACATCTTGCTGCTGCGCCGTTTTAAGGGATTTCGTCAGCGCGTCATACAGCACGACCCGTTGCTTTGTATCGGTTTGTAGCTTGTTAATCAGCACCATTTGTGTGGCCGCCTGATTTTGCAAACTATCCGACCAAGTTTTACCCTTTTCAATATAGCGCTCTAGCGTTTGACTTTCCGCCAATTTGACCTGCTCCATTTGCGTCAGCTCATTGAACTTGCCGTTAATTTTGGCCAGCTCTGTCTCAAGGCGGGCGCGGCCTTTCGCGTCTTGTTCTACCGACAGCTTATTCTCAAGCTCGATGATTTTTGGATCAAGCGCGAGGAGGTCAGCTTTAATGGTTTCAAGCGCGTCAACCGCCGCTTCACGGCCTGCCAATGTGCTCGTCAAATTTGCATCCACACGCTCTTTATGATGATGCAGCTCATTAAGCTGTTCTTGCAACATGCCTGTGATGGTGTTGGATTTGGTGATGAGGTCTTGCAACTTATCTTCAACTGTGGCGGCGCGAATCCGTTCAGAGCGCAAACTTTCAGCGCGCTGCTTAGAGAATATGCCGACGAATTTTTCCCATCCCGTTTTTGACCGCATCGAGTCAAATTCTTTAGAGAACCCCGACGTGACATCATCCAGACCTAAAATCAGGTCAGCAATATTATTGTTCATTAATTGCGAATGGGCGTGAACCTCATCAAGCGTGGCATTTTCAATATCAATCGAAATGTCTTGCCCTGAAAGAGCCTTATCGCGAGCGCTTTCAATTTGCGCACTTAGGGCTGCAATTTTCGCTTGCGCCTCCGCGACTTCCGATTTTGACTTTTCTATCTGCGTGTCAAATTTCGCCATATATCCCTCCGTCTATTTATCGTTCTTGTCCTGCTTATATGGGGATATTATCGCGGGTTGCAATATGGGTGAGGTCGAAAAACCCTCAAAACATGTCGGTTTTATGGGGGGGTATCGTGAATTGACTTTATATAGGAGGTGAAAAAATTAATATAATTATCCTCCCCCTGCACAAAAATTCTCGCCTCTTTCAAAGCAAGGTGGCCCAAAATATATGGACAGGCGTGGCAGCATCCGAGCGATGGATACCAAATGTTATAAATATTTTACGCTTCGGAGTGTCCAAGGCACTTTGCTTGGACAGCAGCCTTAGGGCTGCACCGCCACGCGATTGGCTTTTTCAAAGGCTCCGGACAGTGGTATGTCACGACCATCGCGCCCTTAGGGCCTTACGGCTTTGGGGCGGGTTACGAAGCGTCCGGCGAGACACACGGTGAGTTAAGCCGCGCGCTATCCGCACCAATCCTCACCTTTACGCCAGTATAACTCATACTCACTGTCCAAAAAGGTGATAAGCCTAAAATAAGGGTAAACGGCAGGGCGTGGATATCTTTTTATGATCTTGAAAAAGAAGACATATATCCAGAGGGCCGCCAAACTGACTCCGTCAGCTTACCCTTACGGCGGGGAAGATTATTCGCCATATTAAGGTGAGGATGTTGTGACAATATCTTCGATGGTCACTGTACCAGACCTTTTTAACTTTCCCTTAACTTTTAATTCACGGAATTTTTCATGGAGTTCAAATATTATAGGTGGGCTCCCAGGGATTGTTCTCGATCTGACACTGGCTGACGAGAGGGAGTTGTTACCGCCCCATAAGTCTGCAATGATTAAATCATATTCAATTAATTCCACAGGTTTGTTTTCCCTGACGTCATCCAACAGATCATCGCCTTGTAAATAAAACGCTAGATGGTCCTCTACGTCTTTTGGCCAATTAGTAAAAAAATAGGGTTTGGCTTCATCATAAATTTTTGAAACCTTGCGGCTTGTGGCGGTTGTATGAAACCCTCTTAGGGAGGTGATATATTCGTAAGCATGGAAGGCAAGGAGGTAGTCGACATTATTTCTTGTCGCCGCAAAGTTCCTGATGGCAGGCCCGCCGATATCCCCACGGTAAAACCCATATATAACGGCAGGGTTGTCCCAGTTTGAATAAACAATATCTTCTCTAATATTTTTAAGGCTTAGAGGTGTGTTTTTTATCGTGATTAATTTTGCATCATGGAGGGTGAGGCCGTTGTCGCCAATTTCAAGCTCAGCGGGATAAGACGTTGGGTGGTTTAAGGCGATCGCTTCAATCAGGGTGACATTATGAAGGTTAATCCAAAAAGCTAATTGCTCATCGCGGTCTAAGGATTGAATGTCAATGTCATTGGCAATGCGGATAAGGTCAGCTTTATACTCACTTAATGTTCGAGTGTATTTATCCGATAAATAATAAAAGGTGATACGGCTACCTTCTAGCCGGTAAGGTGATCTCTGCGTGCGGTCTATAATCCGTGAACCGATGCCTGTGCGTGGTTTATTTGCAAACCGCCTCAGGGATGGCCCCATTTGAACCACGACATCACGAAGGGCTGTATCAAGAGTTTCGTAATCGAAGCTATAATTGAGAGTCTTTTCTTTCGGGGCAAATATTTTTGATATGTCGCTATCTGAAACGGAGGCTATCTGCGCGGAAGGGTTTTGATTTATCTCTATAGGCGTTGTTATATCGCCTGTTTCGGAAAGGCTTAGGGGTGAAATTAAAAAGCACGCAGAAAAAAAATAGGATGTAATTTTTGCGGATTTATAATTTATTGGCATTTGAACCTCTATTGAAACTAATATTAATCCCCATTTAGACAGTAGTAAAAAACAACGTGTAAGTAAACCCAATAATCTTTTACGTTGTGGTGTTGCTTATATGGCGGCTTCGACAAGAGTCGCCGATAGCGGTACACCTTGGCGGTTAATCGCGGGTTTCAAAATTTGAATAGGTTTTAGGCCGTGCAACAAACGCCTCTAACGAACTGCCTTGAAAGCTGTCGCGGTGGAGTTTGCCGTTGCGGTCGAACCATTCGCAGGCGAAAGCTTCCTCGCCGTCCGTCTTGAGGACGGTCATTTTCGGGCCGCCTGATTTAAGGCGGACAATGTCACCACTTGTGTAGGTCATATGCGTGGCTTTCTGTTTTTGGTGCTTTATTTTAACATTGTGCCCGTCGCGGCGTAGCCGCTACGGCGATGGCTTGCATTTGATGCCTCGCATCAAATGCGATCAGCCATCGTCCATCTTAAGCGCCGCAATAAACGCCGCTTGCGGAATTTCGACCTTACCGAATTGGCGCATCTTTTTCTTACCCTTTTTCTGCTTATCGAGCAGTTTGCGCTTCCGCGACGCGTCGCCGCCGTAGCATTTGGCGGTGACGTCTTTCCGCAGGGCGGCGATGGTTTCGCGGGCGATGACTTTACCCCCCAGAGCCGCTTGGATCGGGATTTTAAACATGTGGCGCGGGATAAGCTCTTTGAGGCGTTCGCACATTTGCCGTCCGCGCCCCGCCGCATTGCTGCGGTGAACCAACATAGAGAGCGCGTCCACAGGATCGCCGTTCACAAGGATGCTCATCTTGACAAGGTCGCCTTCGCGAATACCAATCGCTTGATAGTCAAAAGACGCGTAGCCCTTAGAGACAGATTTCAAGCGGTCGTAGAAATCAAACACCACCTCATTGAGCGGCAATTCATATTCGACCATGGCGCGGCCATTAATATAGGACAGCCCCGTTTGCACGCCGCGTCGATCTTGGCAGAGCTTTAGGATGCCGCCGAGGTAATCATCAGGCGTCATGATCGTGGCTTTAATCCAGGGCTCTTCAATATGGAGAATTTGCATCACGTCTGGCATGTCGGCAGGGTTGTGGAGTTGCATGTCAGAGCCGTCGCGCATTTTCAGCGTATAGACCACGGACGGGGCGGTGGTAATCAGATCAAGATCAAATTCCCGCTCGAGCCGTTCTTGGATAATTTCCAAATGCAGCAAGCCAAGGAATCCGCAGCGGAAGCCAAAGCCGAGCGCGGCACTGGTTTCCATCTCAAAGCTAAAGCTCGCATCGTTCAGGCGCAAGCGGCCCACGGCGGCGCGCAGGTCTTCAAAGTCCGCCGCGTCGACAGGGAAAATACCGCAAAACACAACAGGCTGCGCGGGTTTAAATCCATCAAGAGGAATTTCCGTCGGGCGCTTATCTTCGGTAATCGTATCACCTACGGCAGCGTCCGCGACTTCTTTGATCGAGGCTGTCAGGAAGCCGACTTCGCCGGGGCCAATCTCGGCCATGTCTTCTGGCTTGGGGCGGAACACACCGACCTTATCGACGGTGTAGCTGGCCCCCGTATTCATGGTGCGGATGCGCATGCCTTTTTTGATCGTGCCTTCAATGACGCGGTACAAAACCACCACGCCCATATAGGTGTCATACCACGCATCAATCAGCAGCGCTTTTAGGGGCGCGCTCGGGTCGCCCTCGGCGGGCGGTGGCAGGTGGGTGACAATGGCTTCGAGGGTTTCTTCAATGCCAATGCCTGACTTGGCCGAGGCTTCGATGGCCTCACTGGCGTCAATGCCGATCACGTCTTCGATTTGCGCGCGGATGCGCTCTGGCTCGGCGGCGGGAAGATCAATTTTATTGAGGACAGGCACGATCTCATGATCATGCTCAATCGCTTTGTAAACATTGGCGAGGGTCTGCGCCTCAACTCCTTGGGAGGCATCGACGACAAGTATAGAGCCTTCGCAGGCGGATAGGGAGCGCGAGACTTCATAGGCGAAATCCACATGACCCGGCGTATCCATCAAATTCAAAATATAAGTCTCGCCGTCCTTGGCGGTATAATCAAGGCGCACGGTCTGGGCCTTAATGGTAATGCCGCGCTCTTTCTCAATGTCCATATTGTCGAGAACTTGCTCGGACATCTCACGGTCGGTCAGTCCCCCCGTAAAGGAAATTAACCGATCCGCCAGCGTCGACTTGCCGTGATCAATATGCGCGACGATAGAAAAATTACGAATGTTCTTTTGGTTCACTGACATAATCAGGCTTCTAGTCGCTTTTTCGCCAATGGCAACCGTCATTTTTGAGTGAAGAATGATCTTGCATGCGGATATCTAAAGCGAACAGGCGCGTTTTAACAGCCTTGCGTTTCTATGAGTTTAAGCTCGCGCGTTTGGGCGTCATAAGCGTAATATGTTTCCCCATTGGCATAGGGTATGCTGAAGATCGGCGCATCTTGTTCAACAAGTCGCCAGAATTGGCTTTTTGTAAAGCCGTTCGCCTCGCCATTAGTAAATGTTAGATTTTCTAAAATGGGGTTGCAGTGTAAAAAGTCTGATTGCCAAATATTGCTATTCTTGACCTTTGTGAGCTGCGCGTCCCCGTCTTGGGAGGCAAAGGATTCCTCCACGTAAGGCAGTAAAGGTTGGGCGCAAAAAGCATCATCCGCGATAAGGGTGGCAAAGTCGCCCATTGTTGATATTTCATGTCCAGCATAGTGAGCTTTTCCGCTGAGGCTACGCTTTAAAGATTCGTGAAGCCTTAAGGCAATATCTTGGCAGCCCAAAGCTTGATCAAGACACATCGTGCCCATGGGTAAGCTTAATTCATACCCATCATGAAACACCATATAAACATTATGATTTATAATGTTTTGCTCATTTTTTTCGACAATATATTTTAGCGTGACAGTTTCGCCCGTGCTGGGCAATGTAATATCATCTTGATAGGTGATGTCGCAAAGTTTGGCACTTGAATATGCCATACCGTAAGAAAAAAGCGACAGGCTTGTTAAGGTAAATAAAGATAATTTTTTCAACATAATTTTAGCCTAAAGCCCCTTTGAGGCCACAATATGACTGAAATATATCAAAGTTCGATTTATTCTTATGATTAACAATTATTCTATTTGAATTTCGGTCTAAATAAATAAGAGTGAATTATGACCCAGGCCCAAACCATTACCAGTTTTATCATTGATAGTTTCACGGACGCGCCGTTCAAAGGAAATCCAGCTGCGGTGTGTTTTGTTGAGGGTGCGTTAACGCCTGCGCAGATGCAAAATATTGCTACGGAATTTGGTTTGTCCGAGACGGCCTTTGTGCAGGCTATGGAGGCAGGATTTTTCTCTATTCGTTATTTCTCGCCGAAGATGGAAATTGATCTCTGTGGTCATGCGACCTTGGCGGCGATTAAGGCGTTGGTTCATGCGGGGCGCGTAGGGACGTCCGTGCGGTTTATCACGGGCGCAGGGCTAGAGCTGACGGGTGATATTAAAGGGGAGGTGATTGATATGCACTTCCCAGTGTTCACGACAGAGAGGGCAGACGCCCCGCAAGCTTTGTGCGGTGCGCTCGGGATTTCGGGCGTCATCAATGCGGAATTTTGCGCAGGCATTAAGAGCCTACTGGTTGAAATAGACGATGTAGAATTATTGCGAAAGCTCACCCCAGACTATAGCGCACTTGTCGCGTCTCATACGGGCATTGACGGGGTCTGCGTCACGGCGCGCTCAGATCAAACGGGCTATGATTTTGAGAGCCGTTATTTCTGGCCGTGGAGCGGTACGGATGAAGACCCTGTGACGGGGTCGGCCCATTCTATGTTGGCGCCTTATTGGTATGCGCGCTTGGGCAAGACCTCGATGCGGGCCCTTCAATGCTCCGCGCGGGGTGGTTTTATGAATTTAAACTTCACGCCGAATGAGGGCTTGATAATTTCGGCGCAAGCGCAAGTCATCCTCAAGGGTGAGCTTTACATTTAAACGAATTAAATACGGTAAAGCGGCGTGACGCTTTCGGGGAGGTTGCTGACGATAAGTTTAGCAACGCCGTCGACGAGGTCTTTGCGCGGCAGAGAGCTGCGGAAGGTGAGGCTGACGATACGGCTTGCGGCAGCGTCGTCAATCGGCCTGACGGAGAGGCCAAGGGCGCTAAAACTTTCAGGCTTGACGGCAAGGGCCGGGACGAGGGTCATGGCTTGCGTGGCCGCCGTCAGCTTGATTAGCGTATCGAGGCTGGCCGCTTTTAAGCCGTGATCAGGTCGCCCTGTTACGGAGCAAAGTTCAAGCACTTGGTCGCGTAGGCAATGCCCTTCGCTGAGCATCATTAAATCGTCAACATTCAAATCTGCTAAGGTGAGGGTGTCTAATGTGCCGATAGCATGACCGTTTGGGTAGGCGAGCCAAAAGGGCTCTGAGAAGATGGGGACTTGTATCAGCGCATCATGCTCTGGCGGAGTCGCGAGGAGAGCAATGTCGAGGCTCCCGCCGACGAGTCGTTCCGTTAAGCGCGGGGTTTGGTCTTCCTCAAATTGTGACGACAGGCGTGGAAAGGCTGTTGCCATATTTGGTACAAATAAAGGAATGATGTTGGGCGCTAATGTTGGAATAATGCCAAGGCTCATAGTGCCTGAAAAGGGGTCTTTATGCGTATCCGCTAAGAGTTTGATACGTTTTACATCCGTTTGAATAGCGCGGGCAACAGCGACAATATCTCGCCCTACATCCGTTAGTTTGGCCCCAGTCCGCGCGCGCTCAAATAAAGGGACGCCGAGATAGTCCTCAAGCTTTTTTATTTGCCCCGACAAGGTCGGTTGGCTGACGTGACATATCTCTGCCGCACGACCAAAGTGGCCCGTGTTTGCGACGGCGCAAATATAATCGAGATCACGTAAATTCATTTTATATCCATAGTTTATGTCTTTATGCGCGGTGCGTATAATATTGATATATATAAGTTCGATAGGTTTCGCAAATCAACTCTATAGAATCAATAGGTTTTATTTGAAAGTCAGTATATCGTATTCAAAATTTACATTTGAAGATAAACTGCTTGTGGTTGCCCATATAATTTCAAGTAGTTTTAAAGACGGTTGATCTGCCCCTAATTTGATCAACCGTCGCTTCAAGTATTTTTCGATTTACTTTATATCGTCACTGCCGCTATAGGCTGTCGCGCTATGATTAAAACGGTATTTGACACCATCGGTAAACATAAAGGATCTGCCTTTAGAGCCTTATGTCTTGCTGCGTTTTTCATAATCCAAAGCCTGACACTATCTCACGCTGTTGAGCATAATGGTGAGCATCATGAACATGACGGTGTCGTCTGTGACGTGATGTTTATTGCGGCAGATGTGGATGTGGTTATGCCGCCTGTTGTGATTATATCCGAGCCTGAGAGCTATATTACACAGCTCGTATATAGCGTCCCGCAGAGCCCAAAATATCTTCGACCAGATGGCCGCGCGCCGCCGGGCCGCTCTCCGCCAATTCACTAACAAAGTTCTATTTTTAACGTCCTAACGACGTCAAACATAAGGTTTGGCGCTTTGGGCTATTTCTATCTATTTGTTATTGAAAGACTTTAAAATGTCACCGATTAAATCTATTGCCCTTTTGGGTACGGCTCACGCCTTTTTCCTTTATGCGCCACATTTGAGCGCACAAACTAATACGAGCTCTGAGGACGAAATCATCGTCACAGGCTCACCTCTCTCGCGTTCGCTAGACGAGGCGATTACTGGGGTCTCCGTCCTTACGGGCGATGAGCTCCAAGACCGTTTGGCCGCGACCATTGGCGAAACGCTTAAATCTGAGCCAGGCCTATCATCTACCTTCTTTGGGGCAGGCGCGTCACGTCCCATCGTTCGCGGTCAAGGCGGAGACCGGGTTCGCGTCTTAAACAATGGCGTTGGCTCTATTGATGCTTCTGCCGCGTCACCCGATCATGCGGTGGCTGCCGTGCCAGCACAGGCTGAGCGCATCGAAGTTCTGCGCGGCGCATCGCTGCTACGTTACGGCTCTTCTGGGTCTGGTGGGATCATCAATGTCCTTGATGGTCGTATTCCTGATAGTGTGCCTGAAGACGGCCTTGATGGGGCCGTTCGTTTTGGCGCGTCATCCGTTGATACAGGCCAAGAAGCTGCGGCGTCACTGGATTGGGGCGTAACCGATAACATTGTTGTGCATCTTGATGCGACTCGCCGTGATAGCAGCGATTTCCGTATCCCAGGTAATCCAGAGAGTGAAATTCAACTCTTATCTGAAGGCGAAGACCCAGACGAGGATGATGATCGTCAAAGATTAGATAATTCTTTTGCTGAGAGCGATTCTTATACAGGCGGCATTTCCTATGTTGGTGAACGTGGGTTCTTTGGCGTTGCTGTTCATCAATTCAATTCCACTTATGGCCTCCCAGGCGGTCATGAGGAAGAAGAAGGTGAAGAAGAAGGCGGAGAAGAGGGCGAAGAGGAAGAAGGCGAAGAAGAGGTCTTCATTGATCAAGATCAGTTCCGTGTCGATGTAAACGGAGCCCTTGAACTCGACGGTTTCTTCGAAAAAGTGCAAGTTTTCGGTGGGTATGCTGATTATGAGCATATTGAGTTTGAAGGCCCAGGCGAAGTTGGAACCGTATTTACCAATGAAGGCGGTGAAGTTCGCATTGAAGCCATTCAACGTGAAAACAATGGCTGGCAAGCCGCCTACGGTGTACAATACCGTACGCGTGATTTCTCAGCGATTGGCGAAGAAGCTTTTGTTGAACCCTCAACGACAGACCAATATGGTATCTACACCTTCCAGCAAATTGATTTCGGGCAAGCGCATATTGAAGGCGCTGTTCGTTATGAAGTGACTGATCATGAAAACGATGTCACTGGTGTAGAACGTGACTTTGATTTGATTTCAGCCTCAGTTGGTGGTGATTATCACTTCACAGAAAATGTTCGTCTCGGCGGTACTGTTTTCCGTACGGAACGCGCACCAACAACAGAAGAGCTTTTCTCCAATGGTCCGCATTTAGCCACAAGCCAATTTGAAATCGGTGATGTTGATCTCGATAAAGAAGTGGCAACGGGTGTTGAAGCGGCTTTGCGGGTTAATTACGGCGAAGCGCGCTTGACACTTAATGCGTTCTACACGGACTATGAAGATTATATCTTTGAAGTTCAAACAGGCGAAATCGAAGACGGCTTAGATGTCTTCCAATTTGTCGGTGATGATGCTGAGTTTAGCGGCTTTGAAGTTGCAGCAAGTTCGCCTGTGGCGACCTTCGGCAATGCGGCGGTCTCATGGGATGGCCTTGTGGAATATGTTAGCGCGGAAACTGATAGTGGAGACCTTCCACGTATTCCGCCCTTGTCAGTTTTGACAGGTTTTGACGTAGATGTGGACAGATTAAGTTTCAGAGGCGAAGTTGAATATACGGCGGAACAAAACGATATTACCGAGTTTGAACTGCCAACAGATGACTTCACTTTCGTTAATCTGTTTGCCACATGGAACTTACCTATTGAGGCACAAGATGTGAAAGCGTCAGTATCTGTGCAAAACCTCTTTGATACTGATGGGCGTCAACACGCATCTTTCTTGAAAGATACTGTGCCGTTGCCAGGACGGAACTTCCGCTTTAACATTCGGGCTGCTTTTTAAGCGAACCGTCTCTATTTTTCGCTTCGGTTTATCTTTTCCGAGCGAATGAAATTTAAAGGGCATGCCTTAAGTGGCGTGCCCTTATTTTTATTTCTAATGAATTTGTAATGTGTAATTTTTGAAATCTTTTAATTTTATTAACCATAATCCGTCAGTTCAATGTGAGATCGGCCGAGGTAAATAGAGATGAAACAGGACAAAATGATGACAATGATTGGACGCAAACTTAAATGTTTATCTCTGATAGTTTCTGGCGTTGCGCTTTTGAGTGGTTGCGCCAGCTCTCCGAGCAATCAAAATGTGAATAATAATGCCTCAACGGCAGATGCAAATAATATTGGTCAAGCGGAAACGTTTAATGAGAATGAATTAGCATCAGCTATTTCAACGCACCTCGGCGTGACATCAGAATCGGCGGCGAGCGCGATTGAAAGATTATTTAGAGAACAAGGCCGCCCTGTTGGTTATATTACGGGTGAAGAAGGGGGCGGGGCCCTCACCATTGGTGCACGTTACGGTAAGGGCACGCTTTGGATGAAAAATGGCGATACAAAAAACATTTACTGGCAAGGGCCAACAATTGGCTTTGATGTTGGGGCGGAAGCCTCGAAGGTTTTCACTTTAGTCTATAATCTTAAGGACGCTGAATATATCTTTCAACGCTTTCCAGGGGCTGAGGGAAGCGCTTACCTTGTTGCGGGCATGGCTGTAAATTACCAGAGAGCGAACGGCGTAACCCTGGCGCCGGTTCGTGCCGGTGTTGGCGTGCGTTTGGGCGCAAATATCGGTTATACGAGCTATACGAGAAACCGCTCTTTGATACCGTTTTAGGCGCGGCAACATATCTTGATTAAAAAAACCGCCTAATTGAAGGCGGTTTTTTATTTTCCATGGAGATGGAGTTAAGGGCGTTGCCCTCAGTAAAATTGCGACGTCGTGGTACTGGGAGGGGGAGGAGCACGACGCCGCTTTATAAGCGACCAGTCTAAGGGGAAGGACTAGAAGCACTTATATACATTACGCAGCCTTACCTTTACGGCTTGGTGACGAATTGATTAAACTTTGTTTAGATTTCTCGCCTATCTTTATCTTACGCGGCTTTAAGGCATCCGGCAGTTCGCGACGAAGCGAGAGGCTCAGCAGTCCGTTTTTCAAGTCTGCGCCTTCAATTATAACATGATCGGCAAGCTGGAATCGACGCTCAAACCCACGTTCAGCAATCCCGCGGTGGAGATATTGCATATCATCATCACTTTCAATCGGGGCTTTGTGGCCCGTTACTGTCAGAACGCTCTCGTGGCTTTCTATGTCGATGTCGTCCTCGGAAAATCCTGCGACAGCGAGGTCAATACGGTAGGCGTCTTCGCCAATTTGTACGACATTATAAGGAGGGTAAGATTTGTTGGCGTCAACCTGTTGGCTCGCGGCGTCAATGAGGCCGGCCATTCGGTCAAGCCCAACAAAAGAGCGGTATAGGGGGGAAAAATCATAGTTTCGCATAAGTCATCCTTTTAAAAGCAATGTGCGTCACACCAGAGTGTGGTTGGTCAATGTTGAGGATCCCCAAATGGGCGATCCCGTTTCAAATATGAGACCCATTACGGCGTCTCTACTATTCAAGTAGGAATGATTATTTTAGGATCAAGGGGGTGGATATATGACGAAAATGTCAGATTACAGAAAGGCTTTAGCCTTGCACCTGAGACAAATCGTGCCTATCCAGTTCTTAAATTGTAATGAACCAATGGGAGTGGTATATGACTATGACTAAAAAAATATCGATGACGGCTTTATCGTTAGTACTTGTAGCGGGGCTCACAGCTTGTTCCCCATCATCGGAGACATCTGCTCCAGTCACAGAGGCTGAAGCTCCTAAGGTTGCGACCGTGTCTCTTGATGATGTGCTTGCACACCCACGTCGTGCTAAACAAGCCAAACGTGATCAATTCCGCAACCCGAAAGGAACGCTTGAGTTTTTCGAAGTTGGTCCGGGTAAAAAGGTCGCTGAAATATGGCCCGGTTGGTATACGAATGCGATTGCACCTTACCTTGCGGAAAATGGCGGGACCTATGTGGCTGTTTTAAGGCCAGATGGCTTGAGCGATCGAAATGATGATCGAAATGCAGCTTTTAAAGAGACATACTCTGATGCGTCAGTTTATGGAGATATGGAATTTGGAGCATTTGCTAAAGACTATTATGATATTGTTGAGCCCAACTCGCTTGACGTTGTTGTGACTTTCCGAAATGTTCATAATTGGATGGGTGGTGAGTACGGCGTTGAAGCGTACGGCGCGTTTTATAAAGCGCTTAAGCCGGGCGGAATTTTAGGTGTTGTTGAACATCGCCTCCCAGAATCTGCTGAGCAAAACCCAAAAGGGTCAACAGGTTATGTGCAAGAGAGCTTTATGAAGGCTCAGGCGATTGAGGCGGGATTTGAATTTGTTGCCTCTAGCGAAGTGAATGCGAACCCGAAAGACACAGCAGACCATCCTTTTGGTGTCTGGACGCTACCCCCTGCTTCTTTTACGGGCAATGAGAGACGTCCAGCCCCTGAAGGGTTTAATCCAGAGTATTTCAAAAATATCGGCGAAAGCGACCGCGCAACCCTTAAGTTCCGCAAGCCGCTCTAGACGTGAATTTTATATAGCCGTCATGCATGATAGTTAAGGCTGAATTTTTTCTGGCCTTAACGCCTTTCTCGCGGCATAAGACCTTAATCTTTAGTGAAAGGAATAATTATGAGCCTTGATGATATTATTGCAAAAATGAACGAAGCCCTCGGATCTAGTGGTGGTCTTGACAAATCTGTCAAATTTAACTTTGGTGATGATGGTCAAGTTTTTGCCTCTGGTACAGAAGCGACGGCCTCTGATGAAGACGCTGATTGTACGATTAGCGTTGCAAAAGATGACTTCATCGCCATGGCAGGCGGTGATCTTGATCCGATGATGGCCTTTATGTCTGGCAAGCTTAAAGTAGACGGTGACATGTCCGTTGCGATGGGCTTACAGAGCCTTTTTAGCTCCATGTAATTTAAACGATTGTGAAACAGGGGGCATGGCCCCCTTTTTTATTGTCTGCTTTAAAGCCTGATGGTTAAGCCCTTATCTGCATATGCTTCGGCCGATATAATGGCCCCTCCCGGCGCGCCTGTTCCGGTTGACCTTGCGCCCTATCTTCATGCTTTTTATATCCCCCATGAAGATATTAATTTAAGAGTGGTTCTGGCGAAAAACCCTGATTTTGCCGCGCGCGGTACGATTATTATCGTGCCGGGACGTACAGAATTTATTGAAAAATATTTCGAAATGGTCGACGATTTTTTAAACCGTCGATTTGCAGTGCTTGTAATTGATCATAGAGGTCAAGGCTTATCGAGCCGTCTACTTGATGATCCATTGAAATCTTACGTTAAGCAATTTCAAGATTATGCGGATGATTTAGGGTTTATTGTCGACGAGCTTGGCTCTCATCTTCCTAAGCCTCAAATCATTGTGGCTCATTCAATGGGGGGATGCGTTGCTTTTCAATCCGTCATTAGTGGAACATTAAATCCTGCCGCCCTTATTTGTTCAGCCCCCATGCTCTGCTTATATGATCTTCACACCGCCCCCTTGCAATGGTTTATTAAAGGTTTGGCCGCGATGGGTCAGTCAACAAAAAATGTGCCATTGATGAAGAAGACAAATGGGCTTCCTGTTAAGTTTAAGCGAAATAAACTAACCTCGGATATTGTACGGTTTACAAGGTGGGCGTCTTATTTCACCCATATTCCCGCGCTTCGAGTTTCTGTGCCGACCATAGGCTGGCTCAGAGGAGCCTTAACAGCCATGCGGTTTGTTAACCGAAATGCGGCGCAAGTTAAGACCCCGACATTGCTTTTATCTGCTGGCGCGGACCCGATTGTAGACCCTGCGGCACATGTTCAGTTTGCAAAAAAATCTGGGGCAACCTTAAAAATTATTCCTGGTGCGCGTCATGAACTTTTTCTTGAAGCCGATGAGTTTCGCGATCAGTTTTTTGAATCTGTTGACATATTTTTGGATAAGAACGCATTTTAGTAAAAGGCGTGTGAGTTCTCATCCTTATGTTATGATGGACTCATGGCTCGCCCGAGATAAATATATAGCTCTTCTAATAAGGCTTTGTCGGATACGGCAACAACTTGGCCTCCGTTCACGCAGGAACCACCGTGCCAATTCGTGATATATCCGCCAGCCCCTTCGATAACAGGTATGAGGGCTCTTACGTCGCAGGGTTTTAAGCTCGACTCTATGATGATGTTCATCCGGCCCTCAGATAGTAACCCATACCCTAAGGCATCAAGCCCAAGCCTTGAAAACTTTGTCCCGTGTCGAATAATATTATAGGCAGCTAATTCTCCAGCGTTAAACATGGCGAGAGGTTCGGTGCAGCCAATTATGGCGTGTTTTAGCGCCGAGCAGGGGGCGGACTTTAACGGGCGCTTATGTTCTGCTTCTTCAACCCATGCTATTTTTTCTCCCCGCTCATTTGGCGCGCCCATATAGGTTCGGTCCAAGGCAGGTAAGTCGATCATACCAAGGGAGGGGTGGTCATTTTCAGAGAGGGCGATGAGGGTGCTCCAGACAGGAACACCTGCAACAAAGGCGCGTGTGCCGTCAATAGGGTCAAGAGTCCATGTGAAGTTATTTGATCCAATAATGTCTTGATGCTCTTCCCCCGTAATATGGTCATCAGGAAAAACGTCTTGGATGATCTCGCGAAGTTTTAACTCGGCTTCAATATCGGCGGAGGTGACAGGATCATAATCTTGAGTTGATTTGTTTTCTGTATTGTTTCTTATGCCTTGCGGGCTTGTAAACAAAGGTAGGCTTATCCCCCGTGCGGCGGTGCGCAGGCGGGGAAAAAGCTGAAGTCGTTTGGTTAGCTCTGAAGTTGCAGAATTATACTCGGTCATAGCGTATGCCTTACACGAGCGATAACTAGACGGCTACTCTCGGCATGAACTATTTTTTATGACGTAACCAGACCGAGTCTTGGCTTTTCCCGCAACTCTAATGATTTCGCAAGATCGAGCAAATGTTTCCGAGGGCCCTCGCCTATCGAATAATAAGCCCGCACCAAATCCATTGTTTCCTTCTTTGACATAATGTCAGGAGCCATAAACTCAGGCAGTTCTTCGGCGTCCACATGATCGCGCTCTGACAGTCCGTCATAGAAATATTGCACGGGAACATTGAGAGCTTCGGCTAACTCAAATAATCTGGCTGCACTGATGCGGTTCGCCCCACATTCATATTTTTGGATTTGTTGAAAACGAACACCAACCGATTCAGCGAGTGATTGTTGGGTGAATCCCATAAGACGACGTCTACGGCGTAAGCGGTGGCCTACATGATGATCAACTTCATTTGTCATATCTTGTCCTAATCTTTCTTTTGGGGGCCGTTTGCCCATATGTTCTCGTGTTAGAGGAGAGCAAATTTCGTGCCATATGGATTCATAGGTGATCACGCCTCAGGCGAGCTTATTTCATAGCATTTCACCTCGCCTTGAGCGAAATTGCGTAATTTATTGAGTATTTGCCCCGTATTTCGTCCCATTATAGCACAAATCTGTGCGTTTTGTCTACTAGAAGTCTTATTCACCCTATCACAGTTGATATTTAACCGAAGCTCAGCTACGGGCGAGGCCATGACGATTTCTGTAAAAATATGCGGTTTGATGCGACCAGAGGACATTGAAGCGTCTATTGCCGCAGGTGCAAGCTATCTTGGCTTCATCGTCGAAGCGGCTAGCCCGCGTCGGTTGAGCGTTAGCGAAGCGGCGCGGCTTACCCGCCCTGCAGCAGGCATTACCCCGCGTGTCGCCGTTACGGTAAATGCGAGTGACGATCTGTTGCGCTCTATTATGGCAGAGATGGCCCCTGACTATATTCAGTGCCACGGGGATGAAAACCCTGAACGTGTGGCCGAGATTGGCCGTGTCCATAATGTCAAAACCATTAAGGCCATCGCGGTATCTGCTGACGGTGATATGGTTCGCGCCGAAAGCTATAGCGGGGTTGCGGATCTCATTTTGTATGACGCAAAACCGCCAAAGGGGTCTAAAGTGCGCGGCGGGCACGGGGTGACGATTGATTGGGACATTATAAAGCGCGCACCAACACCGAAAGGCTTTATGCTCGCAGGCGGGCTTAATCCAGATAACGCCGCTCTGTCCGCAAAGCGAACAGGCGCGTCCATTCTTGACATCAGCTCGGGCGTGGAACTGTCCGCAGGTGTTAAAGATCCTGCGAAGATCAAAGCTTTCTTCGACGCTCTATAAGCTATGTGTCAGCCCTTTAAGGTTTTAGAATTTCCACTCAACAACATCTCTATCTTTCATTGCACCTTTTCGCTCAATAACGTAAAGGGCGAGCTTAGTTTTTCTACCGAAGAATAAGAGTGCATTATGGGTAAAATGGATAATCAAACGGTTCCTGATGGAAATGGCCGTTTCGGTGATTTTGGCGGGCGTTACGTAGCCGAGACCTTGATGCCGCCGATCCTCGAGCTTGAGAAAGCCTATGAAGAGGCGAAGGCCGACCCTAAATTTTTCGAAGAGCTCGACGAGTTTTTCAACCATTATGTCGGCCGCCCAAGTCCACTTTATTTTGCCGAGCGCCTGACGGAACATGTGGCAAAGACCCACGGCGAGAGCGCCAAGATTTATTTCAAGCGCGACGAGCTGAACCATACGGGCGCGCACAAGATCAATAATTGCATGGGCCAGCTTTTGCTCGCCAAGCGTATGGGCAAGAAACGTATCATTGCCGAAACGGGCGCAGGGCAGCACGGGGTCGCGACGGCGACAGTCGCCGCGCGTCTTGGTATGGAGTGCATCGTCTATATGGGCGCGACGGATATTGTCCGCCAAAAACCCAATGTGTTTCGCATGCGCTTACTTGGGGCCGAAGTCCGCGCCGTCCATAGCGGCACGGCGACCCTGAAAGATGCTATGAACGAAGCGCTGCGTGATTGGGTAACAAATGTATCTGAGACCTTTTACTGTATCGGTACGGTCGCTGGGCCGCATCCTTACCCTGCGATGGTGCGCGACTTTCAAGCGATCATTGGCCGTGAAGCCAAGGCGCAAATCCTAGACCGCGAAGGCCGCTTGCCCGACGCGGTGGTCGCCTGTATTGGCGGCGGCTCTAACGCCATGGGTCTGTTCCATGAATTTGTCCCCGATACATCTGTGCGCTTGATCGGCGTCGAAGCTGCAGGACGCGGCGTTGAAACAGGATTGCATGCGGCGTCACTGACAGGCGGCACACCGGGCGTGCTGCATGGGAACCGAACTTATTTGCTGCAAGATGAGCACGGCCAAATCGCCGACGCCCATTCGATTAGCGCAGGGCTAGACTATCCCGGCATTGGCCCTGAACATGCGTATCTGCATGATATGGGCCGCGCGGAATATGTCTCCGCGACAGACACCGAAGCGCTCGAGCATTTCCAACTTTGCGCCAAACTCGAAGGCATCCTCCCTGCGCTAGAGCCAAGCCACGCCCTCCCGCGCACGCTAGACCTCGCCAAAGAACTGGGCAAAGACGGGCTCATCATCATGAATATGTGCGGCCGCGGTGATAAAGACGTCTTCACCATTGCCGAGGCCCTCGGCGAAGAAATTTCCGAAGGCACAGACGGGGTGAACACGAAGGCTTATTAAATTTAAGTGTTTCCCACACTAACCCAGCGGACGATGGCGGCTCATCATTAATTTCAAAAACAGCTGACCTATCTGGTGGCCAAAAAGGAAAAGTCCAATAGCGACGATGCCTGCCATAGGCACATACCATAGGCCGAGGACTTCGGCGTAGCCTGCTTTTGGTGCTGTTGGTAAAACCCCAAACATAAAGTCCTTCGTCCCTTTATCGACCCAAAACCCGACGGCGTTGGGGGCAAAAATTTTAGCGACCGCGCTAAAGGCGAGGCCTATGGATGTCATGAGAAACAGGCTGGCAAAGAATAAGCCCATCGCGGCAATAAAGCGCCGTGTGGCTAAGGTTATAAGGGCGCTAAATGTGCGCCCAGGGCTGCCCGCATTAAAGGCGTCTTGTAGCGTCAATTCATCTCGAAAGGCGCGGGCGCAGATGGCAGGGGTTCCAAGCCCTTTGATCGCCGCGTCAAGCTGGCCCTCTGCTGCGCGGTGTTCGAGGTGTGAGCGGATTTCAGCGACAATATCTGAGAGCTCATCATTTGATAGGCCACGCAGCGCTTTTGACAGCGCATGTGTATAGGTCTCAACTTTTTTAGCGTCGGTCATATAGTCTCTCCTGTGATGTCTGATAGCGTGTCGCGAAAGCTCGCCCAAACCGTCAACATAGATTTTAGGGCTGCGTCCCCATCGGGGGAGAGCGTATAAGTTTTTGTCGGCCGCCCTCCATTTTCGGGCAATTGCCATTCCCCGATAAGGCGACCGTCGCGCTCTAGCCGTTTAAGCAGGGGGTAAAGCGTGCCCTCTGAGAGGCCAATATCTGGAAAAGGCTTAAGGTAACTCAGCAAGCCTATGCCTGACAGGCTTTGCCGGTTTAGAACGGATAAGACCGTCAATTCAGCCGCACCCTTTCGCATTTGTGTTTTCCAATTATCAATATTCATAGGCCCTTATAGCACAGTAAACATGTTATGCAAGGTTAAAGTGCAATACATGTTTGTAGCGAAAAAATAGGTTTTAGAGACCTCTGCGCTTAACCCCGCATTAACTTATTTGAGCGGTTTCATTAACGCTCTATCAATATTTGGGTTAGCGTTGCTCAAGGAATGAGGGAGAGAGATTTGCGCAGCATAATAAGAATTTTGAGTCTTTGTATTTTAAGTGGGCCTATCATAGCGACGGCGCAATCAGCGGATAATATTGTTTTATCGGGCGTGCTTGACCTACCGCGGCAAATTGAAACCGCGCCAATTGACGGCTGTGCCAAGCCGCAAAAGGGCCTTAAAATGGACGGCGGGTTTTTGCTCATCGCCTGCGAAAAGCTTCTGCCTTATCACCCGATCTCTAAGCATGACAGTGTCGCAGACCTGTATGTTGATGATTTGCTTAAAGCAGGTTGGACGGTTGATGTATCTGAACAAGAAGCGAATAAGAAAAAATTTGTCCGTCAGGATGCGCTTGGATGCGGTTCGAAATTATCGATGATGGTGTGGAAAGACCGTAGCATGAACGAACCGCGCCGTTCTGACATGACCCGTAATGATTACCGTCAAATTGTTTTCGTCACGGAGTTTGAAGGCGAAGGACGTTGCGACCACCATTATGATACGGTGAGAGCGCTTGCAGATAGCGGTTGATCTTGCAGTAAATATTGGGCTTTGCTTTTTGGCCTAAACCCCTTAAACAGCGCGCCTATGACACAGCGTATCGACCAAACTTTCGCAGATCGTAAAGCCAAAGGGCAGGCGGTCTTTGTTGCCTATATGATGGGCGGCGACCCTGACCTTGCGACCTCGCAAAAATTGCTTGAGGCCATGCCGAAAGCAGGGGTGGATATTATCGAGTTGGGGGTCCCCTTCACCGATCCAATGGCCGACGGCCCCGTGATTGAAGAGGCAGGCATCCGCGCCCGCGAAGCCGGCATGACCCTCGGCGGCATACTCGACATGGCGCGGAGCTTTCGCAAAACTAACAGCACAACACCGATCATTGTGATGGGCTATTGCAACCCAATCCACCATATGGGCTACGCTGCGTTTGCCGCTGCGGCGAAAGCGGCAGGCGTCGACGGGGCGATTATTGTCGATCTACCCCCTGAAGAAGATAGCGAGCTACGTGCGGCTTTTGACGAACATGACCTCGCACTGATACGCTTGGCAACGCCGACCACGGACGCGCAGCGCCTCCCGAAAGTGGTGAACGGCACAAAGGGCTTCGTCTATTATGTCTCCATGACAGGCATCACAGGCGCGAGTTTCACCCAAGCGGCCTCTGTGAAAGAACAAGTTAAAACTATCCGCGCGGCGGCGAACCTCCCTGTGGTCGTTGGCTTCGGTGTCAAAACTCCAGAGCGCGCACGGGCCGTCGCCCAAGACGCCGACGGCGTCGTCGTCGGCACTGCGATTGTGAAGAGCTTGCACGAAGACGGGCTTGATAAAACGCTCGGCTTGATTAAATCACTCGCAGACGCGGCGCATAACAAGATGAACTAGTTGTATATTTTAATTTATTAGCTAACAATCGACTTATCTATTTTAAGGGAGATATAGTGGCGGTAAATAAGTTAAATTTTTCAGTAGTTAAATCGAAAATAGAAAAAATCGCTACAACACATAGTATCGATACCAACCAAGCTTTCTTACGTTATGTGATAAATTTGGTTGTTCCGAGTATTACAGATAGATTTGATGAAATTATCACCGAAGGCTCATCTGATCAGGGTGTTGACGCGTTAATTATAGAGCCTGGTGACACACGCTACAAAATTCACATTATTCAAACTAAGTATACGAATTTACAAAAAAATTGTTCGTCTCATATTAAAGAGAATGCAATTCATAAACTCCATACCTTTTTGAAAAGATTGAGAGATAAGGATGTTGGTTTAACATCAACAGGCAACCGAGTTTTCGATCAACAGGTACAAGCAGTTTTTGAGTTATTTGAAGCAGGTAATATCTGCGAGTTTAACTTTTATGTATGCTCGAATCAAAAAGGGTTGTCGCCACAAGCTTTGCAGAAAGCGACAACGGTTTTATCTGATGACCAATCATACTTTCATGAACTAACTTTCGAAGATATTTATAACCATATATTTTATGAAGCTGAAAAAAGAGAGTCATGTGAGCTTAAAATTATAGATAAACAAATATATGAAAGAACGGATGGCGATATTAAGGGGATAGTCGCAAATATTGATGTTACTTCCTTTGTTGATGCAATATCTAATAAGTCTGGCGCCATTAAACGCTACCTTTTTGATGAGAATATTAGATCATATCTTGGTAAAAATTCAGGATACAACAAGGATATTCTATCGAGCGCCTTAAGGGTGGATAATCACTTATTTTGGTATCTTAATAATGGTATCACAATTGTATGTGATAAAGCCACATATCAAAAGCAAATAAGTGGGGCGTCTCTAAAGCTTGAAAATTTTCGTATAGTGAATGGGGCGCAAACTTCTTTTTCAATATGGCGAGCATATGAGGATGAGCCTGAAATTGCATCTCAAATAGTTCTGCTTGTGAAGATTTATGAGACTGACAATAAAGAAATCGCTCAGCAAGTAACAATTGCGACTAATAGTCAAGCTTCGATATACGCTAGAGATTTAAGAGCTAATGATAAAATTCAACATTTAATTGAGAAGGTTCTTAAAGAAGAGGGTATAACTTACTTGAGAAGGAGGGGTGATGATTTAAATTTAGAAACCCCTAAGCTCGAAACCTCCATTGATGCTATGAAGTTGGGTCAAATGATTATGGCATATAAATTAAATAAGCCACATAAATGTAAAACCGAATCTGATCATATATTTGGCGATTTTTACAGTGAAATTTTCAATGCAGATTTAGATGGGAGCTATATCTCAAATTTGAATTTTTGTTATCAAGAAATAATGAAAACGCGTGCTGAATTTCAAAAACAAGGTCACAATTTTATCGGGAATAGGCTTCCCAGCAAATATTATGTTTTGAATTACGGATACTGGTTTATTCTTTCTGCTGTCGCGTTAATATGTAGAAAAGAGAAAAACACCTTCCCTCCTAATGATAGGGTATCAGAATATATAGATAAAGCAGTCACATATGTTTCCGATGTTGTCGAAACAGTAAGCGATAAATCTCAATATAATATTTTTCGAAGTAGAAAAGTTAATGAAAAGTTTCTTGAAAAATTTCGCGACGGTCAACTCGACATGTTTGAATGACCCATGACTTTAATCATAAATATAATAGGTTATAATTTGCTAAACTGTTGCCCCCACCCTTCAAATCGGGCACATCCCGCTCATGACTGATACATCTCAAACGCCGCCTCAAACGCCTGCCGCGAAGAAACAAAAGCCGTCTCAAATGTTGGAATTTGGGCCGCTATTAGTCTTTTTTATTCTTTATCAAGTTTTGAAAAAATCACAGCCAGATAATGCGCTTTATATTGCGGCGGCGGTGTTAGCGGGACTGTCGGTTTTGACCTTGATTTATTCGCGAATTAAATATGGCAGCTTGCCGATGATGCTTGTGTTTACGACGGTGCTTGTTTCGGGCTCGGCGGCGCTGGCTTATTTTTTTAAAGACGAGCGGTTTATCTATATGAAGCCGACGGTGATTAATTCCCTCTTCGGCGTGGCTGTGATTGGCGGCGTTTTGGTTAAGAAAAACGTCATTCAAATGATTATGGGCTCTGCGATTGAGATGCCGCTCAAGGCGTGGAATGTGCTCGCCATACGGTGGGGGATATTCTTTTTTATTCTGGCGGGAATAAATGAATTTGTCTGGCGAACATATGGTGAGGATTTTTGGGTCAAGTTTAAGGTCTTCGGATTCCTGCCGCTGACGATTTTGTTCACCATGTCGCAATTACCGTTTATTATGAAGAACGGAAGCGTGAAGACCGAAGACACAGCAAAATAGATAGTCTTGTCACGCTATAAGACTGCGAGGCATTCGCAAATTTATCAGGCCTTGAGGCTAATAATCACGCCATTGTCACGGGATTTAGAATTGCGCCTCGCGTTATGCGTGATATAAGCGCTGCCAATATATTCAATTTCCATTAGAGGTTTCACGATGGCGTCTTTAGACAGTTTTAAGTGCGAGCGAGAACTTACGGTTCGCGGCGGTACATATACATATTATGATTTGAAAGTCGCGGAAGAGAACGGATTGTCCGGCATTTCCAAACTTCCCCGTTCACTTAAAGTGCTTCTTGAAAACCTCTTGCGCCACGAAGACGGCAACACCGTTAAGAAGGAAGATATTCAAGCGATTGCGGATTGGCTTAAGACCAAAACATCGACGCATGAAATTGCTTACCGCCCGGCACGCGTTTTGATGCAAGACTTTACAGGTGTTCCTGCGGTGGTTGATTTGGCGGCTATGCGTGACGCCATGAAGAATTTGGGTAAAGAGGCCTCTGCGATTAATCCGCTCAATCCTGTTCACTTGGTTATCGACCATTCTGTGATGGTTGATTATTTCGGGACGCAAGATGCCTTCAAGAAAAATGTGAAACGCGAATATGAGCGTAACGGCGAGCGTTACGACTTCCTTAAGTGGGGCCAAGAAGCTTTTGATAATTTCTCTGTTGTCCCTCCGGGAACAGGGATTTGTCACCAAGTGAACCTCGAGCATTTGGCGCAAACCGTTTGGACGAAAACGCAAGACGGCAAAACATATGCGTTCCCTGATACGCTTGTCGGAACGGATTCCCATACAACTATGATTAACGGCTTGTCTGTTCTCGGTTGGGGTGTTGGCGGTATCGAAGCCGAAGCGGCGATGCTCGGTCAGCCGATCTCTATGCTAATCCCTGAAGTTGTTGGTTTTGAACTGAAAGGCGCGCTCCCAGAAGGCGCAACCGCGACGGACCTTGTGCTTCGTGTTGTTGAAATGCTCCGCGCTAAAGGCGTGGTTGGTAAGTTCGTTGAATTTTACGGGTCAGGACTCGACAATCTATCCCTCGAAGATCAAGCGACACTTTCTAACATGGCGCCTGAATATGGCGCGACCTGCGGGTTCTTCCCTGTGGACGCGGACACGCTGCGTTACCTCGAAGTGACAGGCCGCGATAAGCAACGTATCGAATTGGTCGAAGCTTACGCCAAGGTTCAAGGCTTCTGGCGTGATGATAGCACGGCCGAATATACCGACACACTCGGACTCGACATGGCGGCGATTAAGCCTGCGATTTCTGGACCGAAACGTCCGCAAGATCGTTTTGATCTCTCAGGTGCAAATGTACATTTCGCAAAAATCCTTCGCGATGAATATAAGAAGTCGCCAAGCGAAGGCACGGCCGTTCAGGTCGAAGGTAAGGATTACGCGCTTGATCACGGTGATGTTTTCATCGCAGCGATTACCTCTTGTACCAATACATCGAACCCATCGGTCATGATGGCGGCCGGTCTTGTGGCGCAAAAAGCACGCGCCAAAGGCTTGCAAGTGAAGCCGTGGGTGAAGACATCACTCGCACCGGGCTCACAAGTTGTCGGTGAATATCTTGAAAAATCAGGCCTCCAAGATGAGCTTGATGGTCTCGGATTTGACGTTGTCGGTTATGGTTGTACGACCTGTATAGGTAACTCTGGCCCGCTCGCGCCAGAATATGCCAAAGCCATTGCAGATGGTGATTTGGTCTCTTGTTCGGTTCTCTCGGGTAACCGTAATTTCGAAGGTCGTATTGGCCCTGATATTAAAGCGAACTTCCTCGCGTCTCCGCCGCTTGTTGTGGCCTATGCGCTCGCGGGCTCTATGCATCATGATTTTGATAATGACGCGCTCGGTGTTGACGCTGATGGTAAAGAGATATTCTTGAAAGATATCTGGCCAACCTCAAAAGAAATTGCTGACGTTGTCCGCAAGATCATCAACCGTAAAATGTTTACAGAACGCTATGCTGATGTCTTTAAAGGCGACAAGCAATGGCAGAACATTAAGGTTGAAGGCGGCAAAACATATGGTTGGAACCCAAAATCAACATATGTGCGTAACCCGCCATATTTTGACGGCATGACGACCACGCCAGATCCTGTTAAAGATGTCAAAGACGCGAATATTTTGGCACTACTCGGCGACTCAATCACAACTGACCATATCTCTCCTGCGGGCGCGATTAAGCATGATGGCCCAGCGGGTGAATATCTCTCAGCCCGTGACGTTCCAAAGCCTGAGTTTAACTCATTTGGCTCTCGTCGTGGTAATCATGAAGTCATGATGCGGGGTACTTTTGCCAATATTCGGATCAAAAACCAAATGGCTCCAGGCACAGAAGGCGGCGTGACCAAATATGTTCCAACGGGTGAGGTCATGTCGATCTTTGACGCGGCTGAAAAGTATGCGGCTGATAAGAAAGACTTGGTTGTCTTTGCTGGCGGTCTTTACGGAAACGGCTCGTCGCGCGATTGGGCGGCGAAAGGAACGATCCTCCTCGGTGTTAAAGCGGTTGTCGCTGAAAGTTTTGAGCGTATTCACCGTTCTAACTTGATCGGTATGGGTGTGCTTCCGCTAGAATTCCAAAATGGCGATAGCTGGTCATCTATGGGCATGGACGGATCTGAAACTGTCAGCATCTCTGGGATTGCAGGGCTTAAGCCACGCGGTGAGTTAGACGTGAACATTACATTTGCCGATGGCTCGACTAAAACAGCCACAGTGAAGGTTCGTATTGATACAGATAATGAGCATGAATATTACAAAAATGGTGGTATTCTTCATTATGTGCTACGGAACCTCGCGACTGCGGCGTAAGTTTAAACTCATCCGTCCCGTCACGGGGCGATCAAAATTCAAACGCGTCTGATTATGTCAGGCGCGTTTTTTATTGATTGTGAATGTGAGGGACTGCTTAGCCTAGCCGAACGCGCCTTTGCGCCAAAGCTTCCACCCAAGTACGGGAGCGCAAAGAACGGGGTGCTTGCGTTGAAACGGGCTCGGCTCAAGGGTCACGCCCGAGTGCCGCTCGATTTTGCGCAAGACATAGTCAAGGCCGCCGTCAAAAGTGGCCGCACTACACAGCACGCGTATGGCCGTTATCGGTCGCCCCATGAGGCGGCGAAGGAACCATTGCCGCGCCGCTTTTGATCGGCTTGACGATGTCGGAAGAGCATATGCCGCCTCTTCATTGGGCGCGCCGTAAATGGTCTGCATCAATTTTTCATAACGATCGGAATATTTGGCGACGATTTCCCGAGACCGTGCCTCGGAGCTTTCAGGGCGCAATTCTGTGCGGTAGCTTTCACGAAAGCCGCGCGCCCAAAATTCTATAAACGTCGGTGCGTGGTTAAATAAACCTTCGGTGCAACGGGCGACATGTAAGACAGCGTTAGCGCGTGCGGTGAGGATTTTATTTTCAATCGTTTCATCTTTGGGAAAATATAATAAGCTCGGCTGAGAAAAGCGGCCCCAGATGATGGATAAGAAGGCTGAGCTTCCACAGCGCCGCTCAAATTCAGGTAGGGAAATCAGTGAATATTTACAGGTCGTCAGGGTGCCGTCCGCGTCTTCGCGCTCATAATAATAGACCACAGGCGGAAGGTAACGATTGATGATTTGCCGAACAGGGCGACCTTTGTGAACTGTCTTATAGCTATCAACGATGACGTAGAAATCTAGCATTTTTGAGGCGTCATCGACGTCCCGTAAAGAAGAGCCGTAATATAGAAACCCTAGCACATGGCTACCTTGGGAGCTCGCGTGGGCCTCTGCAATATCGGTGCAGGTTTTTTCAATCCGCGCACTGGCAATAGCGGTCTCCGTAGAGAGCACGGTTTTAATGTCAGTGATAACTTGAGAGGGGTCCGTCATGACTTGGGTGTTGCAACAAAGGGCAAGGGCGGTGTTGCGCTGATGGTGAGAGGGCCATTATTTTCTCCCGTCTCGAGTTTCTCCCCGTCGAGAATTTTGGGACCGTTATAATGATAGGTGAGCCTATCACTTTGAAAGCTTTCAAGCCCGTCGGCTGAGCGGTCAATGGACTTACGCCCCAACCAAACCCCTGTCAGATTACGGACTAAACGCCGTGCGCGCCCATCCGCATAAAGGACGCGCAAATCTCCTTCGCCTTGACCCCAAAACGGATCAAGCCCCATCATAAGTGACGGTAGGGTTGTTACGATAGTGCCGAGATGCGCCCCTGTTTTCAATATCTCTTGCTTGCCGTTTCTCAAGACAAGTTCAAGTTCTGTAGCCGGCATCAATTTATCCCTTGCCGCTTGGTTGCCCGACACAGCCTTAATCAATGTCGTTACGATTCCAGATGTTCCGCCTGTCGGGTTGGCGCGGATTTTCTGTTCATAATAATCTGTAACGAATGGCAAGGCCCCTGTTGAAAACAGGCAGCCATATTGGGATTGGGTCCCCATATAGTCGAGCTTGAGGATGGGTGTTGGGCGCAACCCTCTTTGCGGTGCGATTATGGCGTCATTTATGTCTGCGTCTTGTTTCGCTTTAAGGCCAATATTGGCCGCGATTTGATTGGTCAATCCGCCTGCTACGATTGAGAGTTTCGGACAGTGAGCAATATCGGTGAGCGAATTGAGCAAGCCTGTGATAGTCTTTTGTAAGGTCCCGTCACCACCTTCGATAAAGAGATGGTCTTGCGCCGTAAACTCGATTTGTAACAGTGCAGCTGGATCATCAGTATAGATGTACTTTTTAGTTTTATGGGCTGTGTAAAAGGCGAGTAATCGACTGCCTTTGCGGCGAACGCCTTGGCTTTTTGAATTGGAGAAAAATATTATACGATCGGTCATAAGGGCCGCTCGCTATAGAGTTTCCGTTTGAAGACAGAGATAAGTTCCTATCAAACCAAAGAGTATCAGAGGCGATATAATAGCTGTCAACACGGTCATGCCGCCAGTTGTCGCAAATGTGGCTAATGCGCCGTCAATAATGAGGAAGATAAAACCCATACTAATACCGATAATGAGGGCCTTATCGCCCGTATCCTGTCGTCTTACGCGTTGCATGATTGGCACGGCACAAAGTAGCAGTATAAAGGCCGCAATTGGACGCGTTAAACGGTGTAGATACCAAAACTCATAAGCAAAGCGTGGCTTACTGCCCGAATTACCTTTTTCGCTAAATGTTTTCATGTCCGTTAAATCGAGGTCTCTTGGTTCGGCTGCAAGTCGAGCAATGGACTCAGGGTTTTGTGCAGAATTCCAAACGAGTGGTTCATTCACAGATTTGGCATTCACAGGTCGCCCGTCGGCACTGGCAATATCTAATTGCTTAACACCTGTTAGTTTCCAATGCTGGGCGTCAAAATCATATGTCGCACGGTTGGCAATTATGTAGCTATTTATGCGGCCGTCAATTTCACGTGAAAAAATTTCGATATTTCCCAGATCATCCATTCCAAAACGTAAAGAGGCGCGGACGATTTCGCGGTTATCTTCGAACCATAAAGGGTTTTCGGGTGAGATGTTTTTAATTTTATATTCGCCGATACCCCACGCTTGTAGGGCCCGAACTGACTGCGGCATGGCTGTATTGATGATTGTAATAGAGACAAGTGCTGCGCCGACAACAACAGGTGTGAGAAGCATAAGCTGTTTGGGGGCGGATATGCCAAATCCTAAAAGCGCGACTAATTCATGCTGCCTGATAAGTTTGACAAATAAAAGCAAGATTGCGACCACGAGAGTGAAGACAAAAATTCTATCAAAAATGACAGGTGCACGGTAGGCCATATATTTAAACGTATCTGTGAATTGGCCGCCATTGCCGATAATATCTCCGCCGTTGGCGAGTGAATCCAGTAGCCCAATAAGTACAAGGAAACCAAAAACGGTGGTCAGCCAAATACGGATATAGCTTCCAGATAAATAGGTGAAAATTTTATACATTATTTCAACTCTACCCATGCGCGACGAAGTCGTTTGATGCGACCTGACATTGCCATTTTCATATTTTTGATGCCCATATTTATCGACGTCAAGGGAGGCTGCCCCATTTTGAAAGCACTCTTGGTGAAGATGTAAAAGGCAAAAATGGCGACAATTAAAATGACAAACCAAACGCCGGCCCATGCGGGTAAGATGTTTTTTGCCCCAAGGCTTTGCCCAAACTCTAACGCCTTTTGGCAAGACACGAGCATAACCACACCGACAAAAAGCCCAGTCGATGATGGGTTGCGACCATAGTTCAATCCAAAAGGGACCGCAATAAAGGGTATGATTAATAAAAGAGTCGCTCGTGCAATTCGTAGGTGGAGGGCCGCATTATTTACATCAGGACTGACGGTCGTATAGACGCTCCCATCACGGTTTTTTATAAGTTCAAGAGAGGTCAGTTCACGCTCATCGTCACCGCGTGGTCGAAATTGTGTTACCTCTGCGGTTCCTGCGACAGAACTGCTTTCAAAGGATAGGTCGCCTCTTAAGCGGGTTTTGTCTAAAATACGATAACCTTGCCCTTCAGCCAATTGTAGGACGGGCTCCCCTGTTTCCTCTCTGATGATGAGCTGACCTTCTTCGGCGGTTGTGATGCGAAGTGATATTGCGTCTGTTTTATCCTTTACTTGTTCATAGATAAAAATAGGTCCAATGGCTTTGCCTGGTTTTTCGGTGCCTGCATAAAACATGCGGTTGCCGACTTCGGTAAATGTCCCTTCACGGAGAATCGCCGCAAAGGATTGTTGTTTCACATTATGTTCGACCTGTCGGTAATTGTAGCGCCCGATGGGTTGCATATATCCTTCAATAAATACCGTGGTGCTTGCTAATATTACGGCAATTAAAATGAAGGGTTTAGTAATATGGAACAGTGATATGCCTGCGCCGTAGGCGGCGGTTAGCTCACTGGATCGACTAAAACGGTCAATTGTAATGATGATCCCTAAAAGCAAAGCCATTGGAACGGCAATGCCGAGATAGTGCGGGAGGAGAAAGACGATCATTGATCCAGCATCTAATGCGGGTTGAGTCGAGTTAGTAATAACTTGAAAAATTCGTAATAGCCGTTCAAGCAAAAGAACCACAATCGCGAAGACAATGAGGCCACCAATGCTGGTTAAAGCGTTTTTCATTAAGTATCTGTTCAGGCGGTTCATTGTAAGTGTAACAATCGTAAGTTTACTTTTCGCGGTCGATGACCATATTGTATAATAATTTAAGGCATTCCCTAGGGAATTAACACCATAAAGGCAATTATGAAGTTCATATCTATCAAAGGCTTAATGTTTGTCGCACTTCTACTGTATGTGAACGGTTCCGTTCTAGCGGGAGCTGATGAAGATTATGGGCCTGTGGTGCATCCAACTTTAGAGCTTTATGAACGTGACGCGGCCGATGAATGTGTAGCGGATACGACTCAAATTCGTGTCACAGCGCATAATATCCACGCGGAAGGTATTTTAAAGCTTGAGCTTTATAATAGTAAAGATGGGTTTTTATATAAAAAAGGCCGGTTGCACCGTGTGCGCGTTGAAGCCAAAGATAGCCCGATGGTGGTCTGTATTAATGTGCCGAAGGCGGGAATGTATGCGGTAGCAGGCTATCACGATTTAGACGGAAACCGGAAGTTGAAGCAAAAGTGGGACTTCACCCCGAAAGAGCCGTACGGCCTGTCAAACAACCCAGAATATAAGAAGAAGTTGCCGAAATTTAACGACGCCGCTTTTAATGTGGGAGAAAAGGGCACGGATATTGAGATCTTCTTCCAAAAAGTTGGCAAAAGTAAAAAGAAGAAATCTTAAACTTTTCCCGTAAGCGGCCATTTAACGAATTGACGTCAGGCCACGATTGGTTCATTCGCCTGTAAAGGGTTAGGAAAAGGTCGTGTCGGTCAATATTTTACCTATCAATGATCAGGATAAAGCGCAGCTTAAATCCTTTCTGGATGTGCCTTACGGTCTATACCGTGGACAGGCGACGTGGCATCCGCCGCTCCGCTTTGAGCGCGCTGATCAAATTTCTCAGATTAAAAACCCGAACGCGGCCCATCTTGAGCGTCAGTTGTTTATTGCCAAACGCGGCGATGTGGTTGTGGGCCGTATTGCGGCCTTCCTTAATCCTCATCACCGCGAGCGCTATAATGACGAAGCTGGGCATTTCGGCTATTTTGATTGCGAAGCGCAGGCGGAAACGGGCGCGGCTTTATTAAAGCGAGCGGAGGACTGGCTACGGGCCAAGGGCGCACGTAAAATGATTGGCCCGTCTAATCATAGCGTGAATGAGGAAAGTGGTCTGTTGATTGACGGATTTGAGCATCCCAATGTGTTGATGATGCCTTACGGTCGTCCTGACTATATAGACATGATTGAAGGCGCAGGCCTTGAAAAAGCGATTGACCTCTTGGCTTACCGTGCGGATTTAGCAGAAGGCTTTACACCGGGGCCGTTTATGCGCCGCCTAAACAAAATCGTTGAGCGTGATGCAGGGATTAGCTTTCGCACGTTGGATCCCACAAAATTCATAGATGAAGTTAATTTAGCGATGTCGATTTTTAATGATGCGTGGTCTGATAATTGGGGTTTTGTGCCGCTAACGGATGAACAAATTGCCCATACAGCCAAAGAGCTAAAGCCGATTATCTTTAAAGAAGGTTACCGCCTCGCCATGATTGACGGGGAGCCAGCGGCCTTCATTTGGATGATCCCCAATATTAATGAGGCGACCCGTGACCTCGATGGTCGATTATGGCCCTTTGGTTGGGCGAAACTCATCGCGCGCTTGAAGGGTAAGAAAATCAAGTCGGCCCGCATCCCTTTGATGGGGCTGAGGAAAGAGCATCAAAATACAAAGCGCGGTCTTGCCGCTCTGTGCCGTATTTGCGAAGATGTGTTCAAAGCGGGGGCGGCCCAAGGCTACGATATGTGCGAACTGTCTTGGATATTAGAAGATAATAAAGGCATGCGGGGCATATGTGAGCAAGCGGACGCAAAACTTTATAAGACCTACCGCATGTATGAAAAGGTGTTGAGCGCGTGACATCCGTTAATGTTCTTATATTGGCAGGACAACGTGAGGGTGTTGTCGACCCGCTTTGCGCTGATACAGGTGAGCCGCGAAAAGCGTTAGTCCCAATTTTGGGGCGTCCTATGTTGAGTTATGTTGTGGATGCGTTGGATGCGGCGGCTCTAAAGGAGCCGTTTCATATTAGCGGTTGCCCCGCCAGTGTTGATAAGCGGTTGACGCAAGCTCCGTCTGAGGCCGGCCCTGCTGGTAGTGCGCTCGCCGCCTTGAGCCACGGCATGTCATTTCCCGTGCTAATGACCACCGCCGACCATCCGCTTTTAACGGCGGATATGATTAGAGAATTTATCGAAAAATCCCAAGCTACGGATGCTGATTTTTGTCTCGGTCTGGCCGAAGAGACGATTATCCACCCGGCATACCCGCATGTAAAGCGGACCTATTTACGCTTTGCTGACCATGCCGTTTCGGGATGCAATCTTTTTTACATTGCTAATGAGCGAGGCCTTGCCGCGATTGAATTTTGGAAAGACGCACAGCATTTTAGAAAGCAGCCTTTAAAATTAGCGCGTAAAATTAGCTTGCCGCTATTTTGGCGCTATTGGCGTGGTAAGTTAACCTTGGACGGAGCCTTGGCTTATGCGTCCAAAACTCTCGGCATTACAGCGGCCCCTGTACTGATGTCGGTCCCTGAAGCCGCGATTGATGTCGATAAGCCCTCGGACCGTATATTGGTTGAGCAGATACTGATCAAAGAGGCAGAGCGGTCAATAAAGCGAGAGACGTCATGAGCCCTGATCTATCGGTGAATTCTAAACACTCTCGGCAAAAACGTATCGCAAAGAACGGCGGCCTTATGGTGGGGTCGAAGTTTTTAGGGGTGATCGTCGGCTTAGGTAGCTTCAGTTTGGGGACAAAGTTTCTGACCCCAACTGAGTTTGGCGTTCTGGTTTTCCTTCATGGTTATATGTCATTTTTTTCAGAAGTGACGGCCTTTCAATCTTGGCAAGCGATTATTCGTTACGGAACTGATGATCTGCACAATAAAGATAGCTCTAAGCTGAGTAAGTTGATTAATTTTGGGATTAAGCTGGATGCTATTTCTGCGGTTTTTGCGTATGTTTTAGCGATCGCATTGTTCAGCTTTTCAGTCTGGATGGGGCAAAATTATGGCGATGGAATAAATTTAGGTGAAAAGTTTACTTTAGAAGATGTTCGAAATTACGCGGCGCTTTATTGTATATTGGTGCTGCTGAGGCAACGCGGTGCGTCTATTGGCGTTTTCCGTTTATTTGATCAATTTAATGTTCTTGCCGTTAAAGCGGTCGTCATGCCAGTTGTGCGCTTTATCGGGGCGGTGACAGCCGTGGTAACAAATGCGGGCTTTGAGGGCTTTTTACTCGCGTGGTTCTGTGGCTCTCTAGCGGCCTATATATTCTTACCATTTATGGCCTTACGGGAATTAAAACGGCGACATTTATTAAAGTCAGTCTTTAAAGCCAAGATCAATTTTTTTAAACCTAAGCGCAAAGGGCTTTGGAGTTTTGTTATTAAATCCAACATTGATTCGACCTTAGGCGCCGCGACGGTGCATCTGCCTAATTTACTTGTATTTGCTATCTTTGGCCCTGTTTGGAACGGAATTTACAAAATCGCTGAAGAAATTGCTAAGCTTCTCTCGGAAGGGTTTAAACTCCTCGATCAGGTAATATATCCAGAATTAGCGCGTATGGTGACCGAAGGAAAAGTGGAAAAAATTTGGAAATTAACGACGCGTGCGGCGGCTATCTTATTTTTGTTTGGCTGCTTTATGTCAGGCGTGTTTTTTGTGTTTGGTGAAAATATCTTGCTCTTAATTGCTAGGGAAGGGTTTGAACCTGCTGTGCCTATAGCCATGATTTTAGTTCCCGCCGCAGCGCTTATGGGTGCTGCCGCCCCGCTATATCCTATATTTTTTGCAGCCGATCATCCAGAACGAGCGATTATTGCGAGGGGCGCAGGAGTGATTGTCTATTTGGTAGCACTGTTTGCAATGGCCAAGGCCGTCGGCCCTATGTCTGCGGCATGGGCGGTTTTCGTTGGAAATCTTTTTACAGTTATTATTGTCACGATTATGGCTAAGCATACTTTAAAGCAACGTGTGAAATTTAAGGAATAAAGTGTCAAACATAGTACGTCATATCCATCTTGTTGGGACGCCCACGGCGAAGCTCTGGGGGCTTGAGGTGCTAGAATGGCAAGCCCGAGCCTATAAAAAATTCGGTCTGTCGTTGTCTCAAAATGGTCAAGACGTGTCTCATTTTCTAGATGCACATTTCGTCTTGTCCAATAATCTCCTAAAAGCCTTTGCACAAAGTGATAATGTTGCGCTGATCGTTGACGGTCACATTATCGGTGTTTCGGGCGGGCATAAAGACATGTTGGGACGGCCCGCGTCTGCGGCTGAGGATTTACGCACGGCTCGACCCGATCAATTAGTGTCTTCCTATGATAAAGCCTTGCGTAAAACAGAAGCGCCGTATGCGCTTGATGTTCGTACCACGTCGCCTGACGTGATTATGAAGCAGCAATTTGCAGGCTCCTATAAGGGTATCACTGATTTCGTAACTAAATTCTTTTGGCCCGTTCCAGCCTTTTACGCCACGCGCTTTTGCGCCAATTTACGCATTACGCCCAATATGGTCACGACGCTGAGCCTAGTTATGACGGTGGCGGCCTTTTATTTCTTTTTGCAAGGACAGTGGGCGTTAGGCTTTGTTACGGGTTGGTTCATGACCTTTTTAGATACTGTGGACGGGAAACTTGCGCGCACGACCATGACTTTCTCTAAATGGGGGAATGTCTATGACCACGGCATTGATCTCATTCACCCACCCTTTTGGTATTGGGCCTGGTTTGTCGGGCTCGGTGGAGTATTTGTCTGGCCGAATATCACGACGGATCTGATGGCATTTGCGCTTGTGGCGATTTTAGTCGGCTATGTGGTTGACCGTATTGTTGAAGGTATCTTTATTGCTCAACACGGGTTTCATATCCATGTGTGGCGACCAATAAATTCGGCTTTGCGGTTTATCATTGCGCGCCGTAACCCGAATACGTTTATTTTCATGATCGCTATTATGTTGATGGGCATCTGGCCCGAAGCAGGCCGTTGGGGCTTTTACACGGTCGCTATTTGGACATGGGTGTGTATCGCCTTTAATGTTGCTGTGGTCTGTGTTGGATTCTTGAGACGTGGAAAAATCCAATCATGGATGGACTCTAAGTGATGAGTGCGAGTCTCACCGATGAGGTAACACCAGGGTTGGCCGTATTTGACCTCGACTACACACTGACCAAGCGCGGGACATGGGGGCGGTTTGTTTGGAGTTGGGTAAAGTTTCGCCCTCATATTTGGTTGCCGCTTTTGTTGTCGGCCGGATGGACGCAGTGGAAATATAAGCGCGGGCTCTGCCCTAGAGTGGATGTAAAACGAAAGATGATGTGTTGGGCTATGGCCGGCGCGTCTCGGGATAAGCTTTTCTCAAAAGGTCAGTTATTTGCGCAAAGAGAATTTGCGAATGGACTGCGTCCAGGGGCTTTAGAGGCTGTTAAAATGCACCGCGACCAAGGCGATATTCTTGTTATGATTAGCGCCGCCGTTGATGTTATTGCGGAACCTATTGGAGAGCTACTTAAGTTTGATTATGTGATTTCAACTGAAATGGGGTTCGATGATTGTAATATATTGAAATCAAACTTCAATACGCCGAATTGTTACGGCGGTCAAAAAGTAGATTGTTTCAATAGTTTAATAGATGAAAACCCTGTTTTGAAACAATATATCACAAATATAACGTTTTACTCTGATAGCTATTCTGACCTTGCGATGTTTCGTCTTGCTAATGTATGTGTTGCCATACATCCTGATAGGAAACTATCACAACATGCGTCAGAAGAAGGGTGGCGCATAAGTCATTGGTAATATTGTAAAAAAGAGAGTTAAACAATGCACGCAATTATTCTAAGTGCCGGACGAGGGTCCCGGTTATTACCCCTTACAACGGATCTCCCTAAATGTCTTCTACCCATCGGTCTCACGACGGTGTTAGGGATGCAGCTGGATACTTTATATGCGGCAGGCGTGAAGACGGCGACGATTGTTACAGGGTTTAATTCGCATTTAGTTGAGGCTGAACTTGCCAGCCGTCAAAAAGGCCCAGAGGTTACGACATTGTTTAATCCCTTCTACCAAGTCGCGGATAATCTAGCCTCTTGCTGGATGGTACGTAAATCTATGGTACAAGACTTCCTCATTATAAATGGCGACACACTTTTTAGCCCAAATATTATCCGCAAAGTGCTGGATGCACCGCAATCAGATATTGCTGTGACGATTGATAAAAAAGATTATTATGACGGCGATGACATGAAGGTTACCCTTGAGGGTCGTCAGCTAACGGCGATTGGTAAGACATTGTCCGCGGACGCGACAAACGGTGAATCGATAGGTATGCTCCGCTTTATGGGCGATGGACCTAAGATTTTCACAGATGAATTAGAACGGTTAATGCGGACGAAAGATGGAACCAAAAGTTGGTATTTATCGGCTATTCACGGGTTGGCAAAAAGCGGTGTTGAGATTAACACAACCTTGATTAAGGGCTTCCAGTGGGCTGAGCTTGATACACCGGAAGATTATGAAGTTTGCCGCGAGATTTTCGGTGGAGAAGAACAAACGCGTAAGCGCTTTTCTGTAGTTTAAACCCTATCTGTTTAGGCTATAACGTGGCTCTACGTACTTCACTTTTAAATTCTGACCTACCATCTCAGCTCGACGTTGATATATGTATTATCGGCGGCGGTGTAGCAGGGCAGACGTTGGCGCAACAACTTTCTCGTTATAATCTCAAGACTTTAATTCTTGAGAGCGGAGAGCGTGACTTTCGTAAAGATATCCAAACCCTCGCACAGGGCGAAAATATCGGCGAAGACTATTACCCGCTTGAAAGCTCTCGCTTGCGCTTGTTTGGCGGGACGGCGGCGATTTGGGGCGGGCGCTGTGCGGAGCTTGATCCGATTGATTTTGAAAAGCGTGATTATCTCCCTCATAGTGGCTGGCCCTTTCCAAAGTCAGAGCTTGATCCCTATTACGACGCAGCTTTTGCGTCTCTTGGGTTGAAGCGTCCTGGAGAAGGCCGTCTCTGGCCTGTGGTGGACCGCGAAGCCCCTGAATTTGATCCTAAGAAACTCGACACAGACCTATGGGTGTTTGATGAAAACGGGGAACGGTTTACCAACCTTTCACGCGATGGATTAGACGTGGCCGATATATTACTTGGCGCCACGGTCACAGATATTGATGTGTCTGAACAAGGTGAGGTCACGGGTTTAACGGCTAAAGCTCTAAATGATAAAACAGTGCGAGTTGTCGCCCGCTGCTTTGTTGTCGCCGCAGGCGCGATTGAATCGGCGCGTATTTTAATGGCCGCCGTGCCAAGCCGCCCAAACGGTATAGGTAATGATAACGATATTTTAGGCCGCTTCTTTATGGAGCACCCTCATGCGCGCGGCGGTGAAATTATTCCAAACGATCTCGCTCATGCTTTGACGGTTCTACCGCGCGCGCTGCGGGTCGAGGGTAAGCGCTACGCCGCCTATATGCGTCCCGCTCCAGACCTTCAACGTAAAGAAGGTATTCTCAACACGTCTATTAGCTTTGCCGCGCGTCGCCGTGCCGGAGAGAGTATGGAAATGCACAACCGCCTGACTCATGGGTTGAAACATAGCCTACCGTCGAGCAAGTTCTGGCGAACGCTTTACAAACGCGCCAAAGGCCTTGCGATCAAAGGGCTTGAGAAGACAGACCCGAAATCGACCATGCTCGCTATGAAATTGCAGGGCGAGAAACTCGGCGTCTTTGCGGTTGTTCGCGCGGAGCAAGCTCCGAACCCTGATAGTCGTATTGTGCTTGGCGAGGCGACCGACGCGTTCGGTGTGCGTCGCGCGCAACTTGATTGGCAGCTTCTTGATATTGATCGTCATAGCGTCAGAGTTCTGATGGAGACTTTAGCGGATGAATATAAGCGTCTGGGTTGGGGAGAGGTTATTCCGTCCAAATGGCTATCTGACGAAAATGTGACATGGCGAACGGATAAGCTAATCTCTGCTCACCCTATCGGTGGTTATCACCATATGGGCGGCGTTCGTATGGGCGACAGCGACCAAACGGGCGTTGTTGACGCCAATTGTAAGCTTTTTGAGAGCCCAAACCTCTATGTTGCCAGTAGTGGTGTTTTCCCAACGGGGGGGTGGGCCAATCCCACGGTCACAATTATGGCTTTGGCCTTGCGTTTAGGGGATCATTTAGGGCAAAAGCTCTCCGCATAGATAGAGAAAGCCTGTACGAATGAAATTACTGAATTCCATGATGGCCCAATTTGTAAAAGTCGGGCAGCTCACAATCATTGATGTCGACGGCAATAAGCATGTTCACGGCCCCGGCGGACAGCCGCAAGCGACGATTCGAATTACCGATAAGGCGCTCTATAAAAGCCTGTTTCTAAATCCCGAACTTCGCGCGGGTGAGGCCTATATGGATGGGACCTTGATTTGCGAAGACGGTATTCGCAATCTCTTAGAGGTCTTCGCCCATAACCGAGGCGGCCTTCGCGGGCATCCGTTACAAAAGGCGCTTAAAGGCTATCTCAAGAAAATTCGCCGTTGGCATCAGCGTAATAAAAAGAGCGCATCTCGTAAAAATGTGCAGCATCATTATGATCTGTCGAACGATTTTTACCGCCTCTTTTTAGATGAAGATTTGCAATATAGCTGCGCCTATTGGCCGAGGTTGGATATTTCCCTAGAAGAGGCGCAACGCCTTAAGAAGGCTCATATTGCGGCCAAGCTTAATATTACACCTGAAACGGGCGAGGGTATGCTCGTCCTCGATATTGGGTGCGGTTGGGGCGGCATGGCGATTTATCTGGCGCAGACCTTTGGCTGTAAAGTTATAGGTGTGACTTTGTCCGACGAGCAACTAGCCCTCGGTAAAGCGCGGGTTAAAGAGCTAGGCCTTGAAGACAAAGTTGATTTGCGTCTGCAAGATTACCGGACCCTCACAGAATCCTTTGACCGTGTTGTCTCCGTCGGCATGTTCGAACATGTGGGTATTGCTCATTACCAAGAATATTTCTCCAAGATTCGCGAGCTTTTAACCGATGACGGTTGCGCGCTTATTCATTCTATTGGCCGCAAGGGCGGGCCGGGCACAACGGGCGCTTGGATTAGAAAATATATTTTCCCCGGCGGTTATTCGCCGGCTCTATCTGAGACCTTTGCTGAAATTGAAAAGGCAGGGCTTTGGGTGACGGATACGGAAATCCTTCGACTTCATTATGCCGAGACTTTGCTTGAGTGGGATAAGCGCTTCCAAGCGAACCGCGATTCTGTGATTGAAATGTTTGACGAAAAATTTGCACGCATGTGGGAGTTTTACCTGATTGTGTCAGAATTTTCGTTCCGTCACGGCAAGCATATGAATTTCCAAATCCAACTCGCGAAAGATGTTAACGCTTTGCCGATATCGCGAGATTATATGCACGAGGTAGAAGCGCGAATTGCCGCTCCGAAGATTCTAAAAAAGAAGACGCCCAAAAAACGCGCGCGTAAAGCCCCTAAGACCAAAGCCTAATTAAAAGTAGACGATATGGCCACCGCAGTTGAAAAACCGAAAAAACTGAACAATCCTCGCCGGGCTTTTGTGAAAAAAACTGGCAAGAAGCTCGTGCGTAAAATTGCGAGCTTTCAAACACGTCAATCGCAAGTGCCTGATACGCCTAAGCTCAGCAATGAACATTTTGATTTCTTAAATATCTTTACGGATAATTGGGAAACCATTCGCGATGAGGCGCAGGACGTGCTAAAATTTCGTAACACGATCCCGAGCTTCCATGAAATCTCGCCCGATCAATACCGTCTCTCAACAGAACAGAATTGGAAGACCTTTGTGCTCTACGGCTTTGGACAGAGGCTTGAGAAAAACACGGTATTGACACCGAAGACGGCGGATATTTTGGAAAGTGTCCCGAATTTACAAACGGCGATGTTTTCTATCCTCGCCCCAGGCTATCATATCCCTGCGCATAAGGGCGTGACGAAAGGCATACTTCGTTCGCATCTTGGCTTGATTATCCCGAAAGACCGCGAGAAGTGCCGTATCCGCGTTGATGATACTATCACCCCATGGAAAGAGGGTGAGATCTTTGTCTTTGACGATACTTATGAGCATGAAGTGTGGAATGACACCGACGAAGAGCGGGTGATCTTGCTGTTTGATTTTGACCGCCCGATGAAATTCTGGGGACGGTTCCTCAATAAAGCCTTTTTGCAGATCATGAAATTGACGGCCTTTTACCAAGACCCGAAGAAAAACCTGCAAGACGCTGAGGCTCGTCTTGAGGCAGCCATTCGGCAAAATGATGCCAATTTCGAAAAAATGAGCGACCCTGCAGATAAGTCATAATATTTAAGCGGGCATGCCTGTTGGCATTTCATAGCCTTGGTCAATCGGCGCATAAAGATAGATGCTGGCTAAGACGGGGCCAATGATAGGATCGCCTTTTGCGGCGGCGTAATTAGGCACGATGCGGTAGGCGCGCTCACGACGGATGAGGTGGGGCTGCTCACTATCCGCATTCTTGGGCGTATCAATAAGCCAAAACCGATCCCGCCCGCTTTTGACTTGAGGTCGCCTAAACGCAAAGAGCGGTTGTTTGCGGGCGGCAAAGGGAAGATATCCAATAGGTTTAAGGCCATCGATTGTTTGGGCTTCTTCGGGCCAATCATAAATTGGGATATGGTGAATAGGCTGCATGAGGTATGGGTTTGCCATGCGGCGCTCCGCGTCACCGTCACCGCTCAAGAGCCATAAGAGGTCAAAACCAAGCGCTTGAGATAAAGTTTCGAGCTTTTCACGGTGCGGCACATGGCTGCCATTTTCCCAATTAGCGATAGTCGGTTGCGAGACACTCGCCAGTTGCGCGAAATCACTCTGAGATAAATTATGTTCAAGGCGTATTTGTTTGAGGCGTTCGTGAATGGCCATCTTGTCCCTATCTGCTTTTACTTCGTAAATATAAGTAAAACTTATAATTTATAGCAAGATTGCAGGTCAAGGCTTATAATGGACATGTTTAACATTTCGCCCCAAACGCGAAGTCTGTAAAAAAATCGTTTAATTACAGTTATTTAAACTAGATTACCATCGCTTAAGGTCTAAGAAAAATGATTCCACCAAAATAATGGTTTTAGGCAATAGATGCTCTTAGTGCGGTTTTATTAAGGAAACTAATGCGTTCAGTTAGCGTTCAGCTTTTGCGACCTATGTAGGATTGTAGTTTTTAGATGGCCAACATACGATGTTACGCAACATGGTTGGCACGAAGAAAGGAAAAGAAAATGAGCGGTGATTATTGCACACGTGAAGGCGCGTTACGCCTTAAACAACAAATCGAAGCCTATTGGGCGGACCGCGGCCACGCGGTGACGGTTAATCTGATCCAAGGCGGATTTCTAGCGTCGATGCGCTCGGCACGAACGGATGTTCGCTCGAATATGATCAACGGTGTGCCTACCGCATCAACAGAAAATTTCGCCTAAACGCGACATTTAATTACAGTCTCTCTCTCGACTTAACGGCTCTTATGGGGCCGTTTTTTTGTGGATGTTTTGAGGGTGTGGTGCGGAGCTTGGTCGTCTGTGAATTTCGTGATGGTGTGGGTCAAACTTTCGGTGATTTTAAGCGCTCAATTATCTCTTATTAGGCAGTCTTAGCCATTCGTTACCAGAAATACATTTGCAAACGATGGCTTAAGCTTATAGGCGCAACGCTTCTGGTACAGGTTTTAACAATCTATTTTCCAAGCATTTAATAAAAAGCAGGGGGCTTCTATGCTTCGTAAAACGGTCTCAGTTGGGTTAGCTTTGTCGGCAACATTAATGGCAATAGAGAGCGCCGCTGATGACACCCAAAATAGATCAATCATAGAGTTTGACTTAACAAAAGGCGCTCCAAGCGTAGATGTGGAAATTTCCGGAACGTCTTATAACTTTCTTGTCGACCCGAGTTTAAAGAAAAGTAGATTTCTTGTTAACCCGAGTATCGCCAAAGAATTGGGATTAGAGAATTCCGGTATTTTTTCAATCCAAGCAGACGTTGATGGCGAAATATTTGATGTAAAGAGCGACAAAGTCAAAATAAAAGTAAATCAAGGCAAAGAGAAAAAACGTAAAATCTATTGGATAGAAAGAGACTATTGGGATTCATTTGATGGTGTCATCAGTGCGTCTCGTCTGGGGTACGATAAGGTGTCGTTTTTCATTCCAGAAACAAATGGAAAAAAATATATCAAGAAGCCATTAGAAACAATTTCTGAAAATGATTGGAGAATTCCGATAACTTTTCATGATGAACTACCAAGAGAAGTTACCGTCAGCTTTAAACCACATCTCGAGTCGTCGCGCGCGAATCTTGTTCTCTCGCAAACCCTTAGGCATCATAAACTTATAACCTTAGATGATACCAGAGTGCATGATTTTAGAAGAGAGTTTGGCGTCCAAGCTCAGGTTGCCAAAACGACATTCAAAAACCCTGCAAACATTTTCGGAATTAAGGTTCCAACTATTGACATTCAGATCAACACATCAGCTCTTGAGGTGGGTTCAAAAGATTACGATGAAATTATTGTAAAGGGGACACAGAAAAAAAGCAGTAAATTCAAACCCGCATTACTTCTCACCAAAGACTTTCTTGGAGAATGCGTTAGAATAGAATTCTCTAAGGATTCAAATGTTGCAAATATTTATTGTGAGGATGCACGTTAAACGCACTTTGAATCTCCGTTACGAGGGTTTTGAATGAATGTCTTTTAGATAATTTTTATTGATATCAATAAACCCAACGCCATAACATGACACGATAAGACCGTCGCATAAAGGGTATCTGTATGAAACCTATTGTTGGAAGTATCGCCATTTCGATGACTAGCCTCTTGCAGCAATACCGATTCATTAGATTTTAGCGGCGTCAATCCTGCTCTTGCCGTCCCTCCCACACAAATTATGGTGTTGGGTACAGTCCACCTATCCAATTATCGTAATGATCTCACATTGGAAAATATCAACCCACTATTGGATCGTTTGGAAGCCTATGCACCTGACGTCATTACAATCGAGGATTCGTCTAGAATGACCTGTAATCGTATCCGCGCTTACCCGCTTGAATATGTTGGTATTGCTGATAGTCACTGTTTCGACGGCGCGCCTTTTCGAGAAGAGTCTGGCTTATCAATATCTGAAGGAACTTATCAGGCCCGTATAGCAATATTGGGTTAGCTTGACATATCAGAAAGAAATATTTGATCGAGTTAACCTGACATTTTCTGTGATTAGCCGACCTAAGAGAGCGGCCTTCTTTGGGCGTTTTAAGCCACCCATCATTGTAAACGCGCCTTGCGGCGATGCACAACTTCGGGCAGGTCGCGGAAGTTTGAGATGACAATTTCGCCGCCCATACCGCGTATGGGTTCGGGGCAATAGCCGTAATCGACCATGACGGAGAGCACGCGAGCATTCTTTGCGGCTTCAAGGTCAGGGCGGCTATCTCCGACCATGATAATGCGGTGGGCGTCAGAGTGCCCTGCGGCGGCAAAAACATGTCCCGCGTTGGGCTTTTTATGGGGCACGTCATCTGACCCGACAATGCGGGTGAACAAAGGCGTTAATCCGAGTTTCTCAATCAGGGGCCGCGCGAGCCATCCGGGTTTATTGGTACAAACTGAGAGGTCCGCCCCTGCGCGGCGAAGCTCAACAAGGGTTTTGACCACGCCGCTAAAAGGTTGGCTCAACTGATTAATCGTGTTCGCATAAATCTCAAGAAACTGCGCCTGCATATCTTTCGCGAGCGGGTCTGGCAGCTCTCGCCCCGCCTCCTCAAAGGCTATCTTTATGAGCGCCATTGACCCGTAGCCAACAAGGTTTCTCGCCTTTTGATAATTCACAGGCGGAACGCCCACAGGGGCGGTCACTTCATTGAGTACACGCACAAGATCGGGGGCTGTATCCACCAAGGTTCCGTCCAGATCAAAACAAAAGCTGTGACCTTTGAAATTATACCTGAATTTATTCTGGGGTCGCGGGGTAAAATGGTTCATAAATCAACAATCGAATCGTGCAATATGCGCTATCATCAGATAAAAGCCGCCCTGTGGGAAGTAAAATGGGTCTATAAGCGGCTTTATCCATAAAATGAATGAAATAGGGGCCAAAATGTCCGTGAATGAAAAGACCAAACGGAAAAACGCGCCGCGCGCTGCGATTATTCTTGCAGCAGGTAAAAGTACGCGGATGAAATCCCATACCTCCAAAGTTCTGCACAAGGTTGGCGGACGCGCGATGATGGATTGGGTGACGGATTTGGCGCGCTCGGTTAAGGCCGATCCAATTATTTGCGTCGTCGGCGAAATGAACGCAGATGTTCGCGCCCACGCCGAAGGATTAGGACTGCAAATAGCGGTGCAAGAGCCTCAGCTTGGGACGGCCCATGCGGTTCTCGCGGCGAAAGAGGCTCTTGGCGATTTCGACGGCGATGTAGCTGTGCTTTATGCGGATACGCCGCTGATTGAAAACCCAACACTTGACGCTGTCTTTGATGGTTTGGATCAGGGCGGTGATGTCTGTGTGCTTGGTTTTGAAACTGAAGAGCCTGCCGCTTACGGTCGCTTGATTATGGACGGGGATGAACTCACCGCGATTGTCGAAGCCAAAGAGGCCACGCCTGAACAACTTGCGGTTGGGTTCTGTAATAGCGGCGTCATGGCGGCGAGTGCGGCCCATATGTTCTCGGCTCTCGACCGTGTGGATAATAATAATAAGAAGGGTGAGTATTACCTAACGGATATTATCGAAATTTTGCGCGGTGACGGGCTGAAAGCTGTGGCCGTGAAAGCGGATGCCGACGATGTGCTAGGCGTCAATAGCCGTCTTGATTTAGCGGAGGCAGAGCTGGCGTTTCAAACCCGTATGCGTCGCCGTATGATGGTTAAAGGTGTGACGCTCCGTGACCCTGCGAGCATTTATTTCTCTTATGATACGCAGATTGACGCGGACGCAGATATTGGCGCGAATTGTGTTTTCGGCCCCGGCGTGAGCATCGCCTCTGACGCGGTTATTCATCCCTTCTGCCACCTTGCAGGCACAACTATCGGACGGGGTGCACAGATAGGCCCATTCGCACGTCTTCGCCCCGGCACAGAAATGGGCGAAGGCAGCAAAGCTGGCAATTTTGTCGAGACTAAAAAGGCTAAAATCGGTAAGGGCTCTAAAATCAATCATCTATCCTATATTGGCGACGCGCAAGTGGGCGAGGCGGTCAATATTGGCGCGGGGACGATTACTTGTAATTACGATGGTTACTTCAAACATATCACGACTATAGAAGACGGGGCCTTTATTGGCACAAATTCTTCCCTCGTGGCCCCTGTGACTATCGGGAAAGGCGCCTTCCTCGGCTCTGGCGGGGTTGTCACCAAGGACGTCCCTGCCGATTCTTTGGCTTTGGCGCGAAGCGAGCAAGTCAATAAAGACGGCTGGGCGGCGCGCTATCACGCGACTCAGAAAAAACGTAAAGCTAAAAAATAAACCTAAAGACAAATGTAATTTTAGAGAAAGAGACACATGTCCCAAGCCAAAGAAAATGCCGCATCTGCTGCACTGGAATATGTCAAAGACGGAATGACCCTTGGCCTCGGCTCTGGTTCGACGGCTGAAATTTTTATCGAGATGCTCGGCGAAAAAGTTGCGGGGGGCTTGAAGGTTCAAGGCATCCCGACGTCAGAGGGAACGGCGGCTTGCGCACGTGAAAACGGTGTGCCGTTGATCGAGGCTGACCGCGTGACGCGTATCCACCTGACTATTGACGGGGCGGACGAAGTTGATCCCGTGTTTAATCTCATTAAGGGCGGCGGGGCGTGCTTGCTGCGCGAAAAGATAATAGCCAATGCGTCTGATAAAATGGTGGTGATTGCTGACGGAACAAAAATGGTTGATACTCTCGGGGCCTTTGCTTTGCCTGTGGAAGTTGACCCGTTTGGTATGGCCGTCACGGCAGAGCAAATTTATGAGGCGTTAAAATCATCAGGTTGTAAAAATGCACAAACGACTTTGCGGCAAAATAAAGAGGGTACAGGGCCGTTGATCACCGACGGAGGGCATTATATCCTAGACTGTAAATGCGAGGTGATACCCTCGCCCGTAGATACGGCGCTGAAATTAAGTCAAATTCCGGGTGTTATGGAACATGGGTTGTTCATTGATATCGCCGATGTGATTGTCGTTGGTGAAACAGACCATGCCAAAGTTATGGAGTTAGCCCGTGAATAAGTTATCAAAAACAGTATGTTTCCTCTCAGCTTTGACTGTAGTTGCGGCTTGCGGAGGGGCGAGTACAAGCGCGCCGAATGATGCAGAGGTGAATAAAAGCCTGCACGAGCAGTTGGATAATATTAAGCCAAGCGAAGCTATAGATATTGCGAATTTACCGGGTGATACAGATGCTGAAAAGCTTTTATATCTTTTGGATGTTCCGACAGCAACCAAATCAGCCATGCTTATTATTCTAGACGGACAAATTAAGACATTTGAGGCAACAGGGAATAAGAAACAGGCAGATGCGTTGCGTGGGAATCTTGCATCGCTTACACAAGCGGTTGATGAAAAAATTTATATTTATGTGCGTGATGCGGCTAAGGTTTATGAAGAGTTTTTTACGCCAGACGAGTTATTACAGCTGATCGAGGTCTTCAGCCAACCCGTGATGGAAAAGTTTACGGCAACATCGGTTGATCTTCAGCAAAAGGCTCTTCCTGTTGCGGAGACTTGGAGTACTGATCACGTTGTTCCTCGCTATACAGAACTCCTCAAAGAACAGAGTGGCAATTAACATGGCTCAATATGATTATGATTTATTTGTTATTGGCGCAGGGTCTGGCGGCGTGCGCTCAGCGCGTCTTGCGGCGCAGCTTGGTAAACGCGTCGGTGTGGCCGAGGAAAGCCGTCCGGGCGGGACGTGCGTGGTGCGCGGATGCGTACCGAAGAAATATCTCGTTTTCGGAGCGGAATACGGAAAATACATTAAACAGGCCGAAGGCTATGGTTGGGACGTGGGCGGTAGACCGCGTTTTGAGTGGGCAAAGCTTCGCGATGCTATTCAGAATGAGGTTAGTCGTCTGTCTGGAATTTATGAAGGTATCTTAGAGCGCAACGGCGCGGACTTGTTTTCTGAACGGGCCGAATTTGTCGACGCTCATACAGTACGCCTCACGACCTCTGGTAAGGAAATTACAGCCGAGACGATCTTGGTCGCCGTGGGTGGGCGTCCGTGGATGCCAGGACTTAAGGGCAGCGAATATGCCATTACCTCTGATGAGGCATTTCTTTTAGACACATTACCAGAGCGGGTACTTGTGATTGGCGGCGGTTATATCGCTTGCGAATTCGCGGGTATCTTCGCAGGGCTCGGTGTGAAGACGGTGCAGGCTTACCGTGGTGATAGCTTGCTTAACGGCTTTGATGCGGATGTGCGTACGCGCTGTGATAAGCTGCAAGCGGTCAACGGCATTGAATGTAAATTTAATATCTCGCCTACGGAAATTAAAAAAGTCGGCGGCGGTTACAAAGTCACCTTTGATGATGGTACGCAAATTGGTACAGATCTTATTATGATGGCCACAGGTCGTCGTCCCCATACAGTTGGTCTTGGACTTGAGAAAGCGGGCGTCGAGCTAGATAAGGTCGGAGCGGTTAAAGTGGATAAATATTCGCAAAGCTCTACGGCCAATATTTACGCCGTCGGCGATGTCACCAACCGCGTGAACCTTACGCCCGTCGCTATCCGCGAAGGGGTGGCCTTCATTGAGACGGTCTATAAAGATAATCCAAGTGCCTATGACCATAGCGATATTGCCAGTGCGGTCTTCACGCAGCCACCTATCGGCAGTGTTGGCCTATCGGAAGAGCAAGCGACCGAGGCGCACGGTGCGAAAAATATCTATGTTTACCAGACCGATTTCCGCCCGATGAAAAACGCGCTGAATGGCTCTGAGCACCGTTTTTACATGAAGGTGATTACCAAGGGCAAAAAAGAACAAGTCATCGGCATTCATTTGGTTGGCGACTATTCTGGTGAGCTTATCCAAGCGCTCGGTATTGCTGTAAAAGCGGGGCTGACAAAAGCTGACTTTGACGCTACTTGCGCGGTTCACCCGACCTTAGCCGAGGAAATTGTGACTCTCTCGCGACGGGATTAGATCAAGCTCTTACCTTTAGGCAATATAGTTTCCGCCCATTAACGCTATAGGTGGAAACATTTACCTCTGCGGCGATTTGGTCTAGCGGGTCGCGCAAAATTTATGCTAAGGAGTGGGTCGAAATCAAGTGAGGCGGCCCCATGTCTGCAAAATATACACCTCGTCCACGGTGGACGCCCTCCAGTTGGCGCGGCCTTCCGGCTAAACATATACCGGATGACTATCCAGATCCGCAGGCCTTGCGCGATGTTGAAACCGATCTGAAAAGCTGCCCTCCGTTGGTCTACCCGGGAGAGGCCATTCGCTTAAAAGACAAGCTCGCCGATGTGGCGATGGGCAAAGCCTTCCTCCTGCAGGGGGGTGATTGCGCCGAGAGCTTTAAAGAGTTCCATCCCGATAATATTCAAGCGACCTTCCGCGTCATGATGCAAATGGCCGTCGTATTGACCTACGGCGCAGGACAACCCGTTGTGAAAGTTGGCCGTATTGCGGGACAATTTGGGAAACCGCGCTCTTCGCCCGTAGAAGAGATCAACGGCGTCACCTTACCGAGTTACCGTGGCGATAATATCAACGGCATGGACTTCACGGAAGAGAGCCGTATTCCCGACCCGCAGCGTTTGTTGAAAGCCTATGGTCAGTCTGCGGCAACCCTGAATTTGGTGCGTGCCTATAGTAATGGTGGCTTGGCGGATTTACGCAATATCCATAAATGGACACTTGGTTTTGTTGGCGGGTCGGAGACCTCTAAGCGCTATCAAGAGCTTTGCGATAAAATTTCCGACGCCATGGAATTTATGGAAGCTTGCGGGGTGACCTCACATAATACGCCGCAAATGTCGGCGACAGAATTTTACACGAGCCATGAAGGTCTGCTGCTTGGCTATGAAGAAGCCATGACGCGCATGGATCATGTGTCAAACAAATGGTTCTCGACCTCTGGCCATATGCTGTGGATTGGCAACCGCACGCGGCAACTTGATCATGCTCATGTGGAATATTTCCGAGGTATTAATAATCCGCTCGCCATGAAAGTTGGTGAAGGTCTGTCGCCAGATGAATTGTTGAAAATCATCGACGTGCTGAACCCTAATAATGAAGCGGGACGCCTGACCCTGATTGCGCGATATGGTCATGATAATGTTCATAATGGCTTGCCGCAATTAGCCCGCGCGATTAAGGCCGAGGGTCGTCATGTCGTTTGGTCATGTGATCCGATGCACGGCAATACGTTGAAGACAGATAGCGGATTTAAAACCCGCCCCTTTGACCGCATCTTGACTGAAGTAAAAAGCTTTATGCAAGTGCTCCACTCTGAGGGCTGTTGGCCAGGGGGGGTACATTTTGAGATGACGGGACAGAACGTTACGGAATGCATTGGGGGTACGGCACGGGCTGTGCGCGAAGCCGATTTATCCTCTCGGTACCATACCCATTGTGATCCGCGATTGAATGCCGATCAAGCGCTAGAACTGGCTTTCCTTGTGGCCGAGGAGCTTAAAGCTTACCGCAAAGATGATGGCGCTGCGCGGATTGTTGCTTAAGAAATTCTTTTAATGTTCTCACAAAAAAAGCCGCGATTTACTCGCGGCTTAACTCTAAGACAAAGTGTGAGTAAGTCTTTTATAGATCTTTGAGGCCGACTGACGGCTTAAACTGGCAAGATGTTTTGGCCTTGCTCATCATTGTTTTGCCCGTTGCAGGATTGCGCATTTCGCGTGATGGGCGGTGCTTGGCGATAAATTGGCCAAATCCAGGAATAGCAACTGGGTTTCCATCTTTAAGCTCACCGACAATTGTTGAGCAAAAAGCATCAACAAATTGACTCGCTTCAGCGTTGCTTGCATCGCATTGACTTGCGAGCGCTGAAATTAATTCTTTCTTATTCATGAATACTCTCCTTTGGTTTCATCCGATCCCCCTAAGGGCGTTAACACAATCCTAACGGAAAGAATTAACAAGTCGTAAAGAAAAGGGTCATGCCTCACAAAAAACTGTATATAGCGTGGTTTTATGGGGGTTTTCGACTTTAAATCGCTCTTATTTTTTAAGAAAGTTAGCCGCACTCACGGAAAAGCCATAAAGAAAGAATCACATGAGATAAGCGTCTGCGAATATTATTTCCATTTTTATGGAAAACCGCGTAGGCCCACACACGAATTAGCGGAGTTCATTATGGGGTTAACCTCACTCAAAGTTGCGATTATAGGTGCGGGTGTTTTTGGGCGATATCACGCGCAAAAAGCTCTGGCCCATAAGAAGGTTTCTTCCGTTTCAATATATGACCTTGATATATCACGAGCTCGCTCTATTGGGGATGAATTAGGCCTTGATGTCATTGAGACCTTTGAGGACGCCCTAGCGTCTTGCGATGCCGTGATCATAGCAAGCCCAGCAACGTTCCATGCTGAATTGGCCCTTCAATCATTAAAAGCAGGTCGGCATTGTCTGATTGAGAAACCTTTGGCGCATGAACTGTCTTTAGCACAGGATATCTGTGATCTGGCACGTGAAAAGAATTTAATCGTGCATGTGGGCCATCAGGAACGTTACGTCCTTGAAGCCATTGGGCTTAACTCAATCGTCTCAAAACCAAAACTGATAGAGCTTTATCGTGAGAGTCCTTATAGTCCACGTTGTACAGATGTGTCGTCAACACTCGATTTGGCGGTGCATGATATGGATATGGTTATGTGGTTGATGGGCGGGGAACCGCTCGGGGTTTTGGCGACAGGACGTTCGGTGGAAACAGCATTTATTGATCACTCACGTGCAGAGCTTATTTTTGATAAAACGAAAGCCGTTATTCATACGAGCCGTGTGGCGAATGAGGCCCGCCGTACAATGTTGATTGTCTACCCTGAGGGTACGATTGAAATAGATTTCAACGCCAAAACCTTGGTCAATAATTCGCCCTTCATGCTCAATGAAAATTTTGGAGATGACCCGCGAGCCCGTGATGCGCTGGGGGCCTCAGATCATGCTTTTTTTGATGCTGTCATTGGCGGCACATCATCGACCATTCCCCCTGAGGACGGCATGAGGGCGCTTGAATGGGCTTTAGAAATTGACTCCCTGATTTTAGGGAAAGGGCTATAAAGCCAGAGCTTTTATCGGAACTTCAAATATAAAGGCCGCCAAGAGACGTCTGGACATTGAAGCTTTGAACACATAGCGTTATTTTATGGATATAAATGTAGCGCAGAACGTGTTGTCTTTAGACATGGATAATCGAGATACACAAATTTGGCATATCCGCGGTCTTCGCCTAATTTTCATTTTTGGCCTCGTCAGCCTGTTGGCCGCCATAGTGACGTTTACGGCTCATAATTTAACCTATCTCTCAACCGTTGGGAAATTACTCGGCATTGGCGCGCTCTTGCTCGCCGCCGTTGGGCTTTGGATAAAACTCGGTCTGGATAAAACCACGGGCGCGGTTATGGCGGGTATCGCCGCGCAAGTCCTGATCGGTGTCTGGCTTGCCGCGGCGGGGCAGCTCTATCAAGCGCCGGGCGGTCTACAAGATCTGCTGATCATATGGGCAGTGTTGGGGCTGCCATTCGTACTCGCCTCTAAACATGCGGCGCATTGGGCGGTATGGATTGCGCTAATTTTTGGCATATCAGCAAATCCAGCGGGACAGTATTTAGGTGCGCTTTATAACGATATGGGGACAGAGCTTATGGTTTTGTCATGGGGTGCGATTTTCTCGCTTATCTTTGTTGCAGCTGTACGGCTTAAGGCTCCCATATGGTTGTCGACAGCGGTGGCCTTAGTGGCGGCAGGGTTTCTTCTTCTAAGCCTGCAATTTTCCATCTGGGACGGGGCGAAACTTTGGATATTAATAGTGGCGAGTGTGATCACGTTAGGCGTGGCCGTGTGGCTTTATATGCGGCGTGAAGCTTTGGCTGCGCTAAGTCTATATAGCGTTGTCGCTTTGAGCTTGCCCGTTACCTTGTTAGTTGAAGTTATCATCAACAGTCTTGATCATGTCTACGCTATAATGCTTCTTCTTGCTTTGACTTTTGGTGCAGCGACTTTTGCGTTAGTTCGCATTTTTCTCCATTATCGTCAGCGGTATGGATATATCAAAGCTCAAACATCTGAGGCACAGAGCGGCGCGGATGAGGATGTTAAGTCTGACATATCCACGGATAAAACCCCTTGGTATATGGATGTGTTAATCGCCCTTGGCGGTATTTTGACCGCTATTTTTGCTACCCTTTTTATCGGGGCATTTCTTGGAGTCATTGCTGCGCTCTCGGGCCTTGAAGAGCTCATAATGTCCGTCGTGGGCCTCGGGCTTTATGGTCTGTTTTTCTGGCGACGCCTTAAAGTGAGCAGCCCATATCTTCGTTATCTCTTTGGAACTTTTTTACTGATCGGTCAGATCACGGCGACCATAGGCCTTGCGGATTTTATTGGCTGGGAGCCTGAGCTTATGGGCTTGGTATCTATCGCACTCGCTGCGCCCGTTTTATGGCTCATTCGGCAACGCATTATGGAAGTCATACAAAGCGTGATTATCGCGGCGTCCGTCTTCTTTATTTTCGCTGAGGCTTTCGGGGGCTATAGCCAACTGCCGGCGTTATGGCTTGAGCCGCTCTTATTCCTCATATTGTCGGGCTTTGCAGGCATCTGTTTCTTTATTCGTCCGCAGGAGGGCGAGGCGCAAAATGGCAAACCGTGGTTGAAAGCGGCGACGGTCGTCTTCTTACTCGCGGCCCTTTTTGCAGGATTGTTTAACCCCGAGTTCCTAAGAGAGACGCGCGGGCTTTTAGAGGACGGACAAAATAGTTTGGTTATTATGGCGCTCCGCACAGCAAGCTTTGCAGCCGCATTGGCAGGGTTTTGGGTGCTTGGCTTGCGCCGAACTCTACCCCCGTGGCCGATATTAGCCGCCATCACAGGGGTTGTCGCGCTCCTCCCTGGCGGCGCGGCAGGGGCGGCGTTGCTCTTGCTCATCGGCTACGCGGCAGGACTTCGTAGTTATTTCCATCTCGGTAGTTTGGCCGCGCTCTATTTTCTCTTTGCCGCCTATTATGATCTGCGCCTCACCTTGATGGAGCTATCGGCGGTGCTGGCTATTTCGGGTATAATCTTCCTCGGCATATGGCATGTCTCCCGCCGTAAGCTATTGCAAGTCTCATCCACGGAGGCGACGACATGAGTGTGCAAACAACATGGCGGTACGGCCTGATTGCGGTGGGGGTTATGCTTTGCGCGTTGAAATTTATATCGGGGACGCTCGCGGCCGAAGACATAAGACAGAACGGTGAGCGTATTTTAATTGAGCTTCGCCCCATTGACCCCAGGGGCCTTTTTCTCGGGGATTACATGGCGCTGAGATATGACCGAGAGGCTTTGCCGAAGAGCTCTAATAATAAGGCCCCTAAAGATAAAGGACTTGCCGTTATTCGTCTGGACGGTGATGATATTGTTAAATTTGTCCGTCTTGCGGGTGAGGCGGAAACCCTTGCAGAGAATGAGCGCCTCATTCGCTACAGGAGAACGAGCGCACGTTGGGGTGGTTATACTTACGGCGGGGCGCGCTATTATTTCCAATCAGGCACGGCGGAGCGCTATGCGGATGCAAAGTATGGCGAGTTTCGCCTCATGCCAGATGGTCGGACGTTACTCTCGGGATTGGCGGGTGAAGATAAGGTCACCATCCACATCGCTGGGGACGCCCCGAAAAAAGCGACGGTTGAATAGAGGTTGTCTCTGCAATCTTGCTTGCACAGCGAAAGCCTGAGCGCTAGACCGCTAATATGACCACACAGCTTAAAATCGCCTCGGCCCAGATTAATCCGCATCTCGGAGATCTGTCTGGGAATATGGATAAAATTCGCGCGGCTTACGCGCGCGCCAAAACGGACGGGGCCGATATTCTCGTCCTGCCTGAGCAGTGCATCATTGGCTACCCTGCTGAGGATTTGGTGCTTAAACCTGCCGCCGTGGCTGATTGCCGTGCCTTGGCGGAAAGCTTTGCCGCAGAGACCAAAGGCGGCCCTGCGGTGGTTTTCAATCTGCCGTGGCTTGAGGACGGTCAGCTTTATAATGCGGCTTTATTTATGCAAGACGGCGCGATTAGTGATGTGCGCATGAAACATCATTTGCCTAATTACGGCGTGTTTGATGAGTTTCGCATCTTCACACGCGGACCACTGCCTAAGCCCGTAATGTTCAAAGGTGTGACGCTCGGGATTCCGATTTGCGAAGATTTGTGGCAACCGGGTGTCGCGAGCCATCTTGCTGACTACGGAGCAGAGCTTTTGATCTCCCCTAACGGCTCTCCGTGGCGGCGCACAGCTCTGTCAGAGCGTGTCGAGGCCCTCGGCGAGAAAGTCCATAATGAAGGCTTGCCGCTGATCTACGTCAACCAAATTGGCGGCCAAGACGAACTGGTTTTTGACGGCTCGAGCTTTTCTATGGCGGCGGACGGCACGATTGTGCAGGCCCTTAAATCCTTTGTTGAAGATTACGATGTCGCTACGTGGGAGATACAAGACGGCGAATGGGTTTGCACACAAGCCAAGCAAGAAAAACAACTGACGGGCTATGAAGCGGATTGGCGCGCCGCTTGTCTCGGTCTTGGCGATTACGTCAATAAGAACGGATTTAAGCAGGTCATCCTAGGATTGTCTGGCGGGATTGATAGCGCTATGGCTGCGGCGATTGCGGTTGACGCTCTCGGGCCAGAGCGTGTCTGGTGCGTGATGATGCCCTCGCGCTATACATCGGATGATAGTTTGAAAGACGCCAAAGACTGTATAGCCGCCCTCGGTTGCCGTTATGATATAATTCCGATCAAAGCGGGGTTTGATGCGCTGCTCTCTATGACCGCGCCGCTCTTTGAGGGCACAGAGCCGAATACGACCGAAGAAAATATGCAGTCGCGTATTCGCGCTGTAACCCTTATGGCCTTGTCTAATAAGTTCGGGCCGATGCTTGTGACGACGGGTAATAAATCTGAAATGGCGGTGGGGTACGCGACGCTCTACGGGGATATGTGCGGCGGTTATAATCCGCTGAAGGATTTGTATAAAACCGAAGTCTTCGCCCTCGCTCATTGGCGGAACGATCATAATCCTGACGATCTTTTGGGCGGGGAGGCCCCCGTACCGATCGATGTGATTACCAAGCCCCCGACAGCTGAACTGCGCGATGATCAAAAAGACAGTGACAGTCTGCCTGAATATGATGTGCTCGACGATATTTTGTTTGGCCTGATAGAGGAAGAAGCGAGCGTCGAAGACATCCTAGCACGCGGCCACACAAAGGCGGACGTAAAACGTATCCAGCATCTCTTATATATAGCTGAATATAAGCGCCGTCAGGCTCCGCCCGGTGTGAAAATTGGCACAAAAAATTTCGGCAAAGACCGCCGCTACCCGATCACGAATAAATACCGGGATGTGGTGTGACACATATGGAAAAGCCCTGATAAATCAGGGCGGCGTCTCTAGTCGGTCATTAAGTTGGTTGCGGGGGTAGGATTTGAACCTACGACCTTCAGGTTATGAGCCTGACGAGCTACCGGGCTGCTCCACCCCGCGTTAGAAGTGAGAGCTATATAGAGGCTCGAACCAAAATTACTAGCCTTTTTTTATATGAAAACAGTTATTTCTGTTGTGCATTGTAAACTGGGTGCCAATTGTCGGCGGCTGGAACTTTTTGATAGATCGATATTATAACGCCATGATGTTCTTTGTGAGTTAAGACTGAAGCGCTTATCCTTTATTAAAACGTTGAAGAGAGCTTATGCTATTGAGCGGTTTTGTCAGATATGAGCCGTAACATCACGAGAGTTTCGGGCGTGGCACAGTTGTCCTATGAGCCAACGTCAGCGTATTGACTTGCGTTTAAGCTCATCTGCCAGTCAGGGCACGTTCGATTATACCGAATTGTTCTACAATCCAAAACATATGCATGCTAAAAATAGTGTGTTGTCACCCGTTGAATGTGAAATGACAACAAAATGAAGTAACAAGGTGTCTGCAAAGCTAGAGGCGCATAGATAGAAAGTTATGGTGTATTTTTCATGGTCGGGAATTATTTATGTAAGTTTTTCTTAGTTTTATTCTTGGCCTTATTTTCGGGTGTAGATAGTTTTGCTAAATTGGAAGCCGTTCCTTTACAGCCTGATCAGGACTCACCTTTAATTAATAATTATGTTTACTTCAGTGAAAACTATGAGGGTGAGCTCTTTCTGCCTTCGATCGAGAAAAACATTCACCTTTTTCAACGAACAGACTCGTCCTCCATTGAATTTGGTATGACTAAGGACCCAGTAACTGTCGTATTTAAGCTAAGGAACAACGGTCAAGAACCTGGTGATTGGATACTCTCCATGGGTCGAACAACTTTTTATGACCTCAAATTATTTGAACTAAAAGATGATCGTGTAGACTTAATTATAGATAACTTAAATTTGGAGCAAGTTAGAAAACTTACATGGAGCTACATGACACTTGCGTCACCCATAAGGTTGAACCCGAATGAAGAAAAAACCTATGCAGTTGTATTTGAGCCTAAGAATTCTTTTTATTTACCAATCTCAGTGAAAACTATTGATAATTATCATCACACACGGCGTATAAAAGATGCTTTAATTTTTGGGTCAATTTTTGGAATATTAGTTCTCGTCGTCGTGAACGTAAGTTTTTTCGTTTTTACCAATAGAAAAGAATTCATATGGTTGGCCATTGCAGAGGCTTTTTATACTTTAGAAATATTTAGTTCGGGAGGCTATGCTAACTATTTTTACGGGTTTAGTGATCCAGCTTTTAGTAATAGTTTTAGCATAACGGCTAAATGTTTTTTTTCAGCCTCTATGGCAAAATTTGCTAAAGATTTTATTCTCACAAAAGAGAATTATCCAAAAATAGATAAAGCTTTAACAGTCTTAATACTGTTCGCATTCATGATATTTTTTCACACTGTTTACTATCAAGTCACGAATGGTGGTTTCAACGTAATGTCACTGAGCATGAGTTGGATATTAACTTTAATAATTGCGCTGATACTGCCTTACGTTGCGGTTACTGCGACAATAAATATTAATAGGAATTATTGGCCTTTAAGCGTTGCGTGGATGATTTTTGCGTTATTTATATTATATGGCTTAGTTCACACACTGGATCTATTCCAAATATTACCGCTTGTGCCTGAATTAATTGGGCCTGTGGGGTTAATCGAAATCATCCTTGCGAGTCTCGCGCTTAGCTTGCAGACGGGTAGCATTTATAAGGAAAGTTTGAAGAACCAATCATTGCTTACGAAGTCTTTTAAAGAACGATTAGGGTTAAGCGAAAAGGCGAGGCTGCTTGCTGAAGAAAAGGCGGACGCAATAGCCGTGATTGGACAGCAGAGTAACTTGATTCACGCATCTGGACATGACAGCAGACAAGTGATTTCAGCTTTAAATTCAGCTGTTTTTCTATTGAATAAAGGGAGTCATAAGAATAATGAAACGCAACTGAAAGAGATTATTGAATCATCATCAGATTACCTAAAGAAAATAATATCATCGACTTTATCAGGCGCTAGAATAGCCTTAGTGGGAACCGAGTTTATTGGTTTATCCCGATTTTCCTCTGATGATATTTTCACATCATTAGATATGTTGTACAAGCGACAAGCTTTGCAAAAAGGTTTGATCTTAGATTTTCATTATTCTTCAAGCGATTTTCTAATAAGCGATCTCGCCATTTTAACTCGATGTCTTTCTAACTTTATTAGTAATTCTCTGAATTTCACACCTGCCGGTAAGGTTTTAGTTAGCGGGTGTAAAAGAGATGCGAATTACATTATTGAGATTGAGGATACGGGTGTTGGGGTGTCCGAAGAAATATTAAAAAAATTGAATGGTGCAAACAAACACAGAATCCATAGCGATATAGAAACTAGCGGTACGGGCTCAGGCTACCTCTTTTCAAAAAACCTTATTAATAGTATCGGTGGGCTTGTAACTATATCGTCGGGCAAGAAGGGTAATGCCAAGGTGACTGTAAGCCTACCAATGCAAAAGACATACACCCCTTGTTCATTGGACGAATTCCGTCAATTGTTGCCTGAAATTGATATTGAAGAATATGACCCTTATGAGGATGATGATTCTTTTGATGTATTTAATCATTCAAAGCGGATTGCTGTGACTTATGATGATTCAGCCGTTGCAAGGGATCGCATTAGTTCTAACTATCAAATGGTAATGTATATGCCTTTATGTAAAGAGTATGCTGCACAGATAATGTTGATAGAGGCTAAATCAAATCAAGCTCTTTAGCTCGTGATAGAATTTTCTTATTATTAGAGACGTTTAGTTTTTTTCTAATTTCACCAATGTGAAATGAAACTGTAGGCGCGGCTATTTTTAATCTATAGCTTATTTCTTTGTTTGTTATGTCATCTGATAGAAAATGTAAGATAGCCATCTGACGAGGTGATAAGTCAATTTTTGATTGTTTGGCTGCTCTTGTGATACTGATGATATCTGGGGATAGGTAAATATCACCGACCAATGCTTGCCTCATTGCATCAACAATGTTTTGGCTCTTGTCTCCCTTGCTGACGATTCCTCTCACGCCAAGGTTTAAGCATCTATTTATTTTTTTAGCGTTCGCTTCCCCGGTTAATATAATTATAGTTAAGTCAAAGGCGCCAACAAGTTCGGCTAAAATATCTAGACCGTTACGGTCAGGTAAATTTAAGTCTAAGAGAATTATATCTGGTAGTTGAGTTTTAATAAATGGTAAAACCGCGCTAGCACGATCAAGAATTCCACAAACCGTGAATTCTGGTAGAGACTCGATAACAGATTTTATTCCCTGCTGGGCTAGGGGGTGGTCATCTACAATTAGTATTTTAGAGGTCATTAGCGTAAGACATAAACACTTAATTGCAGAATTTACAAGGCTTACGTTTGTGATGATGCTCTAAATTATTTTAGGGTTATCAATCTTTTATCTTAAACGGTAATCTACTGAAAATTGCCTGACACCAGCGCCTATGTCCCAAAATTAGGTCGGGGCATCAATGCGGCTTTTGGCTTATGTTGCATCTCATAGAGAGTCAGTAGGCATCACGTTCTGTAAGCTTTGGTGCCAATGTAACGCTGAAAGGTTACATTCTGTATGTTCACAATAATATGCCCATTTATCCATATATCATTGGACAATACATTGGTTACTAAGACGATAAAGAGCCGCGACATCTAAGAGGCGTGAAGAAGGCCAATAATGTTTCTAAAAATATAGGTTTCAGTGGGCTTGGTTTAATGTTTAGTAAAACGCAAAGGTGCGTGTTTCTATACTTTTACGTGGGCCAACGCTCGGATCTTGGTCGGAATATTCAAAGGCTGTATGTGGGGTAAAGCGAGCGACACCTTCCGTGAGGCTGTCATCATAGCCTTTTATTAGTGCAACTTCGTCATGGGTCATTTCAGAGAAATATGACCAACGCTGGTTTGGGTTTTTACGCAGCGCATAAATTTCGCCGACATGGCCTGTATCTGGAAAAAGTATTTTCGTTGGAATGAGGTCTTTCACTTCAATTGTCGCCGCATCACAAAAGGCCAAGGGCGAGCGCTGAACGCGCTCCACCAATGGTCGCCAGACATTAATTTGTATCATGCGGCGATGTTTCAACGCGGCGAAATTTGCGGCGCCAATGCGTTCTTCGGCGCGGATATGGGCGGTGCGTTCCGAATAATCATTATGAACATGATGGGCGGGTTTACGGCGGCTATTATTCTCGCCAAGCCTGACAATATGATCAAATACAAAAACCTCTTTTGCGCCCGTTACATTTCGAACTATAGCTTTGACTTCGTCGTAATAAGGGCCTTCGATATTTTCTTGGATTGAAAAGTCGCGGACCTGTGTCGGAGAGGTGATCAACTGGAAACCTTGTTTGTGAATATCAAATGTGTCGCTATGGGCGCGGCCGTCATAAATCGGGGCCTCCATAAAAGCATAAGCTTCATTATAGCTTTGCGGGGCATCGCCGCCTGAATAGATAACCTCGGGGGTGAGTGTACTGTCTGGCTTGATGTAATTAAGTTTGGCTGTAACATCACCAGAAACTTGCATATTTGGCTTAAGAGTATCCGTGAGCATCTGTTTCAAACCTATTTAAAAATGAGGGATGAAGCGCAGGGCTTAATACTCTGCGCTTCAGATTTTGGTTTAGCTAAAGTCAAAGAAGCAAAGCTTATTGCCGTCTGCATCTTTTACATATCCACCGTAAAACTGGCCTTCGATGCGTGAACCTGGCTCACCGTCACATGTGGCACCGAGTGAAATAGCTTTGTGATAAAGCGCATCAGCACCTTCGCGTGAGCCGCCTGGGAATGCGATCATAGAACCGTTGCCGCAGCTTGGAGCTTCACCGTTAAACGGCTCACACACAGCGACTTTAGGTGCGGCAATGTCAGTGCCGATCATAGCAAGGCGGCCAACGTCCACGAGGACTTCAGCGTCAAATAGCTCTGTGTAGAACTTTTTAGCAGCTTCGATGTCTTTGACACCAATCGTAGTATATCCAATCATAATATGTCCTTTCAGGGAGTTATGGATGAGGGAAAGTTTAGGCCTTACCCTAAGGGGAGATGGCCCGTTTTAACGTAAATCAAACATCCGTCCTTTGAGAATGGATGATGAGCGGAAAGGTACGGGCTTCGCAGCCATGTACCTTTGGGATAATCGCCCTTTTCATCGGAAAAAGTTCCCTCAAGGACGAGTATTTCTTCACCGCCAAAATGTTTATGCGGGTTGAATTTTGTATCGGGGGCCCAGCGCACAAGAGCGCAGGATTCGCCTTCAAAGCTATGAAGGGGCAGAACAGTTAAGTTTGGAGCGCTCCCTGGTAAGAATTCAGCTGTGTTGGTATCAACCGTGAATTGTTTTGTGTCATCGGGATGAAATTGATGCAGCTTTACAAATATTACGCAACCGTCTTCGCTGTGCGGTTTATGGGTCGTGCCAATAGGATTACGGATATAAGTGCCCGCGGGATAATCACCATGCTCATCGGAGAAGACGCCTTCAAGCACGAAAATTTCTTCGCCCCCGCCGTGGGTATGAGGGCTGAAATAGGATTTGGGCGCATATTTAACGAGGGAGGTCGCTCGCGCGACTTCATCCCCAATACGGTCAAGCTTTCGACGCTGCACGCCTGCCATTGGCGAATCTTCCCACGGCAAAACATTGCTGTTGAGAGTGACAGGAATGGAAAAGTCATCATTTAAGTTCATTGAATTTTCTTATTGTTCATGCTTTTGTCTATCTAATGGTAGATAGGTAAAAGTAATTTCTATAAATATCAAGCAAAAAATATGGTTAAGCCCTCTGAACACGAGAATGTGTAGAGTGAAGGTGCATAGGGGCAAGGAATGAGGCTGTCTGATAAGCTAAAATTATCATTGATGATAAGAATAACTTTGAAGACGTTGATTTGTGGCGCCGCAATAATACCGAGCGGCTTCAGCCCCAGCTATGGCGTCAACTCTATGTCACACGCCTTTATTCTTTAAGGCCGTTAAAGTCTGGAGTGATGTGAGGTATTGTGATGGTGTTACTGTTTGGCTTCATTACGCCTTAGCGGGGCAGGGAGGTGTTATATGAAACAGCCTTACCCCTTACCCTGTAATCTTGCTCATCAGCTCTTTCATTAATTGGGCTTCCATGCCTTTGAGGTCGCGGAATTTTGCGATGATTTCGTTAACCTCGGCTTCGCTATGGGCCGCAGAAAGACTAATGCGGAGCAAGCTTGAGCTCTCGGGTGTTCCGGGCGGCACAGCGAGATTGACGTAAATACCATTATCAAGCAGCCAGTTCCATTCCATCGCACAAATCGCCTCATTTGGACGTCGCACCGCAATCACAGGGCTGGGGTCTGCACAAAGATCATAACCCAAATCACTGAGGCCTTTATGAAGCTGCTGCGCGCGCACTTTTAGATTATCGCGCAAATGCCCGCCGGCTTTAATTTTATCCACGGCTGCGAGCGCTGCAGCCACATTCGACGGAGTCGGTGAGGCGGTGAACATATAGGGGCGCATGACTTTGCGGGTGACTTCAAATTCAGGGTGTTTCGATGCGCAAAAGCCGCCAATCGATGCGAGAGATTTTGAAAATGTGCTTGAGATAAAATCAACGCGGTCAAGAACACCTTGTTCCTCGGCAATACCGCAACCCGTTGGGCCGAACACGCCGTAACTATGGGCTTCATCAATATAGAGATAGCCGCCGTGCTTATGAGTGACATCAAGAAATTCATCAATCGGCGCAATGTCACCAAACATGGAATACATGCCTTCGATGACCACGAGCGCGTTCCCGCCTTCAATTTCTCCTTGGCGGCGCAAGCGCTTATCCAAGTCTTCGGGATTATTATGGCGGAAGCGAATAGTTGATGCCCCCGTCAGGCGTGTGCCGTCAATAATACAAGCATGAGCATCAGCATCCATAAAGATGACATCCTTATCCCCGGCCAAGCCCGAAATGGCGGCGAGGTTAGTCTGATAACCCGTGGAGAAAACAATACAGCTCGGCATGTTTAAATGCGCGGCTAGGGCGTCTTCTAAGGCAATATGATCAGTATAAGTTCCATTGGCAATACGTGAACCCGTGGTTCCAGTGCCGTATTTATCAATCGCGGTTTTTGCGGCTGCAACGCAATCTTCGTCAAAGGTCAGACCAAGGTAATTATTTGTCCCTGCAAGTAAAATTTCGCGGTTCCCGACACGGCCACGCGTGGCGTCGATGATATCATCAAATTTTACTCCGAGCGCGTCACGGCCAATTTTCGTCATTACATCGATCCGCTTTTGCAGCGGTGCATATTTATCGAACAAAGACATAATTATAGCTTCCGTTATTTTGACGTGAGCTGCTGAATGGCATTCACAAGCTCACCGACGGTTTTGATATCTGTGACCATCTCCATAGGGATTGAAATATCATAATGATCCTCGAGGCCCATCACCAAATCAAATACGGCTACAGAGTCCACCTCAAGATCACTGACGATACCGCTTTGCATTAAGATCGGACGTTTCTCGGGGTTATAAGGCTTTAAAAGCTCGCAGACTTTTTGGTAAATTTCGTCATTACTCGCCATAAGGTCGATATCTCATATTCTTGCCGCGTGAGGGCGGTTTCGTGGTTTAAGCTTCAAGTGTCTCTCTTAAAGCTGTTTTTAATGCGGTGGGAGACTCAATCGCCTCAGCCACACTCCAGTCGTCATATAGGAACTCGGAAAGTTTGCCTAGCGTCAAGTGCGGGTTAATTAGTCGGCGTAACAGGGCCGAATTTATCCCTGCAATCACTTTTAAGATCGTTATAGGTAAAGGCACGACCTTAATTGTGCGGCCCATGATGTCTCCTGCCGTATCTGCAAAGTCTTGCCATGTAAGGCTTGGGACGGATGCCGGTATCAGTGGCTGATCGATTATGGAGCCCTTTTCAATTTGGTCGATGATAAACCGTGCCAAATCAGGAGCATAAACAAGAGACAGTTTCCGTGTGCGCCACCCACGCCCACCTGGAACAGGCAAGAGGCCACGCTTCATAAAAGCAAAGAAGGGAGCCGTCGCCTCATCCCCTGGGCCAAAGACGGCAGGGGCTCGAATGATGACCGCTTCGCCTGTATAGTTATCAGCAAGCTCTATCTCACCTGCGCGTTTGGACGCGCAATAATCAGAAAGCTGCGGTTGAGTCGCAGCTTGAGAGGAAAGATAGACAAAACGCGGCACAGCGTGGGCCTGAGTAAGTGCCGCAACTTGCCCTGTTCCTGTGCCGTTAACCTCAAAAAAGGCTTCACGTGTCGGGGCTTTAATAAGTCCTGCCATGTGTAAGACGACATCTGCGCCTGAAATGAAATCAGGAGGAATGTCAGATAGGCTGCCCTGATGGATAGTCATATTTTCACCCAAATTAGGTGATAGCTTAGCGGGATTGCGCGCAAGCACGCGAAGCTTATGGCCGCGAGAGGCGGCTTCTTGAATAAGATAAGGGCCTAAAAATCCAGTGCCGCCCGTCATCGCAATCGTTAAAGGGCGCATCATAAAGCAGAGACGAGGGCGTTAGCCCTTCGCAGCTGTCTCAACAACAGTCAGAGGCGTTTCGTTCTGAAGGTCAATAATCCCACCGCCTAAGAATTTCTCTTTAACGCGCGCTCGCGCGAGCTTACCAGACGATGTAATAATCATAGAGCTACGCGGAACAAGCTGAAGTTTTACAGGAACCCCGACTTCAAGGCGTATCGCTGCTGATACGGCGGTATGAATTTCATCCAGCAATTTAGGGTCGCGTGTTCTACATTCGAGCAGCAACCGAATTTCTTTTTGGTCACCCACACCGCCAGAGGAAAAGGCACAGGCCCGTCCACACCGATGGGGGGCTGCAGCTTGCGCGGCCCATTCAAGGTCTTGTGGCCAAATATTACGACCATGCCATAAAATAAGATCTTTAGAGCGGCCTGTTACGACAAGCTGACCCTCAAGCCAATAACCTAGATCACCTGTATCAAGCCACCCAGCTTCACTAAAGGCGGCTTCAGTCGCTGATTTATTGCGGAAATAGCCGGGAGATACGCTCGGGCCTTGGAGACAAATACGGCCAATTTTACCCTCGCCTTCAAGGACATTATTGCCAAAATCACGAATTTCGATGGTGTGGTCGGGTAGAACCGTCCCGCAGGCCACGAAGGTTCGCTGGTCTTCCAGCGGAGTCAAATCATTCGCCGCTTGCGCAATGCTGTCCGCATTGGCGACTTTCATATCAATCGTATGTTGCTTGAGACCTTGACCAAGTGGCGTAAAGGTCGCGGCCAAAGTCGTTTCAGCCAAACCATAGCTTGGGGTGAAACAGCCCGTATCAAAGCCCATAGGGCTAAAAAGATCAGAAAATTCTGTGAGCGGTTCTGGGCGAACCATATCGCCGCCAATACCCGCCGCTCGCCAAGACGATAGATCAAGCTCACGGTCTTCGCGCCAACGGCGGACACATAGCTCATACCCAAAGGTCGGGCTATAAGACAAAGTGCCTTTGTGATCAGAAATAAGTTGCAACCACGTTATCGGACGACGTGTGAAATCTTGCGGGTCCATATAATCAACTGAGAGCTGACACATCATCGGTGCAACCATAAATCCAATTAAACCCATATCATGATACATTGGCAGCCAACTTGTGCCGCGGTCGGTTTCATTGACTTGCAGGCCGTCGCGGGTGATCCCTAAACAATTAGAGGTGACACTCTTTTGACTGCCAATAATCCCTTTTGGCGAGCTTGAGCTGCCGGAAGAATACTGAATGTAGCACAGATCGTTTGGTCCATGCGCACGAAGCTCTCCAGACTTTGGAAGTTCAAACGCATCTTCAAAAGTCAAAATCGGCGTGATATGATCATTTAACGCCGCGCTCATTATCGGCTCCATAGAGGCCGGTGTGAATAAAGCACGAAGATCAGCCGTATCCGCCATACGTTGTAATTGCCGCTCATAGCTGCTGCGGCCGCCAAGCGTTACAGGTAATGGAAGGGGCGCGGGGACAAGGCCTGCATATTGGCAGGCGAAAAATAAAATCACGAATTCTGGCGAGGTCGTCGCGACGATACCAATGCGTGCGTTAAGGTCAGCAAAGCCGACAAGGCCTTTCGCGACGTCAATCGCTCGCTCACGCATTTCTTTATAGCTGAGAACTGTTTTGAGATTCCCGCGCGCGTCAAAGAAATTAAAACCAGTGTCTGCTTTGGCCGCATAGTCAAGACCCTCAGTAAGGGTAGTAAAAGGACTATGTTGTAGTGTGATACCGCGTGCTGTGGGGCATGGGTTCGTTGTCATTATCAATCCCGTTAATGTCAATAGGCGTAGCAACGCCCTCCCTTTTTAGGCATCTTATTGAAAATTTGCCCGTATTTGTAAAGCTAATATCATAGAGAATAGCCTAGAATAAGAAGGTAAACGAGACACAAAATATGTCAGTTTATGACTCAATTGATACAAATCGCTCGATTTTCTACCGTTGAGGCCTTGATTTAGACGTTATTTCAGGACCTCTTGCAACTGTGCGTATAGAATAGAGAATTTCGCAACCGACCAATTATCTGTTGCAGATATATTTCGAACTCTTGTAAAATAAGCCCCTAAACCATCAAATCTCTGTTTTGACCACTGCCGTAACTCACCTAAACTAACGATTTCATCCCCAGACGTCATTTGGTCCTTAACGTAAATAGCGGCAAATTTGCGTTGTAGGACATAAAAGTCATCAGCAAGCTTACGTAAAGCCAAACGGTCCCAATGACCGTCACCTATGGTTTCAAATAGGGCGTTGCGAATACGATCAACCCAAAATACGGCGCCCATTTGGTAGAAAAGGTTAGGTGTAAGATGTATGTCAATCCCGCTTTCTTCGCCAAGACGGGTGAGGTCGAAACCAGATGCACGAGACCTTAGTAGTGAAACCTTCATGGCAACTTCATACGGAACGCCTTGTGCTTCAAACGCCGATTGACGTTCTTTGGCTCGTTTTTGGTCATACGCAGACAGGTGGTTCGTCCAGTCATTGTTAATCAAATCTTGTATCGGCATGAAGCGCGTCAAATGGCTCTCAAGTGGGCCTCGAACACCATTTCGTGCTAACCAAACCGACACCCGTAATACGACATTGGAAATTTCCCGTTGCATGGCAATTTGTGCAGCGGCCGGCACCTTATTATCAAGGGCCGCAATTTCGGCTAAAAGATTATCAAGCCCCAAAGCCTTGCGCGCAATCATAAATGTTTTAGCTAAGACGTCAGCTGTTGTTTGAACTTGCTCAGATACACGTAATCCAAAAAGAGGGCCGCCCATATCAACCATATCATTGACAAGCCTAGATATAATAATTTCACGCCGTAAGCGATGACTTTTTTGGGCCTTCTTAAAGCCGAGCAAGGTAGGTGGGAAGTAATCGACCAACAGAGTTTCAAGAGCCGGGTCATTAGCAATATTTGTCTTTATAAAGTCATCAAACGTAACATTCTTAACGTAAGCCATTAAAACGGCAATTTCTGGCCGGGTTAAATATTGCCCGACATTCCGCCGAACATCCATATCGCTGGTGCTGGGAAGACCTTCAACCGCGCGGTCGAGTAGGCCGTCTGTTTCGAGCAAGCGCATCAAGCGCTCATAGCCACCATGATCAAATTGTGCATGGTGTTGCGCGACGGATAGGGCGCCTGTCTGATCATAATTATGTTTTAGAACAAGGCGGCCAACATCGTCTGTCATATCGGCTAAAAGCTTATTGCGGGCTTTAGGTTTTAACTCACCTTGGGTGATCGCCTCACTCAGGAGAATTTTTATGTTCACTTCATTATCTGACGAGTCGACGCCCGCAGAATTGTCAATTGCGTCCGTATTAACGGCTCCGCCCTCATGAGCGAATTCAATTCGCCCTGCTTGCGTTAGTCCTAAATTTGCACCTTCACCAATGACTGCGGCTCCAACTTCGGCCGCATTGACACGAATGCCATCATTCGTTTTATCCATGGCGTCTGCGTGGCTTTCATGACTGGCTTTGATATAAGTCCCAATTCCGCCAAACCATAAAAGCTCACACTCCGATTTTAAAAGCGCGTGAATAAGCTCATCTGGAGTCACGGATTGTGCGCCTAACCCCGTTAGAGATTGTATCTGCGGACTTAGAGTGATCGATTTGTCCGCGCGGGAAAAAATTCCGCCGCCCTTAGAGATTAAGTCCTGATTATAATCAGCCCAAGATGATCGCCCTTTCTTGAACAGGCGGGCGCGCTCACGGTACGTTTTTTTAATATCTGGGTCGGGGTCAATGAAAATATTTCGGTGGTCAAAGGCGGCTTTCAGGCGAATTTTCTTTGATAGTAACATGCCATTGCCAAACACATCGCCCGACATATCTCCGACCCCAATCACCGAAAAGGGTTCTTTTTGAATATTTTTGCCGCGCTCACGGAAGTGACGTTTGACCGCTTCCCAGCCGCCTCGCGCGGTAATGCCCATCACTTTATGATCATAACCAACAGACCCACCTGACGCAAAGGCATCGTCTAGCCAATAACCGTAATCTGAGGCGACACCATTGGCGATGTCTGAGAATGTTGCGGTTCCTTTATCAGCGGCGACAACAAGATAGGGGTCGGGGTCGTCCCAACAGATACAATTTGGTGGGGCTTGCACGCCGCGTCCCACATAATTATCCGTAATATCAAGTAGGCCAGATATGAATAATTTATAGGCTTTCACTCCGGCTGCAATATAGTCGTCCCGCGTGCCGCCGACAGGGAGTTGTTTCGGAAAAAACCCGCCTTTAGAGCCAACGGGTACAATCACAGAATTTTTCACCTGCTGAGCTTTTACAAGCCCTAGGACTTCGGCGCGGAAATCCTCTGGTCGGTCAGACCACCGTAATCCGCCGCGCGCGACAGGGCCAAAGCGAAGATGGACCCCGTTGAGAACAGGCGAGCTGACAAATATTTCCCGGTAAGGTTTCGGGGCTGGCAGGTCTTCTATGTCACGACTATTGAACTTAACGGACATATAGGATTTGGGTTTTCCGTCAGAGCTGAGTTGATACATATTCGTGCGTAGAGCCGCCGTAATCGCGGCGGCCATACGGCGTAAAACACGGTCATGGTCTAGACGTTTAACCTTGCCTAAACCTGACTCAATCGCCTTTTGCGCCTTAGAGATAGCGGTCTCTCGCTCCTCTAGAGTGCCAAAGTCGAGGGCAAATTTTGCTGTTTTTAAGGCGATTAATTGCCGCGTCATATCAGGGTAAAGCTTCAACGCTTCAACTTGTGTCGCCTTTAACGGGTCAAGACCAGACTGACGGCGATAAGCCGCAATGAGTCTGAGAAATGCAATGTCACGCCAGTCCGCCGCTTGCGGTATGATTAAGGAGTTAAAGCTGTCATCTTCATTTTTACCAAGCCAAGTCTGCACAAAAGTTGTTTCAAAGGCGGCGCGTATCGTGCGGTTAAGGGTCAAGCCACCGGGAAGTAAGACCTCAAAATCATGCACCCAATAATCTGTATCTGTGTCCTCTGTGAATATATTGTAGGCCGTTTCTTGAGAGACTTGGATATCGAAATTCGCAAGGAACGGCACAATCACTGACGGTGCTATTTTCTTGCCGCGATGATATATTATCATATGGGTCGTGCCGTCTTCTGACATGTCTCCAAGGCGAACGGCTATGGGTAATTCCTCTGTGAGTTGACCTAAAATACTCAGGGTTTGCAAGGTCTCTTGCACAGAAAAGCGCGATTTATAAGCCGCGTCAAAGCTTCGATCAATGTTTGCCGCAGATTGCACTAAAGGCAAGTCAAAGGTCTGGGCGACGACTTTTAGCTGATCGGCCCACGGGGTCGCTAGGCGCGCGACGTCACCTTCCAACTTATCGAGTTTTGGAAAACGACCCGCGTCTGGGTCTAGTCCGATAATATAATGTACACGAGCCATAGGCGCGTCACTATATTGCGGATAAAAAGCCGACACGCGCCCATTAAAAGCTTTGGCTAAATAATCCCCGATGGCCCCGCGAACTTTAGTGGAATAGGTTTCACGCGGAACATAAACAAGTGCCGAGACAAAACGGTTAAATGGATCGTGCCGTAGAAATAGCCGTGTTCGCGGGCGATCAAAGGCTTGCGACACACCAATGGCGATTCTTGATAAATCCTTTGTGGTAATCTGAAACAATTCATCGCGCGGATAAGTCGCCAGAACATACGCAAGGCGTTTGCCGTTATGACTATCGGGGGATGTTTTGGACCGGGCTTTTACAGTTTTAATTTTCTGCCTAACCAAAGGAATTTTTTCAGGAGATATATTATAAGCTTCAGATGTGAAAAGACCGACAAAACGGGTTTCACCAATAAGGTCACCTGCTTCATTATACTGATTGACCGAGACGTAATCCATGCGGACACGTCTATGAACATTTGAAAATAAGTTTGACTTTGCCACAGAAACGGGCGCGGACCGCTTCAAATATTGCTCAAGGTTATCTGCAATAACGGAAGGCTCATTAGATTGACGTAGAACTTGACGGCTTGAATCTCGTAAAACCCCGAAACGTCCGCCTCTGATGAGGGCAGGGTTAACATAATCTGGGCTGGGACCATCAGCCATATTGCTTTTTAGGTAATTATAGCGACGTGCCCCAAGGAAAACAAAATGACCGGCTTCAAGCCAATCGAGGAAGGCTAGGCTTTCTTTCTGCTCATCGACCTTATGAGGGCCAGGGTTTTTCACGAGCTCAGAGCGTTGTTTTTTCAACAAGGCGATCATCGAATCAAAATCATTATTGACCAGATCCACATCGGACATGGTCTCGCGAAGCATCTTTGAAAGTTGAGCCAGCAGATTTTCATCTTGCCGCGTGATAACGATTAAAATCATTGAGGCTTTTTGCCCCTTTAACGTCGCAATCGGATGGAACAGAGCTTGCACATCAAGGCCGAGAGCTGAGACGGCTTCAATTACGCTGGCGACGATAAAGGATTTGTCTTGTGAATTGATGAAAACCGCTTGATAATCTGGATGTTCAGGTAGATCCGTAATATCTATCTGAGCGTCTTTCGCGTCAATATTACGTCTTTTCCAGAGGAGTCCAGCCCATCGCGCCAAAACATCTAAGGGCGGACGTAAGCGTTGGTTTTCCTCAGCGTCCTTATAAAATTCGGCTAAGAAGCTACCGCGTGCCTCTTCTTCGCTCTTGGCGCATTTTAAGGCAGGTAGACCCACCGCATGGTTCTTAAAAACCTTTAAGGAGAAAGAAAGTCGGCTCATAATCTTTGCTTTAATTTAAGTGCAGTTGCACCTTTTCATTACAGTTGATCAATCATGACTACTACGCAATATCAACCCTGTAATTTAACAATACGCACACAATTAAGTTAACAAAATAACATTCACGGGTGATTTATTACACGCCATCGGGATTAGTCAGTGTTTTGTACCCATCTGCGGCCATGCGAAGGATGTTCACGGCGAGGGCGGCTCCAAGGCCGTCCCCCCAGCCTAGCTCCAAGTCTAACAAAGGGGTCAGGCCCATTCGCTCAAGCAAAGCTGCATGAGCGGGTTCTGCCGATAAATGCCCAGCAATACAATGATCAGTGGCCTTCGGATCAATGGCGTGAAGAATTGCGGCGGCTGCAGTGACCACGAAGCCGTCCAGCACAACAGGTATAGCTTGATGCCGTGCCGCGACAATCGCGCCAACAATGCCTGCAATATCACGTCCACCAAAATAGCGTAGCATGTCTAGAGGGCTATTAATATCGCCTTTGAATTTTTGATAGCCTTCACCAACAATATTAATACGTTTCTCAGCATTGACGTCATCGCCACTTGCCCAGTAGTCAGCCGCGCCGCCGTAAAGCGCCAAGGCAATGGCCGCAGCGCCTGTCACAGAGCCGAAGCCTGCATTTCCAAGGGCAATAATATCCGCACCTTCTGCAACAACTTCCATGCCAAAAGCCATAGCGGCCGCGCAATCGCGCTCACTTAATGACGCCTCTTGTGTGAAGTCTTTGGCAGGATATTCAAGGCCCATTTCGTAAACCTTATAAGCCATATTTTGACCCGCTGAAACGCCGCGAACACCCACTGCCCCTGAGGTCATTTCATTTACGCGGCGTTTAGAGGCTGCAATAATATCTTTATCCGTGTAAGCTTTTGCCACATCATGAGTCCCGGCAAAAACAGCAATTAAAGGTCTTGCAATCACGGGTGTGGGACGGTTTTGCCATCCTGCCAACCATGGTAATAATGTTTCGAAGCGCCCTAGCGGATGCTGGGTGGGACCAAAGCGCGCTAAGTTTTCATTAACAGCCTTGCATGCGTTAAGGTCCTTTGCGGGCATGGCGGCAATGAGGGCAACCATATCATCGAAAGGACGTGAATTATCATTATTGGATGCTAAACCCGACATGTAAGGGCTCCTAAAAATTAGCCTATTAGCTATACAGTGATTTGTCGGACTTGGAAAGACTTACTATAAGGTTAGGCACGAATATGCGTATGGATTATTTTTTAAAATAACACGCTGCGGATCATATTTAAGGCGACAAAAAGCAAACATATTCCAAAAATTTTCCTGAGCTTGTCTTGCGCAAGACGTGTCGCTAATTTGGCTCCGAGTGGAACACATAAGAAGGCGGCGAGGGTCATAACTACAAAGGCGGGTACATTGACGAATCCTAACGACCCTGGTGCGCGCAAGGGAACGGACCAGCCCGAGATCATATAACCAATCGTACCCGGCAGGGCGATAGCTAAACCAAAACCGGACGCCGTACCAATAGCGCGGTGAATGGTGATGCCGCACATAGACATAAGCGGGACTGTAAAGGATCCGCCACCAATACCTATAAGGGCCGACAGGATGCCGACACTTCCGCCAACAATAGGCTGTGCGGCTCCGCGAGGAACGTCATCTCGTAATCGCCAATGAGGTCGTCCAAAAATAAATTGCAGAGAGATTAATATAGATATGATCGCAAATAATCCTTTCATATGCTGTCCGCTTAGGCGAGGGGCTATCCAAAGCGAGGCACAAAAGGCTCCGACCCCGATCCAAAGCGCATAGGAGCTAAATATGTTTTTGGGCCATAATAAGCCCCAATCGACATTCCCGAGGCGGTGATGGCTATTCACAGACCGAATGGCATTTACGATAATCACTGCGGTCGATGTTGCAATGGCCATATGGGCTACGGTTGAGGGGTCATAACCCATAAACGTGAACATATACATGAGAGCAGGGACCATAATGGCTCCGCCGCCAATACCAAACATGCCCGCTCCGAAACCTGCTAAAGCGCCGGTCAAGCAAAGGATGGTCAGGTTTGGCAGTAAGTCAATAAATCCGTCCACCTCTAAGCCGCGACTTCAATATTACGCATGGCGTCAGCGGCCCGCGCTATAACGTCGGACGGTAAAGCGCCTGTTGCCATTGTCTCGCTGATGGTTCGTCGCCACAACCGGGCCCCGCGTTGTCCTGCAAATAACCCCATAATGTGACGGCATAAGGCTTTGGTCGACGGGTTGCTCCGCTCATGCGTTTGAGCGTAAGCTATAAGCTCATCCGCAATTTCCAAGCGCGTGAGGCTTGCAGGTGGGCCGTCGTAAAATTGCTGATCAATATCCCTTAACATCCACGGATTATGGTAGGCGGCGCGGCCATACATCACCCCGTCTAAATTTGCCGCCTCCGTTTGCGCTTGGTCAAGTGTGGTTAGTCCGCCGTTAAGGACAATCTCTAAGGCCGGGAATTGCGCTTTCATCCGCCGCACCAGATTATAATCCAGCGGTGGTACGTCGCGGTTCTCTTTCGGACTAAGCCCCTTGAGCCACGCTTTACGAGCATGGACAATAAAATGGGTGCAACCTGCCGCAGCCACGGTTTCAATGAAATGTGGCAGGCTCGTTTCAATATCTTGATCATCGACGCCAAGGCGGCACTTGACTGTGACAGGTACAGAGACGGCACTTGCCATAGCTTCGTAACATGTCGCCACCAATTCAGGCTCTTGCATGAGGCACGCCCCGAAACGGCCAGATTGTACGCGGTCAGATGGACAGCCTATATTGATATTAATTTCATCATAGCCAAACCCTTCCCCAATACGTGCCGCTTCGGCGAGCTTAGCGGGATCACTGCCGCCGATTTGCAAAGCAACAGGATGCTCCACGTCGTCAAACCCCAGTAAGCGGTCTTTGGGGCCGTGGATAATCGCGTCGGCTACAACCATCTCGGTATATAGCAAAGTGTTTTGAGTCAGGCGGCGGTGGAACCAACGGCAATGACGGTCCGTCCAGTCCATCATGGGCGCAACACTGACTGTGAATTTTTGCTGGGTATGCATTATTGTTACAACTTAATCACTTAAACAGGGGGCGGAAATGACACCGCTCGAGTTTCGCTTGATATATGAAGAATAGCTTTATGGTAAGGGTGATAAAATTTATGTCCGAAAATAATCATCTTAGTGATTAGAGGGGGTGATCAAGCCTAACGCGTTTCTTGGTGTTAAAGGGCGGTAAGCCTACTCGGCAGCGCGCGCTAAATCGGCCTTTATATATTGAACGAGGGTTTTCCCTAATGTCGTGAAGCAATCTTTCAAAGGTTCAAACCCATCCGTGAGTTTAAGACTCGCGGGGTTCATATAAATATCTCGGTTGACCTCGATTTGAATGACGTGAGTTCCTTGGTTGGGTTGTCCGTAAGTTGATGTGACATATCCCCCCGCATAAGGATGATTGCGGCTTACATTATATCCTGCAGCTTTAAACACATCTTCGGCGCATTGCACAAAATCAGGTCTCGCGGAGGCTCCGAACCGATCCCCCAAAATAATATCCGAGCGTTGTTTCCCCGATAAATTGCGGCCGGGCATAGAATGGCAATCAATTAAAAGAGCTTGTCCGCAACGGTCCTGCGCCTCCGCAAGTAAATTTTTTAACGCCGCGTGGTAGGGGTAATAAAGCGTCTCTAACCGCGCCGTTAATACGGCCTCAGGTAACGGGGTTTTATAGATGGGAAGGTGCTCAGAAATAATTGTAGGCACGACCCCAAGTCCCGCTGCGGCGCGAGCAGTTTTAGGGGCATTATCTCCCCCCCATTCAGGGAGTGTTTCGTCTGGCGCTCTATTCACATCAACAAAGCACCGCGGGAAATTCGCCTTCAAAGTTGGAACTCCGTACAGAGGCAAATCAGAAATCACACGGTCTATATAAGCATCTTCGTTTCGCCGTAGAGCTGCGAGGGGTAACCGTGAGCGGCGAGTAAAAGCTTTGGGATATTGGCTCCCACTATGAGGCGATGCAAAAACAACGCCCTCGGTATTCATATGTTTTCGGTAAAGTGTAATGGGTGGGGAAAAGACCGCAAAGCACTGAGCTTCCGCTTGGTTATGTGTAATAAAAGGTAACATTCGCTTATATTAAGCCGCTAAACTGAGAATCTGTCAAAGAAATTGTGACCTCAAGGTTAAATTATTTACTTTCTGTTAAGCTTATTAACAGAGCAAATAGAAGACTGGCGTTAATGATGCATATGTACTATCATAAAGCTCGCTTTGTAACGAAATGGGCAAACGTTAAAGATAAAGGACAGCTCAACGAATTGTTGAGTTGGGGAAATATATGGCAACTATTCTTTATGCAGAAGATGATGACTCTATGCGGCGTTTTTTTGCGGCGGCCCTAGAAAAAGCAGGTCATCATGTCGTAGCTTGCGATGATGGCGACCGCGCCTTGCGCGCCTTGCAATTTGCTGACGGTGCTTTTGATATGTTGCTAACGGATATTATGATGCCGGGCCTCGATGGAATCGAATTGTCAAAGAAGGCTGAAGAGCTGTCTCCGGGTATAAAAATTATGTTTATTACAGGCTTTGCAGCCGTGGCGAAAAACGACTCTGCCGTGACAGATACGCGTATCTTGTCCAAGCCTGTGCACTTACGGCAATTGGTTGATGAAATTGACCGCCTGATTGCCGCATAATAATCAGTCTAACTAACAAAAATAACTTGATTATAAGGTAAGGCGCCTATATATCCGCGCCTTCCTAAGCACTTGAAAAAGTACGTCGGACTTAGATGCGCGATTAGCTCAGCGGGAGAGCACTACATTGACATTGTAGGGGTCACTGGTTCAATCCCAGTATCGCGCACCACTCTCCACTTACATTAGTTTAGTAATAACAATATGTTAGGCTAAAAATGGCGTTTTATCAAGTATTCACTTAAACACGCCTTGTTAAACTTAAGTGCTATGTAAGTGCAAAGTAGCTTAAATTCTGCTTTCTAAAGATTTCCTCAAAGCAAAAAGCGTGTAAGGGCCACCTAAGTGGTCAAATGTAAAGTCATGGCCATGCTTAGCAATCAATGAAATGGAAATATCGTCAAACTCGTAAAGCACCTGATATCTTTTTTTTATATCCCATTTAGGCTCTACAGTATTATGAGCAAATACATTTCTTATCTGCTTTATTAACGCGACGCACATTGTAAGTTCATCCCAAAGTACATCGGGTGGGCTAAGCCCCTGCTCTTCCCTAAATGTGTCTAATGTACGAACCGCAGTTCCATAGCGTACGAACAACTCATTTAATGTTGTAGGAAACTCTAGTTCCGCTCTTAATATATCAAATGCCTCGTCCAGATAATTCCCCATTCTTTCACCTTTAAAGCCATCATCTACCAATAAACAAGGAACCACACTCTATGACTTAGACTGAAAATTCGCAAATATTAGAATGTAAGAAGTAATTTAATTTAGTAATCTGGAAATATTATTCCAATCAGGGTTCCAATACATGCGAGGATTATAACCCAAGAAAATACTTTACTGCCTACCACTTCTGCATCTTCTGTTGCTCGCTCTCGCTTATCATGTCTTTCTGACCTTGCTAGCTTGTACCAATCTAATTCAAGAGGTTTCCCGCATTTGGGGCAAGATTGAGCTTCTATAGATATCCATTTTCTACAATCAATACATCTTTCCAATGCTGGTTTAGTCATAATAACCCCAAACTATACGATTATCGTCTACACGATAATCGTATATCCCACATGCTAGAATCCGTGTCAACGGAGCATCGTATGAGAGGAAATATCTGTGGCGAACGCATAAGGGCGAGACGCATAGAGCTGAACATGGCACAGGTAAAACTCGCCGCTGCGTTAGAAGTCGACTATGGCTTAGTCTTTGCTCAATCTGACATTTCTGAAATCGAAAGAAATGTCAGAGGGGTTAAAGACTATGAACTAAAAGCTATTTCGGAAATTCTTGACGTGACAACTGCAGCCTTACTTGATGACCTGCCAAAACGGGACTGAGCTCTAAGATGAAGGGGCCCACACATTTCTGAAGAGGCCCCTCCTTATTTTTCTAAACAGTCTATTCTGACGTCGTGAACTTCCAAAGAAAAATCACTACTCTTTCAATACCTAGTCATACCTCGCTGGATATCTTGCTCGATACTGAGTCCAAACAAGTTTAGCACTCTTGTAGACTTCATCAATTACGAGCGATGGATAGTGATCAAAATAGTATTCTAACTCTTTCCAAGTTTTAGCGTTTGGTAGATTTTCATCTCTTCTGGCATCGGCAGTGAAATCACCCTGCCTAGTGTCAGTAATGCGCCGTTTTTGTATGTATTGCCGAAATCCAATGTTGGAGTTAGCTCTATAGTCTGAGGTGGTTACAGTTCCAGTCTGAGTGTGATTATTCATACTACTCCCTCCCTAAAGTTACAAAGGGCAACACATTATATCTTTTCAATTTCCAACGAGGTTGAACGTAAACACGCTTTGCAATTAAGTCGTTGATAAACTCTTCACATTGCTTAGGTGTGCTAAGAGATAAATTTATATACTTTTCCAACAACCAGTCTCGGTAAACCGTCCATACTGGCACATCGTCAAGCCATGCAATTACATCAGCAATGCGACGGTAACGTCGATTACCCCTCCATACTCCATGAGTGACTGGAACTGGTCCTTTTCCTCTAATTTCCCAATTATGGATAGTTTGCAGGGGAATACTCAAGAGCTCAGAGAGCTCCCGAGTACTAACCACCATCCAAGGGAAGGGGAAGACGACCCCCTGTTCTTCCAAACGTGACAGAAATGTCTGTTTGTCCATTGTGTTTTTCAGTTTAGTTTCTGCGGTAATTCTTCCTTTCATAATAGGTCTCCATTATTTTCAATCTATCCAATTGGTATTGGACTTGTGGACAAGAGGACATGTGTGAGTTTTGCATTAGAGTCCCTTGCCTCCCTTCCTGTATTCCTTGGTAAGCGTTTCCTTGTCAGCGACCTCCCATTTCTCACCAGCCCGAATAGCCCAGAGAGATAGTTTTTTCTGCTCGACCCCGATGCGACGGACGCCCAACTTTATAGAACCTAAATCAAGCAAAGCTGCTGAGAGTTTTTGAGGTGTAATTCTACCCGAGTGATATCGCCCTGATCCGATGAGTGTGTTGGTGACTTCTTGGAGGGTTACAACATCTTTTCGAAAACAGCCTTCTAGTTCATCTCTCAGTGCCTTCAGTATGCTGTGAAGAGGGTTCTCTGACAGTTCAATTAGCTCACGCTTACTTGCCGTAATCGGAGGCGGCGCGTCTGGACTGAAGTTAGTTAAGTCACGCTGTTGCAAGAAATGAAGGAAAGCAGAAACTTCAGTCTCCGTCTGATTGAAAAGTCGTTTATAATAGTCAGGCCTCTGCTTTTTTGCAGGGGAGTGATAAACAAAAAAACGTCTATCTGACGGTTCCAAAATGATAGGCTTTCGGTGGTTAGATAGGGCTAACATCAAGTAGGGTGTTCTGGCGCTATATTGCGGGACGTTCTTTCGATTCGCCATCACAATGTTTTCGGAAATATATTGTTTGAGCTCATTGTACGATTCTAATTGTCGTCCTGCCATTAGCTCTTCAATCACTCCAGCTTGAACATCGAGTATGTGAGCATTGAAGTTTTTACTCCATTCGCCTGAGTCTATTAAGGCTATATTTTTAGGCCCAAGAATTAAATTCAGTAAGTATTTAAAATAGGACTTGCCCACACCTTGCTCGCCGATGAGCAAGAGGCAGTGTTTGATTTTCTCTGAAGGGAATTGAATCAAACAAGCGAAGCAATCGAGCCAGTGTTTTAGCACCTCATCATCAGGAAACATAAATTTAAAGTGCGAGAGGATTGTTTCACAATCCCCTTCGATGGCTTGAATATTAGGCCCCATCCAAGTGTTCAGATAGACGTCATCATTCTTTCTGTAGAGACGTGGCTGACCCGGAATATAATCACGCCCCTCAAGCATCAGTGAGTATTTTGATGAGGTGAAAGCTACTGGTGCATTGGGAATTGATGAGCGATGCTCATTCCTAAATGCTTTTTCATTTCGAGATTTCATTATACCACCTCCACATATTCATCTGTGGACAGGTCATAGGCCCAACGACCCAAGAGCGCGGGTAATCCTTTTTCTTCTAACAAACCAAGCACGAGAGGCGAAGCAAGTTTCTGCCCAAAATAAAGGGGGCAGGTTTGGCAACCCTCAAACCCAATTTTCTCTGCGATGGTAGTGCAAAGCATTGGCCCTGTTGCACCCTTTAAGGCATGAGTGGCCTTCTCAGTGGTTTTTATAGGGTCATATTGTGGATGGTTTTTAGAAACTTCATGAACCAACCTTTCTCCATCCTCGCATCGTTTGACGACTGAAATCAATCCATACCATTTAGGTTCAGAAACTTCTGCTTGATTATCTGAACACCAGCGAACGAATGCACAGCCCTCGTACACCATTTGGAAGTTAGCTTTCTTCTCAAAATCGGAGGGTGTGGCTTTTATGAATTCAATTCCTGAAGCTTTTTCATCTTGGCTAGCTGGCTTTATACTTGGAATTTTTTCTATCAGTTCCTCAACAGTGTAGCGGACATTTGATACCTCTATCATTTTTACTGGTAGTGGTTCCGAGCCTTTATGATTATATGAACCTACTACCCTCAATAGTCTTGGCAGGTCTCTAATATTATCTAGAGCCCATCCCCGCTTTCTGCCCTCAAAAATAATGAAGGAGTTGAGTTGTGTGGTAAGATTTTCTGCTTTTAGTCGAGAAACCTCATCTACAAGCTCAATTGGGGTTTCTAAAACCCAATAAAAATGGAAACCGTTGCCTGTATCGACCCCAAAAGTTGGTTTAGGGATTGAGAGTGACTGTAGCCATTCTAATGCTACAGCTTTGGAACTAGGCAGTTTGTTTTCCGCATGTGCTCCATTATTACTCTGAACATCTATGTCGATGGCGACTGCAGGTAGAGCTGCAACTGTTTCTCGTGAAGCTCGTTTGCCTTGAGCCAGTACCTGCGTAGCAGGACATAGGCCATAGAAAAGAGTATACTGGTTATTACTATTAACAAATTCCGCAAACCCATCGCTGTCACTGGGGCTGAAGTAAAATGTTTGTTTTGTCTCCAATACAAAAATATAGGAGACTCCTGTTATGACACTGCCATGCAGCATCTGATGAAATGTTTTGGTGTTCATGGTAAATCCATATTCGCAATTAACGCCAAACATGACGATGTTAATTGCGGCGCAGACTTTGGGAACTCTGCAGCAGACCCTGCCAAAATCGAACTTTCGTCTTGGCATCCTATAAGCATTGGTTTTGGGCCAACTACTCTTTCACAGATTCGCATATCAACGACACACTGTCTAGAAATATTTTAATCGAGGAAATTTCCGAGTTCCTAAAAATTTATCTAGGCAATCATTAAGTTACTCCTTAGACATTGTTTTTTAATCGGGTGGAGAACTAATGCCAACTTTAAGGTGGTTGACAAGAGATGACGATGTGAAGGCGGCTGATGCCGTACCTTATCGCTTGCTCGAAGAAGTACCTGAGCTATCTTATGGAGACCGCGACACAGGCAATATGCTTATTCAGGGTGACAATCTTGATGCACTCAAGGCGCTGCTTCCGTATTATGCGGGAAAAATTAAGTGCATCTACATCGACCCACCTTTTAATACAGGACAGGCTTTCGAGCATTATGATGATAATGTAGAGCATTCCGTTTGGCTAGGACTCCATTGGCCTCGGTTCGAACTACTTAGAGGTCTACTTGCGGAAAATGGGACATTGGTTGTTCATCTCGATGACAATCAACTTGCTTATGCTACGGTAATTTTAGATGAACTATTCGGGAGAAAAAATCGAATAACGTTTTGCACATTTAAGCAAGGGTCTGCAGTTGGCCATAAATCTATCAATCCAGGAATGGTAACAACTACCAACTATCTGATAGTTTATGCCAAGAATAAGAACGAGTGGACGCCAAACAAGGTTTTCACATCCCGCGAAAGGGACAAAAGGTACTCAAAGTACATTGAAAATGTGGATGAGAATTTTAAAGATTGGACTCTTACATCTTTAAACAAGGCATTTTGCGAACACCATGAAAGCACCATTAGCGATTTAAAGAAAAAGTGGGGAAAAGAAAATTACGAAGCAAAGCTAAGTGAGTTCGTTCTAAATAACCCAGAAAGAGTTATTCGTGACGCTAGGCCAGATTACAAAGCCGTTGGTCAAGAAACACGAGATTTAATTGACCATTCTAAAAAACATCCAAATGAACTTTTCTTGCAAAAAAGAGAAAAACATTCAGATATTTATCTGAAGGATGGCGAGAGGTGGTTATTTTATAAAGATAAGCTTAAGCTAATTGATGGGGTATGGGTATCGGGTGAACCGCTAACAAATTTATGGGACGATCTGCTATCCAATAACTTGCATAACGAAGGCGGAGTCAAATTTCCTAAGTCTAAAAAACCTGAAGCTTTAGTGAAGCGTTGCTTCGAATTGTTCACAGACGAAAATGATTGGGTTTTAGACTCATTTTTAGGTTCAGGGACTACAGCAGCGGTAGCTCACAAATTTCGCCGACACTATATTGGTATTGAAATGGGAGACCATGCTACAACACTTTGCAAGCCTCGATTGGATAATGTGGTAGATGGTGACCAAAGTGGAGTTTCTAAAGCTATTAATTGGGATGGCGGCGGGGGCTTTCGATTTTTTAAACTCGGACCATCTATATTTGACGAAACAGGACAAATTAGACCTGATATAGAATTTCATACATTGGCCGCACACATTTGGTTTTATGAGGTTGGTTTGCCTTGGGACAAACCACAAAATCTAACGCCTATTCTGGGTCAACATGAGGGCAAATCCTACGCACTACTCTATAATGGGGTTTTAGGGGATAAGCAGGTGAATGGTGGTAATGTTCTTACTCGGCAAACCCTCAAAGTCATTCGAAACGCGATGGATATCAAAACACTACCAATTGTGATTTACGGTGAACGCTCCGCGCTTTCGGAGAGTAGTTTGAAACGCGAAAAAATCACGTTCAAACAAACGCCATATGATGTGAAAGCGAGAGCATAATATGATCCTCAAGGAATATCAGAAAGTCACTCTCAAGACACTCAACACATTCTTTGAACAGGCGCGAATTTTCGGCCCCAAGCAAGCTTATGAGAGCCTCACACAGGAGACGGAACAATTCAAACGCCTAAGAGGTTACGCAGATGCTTACACCCCTCTAAATGGTTTGGAAACGACGCCTTACGTCTGCCTGAGACTTCCAACAGGCGGTGGTAAAACTATCCTTGGCGCTTACGCAGTGGAAATTGCGGCCAATAGCTGGATGGAAAAAGACTGTCCGATGGTGCTTTGGCTAGTACCGACCCAAACTATTCGTTCTCAAACCGTAGAAGCGCTGAAAGACCCAAAACACCCTTATCGAAAAGTCTTGGATGACAGGTTCGGTGGCCGAGTACGCATATTCGATATTGGCGACTTTGAAACCATCTTACCACATGATCTGCGGTCAAACTGCTCTGTTGTTGTCGGAACAATTCAAAGCCTGCGCGTAAAGAATACAGAAGGACGAAAAGTCTATTCCCATCATGAAATGTTGGAGCCGCATTTTACCCATGTGCCTGAGCGCAAGGCAGGATTGGAAACCATCAGCGATGGCGGCACAATCAAATTCTCTTTTGCAAACCTGATGCACCTGCATAGGCCGCTTATGATCGTTGATGAGGCGCACAAAGCCGTCACAGGCTTATCAGAAGAAATGCAGCAAAGAGTCAATCCATCTGCCATTGTTGAGTTCACGGCCACGCCACGCAAGAAATCCAACATCCTTCATTCCGTCACAGCGCAAGAGCTCAAAGATGAGGAAATGATAAAACTGCCAGTGATGTTGACCGAACATCCGACATGGCAACAAGCTGTGACCACGGCAATTTCCAAACGCGCCGAATTGGAAGAGATTGCCGAAAAGGACAAAGACTATATTCGCCCTATCGTTTTGTTTCAGGCCCAAAATAAAAATCAGGAAGTGAATGTCACATCACTACGGCAACACCTTATAGATAATGAGGGCATTGATGCTGAGAAAATTGCAGTAGCCACGGGCGACCAAAGAGAGCTTGATGGCATAAATCTATTCGACCCAAGCTGTGAGATTGAATATGTCATCACGGTTGAAGCACTGAAAGAAGGCTGGGACTGTTCCTTTGCTTACGTGTTTTGTTCCGTTGCGAATATTCATAGCGCGACTGACGCAGAGCAACTCTTAGGACGTGTCCTGCGTATGCCATTTGCGACCAAACGAAAGTCGCCTGCCCTGAATAAAAGTTATGCTGCGCTCGTATCCAAGAGCTTCTCAGAGACCGCTAAGGCACTCAGAGATAAGCTTGTAGCGATGGGTTTTGAAGAAGAGGAAGCCGAGGCCAACATTGAGGCTGAGCAACTCCCACTCAACACAGGATTATTTGGTAGAACCAGCCGCCCAAAACCTCAGAGAAAAGTCACAGTCTCTGCTACACCTGAAAAAGCTAAACGTATTCGTTCTGTTGCCCCTGCCAAAATCAAGACCGTTGTAAATGAGAGCGGTGGAACCTCAATCGAAGTTACGGGATTTTTGACACCCAAAGAAAAAGAACAAGTCAAACAAGCGCTGGAGACCCAAACTGAAGTTAAAGAATTCGAGCAAGCGATGTTCGAACACGAAAAAGAACATGGTCACCTCGCTGCGCCTGCGGAGCTGGGACTAGAGTTTACCGTCCCTCGACTCATGGCAAATATCCAAGGTGAACTGGATTGGGCAGACACAGATATTCTGATGGAATATCACAATTGGTCACTGTCTGATCACTCTCCCAAACTTTCAGAGAAGGAATTCGGACTAAAATCGCAAGCACATGGTTTCGAGATTGATTTGGGCTATAACCAGAAAATCAATTGGACATATATGGATCAAACCGAGCAAATGATGCTCGACATTGATGTTGAAGATTGGTCAATACAGACACTCGTTTTATGGCTTGATAGGAAAGTGCGGGATAAGTTTATTTCTCAGCCTGAACTTGTCGCTTGGCTCAGTGATGGAATTCGACACTTAACAGAAGCAAGAGGCTTACCCCTTAGTTCACTTATGCAGTGCAAGTATATTCTTGCCAAGGTCTTCAAAGACCGCATTGATGACATCCGCCGCACAGTCAGGGCAGGCGTTTATCAACAATCTCTCTTCGGCCCCGAAGCCGCGCCAGAGATATCTTTTGAAACAGGCTTCACCTTTAAAGAAGGTGTATTTGAAGGGTGCTTAAAATATCGTGGCTCGGGTGCTCAGTTCACGAAGCACTTTACGGGTATGGACAATATCCCAGCATTCGACGGAAAAGCCGATGGCGAAGAGTTCCAGTGCGCCGTAATGCTTGATAGTTTGCCAGAGGTAAAGCACTGGATACGCAACGTCGCTAAACACCCAGACGCATTTTACCTACCACTCGCCCATGGTAAGTTTTATCCTGACTATGTGGCAGAGTTGAAGGATGGCCGCATCTTTGTTGTGGAGTACAAAGGCGAACTCACCGCCGATACGGGCGACACAGAACGTAAACGCTCAGTCGGTGCCAAGTGGGAGCAAGTCAGTGGCGGCAAAGGCATATTCCTTATCGTGGAAAAAGAACTCGATGGAATGGGAATGCGTGAGCAGATGTTAGCAAGGATAGAGTAAGTTGGCCTCCGAAGATAAAATCCGCGACTATCTTGCCGACAACCTTCAATTAATTGAAGACGGGTTAACCCTTATCCAAAAAGAACAATACCTACCAAATGATCAAGGGGCATCGGGCTTTGTAGATATTTTTTGCAAAGATAAATCTGGCAAAATTGTTATTATTGAAATTAAGCGAAGCGACGCAGCGGCGCGGCAAGCAATTCATGAACTCTATAAATATATTGCACTTGTGAAGAAAACTAAGCTGCTCAAAGATAGCGAAATAAGACTGATTTTAATTTCCACCACATGGCATGAACTAAAATTGCCTTATTCTGAGTTTTTAAATTCTGTTCAGTTTGATTGTGAAGGATTAGAGATTTCAACCGATGATTCAGGCAAGGTTACCCAAATTAATAAGGCTGATGATATTCCGCCTCCTCTACCACGTAAAATTTGTCGTCGGCACTACATATGGGAGTTCCGAAGTTCTGTAGATGCAATTTCAAAAATCGAGGCGCTAGGAAAGTTCTTTACCGATTTAGGCATCCGTGACCTAGTAATCGTTTCATTCGACTTAATAGAAAAGTCTTTTGGGTTAGAAACAATGCTTTATTTTGCCATGCAGGAAGAGAGTTTTGATTATTACATGGATATAATTCAGAGGACGAAGTCTGACGAAGCTATAAAAGAGTTTCTGGGATGGATAGATGATCTTACTGAAGAAAGTGACAGGGTTGGAGAAGCGGCGGATAATTCTTGGGATGGAATGGGGGCATATGAGTTATTGAAGCCCGATGGACAACAAATATCTCACCCAGAAAAAGCACAATATTGGTTTAGTGATGAAAAGATCAAAAACGTTCAAGTACATCGCTTTGGTAGATTTAATGATAATAACTTAACTGATGAAACAATTATCAAAGAAATTGTTGGAAAGGGTGGAAACTCTACCTACAACTTGAAGAAAGAGATAAACTTGACGTCCAAAGCAGAAGTGAACGAGCTTTGTAAATCAATAGAAGATGTTTTTTATTCTAATGAGGTATGGAAGTCAGCCGCTCTAGGTTTGATTGATTACGCCAAAGGTAAAAATGCAGCAACTTTTGATATTTCAACTTTTAACAATGATGATGTTTTGCAATCTATTGCAGGTGTAGCGCTCCAAAAACTCAACTTTTTACCCTTTTTCAAAGTAGAAATAGCTTCCGAAACAGATCTAGAAACCCCTGAAGTCTTCATTGGTTCCATAGAATGGAATGGTCAATGTCCAAGCCTAAGCACCATAGTTGATGACTATTTCGATGGACAACCCGATGGAATACTATTTGCTGCTCACTTTGGAGAAATAAGAACACTAAATAGTGAAATTATGTCGGAGCTTGGCTTGAGATATTTAGTCTGTCGACACAATGAAAAAGACGAAACTCAAAAAGTAAAAGTTAGAGGGAGTTCATTAGTAATTGAAACCAAAAAAATGGGTAAAACCTTCAACGATTTTTTTGTCGAATGTGAAGATTTTATCAGAGACGTAATGATGCTATATGCTAACCATCACTCAGAATTTGGAAAATACTTAAGTGAAATACTAGCGCGGAACGAAAAGTAAGCGAACTTACTGGGTTCTCACTTGGAGGCATTCAATAGAGAAACAGCTTCTGCCCTGTGCCCTGCTGATAGGTGCGCATATCGCAAAGTCATTTTATAGTTCGAATGACCTAGCAATTCTCGTATTGTGTTAAGGTCAACACCATTCATAGCAAGTTTTGACGCAAAATGATGGCGTAAGTCATGCCAGCGAAAGTCTTGTATATTGGCATCACGGAGAAGTTTGCTCCAAGCCGTTTTAATATCTGTGAATTGCCTGCCGCGATGGTTCGTAAATACAAAGTGTTCATTCGATTGTTGTTGAGACTGCCAATCTTGAAGAGTTTTTAGTGCCTCTGAATTTAATGGAATGTGACGTGTTTTACGACTTTTGGCATTAGTTCCTGTGATTGTAACCTGCTTTAGGACAAAGTTCACATGCTTCCATTGTAAAGAAAACACCTCTCCTCTTCGTGCTCCAGTGTTAATTGACAAGAGTACCATTGGTTTCAAGTGATCTGCAAATGCAACATCCCTTAAATCTTGCATGGTGTTTTTACTTCTGGCTTCACGCCAAGCATTTCCGTTTGTTCTGTCAGTTCTGAGCATATCTTCTCGTTCATCAAGCGCTTGCCTTAATCGCTTTTCTTCATCCTCTGACAAAAACCGGATTTTTAAGTTTGAGGCGGTCTTAAGTGGCCTCATTTTCCGTAGTGGATGTTCGGCTATAAATCCCCATTCCTCTGCCTTGGTCAGAGACGCACGTAGAGTCGCGTAACTGCGATTGGCCGTGTATGGTGATAGCCCGCTAGCCACGCGTGCTGTGCGCCATTTTTCAACACTCTGCGGCGTTATATCTTCGAGTGTTTTTTTAAGGAACGGGGCGCAATCAACTAACAAACATCGTCTGGTAGCTCCTGAGGCGTTGTGGTTCGCATCTACCCATTGAAAGTAATGTTCTTCCAAGAAATCACGATATGTCGCGACAGTTTTTGATTTCTTTGTTGCGATGGCAGGTTCCCCACCTTGATAGTAATCCGCAAGTATTTGTTTTGCTAAAATTCTTGCGGATTTGACTGAATACGCGCTCTCAGGGCCAATTTTTACGCGCCCTCCTCGTCGGTATTCGCAATAATATGTCATTTTACCTGTAGGCTGCACTCTTACAAGAAAGCCAACGAGCCTTTTGTCTCTGATTTCGTATGGTTTGTCTTTTGGCTTAGTTTTCTCAATTGCTGTCTGTGTTATAGCTATTTTCATATTGACATTGCTTTCTTAAGTGCAATGTAAGTGCAAAATGGTGTAAACAACGCCGATATGAGGAATGAGCTTAAAAACAGCCTTTCCCAGAAACTGTAAGAGATTCAAGAACATGGTTCTATAACTCTGACTGTGACTGCGACAGGCTCTTCGGCTTAGCCTCACATTGACATTGTAGGGGTCACTGGTTCAATCCCAGTATCGCGCACCACTCTCCACTTTCATTTAAATAGGCTCTTTGACGACGGGATATCCGCCGACCTTGGGGCGATGTGGGAAACTTTATATGAAGTAGGTGAGGTTTTGAGCTATGTTGAGGAAAGATAAGCGGTTACGATATTAATAATGGCTAACGACAAGAAATTCATAGTGCTAACTTTATCCTTTGTATGGATTGCAATAATTTGTTTAGTACTAATTGGAATGATGGCTATTATAGTTGGGATTAATAAAGCTATTGCAAATGCAAGCGGGCCAAAATTTTACTATTTCTGGTTAATTATAACCACGGTATCTTGGGTTGTCGATTTTACCTTGTTTGTCCCTGTAATGAGAAAACGTACGATTTTTCTTTTTGGCGAGTTCAAACAATATCCTGTTTCGGATAGCCAGTTTAAAAAACTTATCCATTATAGTCTTGTGGGTAAATATTATATGGTTTGTCCATATTAAGGCGCTGCCCTCATAACTGTGTGCCAAGGTCACGGAAAAGAACAGATGTGTAGCTTATCTACTCAGTTTTTTTCTGCCACAAAAATTCGTCCTAAGCATAGTAAGGCAAAGGCAAACGAGGCATGAAAAACCCAGAGATACCTTATATATGGGGGCTGTTTTGGAGCAATGTGGAAAAGGCGAGAAAAACGCGTCTGGAGGTGAGGATGGGATTCGAACCCACGTTAGGCTACAAACCTAAACACGCTTTCCAAGCGTGCGCCTTAAACCACTCGGCCACCTCACCTCTGAGGCGTTATTCCGCTTAGGAAGCGGACGGCGGCTTATCTGAAATATAGGCGGAAAGGTCAAGACATATTCATCAGCTAAAACGCTGTTCACAATGTGGTTAGGCGAGGGTTGAAAGTGATCAAAGCTCTAGCGAAATCAGTGGGGACTGCTAGAGTGTGGTTATGACAAAAGCTTTTGAACATATTACGCCGAATGGCAACGCAAACCTTTTCATTTTTGGTGACCATGCGTCGCGCTATATTCCTGATGAATATGGTAATCTCGGCTTAACGGGAGATGATCTGATCCGCCATATTGCGTGGGACATTGGCACAGAAGATATTATTCGGCGGCTTTGTTCCCATTTTGGCTGCGCGGGGCAAATCGCGGGCGTATCGCGCCTTGTGATTGATTTAAACCGTGACCCTGACGCGGCGGGGCTTATACCGTCAGAGAGCGACGGGACGATCATTTCTGCCAATCAAAATTTAAGCGTCGCCGCACGGCAGGCGCGTATTGATCAATATTATAATCCTTATCACGAAGCTTTAGGGCGCGCGCTCGATCAGCTTGAAGACCCACTCGTACTCTCCGTGCATAGTTTTACACCCAAGCCGTTGACAGGTGAGCAGCGGGAGACGGATATAGGCCTGCTCGTGAAACATGATTTTGATACGGCGCATTTGTTTCAAGACCATATGAGAAAAATAGCGCCGCAATTTAATGTCGGTATTAATAAGCCTTATTCGGCCTATGATTTGAACTATACTGTGGACGCCCATGTTGGGCCGCGCGGCTTTCGCCACCTCGCGATTGAACTGCGTCAAGATTTGGTCGGCAATGAGGGTGATGTTGCTCGTATGACGAAACTGTTAATTGAAACCCTTGAAGTGCTTGCTTAAGGCCCCCATATCCTAAGCTCTGATAGGAGATGACCGATGTTAGCTAAAATTGCCAAGCATTATATTTCGAGCCACAACATGTTTGAGGCTTACCCTGAAGGGACGCAGCAAGCGCTTTTAGGTCTTGGCTGTTTTTGGGGCGCGGAGCGCATCTTTTGGAAGCTCGATGGTGTTCATGTGACGTCAGTTGGTTATGCCGGCGGGGCGGACGAGGCGCCAAATTACGAGTCTGTTTGTACGGGGCGCACGGGTCACGCGGAAATGGTTCATATTGTTTTTGACCCAACGATCATATCCTATGAGGCCCTTTTAAAAGTGTTTTTCGAAAATCACGACCCGACCCAAGGTGACCGCCAGGGGAATGATAGGGGGCCGCAATACCGCTCTGTCATTTATACCTATAATGAGGCGCAGTTCGCGCAAGCGAGCGAGGCGATGAAGCGTTATGAGACAGCTTACGGCCGTCCTGTGACAACGGAGTTAGCCTCCGCGCCAACCTATTACCCTGCGGAAGATTTCCATCAGCAATATCTGGCGAAGAACCCGCAAGGCTATTGTATGCACGGCCCCACGGGAATTAGTTGCGCGCTGCCTGAACGTAATTGAGCGTTAATCGCTGGTTTGCCTTTAACACGGTTTAAATTTCACATGACAAGGGCGTAGAGTTTCCTTAGGTTGCATGCCTATTATGAGCATGGGAGGTCTATTGTGAAAGTTGATAATACGGTTCGGTTTAGTCTATTAACGCTGGCTTTTATTGCTAGCATTTGGGCGCTCTACGTAACACGCGATATTATGGCGCCTTTTGCGCTGGCAGTTTTCATTTGGTTGATCATAGATGCCTTCGCGCGGTGGATGGATAATTTATCCCCAAAGTTTCCCTATTGGCTGGCCTTGACGATTGCGATTCTCACCATTGTTTTTGGTTTTGTCGGAATTATTATGATCATAGCTGATACTGCCGGCGATGTTGCGCGCGAAGCTCCGCGCTATGATATCCGCATCCAAGAGATTCTCCATATGGTCGGTGGATGGTTTGGTAATCCAGATTTAAATTACGCCGATATTGATGAGCAATTTAAGATTAAAGATAATCTGAATAAAGGCATTGCGGCCTTTGCAGGTTCCATCCAAGGCGTACTGTCAAATTTTAGTATTATTGCGCTTTATGTGATTTTCTTGTTCGTTGCACAGTCAGGATTTTCTAAGAAAATGGATAATATTTTCCTTGAAGGTGAGCGCCGTGATCAAGCTAATAAAGTTGGCGGACGTATTCGTTCATCTATTGAGACCTATCTCGGTGTCCAGACGATGATTAGCCTCATTCAAACGGTTCTAAGCTACGCAGTCATGCAGGCAATGGGACTTGAAAATGCCTTGTTCTGGGCGCTGGTTATTTTCGTGTTTAATTATATTCCTGTGATTGGTGGAATTGTTGCAACCGTGCTCCCTGCTTTATTCGCACTTGTTCAATTTACAACATTCTGGCCGGTGCTCATTCTGTTTGGTCTGTTGAACGTTATTCAAACAGGGATTTCCAATACGATACAGCCCAAAATGATGGGGGATAGTATGAACCTTTCTGCGCTCGTCGTGATATTGGCGTTGATATTGTGGGGCTCACTCTGGGGCGGTGTCGGGGCCTTCCTTTCTGCACCGTTGACCGTTATCATGATGATCGTGTTTGCAGAGTTTAAGACCATGCGGCCCATTGCGATTCTTTTATCTGCAGATGGCGATCCGACATATGAGCCGAAAAGGAAGGCTAAAGAAAAATATAAGAAAGATGCTGAAACGTAGGAAAATGGAGCTTAATCGACAAAGGCGCAAGTAACGTCGGTCATCATAAGACTCTCACGTAGCTGTGATAGATTGTTGTGTGGCTTTTCGTTTTTTTGACCTCTATACGACTTTTATGAAAGCAACTTTACTTATATCAGCTGGCATTGCCCTATTTGCGTCTGTAGCGCTTTACATGTCTAACACGTCTACAGGTGAGGGTAGCGCAACGTCGCTCGTCCCAGTCGCGTTCAGTCAAATTGTCGGTGACCATGAGAAATTCCCAACGGAAGTTGTTGAATTATTCACCTCACAAGGATGTTCTTCTTGTCCGCCTGCTGACCGTTTTATCGCGAGTTTAGCTGATAGTCCGTCCGTTCTCCCTTTGACTTTTAATGTGACTTATTGGGATTATCTCGGATGGAAGGATCGCTTTGGTCAACGTGAATTTACGTCGCGTCAGAAAAGCTATGCCAAAGTCTTTGGTGCTGGAAATGTTTATACGCCGCAAATCATTTTAAACGGCGCTCAACATAGCAATAAGTTTACCCGTGAGCAGATTAAATCAAAGCGCTTAACGGATAGTCGGCCGCTGATTGATCTGAAATTTGAAGGACAATCACTTCGTGCCCAATCTCTATCGGGAGCTGATATATCCGCTTATGATTTGACGGTCGTGTCATTTAGTCCGGGCTTGCAAGCGACGCCCGTTAAGCGTGGCGAAAACCGCAATCGGACTTTAGAAAATTATAATGTGGTGACGGGTGTTTATAACCTAACACAGGATGAAGGGTTTTCCTTAAATATGCCAGGACATAAAGCTGGTATGGCTTATGCCCTACTTGCATCATCCCCTGATACAGCCGAAATTTTATCTGTGACGCGTATTTTACCAAAGTAATTACTTATTCCATGGTGTGGAGCCGACCCTTGTAGTCGGGCTTTTTCAAAAAATTAATCAAAATCGAACCCGCTAGGGTGGGAGACCTAGCGGGTGAAACATTGTGGCCGAAGCCTAGGGAGTAAGTGTCAATTGAGAGGATAAGCTGGAGGGGCTTGGGGGATTGAGTGTAATCCGTATTATCCTCTCTAATTAACAATATCTTTATCGGTTTAATATTAGGCGGGATAAGGACCGAAATGTGGCAGAAATGAGGCTTTTTGCCCTTATCGACTGTAAAAGGGGCTTTATTAGACTTAATAAAATCTAAAATTACTTATAGGCATATTCATGGTGTGAGAATAAGGATATAGAAGGCTTCACCTTAGATTTATATCGAGATTATATTTACCCATGTCATCAAATATCGTGTCTTTAAGGACGGGGAAACCGTCTAAAACACCTTCCCAAACGGCGTTTGATCGTCAAGAGCTTAATCTGATCTTATCTGTTTATGGTCAGATGGTCTCAAAAGGTGAGTGGAAAGATTATGCTCTCGACTTTTTGAAAGACAAAGCTGTGTTCTCTATCTTCCGGCGGGCAACAGAGCACCCTCTCTATCGTATCGAGAAAATTCCAGCCTTACGAAATAAACAAGGGCAATACGTTGTTATTGCCCCAGGAGGGCTGATCTTAAAGCGTGGTCATGATTTGCGTGCGGTCTTGAAGGTTTTTGATAAATTGAGGTTTAAAGTTGAGCGCTAGATCATAAAAAAACCCGCCTGCAAGGGCGGGTTAAACGAGCATTTTATTGCGCGGTATTATTCGCGGCCAAATAGGCTGAGGAGGATTTGGAACATATTAACGAAAGCCAAGAGTAGGCTCGCAGCTCCAAATAGCGATAATTTATCCATCATAGCTGGATTGTTGGCCGCACCATAATATGTCCGCTTAAGCATTTGTGTTTCCCAAGCTACGATCATGGCAATAGCCCCGAGCGCGACGACATTGATGAGAATATCAAGCGGCCCTGTGGGCTGAAGTGCCGGTATGAAGGCGCCGAGAAGGCTGATGCCAACATAGGCTGCAAATGCGATAAAGGCATATTTTACGAACGTACTTAAATTACGTCCCGTCGTATAACCAAAGAGGCTAAGACCAGCGAACATGGCAACCGTCATGAAGAAAATCTTTGCGATAATCATTGGATTGTAGAACATTCCAATAGCTGAAACGAAAATTCCAAGGAACGCCGCAAATCCAAAGAGGAAGGTCATAACGCCGCCGCGGTTCATAGTGTGTAGCTTGCTACCGACGGAGCCGAAGAGAATAGGGATAGCAATAACAAACCCCAAAAGAACGAAGGGGCTTCGGATAATGCTAAAGACAGATGGGTTGGCTAGAAAATATTGGCCCGCAAAATAAGCAACCGCAGCTGTTACGGCCATAGCCATGGTCATATAGCGGTATGTGCCGAGCATAAAGCTCTTTAGGCCGAGGTCTGTATCGGCTTGAACGCCGATTGTGCGATTAAAATCATTCATATTAAGCTCCTTTTCGGGATTCTATAGGCTCCCCAATGCCGTCTTCTAATTTAATATAGTCATTATTGATGATAAAACCAATATCTATTTCAGTGAAATAAATATAAGGTATAAATTAGCTATTATATTTTGTATTTTTTGAACTATGCGCCTTTTTGTTGCTCTCCGTCCATCAATCAAAACACGTCGTGTCTTACGCCGCATGCAAAAAGGTGTCTCAGGCGCGAAATGGTCAGATTCTGATAAATTACATATTACACTGGCTTACTATGGTGAGGTCAGCCTCGAGAGGGCTGAGTTGTTGGATGAAAAACTAGGTGGGGTTCGTCAAGCCGGGTTTGACATTACCTACCGCTCGGTGGGTCACTTTGGTAAAGACCGGCCCTTTAATCTTCATGTTGGCGTAGAGCTTTCAAGCGATCTTGAGCGCCTGCATAAAGCCTGCCTGCGGGCGGGACGTCTTGCAGGGATTGATTTGGAACGGCGGGATTACCGCCCCCATGTGACGATGGCCTATATTCGCGGCGCACCACGAATTGACCGTATTGTCGCATGGGAGAAGAACCATAATGGCTTTAAATTTGGTCCCGATCTGATGGATCAATTTATTCTTTATTCGAGTTTACCACGCGAGCGTGGTGGCAATATCTACCGCGTCGAGGCGACTTACCCTCTACGCGGGGACATGTTACCGTCTCAAAAATATGTTTAGAAATGTTTCGCGAGACTAATCGCAAGGGTCAAACCGCCCTTATCGGGCGAAAGAGGGCTATCTTTGGCATCGCTTTGTAGAAGAGAGTCGTTAGCAACGCCCACGAGCTCAAGATTATCTATCACAGTTATTGTCGAAATTGCATCGAAAGCGGTAAAAGGGAGATAATGTCTTAGGGCGTTCACAACAGTACAGATCCATCGACCTCGCCGCTTTCACCAATGAAAGGCGTGTCTTCACCATCGCGCCCAGAGGCCTAATTCACCGATATTGAAAGGCGTAAATTATCTATATTGCGCCAACATGCACCTGCGTCGGTCGCTGGGTTAATAAATAAGTGCCCTTTATAATGATCGCGTACATAAGGAAAGATGAGGTCTTCTGTGTCCTCAGAGCCAAGGTAAGGCGAGCGGTTGACGTCGGCTATCCCAGCGTCAGGGTAGGTTGAGTCGTATTTTCTCGAAATTGCAAATAAGCCGTCTTGTTCGCCCAAAAAAGGTGCTAATATTTTATGCGTTAGCAGCCGTTGATGCGGCACTCATGCCTATGAGCATATAAAAGGCAGATGCCCAAGGCATATATTTCATTTTAAACTTTGGAAAAAATTACGCTGCCATTTGTGCCGCCAAATCCGAAACTATTAGACATAAAGGCTTTAATCGGTGTGTCACGGGTTTGCTGCACAATGTTGAGCTTAGGAAGCTCTGGGTCAAGATTTTCAATATTAATCGACGGCGCGACAAAGCCGTCACGCATCATGATCAAAGAATAAATAGCTTCTTGAACGCCTGCTGCACCCAAGCTGTGACCTGTCATAGACTTGGTGGCTGAAATCATTGGCCCATTGTCACCAAAAACGCGGTGGATTGCGCCTGTTTCCGCAACATCACCAACAGGTGTCGATGTGGCGTGTGGGTTAATATAGTCAACACCATTGATACCGCGTGTGGCGGCATCTTTAAGAGCTGCTGTCATAGCGCGTTGCGCACCTTCACCATTTGGTGCGACCATATCATATCCATCAGAGGTCGCGGCGTAGCCTGTCACTTCTGCCAAGATATTCGCGCCACGCGCTTTTGCATGTTCATAGCTTTCGAGGACGACCATACCCGCTCCGCCTGCAATAACAAATCCGTCGCGGTCTTTATCAAAGGCACGGGAGGCTTTTGTCGGTGTGTCATTATATTTAGAACTCATCGCGCCCATAGCATCGAACAGTGAGGTGAGAGGCCATTCGACTTCTTCGCCGCCGCCCGCAAACATCACGTCTTGTTTGCCCCATTGGATTTGCTCAACGGCTGCGCCAATACAGTGCAGTGACGTTGTACACGCAGAGGTGATGGAATAGTTCACACCCTTGACTTGGTATTGTGTCGCTAATGTCGCTGATACAGTCGATGACATGGCCTTAGGTACGGCAAAAGGCCCAATCCGTTTTGGGCTCGTATTCTTGCGTGTAATATCGGCTGCGCGAACAATTTCGAGCGCAGACGGGCCACCTGAGCCGGCAATAATACCTGTGCGGGGGTTAGAAATCATCTCTTCTGTAAGACCTGACATTTCAATCGCTTCTGCTAGGCTCATAGAAGCCCAGCCTGCTGTGTCGGCCATAAAACGCATAGAGCGTTTGGCGACATGTTCTTTGGCAATCGCTGTTGGACGGCCAGAGACCTGAGAGCGAAAGCCATAGGTGGTTTGGTTCTCATCGCGAGCAATTCCTGAACGGCCAGCTTTTAAGCTATCGGCAACATCATTGATATTGTCTCCAATACAGGAGACGATTCCCATTCCTGTGACAACAACACGGCGCATTAGGCGTCTCCCTCAACTTCTGGCTTGAATAGGCCAACACGTAGACCACTGGCTTTGTAGATGACTTCATCATCCGCAGAGACGGTTCCGTCCGCAATGCCGAGAATAAGGCTGCGGCGAATGATACGTTTCATATTGATTTTATAGGTAACCTTTTTAACGTCCTGTGTGACTTGGCCTGTGAATTTAACGTCTCCGACACCCAGTGCGCGTCCGCGTCCTGGAGAACCAGACCATCCAAGGTAAAAACCGACAAGCTGCCACATGGCGTCGAGTCCAAGGCAGCCTGGCATGACGGGGTCACCTTTGAAGTGACAATCAAAAAACCAAAGGTCAGGTCTGATATCAAGCTCAGCGTGAATGAAACCTTTGCCGTGCTCACCGCCGTCATCATTGATTGTTATAATACGATCTAGCATAAGCATTGGCGGTAGGGGCAATTTCGCATTGCCTTCACCAAACAAGCTATTCTCACCGCTTTCGATTAAGTCATCATATGTGTAACTAGGCTGTATTTTTATCATGAATTCACACTCTATAATTCAGTTTGTTTCAATCGGGCGCACACTAACGCTCTTTCTCTGTATCTCAAGTGGAAAGCGTAAAATGAAGTAAATTCTTTTTAACGTGGGAAGGATTTAATTTAAAATCCTCGAATACCCCACAGATCCTCACGATTTATATAGCCTGATGGGCCTTTTTTCTTGCTGTTAGGGGCTTCAAGGTTGATTTCGACGTAACAATAATCATTTTTACAAGACTCGACCTTTACGAGCAAGTTAGGTGTGAGGGTAGCCAAAATTTTTGCTTTGCGCTTTGTTGATTTCAATAGGTGGGTTGATCGGGTGACAATCGCGGTTTTATGACCTGATAGGGCGACACTTCTAACCCAGCTCTCCCCTCCTTCAATATCACGTATTTTACGCCAATGGTCCATTTCATTAATGACTATAACAGGCATGCCTTTACGTTGAAACGTCCAAAGGTGTGGAAAATGTTTTCCTGGGCCTTTTCTTCCATTGACGGTATCATATTTCAAACTCACCCATCGTGGCAATGTATATCCAGAGTGTGTTTTCTCTGGGCCTAGGGTTAAGCTGGGGTGAAACGGGGCCGGAATAAGCGCTGTATCTATAGGTTGAGCCGGCTCTATTGGTCGAGGGCTTTCATTCGCGGTCGCATTGGCTGCCAAGGTCAGCGCCGCGCTAAATATAAAGCTTATGATTAAACGCATTGGAAAGGCCATTTATACAGTCTTGAAGTGTATGAGAGTGTTGACGGTTATATTTTAAGTAAATGTTAAACTTATGAAAAAGAGTGGAGTATTGTGTGAGTGGATTGGCTTCACTGAGGGTAAAATGTAGCAATCAAGACTTGCTAAATCAGCATAAAAAGCGTTCATTAGGGTATGAATACGGATTCTATAACCTCTATTGGCCCGTTTGACGGGACTCCTAAAGTCATTGTTACCACGCGCTTGCCTGATGAAATTGAACAGCGTCTGTCGGATTTATTTGATGCAGACCTACGGCAGACAGATGATCCAATGACGGCGGAAGAGTTGAAGCAGGCCATACAAAATTGCGATGTTCTTGTGCCTACGGTAACGGATTTAATTACGGCTGATATTATCGCTGCGGCAAGCCCAAATTTGAAAATGATCGCAAGCTTTGGTGCCGGAACGGATCATATTGATGTGAAAGCCGCATATGATCGTGGGATTATCGTAACAAATACGCCAGGGGTTCTAACTGAGGATACAGCCGATTTAACCATGGCTTTGATTTTGGCTGTCCCGCGACGTCTTGTTGAGGGCGATCGTTTGACCCGTGCGGGACAATTTAAAGGGTGGTCGCCAACGGCTTTGCGGGGTCATCGTGTCCGAGGGAAACGGCTCGGCATTATTGGAATGGGCCGAATTGGGCAGGCCGTTGCGCGCCGTGCGCAAGCTTTTGGCCTTGAGGTGCATTATCATAACCGACGTCCTGTGAGTACGCCTATAGAGGACGGATTATCAGCGACTTATTGGGATAATCTGGACGCCATGCTACCTAATGTCGATATCTTATCAATCAATTGCCCTTTAACGCCCCTAACGCGCCACCTTATCAATGCAGACCGTTTGTCTTTGATGCGCTCCGATAGTTATATCGTTAATACGGCGCGCGGCGGTGTGATCGACGAAGCCGCCTTGGCGGATGCGCTTGAACAGGGCCGTATTGGCGGTGCAGGCCTAGATGTTTATGAGCAAGAGCCAACTATACATCCCAAATTAATGAACCTTCCTAATGTTGTTTTGGCGCCGCATATTGGCAGTGCAACATATGAAAGCCGTTTGGAAATGGGTGAAAAAGTGTTGATTAATATTCGTGCTTTAATGGATCACCATAGATGCCCTGACCGTGTTCTTCCCCCGCGCAATCGTCTCTTCAAAGCGTCCTAACTGAAGGCTCAATGCCGCTACCATTTATCTGGGAGCGTTTCTTTTGCCGCGTCACCATGAATTAGCGTTGAATAGATTCACCCGAATTCTCTCAAACAATTTCGCCCAAGCGGTGTAGTCAGTATGATTATGTTTAAGGTTTTGTTAAGACTCTAACCATGATGAAAAAACTATACATAACCTCTTTGATCCTATTATCCGTGTCGACAGTTGCCACGCCTGCTTTTGCGGCCTGTGCACCTGAAGCGACGGCCTCGTCAACAGTGCGTAGTTGCGAAGGCGGCGTTACTGTTTACCGCGGGCAAATAAATGGCCCAGATTTTCGTATCATTAAGATACAGCAAGACCGCGACCTCGCTAAAGCAAGGCTTCGCAGTGAAGAGGCTCGCGCCCAAACAGTGTCGCGTCAACGCTCTCAAGCTGCAACGGCACCCCGTCCAAGCGGACCGATTAGCACAGGCCGAAGCAGCTTCGTTTTTACACCGTTTGCGCAAAATAATGCTAGAAATTTTGGCAATAGAAGCGGGTTGAACTTAGGCGGGGGACTTAACCGCACGGGCTTTGCACGAAACGGTTTTGTTGGAAGCTTTGGGCGAAATACATCGCCAGCACGCATACCATTGGCTTTAGCTAATGCTCAAGCCGCACGAGGTGTGTCTACAGGTGGCCGCCGCTAATAAGTTAAGCTCGTTTATTTAGGGCTGTTACAAATTGAGCAATTTAGGTCTTTAGGGAGGCCCACGCGACGTCCCTGAGTTTTTAATCCGTCATATAAATAAATGTGACCCTCGAGGCTTTGCCCCGCGCCCGTAATATGTTTCACCGTCTCTAAAGCCATGAGCGATCCAATCACACCGGCTATAGCGCCGACGACGCCAACATCCGAACAGGTCTCGGCGTTAGGGGGTATGTCAGGCACAAAACATTGATAACAGGGTGCCTCTACGGATGAATTAAACAGACCAACGTGACCGTCAAAACGGCCCAAAGCGCCTGAAATTAGCGGTATTTTTAAATCATATGAAGCTTGATTAATCAGGAAACGCGTTTCGAAGCTATCCGTTCCGTCCATGATAATATCATGATCTTCCAACAGGTGATGTGCGGTCTCTTTTGTCAAACGTACATTATGGGTTTTTAGCGTCAGATCTGAATTTAAAGCGGCGAGTTTATGAGTTAATATTTGCGCCTTGGGTTGTTCTAAGTCTTTGAGGCTGAATTGTATTTGTCGTTGCAGATTGGATATATCCACCGCGTCATCATCTATGATGGTTATATGCCCGATGCCCGCGGCAGCGGCATAGAGTGCTGCTGGCCCGCCAAGACCACCCGCTCCGACGATAACAAGGCGTGAACCTAGGAGTTTATTTTGACCGGGCCCGCCAATTTCTTTGAGCACGAGATGACGTGCATATCGTTTTATTTGTGTGGGGGTCATGATCAAAGGGCAGCGAAGAGCTTATTTTGGTTTGACAAATTTGAGCGTCATACGGCTCGACTCACCGATCAATTCCATTTTAGAGCGCAACTCCGCATCGTCGCGGCTTGTTCCAAGGGTGGGAGGTAATCGCCACACATTATCTGTATTGGACGGTACGTCGCGAGGGTTGTCATTTATATCGGAAGCCTCGATAAATTCAAATCCCACCTTTTCCATTTGCTCGATAACAAAAGATGTTTTCAAGTAACCATTATTACCATCAGCCCAATCGTCGGCGTTTTCGGCTGGGCCTTTGTGTTGCACAATGCCAGCAATACCGCCGGGTTTTAGGCTTTTATAGATACGGGTGAGGGCAGCGTCGAGATATTGGCCTTCGTCATTAAACCGTGCCAGATTATGCAGCGCGCGGATCATCAAAACCATATCGATTTTTTCGTTCAGCTCTGAGGGGATTGACCCTAATGTATAAGCGGATAATTGACTGCTATTTTCTGGGAGGTCACTGGCTATCGTTTCAGGCCAACTTTGCGCCCAGCTTTTACGCTTTTCAATAAATTCGGGTGTGGCAAAGCCGCCAAATTCTGACCACATCTTAATATCATAATCGAGGCCAATGACATGACCTTCAGATCCAAGATAAGGGCTAACGATTTTCGAATACCACCCGCCACCAGGCAAAATTTCAATAATTGTCATGCCCGGCTCAACACCAAAAAATTTGAGCGTTTCTCCGGGGTTTCGGCTTCCGTAACGAGCCTTAACCGTGTCAGGTTGAGCGTTGAGAATTGCCTCAAGTTTGGCCGTATCAACACTGTCTACTGTGATGCTTTCCACAACCGCCTCAGCAGACTTTACAGTGTTTACCACGGTATCTTGAACCGTTTCGGAACTTGGTACGGTCTCATTAGCTTTGGAGCATGCTGTAAGAGCGAGGACTGCTACAGTTGTAATTAAAGCTATTTTGCGTATCATTATCGTCTCCGTATAGGGCGGGGCTTGACGCAATGAGTGCGCTTACCCTGTCTGCTTCTCATGAAATTGTCCGTGGTGACGATAGCGCGCCAGGTAGCTTGGGACAAGAGATTCGATCGTTTCTAACTCAATCCCAAGATCTTTCGCGGTTTTCATTCCTTCAGGCATCATATTATGAATCTTTAAAAGCTTGACCTGATCACGCGTTAGAACAGGGTCTATGAATGGCAATGCGCCGCTCAGCTCGCCAAAGAATCCGATCATGTTGGCCGCAAACCACGGAAGCGGCAGTAGAAGGCGTTTTCGGTCAATCGTGGTTAGGATAAATTGCATAAGCTCTTTATAGCTATAAGTCTCTGGCCCGCCGAGCGCGTAAGTCTCGCCATGTGTCCCCGTCGCCAAACAGGCGGCAACAGCGTCTGCCACATCTCCTGCATAAATTGGCTGGAAGCATGTTTGCCCTCCGCCAAAAAGAGGGAGAGCAGGTGATAGGCTTGTCATGCCTGCAAATTGATTGAAGAAATTATCTTCTGGTCCAAAGACGATGGACGGTCTTAAAATATCAACACTCGGAATAGCGGCGCGAAGTATGTCTTCGGCCTCACCTTTTGTGCGGGCGTAGTCAGACTCAGATTCAGTATCGGCCCCAAGAGCTGAGATATGGACGAGGTTTTTAATATTATGTTTCTGGCACGCCGCGCTTAAAGTGTGAGTTGCATCGACGTGCATAGCTTCAAAGGTCTGCTTTCCGCTCTCAAACAAAATAGAGACGAGATTAACAACCGCGTCACTGCCTTCAACAGCGCGTTCTACGGATGAGGGGAAGCGCATATTGGCTTGTACGAGTTGTACTTGTCCGACATTGCCAATGACTTTCAGGTCAAGACCTGTGTGGGGACGCCGCATCGCCACGCGGACTCGCCACCCTTGTTTCACAAGTGAGCGGACAACATATTTTCCGATAAAGCCTGAGCCGCCGAAAACTGTAACCAAACCTGTCGTCATCTGGGTATATCCTTTGTTAAATACATTCCTGCCGCCTAGCGCGAATTTCCGAGGAAGTCTACGTTGTTTTCGTCGCAGCTTTCAGGCTTAAATGGGTGATTAACCCGTCACTGGCCGCTTCGATCAAGCGGATGACCTGACTAAACCCGTCCTCGCCGCCGTAATAAGGGTCAGGAACATTCTTGTCCGCCGTATGGGGGGCGAAGTCTAAGAACCGAGACAGATGCCCGGAATAACCCGCGGGACACATATCTCTCAGGTGCGAGAGGTTTTGCGCGTCCATTGCCAAGACATAATCAAAGGAACTGAAGTCTGTGTGTGTGACTTTGCGGGCCGATTGATCGGTGAGGTCATAGCCCTTTAGAGCGCCGTGCTCTATGGCTCGCGGATCAGGCGGTTCACCTGCGTGCCAGCCGCCAGTGCCTGCGCTGTCGATAATGACCTCAAGCCCTGATTGCTGTGCGCGTTGCCGAAAGACCGCCTCGGCTGTAGGGGAGCGGCAAATATTACCAAGGCAAACAAAAAGAATCGACGGTGTTCTGGACATAGGCTTAAATATCACGCTTGAGTGAACAATGCTACGGCGTCTTGCGCGTGACGCTTTGGACATTTAAGGAGCGGTCATGACACGTTTTATTCTATCCATTATCGCGCCGCTTATCATTGCTTTTACATTTGTCTCTGCGCCTGCGCAAGTCGGCCCCCCTTCGGGACCAGCCGCTACCGATAAAGTGCAGGATGCGTTTGAAAAACAATTGGCTACCCCCCTATTTAAGCCTGCCATTGATTATGAAAAAATTGAGCGTCTCGCAACCTGTCGGGATGAGGTGAGGCGTAATATGCGCTACCATAATTGTCGTGATAGTCGTGAGATTTACACGGCGGCCTTAGCGGCGGCAAAAAGTGAGGGAAAACCGCTAGCTATCTTTTTTGGCTTTAACCGTTGCCCCTATTGCGCGGTGCTTCATAAACAAATTTTTGATCCCGCACGCCCTATGCGTGATGCGAACCTCGTGCGTTATTTCAGTAAACCCGCGATTGAAAATTATGGCCGTAGCGGGGAGGCGTTAGAGTTGCCTTATATAAATATACATGCAAGGTCAGACCACGGATTAAAACTGGCTGATGATTTAGGTGTGACGGCGCTTGCGAAAGAGCGGGGATGGCACCGCGTCTGGTCTCCGTTCATTGTGTTTGTTGACCCGATAACGGAAAAGCTTGCAAGCCAGAATTATTGGGAAGCCCCAGAGACACATTGTGATCCTATGGCCGATTTCGCGGTAAACCTTGAAGAGCTTGGCATGATTAAAAAAGGCCCGCCAGTCAAACTACGTAAGCGGTGCAAGCGTAAAGGCTAAGCGCCTCTTTTTAATCGCTCGCAGGCGAGGTGAATAGCTTCGAGGAATTGCGAGCGGTCTCTATGTGTGAATGGCGGTGGCCCGCCAATATTGGGCATATCCGCCCCCGCGCGGAGGTCGGCCATAATTGCGCGCGTGGCAATCGCCCCGCCAATGGAATCTTTATCAAAGGCTTTCCCGTTGGGCTTCAAGACAACCGCGTTTTTTTGCAAGGCCCGTTCAGCCAGTAAAATATCAGAAGTAATCACGATGGATGCGTTGTCTGCATTCTCGGCGATATAATCATCGGCGGCATCGAAACTATCAGACACTGTTATCATTGTAATGAGCGGTTCGCGGGGCACGCGTAGGTAACTATTGCTGACAACGCTCACGGGGATATTATGTCGCCGCGCGACCTTATAGGTCTCTTCGCGAACAGGGCAGGCATCGGCGTCTATATAAATTCTCATAGGGGTCTTTTAAGGCCTTTTATGATCTCATCAACCCAAAGCGGTACAAGCTCCCCCGCTTTACCGAGGCGGCTTTCATTAAAAGCGGCAGAGCCTTCGGAGGGTTCGAGGTTGATCTCTAGCGTGTCTTTCCCGAGGCTACTTGCCATATGTACGAAGCCCGCCGCGGGGTAAACGGCCCCGCTTGTTCCGATGGAGACAAATAAATCGCAAGCCGCTATGGCCGTTTCAATGCTCTGCATGGCGAAGGGCATTTCTCCGAACCAAACAATATTAGGCCGCATGGCCCTCTCCCCGCAATTTTGGCAGCGTGTATCCACCGAAGTTTCGTCTTCAAAATATTCACGAGCATTACAATGGGTGCAGCGAATAGAGGTCAGCTCTCCGTGCATATGGATCGGGGAGGCGGAGCCGCCGCGGGTGTGTAAATTATCGACGTTTTGGGTCACAAGCGTCAGCGACCCGCCCGAGGCGTGTAAGGCCTGTTGCAAACGTGCCAGAGCAAAATGCGCTGGATTGGGTTCGACGTCTTTCAGGGCTAGTCGACGCAAATTATAAAAGCGGTGAACAAGGGCGGGGTTGCGCACAAAGGCTTCGGGTGTGGCGACATCTTCAATGGGGTGCTTTTCCCATAGTCCGTTTGAATCGCGAAAGGTGGATATGCCGCTTTCGGCTGAAATGCCTGCGCCTGTAAGAATAACAATTTTCACGTGTTAAACCTGTTGTGTCTCGCCGAAAATCCGTATGAAATTATCCTGTAGGGCTTTATCAAGCGCTGCCAGCGTGACGTCTTTTCCAAGACTTTCAAAACTAGCAACACCATGCTCAGATATACCGCAAGGGACGATCCCACCAAAATGCGATAAGTCTGGATTGAGGTTTATCGAAATACCGTGAAAGCTCACCCAGCGGCGAAGCCTAACTCCAATGGCCGCAATTTTTTCTTCTCGTCCATCTGAGTGCTCAACCCAAACACCAACTCGACCACTGCGGCGCTCCGCGACAATATCAAAGGTCGCGAGCGTATCGATAATCCACTGTTCTAACGCGCGAACGAAAGCGGCTACATCTCGGCCCCGCTTGCGTAAATCGAGCATAATATATGCTACGCGTTGTCCTGGTCCGTGATAAGTATATTGCCCGCCTCGGCCCGCTTGAAAGACGGGGAAGCGTTCCGGCGCGATCAAGTCGCTCTCTTGAGCGCTCGTCCCTGCTGTATAAAGCGGTGGATGTTCCAAGAGCCAGATAAGTTCTGGCGCGTCGCCCGCAATAATTTCAGCCACGCGACTTTCCATCGCGCCCAAAGCGTCTGGGTAGGGGGTTAAACCTGTACTGATTTGCCACGTCGCCGTGCTATCTGCGTGTAAAGATGAAGCTGATTTTGCCATAGGGGATATATGGCGGCCCTTGCTGCGATCTGCAAGAGTTATGATATTTAAGCCCATAGGCGACGCAAGCCGCCCTTACGAAATTGCAATAGATGAGGTCCATCAATATTTGCCGCATTTTTTACTTCACAAGTGGGTCTAGCCTCGCTATAGGGCGGCTTCCTCAATGTGCGGCCGTGGCGGAATTGGTAGACGCGCAGCGTTGAGGTCGCTGTTCCTTAACCGGAGTGGAAGTTCGAGTCTTCTCGACCGCACCAAGGTATCGGAACATATGTGTTCCAGCTATTTCTTTAGATCCTACGAATCTATCAAATATTGTATATCGGCCTTGGCGTCAGTGCATTGGCTATGAGTGGTTGTAGTAACGC